>NZ_JBAZPR010000011.1:0-155335 GCF_041648115.1 Brevundimonas sp.
CGATCCCACTGCGCATCGTCGAGTTCGTAACGCTTCACACCCATCAAAGACCTCCGCCAACACGGAGACCTATGAATCACGCATCAGGACGCTCGGGAATCACTGAATGTCGATTGGGCCTAGGCGCCGGCCGCCTGCGCACCGATTCGGCCGGGATCCCCACAAATGCTGAACTTCACCGCCATCCGTATGGCGGCGCTTCAACGCGCGATTGCCGCACTTATGAAGATACCTCTACCAAGCATGGTTAAGACGTGATAACCATAAGTCTCTCGTAACCTTATCTGAGGGGCTTTCATGGACCGCACTGAAGTCGTCACCAGCGTTGCTGGCGACCTGCACGCTACCGAACTCGCGATCGACGCCGCGATCACCCAGGCGACGACGCTGGTTCAATCCTTCATCGGCGCCCGCGCCGCGCTTTCGCTGTCGCCCGTCAGCGGCACGGTCGCCCAGGCCAAGGCCATGGAAACGATCGCCGCCCTGTCGGCTGCGCGCGAGTCCATCGTCGCCTGCCACGCCGAACTGCAAAAAGACCACCGCCGCCTCGGCTACGGCACCTACGCTGCTGGTCCTGTGGCGAAGCCGGACGACTGGCTGGACCCCAAGTCCGCCCTCACGCCGACGCATCTGCACCGCGTCGCGTGAATTCTTGGTAAGCTTGGCTTACCGAGATTTCAGTTTGATCTGACTTCGGTCATTATCGCCCCTGCGCATTTCTGCGTGGGGGCGATTTGTCATGCTCAATATCGCTTATGCGATCATTGGCGCGGTCTTCATGGTCGGCATGGCGCTGTTTGCCTTTCTCAAAGGCGGTTCAGCCGAACGCGCAGGCGCAGGCGCTTATTTGTTCGCCTGGTTTGCGACCATCGTGATGCAGGAAAACAGCGGCTTTCGTGGCGTTCCCGTGGGAATGTTCCTCATCGACCTGGCGCTATTGGTCGTCTTCATCGGAATAAGCTGGCGGTATCGCCAATCCTGGCCAGTATGGGCAAGCGGCCTGCAACTGATTGCGGTCATGTCGCACATCATGATCCTTACCGGACAACCGATCATGGTGGGATCGCTTTATACAGTCGTGAATCTGATCGGCTATCTGATCATCATCTGCATTATCATCGGCACATTCTACGCTTGGCAGGAACGCCGAGCGGCTGCGATGAATAGGTAGAAATTCCTAACTCCCCATCGTATCCTGTGGGCGAATCGGTCGCCGGGACGCCATGCCGCTATCACACGCCAAACTGTGGAAGGCCGTCGACAGCCTGGCGCGGCGCGAGGGCCTAACGCCGTCTGGCCTCGCCCGCCGCGCCGGTCTGGACGCCACCAGCTTCAACCCCTCCAAACGCTTTGGCCCCGGCGATCCACCGCGTCCTCGCTGGCCATCGACCGAAAGCATGACCTTGGTGCTCCAGGCGACCGGGGTGTCGCTCTCCGACTTCGCGATCCTGGCCGATGATGCACCGGATAGACCCACCACCGTTCCGCTTCTCGGTTTGGCCAAGGCGGGACAGGACGGATTTTTCGACGATGCCGGCCTGCCGATGGGGGAAGGCTGGGACCAGACCGACTTGCCCCGCGCCAAGGACACCCTGTTCAGCCTGAAGATCACCGGCGAGTCCATGTCGCCGCTCTATCGCGAGGGCGACCGGGTCATCGTCGATCAGGAGGCGACGCGCGTACGACGCGGCGACCGGGTTGTGGCCCGGCTGACGACCGGCGAGACCGTCGCCAAGGAGGTGACCAGCCTGACCAGCCGTGCGGTCACCCTGTCATCAATCAATCCAGAATATCCGCCCCGCGTCGTGCCGCGTCGCGAAATCGAATGGATGGCCCGCATCCTGTGGGTCAGTCAGTAAGCGCCAGCAGAAAGCCCCGCCCGGCGAACCGGACAGAGCTTTCGATGATCTTGGGTGAAGAGACTAGTTGGCCGAGACGTAGTTGGCGTTCACCCAACCGCCGCCGGCGATCTGAACCCACTCGCCTTGCGAACCGATGGCGGTGAAGGGCTGGCCTGCCGACAGGGTGCCCGCCTGGCGATAGTTGGTGCCGGGACCGCTGCGGATACGCAGGTTGGACGAGGCGCGATATTGCGAGCCGTTCGACGTGGCCGCGGCACGCGTCCGCTGCTGGTTACAGCCGATGTATGAACCGGCCGCGGCGCCAGCGCCCGCACCGACGATGGTGCCGGCGGTGCGCTCGTTACGCGCCAGGTTGGAACCCACCACGCCGCCGACGACGGCGCCGATCAGGGCGCCCGCACGCTGGCGACCACCGGGGGCGTCGCAGTTGGTCACGCCATTGGCTTGAGCCTGGGCGGCCATAGGTGCGGCCGTCACCATGGCGGCCAGAGCAGCAGCCGTAGCCAGACCGGTCTTGAAAATCTTGTTCGACATAACTCTTCTCCTGTCAGCGCGTTTGCCGATGAGGGGAGAATGCCTGGACGAACCTGAAGGCTCCCGGAGCTTCGCCGTTATTTTCGGTTCATCTTTGCGAGCGCGCGCTCCTGCGTCGCTCGATCAACCGACGCGCCGCATTCGTGTCCCGCTCGATCAGGTGTTTGCGCCTTGCGAATTGAAAGTCCAGCACGCGCGCCCACAGATGCAGCAACCGATCGTGGGTGACAAAGACCGTCACCGCCTCCACCTCGGGCGGCGTTCCCCAAGCCTGCGCCAATTTCGCCAGATGCTGGACAGTGGCATCGTCGGTCATGGGCTCGCATTCGACGATCCAATCCCAGGCGCAGAGGTCGGGTCGCTCGGTGACCAGGCCAACCGTCGCCTCCAACACCTTGTCGGCCGACCCGGCAGAAACCAGGTCCAACCACAGGATCCGCGCTTGCTCGTCGATCTCGTAACTCAACTCGCCTCCCCGGCTAAGCCGTCGATCCCAAAGCCTACGAGTTACCAATCCTGACCAAACGTCAAGATTGCGCCAGTTCTCCGTTCGCCCCGGCCTCGATCAGTGCGATGGTCTGCGGCAACCCGTAGATGGCCGCGAACGAGCCGAAGCGCGGCCCCTGGCTTGCGCCCAGCAAGACCTCGTAAAGCGCCCCGAACCAGGCCCGCAGCGGCTCGAACTCATGCGCCTTGCCCACGGCGTAGACCTCGTTCTGGATCAGCTCGCCATCGGTCGTGTCCGACGGCAGGGCCCTAAGCCGCCCAGCGAGGTCCAGCAGCGCCGCCTTCTCCTTGTCGTCCGGCAGGCGGTAAGACTTCGAGGGCTTCACGAAGTCCTCGTAATAATTCAGTGCCGACCCCATCAGCCGGTCCAGCAACGGCTCGTTCTGCGGCGTCGCCTCGGGCAGGTATTTGGCGAAATAGGCCCACAGGTGGTCCTTGGTCGAGGCGTTGGCCACGCCGACCAGGTTCAGCAGCAGGGCGAACGACACCGGCGAGGTGTGGGTCGGCGGATCGCCCGCATGGATCGACCAGACGGCGTTGTCGATTCGCTTGGCCGGCTCCTGGGTCTTGTAGCTCTCGATGAAGGCCAGATAGTCGTCGATCGCGCGCGGGATGACGTTGAAGTGCAGGCTCTTGGCCGACTTCGGCGACTGGAACATGTACCAGCTCAGGCTCTCCGGCGTGCCGTAGCGCAGCCACTCGTCCATCGTCAGGCCGTTGCCCTTTGATTTAGAGATTTTGCGGCCCTCGATGTCGAGGAACAGCTCGTAGTTGAACCCTTCCGGCGGCGTGCCGCCCAAGGCGCGGCACAGCTTGGAGCTTTCGCGCACGCTTTCGATCAGGTCCTTGCCCGACATCTCGTAATCGACGTCCAGTGCGACCCAGCGCATGGCCCAGTCGGGCTTCCATTGCAGCTTCACATGGCCGCCGGTGACCGGAACCTCGGTGCGGTTACCCGGCTCGCCTGCGGGGTCTTCGAAGGTGATCGTCCCCTTCTCGACGTCGCGCGCCAGCGTCGGCACCTGCAGCACATGGCCAGTGATCGGGCTGACGGGCAGGAAGGGCGAATAGGTGGCGCGGCGCTCCTCGCCCAGGGTCGGCAGCATGATGGCCTGGACCGCGTCGAACCGTTCCAGAAGGGTCAGCAGCGTCGCGTCGAACCGGCCCGATTTATAGGTCTCGGTCGAGGACATGAACTCATAGTCAAAGCCGAAGCTGTCGAGGAAGGCGCGCAGGCGGGCGTTGTTGTGCGCGCCGAAGCTGTCGTGGGTGCCGAAGGGGTCGCGCACACGCGTCAGGGAGAGATGCAGATCCTCTCGCAGCATCTCGGGGTTCGGCACGCCCTCCGGCACCTTGCGCAGGCCGTCCATGTCGTCGGAGAAAGCGATAAGGCGCGTGGGCCAATGGTCGCCGGTCAGGGCGCGAAAGGCGTTGCGCACCATGGTCGTGCGCGCCACCTCGCCGAAGGTGCCCATGTGCGGCAGGCCCGACGGGCCATAGCCGGTCTCCAGGATCACCGGACGCTGCAAAGCGGGAAAAGCCGCCAGAGCTTCATCCGCCTTGCCCGCGTCGATCAGCAGTTTCGCCGCATCCCGCTCGGCGTCGGTCAGACGCTTCTTCAGCACATGGGCCAGCAGATTGCGGGCTTGTTCGAACGGCCAGGACTTGGCCTCGCGGGCGAGGGTTTCGAGGTTCTGCAACATGTTGGCGGTTTGCAGTCTGCATACCGCCCGGTCAACCGCTTAGCCGCAGGGATCAGCCCTTGGCGGCGATCACGATCACTTCGACCAGATAGTCCGGCGACGCCAGTCGGTTCTCGCCCGTGGCGCGGGCGGGGGGATTGGCGGTGTCGACCCAAGCGTCCCAGACGCTGTTCATCGCGTCGAAATCTCCGATGTCGGCCAGCCAGATCTGGGCCATCAGGATTTTCGACTTGTCGCTACCGGCCTCCGCCAGCAAGGCCTCGACCTCGGCCAGAGCCGTCTTCGTCTGGGCGATCACGTCGTCGCCGGGCTCCCCGACCTGGCCGGCCAGATAGATGGTGTCGCCGTGAATGACGGCTTCGCTCATGCGGGCGCCGGGTTGGATACGGGTGATCATGACGGGTTCCTCTGGAGATGCTGTCGCACCTATCGCCGCCAGTTCCTCGCCTGTCGAGCGCTTAGCGGCGGCTGAACCGCGCGACCGTCAGGCCGACGACCAGCGCGCCCGCCCCGACGATCACGGCGTCCTCGATCAGACCGCTGCGGGTCTGGCCGATGCGGGCCATGGCCTTCTTGCGACCGGCCAGCGTCAGATAGGCCAGCGGCACGGCGGTCGCGACGGCGACGCCGGCGCCCAGCTTCTCCTTGCCACGCGGCGCCAGGGCCGATCCCGCGATGCCGGCGCTCATCACCCGCGCCAGCAGGCCCAGGAAGACCGTGCGGTCGGGCGCCGACTTCATCTTGTCGCCGAACAGCTCGCCTACGCCCATCAACAGCGCACCGAACTTGAACAGGGGTTGGTTCAGCAGGAAGACCCGCCCCGGCGTCGGCTTGTGCGCCAACTCGGCCGCCGCGATGGCCGCCATCGGGGTCATGGATCGGGCGCTGGCGACAGCGCCGATGAGAGCGGAGGGCAACAGTTCGGTGATTTTCATCCGGTCTGAACACCGAAAGGCGGCTGGGGTTCAGCCGCGCGCCGCCAGGACGTTTCGGATCGCCAGGCTGGAGTGGATGCGCGACACCCCCGGCAGGCGCGACAGCACGTCCTTGTGGATCACCTCATAGGCGGCGATGTCGGGCGCCACGGCGCGCACGATATAGTCGGCCTCGCCCGCCATAAGATAGCAGTCGCGGATTTCCGGGTGGTTGCGCACCGCCGCCTCGAAACGGCGCATATGGTCGTCGGTCTGTTTCTCCAGCGTGATCTCCACATAGGCCACCACCCCGTCGTCGGCGTCATTGGCCAGGACGGCGGCATAGCCCCGGATCACGCCGCGCTCCTCAAGCCGTCGCACCCGGCGCAGGCAGGCCGACGGCGAAAGGCCAATTTCAGCAGCCAAGTCCGCATTGCTCACCCGACCATCGGCGCGAAGCCGCTGAAGAATGCGCTGATCGATGGGATCAAGCAGGGTCACAAGTTTCCGCCTTTCGGCCGCAGATAATTGCGCGCAAACCTTATCAGTCGCAGATCATTGCGCAAACAGACAGGATCATCGAACGACGCGAGGGTAACTTACGCGGCGAACAAGAGATTTGCTCGGGGTCTTCATATGCGCGTTCTGGTGCTCGGAGCCGGCGTCATCGGCGTCACCACCGCCTGGTATCTCAGCCAGGCCGGGCATGAGGTCACGGTCGTGGATCGGCAGGCCGGTCCGGCGCTGGAGACCAGCTTCGCCAACGCCGCGCAGATTTCGCCGGGCTATTCCGCGCCTTGGGCCGCGCCGTCGATCCCGGCTAAGGCGATGAAGTGGCTGCTGATGCGCCATGCCCCGCTGATCGTGCGGCCTCGATTGGACATGGCCATGGTGCGCTGGACGGTCGCCATGCTGCGCAACTGCACCCATGATCGCTATGGGCTGAACAAGAGCCGGATGGTGCGTCTGGCCGAATACAGCCGCGACCAGATCGACCTGCTGCGCCGCGAGACCGGCATCACCTATGACGGCCGCCAGCAAGGCACGCTGCAGCTGTTCCGTACCGAAAAACAGCTGGCCGACGTGCACAAGGACGTGGACGTGCTGAAGGCCGCCGGCGTCCCGTGCGAGGTTTTGGACCGCGCCGGCTGCATCGCCGCCGAGCCGGGTCTGGCCGCCTCCGATGTCGATTTCGTCGGGGGGCTGCGCCTGCCGCATGACGAGACCGGCGACTGTTTCCTGTTCACCAACGCCCTGGCGAAGCTGGCGGCGGAGCGCGGCGTGCTCTTCCATACCGGGACCGACATCCAGTCGATCACGACGACGGACGGTCGCGCGACCGGCGCCCTGACCAGTAAGGGCGCCATAACGGCGGATCTGGTGATCCTGGCGCTCGGCTCCTATTCGCCGATGATGGCCAGGCCGCTGGGTCTCGACCTGCCGGTCTATCCGGTCAAGGGCTATTCGATCACGGCCAAGATTTTGGATGCCGACCGCGCGCCCGTCTCCACCGTCATGGACGAAAGCTACAAGGTGGCGATCACCCGCCTGGGCGACCGCATCCGCGTCGGCGGCATGGCCGAGCTGTCGGGCTACAACAACACCCTGCCCGCGCTGCGTCGCGAGACCCTGGCCCATTCGGTCGGCAGCCTGTTCCCCGGCGGTGGTGATCTGGCGGGCGCGAGCTACTGGTCCGGCCTGCGTCCGATGACGCCCGACGGCACGCCCGTGATCGGGGCGACCAAGATCCCCGGCCTGTATCTCAACACCGGCCACGGCACCCTGGGCTGGACGATGGCGTGCGGCTCGGCCCGCGTGTTGGCCGATATGGTCGACGGCCGGTCGCCGGAGATCGAGACACGCGACCTGTCCCTGAATCGCTACGGCGCCTGGGCCGGGGCGTTTGCGCCGGGATACACCTGACATCAGACGCCAGCCGGGCATTTTTACCGTCTACAGTGTCTAATTCGTCTGATCTCTCGGCGTCGGCACCCTGAGGCGCGGACGAGAATTCACCGTCTAGAGTATCTAATCGTCTAATCTGCCGGTGTGGTCGCCGTGAGACGCAGGCGGGAATTGGCCGTGTGGGTTGCCTGAACTTACGCTGTCAAAGACCGGCGGCCATTCTAACGCATGTATAGGGCGCGTTAGGGTAGAGGCCGTTCGGGCGACAAATCCTTTTGGAAATCAAGGACCGGCTCGAGCGACATGCGCTGGTAGCGCGTTCTCAGCCCATCTCGCCTGACAGGACGAACGGAAGTTAGTCAGGAAGCGTCCGGATATTTCCGCCGCATTATCCGGATGCGCGCAGCGCGCACTGATGGTGTCAAAGTAATCCCGGCAGAGATGAGGGACGCGACGACCGCAACGGCGCCAGCGATAATCAGATCGCGAGATATGGCGATCGCCAAACCAAACCCGAACACAGCGGGGAACGCGGCTGCCGAGACGATGAGACGGTCGCGAATGATCATCCCAGCATTTTGTTCTGGGTCGATGAACAAGTTCATAAGGCTCAACTCCGCATTTCACCCACCTTACGTCGTGGCGCACTGCGAACGACGCTCGTATAGAGCGGCCGATGAAGACCGCCGATTTCGATTTCGACCTGCCCGAAGACCGGATTGCGCTGCGCCCGGCCGATCCGCGCGATTCCGCGCGTCTGCTGGTCGTGAAGGGCGACGTGCTGGAGGACCGGGTCATTCGCGACCTGCCGGACTTTCTGCGCCCCGGCGACGCGCTGGTGTTCAACGACACGCGGGTGATCCCGGCGCGTCTGTCGGGCGTGCGGCAGCGGGTCGGACCCGAGGGCGAGACCCTGACGGTCGAGGTGGAGGCGACGCTGCATCACCGCGACGCGCCCGACGTCTGGTCCGCCTTCATGAAGCCGGGCAAGCGGATCAAGCCGGGGGATCGGATCGTCTTCTCATCCCTTCCCCCCTCGGGGGAGAAGGTGGATCGCGAAGCGAGACGGATGAGGGGGTTGCCCGACGCGGGCACGACCTCAATCGCCGAGATCGCGGACATAGCCCCGTCATCCGAGCCCTCCGGGCCCACCTTCTCCCCCGAGGGGAGAAGGATGTTGGAGGCGACAGTCGTTTCAAAGGGTGACGACGGTCTGATCACCTTGACGTTCGACCTGTCCGGCCCGGCGCTGGATGACGCCATCCGCGAGGTAGGCGTCATGCCCCTGCCGCCCTATATCGCCGCGAAACGGCCCGAGGACGACCGCGACCGGTCGGACTATCAGACCGTCTTCGCCGAGCATGACGGGTCGGTCGCCGCCCCGACCGCCGGCCTGCATTTCACCCCTGCCCTGCTCGACGCCATCCGCGCCAAGAGCGTCTCGACCCACGCCGTGACCCTGCACGTCGGCGCCGGCACCTTCCTGCCGGTCAAGGCCGACGACCTGGCCGATCACAAGATGCACAGCGAATGGGGCGAGGTGTCGCCTGAAACCGCCGCCGCGCTGAATGCGGTTCATGCGAACGGCGGCCGCATCGTCTGCGTCGGCACCACTTCCCTGCGTCTGCTGGAGAGCGCGACGGCCGAGGACGGCGAAATCAAACCCTTCCACGGCGACACGGCCATCTTCATCACGCCGGGCTATCGGTTCCGGGCGGTGGATGTGCTGATGACCAACTTCCACCTGCCAAAGTCGACGCTGTTCATGCTGGTCAGCGCCTTTGCGGGCAGCGAGACGATGAAGGCGGCCTACGCCCACGCCATCGCGGACGGCTATCGATTCTATTCCTACGGCGACGGATCGCTGCTGTTCCGCGCCTAGAGCCATCGACGCTTGAGTTGATGCGGGCCTGCAAGGCGTTCATCATAACGGGCACAACGAGGTCACAGCGAACACGACGAGACCGAACGCGCGTCGGCTCGTCTCAACTCCATGTCCAGGCCGTAGATCGATCTGCGGCTTCGCCGCCGCAGGCCATCAAGACGTTCCGAACCGGGCACAGCTCCGTCGTGTTCGCTGTGACCTCGCCGTGACCTTTGTGACGAACCTTGTTCTGAACTGCACTAGCGTCAGGGCCACAGGCGGCCCGACCGCCAGGCCTCGCCGTCGCGCTTGAACCGCAGCCGGTCGTGCAGGCGGAACGGCCGGTCGCGCCAGAACTCGACCGAGCGCGGTACGACGCGCCAGCCGGTCCAGTGGGACGGGCGCGGCACGTCCTGACTATCGAAGCGCGCGGTTTCGCGGCCCACGGCCTCTTCCAGCACGGTGCGATCCGACAGCGGGCGGGACTGGTCCGAGGCCCAGGCGCCGATCCGGCTTTCGCGGGCGCGGCTGGCGAAATAGGCGTCGGCCTCGGCCGCCGAGACCGGCTGGACCGCGCCGCGCACCCGCACCTGGCGACGCAGGGATTTCCAGTGGAAGGTCAGGGCGGCGGCGGCGCAGGCCGCCAGTTCGACGCCCTTGGCGCTCTCGCTGTTCGAATAGAAGGTGAAGCCGCGCGCATCGACATCCTTGAGCAGGACGATCCGCGCATCGGGCAGGCCATCCGCATCGACCGTGGACAGGGTCATGGCGTTGGCGTCGTTCGGCTCGTGCGCGCGCGCATCGGCCAACCATTCGACGAACAGACCGATGGGTTCGGCGCGCGTGAAGATGGTCTCGTCGCCATTAGCGGCCAGGGCGGCGGCGTAGTCGCGGGCGTAGTCCTCACGCGACGGGCTGGGCGGGATCACGGATGCGGTCATGCCGATGATCTAGCCCCTGTGGGTCGTGCTGGGAATGATCGAGGTCAAAAACGGCTGTTTGAGCATCACGGTTAACCGCCCATTGACCCTGATGGGCGAACGGTGACGGCATGAGCGCGCATGGTCACCCCTCCGATGTTTCCGGCGTCCGCGAGGCCCTTTCGACGCTGGGTCTCAGCGGCGATGTCGACGCCGCCGCGCTGAAGACGGCCTTCCGCGCGGCGGTCAAGGCGGCGCGCCCCGACCAGGCCGGCGGCGACGCCGAGCGGTTCCGGCGCGTGATCGCCGCCTATCGCCTGATCCAGGCGCATCAGCCTGCCCGCCCGGCTCTGTCCGCCCCCAAGCAGCGTCCCGCGCCTGCGCCGGTCCTGGTGCTCAGCCCGATGCAGGCCATTGCCGGCGCGCGCGTCGAACTGCAGCTGGGAGATCGGGTGGTGCGGGTCACGGCCCCGAAAGGCCTGCGAAGCGGCGATCATTTGCGGCTGCGGCGCGGCGCGGCGGATGGCGGCGACCTGTATCTGTCGGTTCTGATCCGGCCCGAGGACGGATTGTCGGTCGTCGGCGACGACATCTTCATGACCTGGCCCACGGAACAACGCCTGATGGCCGACGGCGGTCGGGTCGAGATCGAGACCTATGCCGGAACGCGTTCGGCCTGGATAACGGCGGACATGGCCGCGCCGGTGCGGGTTCGCCTGAAAGGCCTGGGCCTGCCGGCGCGCGGATCGCGCGAGGCCGGGCATCTGTTCGTGACGCTGACGCCGTCGTCGGATGTGCCTTCGGCGGCGGAAGACCTGCTGCTGCGGTTCACGCGGGTCTGGACGCAGGAGCGTCTGGCGGCATAAGTCACCGCATGTCGCACAATACCTTCGGCCATCTGTTTCGCGTGACCACCTGGGGCGAGAGCCACGGGCCGGCCATCGGCTGCGTCGTGGACGGTTGCCCGCCGCTGATCCCGATGACCGAGGCGGACATCCAGCCGTGGCTGGACCAGCGCAAGCCCGGCGGCAGCCGCTTTGTGACCCAGCGCAAGGAAAGCGATACGGCGCGCATCCTGTCGGGCGTGTTCGACGACGGCGACGGCCCGGTCACGACGGGCACGCCGATCTCGATCCTGATCGAAAACGAGGACCAGCGGTCCAAGGACTATGGCGAGATCGCCCGCGCCTATCGGCCGGGCCACGCCGACTATGCCTACCAGACCAAATACGGCGTGCGCGATCACCGGGGCGGCGGACGGTCCTCGGCGCGCGAGACCGCCAGCCGCGTGGCGGCCGGCGCCGTGGCCCGCAAGGTGCTGGGCGAAGGCGTCAGGATTCGTGCGGGCGTGGTGCAGATCGGGGCCCACCGGATCGCCCCGGATCAGGTCGATTTCGACGCCGTATCCGGCAATCCGCTGTTCGCCGCCTCGGCCGAGGTCGTGCCCGCCTGGGAGGCCTATCTGGACGGTGTTCGCAAGGCCGGGTCGTCGGTCGGCGCCGTCGTCGCTCTGGAGGTCACGGGCGTTCCGGCCGGCTGGGGCGCGCCGATCTATGGCAAGCTGGATTCCGAACTGGCGGCGGCCCTGATGTCGATCAACGCCGCCAAGGGGGTCGAGATCGGCGCCGGCTTCGAGGCGGCCGAACTGACGGGCGAAGAGAACGCCGACGAGATGCGGCTGGACCTGAACAAGCAGCCGGTCTTCCTGTCGAACAAGGCGGGCGGCGTGCTGGGCGGGATTTCGACGGGCCAGCCGGTGACGGCGCGGGTGGCGTTCAAGCCCACATCGTCGATCCTGACCCTGCGCCAGACGGTTACGCGCGACGGCGAGGAGACGGACCTGCGCACCAAGGGACGCCATGATCCCTGTGTCGCGCTGCGCGCCGTGCCGGTGGTGGAAGCCATGGCCGCCTGCGTCCTGGCCGACGCCTTCCTGAGGCACCGCGCCCAGGTCGGTTAGGCGTCAGCGGGGCGGTCGGGGCGTCGTAGCGATCATCGACTGAAGGGCTGGCGTGCGGCTTGCGGCGGCTTTCAACGGTCGGCCGACCGGCCGCTCGTCCTGCCGCATCAAGGCCATGAGGCCCGTCATTCCCGTCGTCATCACGATCATCGCTCGACTCCTGCAACTGCGAACCGTTTGCAGGTTTGCGCATGTTCGGGCGTCGTGCAAGAGGGATCGGTCGGTGGCGTCGAACTGAGGAGATCAACCGTGCGTGAAGACGGAAAGCTGGACTATCTCGAACTGCCCGCCGCAGACCTGCCCGCGACAAAGGAATTCTACAGCCAGGCGTTCGGCTGGACCTTCGTGGATTACGGCCCGACCTATGCGGCCTTCGATCAGGGGCTGGACGGTGGGTTCGACGCCGACCAGGCCGAACGGACCAAGACGCCCCTGCCCGTCCTGTACGCCCATGACCTGGAAGCCATGCTGGCCAAGGTCGAGGCGGCCGGCGGCCAAATCCTGAAGCCGATCTACGCCTTCCCCGGCGGTCGCCGATTCCACTTCGCCGATCCCGCCGGGACCGAAATGGCGGTCTGGTCCGAGGGCTGACGGCTCAGTGGGCGTCGATGGACTGGCCGATCCGTTCGGCCAGATCCCGGTCGGCGCCGGTGACGCTGGCGATCCAGGCGTGGATTTCCTTTGGGGCGGTCGATCGCTGGAACAGATGTTCCATGGCCAGGCGCCGCCCGCCCTCCGTCACCACCACCGAAGCCCGGCCGCCGGCGCGCACCATCTCGCCGTCATAGATCGGAAACTGCGACGACGGCCCGGCGTAGATCATCAGCAGTGTCTGATCGCCGCGCTGGACCCGATAGATGCGGGCGTCGGCGCCCGCGCGCGCAGGCGTGATCGTCAGGCCGGCCGGCAGTTCGATGCTGAACGGCAAAGCGGCGATGGCTGCGGCGTCGAGCGCGGCAGGCGCAGGCGCAGGCGCTGCGGGTGGCGGCGTCGCTGTGACGGGTGCGGGCGTCGTGGCTTGTGGTGCAGCGGTGGTCGGCGCCGGGCGCGGGGTGGTTGTTGAGGCGGCGGGCGGTTGCGACGTGGCGGGCGCCGTCGTCGCTCGGCCAGGCGTCTGCGTCGAACGTGGCGCCGATGGTGTCGTCGGCGCCGAGCGCGGCGTCGCAGCCGGACTCTGACCGATGGGAGGCAGGGTTTGCGTCGTCGCCCCGCTGGGCGTCTGGGCCGGTCGTTGCGCCGGAGATGTCGTCGGCGCCGGGCGAGGCGTCGCCGCTGGACTTTGACCAATCGGCGGCAAGGTCTGGGTCGTGGTGCGGGCCGGGGCCTGAATCGGCGTCGAACTTGCGCTGGACGAGGCTGGCGGCGTCACGGCCGACGGTGGGGCGCTGTTCAGACCGCGCGTCAGATCGGAAGACGAGCGTTGAGGCGGCGTCGTCGCCTGTCCTGAAATCAACAGAGCAGCGGCAAGGGCGATCATGGGCATGTCCCGACAATCGCGCGGCCGGGGGCCGACCGCAAGCGCGACCTCACGCCTTGGGCAACAGAGCCCAGAAGGTGGCGCCTTCACCCGGCGCCGAGATCACGCCGATGGACCCGCCCTGCAACTCTACCAGCCGCTTGGCCAGCGCCAGACCCACGCCGTGACCCTCGACCGTCGAACGCTCCAGGCCCAGGCGGTTGAAGGGTTCGAACAGTTGGGCCTGCTTCTGGACGGACAGGCCGGGGCCGAAGTCGGTGACCTCGATCCGCACACAGTCGTCCTCACGCAGCGCACGAAGAATGACGCGCCCGCCGGAACTGCCGTATTTCAAGGCGTTGATCGTCAGATTTGTCACCACCTGCGCCAGACGCTGGGAATCGGCGATGGCGATCAGGCCGTCGCCTTCGCACATCACTTCTATGGCGACCTTGTAGGCATCCGGTCGCAAGAGGCAGGTGCGACGCACATCCTCCAGCAGACCCGGAATGTCGGTCGGGCGCAGTTCCACCCTGACGGCGCCGGATTCGGCTCGCGCTACGTCCAGCAAATCATGGGCCAGGGTTTCGACCTGACGGGCGGTCGCGACCAGCATTTCGGACATTTCAGCCTGCTGGGGCGTGATCGGCCCCAGTTGCCCCTGACGCCAGAGGTCGCCGATGCCGATGATGCCGGCGACCGGGCTCTTGATCTCGTGCGCGACGTTGGCGAGCAGACGGGACTTGGCCTCGGACGCCTTTTCCGCACGCTCGCGACCGAGACGCGCGCGCTCGGCCAGCAAATCGCGTTCTTCCAGAAGTGAAGCCACCAGCAGAACCGGCATATAGCCGACCAGCACCAGCATCTGCGCCATCATCACCTGTTCGGGAAGCGATCCTTGACTATAGGGGCCGTGGCCGATCATCGCCCCGCCCACCAACAAGAAGCTGACGACGACGAGGGTGAAGGCTATGCCCGCCACGCCCAACCGCACGGCAATGGCCAGCAACAAGGGCAGCAGCATGAACCCCATGGGAGTGCTGCCCGCAAAGGCGACATACCAGAAGACGGGAATGAGCCCCACCAGGACGGCGGCCTCGACCATTTTCGCCGGTCGAAGAAGTTTTTTGAGCGTGGTGCGCGTCAGCGATAGCCCCATGGAGCCGAGCACGGCGATGCCAAGCGCATGACCGAACCACCAGGTCTGAAACCCCTGCCAGATCTCCCCCTGTCCCATCTGATTCAGGATGACCAAACTGGCCAGCGCCGCCGGGATGGGCGCGATGACGGCGGCGACGAACAGGAAGCTGACGGCGCCATTCAGGCTAGACAGGTTCAGCGTCGGCGAGAACCGCCGCGCCAGTAGGACCGCAGCCACGATCTCGATCATATTGACGATGGTGAAGGCCAGCGCCAGCGCCGGATTGTTGCCTGCTATGATCTCACCGATCAGGATGCTGACGGTCAGAACCCCCGCAAACGTCAGGTCGCTGTTGCGGCCGCGGCTGGTCCGCAACCATACAGCGACCGCGACGCCGCTGGCGCCCCACAGACCTGCGACCAGTCCCGCCGAACGACCATAGGCGATGGCCAGGGCGACGAGGATCGCGACCGCCACTCCGGTCAGCACAGGCACAAGAGGCTGGAAGGGGTGGTGGCCGTCGTTCAGGTCAATCGGCTGCTGGCCAACCTCCGGCGTCGTCGTCGAAGACGAGATAGGCGGGTCGTCGCTGTTGAGCGCGCGGCTCATGATCATGGAACCGTCCCGACCGAATAGAGGCGGGGTAAAAGACCACAGGGTTCCTAATATCCCCTGAAGTCAGAACTTCAACCTTTGATTGAACAACTTGACCGCTTCGGCTGCGCCTTCTCCGTAACCCCAGACGCCGTTGCTGACGGCGACGAAGTCCGCGCCTGCACGCGCCAGCTCAGCGGCATTATCGACGGTGACGCCGCCGATGGCGACGCAAGGGGTCTCGACCGTGTCCTGCCAAACCGTCAGGATTTCCAGATCCGGACGATAGACCGTCTCTTTTGTGTCCGTGGGATAAAAAGCGCCGAAGGCGACATAGTCCGCCCCGCCCTCGGCCGCGTCCCAGGCCAGGTCGCGGTCGTCGTGGCAGGTGACGCCGATCATGGCGTCCGACCCCAGGATGCGCCGCGCCTCGGTGAGCGAGCCGTCCTCCTGACCGATGTGAACACCGTCGCACCCTGTTTCGCGGGCCAGGTCCGGTCGGTCGTTCAACAGGACGGCCACGTCATGGCGACGGGCGATGGGGGCCAGCGCCGCGACCGCCGCGCGGATCGTGGCGTCGTCCGCAGGCTTCAGCCTGATCTGCAGGGCCGCGACATCGCCGGCCGCCAGGGCCTGATCCAAGGTCTCGGCGAAGGCGCTCAGGTCCGCGATCGCGGGCGGCGTGATCAGATACAGCCGGCAAGGTGGTCGGGCGGGGACGGTGGGTGTTCTGGCCATGCCCGTCCTTGCCTCCCCCCGCGACGATCCGTCAATGTTCGAGCCATGCGAACGACTTGCAATCGCCTTATCTCGTGCTATAGCGAACCATTCTCAGTCGATGGAACGTGTAGCGCCTCGTGTACGTCTGTAACTGTAACGGTCTTCGCCAACGTGATGTCGCCCAAGCCATAGAGGCCGGGGCCTGCCGTCCGCGCGACATCTTCGCGCGCAACCAGTGCCAGGCCCAGTGCGCCAAATGCGTCTGCGAGATGCGCCAGATGATCCAGGACAGCCGCGAAGCGTTCGCACTCGCAGCCGAATAGTCCTCAGCCCTTCTCGCGGCCGAAAATCACTCGCACTATCAATGTAGTGATAAAAACTCGCAAATAAACAACGCGCGTTTTACTGTGGTATTGCCTCGCTCGACAGACGGCGAACGCGCCGTGGCGAGACCAAGGACCATGGCCATGAAGGGCGACCCCGCAATCCTGCGCACGCTGAACGCAGTGCTCACCAACGAACTGACGGCAGTGAACCAGTATTTCCTGCATGCGCGCATGTTCGAAAGCTGGGGCCTGTCGCACCTCGGCAACGTAATCTACGAAGAATCGATCGGCGAAATGAAGCACGCCGATATGCTGATCAAACGCATCCTCTTCTTGGATGGCCTGCCGAACCTTCAGGACCTGCACAAGCTGAAGGTCGGCGAGGATCCGATCGAATGCCTGGGCGCCGATCTTCAGCTGGAGCTGGACAGCCGCGCCACGACCGCCGCCGCCGTGACCCAGTGCGAGGAGACCCGCGACTACGTCAGCCGCGATCTGCTGATGAAGATCCTGGCGGATACCGAGGAGCACATCGACTTCCTCGAAAACCAGCACAAGCTGATCGAACTGATGGGCGCGCAGAACTATCTGCAATCGGCCATGAAAGAGATCGTCACCGACAGCGCCGCGACCGGCAACTCTGCCTTCTGACGGAACTCCGGTCCGCTCCGGTCATTAGCCTTTCAGGGCCAAGCTGGAGCGGACCATGACCGATATCGACGACGCCATCGACGACGTTCGCGACGCCGCCAAGGATCTGCTGAACAGCGAGGGACGCAGCGCCGGCCATGTCGTCGCCGGCATCGCCCTGACGGTTGGTTTCGCCCTTCTCGCGCACGGGATCGCGTCGGGGGCGCTGACGCCCAAGCGCAATCTGAAACAGGTCCGCAAGAAGGATCTGCCGATCACCGAAAAGCCGCGCGGCGCCTTCAGCCTGATCCTGCCTGCCGTTTTTTCCGCCACCACCCTGTCGGCGGTGCGGGTGTGGAACGCCCCGTCACGGCCCGAACGGACCCATGCCCTGGGTCTCTGGCTGGCCGCCCAGACAGTAAACGCCATCTGGCTGGGCCTGCGGCCGTCGTCGATGTGGCGTCAGGTGATCGCCGCCATGTCGTCGGCAGGCCTGGCCGCCGCCTTCGCCCACGAGGCGCGCAAGCTGGACGAGGGCGCCGGCAAGATGGCGGCTCCGACCGGATCAGGCGTGCGCTTCGGCAACTTCCTGCATCGCAAGGTGGACGACGCGTCGCGCGAGCGCACGCTGCATTAGGCCCGGCTTGCCCTTTATCGGGGCTTCCTCTAGGGATCGCGCCCTATTCGCCTCGCCCCGACCGGCGCGAGAGCGCAACCCTATTCCCGATGTGACCCCATGAAGATCAACGGCAACACCATCAAGCCCGGCATGGTCCTGCAAGTGAACAACGGCCTGTGGGTCGTCACGAAAGCCAGCCACGTCAAGCCCGGCAAGGGCGGCGCCTTCGCCAACGTCGAGGCCAAGAACCTGGAAACCGGCAACAAGCTGAACGAACGCTTCCGTTCGGAAGACAAGGTCGAGCGCGTGACGCTGGAACAGAAGGACTTCTCCTATCTGTTCGACAACGGCGACAGCCTGGTCTTCATGGACGACGGCACCTACGAGCAGATCGAACTGCAGAAGACCTGGGTCGGCGACGACCGCATCCCCTATCTGCAAGAGGGCATGAAGGTCGTCATCGAGATGCACGAAGAGCGTCCGATCGGCCTGTCGCTGCCGGATCAGGTCGTGCTGGAGGTCGCCGAGACCGAGCCGACGGTTAAGGGCCAGACGGCCTCGTCGTCCTACAAGCCAGCGCTGGCGTCGAACGGCGTCCGCATCATGATCCCGCCCTATATGTCGGCCGGCGAGCGCATCGTCGTCGACACCGAGACCGGCGAATACGTCCGCCGCGCGGACTGACACCGACTGCCGGCCTCATTCGGGGCCGTTCCCTTCCTTGAACTTCTCCGCATGTCCGGGCCAACCAGCGCCTTTTCAGGATATGCGGACCAGGAGATCCGCCGATGGCCCTCGCTTCCGCCCTGCTCCAAGTCATGCTCGACGCGGTGCGCAAGACCGCCCGCCCCATGCTCCGCGACTTCGGCGAGGTCTCGCAGTTGCAGGTCTCGCGCAAAGGCCCCGGCGACTTCGTCACGGCCGCCGACCTGAAGGCCGAGGACACCCTCTACGAACTGCTGATGAAGGCCCGCCCCGGCTACGGCTTCCTGGGCGAGGAGCGCGGCATGATGGAAGGGACCGACAAGTCCCACACCTGGATCGTCGATCCCATCGACGGCACCACCAACTTCATGCACGCCATGCCCCATTTCGCCATCACGGTGGGTCTGGAGCGTCGCGCGCCCGACGGCTCGTCCGAGATCGTCGCCGGCGTGACCTACAACCCCGTCATGAACGAGCTGTTCTGGGCCGAAAAGGGCAAAGGCTGCTATCTGAACGATCACCGCATCCGCGTCGCCGGTCGTCGCGACCTGTCGGAAAGCCTGATCGCCACCGGCCTGCCCTTCATCGGCAAGTCAGGCCACGCCCAGGCCATCAAGGACATCCACGCCGTGGGCCAGCGCGTCGCCGGCATGCGCCGTCTGGGCTCGGCTGCGCTGGATTTCGCCTGGGTCGCGGCCGGCCGCTATGACGCTTTCTATGAGCGCAACCTGAGACCCTGGGACGTGGCGGCGGGCATCCTGTTCGTCACCGAGGCCGGCGGCAAGGTGACGACCATCGAGAACGACGGCGATCCCAAGACGGGCGTGTCCGTTTTGGCCAGCAACAGCGAACTGCACCCGCAGCTGCGCAAGGTGCTGCAGGGCTAAGACCTCAGTCTGGTCGTCATGGGGCTGTCACGCCCCTGCCCTATCCATCGGGCATGATCCGCGCCATCGTCACCGCCCTCGCCCTCCTTGTCGGAACGCCCGCCCTGGCCCAGCCCCTGATCATCGCCCACCGCGGCGCGTCCGGCGAGCGGCCGGAGCATACGCGCGCGGCCTATGAGTTGGCGGTCGAACAGGGCGCGGACGTGATCGAGCCGGATCTGGTGCTGACCAGGGACGGCGTCTTCGTGGATCGGCACGAGAACGAGATCGGCGGCACGACCGACGTCGGCGACCGGCCCGAGTTCGCAGACCGCAAGACGACCAAGACCATCGACGGCGTCCCGACTACCGGCTGGTTTACCGAAGACTTCACCCTGGCCGAACTGAAGACCCTACGGACCAAGGAACGGTTGCCCGCCTTCCGCCCCGGCAGCGCGACCTTCGACGGACAGGAGCCGATCCTGACCTTCGACGAGGTGGTCGCCATCGCCCGCGCGGCCTCAGCGCGAACCGGCCGGACCATCGCCGTAGCGCCGGAGCTGAAGCATCCGACCTATTTCGCCGGGATCGGCCTGCCGATGGAGGACGCCTTCGTCGCCGAACTGGAACGGCTGGACCTGAAGGGCGCGGACGCACCCGTAATCATCCAGTGTTTCGAGGTCGGGCCGCTGGAGCGTCTGGCCCAGCGGATCGACACGCCCCTGGCCCAGTTGGTCAACAGCAGAGGATCCCCGGCGGACCGACCGGACATGACCTATGCCCAGATGATTACGGCCGAAGGTTTGCAGGCCATGGCCGCCTATGCCGCGTGGGTCGCGCCGGAGATGACCCTGGTCCTGCCGCGCGACGCGGAGGGCCGCACGACCACGCCCAGCGCCCTGGTCGGCGACGCCCATGCGGCGGGGCTGAAGGTCGTGATCTGGACCCTGCGAGCCGAGAACGCCTTCCTGCCGGCCGAGCGGCGGCGGGGCGAAGGCCTGGCCGAGCACGGCGACATGGCGGGCTATGCCGCCGCCTTTGCCGAAGCGGGGGTAGATGCGATCTTCAGCGACTTCCCGGCGCTGGCGCTCGCAGGCCTTTAGCCCAAGCGTAGGCCTAACCTGCCCGGAACTGCAGTTCGGCCAGACGCGCATAGAGGCCGCCCTTGGCCACCAGTTGGTCGTGCGTGCCTTCTTCAACCACGCGGCCATCGTCCATGACGACGATGCGATCGGCCCGAAGGACGGTGGCCAGGCGGTGGGCGATGACGATGGTGGTGCGCTCTTCCATGGCCTGGTCGAGGGCGACCTGGACCAGGCGTTCGCTTTCGGCGTCCAGGGCGCTGGTGGCCTCGTCCAGCAGCAGGATGGGCGCGTCGCGGACCAGGGCGCGGGCGATGGCCAGACGCTGGCGCTGGCCGCCGGACAGGCTCTTGCCGCGTTCGCCGAGCGGGGTGTCGAAGCCTTGAGGCAGGGCGTCGATAAAGCCCAGGGCCTGGGCCTTGTCGGCGACGATCCGGGCTTCTTCCAGGGTGGTCGCTTCGCGACCGAAACGGATGTTCTCCAAGGCCGAACCCGAGAACAGCGGCGTTTCCTGGGACACCCAGGCAAAGCGGTCGCGCACGGCGACGGGATCGGCCTGGCGCACATCGACGCCATCGACCGAGACCATGCCGGTCTGCGGATCATAGAAGCGTAGGAGCAGGCGGAAGACGGTGGACTTGCCCGCGCCCGATGGACCGACCAGGGCGACGGTCTCGCCCGGCCGCACGGTCAGGCTGAACCCCTTCAGGGCCGGCAGGTCGGGACGGCCCGGATAGGAGAAGCCGACGGCCGACATCGACACCTCGCCGCGCGGGGGCGTAGGCAAGGCCGTGGCATGGGCCGGGGGCGCGATGCCGGCGACGGCCCGCATCAGCTCCTCGATCCGCTCCATGGCGCCGGCCGCCTTTTGCACGTCGCCCCAGCTTTCACCGAGGGCGCCCACGGCCCCGGCGGCGAACACTGACAGCAGCACGAACTGAAGCAGGGCGCCCGGCGACATGACGCCGGCGACCACGTCCTGAGCGCCCAGCCACAGCACCAGGGTTACGCCCCCGAACATGACGACGATGATCAGAGCGGTCATCCAGGCCCGCGCCCGCATCCGGGTCAGCGAGGCGGAGAAGGCGTCCTCGACCGCCGCGCCGAAGCGGGCGATGGCGCTCTGTTCGCGACCGAAGGCCTGAACCGTCTCGATGGCGTCCACACTCTCGCCGGCGAAGCCGACGGCGTTGGCGAACCGATCCTGGGACGTGACGGTCAGCTTCCTGACCTTACGGCCGAAGATAAAGATCGGCCCCAGCAGGAAGGGCACGATCAGCAGGACGAAGCCGGTCAGCTTGGGGCTGACGAAGAACAGCAAGGCCACGCCACCGATCAGGGTCAGGAAGTTGCGCAGCGCATAGGAGATAGACGTCGTCATCAACGTCTCGACCAGGGCGATGTCCGTGGTCAGGCGCGACAGCACCTCGCCGGTGCGCATATGGGCATAGAAGGACGGGTCCAGCGTCAGGATGCGGCCGAACAGGCCCTTCCTCACATCGGCGATGACGCGCTCACCCGTGCGGGTGACGAAATAGTATCGGGCGGCCGTCGCCAGCCCCAGGAACAGAGCGTTGGCGCCCAGCAGCAGGAACCAGATGTTCAGATTGGCGCCACCGGCCTCGAACCCATGGTCGATGGCCCCGCGCGCAAGGGCGGTCAGACCCAGGGAGGCGGCGGTGGACAGCAGCAGCCAGAAGACCGCCATCAGGGCATGACCCTTGTGCCGCATCGCAAAGGGAATCAGCCGCGCCAGAGGACGGATGTCGCGGCGCTTGGCGCGCTTGGCGCCCGCCTCCGACATCTGGTCAGCCAGCAGGGCGCCGGCGCTGGGCCGCCCTTCTACAGTCGCCACGCCCGAAGCGCGGTTGGCGGAGTGGGCGGATGCGGCGGTGTGATCGGTCATTTCGCCCGCCTCTTGCCCCGGAACGCCCCCCGGTGTAAACGCCGCCCCTCATTCCCGCCGGCCCTTTCCCTAAAAAGGAGTGGGGGCGGGTTTCTCATTTCACGCGCACCGACGGTCGGCATCGTCATCGCGCAGAGACCGGACGACGACCATGAAAGCGGATACGCACCCCGACTATCACTTCATCACCGTGGTGATGACCGATGGCAGCTCCTACCAGACCCGTTCGACCTACGGTAAGGAAGGCGACACGCTGAACCTGGACATCGATCCGTCGACCCACCCGGCCTGGACCGGCGGCAACGCCCACCTGCTGGACCGTGGCGGCCGCGTCTCGCGCTTCAACAACAAGTTCGCCGGCTTCATCAAGAAGTAAGCGCGTCTTGGCTGCGACATGTCGCAGCAAACAGCCTACCAAGGGCGTCGGTCGCAAGGCCGGCGCTTTTTGTTTGGCCGGAACACCGATAATGTGGCGGCGTTCGGGTACCAGGGGCGTCGGCCACGCTGGCCGAAGCGATCGAAGAAGCGGACTGGATATGAATAGACGGCAACTGGGTCTGGGCGTCGCCACGGCGGCCATGACCCTCGGCTCGGCGGCGCGCGCGCAGCAGGTCTTCGTGCAGCGTGGGCCGGAGGCGACCGCCTTCTACAACAGCTTCAACGAACAGATCTCGCGCCTGCCCGCGACCCAGCAGGCGGACGTGCGCGCCTTCTATGAGATGAACGGCTGGCGGCCCGTCTGGAACGCCGAACGGATGCGCGCCCTGAACGCCGCCGCGGCTCGCGCCGATCGCCACGGCCTGTCGGGTGCCGATTATTTCGATTTCGTGGGACTGGCGGCCGATCCGGCCAGCGCCGACCTGCGCACCACCACGGCGGCCATCGGCTATGCACGCGTCCTGGCCGAGGGCAAGGTGCGGCCCGAGACGGTCGAAGACCTGTGGGAGATGCAGAAGAACCGCGTGGACCTGCCACGCGGCCTCAGCGACGCCCTGAGCCGCAATGTGCTGGTCAACTGGTACGACGGCCTGGCGCCCACCGACATCGGCTATCAGAACCTGTCGGCCGGCTATGTCCGCTATCGCCGTCTGGCGGAGCAGGGCGGCTGGCCCGCGTTCGCGCCGGGCGCCACCATCGAACCGGGCAACAGCGATCGCCGCATCCCCGCCCTGATCGACCGGCTGACGGCCGAGGGCGACCTGTCAGCCGCCGACGGCGCACGGCTTAAGGCGCAGGGTCTGACCTACAACGCCGAACTTCAGCGCGCGGTGCAGGGCTTCCAGAACCGCCACGGCCTGGGCGCCGACGGCCGCATCGGCACGGGAACGCAGCGTTCGCTGGGTGCATCGGCCGAGGACCGCGCTCGCCAGATCGCCCTGAACCTGGAACGCCGTCGCTGGCTGAAGCGCGACGTCGCGCCCGAGCGGATCGAGGTCAACACCGCCGCCGCCATCATGGTATATTGGAAGGACGGCAAGCCCGTTCACTCCAACCGCGTCGTCGTCGGATCTGCCGAGAACCAGACGCCCAGCCTGGAGAAGCCGTTCGCCTCGGTCGTGGCCAATCCGCCGTGGTATGTGCCGGCCGGCATCGCGCGCCGTGAAATCCTGCCCAAGGGTCCAGGCTATCTGGCCGCCAACGACATGTATGTGAAGGACGGCACGGTCATCCAGCGCGCCGGCCCGCGTTCGGCCCTGGGCTATGTGAAGTTCGAGCTGCGCGACAGCTACGCCATCTTCCTGCATGACACGCCGTCGAAGGCCGCCTTCAACCTGTCCACGCGTCAGCGCAGCCACGGCTGTGTGCGGGTTCAGAATGCGGTCGAGTTCGCGCGCCTGCTGCTGTCGCCCGATCCGACCAAGCTGGGCCAGTTCGACGCCGCGCAAGACAGCCGAGAGACGACGCGCGTCACCACCGGGCGCGAGATCTCGGTGCGGCTGCTGTACTGGACCGCCTTCGTGGATGGTCAGGGACGCGTGGCCTTCCGCGAGGACGTTTATGGCCGCGACGACAAGCTGGCTCAGGCGCTGGGCATAGGCGTCAACCTGCCCAAGCCGGTCGATGACGGCCGCGCCGACGCCAACGACGTCGGGCCGTAACAGGGGCGATTAGCCTCGGAAGGCGGCTTCCAGCAGGCCCATCTGGCTGAGGACGGCGTTTTCGGGCGCCGTCTCCTGGGCGTCCGCATACATGCGGCGGTCCAGATACAGGGTGCGGTCGAACAGCTTTTCGGAGCGCACCAGATATTCGATCAGGGCGATCGGCAGTTCGGCGTGGCTGGGCTCGGCCTCGATGCGACGCTCGTTCAGGCGATAACGCGGCTCGCAGGCCGTCTCCGGCGTCATGTCGTCCTCGCGCACGGCCCGCTGGACCAGCAGCCACGAGGCGATCTGCATCAGGCGCGTCGTCAGCTTCATGCTCTCGGCCGCATAGGCCAGGGCGGCGGCGCGCGACAGCATCTTGGAATCGCGACGACCCTCTCCGTCCAGATAGGCGGCGGTCTCCTCGACCAGTTCCATGCCTTCGCGGAAGGTGCGGTCGAACAGCTCCGAACGGGCGAAATCGCGCACGGTGCGGCTGCGGTCAGCGAAGGACGGAGCGGAGGTCATTTGAGCTTTGATCATTAGGGAAATGCGATTCCGTCCTGCAATCGGCCCCTGACGGAACCGTTCGCACGAAAGATGCAACGCTCATGCCATGCCAGCGTGCCATTCGCGATCAGGAACCGAAGTTGAAAAGGGCGTCGGCGGCGTTTTTCTTGGAGCGTTTGGCCTCGATGGCGCGGCGAGCGCGGCCCACCTCGTCGTCCAGGGCAGCGATCCGCTCTTCCAGATCCTCGATGGAATAGACGTCCAAGTCCTCGCGCGACAGGGCGCGCAGGGGTTCGCCGCGTTGCGGGCGGGGTTCAATATCCTCGAACATCGTCGTCGCCTTTCCGCGCTGTCATGGCCAAGGCGGCCCAGGACCCTTATCTGAACGCCCGGATACGGACGAATGCAAGGGAAGTGCGATGCGCGTGATCGAGATCGAAGGCGGTTCAGGCCCGGCCGAGGCGTTGAAGATCGCCGAACATCCCGATCCCGTCGCCGGGCCGGGACAGGTGCTGATCCGGGTGCGGGCGGCGGGCGTCAACCGGCCCGACCTGTTGCAGCGTAGCGGCGGATACCCCCCTCCCCCCGGCGCGTCGGACGTGCTGGGCCTTGAGATCGCGGGTGAGATTGCTGACGTCGGCGACGGCGTGACGCGCTGGCGAGTCGGCGACCGGGTCTGCGCCTTGCTGGGCGGCGGCGGCTATGCCGAACAGGCAATGGTGGACGCGCGGCATGTCCTGCCGATCCCTAAGGGTCTCGATTTCATCCAGGCGGCGGTGCTGCCCGAGACCGTCTTCACCGTCTTCGCCAATGTGTTCGAGGGCGGCGGGCTGAAGGCTGGCGAGACCCTGCTGATCCACGGCGCGACCAGCGGCATCGGCGTGACGGCGATCCAGATGGCCAAGGCAGCGGGCGCAAAGGTGATCGCCACCTCGCGCGGGGCGGACAAGGCCAGCGCAGCGAAAGCGTTGGGCGCCGACATCAGCCTGGACGCCTCGGCCGACGATCTTGAAGTCCAGATCAAGGCGGCGGGCGGCGCCGACGTCGTTCTGGATATGGTGGGGCGCGACTACGCCGACCTGAACCTGAACAGCCTGAACGCCGGCGGGCGGTGGGTCGTCATCGCCTCGCTGACCGGGGCCAAGGTCAAGATGGATTTGCAGCGGATCATGCTGAAGCGATTGACGCTGATGGGATCGACGCTGCGCAGCCGTCCCGCTGACGAAAAGGCTCGACTGGCCGCCGCTGTCGAGGCGACGGCCTGGCCGTGGGTGGCGTCACGCCAAGTCAGACCGCCGGTTCAGGCGGTCTTCTCGTTGGAGCAGGCCGCCGATGCACACGCCGAACTGGAAGCCGGCGGGCACATCGGCAAGATCGTCCTGAGCGTCTAGTAGCGCCCGTCGCCACGTACGGGGCGCATGGACGAGATGTTGTCATTGAAGCCGCCGCTCAGGTTGCGGATGTCGCCTTCGACGACGCGGCAACGGCCCCGGAACTCGGCGTCGGTGCAGACTTCCCAGCGACCCTCGACGCGGATCGAGCTGATCCGATCGTTGAAGGGGGTGCGGCCCAGGTTGCGATCCTCGCTGGTGAACTCGCGCGAGGCGCCGCGGAAGTTGGAGTTTTCATAGACGGTGATGGACGAACGGCCCCAGCCGCCGCCATTGCCGCCGCCCCAGCCGGGGCCGCCGTTTCCGGGTCCGCCGCCGTTCCCCGGCCGACCAGGCTGGCTGTCCTCATAGTCGCCACGGAAACGGCCGCAGACCAGAAGCCCGTCGTCGTTGTTGATCTCTTCGTTGCCGCAGCGCGCCAGTTCGATGGACGTGCCGCGAATCTGGCCGCGAACGGTGCGACAGTCGGCATAGAGCCGACCGCGATTGGTGTAGGCCTCGGTGCAGGACTGGGCGTAACTGCCGCGCGGCGCGACGCGTTGCGCGCTGTAATCTTGGCCCGAAGCCATGGCGGCCATCATCGCCGCCCCAAGCAGAATGGACATGGTGTTTCTCCTCTCCCGAAGCTGAAAAGCTTCATTACCGTAGAGGTTGCGTCAAGGCGGATGAACCGTTGCTGTATAGGATTGTCGGGCGGCGTTTTCTTTTCGGGCGAATAGGCCTATATCGACATCATACGCGCCCGGTCGAAAGGCCGGGCGCCGTCGTATCCAACGCCAGCCGAAGCCCCATTCGGCGGCTTAACAACACCGGGACGAACGCCCCATGAGCGACATTCTGATGCCGAAGGCCACTGCGGTCTGGCTGGTCGACAACACTTCCCTCAGCTTCGAGCAGATCGCCGATTTCTGCGGCCTGCACCCGCTTGAAGTCCGCGGCATCGCCGACGGCGACGTGGCGCGCGACATCCGTGGCGTCGATCCCGTCACGGGCGGCCAACTGACGCGCGAAGAACTGGACAAGGCCCAGGGCGACGAAAACTACCGGATGAAGGCCATCGTCAGCCGTCACGCCGAACTGATGAAGTCGGCCAAGCCGGCCCCGAAATATACGCCGGTCTCGCGTCGCCAGGACCGCCCGGACGCCATCGCCTGGTTCGTGCGCAATCACCCGGAAGTGACCGACGCCCAAATCGCCAAGATGCTGGGCACCACCAAGTCCACCATCGAGAGCGTGCGCAACCGCACCCACTGGAACAGCGCCAACATCAAGCCGGTCGATCCCGTCACCCTGGGCCTGGTCGGCCAGCTGGCCCTGGACGAAATCGTCAAGAAGGCCGCTGACAAGAAGACCAAGGACGACCTCAAAAAGGGCGGCGGCACCATCCAACCCGTCGAACAGGTCGAGGCCGAGCCCGAGTTCGTGCCGGAAGCTCGTCAGCGTCCGACCGCAGAACCGACCGCAGCCTCGGTGTTCGGCACCAAGGACTGATCCTCGCTTCACGAAACGAAAACGGCCCCGGAGAGCGATCTCCGGGGCCGTCGTCGTTTTCGGGAGGTGGGACGCTAGTGCGCACGTGCCTCCAGACTGGTGATTTCTTCCTTCAGCCGAAGCTTCTTCTGCTTCAGCGCCCTGACCTGCAACGGATCCGTGGACGGGCGGGTAAGCTCCTTCTGGATGGTCTCATCCAGACTACGATGACGATTACCCAGTTCGCGAATACGAGCCTCGATGGTCATGGCTTGCGCCTCCTCAGGTTAGGGACCAGTAGAGTGAGCGCCCGGTTTGGCAGGCTGTGGAATCACTTTCCAGTGACAGCCCGTCTCGCCGGACCCCACGGAGGCTGACCCCAAAAATGGTCGATGATGTGAACGGAGCCATACGGAACCCGCCCGCCCGGATGGTGGTCGGAATTTCAGGGGCTTCCGGAGCGATCTACGGCGCGCGCATGCTGGATGCGCTGAACGACCTGGGCGTCGAAAGCCATCTGGTGGTGACCAAGGCCGCCCTGCTCACATTGTCGCAGGAGACGGATCTGTCGCCCGACGACCTGACGTCAAAGGCGTCCGTCGTTCACAAACTGGCCGATGTGGGCGCGACCATCG
Organism: Brevundimonas sp.; assembly: GCF_041648115.1. Lineage (GTDB taxonomy): Bacteria > Pseudomonadota > Alphaproteobacteria > Caulobacterales > Caulobacteraceae > Brevundimonas. Next base: position 28,302 of record NZ_JBAZPR010000011.1, read on the forward strand.
CCTCCGGCTCGTTCCGTACACTGGGCATGATCGTGGCGCCCTGCTCGGTCAAGACGATGAGCGAGATCGCCACGGGCGTGACCTCCAGCCTGCTGACGCGCGCGGCTGATGTGACGCTGAAGGAGCGGCGGCCGCTGGTGCTGATGGTGCGCGAGACGCCGTTCCACCTGGGCCACCTGCGCACCATGACGGCCCTGACAGAGATGGGGGCCATCATCGCCCCGCCCCTGCCCGCCCTCTACGCCAGGCCCGCGTCGATCCTGGAGATGGTGGATCAGTCGGTCGGGCGGACGCTGGATCTGTTCGGCCTGGACTGGGGCGCGGTAAGGCGCTGGGAAGGCCTGAAATAATGCGTCTGTGGGATTGGGCGGTGACGGCCTATGCCGCGCCGGGCGTTGGAGAGGCTTGCCTGGCGCTACAGGACAACAGCGAACAGAATGTGCCCGTCCTGCTGTGGTCCGCCTGGGTCGCAGTGACCGGCCGCAAGCCGGATGCAGAGACCATCGAGGCCGCCTGCGACACCGCCCGCGCCTGGGACAGCGTCGTCGTCGCGCCCCTGCGTTCGGTGCGCCGCACGCTGAAGGCCCCCATCCCCGACATCGACGACGGTCCGCGCGAGGCGGTTCGAAACCGCATCAAGGCGCTGGAGCTTGAGGCGGAAAGACACTTGCTGGAGGCGTTGGACGCGCTGGCGCCCGAACCCTCAGGTCCGGCCCGGCCGGCCATTGAGGCCCTGATCGCCACGGCGCGGGTCTGGGCCTCCGTCACGCCACGACCGGCGCTGATCCGTCTTGCCGACGCCCTTCCGGCTTGACGACGGCTTGGCTATAAGCGTCCGGGGATGACACGATGAACGACGACCTTCCAGACATCAGCGAAGAGGAAGCGGCGCTACACGCCCGCGTCAAACTGCTGCGCCAGGAACACGCCGATCTGGACGCATCCATCGACGCCCTGAGCCTGGCCGCTGTTCCCGACCAGCTGATGCTGGCCCGGCTGAAGCGCAAGAAGCTGGCGCTGAAGGACGAGATCGTGAAAATCGAAGACGAGATTCTGCCCGACATCATCGCCTGATCGGGCCTGATCCAGGACGGCAAGGCGCGGGTTCCCCCGTGCGACCATCCGCCGCCCCGCCACAGCCCCAAAGTCGCCCCAGCCGATAGGCATAAGCCGGCCTTTCCACGGAACGCCGTGCGCCGTCGGGCGCCGCGTGCCTTCATTCCAGAGCGTAAAGACGCTGGAGACGCCGCCGAATGCGACGCCTGCTTACCAACGCGCCATTGGCGCTGTGCAAGACCCTTTTGATCCACTCCGGCCAGACGGCCGCCTTCGCCGCCGTGGCCGTCTTCGCCGCCGCCGCCGCCCCCAATGCGGCCCGTGAAGCCGCCCCCCCGCCGCCCGCCCAGATCGCCATCCCCGTCGCCCCGCCGGTCAAGGCCGAGGTCGAAAAGGCCGGTCCGATCACGCGCCAGATCGCCTTTTCCGCCCCCGTACGCGGCTATGCAATCAACTCTGCCTTCGGCCTGCGCAAACTGGCCATCGAGGCCAGGGCCCGCGCGCACAAGGGCGTCGACATCGCTGCGCCGAAAGGCACGACCGTCTTCACCGCCGCCGAAGGCGAAGTCGTCCGCACAGGTTTCGACCCTGAGGGCTATGGCAACTTCATCGAGGTGCGCCACCCCAACGGCATGAGCACCCTGTATGGCCACCTCAGCCGCATCGACGTGGCGAACGGCGACGCCGTGACGATGGGCCAGCGCATCGGCCTGGTCGGATCCACCGGCTATTCCACCGGGCCGCACCTGCATTTCGAAGTCCGTCGAGACGGCGCCCAGGTGAACCCGACCAAGGTCGTCGATCGCCATTTCGAAGTCACGGTCAAGCCCAAGGCCTGACGGGCGACTTGGACGAACTTTCCGATTGCCGCTGGCCTCCGCGCCGCCTCGCTTGCTAGGCTGACCGTCACAGGACGGGGGGCGACATGGCGGCGTTGACGCTGGACGGCGTAGGCAAGCGGTACGGCGATTTCGACGCCGTGCGCGATCTGAGCTTTCAGGTCGAGAAGGGGTCGATCTGCGGCTTTCTGGGGCCGAACGGGGCGGGCAAGACCTCGACCCTGCGGATGATCCTGGGCCTGCAGCCGGCGACGTCGGGACGGATCGAGATCCTGGGCGCCGACGACGGGCGCAAGGTGCGCGACCGGATCGGTTTCCTGCCCGAGGAACGCGGCCTCTACAAGAAGATGACCCCCGTCGAGGCCATCAGCTTCTTCGGCGCCCTGAAGGGCCTGCCGGTCGCCGAGGGCAAAAAGCGCGCGAAGGCCATGCTGGAGCAGCAGGGCCTGGGCGAGGCGCAAAAGAAGAAGATGAAGGAGCTGTCCAAGGGGATGGCGCAGAAGGTGCAGCTGATCGCGTCGGTCGTGCATCAGCCCGAGTTCGTGATCCTGGACGAACCCTTCTCGGGCCTGGACCCGATGAACCAGCAAGGGCTGGAGGCCATGATCCGCGACTTGGCCGCCAACGGCGCCACGGTCCTGTTCTCGACGCATGTGATGCAGCACGCCGAACGGCTGTGCGACAAGGTCGTGCTGCTGGCGCGCGGGCGAAAGGCGTTCGAGGGTACGGTGGATCAGGCCAAGGCCACCTCGCCCCGCTTTCTCGATCTGGACGGCGCCATCAGCGCGGATGCCGCCGCCGCCCTGCCCGGGGTGGCGGGGGTCGAGACACTGTCTGACGAAGACGGCGTGCGCCGGCTGAAGATCGCCCTGTCGCCCGGCGCAGGCGGCCAGGAGACGTTGAAGACGGCCTTCCTGAACGGGCTGGACGTGCGCGGCTTTGCGTTGAAGGAGCCGACGCTGCACGACGCCTTCATCGGCCTGACCGGCGACCATCCCGATCAACCCGTCGTTCCCGCAGAGGCCGTCCGATGAACCGCACCCTGCTGATCGCGCGACGCGAATATATCGCCTATGCCAAGACCGTCGGTTTCTGGCTGTCGCTGCTGGCGTTTCCGCTGTTCGCCGTTCTGGGCGGCGGCATTCCCCTGCTGATCCGTTCGGCCGAGCCGATCAAGGCGGTGGCGGTGATCGAGGAAGGGCCGGCCGCGACGGGCCTGGCCGCCGCCGTCCGCGCCTCGTTGCAATCCGATCTGGATCGCCAGAACGAACGCCTGCGCGAGGCCGCCGAAAAGGGTCAGGCCGGCGCCGGGCGCGCCGTCGCATCCATCAGTGGGCCCAAGATCCGTCTGGTCGCCGCGCCGCCCGCCATCGCCGATGCGACCGGCCCGGCGCGCGACGCCGCCATCAAGGCCGCGCTGGACAAGACGGCGCCCAAGGACCGCCGTCTGGACGCCGTGGTCTTCCTGAACCGCGTGGACGGCAAGCCCGCCGCCCAGGTCTGGACCGCCCGCGCCACCGACAACGACGTGTCCAGTTTCGTTCGCACCGCTTTGCGAGACGCAAGACGCACCGAACTTCTGACCGCCGCCGGTGTGGCACCGGCTGTGGCTCAGGAGGTTCAGACCTTTCGGCCCGAGGTGAAGGCGTTTTCGCCCAACGCCGCCAGCGGGGGCGAGGTCTCGATGCGCGACCGCATCCCCTCCTTCATCGGCCTGGGCGCCGGGTTCCTGCTGTGGTCGCTGGTCATCACCGGCGCCTCAATCCTGCTGAACAGCGTGATGGAGGAGAAGTCGAACAAAATCCTGGAGGTGCTGCTGTCCTCCGCCTCGGCGACCGAGATCCTGACGGGCAAGGTGCTGGGCGTGGCGCTGCTGACCCTGACCGTCATGGGGGTTTGGGGCGGGATCGGGACGTTCAGCCTGCTGTCGGCCTCGCCCGAGACGGCGGCGACCATCGGCGAAGTGCTGCTGCACGACGGCCTGATCTTCTACTTCATCGCCTATATGGTCGGCGGATACCTGATGTATGCGGTGCTGTTCGCGGCCATCGGCGCCTTCTGCGAGACGCCGCGCGACGCCCAGACGCTGATGGGGCCGATCATGATGATTCTGGTCGTGCCGATCCTGGTCATGCAGATGGCGCTAACCAGCCCGGACGCGCCGGTGGTCAAGGTGCTGTCGTGGATCCCCTTCTTCACCCCCTTCCTGATGAGCGCCCGCGCGCCCAGCGATCCGCCGCTGATCGAGATCATCCTGACCCTGATCGGCATGTTCGCGACCGCCGCCTTGATGGTCTGGATCGCCGGGCGGGCCTTCCGCGCAGGCGCGTTGTCGGACGTGAAGCTGAGTTGGAAGAGCTTCGGAAGAGCGATCACCGGGCGGACGTAGGGGGCCAATCCGTCTCCTCCCTATCGCGCAGCGATGGGGAGGTGGCGCGGCGCGTCTTCGCGCCGTGACGGAGGGGCTCTTCTTACCGCATCACAGGCGCCAGTGGGACTTCAAGAGCCCCTCCACCACGCTACGCGCGGTCCCCCTCCCCGCTTCGCAGGGAGGAGACAAAGAAAAAGGCCGCTTCCCGAAGGAGGCGGCCTCAAATCTTTTGGCTTACGCCAGAGTCTTACCGGCTGCCGCCACCGGCGCCAGCGCCGGGAACGCGCGGCTTCGGCGCTGGCAGCAGGCCCTCGCGCTGCATGCGCTTGCGGGCCAGCTTGCGAGCGCGACGGATCGCCTCGGCCTTTTGACGGGCGCGCTTTTCCGACGGCTTTTCATAATGCACGTGGCGCTTCATTTCACGGAAGCTGCCTTCGCGTTGCATCTTCTTCTTCAGGGCTTTGAGCGCTTGATCGACGTTATTATCGCGAACGAAAATCTGTACCAGGTTGAACTCTCCTTTGGCCGCCCGCCGCGTCCTGTGAGGGAGACGGGCGAACAAAATAAAATCGTCTTCCGAAAGTTAAGGCTCTCGGATGAAGGCGCGCTGATACACGAGCCGCCCCATTCTGTCCAGATCGCCTGTCCAGTTCGTCGCGACCATTCTTCAAGGCTCGAAACGCCGCAACGACAGGCGTATGATCGCCACATGACCGAGCCGACAGACTGGGCCGACCGGACCGAACAGACCGTGCTGGACGCCGCCATCGCCCGCGCGCCGGCGCTGGGTTGGAACGCGCGTCTGGTGCGGGAAGCGTGCGAGGCGTGCGGCCTGTCGCGCGGCGACGAAGAACTGCTGCTGCCCAACGGCGCGCGCGATCTCGCCGCTTTGCTGTCGCGCCGCCACGACGCGCGAGCGCTGGCGGCCTTGGGCCAGATCGACGCCAAGTCGCTGAAGATTCGCGAGCGAATCGCCCGCGCCGTGTCCGAACGAATGGAGGCCGGCGCCGCCGACCTGGAGGCCACGCGCCGCTGCGCCGCCTTCCTGGCTTTGCCCATCAACGCCGACCTGGGGCTGAAACTGGCGTGGGAAAGCGCGGACCACCTGTGGCGCTGGGCCGGGGACGAGGCGACCGACTGGAACCACTATTCGAAGCGCACGATCCTGTCGGGGATATTGATCCCGGCACTGACAATGCGCTGGTTCGACGGCCGCGAGGCGGCGGAAGCCTTCGTCGCGCGGCGGATCGAAAACGTCATGGCGTTCGAGAAGTGGAAGGCCGGCAAGGACTTCGACGCGCCGTTCCGCCGGGTGAGCGATGCGCTGAGCCGGATGCGATACGGGGCGCGGACTTAGTTCTCTCTTCTTTCGTCATCCTCCGACGAGCGCAGCGAGATCGGGGGACCCAGCGGCGCGCGTGAGCGCGAACCTGTCGCGGACAGGGTTGTCAAACAGGAAGCAGCGGACGCATCGCCTTCGGCGCCGCTGGGTCCCCCGGTCTGCGCCGCGAAGACGCGGCTTGCCGGAGGATGACGAAAGAAGAAGTTAGACCGTCCCCAACACCCGATTCACATGCGCCATCTTGCGGCCCGGCCGCGCTTCGGCCTTGCCGTAGAGGTGCAGGCGTTCGTCGGACTTGGCCGACAGCTTGCGCCAGTCTTCGACCTCGTCGCCCAGCAGGTTGGTCATTTCGATGCGGGCGTGGGCATTGGTGGGGCCGAGCGGCCAGCCGGCGACGGCGCGAATATGCTGTTCGAACTGGTCGCAGACGCAGCCGTCCTGGGTCCAGTGGCCGGTGTTGTGGACGCGCGGGGCGATCTCGTTGACCAGAAGGACGTTGTCACCGAGGTCGAACAGTTCGACGCCCAGGACGCCGACGTAATCCAGCCCGTCCAGAATCGCCTCGGCGATGGCGCGGGCGCGGACCTGGGTCTTTTCGTCCACGGCGGCGGGGGCCAGGGTCGTGCGCAGGACGCCGCCCTCGTGACGGTTCTCGCCCAACGGATAGACCGCCATATGGCCGTCACAGTCGCGAGCGGCGATGACCGACAGTTCGCGCACAAAGGTCGCCTTGGCTTCCAGAATGGCCGGACGGCCGCCCAGGCTTTCCAGGGCGGCGGGCGCGTCCTCGATGGCGTGGATCCAGACCTGGCCCTTGCCGTCATAGCCTTCGCGGCGGGTCTTCAGCAGAGCCGGTACGCCCAGGGTCGTCAGGCCGACGACCAGATCATCCAGCGTATCGACGACGGCGAAGGCGACCGTCGGGGCGCCGACGGCGTTCAGGAAGGTCTTCTCGTCCACCCGGTCCTGCGACACGCGCAATGCGGTCGGTCCCGGCGCGACCAGGGCGCCGGCCTCGGCCAGGCGTTCGATGGACTCGGCGGGGACGTTCTCGAACTCGAAGGTGACGACGTCGGCGGCGCGGCCCAAGGCGGTCAGGGCGTCGGGATCGTCATAGGCGGCGACGATCTGATGCGCCGAGACGCGGCCCGCCGGGCTGTCTGCCTCGGGATCCAGGATGACGACGTCGAAGCCCAGGCGCGAGGCGGCCTGGCTCAGCATCCGGCCCAGCTGGCCGCCGCCGATGATGCCGAGGGTCGAACCGGGGTGAAGCGGAAGCGTGGGCACTCAGTCCTCGACGGTTTCGGCGATGGAGTCGGTCTGGGCGGTGCGGAAGGCGGCCAGGCGTTGCGCCAACCCTTCGTCCGACAGGGCCAGGATCTGGGCGGCCAGGATTCCGGCGTTGGCGGCGCCCGCCTCGCCGATGGCCAGGGTGGCGACGGGCACGCCGGCCGGCATCTGGACGATGGACAACAGACTATCCATCCCCTTCAGGGCCTTGGACTGAACCGGCACGCCCAGAACCGGCAATTCGGTCATGGAGGCGGCCATGCCCGGCAGATGGGCGGCGCCCCCGGCCCCGGCGATGATGATCTTGTATCCGGCGGCCTTGGCGCCCGTGGCGAACTCGACCAGGCGCTGGGGCGTGCGGTGTGCGCTGACGACCGTGGCCTGCCAGGCGACGCCCAGTTGGTCCAGGCGGTCGGCGGCCAGCTTCATGGTCGGCCAGTCGGACCGGCTGCCCATGATGATCGCCACCGGCGGTGCGGAAGTCGCCATGTCTGTAAGGCCCCTCGCGGAAAGGCGCCCGTTACAGCACGCGGGTGACGCCCGCAACCGCACGCGGGCGGTTTCACGCCTCCAGGCCCTTATTGTCGGCCTTCAATGTCGGCGGATCACGCTCTACCATTGTTCGACCGCGCGACGCAGACTGAGTCGCGCCTTCGGAGCCATCCCTGCGCCGTGACCGACGTGGCCGAACACGACCTGACCGCCGAGATCGAGCGCCTGCGCGTCGAGCTGGAAGCGTGGAAGACGCGCGCCGCCGCCGCCGAGGCCGCCGCCGACCACGATGTGCTGACGCCCGCCCTGAACCGGCGCGGTTTCGTCACCGCCCTGCATCGCACCATGGCCTATTGCCAGCGGCACGGGGTGCCGGCGGTGCTGCTGTATCTGGACATGGACGGGTTCAAGAGCGTCAACGACCGGCTGGGCCATGCCGCCGGCGATGCGGCCCTGGTGGCGGTGGCGGAGCTGTTTTTGGCCAATCTGCGCGAGTCGGACGCCGTGGGCCGGCTGGGCGGCGATGAGTTCGCGCTGCTGATGCTGCATGCGGGCTACGAAGAGGGCCGGGCCAAGGCGCGGCAACTGTCAGAGGCCCTTAAGACCGAAGGCTTCGTCTGGGACGGACAAAAGACCGAACTGGGCGGTTCGTTCGGCGTACGCGCCTGGGACGGCCATACCGACGCCGAGACCTGGCTGACCGAGGCCGACGCCGCCATGTGGGTGAGGAAGAAGGGGCGCTGAGGCCCCTTCCCGCCCCGGCCGCCTAGAGCGGCAACGTCAGCTGGATGCCGCCCAGGTGGCTGTCGGCGCGTTCGCCGAAGCGGCCGCGATAGGACACCGTCACCTTGACCGGCCCGACAGCCCCCTCGACGCCCGCCGACGCCAGGAACTGACCGCCGAACGGATCGGCGATCTCGCGCGACTGCACCTGGGCCGGGTTGTTGAAGATGCCCACGCGCACCGGGTCGGAACTGTCGTCCAGGGCGTCGCGATAGCCGCCTTCTGCGAAGACGCCGAACCGGCCCATTTCGGCCTCGGCGCGCAGGGCGACTTCGCCGGTCAAGGCCTTCACCGTGCGGTCGCCATATTGATACTGGGCAGCCACGCCCTGCTCATAATAGCCGTCCACGTCGCTGGAGACATAGGCCAGGGCCGCGCGGGGCGACAGGGCGATGCGGCCCATGTCGAACCACATCCCGCCCTGCAGGCGCGCGCCGGTGCTGAGCGCCCGCGTCTCGGCGGTATGGACGATGGGGGCCAGGCTGGTGGTGCGTTGGATGTCGTCGATATTGTCGCGCGCCACGCCGACCGCGGCGTTCACGAACACATCGCCCGAGCGCCAGCCGCCATAGACGTCCAGGCCAAAGGTCTCGACGTTGAAGTTCAACGCCTGGCTCTCGACATCGGTCTTGCGCGCGGTTCCGGCCAGGCCGAAGCGCCAGTTCGCCGAGGGTCCGGCCTCCAGCGCGATCCGTCCACCCCAACCGTTGCTGGAGGAACTTGTCACTGAACCGCGTGCGTCCGTATCGACGCTGTCGATCAGGGCCGCCGTGGTGACCAAGACGCCGGCTTCCCAGGCCTCGCGGCCCGACAGAGCCTCGCCGGCCGCGTCCAGGGCGTCCTCGCGGTGGCGATAGGTGGTCTCGCCCTGCAGCGTCGATTGGGCGCCGATGTCGCCATAGTAGAGGTAGTCGGTCGCCAGTTGCGCGATGATCCGATGCCCCGCCGCCGTCGGGTGGACGCCGTCGAAGTAGAAATAGCTGTCGGGGTTGGAGCAGACCGTCACGCCGTTGAAGCAGGGCTGGGTGATGTTGGTGATGCCGAACTGGCCCGGATTGGCGGCCAGGGTGTCGCCCACCTTGAACAGGTCCATCATGACGATGTTGCTGCCGGGCTGCGCGGCGGCCGTGGTCGTCAGGCCGGTCTGCAAGGCGGTGTTGAAGGTGGTGACGGCGAAATCGGCCAGGGGAGCCGCCGTCGTGCCGCGGAACTGAGGCGTCAGGCTGAGCTTGGGCAGGTTGGTGACCAGGATGGTCCCCGCGCCGGCGCCCGCAACGGTGTTGACCAGGGTGTTGATGTTGGCCGCGGCGGTCGTGGCGACCGGCGTGATGGCGGCGACCGGGCTGGCGGAGGCGCCGGCGGCGGGCAGGCCCTGGAAGATGTCGTTGGCGCCGCCCAGCACGCTGACCAGATCGGTCGAGCTGAACCGGCCGCCCGAGGCGGTGTAGCGCGACAGCTGGTTCAGCATGCCGAACGGCACGCCGGCCGAGGCGTCGGTGCGCGAGCCGCCGAAGGCGTAGTTGATGCTGCCCGCCACCGAGCCGTTGAAGTTTGCGGCGTTGAAGCCCAGCAGTTCCACGAACGTCGGCCCATTCGAGAACCGGCGAGCGTAGGGCGGCGACGGCGGCTGTGTTCCGCCCGAGATCAGGAACAGGTTGCCGTTGTCGCTGAGACTGTCGCCGAAGACGACGAGACGGCTATAGGTCTGGGCCGAGGCCGACCCCGCAAAGGCGCAGGCGGCGAGCGCAAGAGCGGCGACGGCGCCGCCGGTGATGAAGCGTGACATATGGAATCCTCCCGCAGCCGTCGTTGTTGCGGCCGTTGAACCGGAGGATGCGCCAGTTGGCGCAGAGCGCAAGATGCCGTCGGGGAAGGACCGGGCGAAAATCGCTCAGCGTTCGCATTATTTTCCTTCTCCCTGAGGGAGAAGGTGGCCCGCAGGGCCGGGTGAGGGGTTACGGCGCCGATCGCGTCGCACAGCGTAACCGCTCACCCTTTCCCGCCGGGAGTGGGCGGGCTATTGCAAGGTGCGGAATTTCAGCGTGCCCGGCACCGTTTTCAGCTCACGCAGGGCCTCGGGATCGTAGTCCCGGTCCACGTCGGTGATGACATAGCCGGTGCGTTCGTCCGTCTTCAGATGCTGGCCCAGGATGTTGAGGCCCGCCGCCGCCAAGGCGCGGTTCAGTTCCGCCAAGACGCCCGGCTGGTTTCGGTGAATGTGCAGGATGCGGTGCGTGCCGGACACCTCGGCCAACTGCACGTTCGGCAGGTTGACGCTGAAGGTCGTGTCGCCCCGGTTCAGATAGCCCAGCAGCCGCTCGGCCGCGAACTCGGCGATGGCCTCCTGCGCCTCCTCGGTCGAGCCGCCGATGTGGGGCGTCAGGATCATGTTGGGCAAACCCTGCAGCGGGCTTTCGAACGGATCGGCGTTAGTGCGCGGCTCTTCCGGGAAGACGTCCACAGCGGCGCCGGCTACCCGGCCCGAGCCCATGGCCTGGGAGAGGGCGCCGACATCGACGACATGGCCGCGCGACAGGTTCAGGAACAGCGCGCCCTCCTTCATCCGGGCGAACTGCGCCGCGCCGAAGATGTCAGCGTTGTCCTTGCGACCATCGACATGCAGGGTGACCACGTCGCTTTCGCCCAGCAAGGCGTCCAGCGACCGCATCCGCCGGGCGTTGCCCAAGGCCAATCGCTCCGAAAGGTCGTAGAACAGCACCCGCATCCCCAAGTTCTCGGCCAGGACCGACAACTGGCTGCCGATGGCGCCGTAGCCGACGATGCCCAGGGTCTTGCCGCGCAGTTCCTTAGAGCCGGTCGCAGACTTGTTCCACTTGCCGACGTGCATGGCCGCCGACTTGTCCGCCACGTCGCGCATCAGCACGATCATCAGGCCGATGGCCAATTCGACGACCGAGCGCGTGTTCGAATAGGGCGCGTTGAAGACCGCCACACCGTGATCGGAGGCGGCGTCCAGGTCGATCTGGTTGGTGCCGATGCAGAAGGCGGCGACGGCCATCAGCTTGTCGGCCTCTTCCAGCACCCGGCGGCTGACCGTGGTCTTGGAGCGGAGGCCCAGCACATGGACGCCCTTGATGGCGGCGATCAGGTCGTCCTCGTCCAGAGCGCCCTTGACCGTCTCGACCGAATACCCGGCCTCCTCCAGCCGTTCGACGGCGGCGGGGTGGATATTTTCCAACAGCAGCATCTTCATGCGGCTGCGAGGGAAGGACCAGCGGCCGACCAGGCCCTCGGCGTGCAACACCTCGTCCAGGGACGCGGCCTCAGCGTCGGCGACTTGAACCACCGGCGCGCGGCGCACGACCTCGGTGAAGGCGTAGAAGGCGTCGGCGGCGCCGGCGATCTTGACCTCGGCATCGTTCCAGCCGTCGCCGATCATGACCACTCGCCCCGACAGGTTCAGGGCGTGGATGGCGGCCGGCTTGCCGTTGGCGTGCGACAGGGGATTGGCGTCGTCCACGCCGATCACGCGGTCGTCGGCGTCATAGACCAGGTCGTTGCACAGGATGCGGTCGGGCGAGACGCCCAGTTCCTCGGCGACCGGCGCGATCACCTCGCGGAAGCCGCCGGAGATGATGATCACCTTGCCCTTGTTCTGCTCGAAGAAGTTCAGGTTGCGGCGGACGGACGCCGTCAGATGATCCGAAGCCGTCTGCGCCAGGGCCGCGACATGGGCACGCGTCAGGGGCAGCAAGGCCAGACGACGGCGCAGGGCCTCGCCGAACTCCAGCTCTCCGGCCATGGCCCGATCGGTCAGGGCGGCGATCTGTGCGCGCGTCTCGGTCGCGCCCGGCGCATCGACCAATGCGATGTCGGCCAGGGCCTCAAGGGTCTCGAAATCGACCAGGGTCGAATCGAAGTCGAAGATCAGGGTGGGGCGCGCGCTCATGGCCGGCGTCTTAGCGGCCTTCGCGCCTGCGGCAAAGCCAAGCCGTGCTGATGATTGGGCTCAGTTGCGCTTAAACCTTGCCGCCCGTCGCGATTTTCACACGGCGGGCGGCAAGAAAATATCAGAAGCGGACGATGCGGCGCACGCGGCTGTCGGGACGACGGCTTTCCAGCACGGCCGCGCCGACAGCGGCGGCGATGGTGGCGACAGCCAGAAGCGCCCCACCCTCACGCGCATGATCGCGGGCATAGGCGCCGGCGTCGTCGGCGTAACGGCGCGCGGTCTTGCCGTGCTTCTTCAGCGCCTTCTTTGAGTCCTTGCGGGCGGAGCGGAACCATTCGTCGGCCCGGTCACGCGCGTCATAGGCGGCGTCGGCGGCGCGATGGCGCACATCGCGCGACAGTTCACCGGCGCGCTCGCCCGCATCCTCGGCCCGGTGACGGAAGGCGTCGACGGCGTCATGGAAACGGTCGCGCAGTTCCGACGTATCCACCCAGCCGCGCGGGTCGATACGGGTCTTGATGCGCTGATAGCGGGTCGGCCCGCTGCGTTGTGTCAGATAGACGACCGCGACCGCGCCCAGGACGACGGCGGCAAGGCCGCCTGCCGTGATGCCGGGATGTTTGCGAATCTCTTCGATCGGATCGATATCGCGGAGCATCGGCAGAACCTCTTTGGTGGTGATGGCGTGGGTGATCGGCGGAACGGCGGCTCCGCTTGTGCGAAAAGAGCGAACCGCGCTGAAAACGGTTCCGTCGCATGCGGCAAAGCTGCACAAATCCTCACAACCAACGCGCGGTCGCGCCCGAATGGATCAGCCCTTATCATCGGGCCTTCGGGCGCCTACATAGCCGCGATCCCGAAATGAAGTCGACAAAGGACCTCGCCGTGACCGATCACGCGCCTCACACTCCCGTTTCCGACGATCTGGCCGCCGCCTTCCAGATCGAGGGCTGGCCCGTGCGCGGTCGCCTGGTCCGCCTGGGCGCGACGATCGACAAGATCCTGGCCGCCCACGCCTATCCCGAGCCGGTCGCCGCCCTTCTGGGCGAGGCCTGCGCGCTGGCGGCTCTGATCGGCTCCAGCCTGAAGTTCGAAGGTCGGCTGCTGGTTCAGGCCCAGGGCGACGGGCCGGTGCGCTATGTCGTCGCCGACTATGGCACCGACGGGTCCTTGCGCGGCTATTGCCGTTACGACGAGGCCGAGGTCGCCGAGGCGTCGGGCGGGTTCGCCCGTCCCGGCGCCCGGTCGCTGCTGGGCCAGGGCGTCTTCATCATGACGCTGGACCGCGGCCCGGACTTCGAACGCACCCAGGGCATCACCCCCATCGAAGGCGAAAGCCTGTCGCTGGCGGCCGAGCACTATTTCCAGCAATCGGAACAAGTGCCGACCAAGGTGCATCTAGCCGTCGGTCAGGTCCAGTCCGAGACGGGCTCGCAGTGGCGGGCCGGCGGGGCGATGATCCAGATCATCGCCGGCGACGACGCGCGCGGCTCGACGGAAGAGGTATGGGACCGCACCCGTGCCCTGTTCGGCACCCTGGGCGACGACGAACTGGTTGATCCGACCATATCGCCCGAGACGCTGCTGTTCCGTCTATTCCACGAGGACGGGGTGCGGCTGGAAGGCGCGCGGCCGCTTTCGGCCGTCTGCCGCTGCTCACGGGGTCGCATCGCCTCGGTCCTGGCCTCGTTCGACCCAGCCGAACGCGCCGAGATGCTGGAGGACGACGGCAAGATCCGCGTCACCTGCGAATACTGCGCGACGGTCTATGCGCTGGACCCCGACGAAGTGGTCGCCGAACAGATCTGAGCCGGTGGCGGCCTGGGTGGTTTTGTGAGAGGATCGCACCATGGCCGCCATCCGCAAGATAACCGTAGAACTGCCCGAGGAGACCGCGCGCGAGATCGACGCCAAGGTCGCCTCGGGCTTTTCCGAAACCGCCGAAGCCTATGTGGTGGAGAGCGTGGAGAGCTACCTGCTCGGCCAGAACCCGGACATCGCGACCTGGGTGCGCGAGAAGGTCAGGCCTGCCTACGATGCGTGGAAGTCGGGTGACGAGCCGGGCGTTTCGGCAGAGGAGGCCTTCGCCGGGCTAGAGGCTCGCTATCTCGCCAGAAAGGCCGCGGGTTGAGGCCGTGGCGCCTGGTCTTTTCGCGGCGCGCCCTTGCCGACCTCGACACCATCTACGACTGGATCGCTGAAAACGCAGGGCGGAAGACCGCCGACCGTTACACGGAAAGACTTCGGTCGTTCAGCCTTCGCCTGACGCACTATCCAATGCGTGCGGAAGTCCGGGACGATATCTTGCCTGGCGTGCGTCTGATCGGCTTCGAGAAAAGCGTGACCTTGGTCTTTGTCGTTGATGAAGACAAAGGCGAGGTTCGTATTCTGCGCCTGCTCTATCGCGGACAGCAGATCGAAATCTGACAGATCAGCCTTCCAGGTCCAGCGAATAGCCGGCCGAGCGGACCGTGCGGATCGGGTTGGCGCTTTCGTCGGCGATGGCCAGGGCCTTGCGAAGGCGTCCGACGTGGACGTCGACGGTGCGCGCCTCGACATAGACGTCCGAGCCCCAGACGGCGTCCAGAAGCTGTTCGCGGCTGAACACCCGGCCGGGGTGCTGCATGAAGTGGTCCAGCAGGCGGAACTCGGTCGGGCCGAGGTGCACTTCCTGGCCCGAGCGCTTCACCCGGTGCGAGACGCGGTCGATGATGATGTCGCCGTGGTTCAGGCGGTCGTCGGCCAGACCCGGACGGATGCGGCGCAGAACGGCGCGGATGCGGGCGATCAGCTCGACCATCGAGAAGGGCTTGGTCAGATAGTCGTCGGCGCCGGTGTCCAGGCCCCTCACCCGGTCGCTCTCTTCGCCGCGCGCCGTCAGCATGATGATCGGCAGATTGCGCGTCTCGGCCTTGCCGCGGATGCGGCGGCAGACCTCGATGCCCGACAGTTTGGGCAGCATCCAGTCCAGCAGGACCAGGTCGGGCAGGCGCTCGTCGATCTGGAGCATGCCCTCCTCGCCGTCGGCGGCGACGGCGACGTCGTAGCCTTCCTTTTCGAGATTATACTGAAGAAGGGTCGCCAACGCGTCCTCGTCTTCCATCACAAGGATATAGGGCTGCACGTCGGGACTCCGGTCTCAGGTCAATGAGTCGAAAGGTTCGGCGTCGGATCGGAATCCTCGGCCGTGGGCTGGGCGCGCGGGCGTTCGCCCACGATGTCTTCGCCCGTGATCTCGTAGTGGACGGTCTCGGCGATATTGGTCGCGTGGTCGCCGATCCGCTCCAGGTTCTTGGCCATGAACAGCAGATGGGTGCAGGCGCCGATCGTGCGCGGATCGCCCATCATGTAGGTCAGTAGTTCGCGGAACAGGGCGTTGTAATGCTCGTCCACCTCGTCGTCGGTCTGCCAGACGGCGACGGCGCGATCGAGCTCCGAGGCGGTGTAGGCGTCCAGCACGTCGCGAAGGCGGGTCGAGACCAGCCGGCCCATCCGCTCAATCGAGCGGGTCAGGGGCTGCATCGGCTCGCCCTCGGCCAGGATCAGGGCGCGCTTGGCGATGTTCTTGGCCAGGTCGCCGGTGCGCTCCAGATCCGTGGCGATCTTCATGGCGCCCAGGGTGCGGCGCAGGTCGCTGGCGACCGGCTGACGCAGGGCGATCAGGCGAATGGCCTTCTTTTCGATGTCGCGATGCAGGGCGTCGAGCTTGAGGTCGCGCTCGACCACCGCGCGGGCCAGGGCGATATCGCGCCGGGCGACCGAATCGATGGCGTCCGCGACCTGGGCCTCGGCGAGGCCGCCCATGCGGGCGACCTCGGCCGTGATCTGGTTCAGCTCGTCGCCGTAGGCTTTGACCGTGTGCTGGTTCATCGGATTAGCCGAAGCGTCCCGTGATATAGTCGAGCGTGCGCCGTTCGCGCGGATTCTGGAAGATGTCTTCCGTATCCCCGGTCTCAACCAGACGGCCCATGTGGAAGAAGGCGGTGCGTTGCGACACCCGTGCGGCCTGGGCCATCGAGTGGGTGACGATGACGATGCAGAAGCGCTCACGCAGTTCGTCGATCAGTTCCTCGATCCGCGCCGTCGCGATGGGGTCCAGGGCCGAGCAGGGCTCGTCCATCAGGATCACTTCGGGGTTAACGGCGATGGCGCGGGCGATGACCAGACGCTGTTGCTGACCGCCCGACAGGCCCATGGCCGACGATTGCAGGCGGTCGGCGACCTCTTCCCACAGCCCGGCGCGCTTCAGAGCCTTTTCAACGACCTCGTCCATCTCGGCCTTGGAAGAGACCAGGCCGTGGATTTTCGGGCCATAGGCGACGTTCTCATAGATCGACTTCGGGAAGGGGTTCGGACGCTGGAACACCATGCCGACGCGGGCGCGCAGCAGCACCGGGTCAATGGAGCGGTCGTTGATGTCCTCGTCGTCCATCGCGATCCGGCCCGTGACCTTGGCCCCGGCGATGGTGTCGTTCATGCGGTTCATCGTCCGCAGGAAGGTCGACTTGCCGCAACCCGACGGGCCGATCAGGGCCGTGACCGTCTTGTCCGGGATATCCAGCGAGACGTCGTAGAGCGCCTGCTTGCCTTCATAGAAGACCGAGACGTCGCGCGCAGCGATCTTGATCGGGCCGACAGGCGGGCTGTCCACGACGGTGGCGTTCGACACGGGCGTTGCGTCTTCGAGACGCGGCTCGGCGGCGGCGCGGCCCTTGGACGGCGTGACCTCGGGCAGGACCTGGCCGCCCATGCGCGGGGTCTCAGTCGGGTCGACCGGACCGGCGCCGGTCTGGTCTTCGGCGGAGCGGAAAATACGGAATTTCATTCTCTTACCACCGGCGCTCGAAGCGCCGCCTCAGGATGATGGCCGCCGCGTTCATGATGATCATGAAGACCAGCAGGACGATGATCGCCGCGGCGGTGCGTTCGTGGAACGCCCGCTCCGAGGCGTTCTCCCAGATGTAGATCAGCGAAGGCAGCGCCCCGACCGGCTGGTCGATGGCCGCCGGCACGCCGGGCACGAAGCTGACCATGCCGATCAGCAGCAGCGGCGCGGTTTCGCCCAGGGCGTGGGCCATGGAGATGATGGCGCCGGTCATGACGCCGGGCATGGCCAGCGGCAGGACGTGGCTGAATACCGTCTGCGTCTTGGAAGCGCCCATGGCCAGGGCCGCCTCGCGGATCGACGGCGGCACCGCCTTCAAGGCCGAACGGGTGGCGATGACCAGGGTCGGAAGCGCCATCAGGGCCAGGACCAGACCGCCCACGATCGGACTGGCGCGCGGCAGGTGCATCCAGTTGATGAACAAGGCCAGACCCAGCAGGCCGTAGACGATCGACGGCACGGCCGCGAGGTTGTTGATGTTGACCTCGATGATGTCTGTCAGCCTGTTCTTGGGTGCGAACTCTTCCAGCCAGATGGCGGCGCCCACACCCAGCGGAATGGCGATCAGGGCCGTGACCATCAGCATCAGGGCCGAGCCGACCACGGCGCCGAGCACGCCCGCCAGCTCGGGCTGGGTCGAGTCGCCGTTGGTGAACAGGGCGGTGTTGAAGTGCGAGCCGATCACGCCCTCGGCCTGCATCCGGTCCAGCCAGGCGATCTGCTGATCGGTCAGGCGGCGCTGATCTTCAGGGGTATCCCTGGAGATTTCGCCCTTCAGATACAGGTCGGCGTCGTCGGACAGGGGGACGGCCAAGGGCACGGTTTCGCCGATGACTTCGCTGCGCTTGGACACCAGATCGGCGGCGACGAACTTCAGTTCCGACGAGAACAGCCGCTTCATCTGCGCGGCCCTGGTTCCGGCCGCGTCGTCCTGAACGCCCATGCGGGCCAGCTGCTGCTCGGCCGCCAGCTGCTCGAAGTTGGAGCCCTGGGGATAGGCGCGGTCGATGCGGGCCGGGTCCATATAGACCGGCACGGTCACCGTGTGGGTGTAGAAGGCCGTGTGGCCCTGTTCGACGATGCGGACCAGCAGGACCGCCAGGAACAGCATGGCGGCGGCGATGGCCAGGCGACCATACCACTTGAAGCGGGTTTCCTTGGCGTGCCGACGCTTCAGGCCCGCGCGCAGACGATCCAGCCGCCCCTTGGCGGCCACGCCGTCGATCCGATCGGGGGTCGCGTCAGTCATATTGTTCCCGATAGGTCTGGACGATCCGGTGGGCGATGATGTTCAGCACCAGGGTCACCAGGAACAGGGTCAGGCCCAAGCCGAAGGCCGACAGGGTCTTGGCGCTGTTGAACTCCTGGTCGCCGGTCAGCAGGGTCACGATCTGCACGGTGACGGTCGTCACGGTGTCCAGCGGATTGAAGGTCAGGTTGGCGGCCAGGCCCGCGGCCATGGTCACGATCATGGTCTCGCCGATGGCGCGAGACACGGCCAGCAACAGGGCGCCGGCGATGCCCGGCAGGGCGGCGGGCATCAGAACCCGCTTCACCGTTTCGGACTTGGTGGCGCCCATGGCGAACGAGCCGTCACGCAGCGACTGGGGCACGGCGTTGAGGATGTCGTCGGACAGTGACGAGACGAAGGGGATCAGCATGATGCCCATCACGGCGCCGGCCGTCAGGGCCATCTGGTTCTGAACCAGCGACAGATAGAGGCCCAGTCCGTCCAGAGGCCCGCCGATCAGGAACAGGCCGATCTCGTTGAAGAAGACCCGCAGCAGCGGCCCCACCGTCAGGGCGGCGAAGAAGCCGTAAACGACGGTTGGCACGCCAGCGAGAATCTCCAGCAGCGGCTTGATCACCGCGCGGGTCGTGCGGCCGGCGTATTCCGACAGATAGATGGCCGACAGCAGGCCGATCGGCGCGGCCACGCACATGGCGATGACCATGATCAGCAGGGTGCCGGCGAACAGGGGCACGGCCCCGAAGGCGCCCGACGACCCGACCTGATCGGCGCGGATGGCGATCTGGGGGCTCCACTGGGTTCCGAACAGGAAGTCGAGGATCGGCACCTTCTGGGAGAAGCGGAAGCTGTCGAAGGCCAGGGAGGCGATGATGCCCAGGGTCGTCAGGACGGCGATGGCCGAGCAGACGAACAGGGCGCCGTAAATCCAGCCCTCGACCCGGTTGCGGGCGCGGGTATTCGGTTTGATCTGGGTCAGCGCGAACAGGCCGCCCAGGATGGCGGCCAGAATGGCGGCGACGCCGCCGCCCCAGGACAGGGTGCGCTCGATACGGACCATGCGGCGCGCCTCGACCGGCAGATGCTCGGCCAGCGGGCGCTCCCAGATCTGCAGGGCAGGTTCGCCACGACCGACGCGGTGGGCGTCGGCGAAGAAGGCGTCGCGGCGGAAGTGATCCAGAGATTCGACCGCGTCAGGCGTGCCGACAGCGGTCAGCTGACGCTGAAGCGGCGTGGCGAAGACCGAGGCCAGGATCAGCACCAGCAGGGCGGGCGCGGCGACCCAGATCAGCGCATAGGCGCCGTGCTGGCCGGGCCGGGAATGGGGTTTGGCGCCGACCGCGCGACGACGCGCCAGCTCGCGTCCGCCAACGAAGGCGGCCGCGCTCAGCGCGATGAGGATCAGCAGGTAAATCCAGATCATTCGAAGTCCGAAGCGCCGTGCGCGAATCGGCGACGGTCCTGAACATCGGGACCAACGCGGCGCGACTACTGCCTGTGAATGGTCAGCGGATTACGACGGGTCGATGACAGTTGGGTGACAGCGACAGGCCCTTGCGGGTCTAGCGCCGTTCGACCGGCTGGGGGAACCAGGCGGTGAAGGCTGCGCCCATGCCGGGCGCGCTTTCGACGACCAGGCCGCCCTGGTGACGGTTGATGATGTGCTTGACGATGGCGAGCCCCAGGCCAGTCCCCTGCCGCTCGCCGCTCTTCTGGCCTTCGACCCGATAGAAGCGCTCGGTCAGGCGTGGCAGGTGTTCGCGCGCCATGCCGGGCCCGTGATCCCGCACGGTCACGGCGGCGTAGGAGATGCCGGAGGCGCGGTCCGGGGTGACCAGCGGAAGGCGCGTAGCCCCCGGCATGCGCGCCGCCCAGGCTTCGTCGAACGACAGGTCCGAACGGACCGAAATCTCGACCGTCCCGCTCCGTGACGAATATTTGACGGCGTTGTCGAGCAGGTTCTGCACGACCTGAAGGATCTCGTCGCGATCCCCGCTGATCGACGCCCTCGCCTCCCCCTGGTCCAGGGCGATGACGATCTCCTTTTCGCGCGTCAGCACGCTGATGGCGTCCACCACGTCCGAGGCGGCGCGGTCCAGATCGACCCGCCCCGACGGCGGAATATGCTCGTTCAATTCGATGCGGCTGAGCGACAACAGGTCCGCCACCAGACGACCCATCCGGTCCGCCTGGGCCGACATGATGTCCAGGAATCGGTCCCGCGCGGCGACGTCGTCGCGGGCATGGCCCTTCAGCGTCTCGATGAAGCCGCTGAGAGAGGCCAGCGGCGTGCGCAGTTCGTGGCTGGCGTTGGCCAGGAAATCGACGCGCATCATTTCCGTGCGCCGGGCGTCTGTCTCGTCGCGCAGGATCAGCAGGGCCAGTTCCGCCCCTGGCGCCGCGCCGGTCTGGACAGACAGAGGCCGCGTCCACGCGCGCCAACGTCGATCCCTCTGACCGCCCGTCGCATAGTCCGTGGTGCGCGCCGTACCGCCGAACAGGGCCTCGTCCACCGCCTCCAGCACGCCAGGTTCGCGAATGACCTGAACCAGCAAGGCGCCCTGACGCTGGATACGCAGCAGGTCGCGCGCCGCGCCATTGGCCATGACGATGCGTCGGCCGGCGATGTCGTCCGGTTCGCCCCCGCTGACAACCAACACGGGATCGTCCAGCGCCTCGAACACACGGTCCAGCAGATCGCCGTTCACCAGATCCGTCGAAGACTCCACCGGCCCGCCGTCACTCGCGGCCGGAGCCGTCGTCGCCGTTTCCGATACGTTGAGAAGCCAGGCCGAAGCCGCCACGACCACGGCGCCGCCGACCAGCCAGTTCGCCAGCTCGGGATGCAGGATCGCCAGGATCAGCAAGATCACGATGGCGATGCCGATACTGGCGCCCACCGTCCAGAGCCGCGAGGTGGAGACCGGCGCGACGGGCGATGGCGAGACTTCGTAAGGCATGGAGTAGGAGCGACCTCGTTCTGGAACGCGTTTTGCGATCCTTGCACGGATTCTGTGACGGCGCTCCGACAGCCTGCCGATTGAAGAAGCTTCGCCGCACGGTTTATTTAGGATTTTCTGCGATTGTGTCTCCAAGGGGAGGCCTCGTGGACCGCATCATCTTTTGCATCACGCGCGATCACGACTGGCGGATCACTGTGTTTGCGGCCCTGATCTGTCTGGTCGGTCTAGGCGTTTCGACCCGCTTCATGCAGCGGATGAGCGTCCGCGACCCTCTGCGCCGCAGACGTGCAGTGTTCATGGCGACCGTGATCGGAGCGCTGTCGATCTGGGCGACCCATTTCGTAGCCATGCAAGGTTTCATCGCCGGCGTGCCGGTGCGCTACGACCTGTTTCTGACACTGGCTTCGCTCGGCGTCGCCCTTGCCATGATCGGCCTGACCATCGGCTCCACCATGATGGGCAAGGGCAGGATCTGGCGCGTCCTGGCCGCCGTGATCGCCGTCGCAGGCGTCGGCGCCATGCATTATCTCGGTATGGCCGCCATCAAGGGCCCGGCGCATATCAGCTGGGATCCCGGCATGGTGGCGGCTTCCATCATCGGGGCCATGGCCATCGGATGCACGACCGCCTTCTTCTATCATCGCGGCGGCGTATTGCGGCTGTTGGTCACCGCCACCGGCCTGTCGATGACGGTGATCGTGCTTCATTTCGTCGGCATGGCGGCGATCAGCATCACGCCCGACACCACGGTCATGATGGATCAAGGCATATCGTCCGAGGCCATGCGCGTGCTGCTGGGCGCCATCCTGCTGCTGATCTGCGGCGTCGCAGGCGCTCTGGGCGTGATGGCCTATATGTCGCGTGCGACCGCGCTGCGCCGCATTCGCGAGGCGGTCGACGCCATGCCCGACGGGCTTGGATTCTATGATTCGAAGGATCGGCTGGTCCTGTGGAACGCTCGCTATGCCGAGGTGAACCCCGAGCTTGAACCCCATCTCATCGTCGGTTTGTCTTTCCGCGAGGCCTTGCGGATCGGCATCGACGAAGGCCGATACGCCGAGGCGCTGGGGCGCGAAGAGGAATGGCTGAATGAGCGGATGCAGGCAAGGCGTCATCTGTCGTCCAACAGCGAACAGCAGATCGCCGGCGGCCGCTGGCTGCGCATCCAGGACCGCCGCACCTCGGAGGGCGGTACGGTCACGGTCTGCAACGACATCACAGACCTGAAACGCGACGCACAGGCCCTGGCCGAGGCCCGCGACGCCGCAGAGGCCGCCAACGTCGCCAAGAGCCAATTCCTGGCCAATATGAGCCACGAGATCCGCACGCCCCTCAATGGCGTGATCGGCCTGTCGCAGGCTCTGTCCAAGACCGAACTGACGTCCGACCAGCGCGAAATGCTGGATCTGATGCAGGCTTCAGGCAAGACGCTGCAGACCCTGCTCAGTGACATCCTGGATCTGGCCCGCGTCGAATCGGGCAAGCTGGAGCTGACCGAGGACGCGTTCGAACTGGCGACCGTCGTGCGTGAGGCGGCTCAGCTCTATGCCGAGAACGCCCGCGAGAAGCATCTGGATTTCCACATCGACATCGATCTGGAAGACGATGTGTGGGTGCTGGGCGACGCGGTGCGTCTGAAGCAAGTGCTGACCAATCTGATTTCCAATGCAGTGAAGTTCACCAGCCAGGGTTTCGTCGGGCTGATCGTCCAGCGTGGCGTGGATCAGGACCGCCGTCCGGTGCTGCGCTTCACCGTCGAGGACAGCGGCATCGGCTTCGACGCCGCAACCCGCAGCCGGTTGTTCAGCCGATTCGAACAGGCCGACGGCGGCATCACGCGCAAGTTCGGCGGCTCGGGCCTGGGCCTGTCCATCTGCCGTCAGCTGGCGGAAATGATGGGCGGCGACCTGGGATGCGAAAGCGAGCCGGGCGGCGGGGCCGCCTTCATCTTGACCCTGCCGCTGAGACAATGCGAAGCTCCCAAGAGCCGAGAGCCTCTGGCTGTGGAGACCTATGCCGACGACGATCAGCGCGCGGTACGGGTGCTGGTGGCGGACGACCATCCGACCAACCGCCGCGTCATCGAACTGATTCTCGCCCAGACCTCGGTCCAGATCGTGATCGCGGAGAACGGCGCCCAAGCGCTGGAGGCCTTCCGCGCCGGCGCGTTCGACCTGGTCTTGATGGACATGCAGATGCCGATCATGGACGGGCTGACGGCGACGCAGGAGATTCGCCTGCACGAGACGACGATGGGGCTAGGCCGCACGCCTATCGTCATGCTGACCGCCAACGCCATGCCCGAGCACGTCGCGGCTGGGCGCGCGGCAGGCGCCGACCACCATCTGGCCAAGCCCTTCAACGCCGCCGAACTGCTGGGCATCGTCGCAGCGCCCGCTTCGCTGCTGAAGGACCGGGCGCAAGCGGCTTAAGCGGAACCTTTGACGGTTGCGCCCTGGACGTGATGCGTGTAATAGCCCGCGCTCTTGAATTCGAGGGTTCATCACCCCCGCCGCGAGAGCCTACGAGTTGGCGCGGCGTTTCCGTTGTTGTTGAGGCGAGCCACATGGCCGAGATCATTCTGAACGTGGACGTCCGCGATGGCGTCGGCACCGGCGGCGCTCGCGCTGCGCGTCGCGCTGGTTTCGTGCCGGGCGTCCTGTACGGCGGCGAGCAAGCCCCCGTCGCCATTTCGGTGAACGAGAAGGACTTCCGCAAGTCCCTCTACACCGGCAAGCTGCTGGGCCACCTGGTGACCCTGAAGTACGGCGACGAGACCCAGCCGGTCATCGCCAAGGACGTGCAGTTCGACCCCGTGTCGGACCGTCCCCTGCACTTCGACCTGATGCGCGTCGACGCTAAGGCCCCGGTCAAGATCGAAGTGGCGGTCCACTTCGCGAACGCCGACGAAGCCCCGTTCTCGCGTCAGGGCGGTTCGCTGGAAGTCGTGCGTCACGCCGTCGAGATCCTGGTCCGCGCCGACCAGATCCCGGAAGAACTGGTTGTCGACCTGGCCAAGGCCGAGATCGGCGACACCATCCGCATGTCGGACATCAACCTGCCCAAGGGCGCGGAAGCCACCATCACCGACCGTGACTTCGTGATCGCCACGATCAAAATCTCGTCCGCCGCTCTGTCGGAAGCCGCCGACGAAGCCGCTGACGCCGCCGAAGCCGAAGTCGCTCCGGTCGAGAAGACCGAAGACTGATCCTTCGTCTCTTCGAGAAGATTGCGCCCCGCCCGGTTCGCCGCGGCGGGGCTTTTCTTTGCCCAAGGTTGCGCGGTCGCAGGTGGCGCGCTACCTTTTCGGCATGAACCTGCACACGGCGCGGCCGGACAAGTACAAGCGCTATCGTGAGCGCAAGAAGGCCGCCGGCCTTAAGCAGGTCCGCGTTTGGGCGCTGGACCCCGACGCTCCCGGGTTTCGTGAACGCCTGATGGCGGATCAGGTCCGCATACGCGACAGCGAAAGCGAACGCGCCACCGTCGCCTTCATCGAGGCCATGTTGATGCAGGATCTTTCCGAGGACGATGCGACGGAAGCCTATTGAATCGCGGCGACATCATCACCGTCGCGGTGTCAGGCGACCACGGCAAGCCTAGACCCGCCGTCGTGGTCCAGGCCGATATCGTGCAAACCGGCACAATCCTGGTTTGTCTGATGACCAGCGACACGGAAAAGACCGCTCCCTATCGTCTCCTGCTGCAACCCACGCCTGGCAATGGCTTGAGAAAGCCAAGCCTTGTTCAGGCGGACAAGATATATCCAATCGCTCTCGCACGTTGCGGCGAGGTGATCGGCTGCCTTGACCAAACGGAACGCACCATGCTCGACCTTCATCTGCTTTTCGTTCTGGGGCTGGGCGCGGAATGATCATCATCGCTGGGCTCGGCAATCCGGGCGGCAAATACGAGAAGAACCGCCACAACATCGGCTTCATGGCCGCCGACGAGATTTCGCGTCGCTGGCGCTTCGGTCCCGAGCGCGCAAAATTCCAGTCGATCGTCAGCGAGGGCCAGGTCGAGACGGCCGATGGCCCGGTCAAGGTGCTGTTGATGAAGCCCCAGACCTATATGAACGAGAGCGGTCGGGCCGTTGGCGAGGCGGCGCGCTTCTACAAGATCAAGCCGTCCGAGATCATCGTCTTCCATGACGAGATCGACCTGGCCCCCGGCCGGTTCCGCATGAAGACCGGCGGCGGGGCGGCCGGCCAGAACGGCGTGCGCAGCCTGATCAGCCACCTGGGCGCCGACTTCCGCCGTGCGCGCATGGGCATCGGCCATCCGGGCGAAAAGGAACTGGTCATGCCCCACGTGCTGGGCGACTTCCACAAGGCTGAGCAGCCTTGGCTGGACGCCATGCTGCAAGCCTGCGCCGACGCCCTGCCCTTCGCCGCCGCCGGCGACGACGAACGCTATCAGGGCGAGGTCTTGCGCCTGGCCCCTGCACCCAAGTTCAGCCCGCGCCAAGCCGCGCGCGGCGAGCTTTGAGAACCCTGCCCGCCGCATTTGCCCGATCCACCCCTGTGAAAGATTCGACGACATGAAAATCCAGTTCGCCCTCGCCGCCGTCGCCCTATCTGTGGCGGCCTGCAACCAATCCGAACAAGCCAAGACGCCCGCAGCGGATACGGTCGGTCCCGTCGCGACGGCCGCCGTCGTCGTCGCAAGCGGGGCCTGGTGTCGCCCATCGCCGAACGGCGCCAAGGCTGGTGGCTGCTACGTCACCCTCAAGGCGGCGGCCAATGACCGTTTGACGGGCGGTTCGACGCCCGCCGCCGGTTCGCTGCAGGTCCACGAGATGAAGATGGAAGGCGGCATGATGAAGATGGCCGAACTGAAGCAAGGCCTGCCCCTGCCGGCCGGTCAGGCTGTGGCCTTGGCGCCGGGCGGCAACCACCTGATGCTGATCGGCCTGACCGCGCCGCTGGTGGAGGGCGCGACGGTCCCGTTGACGCTTCAGTTCGCCTCGGCCCCGGCCGTCACGGTGCAGGCGGCGGTGCGCCAGCCGGAGATGGCTGGCATGGATCACGGCGCGCATTGACCTCAGTTGAAGCGCGAGCCTGACAAACGGATCGGAACCCGCTAAAGGCTCGCGCCTCACGAGGAATACCATGGCCCTTAAAGTCGCGATCGTCGGCCTGCCCAACGTCGGCAAGTCCACTCTGTTCAACGCCCTGACCAAGACGGCGGCGGCCCAGGCGGCCAACTACCCGTTCTGCACCATCGAGCCGAACACCGGCGACGTGGCTGTGCCGGAGCCGCGTCTGGACGCCTTGGCCGAGATCGCCGGGTCCAAGGAGATCATCCCCTCGCGCATCACCTTCGTGGACATCGCCGGCCTGGTGCGCGGCGCGTCCAAAGGCGAGGGCCTGGGCAACCAGTTCCTGGCCAATATCCGCGACTGCGACGCCGTGGCCTTCGTGGCCCGCTGCTTCGTCGATGACGACATCACCCACGTCGAGGACCGCATCGATCCGATCGCTGATCTGGAGATCATCGAGACCGAGCTGATGCTGGCCGACATGGAGAGCCTGGAGCGCCGTCGGCCACAGCTGGAGAAACGCGCCAAGGGCGGCGACAAGGAATCCGGCCTGACGCTGAAGCTGGTCGACCTGGCCCTGGCCCAGTTGAACGCCGGCAAGCCCGCCCGCACCGCCGAGGTGTCCAAGGAGGACGCCAAGGCCTGGCACATGCTGCAACTGCTGACCGCCCTGCCTGCCCTCTATGTCTCCAACGTCGAGGAAGGTTCGGCCGACAAGGGCAACGACCTGTCCGACAAGGTCGCCGCGCGCGCCGCCCAGGACAACGCCAACTCGGTCGTCATCTCGGCCCAGATCGAGTCCGAGATCGCGGTGCTGGACGACGAGGAGCAGAAGGAGTTCCTTGAGACCCTAGGCCTGGAAGAACCCGGCCTGAACCGCCTGATCCGTGAGGCTTACAAGCTGCTGGGGCTTCAGACCTATTTCACGGTCGGCCCCAAGGAAGCCCGCGCCTGGACCATCCCGGTCGGAGCCACCGGCCCGCAGGCCGCCGGCGTGATCCACACCGACTTCGAGAAGGGTTTCATCCGCGCCGAAACCATCGCCTACGACGACTTCGTCTCCCTGCGAGGTGAAGCCAAGGCGCGCGAAGCCGGCAAGCTTCGCGCCGAAGGCAAGACCTATGTCGTCAAGGACGGCGACGTGATGAACTTCCTGTTCAACTAGGCGGCGCGACGGGCGGGGTCTCGGCCCCGTCCGGCTTCATCATCTTTTCCAGCGGATTGGCGGGATCGGGCGCACGCGGCGAGCCGGGGCAGCGCGCCAGTTTTACCGTCGTCATGTCCCGGTCGATGTAGGTCAGGTTCATCACGTCGCCGGTCGTGCTCATATGCACGCGCTCGGTCCTGGTCTGGCCCTGGGTCGCGCATCTCAAGGCCGCGACATAGCCCGAACCCGTCTCGTCGATGCTGGCGATATCGCAGTTGTGCCCATAGGCGTCGAACCGCAGCGGCGTCAGGGTGATCGGGCTGCGCTCGCCCTGAGGCTGGGCGCACCATTGTGGATTGGCCGCCCACACCCCCACGAAACTACGCGGCCCGCGCGACGCCAGAGATGACGGCCCCTTCGCCTCGACCTGCTGCATCGCATCGGGCGTGCGCAGTGGCGCGGCAGGCTCGTTGGGCGGATTGACCTGATGATCGCCGCAGGCGGCCAGGGCGACGATGGCGGCAACCATCGGGAACAGGGCTGTTTTCATCACGCCACAACGTCACGGCCAAGGTTCGGGTTCAAAACCGCACAGTCATTGCGGTTGATTCTGATAGTCGTTCGCAGTAACACGCCCGCCAGTCATCAAGCGGGGCCATTCATGCGTAACCTTCTCCTCCTCTCCACCGCCGCAGCCGCCTTCGGTTCGGCCCTGATCGTCCAGCCCGCGTGCGCCGAAGCGCCCGCAGCGGCGCCGGCGGCCGAAGTCGATCCCGTCGTGGTCATCGGCACGCGCTCGCAGCGTCTGGCCTCCAATACGCCGGCGACGGTCAGCGTCATCGACGCCGCCCAGATCGAGACGATGCTGGCGACCGACATCAAGGACCTGATCCGATTCGAGCCGGGCGTCAGCGTCCCCACCTCCCCTGCGCGTTTCAGCCTAGCCCTGTCCGGCGCAGGCCGCGACGCCAACTCCGGCTTCACCATTCGCGGAATGGGCGGAGACCGGGTGCTGATCATCAACGACGGTGTGCGCCTGCCCAACGGCTTCTCCTTCGGGGCCCAGGCGGTCGGTCGTGGCGGTTACAACGACCTGGACCTGGTCAAGTCTGTCGAGATTCTGCGCGGCCCGGCCTCGGCGCTTTACGGGTCTGACGGCGTCGCCGGCGCGGTGGCCTTCACGACCAAGGATCCGTCCGACTTCCTGATCGGCGACAAGAGCTTCGGCGCGCGCGGTCGCGTGGCCTACAACTCCGCCGACGAAGGCTGGACCGAGGGCGTGGCCTTCGCCGGTCGGTCGGGATCGCTGTCGGGCCTGTTGGCCTATACGCGTCGCGATGCGCAGGAGACCGAGAACAAGGGCTTGGTCGGCGGCGTCGGCGCCACCCGCACCGAACCGAACCCCCAGGACTTCAGCTCCAACGCCATACTGGGCAAACTGGTGTGGGAGGTGAACCCGAACCACACGCTGCGCCTGACCTATGACCATCTGGATTCGGAGATGGACGGCGATGCGCTGAGCAGCCGCTCGGCGACCGTTTTGGCGGTCACCGCCCACGATGAGACCCAGCGTGACCGCGTCAGCGCGGACTGGCGCTTCCAGGACTTCGCCGGCCTCAGCGACGGCTCGGTCTCCTTGTATTGGCAGGACGCCACCACGCGTCAGTACACGTTCGAGGACCGCATCCCGGCTGTGGACCGCGTCCGCGACACCACCTTCGACAACACCGTCTATGGCTTCGCGGCCCAAGGCGCCCGGGTCTTCGGCGAGGGCAGCGCCATTCAGCACCGCGTCACCGTCGGCGGCGACTGGTCGATGACCAGACAAGAAGGCATCCGCGACGGCGTGACCCCGCCGGTGGGCGAGACCTTCCCCATCCGCGCCTTCCCCAAAACCGAGTTCCAGCTGGCCGGCCTGTTCGTGCAAGACGAAATCGAACTGCTGGACGGCGCGCTCAGCATCATCCCCGCCGTGCGCTACGACTGGTATGACCTGTCGCCCAAGGTCGACGCCCAGTTCCCGGCGGCGGCTTCGGGCCAGAGCGACGATCACATCTCGCCCAAGCTGGGCGTGGTCTATTGGACCGGCGCGCACCTGGGCGTCTTCGCCAACTACAGCCTGGGCTTCCGCGCGCCGTCGCCGATGCAAGTGAACAACTTCTTCGAGAACCCCGTCTTCGGTTATCGCTCGATCCCGAACCCGAACCTGTCGCCCGAGACCAGCGAGAGCTTCGAGGCCGGTTTCCGTCTGCGCGACATCGATGTGGCGGGCGGCAAGATGCGGCTGAACACCACCGCCTTCGCCACCCATTATGACGACTTCATCGACCAGGTGGTGGTCAGCGGCACGGGCGTCCCCGGCGTAGATCCGCTGGTCTATCAGTACGTCAACCTGACCGAGGTGGACATCAAGGGACTGGAAGCGCGCACCGACATCTATTGGGACAATGGCTTCAGCCTGATCGGCTCGGCCGCCTATGCCGAGGGCGAACAGACGACCAACGGACGTCGCTCCGAGCTGGGCAGCATCGATCCGGTCAAGGTGGTCGCCGGCCTGAACTATGCCGCTCAGTCGGGCGTCTGGGGCGGTTCGGCGACGGTGACGTGGTCCGGCAAGAAGGACGCAGCGACCTATGGCGGTCTGTCGTGCGGATCGGCCTGCTATCTGGGCGACAGCTTCACCCTGCTGGACCTTACGACCTATTGGAACGTGACGGAGCGGGCGACGCTTCGCGCCGGCGCCTTCAACGTCTTCGACGAGACCTATGGCTGGTGGAGCGACGTGCGCGGCCTGTCCGCCACATCCACCGTCAAGGACGCCTACACGCAGCCGGGCCGCAACTTCGGCGTCTCGCTGACCCTGCGCCTGTAAGCGATCATGAAATCTTCCCACACCTCAAGGAGCCGCCGGATGCGCGCCATACTGATCGCCGCCGCCCTGTTGACGGCCGCCGCACCGACCGCACAGGCCCTCGATAACGGAGCCGCCGTCCAGGCGGCTCCGGCCTCTGCGCCCGCTAGCGCTTTCGAACGGGATCGCCAGTCGATCCTGGCCCAGGCCGGCCAGTACCGCGTCCACTTCGACATGCGCGAGAACGTCAGCTTCCGCGCCGACTACGACCCGCTGGAGGAAAAGCTGTCGGGCGGCAGCGAGATCGTCCGCGTGGTCTATGACAAGGGCGACAAGATCAGCCTGCAGCACATCCTGGTCATGGAGCACGGCGGCCAGACCGTCGTGGTCAAACACTGGCGCCAGGACTGGGCCTATCAGCCCCGGACGGTCCTGACCTATGCCGGGCCGAACCAGTGGACCCTGACGGCGGTGCCGGAAGCCGAGCGCACCGGCGCCTGGTCCCAGACTGTGTGGCAGACCGACGATTCGCCCCGCTACGGCGGCGTCGGCCATTGGACCTATGACAATGGCCTGTCGGCCTGGACCTCGAACGCCACGTGGCGGCCACTGGCGCGTCGCGATGCGGTGCGCAACCCGGTCTATGACCGCTATCTGGGCACGAACCGCCACATCCTGACGCCGGACGGCTGGGTCCATATCCAGGACAATATGAAGATGTCGGGCAAGGCCGGGGGCGAGCCGATCGCCATCGTCCAGGAAGACGTCATCAACACCTATGATCGCTCGACCAGCTATTCGCCCCAGGCCGGCGACGACTACTGGACCGAAACTCAAGGCTTCTGGTCCGCCGTGCGCGACGCCTGGGACGCCGCCATCGCCGCCCATGACGGCATCCATCTGCAGGAGATCGGCGAGACAGGATCGGTCACCGGCACGCCGCTGATGGACCTGGCGCAACAGATCGCGGACGGCGAAACGACCGAAGCCGAAGCCGTCGCCAAGGCCCGCGTCCTGATCACCGAGGCCACGACGCCGCGCTGACCATCCCCCAGCGCGGAGCGTGAGACGGCGGCCGGTTTCTCCGGTCGCCGTTTTTTCGTTTCAGCTCAGGACGATGCGGCCATTGTCTAAGCGGAAGGCCACGCCGGTTCGTTGGAACAGGCGCGCGATCACGGCGGACGGATCGGCCGCGCCCTGATCCAGCAACCGTTCCACGTCCCCGCGCAGCGACGGATCGCGCGATGTCCGCGTCAGAGCCGTCAGCCATTCCTCGCGGCTCAGCACGCCGTCCGGCTGACGCAGCAGGGGTTTCAGGAAGTCGAGCCAGTCGCCGCCCATCCGCTGTTTCTGCGCGCCCTCGGCCGTCATGGCGAAGACGGCGCCGCACGCATAATAGGCGCGGTGTTCGCCGCGCGCGCCCGCCTGCGCCACCGGCTTCCTGGCCAAGTTCACACAGTCGTCGATCTCGGACTGAAGCTCGCTGCGGGCGTCATAGGTGGGGTCCAGACGCTTCAGCGCCCGCACCGCCATCAGGTCGGCCCCGCCCTCGGTGATCCAGGCCTCGTCGGCGAACTGATAGCGGACGGTCTGGCCCAGCCAGAAATGCGCCGCCTCATGGCCGATGAACCAGCGCGACCGCTCCATGATGTCGGGCTGGGCCGTGGTCACGCCCCGCCCCTCGAACGACATGACGATCAGGCCGGGAAGGACGCTGCCGCCCATGCTGGTCATCCGTTCGGTCGGACCGTTCCAGGCCACCATGACGATGGGGGTGTCGCCGCCGGAGCCGGGCGCGCCCAGCCGATCGCGGTAATATTGGCCGACGCGCGGGGCGAACCCTCGAATCTCCTCGCCAATCCAGGGCGGCAGGTTGGGGTCGATCACGGTCGACAGCCCCTCGCCCGGCGTCACGGTCGCCTCGCCCAGCAAAACGTAGCTGCGCTCGTCCATGGTGGTCAGTTGGTCATGCCGACGGCCATTGAACAGCACCGGCCCACTGTCGTCGCGCCACGTCACGCGCGACGACCCGCCGTCCAGCGTCACCCGGTTCAGGTCGTCCGGCACCGCCTCCGCCGCCTGGGCCGACGGCAGGGCGAAGACGTCCAGTTGCCGCGTCGGCAGGGCGACCGCGCCGTTGGAGAACAGCAGGGTCGGATACTCCGCCTCCAGGTCCACCGCCTGCGGCCTGACGCGGAACCGCACCTCGCGCGGCACGGGCCCGCCGTTCGTGCTGCGGATGATGTCGTAGTGACCGCGTCGCTCCATCACCATGCCCGGCGTCTGCACCGTCCACTGGCGAGGCCGCCAGGGCTGACGTGAATCCGTCTCCAGCGCCGAGTCCATGAAGGCCCAGACCGGAACGTCGCGACCGAACCGATAGTCGATGTTCAGATGGTCGCCGTCGCGGGTCACGGTCACCTGGGGTGCGCTTTCATCCAGAACGGCTTGCCGCGAGACGATCGGGCCCGCCGCACAGGCGCCGCCCATGAGAACGACAGCGGCGATGGCGGACGAAGCGAAGGCGTGGACGCGCAAAGGCGATCTCCTGAAGGATGGTCGGCGCGAAGCCTAGCGGTGCTGAACGCGCCGCGTCAGCTTACGGTTTCGTCAGGCTGAGGCCCGTTCCAGAGCGCGACCCGCCACCGCCAGTTCCCCGGCCATGACTGCCTTCAGCCGTTCCGGGGCCAGGATCTGCGCCTGCTCGCCCCAGGTGAACAGATGCCAGGCCAGTTCGCGCATGCCCGACGCGCGAAACCGCACGACGACGGCGCCGTCCGCCTGATCCTCGAAACTCTGGGTCGGATGCCAGCGCCAGCTCTTCGCCTCGGTCGCGCCCTGGGGCGTGATCCGCAGCACCACATCCTCGATCTCGTCCTGATAGATGCCGAAGGACTGGCTGGCGAAGACGCTCAGGTCGAAATCCGCGGGCGGGACGGCCAGCCCCTCCTGCGGCGCGACATGGCTCATCCGGTCCAGGCGGAAGGTCTGGATACGGCCGGTCTCGCGGTCGGCGGCGACCAGATAGTTGGCGCGGCCGAACATGACGCCGCATGGGGCGACGCTGCGCCGGCGCGGCTCGGCGCCCGGCCGCGAATAGGTGAAGCCCAGCGGCTGCTGCGCCAGCACGGCGCCGCGAATGGCGGTCAGCATGGCCTCGTCCGCAGAGGGGCGCGGCCCGGCCTGGACGGCGATGGTCTCGGCCCTGACCAGGGCCTCAAGGTCCGGCGCCATCCGGTTCAGGGTGGTAGACCGCATCGCGGCTTTCAGCTTGCGCTCCAGCCCCTCCAGCGCCGTCGCCCGCGCCGGTTCGCCGGCGGCCCGCAGGGCCGATGCCGCCTTGGACAGTTCCAGCATTTCGGTCGCCGTCGGCGCCTGTTCGAAGGCCGACAGGCCGCCACGGATACGCCAGCGTTTCGATGGCGGGTCCGACACCTCGTCCACCTGGGGGAACAGCATCATGACCGCGTCGCGCATCCGCTCGGCGGTGCGGCGCCCCACCCGCATGTCGCGTGCCATTTCGTCGATGGACAAGCCTTCGGCGCTGGCGGCCATGCGCCGCGCCAGTTCGATCACCATCGCCGCCTTGTCGTGTCTCATTGCGGCTCCCGATACCTACGTCCGTTTCTGACGCAACACTGCTCCATAACCCAATCATCGACAAGAGGCCGTCGCTTCAGGAGATCACATCATGGCTCGTTTCCAACCTACCCAGACGATCAACGCCAGCCGCTATATCATCGTGCCGTGCGAGGCCGACGGCTCGTCCGACCTCGCCGTGATCTGGGATCGGCTGGAGGAACAGGTGGTGGACGTCATCTCGGCCGCCGCCAGCAGCCGCTACTCGGACGAGGACATGCTGTGGGACGAAGGCCGTGCAGGCGACATGCCCTCGGAATGGCGGATGGCGGCCTAAAGGCTCAGGCCGCTTTCGGCTTGGTCCAGCGGTCGATCATCCGCTGCGCCGGCTGTTCGACCAGTCGGTGCGCGACGACCGCGACCGCCACGATGAAGCCGAACATGGCGACGGCGAACAGGTCGTTCAGCCAGACCGAGCCGAAATCGATGCGTCGCACAGGCACCCAGTCCAGCTTCCTGGCCACGATCATCATTACGGTCAGAATGAACATGTGGACCATGTAGATAGCGAACGACCACCGCCCCAGGGTGACCAGCGCCGGATGATCCAGCACGCGTGACAGGGCGCCGTCCTCGCCCGCAAAGACCCAGATCAGGACCCCGAAGACCAGGGTCACGGCGACGGTGATCGGCCCCTGGGCATAGCCGATGAAGATGCAGGCTGCGACGATGGCCGCGACCTCCAGCGCCGTCGCGGCGCCGCCCTTGAGCCGAGGAATGCGCGTCCACAGCCCCTGAAGTAGGCAGCCCAGGAAGAAGCCATAGACCGCGCGCGGCACGGCGAAGTCATAGGTCGTGTTCATCCAGCGCCGGGCGTAACTGACAACCAGCACGCCCCCGATGATCGCCAGAACCAGACCGATCCAGCGGAACCGTTTCGGCGCAATCAGAACCAGACCGGCGAAGATCAGATAGCAGGCCCATTCCGCGCTGAGCGTCCAGGCTGGCCCGTTCCAGGTCAGATAGGGATGCACATGCCAGGCCTGGATCATCGCCAGGTTGGTGAAGATCGCCTCGATCGACCGGTCCCGCGTGAACGGCGGGGCGCTGTCGAAGTGGAACACCAGCCGCGCCAGCTCCAGCCCGACGAAGGCCGCCAGCATCAGCAGATGCAGCGGCCAGATCCGCCCGAACCGCCGCACCATGAACCGCCCGGCGTCCCGCCCCGACTTCAGCCGGTTCGCATAGGCATGGGCGATGACGAAGCCCGACAGCACGAAGAAATAATCGACGAACAGATAGGAATGCTGGACGAAACCCCAATCGCGCCAGTGACTTGCCACCGGCATGTGGAACATCACCACCAGGATGGCGCACACCCCGCGCAGGGAGTCCAAGGCCTCGAAACGGCGATGGGCGACGGGGACGGGTCCGGACAATGTGTTCACGGACGCGTGATAGCGCCGGTCAAGGTTGGGCGATAGGGGGCTGGTGAGACTTCAGTCAGAACCGGCCTTGAGCGCTCGAACAGCATGATCGCAAAGGTCCCGCAGGACCGTCTGATCGACATCCTCAAGGCGCGCGATGTAGAGGCAGCCGACGCCGGCCTTCACCTTGCCGAGGCAGGGGATAAGCTGCGCCCGCTCAGGAAAATCGCCTGACACATACAGGACCAGATTGGCTTTTCTTGGTGAAAAGCTGATGAGGGGCCAGCCGCCCTTCGGTCCACCTGTATTGCCGAATCCGACGATGGACGGTCCCCACAGGACGGCCGGTTCGCCGGTGATCTCCGCCATCATTGCAGCGACGGCTTGAGCGTCCGACCGTCGGCGTGGGTCTTCGATCCTGGACAGGAAGTCGGCAACCGAAGCGTCGGTGGGGCCGGTCTTAGGCGTGCTGGTCATGGTCCCTACAGCCCCTTCACGATCCCCTCGACCATCTTCTTGGCGTCGGCGAACAGCATCATGGTGTTGTCGCGGAAGAAAAGTTCGTTCTCGACGCCCGCATAGCCCGAGCCCATGCTGCGCTTGATGAACAGGACGGTGCCCGCCTTCTCCACGTCCAGGATCGGCATGCCGTAGATGGCGCTGGTCGGGTCGGTCTTGGCGGCGGGGTTGGTGACGTCGTTGGCGCCGATGACGAAGGCGACGTCGGCGGTGGCGAACTCGGCGTTGATGTCCTCCAGCTCGAACACCTCGTCATAGGGGACGTTGGCCTCGGCCAGCAGGACGTTCATGTGGCCCGGCATCCGGCCGGCGACGGGGTGGATGGCGTATTTCACCTCGACGCCTTCCTCCTTCAGCTTGTCGGCCATTTCGCGCAGCGCATGCTGGGCCTGGGCCACCGCCATGCCGTAGCCGGGGACGATGATGACCTTGGACGCATTCTTCATGATGAAGGCGGCGTCCTCGGCCGAGCCCTGTTTTACCGGACGCGTCTCCTTGGCGCCGGCGGGACCGGCCGCCGCATCGCCGCCGCCGAAACCGCCCAGGATGACGCTGATGAAGCTGCGGTTCATGCCCTTGCACATGATGTAGCTCAGGATCGCGCCCGACGACCCGACCAGGGCGCCGGTGATGATCAGGGCAATGTTCTCCAGCGTGAAGCCCAGGGCCGCCGCCGCCCAGCCGGAATAGGAGTTCAGCATCGACACCACGACCGGCATGTCGGCGCCGCCGATGGGGATGATCAGGGTCGCGCCCAGCACCAGGGCGATCAGGAAGACGCCCCAGAAGGCCCAGGTCGCCGCGCCGTTGGTGCCGATCAGGATGCCGATCAGCAAGACCAGGCCCAGCGCCAGACCCACGTTGATCAGGTGCCGCGCCGGCAACATGATCGGCGCGCCGCTCATGTTGCCGTTCAGCTTGGCGAAGGCGATGACCGAGCCGGTGAAGGTGATAGCCCCGATGGCGACGCCGAGGCTGAGTTCGATGATCGACAGGGTCTTGATGCCCGTCCCGTCGTCGGACAGGATTCCGAAGGCCTCAGGCGCATAGACGGCGCCGATGGCGACCAGACAGGCGGCCATGCCGACCAGGCTGTGGAAGGCGGCGACGAGTTGCGGCATGTCGGTCATGGCGACGCGCTTGGCGATCAGCGCCCCCGCACCGCCGCCGACGATGACGCCGCCCGCGATCAGGGCCAGGGTCACGGTGTCCAGCGCGCCTGTTGTGCCGAGCGTCAGCAGGGTCACGCCAATGGCCAGGGCCATGCCGATCATGCCGAAGGTGTTGCCCTGGCGGCTGGTCTCGGGGCTGGACAGGCCACGCAGCGACAGGATGAACAGGACGCCCGAAACCAGATAGGCCAATGCGGCCAAAGACGCTGTAAGCGATGCGTTCATCACGCCCCTCCCCTCAAGACGTGCGCGCCAGCCGCCACAGGGCGGCGGCGATGAACAACGGGCCGATAAAGAACAGGGCCCATTCGAAGACGCCCAGCGGCCGGTCCTGCGTCACGACGCGAACCAGGATGGCCGAGAAGACCAGGGCGATGCCGCAGTCGTGCAGCCGCTGGCGCTTGATCGGGACCTTGGTCCCGAACCAGCCGTACAGCCACAGGCCGAACCCGACGCCAGTGGCGACCCACGAACCGGTGATGGCGATCTGCGCGGCGTCCGTCACGAAGACGCCTCGGGAGCGGCCTTGGGCGCCGGCCGCTCCTTCTTCTTGTACATGGCCAGCATCCGCCGGGTGACCATGAAGCCGCCGAAGATGTTGACGCTGGCCAAGGTGACGGCGACGACGCCCGCGCCCTTGGCGATCCAGGCGCTGGGGCCAGTCGCGTCACCCGACACGGCGGCCGCCGCGATCAGGCCGCCGACGATGATGACGCTGGAAATGGCGTTGGTCACGGCCATCAGTGGCGTATGCAGGGCCGGCGTCACGCTCCAGACGACGTAATAACCGACGAAGATCGCCAGCACGAAGATGGCCAGGCGGAAGACGGTGGGATCGACGTGTTCCATCAGTTTACTCCCTTGAGACCTTCATGCACGACGGCGCCGCCGCTCGTGACCACGGCCGCCTTCAGGATCTCGTCCTCCAGATCGACCGTCAGCACGCCGTCCTTGATCAGCAGGCCGACGAAGGCCGACAGGTTGCGGGCGTAGAGGGCGCTGGCGTCGGCGGCGATGCGGCCGGGCAGATTGGCCCAGCCGACGATGGTGACGCCGTTCGCAGTGGTCACCACCTCGTTCAGCTTGGAGCCCTCGACATTGCCGCCCGCCTCGACCGCCAGGTCGATAATGACCGAGCCCGGCTTCATCGAGGCGACATGGGCGGCGGTCAGCAGCACCGGCGCGGCCCGGCCGGGGATCAGGGCCGTGGTGATGACGATGTCCTGCTTGACCACGTGGGTCGCGGTCAGATCGGCCTGTTTGGCCTGATATTCGGGCGACATCGGCTTGGCGTAGCCGCCGGCGGTCTGGGCGTTCTTGAACTCCTCGTCCTCGACGGCCAGGAATTTGGCGCCCAGGCTCTCGACCTGTTCCTTGGTGGCGGGGCGGACGTCGGTGGCGGTGACGACGGCGCCCAGCCGCCGTGCCGTGGCGATGGCCTGAAGCCCGGCGACGCCCACGCCCATGATGAAACATTTGGCCGGGGCGACCGTGCCGGCCGCCGTCATCATCATGGGGAAGCCCTTGCCATAGGCGTTGGCCGCCTCGATCACCGCCCGATATCCGGCCAGATTCGCCTGGGACGACAGCACGTCCATGACCTGGGCGCGGGTGATGCGAGGCACGAACTCCATGGCGAAGGCGGTGGCGTTGGCGCCGGTCAGGGCCTCGACCGTGGCCTTGTCACGCCAGGCGTCCAGCATGGCGATGACGATGGCGCCGGGCTTGAGCGCGCTGGTCTCCTGGGCCGTGGGACCGCGCACCTTCAGCACGATGTCGGCGCCGTCCAGCACGGCGCGGGTGTCCGGCTTCACCGTTGCGCCGGCGGCTGTGTAGTCGGCGTCGGGAATGGAGGAGCCCAGGCCGGTCCCGGCCTCGACCGTAACGGTCGCGCCCAGGGCGATCAGCTTCTTGACCGTCTCGGGCGTGACGGCGCAGCGCGTCTCGCCTTCGCGACGTTCACGGGTGACGGCGATAGCGACGGCCAAGCGAATCCCCTCGTTCTTCTCGTTGAACGAAGGTTAGGCCGTTCCGGCGCAAGCCGTCAAAGCACGGTTATGCCAAAGCTTGGCGAGGTTGCGTGATTTCAGACCGCCGCAGCAGGAAACGGCGCAACCGATGTAGGGATCAGTGCGCAGCGCCCGGCTTGGACTTCAGCGCCACGAAGCCAGCGCCCCCCAGGACGACCGCGCCGATGACGGCGGCCATGAAGCTGCCGCCCGGATGGAACCACAGGGTCAGGAACAGCAGCAGGACCGCGATGCCCAGACTGCCCCACTTGGCCAGGTTCAGGAACAGGCGGTAGGTCGAGACCTGCTCGCGCACTTCCATATGGCCATGCAGATAGGCTTGCGCGTCGGCGTCGGCAGGTGCGTTGGCGGTGTCGTGCAGGTCGGCCATGCGTTAAATCCCCTCGTCGTTATCGCGGACTTACACCGAGGCGCCCGCCCCGCTCAAGCCCGCAGTCAGCTATCGTATCAGCCCAGCGCCTCGAACTGATCCACCAGACGTTCCAGCCTCTGGCAGCCCACGCTCCAGAAGGCCGGGTCGCGCGGGTCCAGGCCGAACGGCTTCAACGCCTCGACATAGGTGCGCGATCCGCCGCCGGCCAGCAGTTCGCGATACAGCGGCGTGAAGCCCTTTGGATCGTTGCGCCGCGCCTCCATCAGGGCCGCCACCAGCAGGTCGCCGAAGGCGTAGGCGTAAACATAAAAGGGCGAATGGACGAAATGGCTGACGTAGGCCCACCAGTGTTCATAGCCGGGGTTCAACTTGACCGACGGCCCCAGCGAGGCGGCCATCTCCTCCAGCCACAGATGGTTGATGCGCTGCTGCGACACCTCGCCCTGCAGGCGCTCGTCGTGGAATCGGGTCTCGAAACGGTGGAAGGCGATCTGGCGCACGACGGTGTTCAGCCCATCCTCGATCCGGCCGGCCAGCAGGCCGCGCTGCTCGGACTTCGGCGCGGTCGCCAGGAGACGATCAAAAGTCAGCCCCTCGGCGAAGATCGACGCCGTCTCGGCTAAGGTCAGGGGGGTGTCGGCCAGAAGCGTGCCCTGATCCGCGGCCAGGGTCTGGTGGACGCCGTGCCCCAACTCGTGCGCCAGGGTCAGGACATCGCGCCGCTCGCCCATCCAGTTCAGGAAGACATAGGGGTGGCGGTCAGCGGTGACGGGGTGGGCGTATGCGCCCGATTGCTTGCCCGCCCGCGCTCGGCCGTCGATCCACGGCTTGTCGAAGAAGCCGCCCGCCCGCTCGGCGAAGTCGCCGCCCAGGTCCGAGAAACTGTCCAGCACGATCTCGCGCCCCTGGGTCCAGGTGAAGGCGCGCGGCGCAGTGGTCTCGATTGGGGCGTTGCGGTCCCAGTGATCCAGCCGCGCCTTGCCCATCGCCTTGGCCTTCAGCGCATAATAGCGATGCGACAAGCGCGGATAGGCGGCGGCGACAGCCTCGGCCATGGCGTCCACGGCCTCGCCGTCAACCTCATTGCCCAGGTGGCGGCTGTCGGCGGGGCGTTTGAAACCGCGCCAGCGATCCTCCATCGCCTTGTCGGCGGCGACGGTGTTCAGCACCAGGGCCAGGGTCGGAGCACGGGCGGCCAGAGCTTCCGACAGGCCCTCGGCGGCGGCCTTGCGGCGCGCGGGCTTGGCGTCCGACAGGCGGTTCAGGGCCTCGGCCAGGGTCAGGCTCTCGCTGCCCGCTTTCGCACGCAGGGCGGCCAGTTGCTCGTCGAACAGACGCGGCCATTGGGCGGTGATCGGCCCGCGCTCGGCGATGAAGGTCTCCAGCTCGGCCGACAGTTCATGCGGTTTCATGGCTCGCACCCGACGCAGCCACGGCCGCCAGCGCGCCGCGCCGTCGTGGGCTGTCAGGGCCGCCTCCAGCGCCGCATCGTCGATCTGGTTGATCTCCAGCGTCAGCCAGACGGTGGGGGTGGCGATGGCGGTGATCTTCTCACGCACATCGGCCTCGAACCCCTGCGCCGTCGCATCGTCGCGCGCGGTCGAGGCCGACAGGAAGGCGTAGGCGCCCAGCGCGCCCAGCACGTCCGACGCCTGCTCATACAGGTGGATGGCCCGGTCCAGCACGGCCCCCAGGCTGGCGGCGTCCTGTTCGGCGGCCAGCTTCCCCTTCAAGCCATTCAGCGAATCCACCAGACCCCGCGCCTTTTCCAGGTCGCCCGCGACCTTGGCGTCGTCGCGCGAGGCGTAGAGGTCGGTCAGGTCCCACAGCGGGGCTTCGGTGCTGGGCGTCTTGAAGGGAGCGTTCATGATCCCTGTTCTGGGGATGTCGGACGACGGCTGCAACCTTCCGCCACGCTTTCTCGACGATGCCGGCCGTGCAATCCTGCGTTTTGGAGACATGTGAATGACCGAGACGACGCATCAAGATACCGGCCGCACAGGCCTGGGCGGGACGTCCGGTCTGTTCGCGATTCGGTTGGCGACCGGTTTGGTCCAAGGCTTGGCGCTTTATCTGCTGTATCTGGCGGCCGACAAGAATGTTTGGCCCGAGACCCAGCCGGCCCTGTTCGGCGCCCTGGCCCTGGCGGCGGGTTATGGTCCCGTGGTCGTGCTGGCGGCGGCGGGGCGGATCAAGCCGCTGGCCCTGGCCCTGTGGACGGGCGTGGCTGCGGTGGTTCTGGCCTTGCTGGGCGCGCATGACGTGGCGCGTCAGTCGGCGGAGACCTTCCGTCAGGC
Source organism: Brevundimonas sp. (assembly GCF_041648115.1). GTDB lineage: Bacteria > Pseudomonadota > Alphaproteobacteria > Caulobacterales > Caulobacteraceae > Brevundimonas. The sequence continues at coordinate 69,924 of NZ_JBAZPR010000011.1, forward strand.
GCCCTTCCTCAGCTTCCCCGTGCTGGCGTTCGGCACGGCGGCCCTGTTCATCGCCCATCACCTGATCGTCCCGGCGATCCGCGAACGGCGCTGGATCGTCGACTATCCCGAGTATTTCGACGTGGCCTGGAAGGCCGGGGTGCAACTGGCCCTGTCGCTGGGCTTCACCGGCGCCTTTTGGGTGCTGCTGCATCTGGGCGCGGCCCTGTTCAAGATGATCGGCCTCAGCTTCCTGCAGGACATCCTGCGCGAAGCCTGGTTTTCCATCCCCGTCACGGTCCTGATCTTCGCAACGGCGGTCCAGCTGACCGACGTGCGCGACGGCCTGATCCGGGGCGTGCGGACAGTGGCCCTGATGCTGCTGTCCTGGCTGCTGCTGGTGATCACCGTGCTGGTCGGCGGTTTCCTGGCGGCCCTGCCCTTCACCGGACTGGACGGTCTTTGGGAGACGCGCAGCGCCACGGCCCTGGTCCTGTCGGCCGCCGCCGCCCTGATCGTGCTGATCAACACGGCCTATCAGGACGGGCGGCCGGACAATCTGCCGCCGGTCGTGCTGAAATACGGCGTGCGCGTCGCCTCGGTGCTGATCGCGCCCCTGGTCATCCTGGCCCTATGGGGGCTGGGCCTGCGGATCGGCCAGCACGGCCTGACGCCAGACCGGATCATCGCCGCAGCCTGCGCCCTGGTCGGGACGGTCTATGGCGCGGGCTATCTGCTGGCGGCAGCGAAGCCTGGCGGGTGGATGAAGCCGCTGGAGCGGACCAATATCGTCGCCGCCGTCCTGTCGGTCCTGGTCATCCTGGCCCTGTTCAGCCCCCTGGCCGATCCCGCGCGGATGTCGGTGAAGGATCAGATCGCGCGGCTGGAACGCGGCGCGGTCTCGGCGCGAGACTTCGACTATGATTTCCTGAGGTTCGAGAGTGGCAAGGTCGGGACAGCCGCGCTGGAGACATTGACGCGATCCAACGATGCCGAGACCGCACGCCTGGCCCGCGCGGCCAAGGCCAGAACCTACCGATCCGGCGACACGCCCAAGGCGCGTCGGGATCGCGCGGCGGCCGTTCGGCTGCAATCTGTCCCAGGCCAGACCATACCGGCTAGCTTCACAGAACAGTTGGAAAGCCAGGCGGACCAGTTGTTCGCTTGCACGACTGATAGTCCATGCACCGTGCGGGCGCTGGATCTGGACGGCGACGGCCGCCAGGATTTGTTGGTCGCGACGACGCGATCGGTCGTGGCGTTCGGCCAAGACATAGAAGGACAATGGCGCAACGTCGGGCAGTATAGGGCCGCGTGCAGTCGCAATGCCGAGGCCTTGGACGCCGCCCTTTCGACAGGAGTGGTCACCGCCCCAGGCGCCCTGCCCGATCTGGTCCTTGGCGGTCAGAAACTGCAAGCAACGCCTGAGATTCGGTGCGACAATCCCAGCGCTCGTTAACGACGCAGACACCATGCCCCATCACCCGATTTTCACCTCGACGGCCTAGAAATCGTCCCGAAACGGGTCATCCGCGTTGTGGATGGGCAAAGCACAAGGGGCTTTCATGGCCAAGACCATTCTGGTCGTTGACGACGATCCGACCCAGCGCCGGCTGATCCAGGCCGTGCTGGAACGGGACGGCAACGCCGTGGTCCATGCCGCCAGCGGCGGCGAGGCCATCGACCGGATGGTGCGCGGCGGCGGAGCCGACCTGATCCTGCTGGACATGGTCATGCCCGAGATGTCGGGGCTGGAATGCCTGGCCGAACTGCGCAGCGCCGGGATCAACGAGCCGGTCATCGTGCTGACGGCCAACGGCGGCATCGACATGGTGGTCAAGGCCATGCAGGCCGGGGCCCAGGACTTCTTCGTCAAGCCGGTCGGGCCGGAACGCCTGTTGGTCGGGGTCCGCAACGCCATGCAGATGAAGCGTCTGACGGCCGAGGTCGGCCGCCTGACCAAGCGCGTCCAGGGCCGCACCAGTTTCGACGACATCGTGGGCGACAGCGCGCCGATGCGGATGGTCAAGGCGCTGGGCGCCCGGGCCGCCAAATCCTCGATCCCCGTCCTGATCACCGGCGAGAGCGGCGTCGGCAAGGAGGTCATCGCCCGCGCTCTGCACGGCGCCAGCGACCGGGCCGGCAAGCCCTTCATCGCCGTCAACTGCGGCGCCCTGCCCGCCAATCTGATCGAGTCCATCCTGTTCGGGCACGAGAAGGGCGCCTTCACCGGCGCCGTGGACAAGACGCTGGGCAAGTTCCGAGAGGCGGACGGCGGCACGCTGTTCCTGGACGAAATCGGCGAACTGCCGCTGGATATGCAGGTCAAGCTGCTGCGCGCGCTTCAGGAAGGCGAGATCGACCCTGTCGGCGGCAAGCGGCCGGTCAAGATCGACGTCCGCATCGTCTCGGCGACCAATCGCGACCCGGCCCAGCAGGTCAAGGACGGCGCCTTCCGCGAGGACCTGTTCTATCGCCTGAACGTCTTCCCGATCGAGGCCCCGTCGCTGCGCGAACGGCGCGAGGACATCGCGCCCCTGGTCGATCATTTCATCGCCCGCTTCAACGCCGAGGAAGGCAAGCGGATCGCCGGCTGCGCGCCCGAAACGTTGGCGCTGCTGCAAGGCTTCGACTGGCCCGGCAATGTGCGCCAGCTGGAGAATGCGGTGTTCCGCGCCATCGTCCTGGCCGATGCGCCCTTCCTGCAGCCGCACGATTTCCCCGCCGTCTCGGGCGTCGCCGCCCCCATGCCGGACGCCCAGCCGCTGTATGCCGCCACGGCCGCCAGCGCCCACGCCGATCACGCCAGCCAGGCGGACCAGCCGATTCGCATCCTGGACGACCGCGGGCATCTGCGGACGCTGGAAGACATCGAACGCGACCTGATCCAGCACGCCATCGAGGTCTATGCCGGCCACATGAGCGAGATCGCACGCCGCCTCGGGATCGGCCGCTCGACCCTGTATCGCAAGGTCCGCGAACAGGGCCTGGAAGGTCAGCTGAAGGAAGCGGGATGAGGCTAGATCGACGGCTACCCGTACCGGTTCGCCGTCTTCGTCCCATCAAGCAGCAGCAGCACGACCAGACCAATTAGGCTGGCGATGTAGAGCATGTTGTTGAGGAAGAGACCGAGAAACAGGGCTATCGGCGGGTTCGGATTATTGAGGACGCTGTTCATCAAAATCGGGAATAGCGCCAGCCCGATCAGCAGAAACACGATGGGCGGCAGTCCCCAATAGCCCGGCCTGCCCGTGTCATGCAGACGCCTTGTCACAGCCGCAGAGAGCAGAGCGGCGGCGATCAGCACGACCCCGCCCACTCCGCCGATCATGAGGGGTATGTTCGGCATATCCGCCGTACCCATGAGCAACCCCATCATCGCCAGGTTCATCGCAACCGCCACTCCGATGAAAGCCAGGACGAAAACCAGAATGGCGTATGGCCAGAACTGCGCCCGTCCATCTCGCCCAGAGAAATCGGTCAGTCTCGACAAGTTTCTCGGTATGGCTTGCAGCATGCGATCATCCCCCTGCGCCCAGGCTAACGCCATCCAGCGTTCGAGACCACGGTCATTGCGATGGCTCTTTCGGCTTCCTGCCCCACCGCCGTTTCGGCTCCTCACCATTGGCCTTGGCGGTGATTTCCTTGAGCTTGAGGCCCTGCATGGCCGATAGGGCCTGACCCGGCGCGCCCTTTTCGGGGTCGGCGAAGGCGCGGCCGTGGGTCTTGACGCGCTCGCTGACGGAATCGAGGAATTCGCCCTCCCATTCGGACAGAGAAACGCCCGCCTTCTCTGCCGAGCGGCGGGCGCGTTTCAGGGCGTTCAGCGCGGCGCGTTTGGCCGCCTCGCGTTGTTGCTCGAAGGGACTAGGCGCGGCCTTCTTAGAAGCGCCATCGCCTTTAGGGCCGCCTGATCGCGACAGCCCGCCTCCTGGCTTGAAGAGGGTGCGCTTCAAGCCGGGTCAGCCTCAGATCTCGCCGAGAGCCGACAGGTAGAGGTCCAGGATGGCGTCTTCTTCCTGGCGCTTGGCCTTGTCCTGCTTCCTGATGCGGATGACCTTGCGCAGGATCTTGACGTCGTAGCCCTCGCCCTTGGCCTCGGCGAAGACTTCCTTCATGTCGGTCATGACGGCCTGCTTGTCCTCTTCGAGGCGTTCCAGGCGCTCGATGATGGTGCGCAGGCGGCCCTGGGCCGTCGCGTTTAGAATGTCGGGACCACCGTCGAAGGACGCGTCGTCAGCCATGAGGGATACTCCAGAAATCAGGCGCGGACGCTAACCATGCCGACAGGTGCGACTCAACCGCGAACACGAAAAAGGCCGCGGACAGAAATCCGCAGCCTGTGGATCATCGTCTCTCAAGCGCGCTATCGCCCTTCGGGCTGCTTGAGCGCGACCCAGCGTGTGCACGCCGCCGAGGCGGCGCGCAGCAAACGCTGCTTAGCCCTGCTTCGCCTTGAAGCGCGGGTCGGTCTTGTTGATGACGAAGACGACGCCCTTGCGACGCACGACCTTGCAGTCGCGGTGGCGGGTCTTCAGGGACTTGAGCGAGCTACGGACCTTCATGGTCGGACGTCCTGAGAGAAACCAATAAGAAAGCCGCTGACCCGGTCGGATCGCGGCGGAGGGCGGTCGTATAGAGAGAGGGGTTCGTAAGGTCAACCCGCCAAAGGCCAAAACCGCATGAAACCCAGGCCCAGCCTGCCTGGCGACGCATTTCCTCTCACGTGCTCAAGTAGCGCGAAGCGCGATAGCACGCTCAAAAAGGATGGAGGCCTGACCTCCGAGTCGAACGGAGGGTTTACGGGGTTGCACGCCCGCCGCGTCGCCACTCCGCCATCAGGCCGTCAGAGCTTGTGCGTCATTACGCTACACACGCTTAAGTCGTCCAATATAAAGGTGGTTAATACAGTGCATTGCACCCGAGCCGGGAGAAGCAAGGCAACGCTTTCGCCTCACAAGCGCTTTATGGCCGTGAAAAGGACATTCGCGCGGATGTCATTTCACGTCTGACCTCGGGGGCTTTAGTTTGAATCTCATGCGCTTTTCCTATCGCCTTCTCCTCATCGGCTGCGTCTCGGCCTGCGCCCCCATGTTGCCCGAGCCGCAGGTGGGTCTGCCGACGCCGCAGCCCCAGCCGCAACCGGGCGCGCCCGTCACGTCCCCTGCCCCCGCGCCGCAGACGCCGCCGCTAGCCGCCTATGACCAGCAAGGATTCGAGGGTTGGAAACAGGGGTTCCTGGCGCGCAAGGGCGGCGCCCGCCGCGCCGACTACGCCCGCGAACTGGACGGCCTTGCGCCCGATCCGACGGTGATCCGCCTGGACCGAAACCAGCCGGAATTCTCCAAACCCGCCGGCGCCTATATCCAGAACGCCGTGACCCCGGTGCGAATCGCCCAAGCCAAGCAGCGAATCGACCGGGTGCCGTGGTCGGTGGTGCAGCGGTTCGGCGTGCCCAGCGAAATCCTGGTCGGGGTCTGGGCGCAGGAAAGCGCCTTCGGGCAAGTCCAGGGCGACTATGACGTCATCCGCTCGCTGGCGACCCTGGCCTATGACGGTCGCAGGCGGGATTGGGCCGAGGGCCAGCTGAAGGATGCGCTGGACATCGTTGTGGACGGCCGGCGCGACCGTGCAGGCCTGAAGGGCAGCTGGGCCGGGGCCATGGGCCAGACCCAGTTCATGCCCGACAACTATCTGCGTCTGGGCGTGGATCAGGACGGCGACGGCAAGGTCGACATCTGGGCCGACGACGCCGACGCCCTGGCGTCCGCCGCCAACCTGCTGGCCCAGGCCGGCTGGAAGCGCGGCCAAGGCTGGGGATACGAAGTCACCCTGCCCTCCGGCTTCGACTATGCCGAGGCGGAAGGCCCGAAACACAACTGGGCCTATTGGGCGGCCAAGGGCGTGCGCCTGGCCCAGGGCGGCACGCCGAACGGGGCCGAGGCCCTGGAAGAGGCGACCATCCTGCTGCCGCAGGGCGCGAACGGTCCGGCCTTCCTGGCCCTGCCGAACCATTATGTGATCCGCCGCTATAACAACTCGGTCAGCTACGCCCTGGCCATCGGCCTGACGGCGGACGGGATCATGGGCAAGCCGGCCCTGACCAAGACCTGGCCCAACGACCCGTCGATGTCGCGCGAGCAGCGGATCGGGGCGCAGCGCGCCCTGACCCAGCTGGGTTACGACACCCAGGGCGTCGACGGCGTGATCGGGTCCAACACCCGCGCGGCCCTGCGCCGCTGGCAGGTGGCGACGGGCCGGACCGCCGACGGCTATCTGACGCCGACGCTGGCGGATGAGCTGGTCCGCCGGGCGGGCTGAGGCTGTAAATCCGGGCATGGTTCGGCGCTCCTGCCTTTCACGGGCGGAGGGGATGGAGGGCTGGGCGGAGCGCCGGGCCTTCGCCCGGAGTTGGTTTGTGTTGTTACCGTTTCGACGAAGGGTTGACGCTCCGCGCGGGTGGTTGGCCTGCAAGCTCGGGGCGTCGAGCGGTGGCGGTCTTATCGCCTAACCCCATAAGCCTGCGACGGGTCGGCAGGGTCTGCGAAACCCCGTCCCGAGTGCGATCGAGTATCCCCCTCGACCCTCCGACACCGCTCCATGAGTCGATGTCAGCGCGAGCCGTTTCAGACCCGCTCCCGTTCCATCCGCTCCCGCCGCCGCAAGGTCGCAGGCCAGGCGAGCCCTCCGGTGCGACGGGACGGGTGTAGAATACGCGCGTTTCGGAAGGGGGATGGGAGACGGGGGACATAAATTGCCAAGCGATTGGATTCGCTGGGAATGAACCAGCGGCATTGTGATGGCTAGAGCCAAATCGGCGCTATGCGTTCCTTCTCCCCTTGAGGGAGAAGGTGGGGCCGGAGGCCTCGGATGAGGGGTATCTGTCCGCCTCGAAACGGTGAGGAAGAAGCTGCGGAACCAACCCCCTCATCCGTCTCGCTCCGCGAGCCACCTTCTCCCCCGAGGGGAGAAGGGAAGATTCAGCCCTTCATCCGCCAGGTGGCGCCTTCGGGGCCGTCCATGACGACGACGTTCAGGGCGTTCAGGCGGTCGCGGATGCGGTCGGCCTCTCCCCAGTTCTTGTCGGCGCGAGCGGCGGCGCGTTGGTCCAGCAGGGCCTCGACCTCGGCCTTCAGGTCGGGATCGCCGCCCTCGAACCAGGCGTCCGGCGTCAGCGACAGAACGCCGAGCAGGCCGGCGGCCTCTGCAAGGCTCCAGCGGGCCATGGCGACCTCGTTGATGTCGGCCTCGGCGTCGTTCAGCAGGTCGCGCAGAGCGTTTCCGAGACCGAACAACTGGGCGATGGCGCCCGGCGTGTTGAGATCGTCCTCCAGCGCGTCCAGCACCGGATCCAGGGCGTTCTCGGCCAGCTCCATCTCGGCCTCGTCCAGCGTGGCGAAGTCGAAATCGGCCAGGGCCGCGTCGGCGTCGCGCAAAACGCCATAAAGACGATCCAGGTTCTTGCGGCTCTGATCCAGCAGGCCCTGGTTCCAATCCAGCGGCTGGCGATAATGAGCGCTGAGCAGCGCCCAGCGCACGACCTCGCCCGGCATGGCCTGGACCAGATCGTGCAGCAGCAGAACGTTGCCGACGGACTTGGACATCTTCTCGGCGTCCACGGTCAGGAAGCCGTTGTGCATCCAGTAGCGGGCGTATGCGTCATGGGCCTGATCTTCATGGGCGTGACCGTGGGCGCAGACGCCCTGGGCGATCTCGTTCTCGTGGTGGGGGAAGACCAGGTCGATGCCGCCGCCGTGGATGTCGATGGGCAGACCCAGGGTCTGTTCGATCATGGCCGAGCATTCGATATGCCAGCCGGGACGCCCCTCGCCCCAGGGCGACGGCCAGGACGGCTCGTCGGTCTTGGACGGCTTCCACAGGACGAAGTCGTGGGGGTTTTTCTTGTACGGCGCGACCTCGACGCGGGCGCCGGCGATCATGTCGTCCAGGTTCCGGCCCGACAGCGCGCCGTAGGCTTTGTAGGACGAGACGTCGAACAGAACGTGACCCTCAGCCGCATAGGCGCAACCGGCGTCGACGATGGCCTGAATCTGATCGACGATGGCGGGGATATAGTCGGTGACGTGGGGGGCCAGGTCCGGCGGACTGACGTTCAGCAGGCCCATGTCGGCGAGATAGGCGGCCTCGTAGCGGGCCGTGACATCGCCGATCGGCACGCCCTCGCGGGCGGCCTTCTGATTGATCTTGTCGTCCACGTCGGTGACGTTGCGGGCGTAGATCACATGATCCGCTCCGTAGGTCCGGCGCAGCAAGCGCACCAGGACGTCGAACACCACCGGCGGGCGGGCGTTGCCGATATGGGCGTAGTCATAGACCGTCGGGCCGCAGACGTAGAGGGTCACCCGGTTTGGATCGCGCGGTTCGAACAGGCGCTTTTCACGGCGCAGGGTGTCGTGGATGTGCAGCGGCATAGGAGAGGTGGACTTCGTTTTCTTGCAGGACGGAGGGTCCGTCCCATATAGCGGCCTGACATATAGTCTATCGTTTATAGAGGCGCCTGCCTCAACGGATCGAGTTCATGAGCGTCATCCCCGCCAAGCCCGTCCTCGTCAGCGACGACACAGTTCAACGCCCGTCGCGCGAACAGGCGCTGGAGGCCGTGCGGACCCTGATCGCCTGGGCCGGCGACAATCCGAACCGTCCGGGCCTGATCGACACGCCAAAACGGGTGGTGGAAGCTTACGGGGAATGGTTCGACGGCTATGACGCCGATGCGGGCAAGGAGCTGTCGCGCACCTTCGAGGACGTGACCGGGTATGACGACATGGTCATCCTGCGCGACATTGAGGTGGAGAGCCATTGCGAGCACCACATGGCCCCCTTCCTGGGCAAGGCCTATGTCGCCTATCTGCCCGGCGAGAAGGTGGTCGGCATCTCCAAGCTGGCGCGGGTGGTCGAGATCTATGCGCGGCGCCTGCAGAACCAGGAAACCCTGACCAACGACATCATCGACGCCATCGAATCGCATCTGCAGCCGCGCGGCGTGGCGGTGCTGGTGGACGCCGAGCATCAGTGCATGACCACGCGCGGGGTGCATCACCGGCACGTTTCGACCATCACGACCCGCTTCACCGGCGCCTTCAAGGACGATCCTGCCCTGGCGGACCGTTTTTTGAAGCTGGCCAAGGCATGAAGCCCGAACTCGGGGACGACTGTCGCGTATAATTGACGTTCGGGAACGGCAGATCGTTTAGAACCGCTTTACAAGCCCGCATCGGGACGCCAAGAACCGAACAAGCCTTCGGGCGATCCATAGGGAAATGTCGGCGCGGATTGCAGCCGGCGAGTAACGGAGACGAGCATGGCTGCGAAGATCGGCGGTTCCGGTGGGGACAAGCACACGATCGAACAGACGGCGGATATCAACATCACGCCGTTCATCGACATTCTGCTGGTGCTCATGATCATCTTCATGGTCGCCGCGCCGATGGCGACCGTCTCGATCCGTCTGGACCTGCCGCCGGCACAGCCGCCCACCAATCCGACCGAGGAAAAGGAACCGGTGTACATCACCATCCAGGACACCGGTCAGCTGTTCATCGCCGAGAACCAGACCTCGATCGACAACCTGGCGGCTGATGTCTGCACGGCCCTGGGCGGCGGTTCCTGCCAGGAAGAGCGCGTCTTCGTCCGCGCTCAGCCGGAAGTGAAATACTCGCAGTTCATGGAAGTCATGAACAAGATGCAGGAGAACGGCTTCTTCAAGGTCGGTCTGCTGAACGAAGACATCGAATAGGACGTTCGTCCGTTCAAGAATTTTGGCCGCGTTCCGAGAGGAACGCGGCCTTTTTCTTTGCCGGCATGATCTGTGAGATTGGGGCTTGCCGGATCGACGTGACACCCCCTTGATGCCGCATCGGTTGTTCGAGGAGTTCGCCCATGCGTCGTCGCACCTTCTTGTCCGCCCTGCCCGTCGGGATGCTGGCCACGACCGCAGCCCAGGCGCAGCAGCCCGCGCCGGCGTCAGCGCCCCCTGCCCCTGTCCGTCCCGCCGATCCCTATGCCGGCGTTGGCATCGGCGACCGGATTTCGGGGCCGAAGTTCATGGGGCGCTCCACCGTCTGGGGCGCAAACGGGGCGGCGGCGACCGCGCATCCGGCGGCCAGCCTGATCGGCATCGACACCCTGAGACGCGGCGGATCGGCCATCGATGCGGCCATCGCCATCAATGCTGCTTTAGGTTTCCTGGAGCCGGTGGCCAACGGCATCGGCGGCGACGCTTACTGTATGCTGTGGGATCCGAAACAGAAGAAGGTTGTCGGCCTGAACGGATCGGGCGCCAGTCCGCGGGCCTTGAGCCTGGAGACGGCGCGCTCCAAGGCCATCGACGGCTATCTGCCCCGCTATGGCGCGGTGACGGTGAACGTGCCGGGCACGGTGGACGCCTGGTGGAGCGCGCATCAGCGGTATGGGAAACTGCCGTGGAAGGAAGTGCTGCTGCCGGTCGCTGAACTGTGCGAACAGGGCGTGCCCGTGCCCCAGGTCATCGCCTACTATCTGGAACGCAACATGGTCGCCTTCGACCGGGGCCAGATCCCGATCGAGGAAAACGAGAACCGCAAACGCATCTGGGCTGCGAACGGCGCGACGCCGAAAGTAGGCGAGATGTTCGCCAATCCCTTCCTGGGCAAAACCCTGCGGATGATCGCCGAGGGCGGGCGCGACGCCTTCTACGAGGGAACGATCGCCGATCAGATCGAGGCCTATTTCAAGCGAATCGGCGGCTGGATGACCCGTGCCGACCTGGCCGCCCACCACACCGAATGGGTCGAGCCGATCCAGACCAACTATCGCGGCGTGGACGTCTTCGGACTGGGTCCGAACACGCAAGGCCTGAGCACCAACCAGATCCTGAACATCTGCGAGCAGTTCGACCTGAAATCGATGGGCTTCCAGTCCGCCGCCTCGCTGCACGTCCAGGCCGAGGCCAAGCGGCTGGCGTTCGAGGACCGGGCGCGCTGGTTCGCCGACGACCGCTTCTCCAAGACGCCGGTCGAATGGCTGAACTCCAAGGCCTACGCCGCCGAACGCGCCAGGCTGATCCGGCCCGACCGGGTCATGGACCGCGTCATGCCGGGCGACGCCCCGCACCATGGCGACACCACCTATTTCAGCGTCGCCGACAGCGACGGGATGATGGTCAGCTGGATCCAGTCCAACTATCGCGGCATGGGCTCGGGCCTGGCGGCCGACAATGGTTCGGAGCCGCTGGGCTTCATGTTCCAGGACCGGGGCGAACTGTTCGCCCTGACCGACGGCCATCCCAACATCTACGCGCCGGGCAAGCGGCCCTTCCAGACCATCATCCCAGGCTTCGCGGTCAAGGACGGCGAGCCCTGGATGGCGTTCGGCGTCATGGGCGGCGCCATGCAGCCCCAGGGCCAGGCCCAGATCATCATCAACATGGTCGACTATGGCCTAGAGCCACAGGCGGCGGGCGACGCCCCGCGCTGGCAGCACTACGGCTCGTCCGAACCGACCGGCCAGCCGCAGGAAGGAACCGGCGTCCTGCATCTGGAAAGCGGCGTGCCCGAGGCGACCAAGGCCCAGCTGCGCGCTATGGGCTGGACCCTGGGCGAACCGGACGGCGGCTTCGGCGGCTATCAGAACGTGATGATGCAGCAGAACCCCGGCGGCCGCTGGACCTATGGCGCGGCGACCGAGATGCGCAAGGACGGCGTCGCCCTGGCCTATTGAAGGCTGGACGCCGGGTCGCTCGGCGCTAAGGTGTGGCGGGGTTCTGCCCCGCCAGAGGCCGTCTCGGCGCGACGCCCGGTCACGGGCGCGGTCAACCGCAAAGGGTCGGCCTCTCGTGTTTGGTCACAAGAAGGACGCCCGGCGCCGGCCGAAAGGCAAGCCGTGGACGGGCCATGCGGGCTTTGAGCCCCCGCCCCTCCGCGGCGGCGCCGGGCATCCCGATCGGAGGATGCATGTTCGATTCCTGGGGTCTGTCGGCCGTCGCCGTCGTCGTGGCAGTCGCTGTCGCCGTGGCGATGCTGAGCGGCCGTCGGCGCGTCAGGATCAACGCCTGGCAACGCGGGGCCCTCTATGTGGATGGTGTCTATGAGCGTCTGCTGGATCCCGGCGTTCACTGGCTGTGGAAGACCGGGCGCAATCTGCATGTCCAACCGGTCACTCTGGATCGTCAGGTGCATGTGATCCGCGCCGACGTGATGTCGTCCGAACGGATGGCTCTGAGGCTGTCTGCGGCCCCGGCTGGACGACAGCATCGTGGTGCATCTGGACAATCTGGATGAGCGTGACCTGCTGATCGAGATGGACCCGGCGACGTTTCATTTCACAGACCACTATCGCGACCATCCCATCGTGCTGGCGCGGATCGCGACGGTCGATCCGGTCTGGCTGAAGGCGGCGCTGGACAGGCGATGGCGGCGGGTCGCGCCGAAAAGACTGGTGAAACAGCATCCGCGTCTTACCGGAACGGGGTCGGGCGCCTAATTACACCCTCCCTGAACGCAGCGAAGGCGCGCCCCATGGCCTATGGCGACCAACCCACCATCACAGTCGATGGAATCGAAATCCCCCTGCTCGGTTTCGGCACCTGGCAGCTGGAGCCCGACGATGCGCGGCGGATGGTCGCCGAGGCGTTGCGGATCGGGTATCGCCACATCGACACGGCCTGGATCTACAAGAACGAGCAGGCGGTGGGCGAAGGCATTCGCGACTTTCTCGATTCTGGGAGCGTGGCGCGCGAGGACCTGTTCCTGACGACCAAGATCTGGGTCGAGCATTTCACCCATGACGCCCTGCTGAAACAGGCCGAGGAATCGGCGGCCAGCCTAGGCACGACGCCGAACCTGTTGCTGCTGCACTGGCCCAAGACGACGCCTTCGTTCGAGGAGACGCTGGGCGCCCTGAACGCCGCCAAGGATCGGGGGCTGACCAAGTCGATTGGCCTGTCCAACTTCCCGTCCAAGGAGTTCCGTCAGGCGCAGGGCCTGTCCAAAGCGCGGTTGCTGACCGATCAGGTCGAACATCACCCCTATCTCGGCATCGATCAACTGGTCGCGACGGCGGCCGAACTGGGGTCGTCGATCACCGCCTGGTCGCCGCTGGCCCAGGGCAAGATCGCCGACGACGCCACCATTTCCGAGATCGCGGCGGCGCACGGCAAGACCAATGGGCAGATCACCCTGCGCTGGCTGATCCAGCATGGCATCATCGCCATTCCGCGCACGACAAAGGAAAGCCGGGCGCGCGAGAATTTCGACATCTTCGACTTCGCCCTGACGGACGAAGAGATGCAGCGGATGGATGCGCTGGATCGCGGCGAAAGACTGGGCGACTGGCTGGACCCGGCGTTCGAATGGGACAAGACTGGCGCCTGATCGACGACGGAGGCGCCCGTGCTGCGTGCAAGAGACCGGCCCAGGCTGTGGCGTTCGACCTTCGCGGTCGTCGGCTGGGCCGCGCTGGCGCTTCAATATATTCTGATGGTTGGGCCCGAGCCGCTCCAGGCGATGCCGGGTCTGACCGTCAACTTCTTCAGCTATTTCACCATACTGACCAATGTCCTGGCGGCGCTGGCCCTGACCGCGCCGCTCGTTCGGCCTGAAAGCCGGTTGGGGCGATGGGCGGCCAGCGAGGGCGTCCGGGCAGCCCTGGCCATGTATATCGCCGTGGTCGGCCTGACCTATCATTTCCTGCTGTCGCACGTGTGGGATCCGCAGGGGCTGGCGTGGCTGGCCAACGGCCTGCTGCACTATGTGATGCCGATCGCGGTGGTGCTGGACTGGCTGATGTTCACGCCCAAGGGCCTGTTGCGGTGGCGCGATCCGGTGAAGTGGTTGGCGTTTCCGGTGATCTATACCGGCTGGACGTTGATCCACGGCTTCGCTTCAGGCTGGTGGCCCTACTGGTTCATGAACGTGCCGGCGCTGGGCTGGGCCAAGACCGGCTTCTGGGCCGCAGCCATGCTGGGTCTGTTCCTGGTGGTGGGACTGGCGCTGGTGGGGCTGGATCGGGTGATGGGACGCGCAGCCGTTATGAAGTCTGAAGGCTAAGCCGCCCTTATCTCCACCTGACCAGAAGCGCCGTCATAGACCAGACGGTGTTGGCGCAGAAAAGTACGGCCCAGGATCAGCTTGTGCCATTGATCGCCCGCCTGCAGCCGCACGCCGGTGAAGGGCTGAAACAGCAAACGGTCCAATCCCGGCACATAGACCCTAGCGGTATAAATGTAGGCCCGGTGACGACCGCCGACGCCGCTTATCTCGCCCTCGTCGGTGATGGGCAGACCAAGCATTTTCGCCAGATCGTCGTCTATGCAGTCGCCGCCGGCGCCCGTATCGATCAGAGCTTTGACCTGTTTATGCGCCAGATCGGGTTTGCCATCCGTCCCCACGCGCGCCTTCAGTCCGATATCGACACGCAAGGTCGGCCCCAACTCGACCAGCAGGTCGGTCGGGCTTCGACCGTTCGCGCCGCGCCTAAAGCCGGCCTGTGTCGAGAGCATGGGCAGGCGTGAAGATCATACCACCCGTCAACTGCACCGCAGCCGGGGCACCGAGCTGCCGGATCAGATAAGGCCCGGCATCAAATCGCTCGACTGCGGCCGAGGCCGCCGCTTCAAAATCGGCGTAGGCGTCGACGTAGGCTCCATTGCGGAAGACGACCCAGGCGCTGGGATGGTCGGCTTCCAACTCGCCTTTCATCCTTTCGAACGAGGCGATGTCGTCATGCAGAACGGTCATCGAATTTCTCGTACTTGAGCGACATATCGATCCAAAACTTCACACGGAAGTTTGTTTCTCGTGTGGAAGATTACGCGAGTCGCCTAGCCTTGGGTTAACTCGCGTTAACCATTCTGTGGATGAACGCCTGGCCGAACCACGTGACAGGCCCTGCGCAGGGCTTTAGGCGGATCACATGGCCTACAAATCCCTGCGTGACTTCATCGACCAGCTGGAAGCCAAGGGCGAGTTGGTGCGGGTGTCCGAACCCGTCTCCACCGTGCTGGAGATGACCGAGATCCAGACCCGGTTGCTGCGGAACGGCGGGCCGGCGGTGCTGTTCGAAAAGCCGGTCATGCCCGACGGCACGATCAGCCCCATTCCCTGCCTGGCCAATCTGTTCGGCACGGTGAAGCGGGTCGCCATGGGGGTGACGCTGGAGGGCAAGGACCGGACGACGGCGGGCGAGCTGCGCGAGGTCGGCGAGCTGCTGGCCTTCCTGAGGAACCCGACGCCGCCGCGCGGCCTGGGCGATGCGATGGAGATGCTGCCGCTGATGCAGACCGTCATGTCGATGCGGCCCAAGACGGTGAAGAAGGCGCCGGTGCAGGAGGTGGTGCTTAAGGGCGACCAGATCGACCTGACCGCCCTGCCCGTCCAGTCGTGCTGGCCCGGTGAGCCGGCGCCCCTGATCACCTGGGGCCTGGTCGTGACCAAAGGGCCGTCGGACGACCGCGAGGACGACTTCAACCTGGGCATCTATCGGATGCAGGTACTGGGCAAGGACAAGGCCATCATGCGCTGGCTGGCCCATCGGGGCGGGGCGCAACACTATGCCCGGCACAAGAAGGCCGGAAAGCGCGAACCCCTGCCCTGCGCCGTCGTGCTGGGGGCCGATCCGGGCACGATCCTGGCGGCGGTGACGCCGGTGCCGGACACCCTGTCGGAATATCAGTTCGCCGGCCTGATGCGGGGCGCCAAGGCCGAGCTGGTCGCCTGCAAGACCGTGCCCCTGATGGTGCCGGCCCAGGCCGAGATCGTGCTGGAAGGCCACGTCCTGCTGGACGAGTTCGAGGACGAAGGCCCGTATGGCGACCACACCGGCTATTACAACTCGGTCGAGAAGTTCCCGGTGTTTCAGGTCAGCGCAATCACCATGCGCCGAGACCCCATCTATCTGACCACCTTCACCGGCCGTCCGCCGGACGAGCCGAGCGTGCTGGGCGAGGCGTTGAACGAGGTCTTCATTCCCCTGCTGCGCCAGCAGTTTCCGGAGATCACCGACTTCTGGCTGCCACCCGAGGGGTGCAGCTATCGGATCGCCGTGGTGTCGATGAAGAAGGCCTATCCGGGCCACGCCAAGCGGGTGATGCTGGGCGTCTGGAGCTATCTGCGCCAGTTCATGTACACCAAATGGGTGATCGTCGTGGACGACGACATCGACGCCCGCGACTGGAAGGACGTCATGTGGGCCATCTCGACCAAGATGGACCCGGCGCGCGACATCACCGTGATCGAGTCGACGCCCATCGACTATCTGGACTTCGCCTCGCCCGAGAGCGGGCTGGGCTCCAAGATCGGTCTGGACGCCACCGACAAATGGCCGCCCGAGACCAAGCGCGAATGGGGCGAGGAAATCCGCATGGACGACGCGGTGATCGAGCGGGTTTCCGACATGTGGGACCGGCTTGGCCTGCCCGGCGACAGCGCGCCGATCTGGAAATAAATCAGGCGGGACCGGCGGCCGCGCCGAGGACGCCCAGGATCGCCACAACGGCGCCGACATAGTTGATCCGCGACCGGGTATAGGACCGCAAGCGGTCCTTGCCGCGTATCAGCCGCACGACGAAATAGACGAGGGTGTGAACCGCGTAGAAGACGATCACCGGACCCACGAAAAGCGCACCGAGCGCCTCGCCCCAATAGCCGACCGAGACCATCTGGGCGGCGGCGACGCCATTGAGCAGCAGGGCGACGACGAGGGTTAGGGCGATGGCGATGATCTGGTGCATGACGGGTCCGAAGCTGACGGCGATGGGGAAGCAATGCGGTCAAGCTTGATTGGCTCCCAACAATCCAAAGGCGAATTTCTGGCCGCCCGAAAGCTTTGGCGGGTCAATAACTTGCGATTTATTCGCAGTTAATTGGCGGTTTTCTGCGAACCCAACCTTGGCCGTGACGTTGTCCTTGTCCACTCCGGCCAAGCTGAACCTTGGCCGGTCCAGGAAGGGAAAATCACATGAAGTCTCGGACAGCTGTAAGCGCCATGGCCTTGGTCTGCGCGATGACGATGGGCCTTGCGGCCTGCGGACAAGGCGACGCCAAGGGCGGGGCCGATGGGAAACCTCAGTCGGTCAGCGCCGCGACGGGCAACGAGGCCACGCAGCAGAAGCAAGGTCTCTATACCGAAGGCTTCAACAAGCTGATCGACGAGCACTGGGGCGTGCCGGAAAACTTCGACAGCTACCAGAAGCTGGATATCCCGAACGCCAGCACGACCAGCTCGATCTCCTTCCCCGAGAACATCACCACGCTGGAAACGGCGATCGAGAAGCTGAAGGAAGGCAAGGCGCTGTCAGGCGGTAACCAGAGCCGACGCACCGATGCGGCGGTCGATAAGCTGCTGCCGCAACTGGAGGCCCTGCTGGCCCAGTGGAAGACGCTGGACCCCTATTATGAATCCCGCGCCTATCGCGAAGACGGTCTGGCCAAGGGCAAGACGGCCCACGCCGCGCTGATGACGGCCTATCAGGGCGCGATCGCGGGGATCAGCGAATTGGATGCGGCCCTGAGCGATTATCAGCGCGCCAGCAATGCGGCCAAGATCGAGGCCTTGACCAAGTCAGGCCACCCCGCCGAAGCCAGCCTGATCGACGCCATGCAGAAGGCCGATCTCTTCACCACCGCCGTGATCGAGGACAATGCAGCCGAAGCGGATCGCCTGCTGCCCGAATTCGTCGCCGCAGCCGCCAAGCTGCGCACGGCCGAAGCCGGCCTGCCTGCAGACGATGAGAACAAGTCGGAGTTCGGCTCCATCGCCGGCTACGTCGACTCGATGATCGGCTCGTGGCGCGACTACAAGCAGAGCCAGAGCGACTATGAGCGCGAGAGCATCGTGGACGACTACAATCGCGCCATCGATCGCATGAACGACGTCGAAATGCCCGCCTGATGAGATCGCCGCCTCCGTCGCTCGCAAGTGACGGAGGCGGCGGACTGGCGATGCGGCGTCAAACGGTCTAGCTATCGCCCCCTGACATCGGGGGATGGCTGTGAGCGCATTCGAATTCTTCTTCAGCTTCTATGGCCTGCTGCTGGGCCTGTCGGTCGCCGAACTGGTGGGCGGGTTCGCGCGGGTGCTGCATGAGAAACAGCGGATCCGGTTCGGCTGGCTGACGCCGATGCTGGCCCTGTTCGTGGCCATCGACATCGCCACCTTCTGGAATCAGGCCTGGGTCATCTTCCGGGGCGCGCCGTTCAACACCTTCGTGCTGATCGTCT
The DNA here is from genome assembly GCF_041648115.1 of Brevundimonas sp. Taxonomy (GTDB): domain Bacteria; phylum Pseudomonadota; class Alphaproteobacteria; order Caulobacterales; family Caulobacteraceae; genus Brevundimonas. The sequence goes on from NZ_JBAZPR010000011.1 coordinate 88,118, forward strand.
CGCTGGCCATCGCCGCGACCTTCTATGTCGCCGCCAGCGTAACCTTCCCGCGCGTCTCGGCCGAGGGCGGCCAGGAGCGGATGAACCTGGACGACCATTTCTGGGCCAACCGGCGCCTGGTGTTCGGCTGTATCCTGGCGGCCAATCTGATCGTCGCCGTGATCGTGATCATCCTGGCCCAGCTCAATCCCGGCTTCGCCCAGGTCGCCAGTTCGGTGCGCCTGTGGGTCGGCGTCGCCATCTTCGTAATCGGCACCGCGACGGCGGCGTTCGCACCCTGGCGCAGGGTGGCGGTCGGAGCCCTGATCGTCGTGCTGCTCTACAGCCTGTGGGGCATGGCGAACTCGGCGGCGCTGCTGCTCAAGGCCGGCGGGTGGGCGCCCGCGCTGGGCGGCGGCGGTTGAAACCTTGTCAGCGCACGGCAATCGGCTCACGAAAGGCCATGCAATCCCCTCTTCTGGTTTCGGCCTTCCTTGCCGCCCTTGCCTGTAGCGTGAGCCCCGCCATGTCCCAGACGATCCCAAACACCGCCCCCTGGGACCAGGCCTTCCTGCCGCCCGCACCCGCTTGGGACGGGGCGTCCAAGGCCCTGTTGCGCGACGCGAGCGACCCGTGGGTCACGGCGTTCGAGGCCGATCCGGCGCATGATTTCAGCCCCGACTACGCCGACACTCGCGCCTGGTTCGACCGTCTGGATCAGGCCAGCGACCTGATCCGCATCGAACAGTTCGGCGTCTCGCCGGAGGGGCGGCCGATCTATGCGGTGATCGCGTCAAAGGATGGGGCTGCGTTCGATCCGGCCAAGCCGGTGCTGATGATCCAGGCCGGCATCCACCCCGGCGAGATCGACGGCAAGGACGCGGGCATGATGCTGCTGCGCGACATCGCGTTTTACGGCAAGGACGCCCTGCTGGACCGGGTCAACCTGATCCTGATCCCGATCCTGAGCGTGGACGGACACGAGCGGGCCAATGCCTATTCCCGACCCAACCAGCGCGGGCCGCGCATCCAGGGCTGGCGCAACACGGCGACTAACCAGAACCTGAACCGCGACTATCTGAAGCTGGACCAGCCCGAGATGCGGGCGGTTCGCGGCCTGATCCTGAAATACCGGCCGGACCTGTATGTGGACGTCCACGTCACCGACGGCATGGATTACCAGTACGACGTCACCTACGGATTCAACGGCGAGGATGGGGCGTTCAGCCGGTCGCCGAACGGTTCGGCCTGGCTGGATTCGATCTTCAAGCCGGCGATGAACGCGGCGCTGGAGCGCGAGGGTCACATCCCAGGCGAACTGGTGTTCGGCATGGATGACGACGAGCCGAAAAAGGGCCTGTCGGACGGCGGCCTGGGCGAGCGGTTTTCGAACGGATGGGGGTCTGCGGCCCATGTGCCCACCATATTGATCGAGAACCACAGCCTGAAGCCGCACGAGCAGCGGGTGCTGGGCACCTATGTCTTCATCGAGGAGGCGATGCGGCTGCTGGCCGATCAGGGCGCGGGTCTGAGGGCCGCGACCGAGCAGGACAAGGCCCTGCGCCCGGCGCAGATCCCCGCCAACTTCGAGGCCGAGGAGACGCCGTCATCCACCCGGCCGTTCAAGGGCATACTGTACGAGATGTACGACAGCCCCGCCTCGGGCCGGAAGGAAATCCGCTGGCTGGGCCGGCCCGATCCCGAGCTGTGGCAGATGCCCTTCTATGGCTCCAAACCGACCCTGACCCTGACGCGGCCGACGGCCTATTGGGCGCCGGGCTATCGCACCGACATCATCGAGCGGTTGAAGACGCACGGGATCGCGATGGAGACGGTGGAGGCGCCGCGCACGGTGAACCTGTCGATGCTGCGTCTGGTCGAACCCAAGCTGGCGACACGGACCAATGAGGGTCACGTCCAGGCCTCGGTCAAGACGGTCGAGGTCGAGCGCCGCGACTGGACCTGGCCCGTCGGCTCGGTTCGGGTGCCGACCGATCAGCCGCTGGGCGACATCGTCGTGCTGTTGTTGGAACCGCAGTCGAGCGAGAGCTTCTTCGCCTGGGGCATGTTCCCCGAGGTCATGAGCCGGGTCGAATATATCGAGGCCTACGCCATCGCGCCGCTGGCGGACAAGATGATGGCGGCCGACCCCGCGCTGAAGGCCGAGTTCGAGGCGAAGGTGGCGTCCGATGCAACGTTCGCGGCCGATCCGCAGGCGCGCCTAGCCTGGTTCTACGAACGCACGCCCTTCTATGACGACCATTATTTGCTCTATCCCGTCGGGCGTGAGGACTGATCGATGACCACGCCGCTGATGTACGCCGTCCAGGCCGCCGCCCTGTGGAGCGGTCTGCTGATCCTGATGATGCTGGTGCTGTCGGGCGTCGTGGTCAGCGGACGGCGCAAGCACATGGTGTCGTTGGGTGACGGCGGAAACGCAGACTTGCTGGCCGCCAGCCGCGCCTTCGGCAATCTGACGGAATATGCGACGCCGGGCATGATCGCCATGCTGCTGCTGGCGGCCGTGGGCGCGCCGGCCTGGATGGTTCACGGGGTGGGCGCGACCCTGCTGGCCGGGCGAGTGATCCATGCGCTGGGCCTGCTGTTTCAGACCGGGCCGTCGCTGGGGCGGGTGATCGGCATGTTGCTGACCTGGGTAGCCCTGTTGACGGCCGCGGTGGGTCTGATCGCCTTCGCGGTGGTCTGACGCCAGGGACGCGACAGGTTGCGGTGCAGCAAGGCGTCCGCCATATCGGGGCATGACTGAAGCCTCCGTTTCCGCCGATCTTCTCAACGACATCGTCCAGGCCGCGCTGAAGGCCGGCGCCGACGCCGCCGAGGCGGTCAGCGCCGATCGCCGGTCCCTGTCGGTCGGGGTGCGCAACGGCAAGCTGGAAGACGTCGAACGCGAGGAATCGCGCGACCTGGGTCTGAGGGTCTTTGTGGGCCAGCGCCAGGCGTCGGTTTCGGCATCGGACCTGTCGCCGGCGACGCAGGCGCGACTGGTCGAACGGGCCGTGGCCATGGCGCGTCTGGCGCCGGAAGACCCCCATGCCGGTTTCGCCCCCGAGAATCGGCTGGCGCGCGGGCCGTTCGTCGATCTGGACCTGTTCGATCCCACCGAACGCAGCGCCCAGGTTCTGGAGCAGGTGTCGGCAGAGGCCGAGGCCGCCGCTCTGGCCATCACGGGCGTGGCGCGGTCGGAAGGCGGACATGCCGGCTGGTCGTCCACCCGCTGGCGGCTGGTGACCTCGCACGGATTCGACGGCGCCTATGAGGGCTCGGCCTTCTCGCTGGGCGTCGGCGTCATCGCGGAAAAGGACGGGGCGATGGAGCGCGGCGGCGAGAGCCGTTCGACCCGCCACCTGTCCGACCTGCCTGGCGCCGAGCTGATCGGCCGCACGGCTGGCGAACGCGCCGTGGCCCGCGTAGGACCGCGCAAGATCGCCTCGACCACCGCCCCCGTGATCTTCGACAACCGGATGGCGGGCCAGATCGTGTCGCCGGCCATCGGCGCCATTTCCGGCCCGTCGATCGCGCGCGGGACCTCCTTCCTGAAGGAACGGCTGGGCCAGCGCGTGTTCGCCGAGGGCGTCACCCTGATCGACGATCCGTTCCGCCCGCGCGGCATGGGATCCACCCCGTTTGACGACGAGGGCGTGGCGGTCGAGAAGCGCGCCCTGTTCGAGGATGGGGTGTTGAACACCTGGCTGTTGAACAGCGCCGCCGCCCGGCAGCTGGGCCTGAAATCGACCGGCCATGCGTCGCGCGGTCTGGCCGGGCCGTCCGGCGTCTCGACCCACAATCTGCACATGGAGCCGGGCGAGCGGGATCTGGCGGGCCTGATGGCGGACGCCGGGACCGGCCTGCTGGTCACCTCGATGTTCGGGCCGTCGCTGAACGGAAACACCGGCGACTGGTCCGCCGGGGTGTCGGGCTTCTGGTTCGAGAATGGTGTGATCGCCTATCCGGTCAGCGAGGTCACGGTCGCCGGCAAGCTGACCGACCTGTATCTGCGCATCCAGCGCGGGTCGGACCTGGAGTTCCGGGGCGGGTTCAACGTGCCCAGCCTGATGTTCGACGCGGTGGCCATCGCGGGCAAATGATCGATCTGGCCGCCGACCTCGAACTGATCCGCCAGGCAGCCATCGACGCCGGGGCGCTGGCCATCGCCGAACGCGAGGCGGGGCTGAAGATCGAGTCCAAGGTCGGCGGATCGCCTGTCACCAGCGGCGACCTGAAGGTGGATGCCATGCTGAAGGACCGGCTGCTGTCGGCGCGGCCCGACTATGGCTGGCTGTCGGAGGAGACGGCGGACTCGGCCGAGCGGCTGTCGAAACGGCGCATCTTCATCGTCGATCCCATCGACGGGACGGTCGCCTATATGAAGCGGACGCCGTGGTGGTGCGTGCCCATCGCCGTGGTCGAGGACGGCGAGGTCGTCGCCGCCGTCATCCATGCGCCCGAGGTGGACGAGACCTATGTCGCTGTGCGCGGCGGCGGGGCGCGACGCAACGGCCGGCCGATCCACGCCTCGGATGTAGATACGCTGGAGGACGCCTCGATCCTGGGCGATGCGCGACTGATCGAAGCGCCCTATTTCGACGAACCTTGGCCGCCGATGCGGTTCGAGAAACGCAACGCCCTGGCCTATCGGATGGCGCTGGTCGCCGCCGGCGCCTTTGACGCCGCCCTGGCCCTGACGCCGAAATGGGACTGGGACGTCGCCGCCGGCTGGCTGATCGCGACCGAAGCCGGCGCCAGGGTCAGCGACCATCACGGGCGGCCGTGGGCCTTCAACCTGCCCGATCCGCGCCAGGCCAGCCTGGTCTGCGCGGCCCCGATCATCCAGCCGATGATCGTGCGACGCTGTAAAAACGTGCCTTTATCGACCTGAGGCGAGGGCGGAAAAACCCCGCCCCACATTGATTCGAGGGCGTTCTCGGCCTATGCCGCGCGCAAACCTCCTCCCCCCAGCCTTCAGGATTTCCGATGACCGATCAGAACGCCGTCCCGCCGCAACTTCTGCACATCGTCATCGGCGGCGAGCTTCGTCACCTGGGCGAACCCACCTTCCGCGACCTGTCGCAGGTCGAGTTCGTCGGCGCCTTCGGCAGCTACGACGAGGCCAAAAAGGCCTGGAAGGCCCGCGCCCAGGCGACGGTGGACAACGCCCACATGCGCTATTTCATCCTGCACGCCCACAAACTGATCGATCCGCGCGGCGACGCGGCTTGATGCTGCGACATCGGGGAGCCGAACCGGCTCCCCGATCCGACGTTTAAGTCTGTATGCGAGGACGATCATGAACCTGGAACCGCAACAGACCTTTCAACTGGTCAGCCTGCTGGCGGTGCTGGGGCTGTTCTGCTTTTCACTGCGCGACAAGATGAACTACGCGCGCTGGTTCAAGCGGTGGGAGGCCGACCGCAAGGCCCGCCGCGACGCCGAACTGGCCGCCGAGGCGCGCGCGAATGGCGAAGGCGATGAAACGCCTAGAAACGGCCCCTGGGGTTAGGCTGACCTTCCTTGTCATCCTGCCCAAAGGCGCGCCGCTGCCGATAGTCCTGGCGCGGCGCACGAAAGCGAACGCACCGGCATCCATTACCACAATTGACGCAACTTAGACGGGGCACATGCGGCGAGAATACACACGGGAAGAACGCCTACACCGGGCCGCGCACCGCGTGGCGTTGCACATTCGCGGCATGTGGCAAGAGAAGGGAAGCTCTGACACCAGGTTGCTAAATCCGCCACTGATCCCCGACGAACTGGTGATCGCTGGTCGATCCGTCGCTGTCGGCGCCATCTATCGCGAGCATGTCGTTCCCAGGCGGGTGATCGTCGCGGCCTGCCACTCCATGCTTAAGCAAAGCGACAGCGACGCCACCGTCGAAGAGATGGCCGCCTTCATTCAGCAGCACCTGAAGATCGTCTATGTCACGCCTGAAGAGGCCGAGCATCTAAACGCCCCTGGCGTCCGGCAGCACATGCCCGACGAGTGGTTGGCAGGCGGCGATATCTTCATCCGGTTAGAGCGAGCCGGAATCATCTGGGAGACGACATCTGAAGCGGTCCAACACGGTGTGTCGGGGCCTACTGAATGATCGCGCGGGGCGGATGGTCTGGCGACGTGACGGCCTGACGTCTACTCCCGCCGCAGCAGCTTGTCGGTCAGCAGCGTGCCCCACCAGCCGGCCTTGAACTCGGCGCGGATCGCCTTGGGATCGTAGTCGGGGCTGTCGACCCAGTCGATGAAGCTGATCCCTAGAGGTTCGATCTCGGCGACGTATTTCTCCAGCGTATAATCCAGCACGCCCGTAAGCCCTTCGCGCGAGTGCAGGTATTTCTTCGACAGCTGTTTCATGGCGACCGAGATCGGTTCGCCCAGATGGAAGTGGCGATAGAAGACCGCCATCATCCCCGCCCGGTCCGCGCCGGACTTGCAGTGGATCAGCACCGGATACTGGATCGTCCTGAACAGCTCGCGCGCGCGGTGGATGCGCGCCGTCTCGGGCGGATCGCGGGAATCGAGCGGGGCGTCGATCAGGGCCAGGCCCAGCCGCTCGCAGGCCTCGCGCTCCAGCCAGTAATAGCCCTCGTCGCGCTCGCCGCGCAGGTTGATGACCGTGCGCACGCCCTTCTTCTTCCAATAGGCCAGTTGGCGCGGCGACGGCTGGTTCGTGCGCACCAGGTCCGGCCCCAGCCAGTGGGCGTTGGAAAAGACCACGCGCAAAAACGCGTGGTCCACCCAGAAATAATGCCAATGCGCCCGAAAACGGCCCATCGCGGTCGAGAGGTCGAAGCGCGCCATGCCCGCCAGATAGCGATCCGCAGCCGCCGCGTCACCTGTCCCGGCTTGACTTGAACCGCAAGCCGTCCGACCGAGAGCCGATGATCGCCCCCGCCTCCGAGTCCATGCCCCTGCGCGCCCTGCTGGCGCGGATCTGGCGCGACTATCTGTCCAAGCACAAGGGGTCGCTGATCCTGTCGGTGCTGTGCGCGGCGACGACGGGCCTGCTGACGGCGGCGCTGCTGAAGCTGCTGGAGCCGGCGATCAACGGCCTGTTCCTGGGCGGGACGAAGCCCATCAGCATCTTCGGCATCTTCAGCTTCCCCGCCGACAAGGCGGTGATCGGGATTCCGGCGGCCATACTGGCGGTGGCGATAGCGCGAACCCTGGCCGCGCTGGGCCAGGCGGCTTTGGTCAATCGGCTGGGCCACACCATCGTCGGCGACATCCAGATCCGCCTGTTCGGGGCCATGATCCGCGCCGACCTTGCCCGGTTGCGCAGCCAGCATTCGGGCGGCTTCGTCTCGTCGGTGCTGTTCGACGCCAATATGGTGCGCGAGGCCTTCACCTCGGGCGTGGTCAACTACACCCAGAACCTGCTGACCCTGATCGCGGTGCTGATCTATATGGGGTTCATCGACTGGCAGCTGACGATCGTCGTGCTGCTGGGCGTGCCGCTGGTGGCGCTGGTGCTGCGCCGGTTCGGGCGCAAGACACGCAAGGCCGCCGTCGGCGCCATGGCCGAGACTGAGAACCTGTCCACCGCCCTGATGGAGAACCTGGACGGGGTTCGCCTGATCAAGATCGAGAACCGCGAGGCCGCCGAACAGGACCGCGTCGCCGAGGTGGTGGCCCGTCGCCAGCGCCACGTCATCAAGGGCGCCAACGCCCGCGCCTTCGCCGGCCCTTCCAGCGACCTGATCGCCTATATCGTCGTCGCCGCCGTCATGGCCTATGCGGGCTGGCGGGCGCAGTCGGGCGAGATGACGGTGGGCGGGTTCGCCGCCTTCATCGGCATGCTGCTGGCGGCCGGTCAGGCCCTGCGTCAGGTGACCAATCTGGCGACGGTGATGAGCGAAGGTTTCACCGCCGCGCGTCGCCTGTTCGGCGCCCTGGACATCGAGGCCGAGATCCGCGAGGCGCCCGACGCCGCGCCCCTGGCTCCTGGCCCGGTCGAGGTGGTGCTGGACCAGGTGTCGTTCGCCTACGCCCCCGGCGGGGCGCCGACGCTGGATGCGGTGTCGTTGCGGGTCGCGCCGGGCGAGACGGTGGCCCTAGTCGGGCCGTCGGGCGGGGGCAAGAGCACGATCCTGAGCCTGCTGCCGCGCTTCTATGACGTGACGAGCGGGGCGGTGACGATCAATGGGCGCGACGTGCGGTCCCTGCGCATTCACGACCTGCGCGACCATATCGCCCTGGTGACGCAGGAGCCCTTCCTGTTCGATGACACCATCGCCGCCAACATCGCCTATGGCCGGCCGGGCGCGACGCAAGCCCAGATCGAGGAGGCCGCCCGATCCGCCGCCGCCCACGACTTCATCACCGCCTTGCCGCAAGGTTACGACACCCGCGCGGGCGAGGCGGGCCTGCGTCTGTCGGGGGGGCAACGCCAGCGGATCGCCATCGCCCGCGCCTTCGTCAAGGACGCGCCGATCCTGCTGCTGGACGAGGCGACCAGCGCGCTGGACACCGAGAGCGAGGCCTTGGTCCAGACGGCGCTGGAACGACTGATGCAAGGCCGCGCCACCCTGATGATCGCCCACCGCCTGTCCACCGTCAGGAACGCCGACCGCATCTATGTGATCGAGGCCGGCCGGGTGGTCGAGGAAGGGTCGCACGACGCCCTGGTCGCCCAAGGCGGCCTCTATTCGCGCCTGGCCCGCCAGCAGTCGCTGGACGGCGTTCAGCCCACGGTCGAGACCGTCGCGTGAGGCCGCTGCGCATTCCGGCCGTCCAGGCCAGCCTGTCCTTCATACTGGCCCACTGGATGCAGTTCTGCTTCGCCACCATGCGCTGGACCCATGAGAACCAGGGCGTGGCCGAAGGGGTCTGGGCCAAGGGCGGCGGCGTTCTGTGCGCCTTCTGGCATTCACGCATCGGACTGTCGCCGGCGTGCTGGCCGCTGAACCGGGCGCAGCCGGCCAAAGCGTTGATTTCCCTGTCGGCCGACGGTCAGTTCATCGCCAAGGCCGTGGCGCGCCAGGGCTTTCCCGCCATTCGGGGTTCGTCGTCGAACAAGGACAAGGCGGACCGGGACAAGGGCGGATCGCAGGCGCTGCGGGCTGGCCTGCGTCAGTTGAAGATCGGCGCCCTGGCCATCACGCCGGACGGCCCGCGCGGCCCGGCGCGCCAGATGGCCGAGGGCCTGCCGATGATGGCCAAGATTTCCAAGGCGCCGACCCTGTTCATCGGCATGTCGTGCAGTCCGGCGATTCGGCTGAAAAGCTGGGACCGGGCCATCCTGCCCCTGCCTTTCGCCAAGGGGGCCATCGTCTGGGACGTCGCCGACTTTCCGACCGTCGACGACCTGGAACAGGTTCGCCAGGACTGGGCCGCCCGGCTGAACGCCGTCGAGGCGCGGGCCGATGCGATCACGGGCCTCAAACCGTGACGCCGCCGCCGCTGATCGCCTATCGGCTGGCGACCCGCGCGCTGGAGCCGTTGGCGCCGCGCCTGCTGGACGCGCGCGCGCGGCGGGGCAAGGAAGACCCCGTGCGGGTGGACGAGCGGATGGGCTTCACCCGGACCGAGCGACCGGCGGGCGATCTGGTCTGGCTGCATGGCGTCAGCGTGGGCGAGAGCCTGTCGCTGCTGCCTGTGGTCGAGCGGTTGGTCAAAGCGCGGCCGGACCTGACCGTGCTGGTCACCTCCAGCACCGTGACCTCCGCCCACATCCTGGCTGAACGGCTGCCCGTGGGCGTGATCCACCAATATGCACCGGTCGATGCGCCAGGCGTGGTTGATCGGTTTCTGGACCATTGGCGGCCGAGCCTGGCGGTCTTCGTCGAGAGCGAGCTGTGGCCGAACCTGTTGCTGGAGGCGAAACGGCGGGACGTGAAACTGGCCCTGGTCAGCGCGCGCATCACCGAAAAGACGGTCGAGGGCTGGGCGCGGTTTCCGGCCTCGGCGCGGGCGTTGACCGGCGCCTTCGATCTGGTCCTGCCCCAGGATGCGGTCTCGGCCCAGCGGTTGGAGCGCCTGGGTGCCCGGATCGACGGCCTGGTGAACCTGAAGCTGTCCGGCGAGGCCCTGCCGCACGATCCCGCCGCCTTCAGCCGTTTGAGCGCCGCCATCGGCGACCGGCCGGTGATCGTCGCCGCCAGCACCCATGAGGGCGAGGAAGTCGCCATCGTGCGGGCGTTGGACAAGCTGGGCGACCGCGTCTGCCTGATCCTGGCGCCGCGCCATCCCGAGCGGGGGACGCACATCGCCCAGGCCCTCCAGCGCGAGGGATACGCCTTCGCCATGCGTTCGCGTGGCGAGACCATCGGGCCGGACACCGACATCTATCTGGCCGATACGCTGAACGAGATGGGCCTGTTCCTGCGGCTGGCCGATGTCGTGGTGATGGGCGGGTCGTTTGCGCCCGCCCTGGGCCTGCCGCCGGTCGGGGGGCACAATCCGCTGGAGCCGGCGCGACTGGGCAAGCCGACGATCACGGGGCCGGATGCGTCCAACTGGGCGCCGGTGACCTCGGCCCTGTCGGAGGCGGGCGGGCTGGTTCTGGTTCAGGCGCCGTCGGACCTGCCGGGCGTGATCGAACCGCTGCTGAGCGATCTGAACGCGGCCAAGGCCATGGGCGAGCGCGGACGACGCGCGGCAGTCGAGGCCGGCGGCGGGCTGGAGCGGTTGTGGGCGCTGCTGTCGCGGATAATGCCGCAGAGGCAGGCCCGGCGATGAAGCTGAATACGCCGCGCTGGTGGTATGTGCGCGACAGCAAGCACGCCCGGATGACGCGCACCGTGCTGAAGCCGCTGGGCTGGATTTGGGCCGGGGTGACGGCGCGTCGGATCGCGCAGACGGTTCCGGTCGACCCCGGCTGCGCGGTCATCTCGGTCGGCAATCTGACGGTGGGCGGATCGGGCAAGACGCCTGTGGCGCGCGAGACCCTGCGGCTGCTGCGGGCGGCGGGGGTGGAGGCGCAAGGCCTGTCGCGCGGATACGGCGGGCGGCTGGAAGGTCCGGTTCGGGTCGATCCTCAAATCCATACGGCCGAGGATGTCGGCGACGAGCCGCTGATGCTGGCCCAGGGTTCGCCGGTCTGGATCGCGAGGGATCGTGTGGCGGGCGCCCAGGCGGCGGTCGCAGGCGGGGCGCAGGCCCTGGTGCTGGACGACGGCCACCAGAACCCGGCGCTGAGGAAGACCGTCAGCCTGATCGTCGTGGACGGCGAGACGCGCGGCGACGAATGGCCGTTCGGGGACGGATCGGTCTTTCCCTCCGGCCCGATGCGCGAGCCGTTGAAGGCGGGGCTGGCGCGCGCCGACGCCGTGGTGGTCATGCTGCCGACCGATGTCGAGGACGCCGATCCCGAACTGCTGGCGGTGTTCGGCGCCCTGCCTGTCTTCGTCGCGCGCCTGACGCCCGAAGGGCCGCCGCCGTCCGGGCCTCAGGTCGGGTTCGCCGGCATCGCCAAGCCGTGGAAGGTCGAGCGGTCGCTGAAAGCGGCCGGCTGCGACCTGGCGGACTTCGTCCCCTTCCCCGACCATGCGGCCTATAGCGCCGAGAACATGAAGTTCCTGACCGACCGCGCGGCCGTCTATGACGCGGGCCTGGTCACGACGGAAAAAGACTGGGTCCGGCTGACGCCCGGCCAGCGCGCGCATGTCACGGCCTGGCCGGTCGTCGCCCGGTTCGAGGATGAGGCGGCTTTCGCCGCCTTCCTGACGAAGCGGATTCAGTCGGCGCGATAGACCACGCCGGACTTCATCACGAACCTCATCCGCTCCAGCTCGGTCACGTCCGTCAGCGGATCGCCCAAGACGGCCACGATATCGGCGGGCATGCCCGGCGCGATCTTTCCGGCCTCGTTCGAAATCCGCAGGTGTTCGGCGGCGCCGACGGTGGCGGCCTGGATGGCCTCCAGCGGCGTCAGGCCGGCGCGGACCAGAAGCGCGAACTCCTGGGCGTTGTCGCCGTGGGCCGAGACACCGCTGTCGGTGCCGAAGGCGATCTTGACCCCGCCCTCATGTGCGCGGCGCGCCATGTCCAGCATCTTGGGACCGGCCTCCAGCGCCTTGGCGGTCTGGGCGGGGGTGAAGAAGTTGTTCGGGCCAGACGCGACGCGGGCCACGAAATCGCCGGCCAGCAGGGTCGGGATCAGCCAGGCCCCGTTCGACTTGAACAGACGGATCGACTGGTCGTCCAGATAAGTGCCGTGTTCGATGGAATCGCCGCCCGCCCGCAAGAAGGCGTTGATGCCATCGACGCCGTGGGCGTGGGCGGTGACCTGACGGCCCATCCGGTGGGCGCTTTCGACGATGGCGCTCAGCTCGGGATCGCTGAACTGCTGGTTCAGGCCGGCGGCGGTGTTGGACAGGACGCCGCCCGTCGCGGTGATCTTGATAATGTCGGCCCCGGCGCGAACCTGGGTGCGGACGGCGCGCATGCAGTCCTCAGGCCCTGAACAGATGCTCTCGGACGACAGCAGGTGCATGACGTCCTCGCGATAGCCGTTGATGTCCCCGTGCCCGCCGTGGATCGACACCGACGATCCCGCCGCGATAATGCGCGGTCCCGGCACGTCGCCGGTCTTCACCGCATTCCTCAGCGCGAAGATGGCTTCGTTCGAGGCGCCCAGATCGGCGACCGTCGTGAAGCCGGCCATCAGGGTGCGGCGCGCGTAGCGTGCGCCGACCATGGCCTTGTCCGCATCGGACAGGGTGACCTGTTCCAGCCGCCCATTCGGGTTCTGCTGGCTGGTCAGGTGGACGTGGCTGTCGATCAGTCCGGGCAGGACGAAGGCCTGTCGCAGGTCAACGATCTGGCCTTGAGAGGCGTCGCCGACGAAGCCGTCGCGCACTTCGACGACCTGGTTCCCTCTGATCACGAGAGTTTTATCGCGCTGCACAACGCCGTTCGACGGGTCGGCCAGCAACCTTCCGGCCTCGACGAACGTTGTCGTGAGTTCGGACGAAACCCCAGCACCCGTGGGGCTTTGCTGAGCCTCAGCGCTCATGGCCGACGCCATCAGCGCCGCCAGTGCGATTCCGAAACGCTTCATCGTTTTCTCCCCGCGACACGTTGGCCGCAAAAATGCCCCACAAGGCTCAGGTTGCCTCGCCGGTAACCAACTGAAACAAACACGCCTCAAGACCAACCGCAACGAGGGCGTCGCATGCGGCTATCGAGACGAGGGCTAATTCTGGGTGGATCGGCCATGCTGGCGGGATGCGCCAGCGCAAGCGCCACGGCGCCGCTGACCACGGCTCAGACCGGAGCCCCGATCGCGATGCCTCAGGTCGGATTGCCGACCATCGAGACCACCGCCCTGACGCCCCCGCCGCTGGATCCGCGCGGTCATGTGCGCAAGGAACTGATGGAGCACGCCATGACGGCGCTGGACACCCATCACCGCCACCTGCCGCTGCGCGACCGGATGTATCTGGTCGATTTCAAGAAATTCTCGGGCGAAGAGCGCCTGTACGAAGTCGATCTGGTCGCCGGCGAGGTCAAGGTTCTGCGCACCTGTCACGGTCGCGGCTCGGACCCCAGCCATACTGGGTTCGCCCAGAGGTTCTCGAACACGCCGGATTCGAACATGTCCTCGGTCGGGGCCTACGCCACCGCCGGCGCCAACTGGGGCGCGCAGCAGGGGCCGAACGTCCTGCTGGACGGACTGGAATACTCCAACGACAAGGCGCGCGAGCGGGCCATCATTATCCACGGCGCCGACTATGCCGACCCGGACTTCCTGGCGCGCGAAGGCAAGCTGGGCCGCAGCTACGGCTGTTTCTCGGTCGCCCACACCGACCTGCCAGGCTTGCGCGAACGCATGGGCGAAGGCCGGTTGCTGTTCGCAGCGGCTTAAGGCTTAGCGCTCGGGCCGTCGAGCGGAGTGGCGAATGGTGACGACCTCCACCCGATCAGGCAAGATCGCGTATCGGATCAGATAGGGCTTCACGAGAGTCAGTTCGCGCGTTCCGTGGATTGCCGGTCGTCCTCTGTCGGCAAAATGCGCGAGACTCTCGGCAGCCGCCTTCAATCTAATGAAGAAGCGGGCCGCTGCGGCTGGGTTGAAGTCGGCGATGTAGAGGCTGATATCCTCAAGGTCGCTCAGCGCCTGATCCGTCCAGACGACTAGCCGCATTTGGGCCGGGGCAAAGGATTGGCTGTCGACCAGGATTCGACCCATCGCATGACGGTTTCATTATCGACGACCCGTCCTGCCGCTGCGTCCGCCAGACCCCGCAAGGTCGCCGCCTCGTCCGCCGCGTCGTCAGGCGTCGAAAACAGATCTTCGTCATCGTAATCGATTGCAGGATCAGCCATGGGCGAGACCCTATCACACCCCGCCGATACGGTCAGCCCCGCTCCAGCGCCCGCCAGCCGATGTCGGAGCGGTTGAAGCCGCCGGGCCAGTCGATCTTCTTGATGGCAGCATAGGCGCGCTCGCGGGCCTGGGCGATGTCATCACCCTCGGCGCAGACGTTCAGGACGCGACCGCCAGAGGCGGCCAGCAACCCGTCGTCGCGGCGCTTGGTCCCTGCATGGAAGACCTGGACGTGGGGGCCGAAGTCCTGATCAGCGCCGCGGATGATCGAACCTTCCAGCGGGCTGTCGGGATAGCCCTTGGCGGCCATGACCACGCAGATCACCGTCTGAGACTTGAAGGCCGGCGACGCCAGGCCCGAGACGTCGCCGCGCGCGCAGCCCAGCAGATAGGGGACGATATCGCCCGCCATCCGCATCATAAGCACCTGACATTCCGGGTCGCCGAAGCGGGCGTTGAACTCGACCACCTTAGGCCCGTCCTCGGTCGCCATCAGACCGGCATAGAGGACGCCGCGATACGGCGCGCCCTCCTCGGCCATCTTCTTGATGGTCGGCTGGACGATCAGGTCGTCGGCCTGCTGCACCAGGTCGGGCGTGAAGACGGGGGCGGGCGAATAGGCGCCCATGCCGCCGGTGTTCGGCCCCAGGTCGCCGTCGAAGGCGCGCTTGTGGTCCTGGGCGCCGCCGAACAACAGGGCGCGCTGGCCGTCGCACAGGGCGAACAGCGAGCCCTCCTCGCCGTCCATGAATTCCTCGATCACGACGCGGGCGCCGGCCGCGCCGAACCGGCCGCCCAGCATCCGCTCGATCTCGGCCTCGGCGTCGGGGCGGTCGGGGCTGATGGCGACGCCCTTGCCGGCGGCCAGACCGTCCGCCTTGATGACATAGGGCGGCTTGAACACGTCCAGCGCGGCCTTGGCGTCCTTGACCGTATCATAGACGCCGTAGCCGGCGGTCGGGATTTCGTGGCGTTCGAGGAAGGCCTTGGAAAAGGCCTTCGAGGTTTCCAACTGCGCCGCCTTGGCGGTGGGGCCGAAGCAGGGGATGCCGGCCGAGGCCAGACGGTCGGCCAGACCGGCGGCCAGAGCCACCTCGGGCCCGACGACGACCAGGTCGGCCTTGATCTCGCGCGCCAGGGCGGACAGGCCATCGGCGTCGTCGGCCTTGACGGCGCGAAGCTCGCACAGTTTCTCGATGCCGGGGTTGCCGGGGGCGGCGACCAGGCGCGTGACGAGCGGCGACTGGGCGATCTTCCAGGCCAGGGCGTGTTCGCGGCCGCCCGATCCGACGAGAAGAATGTTCATGAGACCGGGCAATGACCGGCCGTCGCCGGCCGGTCAAGCGCCCGTCGGGCTTAACGCCGAATTCAGCGTGCAGGCGGCGTCCAGGCCGGCAGGGCCTGAAGCTGGCCCGGCGTCAGATCGGTGACCAGATCCCTGTCGCCGTTGCGGTCGATCGGGGCCACGTCGGCGATCGGCACCAGCACCTTCATATCGCCCGGCCCCTCAAGCTCGACCACCAGATGGGTCAGGGCGCCAGAGGCGTCCAGCACCAGGGTTTCGACATCGCCCAGATCGACGTTGGCGCGCGAATACAGGTCCGCATCCTCCAACTGGTCGCGGGTCATGTTGAAGGCCAAGGCGGCGTTCGTCGCCGCCGTGTCGGCCTGTTGGTCCGGCAGGGCGACGGGCGCGGCGCCCGGCGCGGGCGCCTGGACGACATCGTCGTCGCGATCCGAACAGGCGGCGACGGCGCCGGTCAGGCAGAGGACGGCGGCGAGCGGAATGAGACGGTTCATGCGTTTCCTGACGGTCTAGAGCAGGGCCGAGACGACATAGACGCCCAGCCCCAAAAGAATGATGCAGCCGATGATCAGCCACGGGCTCATGGCGCCGCCGCCTCCGGCGCGACGTTCGAGGTCACGCTCATGCGGGTCCTGGTCGGACGGATCGGTTCCTTGCGGGTCGGCGGCCATGAAAGTCGAACGGCGCGGCGCGCGCGGCGTTCCCGCGCGGATCGACGCAGGCTAAGATGGTTGGATGAGCGACGACTCCTATGTGTTCGAGGGACCGGCCGAGGCCCCTGCCCCGCGCGACAACAATCCGCCCCTGTCGATCTCGGAGCTGTCCTTTGCGCTGAAGCGCACGCTGGAGGACCGGTTCGGCCATGTGCGGCTGAGGGGCGAGATCTCCAAGGTCAACCGCCACGCCTCGGGCCACATCTATCTGACGCTGAAGGACGACAAGTCGGCCATCGACGGCGTGGTGTGGAAGGGATCGGCGCGCGGCCTGGGCGTCCAACCCGAGGCCGGGCTGGAGGTCATCGTCACCGGAAAGATCACCTCCTATCCGGCCCGGTCGTCCTATCAGATCGTGATCGAGAGCATGGAGGCGGCCGGGGCCGGCGCCCTGCTGGCCCAGTTGGAGCGGCTGAAGCTTCGCCTGCGTGAGGACGGCCTGTTCGAGCCGGGCCGCAAGAAGGCCCTGCCCGCCTTCCCCGCGACCATCGGCGTGATCACCAGCCCGACCGGCGCGGTGATCCGCGACGTGCTGCACCGGATCGCCGAACGCTGGCCCTGCAGGGTCATCGTCTGGCCCGTGGTGGTTCAGGGCGAGGCCGCCAGCGGCCAGGTGTCGAACGCCATTCGCGGGTTCGACGCCATGACGTCGGACGGGCCGATCCCGCGCCCGGACCTGCTGATCGTCGCGCGGGGCGGCGGGTCGGTCGAGGATCTGTGGTGCTTCAACGACGAAAGCCTGGCGCGCACGGTGGCGGCGGCGCGCATCCCCATCATCTCGGCCGTGGGGCACGAGACGGACACGACCCTGATCGACTTCGTGTCGGATCGCCGGGCGCCGACGCCCACGGGTGCTGCCGAAATGGCGACGCCGGTTCTGGCGGACCTAAGATACGCCGTCGCCGACATGGATCGGCGCATGGTCCAGGCGGGCGGGCGGCTGATCGAGGATCGGCGCACGCGGCTGCGGGCCGTGGCGCGCGGCCTGCCGGCCCGGCCGGAAGATCTGCTAGCCCTGGCGCAACAACGGCTGGACCATGTTTCGAGCCGGCTGGGCTCGGGGCTGCAACGCAACGTCGCCCTGCACGAGCGGCATCTGGCGGTGACAGGCGGCAAGCTGAGCCCGGCCCTGCTGCGGACCCGGATCGAGCGCGGCCAGGACCGGCTTCGCGGCGCGGGCGACCGGCTGGGCGCGGCGCTCCAGGCGGGCGTGGCGCGCGGCGAACGGCGGCTGTTGCAGGTCTCGGCCCGCCTGTCGCCCGAGCCGCTGCACCGACGGCTGGATCAGCGCGAGGCCCGGCTTGCGGCCGTCGGCGCACGGCTGGACGGCGTCATGCCACGTCGGCTGGAGCGAGACGCCGACCGTCTGGCGGCCCTGTCGCGAGCGCTGACGACGCTGGATCCCGGACGACCCAAGCCCGGATTCGCCCGTGTCGAAGATTCGGACGGCGGCTGGATCACTTCGGCCAAGGCGCTGGAGGCCGGTCAGGCGGTTCGGCTGGTGTTCGGCGACGGGGCGCAGCCTGCTGTCATCGACGGCGGCGAACCCCGCCCGGCGGTGCCGCGTCCGATCGCCAAGCCCAAGCCGCCTGCGGCCGGTCAGGGCAGTCTGTTCTAGGGCGACCTGTTCCGGGGCGCCGTTTTCCGCTTCGCCCCGGCGCCGCTTCCTGCTAACCGCGCCGCATGAAGATCACGCGCCTCGCCGTCACCGCCTATGTGTTCGCCCTTCTGATCATCGTCCTGGATCAGTTGACCAAGGCCTGGATCATCAGCGGCGTGATGCTGCAGGAGGTCGGGCGCGTCCCCGTCCTGCCGCCGATCCTGAACTTCAGCTGGGTCGAGAACACCGGCGTCAGCTTCGGCCTGTTCGGCGGTGGCGAAGCGCGCTGGGGCCTGGCGATCTTCTCCATCCTCGTCTCGGCGGGCCTGGCCTGGTGGGCGACCCAGTCGAACCGTCGCCTGCTGATCACCGCCATCGGTTTCGTCATGGGCGGGGCGCTGGGCAATGTGATCGACCGCATCCGCTTCGGCTATGTGGTCGACTTCATCGACTTCTCGGGCACGGGCGTCTTCCCCTGGGTGTTCAACGTCGCCGACAGCGCCATCACCATCGGCGTAGTCCTGCTGATTCTGGACAGCCTGATCTCCGACAAGCCCGCGAAAGCCTGAAGCGGCTTTCCATTTTTCGAGCCTGATTCACGGCCTCGGCGGGATCGCCGCCTCGGCCGATCAGGCTCCGAGGTTGGCGTAGCCCCCGAAAAGTCGTAATCACCCCGTCTTCACTATGCCAACAACGCCCTTGCGGCGTTTCGTGCATCAGCCGACCAGAGCCTGAAACCATGCGTATCCGCAGTGTCGCCGTCCTGACCCTCGTCGCCTCCTCCGCACTGGCCGTCTCGGCCTGTGGCAGCCTGAAGCAGGGCATCGGCCTGACCAAGGTCGTGCCGGACGAGTTCGTCACCGTCTCCACCGCCCCGCTCAGCATTCCGCCCGAGTACGGCCTGCGTCCGCCCGCACCGGGCCAGCCGCGCCCGCAGGAACTGGCCCCCGAAAGCGCTGCGCGCCAGATCCTTCTGGGTCAGCGCCAGGCCGTCACCCGCACGCCGGGCGAGCAGGTCCTTGTGGCCCAGGCCGGCGGCGAACAGGCCGATCCCCTGGCCCGCTACGTCGTCGATGACGAGTTCGGCGACCTGGCGCACAAGGACGAAAGCTTCGCCAACCGCCTGATGTTCTGGCGCAAGGACGACGCCTCGACCCAGGCCCCCACCACGCGTCAGACCGCCGAAGGCCAGAAGACCATCGACGCCACGACCGAGGCCGCACGCCTCCAGGCTCTGACCGGCGGCCAGCAGGCCATCACGATCCAGCCGCGCCGCAGCGGCGGTTTCAAGCTGCCCGGCCTGTAGGACCGGAAGCCGACGGACGCTTGCCACGGCGGCGTCCGTCCTTATTGTAAACGGACTTGATCAGGAGCCGTTTGCATGACCGAACCCAACGACATCGCCGCCCTGTCCGGGGTCGAGCAGCTTCGCCTGGGCCTGAACGGCGGTTTTATCGCGCCCATCGCCCGCACCGTCGGTTTCGAATTGACCGAGGTCGAGGAAGGCCGCGTGGTGTTCGAGGCCATCCCCACCGCCGCCGTCTACAATCCGCTGGGCACGGTTCACGGCGGCTGGATCGCGACGGTTCTCGATTCCGCCTGCGGCTGCGTGGTCCATTCGACGCTGCGACCAGGCCAGACCTATACGACGCTTGAGCTGAAGACCGTCTTTCACAAGGCGCTGAGCGCAGGGACGCCGGTGCGGGCCGAAGGGCGGATCGTCCAGGCCGGTCGCCGCGCCGCCTTCGCCGAGGCCGATCTGCGCGGGCTGGACGGCCGGCTGTATGCGACCGCGACCTCGACCTGTCTGGTCATGGACCGCTAAGCGCAGCGAAGGTTTGCCGCGCCTCGCTTTAGCCGCTATCAGCGGCGAGCGTTGATGATCGGCCGCCGATCATCGTGCGCCCTCTCTCGCTGTCGGAAAAATAAGCTGATGCGTCGCGTGTTCACCGCCCTGGCCGCCCTCTCGATTGCGGCCTCCGTCCTGCCCGTCGCCGCCGAGGCCCAGATGTCTCAACGCCAGCGCGGCGGACAGCAGCGGCCGGCGTCGGGCGAGCAAGCCGCCCCCAGCCGTGCGCCGCGCATCGCGCCCTTGCGCCGCCGCGCCAACGCCGGCCCATGCCCCTATGTGAAGATCCTCTACGAGGCGGCTCGCTACGTCGAACTGGAGGGGGGGCGCGCCGCCATTTCCAACGTCGGCTATACCGGCGAGATCGAAGGCATTTCGTCGGACTGCGTATACCGCGAGGCCGATCCGATTCGCGTCGATATGAATGTGCTGTTCAACCTGGGGCGTGGGCCTCAGGCGACCGGCGACCAGCGCACCTATCGCTACTGGATCGCGGTGACCGAGCGGAACAACGCCATCCTGTCCAAGGAATATTTCGACCTGCCGGTGAACTTCGCGGGCCAACAGACGGCCTCGGTCAACGAAGAACGCACCATCGTCATCCCCCGCGCAGGCGTGGACACCAGCGGCGGCAACTTCGAGATCCTGGTCGGTTTCGACGTGACGCCGGAAATGGCCGAGTTCAACCGCTCCGGCAGCCGCTTCCGCGTCAACGCCGGCGCGACGCCGGCCGCCCCCGCCCCTGCCGCCGCACCGAGCGAATAAATGGCTGATCTGAAGACCGTCCTTAGCGAAGCGGTCGCCGCCGCCTTCGCCGCCGAAGGCGTGGATGCGGCCCTGGCGCGCGTCACCCCGTCGGACCGCCCCGACCTGGCCGACTTTCAATCCAACGGCGCCCTGGCCGCCGCCAAGGCGCTGAAGGCCAATCCGCGCGAACTGGCGACCCGGATCGCCGACCGCCTGACGGCCGATCCGCGCTTCACCTCGGTCGAAGTGGCGGGGCCGGGCTTCATCAATCTGAAGCTCTCTGACGCGCTTCTGTCCGAACGCGCCGCCGAGGTCGCGGCCGACGCCGAGCACGCCGGCGCCGCCGTCGTCGCCGATCCGCGCAAGGTCGTCATCGACTTCGGCGGTCCGAACGTGGCCAAGCCGATGCACGTCGGCCACCTGCGCAGCGCCATCATCGGCGAGAGCCTGAAGCGGCTGTTCCGTTTCCGCGGCGATCACGTCACCGGCGACGCCCACTTCGGCGACTGGGGTTTCCAGATGGGGCTTCTGATCGTCGCCTGCGGCGACGAAGACCTGGCCGACGCCTTCATGGTCGAGGGCGACGGTCCCTTCCCGGCCGAAACGCCCGTCACCCTGGCCGACCTCGACCGGCTGTATCCGCTGGCCGCAGGCAAGGCCAAGGAGGACCCCGCCTTCCGCGACCGCGCCCGCAAGGCGACGGCGGAACTGCAGAACGGCCGCCCCGGCTATCGCGCGCTGTGGCAACATTTCGTAGCCGTCAGCCGCGAGGCGCTGAAACGCGAATACGGCGACCTGTCGGTCGATTTCGACCTTTGGAACGGCGAGAGCGACGCCGACCCTCAGATGCCCGAAATGCTGGCGCATTTGAAGGACACCGGCCTGCTGGTCGAGGACGACGGCGCCCAGGTGGTTCACGTGGCCAAGCCCGGCGAGACGCGCAAGAAGAAGCTGGCCGACGGCTCGGTGATCGAGGCCCCGTCTCCTCCGCCCCTGCTGGTCATCAGCTCGGAAGGCTCGGCCATGTACGGCACGACCGACCTGGCCACGATCCTGGATCGCAAGAAGGCTCTGTCGCCCGACCTGGCCCTCTATGTCGTCGACGAACGCCAGGCCGAGCATTTCGAACAGGTGTTTCGCGCCGCCTACTTGGCCGGTTATGCCGTTGAGGACGCGCTGGAGCATCTCGGCTTCGGCACCATGAACGGCCAGGACGGCAAGCCCTTCAAGACCCGCGCGGGAGGCGTGCTGAAGCTGCGCGACCTGATCGACCAGGCGACGGACAAGGCGCGCGAACGGTTGCACGAAGCCAAGCTGGGCGACGACCTGTCGCCGCAGGAGTTCGAGGCCATCGCGCACAAGGTGGCCATCGCCGCCCTGAAGTTCGCCGACCTGTCGAACGCGCGGACCACCAGCTACGTCTTCGACCTCGACCGCTTCATGAGCTTCGAGGGCAAGACGGGCCCCTATCTGCTGTACCAGTCGGTGCGGATCAAATCCCTGCTGCGCAAGGGTGCCGAACAGGGGCTGACGCCCGGCGCCATCGTCATCGCCGAACCGGCCGAGCGCGACCTGGCCCTGACGCTGGACGCCTTCAACACCGCCGTGTCCGACGCCTACGACAAGCGGATGCCGCACCTGGTGGCCGAGCACGCCTATCGCGTGGCGCAGTCCTTTTCGAAATTCTACGCCGCCTGCCCGGTGCTGATCGCGCCGGATGAGGCGACCAAGCGTTCGCGCCTGGCCCTGTCGGCGACGGCGCTGCGCCAGCTGGAAATCGCGCTGAACCTGCTGGGAATCGACACGCCGGAGCGGATGTAGCGGGCGATCGCTCCGCATGCTATATTTGCTAGCAGATGGAGATCGCCATGCCTGCCAACCTTCATGTCCGCAACGTGCCTGATGAAATCGCACGGCGGATCAAGGTGCGCGCCGTCCAGAACGGCCGTTCCGCCGAGGCCGAGCATCGTGCGGCGCTGGAGCAGGTGTTCGGCGGGTTGGGCAAGGACGAATGGCTGAGACGCGCCGACGCCCTGCGCGCCTCGATCCTCGCCCGCAGAGGCGGTGAACTGCTGCCGTCCTCCGTTGATTTGATCCGCGAAGATCGAGACAAACGGTGATTGTGATCGACGCCAGCGTCGTCATCACCGCTCTTTTGCCAGAGGCCGAAAGCCCGGTCGCCAGGACGCTCATAGCGACAGAGGTCTGCGTCGCACCCGATCTTATCATCAGCGAATGCATCAACGCGCTTTGGAAGAACGTCAAACTAAGCCGCATCCTGGTCGCAGAGGCTGAGATCGCTCTCGAAACCCTGCCAAACCTCGGCATCAGCCTGATGGCGGGGCGAGAGCTAGCCGATCGCGCTTTTGAACTGGCCGTCGCCCTGGATCATCCCGCCTACGATTGCTTCTATCTCGCTCTGGCGGAAAGTCAGAGCGCTCCACTTTTCACCCAAGACGGACGTTTCCTGCGCAAGACACAAGGCTCAGGGGTTTCAAAAGCGGACGTACGCCTGCTCGACTCGGTAAGCCAATGACTGACCTCAACGCCTATATCGCCGGCCTGCCCAAGGCTGAACTGCACTTGCACATCGAGGGCAGCTTGGAGCCCGAGCTGATGTTCGAACTGGCGCAGCGGAACGGCGTCGCCATTCCTTACGACAGCGTCGAGGCCGTTCGGGCGGCCTATGATTTCTCGAACCTGCAGGACTTTCTGGACATCTATTATGCAGGCGCCGCAGTCCTGCTGACGCGCCGGGATTTCGAGGATCTGGCCTTCGCCTATTTCCAGCGCGCGGCCGCCGACAATGTGCGCCACGCCGAAATCTTCTTCGATCCCCAGACCCATACTGACCGGGGCGTGCCCTTCGGCGTGGTGGTCGAGGGGCTGATCGCGGGCATGGACCGGGCCAAGGCCGAACTGGGCGTCAGCAGCGGCCTGATCCTCAGCTTCCTGCGTCACCTGACCGAAGACGAGGCCTTCGCGACCCTGGAGGCGGCCAAGCCCTATCTGCATCATTTCATCGGGGTGGGGCTGGATTCGTCGGAGGTCGGTCACCCGCCGTCCAAGTTCCAGCGCGTCTTCGCCGCAGCCCGCGACCTGGGCCTGAAACTGTGCGCCCACGCCGGTGAGGAGGGTCCGCCCGCCTATGTGCACGAGGCGCTGGACCTGTTGAACATCGACCGGATGGACCACGGCAATCGCTCGATGGAGGACGAGGCGTTGATCGAACGGCTGGCGCGCGAGCAGATGACCCTGACCGTCTGCCCGCTATCGAACTTGAAACTGTGCGTCGTTGACGACCTGAAGGATCACCCCGTGCCCGAAATGCTGCGCCGGGGCCTGCACGTCACCCTGAACTCGGACGACCCGTCCTATTTCGGCGGCTATGTGAACGACAACTACAGCCGGTTGGCTGAGGCCGTCGGCCTGACGCGCGAGCAGGTGACGCAACTGGCGAAGAACAGTTTCGAGGGGGCGTTCCTGAGCGAGGCGGACAAGGCGGCGTTCGTGGCTGAGGTCGAGACCTACGCGCAACGCCAATGACAGTCATTCAAGTCACGCTGTCCATTGGTCTATGGTTGAGCATGGCGACCGGTCTCCTGGCTGCGCTTGGGGCGCATCTAGCCGCCGACCACAGCAAGCGAAACGGGATCGTCCCAAAGCGTACGTCGGACTTTTTCGATTTTTCGAAAGACGTCTTCTACTTCGGCATTGGGCCATCTTTTCATGCCATTTTTTCGGACGTCCATCGTCGCTATGAAAGCCGCTTCATAACGCGCTGCATCTACGCGGCTAGGACCGGATTCGTGCTGGCTCCAGCCTTTGTTGTCGCGCTTGTAATCAGCGCCTTTCTGAGCTGAGGCCCATTTCCAACGCCTGCATGTTCCTGATATGTTCCTTGGATGGAGCTGGCGAGAACACAGGCGGAAGACGCCGCTGGCCTTCGCTGGCTGTTCGTAGATCTGAACGCCTTCTTCGCCAGCGTTGAACAGCAGATGAACCCGGAGTGGCGTGGAAAGCCCGTCATCGTCCGGCCGGCCGAGAGCGAATACACCGGCGCCATCGCCGCCAGCTATGAGAGCAAGGCCTGGGGCGTCCATACCGGAATGCGGGTGTCGGAGGCGCGCAAACTGTGCCCCGGCCTGATCGTCGCCGAGGCGCGGCCCGATCTGTATGTCGCCGTCCACAAGAAAATCATGGCCGAGATCGACCGCCATATTCCGGTGTGGAAAATCGGCTCCATCGATGAATGTTCGTGCGAATTGATCGGCCCGGAGCGTCTGGAGGCGAACGCCGTCGCCTTGGCCCGAAGGATACAGGCGGGCATTCTGGAGAATGTCGGCGACTGTCTGCGGTCGTCCATTGGACTGGCGCCGTCGCGGTTTTTGGCCAAGACCGCCTGTGGCATGAAGAAGCCCGCCGGGCTGACGATTCTCAGGGCGAACGAACTGCCCGGCGCGTTGCTGGACCTGCCGCTGTCGAAATATCCGGGCATAGGATCGCGTATGCGACTGCGGCTGGAGGCGGCGGGCGTCACGGACACCGCCGGCCTGTGGGCCATGAGCGCGAAACAGGCCCGCGCAGTCTGGAACAGCATCGAGGGCGAACGCATCTGGCGCGGCCTGCACGGCCTGGACAGCGAACCGACGCCGGAGAAGCCGCCCGCCTCCATCAGCCACAGCCACGTCCTGGCCCAGGCCATGCGGACCCCGGACAAGGCGCGCGCCGTGGCGCGGCGGCTGGTGGTCAAATGCGGGGCGCGACTGCGGCGGATGGGTCTGACCGGGGCGAGCCTGACCCTGCATCTGGACATGGGGCCGAAGACCACGCCGAGAAGCGGCCGGCGTGGCTGGGAGACGGCGGCGATGAGTTGCGCCGTCGCGCCGACGCAGGACACCTTCGCCCTGCTGACCGCGCTGGACAGCCTGTGGCGCAAGGTCGAGCCTGAACTGGAGGCCGGGCGGCTGAGCTATGTCGGGGTCGGGGTTCATGGGCTGAAATCCCGCGACGCCTTCGAGACGGACCTGTTCGATACCGGCCCGGACCAAGGCGGCGAGGCCCCGTCCCTGCGCCTGTCCCAGGCGCTGGACGCGCTGAACCGCCGCTACGGCAAGGACACCGTCAGCATCGGCCCCAAGGCGGGTCTGCCCGAATATATCGGCGCCAAGATCGCCTTCACCCGCATCCCGGAGGCGGAGGATTTCTGGGAGTAGATTGTCCCCTTTCGTCATCCTCCGGCAAGCCGCTTGCGGCGCAGACCGGGGGACCCAGCGGCGCGCGTTAGCGCGAACCTGTCGAGCGTTCGCTGTTCGACGGTGGTGCGGCGGACGCATCGCCTTCGGCGCCGCTGGGTCCCCCGGTCGCTTCGCGCCGGAGGATGACGAAAAAAGAGATCAGCCGAAGAGTGATGCCGCCTCGATCTCCACCACCCCCAGCGCTTGGAAACTGTCCCGCGCCGTCGCTTCGGTCGGCGGGGCGATAGCGCGGCTGGCGTCCGAAATCACAACGGTCTCAAAGCCCAGCCGAACCGCGTCCTCGGCGGTGAAGCGGACGCAGTAGTCGAAGGCCAGGCCCGCGAGGAAGACGCGGGTCACGCCCAGGTCACGCAACAGGCCGGCGAGGCCCGTCGCGGTGCGATGGTCGTTCTCGAAGAAGCCGGAATAGGAATCGACCGCCGGATTATAGCCCTTGCGGATCACGGCCAGGGCCTTCTCGACCGTCGGGGCGACATCGGGATGGAAGACGGCGCCGGGCGATCCCTGAATGCAATGATCCGGCCACAGCATCTGGCGACCGTAACCGACTTCGATCTCGGTGAAGGGCGTCGCGCCGGGGTGGTTGGAGGCGAACGAAATCTGGTCCGGCGTATGCCAGTCCTGGGTCACGACCACCCGATCGAACCGCTCGGCCAGCCGGTTGATCAGCGGCATGATCGCCGCCCCGCCCTCGACCGCCAGACTGCCGCCCTCGCAGAAGTCGTTCTGCGGGTCGATGACCAGAAGCGCGTCTGTCGCGGCGATCTTCATCAGACGCCCGCGTAGGCGTCGATCTCGTTGGCCGAGCCCAGCGCGACCGGGATACGTTGGTGCAGATGCTCGGGCTGCACGTCCAGGATCGCCTGCTGTCCGTCCGTCGTCGCCTTGCCGCCGGCCTGTTCGACCAGGAAGGCCATCGGATTGCCTTCGTACATCAGGCGCAGCTTGCCGGGCTTGTTCGGCTCCCGCCTGTCCCACGGATAGAGGAAGACCCCGCCGCGCATCAGGATGCGGTGAACGTCTGCGACCATGGCCGCGACCCAGCGCATGTTGAAGTTCTTGCCGCGCGGACCGTCCTCGCCCTTCAGCAGGTCGCCGACATAGGTCTGCACCGGCTCGGACCAGTGGCGCAGGTTCGACATGTTGATCGCGAACTCCCTAGTGTCCGGCGAGATGGAGATGTCGTCGTGGGTCAGCAGCCAGTCGCCGTCGTTCGACAGGGTGAACCCCTTCACGCCCGCTCCGGTCGTCAGCACCAGCATGGTCTGCGGTCCATAGACGGCATAGACGGCGGCCACCTGATTGCGGCCCGGCTGCAGGAAGTCGGCCTCGGTCGGCGTCGCGGTCGCGGACTTCAGCACCGAGACGATGGTGCCGACGGGGGCGTTGATGTCGATGTTGGACGAACCATCCAGCGGGTCGAACAGGACCAGATATTCGCCGGCCGGATTGGTCGCGGGCTGGACCTCGTCCATCTCCTCGGACGCGACGCCGGCGACGGCGGGGCTGGCCAGCAGCGCGTCGGTCAGCATGTCGTTGGTCATGACGTCGAGCTTCTTCTGCTCCTCGTCCTGGACGTTGATCCGGCCAGAAGCGCCCAGCGCCCCGGCAAGGGCACCGCCTGCAACGACATCGCTGATCTCGGCGCAGGTCGCGGCGACGACGGTCAGGACCGTCTTCAGACCCTCGGGCGCATCCAGGGCGGCGATATGGGCGTCGAGGCTTGTGCGGGTCATGCGGT
Source organism: Brevundimonas sp. (assembly GCF_041648115.1). GTDB lineage: Bacteria > Pseudomonadota > Alphaproteobacteria > Caulobacterales > Caulobacteraceae > Brevundimonas. The sequence continues at coordinate 115,596 of NZ_JBAZPR010000011.1, forward strand.
CGATCCGGTTCTGAAGGTCGCCCGTTCTTGGCGGGCGAGACGCCACACCGCAAGAAAAACCCTCTCCCGTTGGGAGAGGGCTTGAGCGCCCGAGAGCGTAGCGATTGGTTAGCGCGAAAGGGTGAGGGGTTACGCTGTGCGACGCGATCAGCACCGTAACCCCTCATCCGGCCCTTCGGGCCACCTTCTCCCTCAGGGAGAAGGGCCTCAAACTCAGATTGGCAGGATCGCCGTACCGAACGCCCGCTTCAGTTCGTGCGCCGCGAACGTCTGCGCCGCCATGGCGTCCGGCACGACCGTCGCCATGCCGAAGAACTCGTGCGTCGAGCCGTGGAAGGTCTTGTGACGCACGTCCACACCCGCCTGTTCCAGCTTCTCGGCAAGCAGTTCGCCTTCGGTGCGCAGGGGGTCGATCTCGGCGCAGATGACGGTCGAGGACGGCAGGCCGGCCAGGTTCGCCTTTTCGACGATGTTGATGCGCGGATCCTGGGCGTCGGCCTCGTTGGCGAAGATGTGCTTCACGAACCACTTCATCATCGGCTTGTTCAGCGGCTTGGCGTCGGCGTTCTCGACGTACGACTCATTGTCCATGTCCACGCCGGCGACCGGATAGACCAGCACCTGATGCACCGGCAGGGTCACGCCCGCATCGCGCGCCATCATCGACACGCCGATGGCCAGGTTGCCGCCGGCGCTCTCGCCCATGACCGCCACCTTCTGCGGGTCGCCGTGGAAGCTCTGGGCGTTGTCCAGCACCCAGCGATAGGCGGCGAGGGCGTCGTCGTGGGCGGCGGGGAAATGATGTTCCGGGGCCTGGCGATAATGGACCGACACCACGATCACATCCGCCATCTTGGACACGCCGCGCGGGCCACCGTCGTAGACGTCCAGATCCGCGATCACGAAGCCGCCGCCGTGAAAATAGACCACGACCGGATGCAGCTTGTCCTCGGAATGGTCGTGCGGCTTGTAGATGCGTGCCTGGATAGGGCCGGCGGCGCCGGGGATGGTGATGTCGGTCGTCTTGACGCCCAGATCATCGCTGGGGTCCTTGCCGTCCTTGCGCAGCAGGGATTTCACCGCGTCGGTCGGAGTCGGCTGCTGACGCGCCTCGGCCGGCGACAAGGTCTCGATCGGCTTGCCGCCGAGAGACGCCAGTTCGTCCAGCACCTTCTGCATCGGGCCGTCGGCCTTGGCTGGGGTGTCACGCGGCTTGTCGTTGTCGCCGAACAGCTTGTCTATAATCGACATTTTGGAATTCCTGGGTTTAGAGTGGGGGCTCCTCACGACAACCCGCCCCACGCATCCTTGTTCCCCGACCGCTTGACTTGGGACCAGAGTCGATGCCTTAGGTCGAGCGCTCTCGCGGGAGAGTTCGGAGTCTGGAAACAGACCTCGACGCCGAAGGCGCAACCGCCCCGGAAACGCTCAGGCAAACGGACCGCGACAGCATACGGACGCTGGAAAGTCGCTCTCGATGGGCGCGCCGACGGAGCAAGGCGACATGATTTGGTCGCCGGAATCTCTCAGGCTTCAGGACAGCGGGGGCGCGAGGACGGCGGAGCTCCGCCACAACACGCGACCGTGAAAGCCTGAACCATGACTGACCAGACCCTGAAGACGACCGCTCTGAACGCCGCGCACCGCGCGCTGGGGGCCCGCATGGTGGGCTTCGGCGGCTACGACATGCCGGTCCAGTATGAGGGCGTTCTGGCCGAGCACCGCTGGACCCGCGAACACGCCGGCCTGTTCGACGTGTCGCACATGGGCCAGTGCAAGATCACCGGCGAGGATGCGACCGCCCAGTTCGAGCGTTTCGTGCCCGGCGACTATGCGATCCTGAAGGCCGGCAAGCAGAAATATTCGCTGCTGCTGAACGACAAGGGCGGGATCATCGACGACCTGATGGCCGGCCGCCCCGATCACGACGGCCTGTTCGTCGTCGTCAACGCTGGCAACAAGGACGAGGACTTCGCCTTCTGGGACGCGAACCTGGAGGGCGACGCCAGGCTGACGGTTCTGGACCGCGCCCTGATCGCCATCCAGGGGCCGGAAGCCGCCGAGGTCATGGCGGCGCACGAGCCGGTCCTGGCCGAGATGGGCTTCATGGAATGCGCCCGGCTGATGCTGTTCGGCGCCGACTGCTATGTGTCCCGCTCGGGCTACACCGGCGAAGACGGCTATGAGATCTCGGTCCCCGCGGACCAGGCCGAGCGCATCTGGAACGCCATTCTGGAAGACGCCCGCGTCAAGCCGATCGGTCTGGGCGCCCGCGACAGCTTGCGTCTGGAAGCCGGCCTGCCGCTGCACGGCCACGACATCGACCCGACGACCTCGCCGGTCGAAGGCGCGCTGACGTTCGCCCTGTCCAAGTCCCGCAAGGAGCGCGCGGACTTCAACGGCGCCGACCGCATCCTGAAGGAACTGGCCGACGGTCCGTCACGCGTCCGCATCGGCCTGATCGTCAAGGAAGGCGCCCCGGCCCGCGAAGGCGCCGAGATCGCCGACGCCGATGGCAACGTTATCGGCAAGGTCACCTCGGGCGGCCCCTCGCCTACGCTGGGCCAGAACATCGCCATGGGTTTCGTGCCTCCCGCTTTTTCCGAGCTGGGCGCGGACCTGAAGGTCATCGTGCGCGGCAAGACCGCCGCCGCCGAAGTCGTCGCCATGCCCTTCGTGGCGCAACGGTATTACCGCAAACCCAAGACCGTCTGAGGATCAGATCATGAAGTTCACCAAGGATCACGAGTGGGTCAGCCTGGACGGCGACATCGCCACCGTCGGCATCTCCAAACACGCCGCCGACGCCTTGGGCGACGTGGTATTCGTCGAGGTGCCTGAGGTCGGCAAGACCGTCTCGAAGGGCGACAGCTTCGCCGTGGTCGAGAGCGTCAAGGCGGCGTCGGACGTCTACGCCCCCGTCTCGGGCGAAGTGGTCGAGGCCAACGACGCCCTGTCGACCGCCCCGGAAACCGTCAACTCGGCCGCCGAAGCCGACGGCTGGTTCGCCAGGATCAAGGTCTCGGACGCCTCGCAACTGGACGCCCTGATGGACCAGGCCGCCTACGACGCCTTCCTCGCCACCCTCTGATTTCCCCTTCCGCTCATCCCCGCGAAGGCGGGGACCCAGTTCTTTCGCGAGAACAGTGCTGGGATGGGCGGAAACTCCTCCGGCCACATCGGTCGCCCAAAGCACTAGGTCCCCGCTTTCGCGGGGATGAGCGGATTAGAAAATGCGTTATCTCCCCCTGACGCCCGACGACCGCACGGCGATGCTCGCCGCCATCGGCGCGAAATCGATCGACGACCTGTTCGTGGACGTGCCGCAATCGGCGCGGCTGGACGGCCCCGTGGACCTTCCCCGCGTGGCGGGCGAGCTTGAGGTCGAACGCGCCCTGTCCGCCATGGCGGCCAAGAACGCCACGGCCGGCGCCGTGCCCTTCTTCTGCGGCGCAGGGGCCTACAAGCACCACGTCCCGGCGACGGTGGATCACGTGATCCAGCGCTCGGAGTTCCTGACCAGCTACACCCCCTACCAGCCGGAAATCGCGCAGGGGACGCTGCAGTACCTGTATGAGTTCCAGACCCAGGTCGCGAACCTGACCGGCATGCCCGTCGCCAACGCCAGCCTTTATGACGGCTCGACCGCCATGGCCGAGGGCGTGCTGATGGCGACCCGCGTGACCCGTCGCAACAAGGCGGTGATTTCGGGCGGCGTCCATCCCCACTACGTCAAGGCGACCGAGACCGTGGTCCACGCCGTCGGCGTCGAGACCCTGGCCCTGCCCGCCGCCGTCGACGCGGAGGCCGCCGTGATCGACCAGATCGGTCCCGACACGGCCTGCGTCGTCGTCCAGACCCCCAACGTCTTCGGCACAGCGACCGATGTCACGAAGATCGCCGAGGCCGCCCACGCCGCCGGCGCCCTGCTGATCGTCGTGGTCACCGAGGCCGTGTCGATGGGCCTGCTGAAATCGCCCGGCGAGATGGGCGCCGACATCGTCGCGGCCGAGGGCCAGTCGATCGGCAACGCCCTGAACTTCGGCGGTCCCTATGTCGGCCTGTTCGCCACGCGAGAGAAGCTGATCCGCCAGATGCCCGGCCGCCTGACCGGCGAGACGGTGGACGCCGACGGAGAGCGCGGCTTCGTCCTGACCCTGTCGACGCGCGAGCAGCATATCCGCCGCGACAAGGCGACGTCGAACATCTGCACCAACTCGGGCCTCTGCACCCTGGCCTTCACCATTCACATGAGCCTGTTGGGCGAGACGGGCCTGCGCAAACTGGCCCTGCTGAACCACGAAAAGGCCGTCGCCACCCGCGACGCCCTGGCCGCCATCCCTGGCGTGGAAATCCTGACCTCGCGCTTCTTCAACGAGTTCGCGGTGCGCCTGCCCAGGAACGCGGCCGAGGTCGTGGATGCGCTGGCCGGCCATCACATCCTGGCCGGCGTGCCCTACAGCCGCCTGGCCCCCGACGCCGGTATGGATGATGTCCTGCTGGTCGCCGCGACCGAGACGACGCTGGATGCTGACATTCAGATCCTCGCCAAGTCGCTCTCCAAAGTCCTCGGCGCGTAAGGGACACTGACCATGAGCACCATGAACACCGTCGGCCGCCCGACCGCCCCGAACCAGGTCCAGACCAAGCCCGCCACCCTGACGGGCGGCCGCGGCCTGTTGCAGAACGAGGCCCTGATCTTCGAGGGCGACGGCTGGGGCAAGACCGGTGTCGATTTGCCGGAACCCAAGACGGACGGCTCCGACCTGGGCGACCTGGTTCGCAAGGATCCGATCGGCCTGCCCGGCCTGTCCGAGCCGGAAACCATGCGCCACTATGTGCGTCTGAGCCAAAAGAACCACGCCATCGACCTGGCCATCTATCCGCTGGGCTCGTGCACGATGAAGCACAACCCGCGCCTGAACGAGAAGATGGCGCGCCTGGCCGGATTCTCCGACATTCACCCGCTGCAGCCGATCTCGACGGTGCAGGGCGCGCTGGAGCTGATGGATACCCTGGCCCACTGGCTGAAGACGCTGACCGGCATGCCCGCCGTCGCGCTTTCTCCGAAAGCAGGCGCGCACGGCGAACTGTGCGGCCTGATGGCCATCCGCGCTGCGCACGAGGCCTCGGGCCAGCATGAGAAGCGCCGCAAGGTGCTGGTGCCGACATCCGCCCACGGCACCAACCCGGCCACGGCCGCCTTCGTCGGCTATACCGTCGTCGAGGTCGCCCAGACCGAGGACGGCCGCGTGGACGTGGCGGACCTGGCGTCCAAGCAGGGCGACGATGTCGCCGCCATCATGGTGACCAACCCCAACACCTGCGGCCTGTTCGAGCGCGACATCCTGGAGATCAGCCGCCTGACGCACGAGGCCGGCGCCTATTTCTACTGCGACGGGGCCAACTTCAACGCCATCGTCGGCCGGGTCCGCCCCGGCGACCTGGGCGTCGACGCCATGCACATCAACCTGCACAAGACCTTCTCGACGCCCCACGGCGGCGGCGGTCCGGGCGCGGGTCCGGTCGTGCTGTCCGAGGCCCTGGCCCCCTTCGCCCCGGCCCCCTGGGTCGTGCACGACGATAACGGCTATCGCCTGATCGAGCGCGAGGAAGACGAGGCGGAACAGGCCTTCGGTCGTCTGTGCGCCTTCCAGGGCCAGATGGGCATGTATGTGCGCGCCCTGTCCTACATGATGTCGCACGGCGCCGACGGCCTGCGTCAGGTGGCGGAAGACGCCGTCCTGAACGCCAACTACATCAAGGCTCGTCTGTCTGACCTGATGTCGGCCGCCTTCCCCGACGGCCCCTGCATGCACGAGGCCCTGTTCGACGACGAATGGCTGAAGGGCACGGACATCACCACGCTCGACTTCGCCAAGGCGATGATCGACGAGGGTTTCCACCCGATGACCATGTATTTCCCGCTGGTCGTCCACGGCGCCATGCTGATCGAGCCGACGGAAACCGAATCCAAGGCCGAACTGGATCGCTTCATCCACGCCATGCGCCTTCTGGCCGAGGCGGCGAAAGCCGGCGACGTCGATCGCTTTAAGGGCGCCCCCTTCCACGCCCCGCTGAAACGCCTGGACGAAACCCGCGCCGCCCGCTCGCCGGTCCTGCGCTGGTCGGCGCCGGCCGGATCGAACCAGGCGGCGTAAAGCCCGACTCGACAGCGCCCGTCTTTCGGGCGACCCTGATCTCATGCAGGTCGTGGTCGAACAGGAAGAAGACGGGCGCTGGATCGCCGAGATCGAGGCGGTGCCTGGCGCGCTCGCCTATGGCGCTACGCGCGACGAAGCCGTCGCCAAGGTCGAGGCCCTGGTGCTGCGCGTCTTGGCGGATCGGCTTGACAACGGCGAGCCCGCACCTGAACTGGGCCAGTTCTTCGCCGCCGCATGAGCCAATGGCCCAGCGCAAAGGCGCGTCGCGTTCTGGCCGCCCTGCATCGGCTGGGTTGGATCGAGAAGAGACGTTCCGGCTCGCATAGAACCCTGTCGCGCCAAGGCTGGGCCGATGTCGTTTTCGCTTTTCATGACGACGAAGAGATCGGACCGCGCATGCTCGCGCGGATCGCGAAGACGACAGGCCTGCTGCCTCGTGACCTCTAGTAAAGATTTGAATGACCTGGACCGCCAACGACATCCCCGACCTCTCCGGCAAGCGCGCCGTCATCACCGGCGCGACCGGCGGGCTGGGGCTTGAGACCGCCCTGGTGCTGGCGGGCAAGGGCGTCGAAGTCGTGCTGGCCGCCCGCTATCCGGCCAAGGGCGCCGAGGCCGAACGGCTGATCCGCTCACGGCATCCCAACGCCGTCGTGCGGTTCGACCTGCTGGACCTTGGCGCCCTGTCCTCGGTCGAGGCCTTCGCCGAGCGGCATCTGGCGGATGGCCACCCCATCGACATCCTGATCGACAACGCCGGGATCATGGCCCTGCCGACGCGGCAGACGACCGTCGACGGGTTCGAGATGCAGCTTGGCACCAACTACCTGTCTCACTTCGCCCTGGTCGGCCGCCTTCTGCCCCTGCTGACCGCCGCGAAAGCCCGTGTCGTCCAACTGTCCAGCGTCGCCCATCGCAGCGGCCATATCCGTCTGGACGACCTGAACTATCAGACCGGCTACAGCCCCTGGACCGTCTATCAGCAATCGAAACTGGCCATGCTGATGTTCGCCATCGAGCTTCAGCGCCGCAGCGATGCGCAGGGCTGGAGCCTGACCAGCGTCGCCGCCCATCCCGGCTTCGCCCGCACGGACCTGATCGCCAACGGCCATGCCGGAAAGCCCGGCCTGTTCGCGCACGGCGCTAGCCTGCTGGAGAGTGTGCTCAGCCATTCCGCCGCCGACGGCGCCCTGCCGATCCTGATGGCCGCGACCCTGCCTGATGTGGTCCCCGCCGGCTATTACGGCCCCACCGGGTTCCAGGAAATGAAGGGCCCGCCCGGCGTCGCCATCATCAAGCGCCAGGCCAGGGACGCCGATGTCGCCCGCCGGCTCTGGAGCCAGTCCGAGACCCTGACCGGCGTGCGCTATGGCTGACGAATCTAGCCTTGGTTGGGTTCGAACAGGAAGTTGTTGCAATAGTCGGGGTCACGCCAGAACCGCTCGCCCTTCTGGCTTTGATGTAGGGCCAGATCGAACTCCGACACCGGCTTCAGTGTTCGCCCTTGGACGAAAGCGCCTCTGTATCCCCGCGCTTCCAGATAAGAAAAACAGTCGTACACCGTCCCAGTCCGTAAGTGGCGCTGTTCACACTCGAAGAGAAGCACGGGGCGATGCTGACGCAGAATGCGTTCGGCGCCCTTGAACACGTCCAGTTCCGCCCCCTCGACATCCACCTTCAGCAAGGCCACGCGTGAGCCATCGTTAAAATAATCGTCCAGCGAGACCATCGGGACGCGCAGTGTCTCGGCGCCCGCGATCGGCGCGATACTGGCTTCGGGAGAGCCAGGCGAAGGCACATAGAGGTCGCAATGGCCCGACCGATCTGAAACCGCCGCCGCCTCGATCACGATGTTGTCCAATCGTAGCCGGTGCGCCGCGGATCGGATGTATTCGGCCAGTTGCGGTTGCGGTTCGAAGGCCGCCACCCGTCCCGCCCAACGCGACATCCAGTACAAGTAACTGCCCTTGTTGGCGCCGATGTCGCACACGACGTCACCGCTTGAGATGCGCATCCTGAGCAGCGCCAGTTCCGTGGCCTGATCTCGGAACCTTGCGCGATACGCCCTCCACAGGAAACGTGCTCTCATTATCTTCGCCTGCGTTCGGTTCGCCAGAAAACAGGGTCTATACTGCCTGTCGCTGAACGATGAAATAGGCAGAATAGATCCTAGAGCTATTTTGCCTCCGCCCGCCTCATGCGCGGATGACTTGGGAGGAGATCGTCGGGCGCAACATTCGTCGTTTGCGAAAGGCCAAGGGCCTGACCCAGGAGCAGCTGGCTCATGACGCAAGCGTGGCCATGCGCTATGTCGCCGGCGTCGAACGAGCCGAAGAAAATCCCTCTTTGAAATTTCTGGTCAAGATTGCTGATGCTCTGAACGTGAAGCCTGCTGTCTTGCTGACGCCGGAAGCAGGTCCGTCGGAATCCGAAGGCTGAACTCAAAGAATTCTAAGCAGGCGGCACGCGCAATCGCGTTCTGTGTCGCGCCTGCAACGGCACGGGCGTCACACACGAACATGACGAAAGCTTCACCCACCGGACATCCCGGCGCCATCGATGCAGGACGTTAAGGGTGTTGTGGCAACGTCGTCACGGTCGCCCTTTCCTTTCCCGACGAGGGATCGCGCGGCCGGGGCGTTCGTTGTCATGCGGGCCTCCCCTCCCCATCTGGCGTATTCGTGACCTTTCTGACCACCCTCCTCGACCGGCCTTCCAAACAGCACAGCCGCACGCTGCGCGTCGTGAAACGCTGGGCGCTGATGGCGGGTGGTCTGTTCGTGGTGCTGCTGGGCATTCTGATCGCGCCCCTGCCCGGCCCCGGCGGCATTCCCGTCATCGCGGTCGGTTTGATGCTGATTCTGAAAAGCTCGTTCTGGGCCAAGCGTCAGTTCATCCGCGCCCAGCATGCGCGGCCGAAATGGTTCTATCCGTTCCGCCGACTCATGCGGAAGAAGCCCGAGTTCGCGCCGGTCTTCTGGCAACAGGCCCTGCGCGCCGAAAAGGTCGTGGTGAAGCGGTCCGGTCGTCGCCTGTCGCGCGGCCGCAAACAGATGCGGCGCTATTTCCGCAAGCTGTTCCGCTAGTTAGCGGCCATCTCGCGGTTGCGTTGCTGCAACCGCTAACCACGGCAACGTGAACACGCCCCTCCCCAGTCAGGCGTATCCTGTCTGCGCGTTATCAGAGAACCACTCATGCGTTGGGAGGCGCTAAGGTCATGATGTCACGCGTACAAAAGGGTCTGATCGCCGGGTTTGCGGCGACCATGGCCGCGTCACTGCTCGAAATACCCAATATGTTCCTCAACTGGTTCGATCCCTTCCAGGGTGTCATCGCCAGCATGATCGGCATGCCGGGGAACTTGGCCGTCGGTTGGGTAATCCACCTGATCAGCGGTATCTTCATCCTGGGGCCGCTGTTTGCGACCCTCTGTCCCCGACTGCCGACCGATACGCCCGAAACCAAGGGCATCGTCTTCGCCGTCGGCGCCTGGGTGCTGATGATGGCCGCCATCGTCATGTTCGGAAACTACCGGACCTTTACGGCCGGCGCCGGCTTCGGCACCTTCGCCTGGCTGCTGATCACCCACGCCGTGTTCGGCATCGTGCTGGGCAATGTCTATGCCCGGCTGGTGGCGCGCGACAGGCGTATGGGCGCCCCGATGATCGGCGGTGCTCACGCCCACTGACTGCGGCTCTGCACCGTCCAAGAAAAAGGCCCCCGACGGCGACGTCGGGGGCCTTGTTTCATTCAGCGTCACGCCGATCAGTTCAGGCGATCGCTGATCTGGGCGATGGCGCTGTCCAGCAGCGGATCCTTGGCGCCGCTGGCGATGCGGGCGGTCAGGATCTGTTCGGCGGTCTTGGCGGCCAGTTCGGCGGCGGCGGCCTTCACCTCGGCCGAGGCCTGAGCTTCGGCCTGTGCGATGCGAGTCTCGGCCATCTTCTGGCGACGGGCCAGGGTCTCTTCCAGCTTGGCCTTGGTTTCGACTTCCAGACGACGGGCGTCGGCTTCCGCCTGGGCCATCATTTCGGCGGCCTGGGCCTCGGCCTCGGCCTTCTCCTTGCGGATTTGGGCCAGCAGAGCCTCGGCCTCGGCGCGCAAGCGAGCGGCCTCGTCCAGGTCGGCCTGGATCTTGGCGGCCTTGGCGTCCAGGGCCTTGGCGGCGATCTTGGGCACGCCGGCGGCGACCAGGATGCCGAGGAAGATCAGCAGACCGACGCCGACCCATAGTTCAGGGTTGGACAGGCTGTAGAAATGGCCGAATTCGAGGAAGGCGGGCATATCAAGCGGCTCCCTTGAGCGCAGCGGCGACGTCGGCGGCGCTCGGCGCCTTGCCGGTAAGACGCTCGACCATGGCGGTCGCTGCGTCATGGGCGATAGTGGTGACGTTGGCCATGGCCGCGTCGCGCGTTTTGCCGATGGAGGTTTCTGCTTCGGCGATGCGAGCATTCACGACCGCTTCTTCAGCGGCTTGGCGGGCATTGGCCTCTTCGGTCACCCGAGCCTTGGCTGCGGCTGCGGTGGCGCGTGCGTCGGCGCGGGCCTTGGCGACTTCGGCCTGAGCGACTGTGGCCTGCTCGGCGGCTTCGGCCTGAACTTGACGGGCCGTCGCGACGGCAGTGGAAATCGTGTCGGCGCGCTCGTCCATCACCTTACGCATACGCGGGGCGAAGATTTTGGCGACCAAGAGGTAAAGGACGACAAACAGGAGCAGCAGATAGGCGATCTGCCCGACCCAATGCTGGGTCTCGAACTGCGGCAAGCCTCCGGCTTCATGCTCGGAAACGGCATGGGCCGTGTTCTCGGGCATATGTCCGGTTTGAACCGCGACGTCGGCGGCTTCTTCCACCGAAAGGACCGGCGGCGATGCTGAGGAGTGGGCGGCCATGTTCATCCGTCGTGAAAACAGTCGCGGCGGCGCGGACCATCAGGCCGCGCCGCCGCCGGTAGCAGTATCAGGCGATCAGCCCAACCAGGCCAGGATACCCAGAACGAAGGACAGGATGCCCAGGGCTTCGACCAGAGCGGCGCCGACGAACAGGTTGCCGACTTGGCCGGCGGCAGCCGAAGGATTGCGCAGGGCGCCCGCCAGGAAGTTGCCGAAGATGTTGCCCACGCCGATGGCCGAGCCGAGCATGCCCAGGGTGGCTAGGCCGATACCGAAGTATTTGAAGGATTCAGCTTCCATGATGATTTCCTATTCCGTCTTTAGGTTGGTTGGTTTTTCAGGACTGGGTCGCGGCCTTAGTGGCCATGACCCAGGTTGACCACATCGTTGAGATAGATGCTGGCCAGAACGGCGAAAACGAAGGCCTGAAGGAAGGCCACGAGGAACTCCAGCGCAGTCAATCCGACCACCATGCCCAGAGATAGGGCGGCGACCGGCAGGCCCAGCAGGCCCAGACCACCGGCGGCGGCGAGGCCGCCCATAGACACGACGAAGCCAGCGAAAATCTTCAGCGCGATGTGGCCGCCCAGCATGTTGCCGAACAGGCGAAGGGCCAGGGTGATCGGGCGCAGCAGGAACGAGACGAACTCAATCGGCACGACCAAGAACATGACCGCCAGCGGAATGCCCGACGGGGCGAACAACTTGAAGAAGCCCAAGCCATGCTTGGCGAAGCCGATGCCGATGACCAGCAGTATGGTGATCAGGGCGAAGGTCGCGGTGACCGCCAGTTGGGACGTCGCCGTGAAGGTCAGGAACAGACCCAACAGGTTCATGCCTAGGACCAGCATGAAGATGGTCAGGATGAACGGGAAATATTTGCGACCCTCATGACCGATGATCGAGTCGGTAACCCCGTCGATCAAACCGAACAATTGTTCGCCCGTCGCCTGAAGGCGGCCAGGAACGATCTTTGCGTTCGACGTGACCAGGGTCAGGAAGCCGACGACCAGCACGAAGGCGATCGTCATCGCCATATGCGAATTGGTGAAGGCAAGGCTGGTCTCGCCGACGAGCGGCAGGTTGACCGTGCCGAAGTCCAGGCCCTGAAGGGGCGTGACTGTAAACTGTTGAATCGGATCGGCCATGGGCCTTATCGGTCCTCGTCTTCGTCGGCTTCCTCGAACGGGATAGGCTTCGCCTCGATCCCCGCCGCCTTCGCCTGCGCCATCAGCCGGTTAGCTGTGCGACGCGCCATGTAAATCGATAGTGCGAAGCCCAAAAGGATTCCGCAGATGATGCCCCACGGGGTGGTTCCAAGGAACCGATCCGCAAGAAAACCCAACCCCAGCCCCACCAGAACGCCGCCGATCAGATCGGCGATGATCTTGTAGGCCTCACTGGTCACCTTCTGGGCGGCCAGATGCGCATGCTCCTGCTGAGCGGTGCGCGTCTCCAGCGAGGATGCGCTTTCGTTGAGGCGTTTGATCGCCTCTTCGCGCGATTCCGTCATTGGGGACATGCCTGAAATGCTCAACGCCGAACGACGTCCGAACGGGTCTGAATTCGGCGCGGAAACTAATCGTGAGCGGCCCATAGGTCAAGGCGTCGTGATCACGCTCTAAACCGTTGTAGAGCCTAGACTTTCGCCACCTGTGGACAAGCCGTGACGATGCGCCGCTGTTCGCAACGACAGAATCCCGCCCCTCGCGACACGGGTCAGATGGCGATCAGCGCCGCAAACGACTAGGTTCACGGTCATGAATGCGCATGTTCCTCCCCCCGCCGCTCCGCTTCGCCCGATTTCGGTTCGGCTGGCGACGCCGCGCGGCTTCTGCGCCGGGGTGGACCGGGCGATCCAGATCGTCGAGCGCGCCATCGAGAAGTTCGGCGCCCCCGTCTATGTGCGCCATGAGATCGTTCACAACCGCCACGTCGTCGAGCGGCTGAAGGCCATGGGCGCGGTCTTCGTCAAGGAACTGGACGAATGCCCGGACGACCGGCCGGTCGTCTTCTCGGCCCACGGCGTGCCCAAGTCGGTGCCCGCCACCGCCCGGGCGCGCGAGCTGGTGTTTCTGGACGCCACCTGCCCCCTGGTGTCCAAGGTCCATGTCGAGGCCGAGCGCCACCACGCCGCCGGCAAACACATCATCCTGATCGGCCATGCGGGCCACCCCGAGGTGATCGGCACCCTGGGCCAGTTGCCGCAGGGCGCCATCAGCCTGGTCGAGACCGAGGCCGACGCCGAATCGTTCGAGCGCCCCGGCGACGCCCCCCTGGCCTATGCGACCCAGACCACCCTTTCGGTCGACGACACGGCCGGCATTCTGAAGGTCTTGAAGCGCCGCTTCCCCGAACTGCCCGACCCGCACAAGGAAGACATCTGCTACGCCACCACCAACCGCCAGGACGCGGTCAAGGTGCTGGGCGAAGGCTGCGAGCTGGTGCTGGTGGTCGGGTCCAAGAACTCGTCCAACTCGGTCCGGCTGGTCGAGGTGGCGATGCGAGCCGGGGCCGGAGCCGCCTATCTGGTGGACGATGCGTCCCAGGTGGACTGGTCCTGGTTCGAAGGGGTCCAGACGGTCGGCGTCACCGCCGGGGCCTCCGCGCCCGAACCGCTGATCGAGGCCCTGGTCGACGCCATCCGCGCCCGTTTCGACGCCACGGTGACCGAGGATGGCGGCGCCCGCGAGACCGTGACCTTCAAACTGCCGCGCCTGCTGACGGCCTAGGCTACGGCTTCCAGCGGCAGGGCGACACGGAAGGTGCTGCCGACGCCGGGCGCGGTCACGACCTCGATCTTGCCGCCCATCAGCGCAGCCAGGCCATGCGCCGCCGTCAGGCCCAGGCCCAGGCCGTCGGCGGTGCGGGTGTTGCTCTCGTCACCTTGGGTGAAGGCCTCGAACAGGCGCGCCGCCTCGGCCGGTTCCATGCCGGGGCCGGTATCTTCGACCTCCAGCACCAGTTGATCGCCGGCGACGGCCCTCAGGATGACCTGGCCCGTCCGAGTGAAGCGCACGGCGTTGTCGCTCAGCGCCGCCATCAGTTTTTCGACATGGACCGGATCGCCCAGCCATTCGCCCTCGACGGCCTCGACGTCGATCTTCAAGCCCTTGGCATGGGCCGCGCCGCTGAAATCATTGGCCACACGCCGCAGCAGATTGTCAGGCCGGAACGGCCGGCTCTCCAGCGTCACCGCCCCGTCGCGCAACCGCACCACGTCCAGCAGTTCTTCGATCAGCCTCAGTTGCTGACGCCCCGACGCCTTCAGGATTTCCAGCCGGTCGCGCTGCTGCGGCGTCACCATATCGGCGCCGATCACCTCGGCCATGCCCAGGACGCCGTTCAGGGGCGTGCGCAGTTCGTGACTGACGTTCGACAGGAAGCGGGTCTTGGCCTGGTTCGCCGCCTCGGCCCGCTCAAGCGCCGCCGACAGGGCGACCTCGGACGCCTTCAGGCGGCCCACATCGGCGGTCGTGTTCCACAGCAGAGACGCCGTGCCGATGATCAGCACCACGAACAGCACCACCAACAGCGGTCCTGCCTGGGTCAGAATCTGATAGCCCGGTCGTTCCGGCGCCCAGACGACGCGGCCCAACAATCCGCCCCCAGCCTCACGCACATCCACGCCGATCATGCCCTGGGGCGGCTCAGCGTCGCCGGGCTGGAAATGGATGCGGTCCAGCGCCAGTCGCGTCCGCAACAGGTCCAATTCACCCAGGAAAGGCTTGAACGACGCCACCACCGGATCGGACGCCGGCGTCGGCCCCATCGTGGTGTGACGCACGACTGTGGACGCGCCCAGCACATAGACGGCGTCGCCCACCTGCACGAAGCCCGCCTTCAGACGAACGGCGGCGTCCGCTGTCAGCGAACGATCACGCCCCGCCGCCTCGGCGCGCAACCGATCGACCAGACGCCGGGCCGCCCTGGCGAACGGATCGCCGGCTTCGAAGCTCTCTGGCGACCCTTGCGTGCTGATGCGGAACAGCCGGCCGCTGGCGTCATAGCCAAGCGTGAATTCGTGCTTGTGCTGCGCAGCGTAGAACGAGCCCAAGGTGCGGTCGTACCAGGCCACATCGCCGGTCGTCATATGATCGACCGCCTCGTCCCAGACCGAGGCCGTGGTCAGGTTGTCGCCGATGATTTCCAGTGCGCGCGTCAGGCGCAGCTTGACCAACGCCTCTTCCTTGCGCGCCTGGTGCGCATCGATGCCCTGGCTGACCGTGCCCAGAACGCCCGCCATGCCGATGATGGACGCCAACATCAGGATCACCGCGATCCTGAACGTGCTCCACGCCCGCCAACCCGTTTTCGATGTCACGCCACTCATATCGTCTCGCTTAGAGGGCGCTGACTAAGACTGCGTGAACGTGACGTAACGTCAGCGTGTCGCACCGACAAAATCTTGAGCGAACTCGGGGGCATCGTCGTCGAGGGGCAGACTGCCGTCCTCGTCGTCGGCCTCGGAGGCGCGGCTGGGGTCCGGCACCTCGAACCCGACCGGCAGCGACAGGTCCAAGAGGCCCGCCGCCTTCATCTCCTGCACGCCCGGCAAATCATACAAGGTCGCCAGGCCGAAATGCTCAAGGAACCGATCCGTGGTCGCATAGGTGACGGGCCGCCCCGGCGTGCGCCTGCGCCCCCGCAACCGCACGAAACCCATCTCCAGCAACAGGTCCAGCGTCCCCTTGGAGATGGTCACCCCCCGCACGCTCTCGATCTCGGCGCGGGTGACAGGCTGGTGGTAGGCGATGATAGCCAGGGTCTCCAGCGCGGCCTTGGACAGGCGCCGCGGCTCCTCGCGCTCCTGCGTCATCATGAAGGCCAGGTCCGGCGCGGTTCGGAACCGCCAGCGGTCGGCGACGCACTCCAGCTCCACCCCTCGGCCCTCGTAACGGGCGCGCAGGCCCGATATGGCGCGCGCGACGTTGCAGTTCTCGGGCAGCCGCGCGGCGATCTCGGCGGCCGTCAGCGGCCCGGCGGCCGCGAACAACAGGGCCTCGACCCGCCGCTCGATTTCGGCTTCGTCGGGTTGGAAGGCGAGGTCAGACATAGAAATATTCGCTCATCCCCGCGAAAGCGGGGACCCAGTCCTGTCGCTCGGCAATGCGTTGGCCATCCATCGGCGAAGGAATGACAGACCTTTGCGCCCAAATCACTAGGTCCCCGCTTTCGCGGGGATGAGCGGAAAGTGAAGCCATCACCCCATCAGTTCCAGCGGCTGGCCCTGCCCGCGCCGTTTCAGGAACAGCTCGGCGAACGCCTGCGTCTGTCGAATGTCCATCGCCCCCTCCTTCACCAGCTCCAGACTGGCCGACAGGGTCGAGGCCGTAAAGCTGGCCTGGCTGGGGCCTTCCTCGCCCTCGCGATGCGGCGCCACCTGGTCCAGCGGGGTCCAGTCGGCCAGTTTCGGCATGATCTCGCGCAGCCAGTCGCGCGCCGCCTCCAACGGAAAGGCCTCGACCCGCTGGCCGGGAGAATACTGCCGCGCGCCCTCGCGCCGACGCTGGGTCACATAGGCGCTCATCAGTTCGTACAGGCTGGCGTCGATCCGGTCGGAGGGTGTGATCACCGTCGCCTCGGGGTCGCCGCGCGTGAAGACGTCGCGCTTCAACTGCGGCCGGGCCATCAGCTGCTCGACCGAGCGGCGCATCGCCTCCAGCTTCTGCAACCGGAACGCCAGGGCGGCGGCCATCTCCTCGGCAGGCGGCTCTTCCCCCTTGTCCTTCTCGGTGCGCGGCAGCAGCAGCCGCGACTTCAGATAGGCCAGCCAAGACGCCATCACGAGGTAGTCCGCCGCCAAGGCGAAGTTGCGTCGCCGCGCCTCGTGCACGAAGGCGAGATACTGTTCCGCCAACTGGGTGATCGACAGCTTCAGCAGATCGACCTTCTGGTTCCGCGCCAGCGCCAACAGCACATGCAGCGGCCCCTCATAACCGTCCAGATCGACAACGAACGCCTCGCGATCCTCGACCTCGGCGACGGCCGTGAAGTCCAGATTGGGCTGAAACGCTTCGGACATTTCCTTGGCCTACCGCGCTTCGCGCGGCTTGAGGCCGGTACAGTCTAGGCGACTCATGCCTGCGCCTCCCCCACGTCCGGTCCCTTGGCGACATCCAGCCGACCGCCGATGGCCTCGAAGAACCGCGCATGGGCCGCGACGGGGTCGAGCGGCTCGGGAGCGCGAACGATCCGCGCCATCGCCGCCTCGGCCCGCGCCTTCGGCCTGCCCTTCAGCCTGCCGGTCGCCTCGGCCACGGCTTGCATCTCGGCCATATCGCCGTTGCAATGCAGAACTACGTCGCACCCAGCCTTCAGCGACAGATGCGCCCGTTCGCCCAGCGATCCGCTCAGCGCCTGCATCGACAGGTCGTCGGTCATGATCAGGCCTGAGAAGCCCAGATGCTCGCGCATCATCTTAACGGCCTTTTTCGACTGGGTCGCCGGCCGTTTCCGGTCCACGGCGGTGAAGACGATATGCGCCGTCATCGCCAGCGGCATGTCTGACATCGCCTTGAACGGCGCGAAGTCCCAGCCGTCCAGCGTCTCGAAATTGGCGTGGACCATCGGCAGGTCCTTGTGGCTGTCGGCGAAGGCACGGCCATGGCCGGGCATATGTTTGATGCAGGGCAGCACCCCGCCTGCCAGCAACCCTTCCGCCGCCGCCCGCCCCAGCAGGGTCACGGTCTGCGGATCGGGGCCATAGGCGCGGTCGCCGACGATGTCGTGGGCGCCGGGCACAGGCACGTCCAGCACCGGCAGCAGGTCCACGTTGACGCCCACCTCGCGCAGGTCGTGCGCCATCAGTCGCGCGCCCAGCCGCGCCAGCTCACGCGCCTGCGCCAGATCGTTGGCCGCCTTCAGATAGGCCTTCCCCGGCGGATATTTGGGCCAGTGCGGCGGCCCCATCCGCTGAACGCGGCCGCCCTCCTGATCGATCAGGATCGGCGCCTCGGGGTCTCCGATGGCGGCCCGCAGCGCGTCGGTCAGCGCCCGCACCTGCTCCGGCGTGTCGATGTTGCGCCGGAACAGGATGAAGCCCCACGGCCGCGCCTCGGCGAAGAAGGCACGTTCGTCCTCCGTCAGCCGATGACCGGCGCAGCCGTAGATCGCGGCCGATGTCACCGAACGATGCAGTCCCGCCCGGCGGCCTTCAGCGCATTGCAGAAGGCGACCGCCCGCTCGCGCGACAGGCCCGAGAAGGCCGTGCGGTACAGCGTCGAACCGCTGGACGAGGTCACTTCGGTCACGCGCTTTTCGGCGCCCGAGGCGAACGAGCCGAACCGGCCGGCGACGGCGGCGTATTCGCGATCGGCAATCTCGGTCGAGGAGAAGGCGCCGATCTGCACCGAGGCCGAACCGCCCGCAGCGGCCGGAGCCTTGGTCGCCGGAGCGGCGACAGGCGGCGCGGTCGTCGGACGCGGCGTCGGCGCGGCGGGGGTCGCGGCCGTCACGGGCGGCAGACCCTGGCCGGTCGGGGCGGCGGTCGGCGGCGCGGCCGGACGCGGCTGGGGCGTCTCGGGCGGCGGGGTGAAGGTCACGGGGGCGTCGGTCGTCTCGCCCTCATCGCGATAGACGCGCACGCCGGCGGCCGGATCGATCGGCTGGGCGTCCACGGGCGGGGCGGTCTTCATCTCGCCGACGGGCTGGCCCACGGCGGGCGGCGCGTCGGTCGAGGCGCGCATCCCCGAGCGATAGAAGAAGATCACGGCGACGATCAGCAACAACAGCACCACCGCGCTGATGATCAGGGTGACCGGCGGCGCCTTGCCTCCGCCCGAACCGACATTGCGGCCATTGCGCGGGTCATAGGAATTGCGACGGAACGGCAGGTCGTCGTCGGTCGGGGGCGTATAGGCGCCCCGGCCTGGCTTGTTGTCGTCGTCAAAGGACATGGTCGCACTCCGCCGTCTGTCGGCCGCGAATCGGCGCGCCGAACCTTCACTCTACGCCCCCGCGTGCATCTTTCGAATCACAGATCGAGGGCGAGGTCGAGGCTGAACAGTTTCTGGTGCACTTCTATGGCGTAACGGTCGGTCATCCCTGCGATATAGTCGCAGACCGCCCGCGCCCGCCGCGTCCGGTCCTGGGTCATCGCCGGCTCGCTCCATTCCGGCGGCATCACCTCCGGCTCGGCCATGAACAGCTCGAACAGTTGCGACAGCACCCGCCGCGCCTGGCTGCGCGTGCGGTTGACCCGGTAGTGGCGATACATCCGCTCGAACAGGAACTTCCTCAGCACCGCCAGATCGGCGTGCATCTCTGACGAGAAATCCACCATCGTTCGTTTCGCCGTGCGCACGTCCTCGGTCGTGACGATCCGGTCGTCTTCCAGCCGCCGCGCTGTCTCGGCCAGCACGTCCTCGACCATGACGCCGATCATCCGCCGCACGGCCTCGATCCTCAGCATCCGGTCGTCGATGCCCTGATAGTCGCGACGCACCTGCGCCAGCATCGGCCCGATCAGCGGCACCTGATCCAGGTCCTGCAGCGTGATCAGTCCCGCCTGCACCCCGTCGTCCACGTCGTGGTTGTTATAGGCGATGTCGTCGGCAACGGCCGCGCATTGCGCCTCCAGCGACGCGAAGGTGCCGAGACGCAGATCCCACCCCGCCTCGCCGCCTGCTGCATACGGCCGCACCACCGACCAGGCCGGTTCGTCCAGCCGGTGCGACACCGGGCCATTGTGCTTGATGACCCCCTCGACCGTCTCCCAGCTCAGATTTAGCCCATCGAACTGCGGATAGCGGTTCTCCAGCTCGGTCACGACGCGGAAGCTCTGGACGTTGTGGTCGAAACCGCCATGCCCGGCCATCTGCACCACCAGCTCGTCCTCACCCGCGTGGGCGAAAGGCGGATGGCCCAGGTCGTGCGCCAGGGCGATGGTCTCGGCCAGATCATCGTCCAGCCTCAACGCATGGGCCAGCGACCGCGCGATCTGCGCCACCTCCAGCGAATGGGTCAGGCGGGTGCGGTAATGATCGCCCTCGTGCGCCACGAAGACCTGGGTCTTCTCCTTTAGCCGCCTAAACGCCGTCGCATGGATGATCCGGTCGCGGTCGCGCGCAAAGGCCGTGCGGGTCCGGCTGGCCGGCTCGGGCACGCGGCGGCCCAGGGTCAAGTTCGCCCGTTCGGCGTATGTCGCGAGGTCTGTCTGGCTCAAGTGATCAACTTTGAAGCATGCGGGCCTTTGCGAAAGCCCCTGCGCGCCTCATATAGACAGCCGTGAGCACCGTCCAATCCACAGAACCATCCACACCCGCCTTCAGCGTCGCCTCGCGTGCGCCGGAGGGCATCGTCCTGGCCGCCAGCGCCGCCAAACGCCTGGCCAAACTGGGCGCGGCCGAGGGCAAGACGCTGATGCTGCGTGTCGCGGTCGATGGCGGCGGCTGTTCGGGCTTCCAGTATCGGTTCGAACTGGTCGAAACGGCCGAGAACGACGATCTGCGCATCCAGGCCGACGGCCAGGCCGCCCTGATCGACCCCGTCTCGGTCCCCTTCCTGAAGAACTCCGAGATCGCCTACGTCGACGAACTGGCCGGCGCCCAGTTCGTCGTCCGCAATCCCAACGCCGCCTCCAGCTGCGGCTGCGGCGTCAGCTTCTCGATCTGACGCCTGAGTCCGGCCTTGCGGGCCGGAGCCTGCGCTGCATGATGGGATAGTCACGCTATCCGACCGTCTTGCGGAGACCCCCTATGCTCAGCCTCGCCCTCGCCCTGCTCGCCGGCCCGGTCTCGACCGAGATCGCCCTGCCGTCACGGCCTGCGCCGCTTCACGGAACCCTGCTGGCGCCCGACGCGTCCACGGCCGTCGCCGTCATCCTGCCCGGCTCCGGCCCGACGGATAGGGATGGGAACAGCCCGATGGGCGTCTCGGCCTCGACCTATCGCCTGCTGGCCGAGGGTCTGGCGGAACAGGGCATCGCCACCGTCCGCATCGACAAGCGCGGCATCGCCGCCAGCGCCGCCGCCGGTCCCGCCGAGGCCGATCTGCGCTTCGACGCCTATGCCGCCGACGCCCGCGCCTGGGCGACGGAGGCCGCCGCGCGCGCGGGCCTGCCCTGCGCCTGGCTGATCGGCCACAGTGAAGGCGCCCTGGTCGCCCTGAAGGCGGTCGAAAAGGACGACAAGATTTGCGGCCTGATCCTGCTATCTGGCGCCGGCCGCCCAGCGGGCGCGGTGCTGCGCGAACAGCTGGCGACCCTGCCCGAGCCGATGAAGACCCAGGCTTTCGACGTGCTGACTCAGCTTGAGGCCGGCCGCACCGTTTCCGACACGCCGCCTGCGCTGGCGGCCCTGTTCCGCCCCTCGGTCCAGCCCTATCTGATCTCGTGGCTGCCGCTGGACCCCGCCGCCCTGCTCGCCGCCTACGACGGCCCGGTCTTCATCGGCCAGGGAACCACCGACCTCCAGATCGGCGTCACGGACGCCCAAGCCTTGGCCGCCGCCGACCCCAAGGCGACGCTGAAACTCTGGGACGGCGTCAACCACCTCCTCAAGACGGCCCCCGCCGACCGCGCCGCCAATATGGCGACCTACGCCGACCCGGCGCTGCCGCTCGCGCCGGGCGTGGCGGAGGATGTGGGAGCGTTCATTCGGGCGAACGGGAGGCGTTAAAGCCGTCGTCATGCGTCTGCGGGACGGATGACAAAACTTTAAACTGACGTCGGCGCGCAGTCTGTCATGCTGAAGCTCTGATCCGGGGAGCCCACAATGATGCAGTCGAAATCCATGTCCGTCTGGGCGCCTCGCATCGGCGCCGCGATGCTGATGACGGTCGCCGGCGGTCTTGCGATCAACGCCTCAGCTCAGACGGCGGCGGGCGGTTGGCTCGTGGATGCGGCGCGCAATCGCGAGACCGAGGCCGCGCGCGTCTTCATCGCCAGAGGCGCGGACGTCGATCATGCCCGCCTTGGCGACGGCACGCCCCTGATCGTCGCCGCTGCTCAGGGCGACATCGCCATGGTCCGACTGCTGCTGGAGCAGGACGCCGACGTTAACAAGCCTGTCGCCGGCGACGGCAATCCGCTGATCGCGGCCGCCGCACATGGCCGCACGGAAGTAGTCGATTACCTGATCACAAAGGGCGCCGATGTGAACGGCATCGTCGCGGATGACGAGACGCCTCTGATCAATGCGGCGCGTGAGGGGCATCTGGAGACGGTTCGCCATTTGGTCGCCAGGGGCGCGGACGTCAATCTCGCCGTTCGGGCCGAGCTTGTGTCAGGCGGCACCGAGTTGCGGTCCCCCTTGAACCAGGCACGCCGCAATCACCACCGTGAGGTCGCCGCCTTTCTCATCGCGCAAGGCGCGAAAAGCTAGATCGAGCAGCCTACTCCCCCGCCGTCCCCCGCGCCTGATCCGCCAAGGCGAAGAACCGCTCCCGCACCTCTGCCGCGAACGGGTTGTCGCGTTCGATGGCGCGGAAGACGGCGGGGCTGTCGTGGCGGACCATGTCGACGGCCTGCATCAGCCGGTCGAAGCTGGCGGTGGTCATGCGCGTCGGCAGGGGCTCCATCGCCATCAGGACGCGGGCGATCAGATGGGTCAGGCCCTGGACCGTGGCGGCCTCGCGGTCATGATCCTCGGGACTGACTGAAAAGACCTTCAGCCCCAGCGCCCGGCGGCAGAAGGCGGCGACGCGGCGGGCGTCCTTTCCGCCGCGCACCTCGCAAACGGCGATGCGCAGGCCCGCGATGCCGTCCTTGCCGCTCTGCGGGCCGAACAGCGGGTGGGTGCCGACGACCCGCACGCCGGGCGGCAGCAGGGCGTCCATCGCCTGCGCCGGCTTCACCTTCACCGATCCCACGTCGATGACCAGGGCATCAGGCGCCAGATGCGGGCGGATGGCGATCAGCGTCGCCTCCAGCGCCTCGACCGGCACGGCCAGCACCACCGTGGGACAGGCGGCGGCGGTCGCCAGGTCGGTCAGGGTCGCGACGCCCTCGCCGTCCCCGACTCCAGGCGTCGCCGCCGGATCATGGGCCAGGATGTCGAACCAGGCCGACAGATGCCGCGCCGTCAGCCGCCCGAAGGCGCCGAAGCCGATCAGGCCGAGCTTTTCCCTCTTTCCCGTCACCCTCGGGCTTGTCCCGAGGGCCTACGTTGGATGCCCCACGAGCCGCACCGCAGACACGACGGCGCGTCCGCGTCGCTTGCCTCACGCGCGGAACGGTAGGCCCTCGGGACAAGCCCGAGGGTGACGGATTTCATGTGGCCCCTCACAGCGTCTCCATGAACCGCACCGGCCGCCCGTGCGCCGATCCGATCAGTTCGCCGTCCTTCATCACCACCCGGCCGCGCACGATGGTCGCCATCGGCCAGCCGGTCGCCTCGACGCCGTCGAACGGGGTCCAGCCACAGCGCGTCGCCTGCTGGTCATGCGTGATCGTCTTCTTGACCTTCAGGTCGACGATGGTCAGGTCGGCGTCATAGCTGACGGCCATTCGCCCCTTGTTGGCCGTGCCGAACACCCGCTGCGCTCCGGCCGAGGTCAGGTCGATGAACCGCTCCAGGCTCAACCGCCCATTGGCGACATGCGTCAGCATCAGCGGCACCAGCGTCTGCACCCCCGGCATGCCCGACGGCGAGGCCGGATAGGGCTTGGCCTTCTCCTCTTTTGTATGCGGCGCGTGGTCGGACCCCAGCACGTCCGCCACGCCCTGCTGCATGCCCCACAGCCACAACGCATCCACATGCTCCTGCGACCGGATCGGCGGGTTCATCTGGGCGTAGCTGCCCAGCCGCTCATAGGCCTCGGGCGCGACCAGGGTCAGGTGCTGGGGCGTGATCTCGACGGTGGCGACATCCTTGTGGAAGCGCAGATATTCCATCTCGTCTTTCGTCGTGACGTGCAGCACGTGGATGCGCGCGCCGGTCTCCTGGGCCAGCCCGACCAGACGCCGCGTCGAACGAATAGCGCTCTCGGCGTCGCGGACCTCGGGGTGGCTGGTCCAGTCGCCGGTGCGGGCCAGGCCGCGCCGCTCGACCAGGCGGTATTCGTCCTCGGAGTGGAAGGTTGCGCGGCGACGCACGTTCGACAGGACCTTTCGCACCCCCTCGTCGTCGGCGATCAGCAGATCGCCGGTCGAGGCGCCCATGAAGACCTTGACCCCGCAGCAGCCGGGCAGCCGCTCCAGCTCGCCCAGATAGTCCGCATTCTCGTGCGTGCCCCCGACGTAGAAGGCGTGGTCGGTCCACATCCGGTCCTTCGCCCGCACCAGCTTGTCGGCCATGGTGTCCGGGTCGGTGGTGTTGGGATTGGTGTTCGGCATCTCGAACACGGCGACGACGCCGCCCAGGGCCGCCGCGCGCGATCCGGTCTCCAGATCCTCCTTCCACTCCAGCCCCGGCTCGCGGAAATGGACCTGGGTGTCGATCACGCCGGGCAGGACCGTCAGGCCCGTGGCGTCGAAGGTTTCGCCGGTCGAGGCCTGCGACAGGTCGCCGATAAAGGCGATCTTGCCGTCGATCACCCCGACGTCGGCCATGCCGCGCCCCGCATGGTTCGCCACCTCGCCGCCACGGACAATCAGGTCATAGGTCTGGGTCATGGGGCGGGCTCCTGCGAATGTTTCCGAGGTTCTAGCGGATGCAGCG
Source organism: Brevundimonas sp. (assembly GCF_041648115.1). GTDB lineage: Bacteria > Pseudomonadota > Alphaproteobacteria > Caulobacterales > Caulobacteraceae > Brevundimonas. The sequence continues at coordinate 140,252 of NZ_JBAZPR010000011.1, forward strand.
TCCTTCGCGAAAGCGGCTAAAGCTTCTCCCTCCCCGATCGGGGAGGGGGGTCGAGCCGCAGGCGAGACCGGGTGGGGAGGGCAAGGCAATACGGCACAGGGCCTTCGCAGGATCGCCGGCCGCCCCCACCCGGCCGCTTCGCGTCCACCCTCCCCGGCCGGGGAGGGAGATCGGGTTCAGCCACGCGCCTTCAACATCCGCATCGACGCCTTCAGCACCCGTTCCCACGGCAGGTCCATCATATGCTGGATCGCCTGGTTCAGGCGCGGATCCAGTTTCCTGAACTCTTCATAGGTGCGCGGCCCCCGCACGGCCTCGCCCTTCCACGGCCCGCGCACGGCCTCGTCCGACGGCCCGAACACCGCCACCACCGGCGCGCCCGAGGCCACGGCCAACTGGGTCCAGATCGAGTCCGCCCCGACGTACAGCACCGACTTCGACAAGGCCGCAACTGTCTGAAGCCGAGTCAGCTTGCCTTGCAGTTCGATCACCCGCGCGCGCGGCACGGCGTAGCGGATGGTATGCGCCGCCTCGCGGTCAATCTCCTCGCCCACGATCATCAGCCGCCCGCCCGCCAACGGCCCGTCGTCAGACAGCAGCTTGGCCGCCACCTTGGCGTAGCGTTCGGCGGGCCAGCGTTTGCCCATCCATTCCACGCCCGGCCCGACCACCAGGATCGGCCCGTCACCGCCGGTTGTGGGGATCAGCGCCTGAACCTGGCTCAGCGTCTCGTCCGACACATACAGCTTCGGCGCCGGAATCTCCTCCGGCTCAAGCTTCAGCACCGCCGCCGCCGCCTCGACCGCATGAAGGCCGGGCGCATCCTTGCCCCGCACCGCCCGCTTCTGCCGCCTCAGCTTGCCCGACAGGTCCGAGCCGCGCATGTCCACGACCAGCCCCCATTTGGTCCCGCGCACCTGGTTCCACAGGGCGATCCATTCAAAATGGCCTTCGCGCTCCAGCACGATCAGCCTGGTCAGGCGCGGCGTATCGGCGAACAGCGGCGCGCTGGCGGCCGATCCGACGATGGTGAAGGTCGCATGCGGCAGGCTCTCGACGAGATGCGCCAGCACGCCCGAGGACAGCACGGCGTCCTCGGCGTCCGCCTCGGCGATATACAGGATGGGAAACCGCCCGATCATCCGTTGACGGATACAGGGATTCTATCGGGGGTTCAGCGCCAAACGCAGGTTTCCACAGGCAGGCGTCCTGCGTTACAGCGACGCGCATGAGCCAGTCCCCCGACCCTGCAGCCGCCGCCCTCGAACGCTTCAAGGCCCAGCGCGTCACGGCCATCTATCGGCTGGACCTGATCGCCAAGGGCGCGACCATTTCCTACGAAGACGGCACGCCCATCGACATGGCGTCCGAAAAGGCCCGGCTCGAAACCGTCGTCGCCGACATGGACCGCCGCATCGCCCAGCTCGAACGCTCATTGGGGTGAGCCTTCCCCTCCTCCCCGGCCGGACCTGCGGCGGTTGCGTCGAATGCTGCCGGGTCATTCCGCTGGACCTGCCGAAGCTGGCCAAGCCGACCGGCGAGCTGTGCGCCTATTGCGTCGACGGCGCGGGCTGTTCCGTCCACGCGATCCGGCCGAACACCTGCCGCATCTGGTTCTGCCTGTGGCGCGTGGTCGAACTGTCGGACGACTGGCGGCCGGACCACAGCGGCGTCATCGTCCGCCCCGACGGGGTCGAGGACGGGATCATCACCCTCTATGTCCTGCGGCGCTCCGACTTCCTGGCCTCGCCCGACTTTTTCATGACCGTCGCCGGCTGGATCGCCGAGGGCATCCAGGTCGCCCTCAGCATTCCCGGCCCGGTCGGGACATATCCGGCCCGCGCCGTCGTCACCGACTGGCTGCGCCCGGCGGTCGAAGACGGCGACCCCTCCGCCTTCCTGGCCCGCGTCCTGCGCTCGCTCGATAAGCTGGCCGGACACGATTTCGAGCCCGACGGCGTCGTGGCGCGATACGCCGTCACAACCCAGGATGATCCCAAGGCTTAGCCGAAGCTTAAGTCCTTGCCGCTATTCTGAAATCCGTAACGCCGCCGCTTTGAGAGACACGCCGGAAATGCAGGCCTGGGACGCGCTTCGACGCCCGATCTGGATGTTCGATCCGTCCGCCATGCGAGGCGTCTATGCGAACGCCGCCGCCCTGGATCTGTGGGGCTCCGACAGCCTCGACGCCCTCCTGGCCCGCGACTTCAGCCAGATGTCCCCCGCCGTCCTGGCCCGCACAGAACGACTGGCGCGCGAGACGGCGAACGGCGAGACCCTGTCCGAACACTGGACCTTCTATCCGAACGGCCGGCCGCTGACGGTGACGGCGATCATCTCCACCCATTGGCTGGACGACGGCACGCCGGTCCTGCTGTTCGAGGCCGCCTCCATCGAGGTCGAGAGCGAAGAGCGTCGCGCGGTCGAGGCCCTGCGGCACACCTCCACCCTGATCTCCCTGTTCGACAGCGAAGGTCGGCCGCTGTTCTCAAACCCGGCGGCCTTCGCGGCCTATGGCTCGACCACCCACCCCTTCGAGGCCCGGTTCGCGGAACCCGAGCGCGCCCAGCCCATGCTGGCGGCGGCCCTGTCCGGCGACCTGTCCTCGGACGTCTGCGAGATCATCACCCGCGAGGGCCTGCGCTGGCACCACCTCGACATCCGCCCGGTCATCGATCCCGTCACGGGCCAGCTGGGCGTCATGCTGAACGAGATCGACGTGACCGAACGGGTCGAGGCCGAACAGGCCCGCGTCGCCGCCGAACAGAAGACCGCCATGGCCGAGGCGCGTCAGAAGTTCCTGACCGACATGTCGCACGAACTGCGCACGCCGCTGAATTCGGTCATCGGCTTCTCGGACCTGCTGTCCAAGGCCGGCCTGGCCCAGGAACACGCCGACCACGCCGCCCGGATCAACGGCGCGGGCCAACGTCTTTTGTCCGTGGTCAACGACATGATCGACCTGTCGGCCGACAACGTCATTCCCCTGCCGACGCCCGATACAGTCATCGAAGAACCCGCGCCTGCCAATGAAGACGCCGCCGCCCTGCGCGTCCTCTATGTCGACGATCACGACAGCAACCGCGCCCTGGTCATGGCCGTTATGTCCGCCCAGGGCATCGTATGCTCCACCGCCGACGACGGCGCGCAAGGGGTCGAGGCCGCCCGCGACGGCGACTGGGACGTGATCCTGATGGACATCCAGATGCCGGTCATGGACGGCGTCGATGCCACCCGCGCCATCCGCGCCCTGCCGGGTCTGGTCGGCCGCACGCCCATTCTGGCTCTGACCGCCAACACCCTGCCGGAACAGCTGATCCAGTACGAAGAGGCCGGCATGGACGACTGCATCGCCAAGCCGATGAACATCGTCGATCTGGTCACCCGCGTCACGGCCTGGGGCGCCAGCGACTGGCGCAACTTCGACCCCCTGTTCGATCCCGAAGCCGCCGCCGTCGCCTAAATTCAGCGCGGCGTCTTCTGGACCCGCCGTCCGCGCCCTATCTTGGCGCCATGCCCATCGCCCGTCTCGACAGCCGCGCCCTGATCTCCGTTACGGGCGAGGACGCGAAACCCTTCCTGCACAATCTGCTGACGCAGGACGTGGAGACGCTGGCGGAAGGCGAACTGCGCTTCGGCGCGCTGTTGTCGCCGCCCGGCCGGCTGCTGTTCGACCTGTTCATCCTGGGCCAGGCGGACGGCGTCCTGCTCGATGTCGCGACTGAGCGCCGCGACGCCCTGTTGCAGCGGCTGTCGATGTACAAGCTCCGCGCTAAGGTCGTCGTCGCCGCCGACGACCGCGCCGTCTTCGCCGCCTGGCCGGAGGTCGTCGCTGGCTTCATCCCCGACCCGCGCACCCCGCTGATGGGCGGCCGCTTCTATGGCGATGCGACCCCCGACGCCAGCGAGGCCGACTACCATGCCCACCGCCTGTCCATCGGCCTGCCAGATCCGACCGCCGACGCCCCCCAGGACAAGACCTATCCGATCGAGGCCGACTACGACCTGCTGAACGGCATCGACTTTCAGAAGGGCTGTTTCGTCGGCCAGGAGACGACCTCGCGCATGAAGCGCCGGGGAACGATCAAGAACCGGATGCTGCCGCTCGACTTCGACGGTCCGCCCCCCGCCTTCGGCGCCGAGGTGCTGAAGGGCGAACTGCGCGCGGGCGAGGTGCTGTCCGGTCGCAACGGTTCCGTCATGGCCCTGCTGCGGATCGACCGCATCGACGGCGCCCTGACCGTGGACGGCCGCCCTGTGCGCTTGCGCAAACCCGCCTGGATGGGCGAGGACGTGCTCCCCTCCTCCAACGCGTGAGTCCCCCATGAAGATCGCCGACCAGATCGTCCTCGTCACCGGCGGCGCACGCGGCGTCGGGGCGGCGTGCATCCGCGCCTTCGCCAACGAAGGCGCCCGCGTGATCATCAACTGGCGCGCCAGCGGCGAGGCCGCGACCGCCCTGGCCGCCGAGATCGGCGACCGCGCCGTCGCGCTCCAGGCCGACGTGACCGACCGCGCCGCCGTGGACGCCATGGTCACCTCCGCCCAGGCCCATTTCGGCGCCCCCGTCACCACAGTGGTCAACAACGCCCTGGACTACAGCTTCAACGGCGACGCCCGATCCCGGATGACCGCCATCGGCTGGGACGAACTGGCGGCCCAGTTCTCGACCGTAGTCCACGGCGCCCTCAACACCATCCAGGCGACCGCCCCCGGCATGGCGGCGGCCCGGTTCGGCCGCGTCGTCAACATCGGCACCAACCTGTTCCAGAACCCGGTCGTGCCCTACCACGACTACACCGCCGCCAAGGCTGCGCTGCTATCCCTGACCCGCACCGCCGCCGGCGACCTCGGCCCCGACGGCGTCACGGTCAACATGGTCTCGGGCGGCCTGCTGCGCACCACCGACGCCAGCGCCGCCACGCCCGAGGCCGTGTTCGACTTCATCGCCGGCATGACGCCGCTCCGCAGCGTCACCACCCCCCAAGAATTCGCCGACGCCGTCCTCTTCTTCGCCTCGCCTTGGAGCCGCGCGGTGACGGGCCAGAACCTGGTGGTGGACGGCGGATTGGTGCGGGACTGAAATGACGACCGTCTCCTCCCCACTCCGTGGGGAGGTGGCGCGGCGCGCCTTCGCGCCGTGACGGAGGGGTTCTTAACCGCATCACTAGCGCCTGTGGGACTTCAAGAGCCCCTCCACCGCTTCGCGGTCCCCCTCCCCATTTCATGGGAAGGAGACGCTCTCCATCGTATTCGCTCAGTACATTCGTCCAGATTTCAGAGCCTTACCCACCACCAGCGTCAATCGTCCGACCACTGATCCAAACGCCTGTACAATGCGCGGTTTCGACAGGGAGGACGCAAAACTCGACCGCATCGGACCTCTCTCACAATCGACCCGAATTGCACTTTCTTGCACTTTGCACTGTTTTCGCAGGTGCAGTGCAATTTCGCCCCACCACCCATTTCAGACAATTTAGACTATTCAGACGGTGTTTTTCCGCCGCCTGAGTCTCAAATCCCGCCCTTCCCCTCACCAGAACACACTGGCAACCTCCCGCCATGACCGACTCACACGCAGACGGCCGCTGCGGCTGGTGCGGCACCACCGACCCGCTTTACATCGCCTATCATGATGCGGAATGGGGCGTGCCGGAACGCGACCCGCGCGCCCTGTGGGAGAAGCTGGTCCTCGACGGCTTCCAGGCCGGTCTCGCCTGGATCACCATCCTGCGCAAACGCGAAGGCATCCGCGACGCCTTCGACGGCTTCGACCCTGAGATCGTCGCCCGCTATGGCGAGGACGACATCCAGCGCCTGCTCAACGACCCCCGCATCATCCGCTCGCGCGCCAAGATCAACGCGGCCATCCGGGGCGCCCAGATCTGGCTGGAGATGCGCGAAAACGGCGAGGACTTCTCCGCCTGGCTCTGGTCCTTCGTCGACGGCGAACCGATCCAGACGACCCACGCCGACTTCCGCCAGGCCCCGACCCAGACCGAACAGTCCGTCGCCATGGCCAAGGCCCTGAAGAAGCGCGGCTTCAACTTCTGCGGCCCGGTGATCGTCTATGCCTTCATGCAGGCCGTCGGCATGGTCAACGATCACCAGACGACCTGCTTCCGTCACAAGCAGGTTCGTGCGATGGCCGCGCATGGCTAAAGCCCCCTCAAAACCCGAGACCTTCCCGACCCTCGCCCTGGAGACGGCGCTGATCCAGCGCGTCAACGGCCCCGTCTGCGGCGTGGACGAGGCGGGTCGTGGTCCCTGGGCCGGCCCCGTCTCGGCGGCGGCGGTCATCCTGAACCCCGACGACCTGCCGCCCGGCATCGACGATTCCAAGGCCCTGACGGAAAAGCGCCGCGCCGCTCTGGAGCCCGAGATCAAGGCGCGCGCCATCGCCTGGGGTGTCGGCTTCGCCTCGGTGGAGGAGATCGAGGACCTGAACATCCTGCACGCCACCGGCCTGGCCATGTGCCGCGCCATCGAGGCGCTTCAGGCCCAACCTGTCGCCGCCCTGGTCGATGGCAACTATCGCTTCAAACTGCCGTGCGAGATCCAGACCGTGGTCGGCGGCGACGGCCTGTCGCTGTCCATCGCGGCGGCGTCGATCCTGGCCAAGACGGCGCGGGATCGACTGATGATCGATCTTGACGCCCAATATCCCGGCTACGGCTTCGCCAGCCACAAGGGCTATAACGCGCCGATCCACCAGAACGCTTTGAAAACATTGGGGCCTTGCCCCGCCCACCGGCGCAGCTGGTCGCCGATCAAGGCCCTGCTTCAGGACGCCTGACGCCGCTTCAGATGTGCATGAAGCCGCCCAGCAGCGCGCCCATCAGGGCGGCGACGGCGGCGCCGGCCAGCGCCATCATCCAGCGCGGCGGCGGGCTCAGCTCGGGTTCCAGATCGACGTGCTCGACCGCCTGCGTCGCCTGGGTCGGGCGGCTGTAGCGGGCGGCGTTGTGGGTGAAAGTCGGCCGTGCTTCGGCGGCCGGCGCGTCCCAGCCCCAGTCGCCCTCGACGACACGCGGCGCCCACGAACGCGGTTCCGCCGCCGGACGGATGCGGTAATCCTCGGTGCGATCGGTGGTCGGATAGGTGTGCGGGCGCGGTTGCATAGTCCCACAACGACACGCCGCGATTCGCGTTCCGCAACTTGCGACTGTTGTTTTCGCTGCGCTTATGCGGCCACAGGCAGTTCGACCGGCCGATCCGTGACCACGAACAGATGTTCGACGTTCCTCAGCCGCCCCACCGTCCCGACCTTCTCGCCCTTGGGATTGTGGATGCCGATCCGGGCGCCGACGTAACGCGGGTGCGCCACTTCCAGCACCTGAACATGGCCCCGCGCCGACAGCATCTCGACCAGTTCGGCCCGGCTCAGATAGCCCTCGTCGTTGAAGCTGACGATCAGGTTCGGCGCCTTGACCCGTTCGATCACGCTTCGCAGCGCCGGCCCGATGCCGGGCCGGCTGTTGAAGGCGCTCTTGCGCGTCCTGACGTCCACCCGCTTGTTGGCGATCCCATAGGTCTCGGGCCGGTCCCACAGCACCAGGCTCTCCCAGCAGTGGTAGTTGGCCAGATAGGAATGCTGGTTATAGGGCGGGTCCAGATAGACGAGGTCGGCCTCGACCTGTTCGGCGATCTCGATCGCATCGCCCTGCGTCGCCCGGCACGGCCCGCCGTCCACCGCCGCAACCATGTCCGGCGTCCGCAGCTCCAGCGTCTTCAGCGCCCTGGGCGCCCATTGCTTCATATAGGCCATCTGGACCCCGGCGGTGGAATCCACCCGGTCCGCCGCTTCCATCAGGCTGACCAGCACGATGGCCTTCAGCTCGGGCTCCAGCCCCATGGCCTCGATCCGGTCGCGCATGGCGTCGATGCGGGCGCCGTTGTCGGGGTGGAAATAGCGGGCGTCCTGGCAAAAGGCCTGGGTGAACCATCCCGCCTGCGGCGTCACCGTCCGCAACTCGGCCAGCACCGTCTCGACCCGGTCGATCCACCGTTCCCGATCCGCCTGGACATAGGCAGTCGCCAGGGCGTGGGCATAGGCGTTGTAGTCGTTCGACCAGACCTGAAACCCTTGCTTCTTCAGCGCATGACCGACCCGCGCCGTGCCCGAAAACAGATCGCAGACCCGTCCGCCCTGGGGCAGGACGCCGGCGACGGCGCCCGTCACATGGCCCAGCAGGGCGCGCTTGGAGCCGATGTATTTGATCATGACGCGGCGCGACTCATCCGCCCACCATAGCCGCTTCGCGCGCGACAGGGAGAGGTCCAGTTGGTGCGGGCGGCCGGGCTTGAACCGGCAAGGACTTTCGTCCGGCAGATTTTAAGTCACACACGCCAGTACCAAGATATTGATACTCATCATGTTTCTATCACACACTACTAGGATGTGTAAGGTTCTGTGTAAGTGAAAGGTGCGCTTGGCGCGCTGAACCGTATCGGCGGTCGGTCCAGCTTTGTCCTGGCTGCTTTGCGCCAGGAGCAGACATTGCTGGCACGCCGGAAACACGACATTCAGACAGGCCTAAAAGATCTGCTTTTCGGCCAAGAGGCTAAGGCGGTTTCCGATCCATTGCGGACATCTGTCGCCAGCTTAAACCTGGGCTAATGAGGACCGTTCCCGCAGCCTTCCGACTAGCCTTCAGGGGACCGGAGGGCTTCTACACTGTCCACTTCCTGCCGACTGAGGAATGGACCGGCGTGATCGTATCTGTCGGCGATGTGACGATGCGCTGGCAGGTGGTGGTCGCTGATCAGGAAGAGAGCGGGCTGGTCGTGCTGGGTGGTATGACGGACGGGAGCGATTCCCTGTGGGGCGACCCGTTTTGGTTCGAGCTTCGTTTCAGTGGTCTGCAGCCCGTGATCGGTATTGGGGCAATCAGGTTGTCCGGCGTGAAGATCGCGCCGCCTGATTTCGGCAGGTCCGCTTATAGGCGATGAGCTGATGACCGCTTCCGACCTGTAGCCGACCTTAGGCGTCCAAAAGAGCGTCTGCCGAACGGGTGCAAGTAAGCGCAGCGAGATCTGGCTCGACCGACAACTTCTCAACAACGGCCCCATTCAGCACCATCATGAAGCGACGGCAGCGCTCACCTAGAAAGTGGTCAGGGTCGAAACGCACGAGGCCTGTTTTTTTCGCGAACTCCAGATTGCCGTCCGACAGAAAGATCAACTGCCCCTTCGGGTCGAGCTCCCGCGCCCAAGCATCCAATGTCCAAGGGTCATTTGCCGCCATGCAGGCTATGAAACCGAAGCCCGACGCTTTCAGTTGCGCTGCCCGAGCGACGAAATCGGGGACATGCGTTCCGCTGCAGACCGGGGTGAAAGCTCCAGGCACGCCGATGACGATCCCGCGCCGGCCTTGGAACAACGTCTCGACGCTCTGACTTGTGACAAGCCCTTGCTGAAGTTGCCCCAGTCTCACTGGCGGCACACGCTCACCCACACGAATGGTTCTAATCATGGCCTCTCGCCGGTTCGGTGCCCCAGGCTATCGTAGCGGCGGAGCGGCTGACGAATGGTTAAGCGGCCCAGTCGGCCTCGCGGCGAACCACCATCAGCGCGGCAAGGACCGCAAATCGCCCTGGGCGAAACGTCGGTTCCCGACCCATTGCGGAAGTTTGGGCGCTGCGCATCTGGCGGACACGCGGGACGGGTCTGGCGGCTTGGCGTGGAAACGCGGCCCTCAGCGGCTGACGAAGGCGCCTAGAACTCCGATGGCACCGACCAAGATGCCGCCAGGCCGTGATTGGATTGACCTGTGATTGGCCAGCTTCAAGCAAAGCGGGGCAGGAACTTCACTTTACAGACGGCATTTATTGTCCAGCTCTTAATGATGGGAGACAGCTGGATGACCGCCTATGTGTTCCGCCTTCATGATGGCCCGGACACCCCTCCGCGCGAAGAAAACGTCGAGGCTCGAAGCGATGCAGAGGCCCACGACCTTGCAGACCTAAGGATAAGGCTTTCTGGCACATTTACCGCTGTCGATGTCAGCCGGGCCGGGCAACATGTTTTTTCAATTAGTAAGCGTTAGCTGCGGCCAGAAGCCAGAACACACGTGGGCATGAGGCAGGATGTCGCGTGCGGTAGAGCCTCTGGAACTCGTTCTGCACGCTGATGTTAAAAGCGCGCCAAACTACTGGGGCTGCCATGTCTGACTCTGTCTGCGTTTTTGTCGTCGAAGACGAAGCGCTCATCCTGGTTACCATCGAACAGGCGCTCCAGGATGGAGGTTTCGCCTTCGAGTCAGCGATGACCGGAACCGATGCTCTCCAACTCTTTCAGGACCACGGGGAGAGGTGCCGAGCGTTGGTGACGGATGTGAACCTGGGTGGCGCGATAACGGGATGGGACGTAGCGCGTCGGGCCAGAACATTAAACCCTGCCTTACCCGTCGTATATGTGACGGCAGAGCATGCGAATGACTGGTCGATCCACGGAGTGCCCAACAGCGTCATGGTCAGCAAACCATTTGTCGAGGCGCAAATCGTAAGCGCGGTAGCATCACTCTTGAACGATCAATCAGCTGCCGTGCAGCCGATCTGATAATAGTTTCGTCGGACCGGGACGATCGGTGTAATTATGGTCACAGCTACCATAGTGTCAAAGAGCTAGGTTTCGCTATTCTCCCGTTCCATGGCGGTGATCAGGTTCTCCAGATGCTTAATGCGCTCCTCTGATGCAGCCCGTTCCGCTTCAGTAATATCCATGCCACCGACGTGTAGCCGGAAGTCATGCCCGCGCCAGAAGTCCTGTGTGTCAAGGCATTGAGCAAGCGTCTGGCGGAACAGACCTAACAGTTGTTCTCGCGGGGACGGCTCCATGCACGAACTATGGCAGCGGTTGAAAAGCGGAACAGTCGTCTTGCCGACATATAGCCTGAGCGCATTCGGCACGTCCGCTTTCCGGCGACTCCACTTTCCGTCAGCGGCGTGACAGGTTCGCGACCTGATGGACCGACGACACGCCAGGCGGGGCTGAGTGCTGAAACCGATCATCATCAAGCTGTCGCCTGGCGCATCTCTGGTCTTGCTCGATTGCCTAGAACACGGAGTGATGTACCGATGTGCGCTCCATCTCGGCTGCGGCTAGGAAAGAGCCAGTCGTCACGCCGTCGCCCTCGACTTTCCAGCCAGTGCGCCAACGCGTCTCTCGCGGCCTCCGTGACCGGTCGACCCGTCTTCTGCTGAATAATCGTCGATCGCTGCCGTACGACGGCGCCTCGGGCGATATCACCAAGTCTGAGTTTAACGAGATCGCAGCCCCGCAGCTTGGCGTCTAATGCGATGTTGAACATCGCCAAATCCCGGGCCGATCCGATCGACTTCACATGCTGTCGGATCGCCCAAATGTGCTTGGGTTTGAGCGGGCCTTGGCTCCGGTCAACCGACCAGCGTTCCAGGGTTTGCGAGGTAAGCGAAACAGATCGGGCTGGCTCATGGCCACCTCCCACGATCAACGCCCCCTTCTCAGGAGAAGCGCCATACGGCGCATATGCGCCAGGAGTGGCTATCGTTGGTGAGGTCTGAGAAGCGCCATAAGCGGACATTTGCATGCCGTCGGACTCCGGACATTCAGCCGAGCCTGTCGATGTCAGAGACTGCGATCTCCTCGTAGCCCAAGAGCCGAGACCGAAAAGCAGTCGGCACAACTTCAGCTTGCCGCTCCGCAGATTTTTTGACTCTCCTTGACCGGAGAGCGGCGCACTGCAGGGGTTGTAAGCAGCCCCCGGCGATTGCGCTTCGACATACCTGGCCAGTCAGCACCTGCAGCGAGAAGAGGGCGGCCAGGCACCTGGCGAGCCGCGTCTCAGTCCAGGACCTCACCGCTTTGGTCGGTAAGCTTGTACGCCAGAACCTGTGCATCTTCGATCTTCGGCAGGCCGTCGAGCAGTTCCGGGCCCTTGGCGACGAGTGCACGGCCAACCTTTCCTGCCAGATGAGCCAACCTCCCCGCGTCTCCCGGGAAGGTGTCGAAGATGGCGAAGTCGTCGTGACCGAAGCGGACCGCATACCATGTCGTCGTGTCCGGCTCCTCCATCACGGCCGCCAGTCCGTCGCGCAGGAAGGCCTCCACATCAGCCTCCTTGCCGGGCTTTGCGCGCAGTCGCACGAACAAAGCCTTTTTCACGGGTGAGCGGGTTTCAGCATTGGCCATCACGGTCTCCTTTCGAGTCCAGGGCGTCATGCTAACGCTCCGCCTCTGTAATGGCTGCGCCTGAACTGCACAGCGTTCCGCGTCGCACCGTTGGGCGAAGACTACCAGCGGGTCAGGCCTCGCTCCGCGCCATGGGTCTTTGCATGAGGGCGAGGCGTCATCAGTTAGGATCCCGTTCCATGTGTGAAAGCCCATTTGCGGCTGCCCCGCCCTGTAGAGCGCGATCGAGATACAATGCCGTTCGGCTCTCCGGGGACGCAGCCACGACCGCCGGCGGGCCGCTAACGACGATCCGCCCGCCCTCGTCACCGGCGCCGGGCCCGATGTCGATGACCCAATCGCTGGCCGCTGCGACCTTCATGTCATGGTCGACCAGGATGACGGTGTTGCCGGCGTCGACCAAGGCGTTGAGTTGGCCGAGCAGGCGCTCAACATCGGTTGGATGAAGACCTGTGGTCGGCTCGTCGAGAACATAGAGTGCCCCGCCGCGTTGAGCGCGTTGCAGCTCTGTGGCCAGTTTCACCCTCTGCGCTTCGCCGCCCGAGAACTCGGTCGCGGGCTGTCCAAGACGGAGATAGTTGAGTCCGACCTCACGCAGCACCTTGAGCGACCGGCAGACATTTGGGGCATCGCCGAAGAAGTCCCAGGCCTGCTCGACCGTGAGCGCCAGCACCTCGGCGATGGTCTTGCCGCTGTAGGTGATCTCAAGCGTCGTGGGATTGTAGCGGGCGCCATGGCAGGCGGGACACGGGGCGTAGACGCTGGGGAGGAACAGCAGTTCGACCATGACGAACCCCTCCCCCTCGCAGCGCGGACAGCGCCCCTTTGCGACGTTGAAGGAGAACCGCCCGGCGTCGTAGCGGCGCTTCCGAGCTTCGGGTGTCGCCGCGAACAGGGCGCGGACATGGTCGAACAGCCCGGTGTAGGTGGCGAGGTTGGAACGCGGGGTGCGGCCGATCGGCTTCTGGTCGACCTCGATCAGCCGCCGGACCCCTTCGAGCCCGCCGACGATCCGACCCTCGGTGGCGACGGACGGCGCGTCCTCGAATCCGGCTTCGGTATCGGCTTCATCCTTGCCCGCAGGCGCGGCGCCGAGGGCTGCGGCGACCAGCTCGACCAGCGCCTGGCTGACCAGGCTGGACTTCCCCGAGCCGGAGATCCCGGTCACCGTGGTCATCACACCGAGCGGGATCTCGCAATCGACCTGCTTCAGATTGTTGCGCGAGACCCCCTCGAGCCGCAGCCAGCCGGCGGGCTCGCGCTGGCGGCCCGGCATCCCGCCGTCTTCGTCGAACAGATGGTGCCGGGTCTCGGACGCGGCGACCTTGCGCAGGCCCTCGATCGGGCCGCTGTAGAGGATCTGGCCGCCGTGTTCGCCGGCGGCGGGGCCAACATCAACGATCCAGTCGGCGCGGCGAACGACATCCATGTCGTGCTCGACGACGAACAGCGAGTTGCCCACTGCCTTCAGGCCGTCGAGCGCTCGTAGCAGCGCCTCGGTGTCGGCGGGATGGAGCCCTGCGGACGGTTCGTCCATCACATAGACGACGCCGAACAGATTGGAGACAACCTGGGTGGCGAGCCGCAGCCGCTGCAGCTCGCCCGGCGACAGGGTCGGGGTGCTGCGTTCCAGCGTCAGATAGCCGAGGCCGAGGTCAAGCAGCACCGACAGCCGGCGGCACAGATCGCCGGCGATGCGCTCGACGACCAGCGCCTTTTCCGGGTGGGTCTTGCGCAACGTCCTGAGCTTGCCGGCTTTGGCCTCGGCGTAGGGCGCGAAGATCTTCGAGAAGCGGGCCATGGGCAGCCGGCTCATCTCGGCGATATCGAGGCCCTCGAAGAGGACCAAAAGGGACTCCCGGCGCAGCCGCTTGCCGTCACAGACCGGGCAGGGCCGGGCGATCATGAAGCGCGCGGCGCGCTTCTTCATCATGGCGCTGTGGGTGGTCGCATAGCTGTGAGTGACGTGGCGCTTCGCGCTCGAGAAGGTGCCCATATAGGCGGGCTCGATCTTGCGCCGGATGGCGCGCTGGATCTCGTCGTGGCTCCATCCGGGATAGACGGGGACTTGGGGCTGCTCCTCGGTGAACAGGATCCAGTTGCGCACCTTCTTGGGGAGCTCGCGCCACGGCGTGTCGACGTCGATGCCGAGAGTGATCAGGATGTCGCGCAGATTCTGGCCGCCCCAAGCCATAGGCCACGCGGCGATGGCGCGCTCCCGGATGGTCTTCGAAGGATCGGGCACCATCGAGGCCTCCGTGACCTCATGGATCCGGCCGAGGCCGTGGCATCGCGGACAGGCCCCCTCGGGCGTGTTGGGCGAGAAGGATTCCGCCTCGAGGTGCGGCTGTCCGGGCGGATAGTCCCCGGCGCGCGAATAGAGCATGCGCAGCAGATTGGAGAGGGTGGTCACACTGCCGACAGACGATCGGGTGGTCGGCGATCCGCGCTGCTGCTGCAGCGCCACCGCCGGCGGCAGACCCTCTATCAGGTCGACCTCGGGCACCTCCATCTGGTGGAAGAGGCGGCGCGCGTAGGGTGAGACCGACTCCAGATAGCGGCGCTGTGCCTCGGCATAGAGCGTGGAAAAGGCCAGCGACGACTTACCGGAACCCGACACGCCGGTGAAAACGACCAGCGCATCGCGCGGAATGTCGACATCGACATTTTTGAGATTGTGCTCTCGCGCGCCACGAATGCGGACGAAGCCGGAGGCCTTGGCAGCTCGCATGCGAACATCCTGACCCCCTGATAGTCCTGCCTAGCCTGTTCGGTTGCATCAGACGGGGGATATTCCCGGTCTTCGTCATGGATGGCTGGGCGTCGGACGCGATTAGACAGAGGCGAAACACGGTCTGGGGCGTTCGCTCCAACGAGCCGGAAGGCAGGAGACCGACATGCGCACCGTGACGC
>NZ_JBAZPR010000012.1:0-134132 GCF_041648115.1 Brevundimonas sp.
TATGGAATAGATAACCGCTGAAAGCATCTAAGCGGGAAACTAACCTCAAAACAAGGCTTCGCTGAGGATCGTGGAAGACTACCACGTTGATAGGCCAGGTGTGGAAGTGGGGCGACCCATGAAGCTTGCTGGTACTAATAATCCGATCGGTTTGATCGTTTCTCAGCAAAACTCATTCGATGATCATCCTTGACCAGATGATCGTCACGACAATGTCTTCTTCAATCTTGCTCGCTCTATCGGCCCCCAGGCCTACTTGAGAGCGGTCGGCCTCAAGTAGCGCGCAAGCGCTATAGGCCCAGCAAGATGCAATCCTTCTGTCCGCCCGGTTGACCTGGTGGCTATGTCGGAGGTTCCCCACCCGATCCCATTCCGAACTCGGTCGTTAAGCCCTCCAGAGCCAATGGTACTTCGTCTCAAGGCGCGGGAGAGTAGGTCGCCGCCGGGTCTACCTGGCGGACAGAATGATTGCTTTATGCTTGCCCTATAGGCCTTCGGCCTACGTGAAGGCAGCACTTCTCGAACCGTTCTTCCTTCACGACACTACCGTTTGCCGCGGGATGGAGCAGCCCGGTAGCTCGTCAGGCTCATAACCTGAAGGTCGTAGGTTCAAATCCTACTCCCGCACCCAAGATTTAGCCCGCTATTCCAATAGGATAGCGGGTTTTTCTTTGCCCGAATTCCGCACCCCAAATCCACCCGTGGAAGCCACGTGGAAGCACCCGGCGCGCAAGCCTACGCACAGCGGGGCTTTGGATCACAATTTGGGGAAAGCGAGATTGAAAGCGAGGGTGTCCTCCCATCGCAGTTTGCCCGTAGCATCGACACCGGCATCTTGGGCGGCGTGGTTACGTGAACAACGATTGGTTAGAAGTCATAAAAATTGCGCAAGCTCTCGCGGGCACCGTACTGGGGGGTGGTCTCGTCCTGCTTGGCGGCTGGTTGTCTGACCGAAGGAAGGCGCGCTTGGAGGACTTAGCGCGCGAACTTAGACAGCGGGCGCTTCTGACTGGGATGTTCGCTATCCGAAATCACATTGCCGCTAGATTGATCGAGTGGTCCTCGGAGGGACATCTCTCGCGGTTGGAGCCTTTGAGGACGGCGCAGGCCTATGTCCATCGCCTAATCGATAAGACCCCCGGCGAGAGTGAACTGTTGATGATTACCGTCATACAGGTCGGCTTGAAGCTCGATACGTTAATCGCGACTCTTGACCGTCGTTTCGATGATCCGAGCTTGAAGGTGCAGGAACAGTTGGCTCGTCTCTTAACCCTTCAAGCCGACGAACTAAGCCAGAGCTTGGATCAGTTCGATATCATATCGGGGCGAGAACTTATTATCCTCGGTTCCGACGATCTCCCCGACCTCTGTGATACGGCCGGTGTTCATGATGGGCTTGCCGGTGCCGGCCGCAGGCGCGACGACGGTGCTCAGCCTGGTGTTGGGACGACGTGACAGGCGATGGAGCCAGCGATGAATTGGATTCTCACCAAACTAGAGACTTGGCAAGCACGGTTGGCGACCGGCATCGCAATGATGAGCGCGTTAACTGCTTTTTTCTGGCCAGAGGCCGGCTGGGAGTTCGATTGGCCTGCATTCTCAGCCCTAATCGCGAGCGTCTTGCTGTGGCTGCTCTCCACCTTGAAAGGAGCGGTGGAAATTCACCCAAGCGATGTGCAGTTGTTCACGAACTTCCGCGCACTCGTCACTGACGCCGAGCGGGAATTCCTGAAGGAGTATGATTTCGCAACTCCCTTCCATCGGGATCGTTGGCGTGGGGTTAAGGAAGTCTCTGTGACTTGGGATGACCCTCGGCATGACTTCATAGATCGGCGGGTCCAGGCGAAATGGAAGGCGCTCCGAGCTCAACTGGTCGTATTTCGAGATCTCGTGGTTGGGACTACGGCACCGCTTCGTGGGTCCGACATGCAGACCGTCTGGCTGCGCGGGGAGGGGGAAGACAACATGTCTGCTGGGACGCGGGAAGAGGCACGGGCGTTGAATGCGGCAGCTTCAAAAGCGGTCGAGCTTCTTGATGAGTTCGAACATACAGCAGCCCGCCGACTGCGAACGTAACCAGGGCACACCCGCCTCTGCGGTTGGATGGGCGACCCAAATGCGACGTGCGCTTAGCGGCCGCTCGTCGGATTACGAAGCTGTTTTGCCCAAATTCCGCACCCGAAACTACCCTTGGAAGCCCTGTGGACGCCCCCTGCGGCCAACGACTAACTCAAGGGCAGATCTCCGAGCCGGAGTTTCAGAGGCCAAATCTTGGTTTTCAGTCTCTCGACGCCTCGGCGTACCCCGCCGTGCGCGCCAAACTCGCCGCTTCAAGAACCGACATCGGCTTCAGGTCGCTGTCGGCGACAGCATGATCATGGGCGCGACGCCGCAAATAGGGTCGATAGCTAGGATCCGGATGGTTGGCGGCTAGCACCTTCAGGACCTCATGCGTCTCCGGCCCCTGGATGTCGACCAGCATCGCGATCAAGCCGTTGCGGGCGTCCTGGGCGTAGTCGCGGGCGGTCGGGCTGTAGACGCCTTTGTTCCCGCGCTCGATATCGTCCTCCGCGCGAACATGGCGGTGTGCGAGCGTGTAAAGCCGGGCGAGATGCTGAGGGGTCCGGAAGCTGCGCACACGACCCTCGTCGTCCGCCCGGCCAATCGGCAAGCTGTTGAGAACTTCCAGCGCGAGGGTGTCCGCTGTGTCGGGGGGCAGGGTCGAAAGCTTATGCTCCAGCGCCTGTAGTCCCGGTCCGGCGTCAACGTCGATCCAGAGGGCGTGCCACAGCGCGGATTGATCGGCCGGAGTGGCCCTGTCCAACACCCGAGCCTCGGCTAGCGCGGCTAGGTCGCCTGGGGCGGTGCCCGTATTGGTCAGGATCGTGCGGCAATATCGAAGCACTTCCAGATTACGCACCTGATGGCCGGATAGCCAAACGAGCAGTGCCGGCGCCAGATCTCCATGGAGCCAAGGTGCATGGTAGACGATATCGTGCAGCGTGCGCCCGGGATCGTCGTTCTCAAGCTCCCAGACCAACTCGGACCAGACGAGCGCGAACCCGGCTTGCGGATGGGCGCGGTAGAGCGGTTCGAACCATCGGGGAAAGCCGTTCAGTTCCCAGAAGCCGTAACGCAGAGCGTGTCCCGCCTCCGCCTCCGGCAAGGTGTTGAGGCCGCGCCCATCTTCGCCTGCCTCAATCTCCAACCCCGCCATGGCGAAGAGCAGCGCGGCAGGAAATGAGTTCCGGTCTGCACCCTCGGAGCGAAGACCGGGATGATAGGCTCGCCATGTGTCTCGAGCAGCGTCGCGATACGCCTCGGCAACCGCTTGGCCGAATTCCGGAATAAGCCGCTGCCAATCCGCACCTCGGCCGCGCGCCTTGCGGGCGCCGCGATCAACCGAATTGAGGAGTTCATACTGCCAACCGGTCACCTGGCCCGGCTCGACCCCGACAGGTTGGCGGATGGCTTCCGGGTCGGCCTTGACCCGATCGATCCACTGCGCACGCCGGTCAGCGCGGACCTGCTTGGCTCTGGTCCGGCGCCGCTTGTATCGACGCTCGGTCGCCCTCCACGCCCTTGCGGTCTCATCCCGAACCGGATGTTTGAGCTGCTCAAGCACCGACTCCAGGTTCGGATCTCCGACCACCGCACCCTCGAGGCGTTTAAGCCACGGACGCGGCCGGCCGTTTTCGCGATAGGTTCGATGGCAGCGATGGAGCGCGACAGACCGATCGTTCGCCGTGGTCCGCGCCCGTATCCAACCGATCGTGCGGTCGAAACTGGCGGCGTCGAACGCCCAGAAATGTCCGATCCACGTCGCCGGCCAGTCATCCGCCAGCCGTTTGCCGTCCGCATCCATGGTGCGCCGACGATCCTCTATCGACCGCCAGAACAGAGCGTCGTTCAATTCAGGCCAGCGCGGAACCAGCGTCTCCAAAACGGCCTGATGTTTCGAAACTTCGCGATCCGTCCACTGGCGCAACGTCCGGACATTGATCATGACGTTGATCGACGAAGGCGCGAGGCTGGCTTTCGCGCGGGCCGAAACGAGGTGTCCTACAGCCTGGACAGCAGAACCCATGAGCCACTGATTGGATTTTGACACTCGGCAATCGCCGCGCTCAATGTGGGGCTCAGCGCCCAGCAGTCGATCCAGTCCGTCCACCAGCGTGGCCAAAGGCTGGGTCGGAGCATCATCGCTGTGTACCGGCAGCCGGTCGATGAATTGGCCCAAGGCCTGCGAAAGCCCCGTGACCGTATAACGCTCGGCCGGTTCCAGCCGAGGCATCGTGTCCAGAATCAACTGAACGGTTTCCAGAGTCGGCGTGGCACCGTCGATCAACTCGCCGACGAGTTGACGCGGAACGAGACTGTCCTGCTCAAGAAGCGCACGCCAGAGCGCTTTTTGATGCCCATCGCCCGCAGCCGCCACAGCCCTTGCGGATACGATCCTGGCGTAGTCCCCACGGTCCGGATCCAGGGCGATGGCCTGAAGTGCCGGCGCACAAAGCGACATGCCGCCTTGCCAGGCGACGCGGCCGAGGAAAAAGATCACGCTGTCGTCGTGGCCGTGGCGGTCGATCAGATCGAGCGTCACGGGCTCAAGATCAGGCTCCGCGATCCGGGCGACTGCCGCGTTGTCCCCCCCGGTTCCATGGCTGTCGACGTTGAGGATCCGGCCGACGACGCCGGAGAGGATGGCTTGACGCACGACGAGCGGGAGGCGCGCGACATCGCCCCCTTCGGTGCCGATCTGGGGCTCCAGGGCCAGCGCCCGCTCCCGGATCTTGTCGTCCAGAAGGATCAACCACGGCAGGATCGGCCGTAGCCTGGGGACGATCACAGCCTCGCCGTATTGAGACTTGAAGATGAGCGCCTCGACCGCGTCCTGGTTTCCGGCGGCGATCAGATCGCTCAGGCATTCCGCGGCAAGAAGTTCGCGGACCTCGCGATGCCTGAACCGGACGGCGCGGTAGATCGGGTCGTCAAAAATCCCGAGCGAAAGCAGTTTGACGATATCGCCATCCGTCCACCCCGTGAGAACCGCGCGGGGGTCGATCGCGCTCGGTCCGGCTTCGCCGTCGCCGGGAATCCAGATGTTGGCCCGACCCGTCAGCAAGACGACGAGCGCAAGCTGGCGGGCCGCGGCGAGCGCGCGGTTCATGGGCAGGACAGCACCTGGCAGAACCCCCGGCGGCGGCGTCAGCCGTCGGACCACTCCGCCCTTGAGAACCGACAAGCGGCTGCTGAGCGCCTTGCCTTCCTCCCATTCCGCGATGATGTCTTCCAGATCGAACGGCCGCCGAGCGAAGGAATGGAGATTTCGTCGCTCTATTTCCCGAAGCAGGCCGTCGACGTCCGCGACGCCGCGGTGTCCGGCGAAAATCCGGATGTCGTCGTCCTGCAGGGGAGCCAATCGGTAAAGACTCACCGCCGAGGTCGCGCCGTCCTCTTTGGAGTCTGCATCGTCATAGACCAGGCCCCAGTCCTCATCCGTCGGATCGCTCCAGCCCGCTTTCCCGTCTGTTTCGGCCTCCGCATGCGCACGCGGGGCTTCATAGGGGAGCCTCTCCTCGATCATCTCGCGGTCGAGCTTCCCCCTCCAGGCGTACGGACGGCTGGAGACGTAAACGAATGCCCTGTGTCGGGCGTCGTGAATCCGGGCCGAGAAGGTCCGGATGGCGGATTCGAACGCCCGGGGTTCCTCCAGTCGCGTCTCGTCGACCGAATCCAGGAAAAACCAGGCGTCATGCGCGCCGCCGAGCCAAGCCTCGAACTGCTCGGGCGTCCCGGCCTCGAAAGCCGAGCCGAAGGCTGCATCGATGTCTTCGATACGAATGAAGAAGGCGGCGCGGCCCTTCGCCTGCTGGCGTTCGGCCTCGGCCTTCAATTCAAAGGTCTTGCCGGCCCCCGCATCGGCGAGAATCACGACACGGCGCTGCTCGAGGAGCTTCGGCCATCTATGGGTTTCGGCCCCGTACATCGCCCCCCACACGTCGTCGATCAATCCGTCCTCCGAGGGCTCGTACGCCGCCGGCAACGTCGTGAAGCTGCGGATCAGCGGAACAGGCTTTGTTCTCATGATCGGGTCTCGAGATCGGCTGGATAGAGACGGGGGAACCAACGCTCCACTACATCACTGGGGAAACCCAGCCGAAGGGCGGAGCGGTGACTGGTCGCCACCAGCATGCCGCGGTCGATCAGCGCCGAGGTGATCTTGCGCGCCGCCCGCTCCTCATAGCCCGTCAGGGCCTGAACCCTCGCCCGTTCAACCTCGCCGGACATGGCAGCCTCACGAAGGACCAGGAAGCTGCCCTTTGGCAAGCGACGACTCCGGATCTCCTCTTCGATATGGATCTCCATACGGCGGAGGAGCGCCTCAGGCTCGAGCAACTCCGACATGAAGGCGACCTGGTCGCGCGAGGTTTCGAGGAAGAATCTGCAAAACGACATCAGCCCCGTCTGGGTCAGATTGCCTCGTCCGTCGCGATCGCCTTGCCGGGGCGCGTCGGCGAAGGCCAGCAGTTCTTTGTATCGGGTCTCGTTTCGAGCGAGGCCTCGAGCCACGGACCATAAACTCGTTCCCACCCCAAGCCGCTTCAACAAGGCATGCGACATCAGCCGAGCAACGCGGCCGTTGCCGTCGACGAAGGGATGGATCCACAAGAAGCGGTGATGCACGGCGCCGACAGACTGGATCTGGCGAAAGCGGCTGAGGGGCGGCGAGCCGTAGGCCTGGTCGAATCGTCCGAGGAAGCGCGGCAGGTCAGCGTGGTACGGCGGGACATGCTTGCCAACGATGACATCGTTCTTGCGAAGCTCTCCTGGAACGAGCCGAATGAGTTCGCCGGTATCGGGATTCTTCACCCACCGCATTTCCGCGGGCAGCAGCTTGCAAAATTCTTCGTGGAGCCACCGCCCGTAAGTGGCCGTCGCTGGCCAGACTCCAGGATCCTGGTCGTCGTCGATCAACCTCTGCACATGGATGTG
The DNA here is from genome assembly GCF_041648115.1 of Brevundimonas sp. Taxonomy (GTDB): domain Bacteria; phylum Pseudomonadota; class Alphaproteobacteria; order Caulobacterales; family Caulobacteraceae; genus Brevundimonas. The sequence continues at coordinate 6,997 of NZ_JBAZPR010000012.1, forward strand.
CGCAACCGCCTCCTGCTGAAGCTCGCGCTGCTTGGGTTCTGTCGAAAAATCGTTGGCGAGCGCCCGGTCGATGTCGCGCGGGTGGGTGTCGTGGCCCTCGATAAGATTGGAATAGTAGCAATTCATCGACCGGACGAGATCGCCGACGGACTGCAGCATGATGGGGTGCATCCGTCCCGCCAATCGGTTGGCGTCCGCCAAAAGCGCAGCTGCGCCGTCCTCCAAGTCGGTGGCGGCCTCTTCTGGGAGCATGGGTTCCATGGCGGACACGTTCATGCCGCCTATTATGCCGGTTGCGAGGCATGTGTATAGTCCAGCCAGAGCAACGAAAATCAAAGGGCAATTGAGGCGTTTGTGCCGGTTTAAATGCCGGTTAACGTGCCGCACAATCAGCTTAAAAATCGAAGGTGTGCGGGTGAGAGGGATGACCTAATCGTCCACCCCGACGGTGTGGCTCCCAGTCGCGTTGCGGACCGGGCGGCAGCGTACAGATCGACTTGGTCCAGCTTTATCTGAGCGACGGAGGCTGGGGCTCATCGACGATGTCTGCCGAGGTGATGACAATCGGGGTCGAAGCGTAGGACGCCACGGCGGCCAGGTCCGCCGCCAGCTGGAACATCTGCCAGTGCAGTCTGACGAACTGGGTGAGGGCGTCGACAGTGTCCGGACCCTCGAGGCGCCGGGGGATCGGGAGGACCAAGGTCCTGACCTCGCCGTGTCGGGTCGCGGACGCGGCCAGCCTAGGCGCCGACTCGAAGCCCCGCGCGCCCATGGGGCCCCGATGTAGGAAGAGGTTCCGGTAGTCCGTAAGCTGTTTCAGCCAAGGATCTTCCGCATCGGCCCAGCCTCTGGTCAACGCGACCGCGGCCGGCTGCGATGCCGCTGTCCTGCGCGCGTCCGCGCCGAGCCAGTCGATCAGCCGCGCCAGGCTGTCCTTGCTGGTGGGCGCACCCAGCTGACGCCCGACGATGGCCGCCAGATAGTCTCGCGCTGCGCCCATCTCCGCGACGAACGAGTGGATGGCCAGGTGCAGGTCGGCCAGCGGGATATTCTCGAATGGATGGCCGACCTCGGCGCCGTTGGTTAGAGCCGACAGCAGCTGCGCCCCATAGCCGTCGGAGATGTCGCGCAGGCGGATGTCCGAGGCGCGCAGGCAGACGGAGACGTATCGCGCAAGCGCGCTGTAATCCTCGTCCGCGGCGGCAGCGGCATGGTGGGCGATATTGCCCCAGAGCTCGGTCGGCAGGCCGGAGGTCGCCTCCAGCCCCACAAAGGGCCTCCAAATCCGCGTGGGCAGGTGTGGATCACCCAAGAGGGTTTCATCCGCGCCGAAGGCCCGGACGCGGAGCTCGGCGGCGACGATACTTATATGCGTTTCAGGAACGGGCCCCATCTCGACGAAGGCACCGTCGACCCGCAACGGTCCTATCAGCCACCCCGATCCTTGCCGGCGTCCCCGAAGCCCGCCCGTGAAATGCAGTTCGTCCACTATCTGGACGGTATGGGTGCGGATGGGCGGCAAGGTGGGCTCCCCTGGCGGTCTCGGTGTCAGCCGAGGCCCGGATTGAAGCGGGCGCCGGCGTCGCGCAGCCGGTTGACCAGGGACAGGGATGCGCCGTGTGCGGCAAGGGCTTCGTCCTGCGTGCACGGCTCCTCGCCATAACGAATGCCCGGCGTGCACTGGATCGCGGCGAGGAGCTCTGGCGCGTCCAGATTGATTCCGAGCGGGCCAAGCTCCCGCGCCAGTTTGGCGAGCTCGTGGGTGAACTGGAACTGTCCGCCGTGGAGGGCGATCGCCGCCTTGAGCGTCTTCTCGGCGGCCTGCAGAGACGCCCATTTGGACTCGCCGTACCGGCCCCGGTTGCTCATCAGGGTGGCGACGGCGGTCGCATGATCGCCTCTGGCCGATTGAAGCAAGTCATGGGGCGTGGCCTCAAGACAGTAGCTCGCCCAGAGCGCCGTCATGAACGCCTGTTCCGCTCCCTTCAGCGCGGCGTCGGACAGCCGCGACGCCTTGGTCGGCGTCATATGCTCGATCAGCTGCAGGATATTGGCCTGGAGCGGAGGCCGGCCCGAGGTCGTCTCGGGCAAGAACTCTCGCGAGACGCCGAAGGCGACGCTGCCGAAGATGCGCGGCACTTTCAGGAGGTAGAGATCGCCGTCGAGGCGCACCACCGTCCGTCCCGGACACATGTCGATCTTGAGCCGATCGCCGTAGGTGTCATCGTACCAGCGACGGATGGCGAGGCTCAGCGGCGCATAGGGGCGCAGTTCCGGCGGCAGGCGGTTCTCATCCGTGACCGCGATCGGCATCGGAATGCCGTAGCGGACGCTGACCTCGCTTCCCGCGCGGATCGGTCGGTCGGCAATCGGGAAACCTTTTCGGGTCAGGGCGGCGTCGATATCCGCCATCATCGCCTCAAACGCGGGTCCGACGTGAGGCGGCGGCGGAGGGCTCGCGGCGAATTTGCTCATGCTGGTGCTCACGCCCAACCGGCGACGTTCCGCCGGAGCTCAGCGAGCTTGGTCTCGCTGACCGTGGCGAACCTGTCCTCGATGATGCCGTCGTACAGTTCGAACTCGCGCTGTTTGGGAGGCGGCAGTTTGCGGAGGGAGCCCTTCATAGCGGAAGTCTCGGCAATGCCGGCCTTGGGCGCAAGAGCCGAATTCGCTCCAATGCCATGGTCGCGGGAGCTCTCGAAGCGCGCCTGACAAGGCTCGACCGTCACCTGCTCCTCGGGCGCCAATAACCTTAATGAGGCGTGGGCCTGCATCGCTTGGCGGTTCACATGCACGGACTGTTTAGTGAGTGGTCGATTAGTTGCTGGCGAGCCCTCGGCGATTGAGAGCAAGATAAAAGCCGCAAGGTGCGGGCGGGGTTGGGGGCGAAAACAGCGAGCATTTCCAGTTATATGCGACAAGGCACGCCGTGACCCCTCACCTTTGAAGTGTGTCTATGTCTTTGAAGATGAGGGCCAAAATGCACCTTCTTCGCGCGCGCATACCGGAATGACGCCACGCCAGTGTCGGCCGGTCAAGGGTGCCGTCGCCGTTGTTTCCGTGATGGGGCGCAGTCCGCGCCCCTTCCTACAGCCCTGCACTGCTCCGGCTAAGAGCTGCAATGCGATGTTGCTGGCGATCAGGCCTTCAGCCGGACCCCAGGTCCACCGACGGGATCAGCGGATAGAAAGATTACGCCCGCCTGTTCGAGGGCTTTCTGAACCGCATGGACATTTTCAGCGGCGCTTCGGCCGGGACCTAGCGCGCTTTCCATTCGCCTGATCGTCGGAAGGGACAAACCTGTTTCCGAGGCAAGCCGAGGCCCACTCCAATCAACAAGCGCTCTCGCGGCGCGGATTTGGGCGGCTGTCAGCATGGCGTGACACCAAAAGTAAAATACGAGACGCTTTTGGATTGACTATTAGAGTGGTGCATGATACTAATGGACTAATACACACCTCGCGCGCCGAGTCATGCAGTCACGTCTTTGACGAGGCGTGCGGCTGCATGCCTCCGGTTCATCAACGGAATAGGCTCAATGTCGATTCAGTCTTGGCACCAAAACTGGCTGGCTCTGGACGACCAGCACAATCGCTACCTCGAAGCGTGGTGCGAGCTGAATGGTAGGCTGGAGCGGCAGCCAGGGTGGTTCGCCCTATCCGACGCCGAAAAGGACGCTGCGCAACATGCCAGCGGCCTGTCCGAAGTGGAGGCGCTCCTGCGTATCCTGCATCGACGGCTTGGTCGGTCATTGCGCAAGATTCCTATCAGTCCGAGTCGCGACTTCGATGCCGTGTTGGCGAACCTCCGCGTTGCCGAGCGGCTAAGTCCTCCAGAAGAGAACGCGGTGGTCCACGGGATACTGAGGCGAGCGGTTCGCGACCTCGATGTGATCCGAAGGGCGTCATGAGAAATCGGCGGCGCCGCGAGCCAGATAGGGCGCTCGCTCGCGCCTTCGTCAGGAATGCGCGAGCCTTCCACGAGATGGGGCAGGCGGCTAAGGGCCGGGAAGGGTCGTCATCCGCCTACTACGTAGCCATCGCCATCGAACTCGGCCTGAAGGCATATCTCCTGCATCGCGGCTTCTCTGACGATTGGACTCGCGTCTGGCTCCGTCATGATCTTAGCAAGGCGCTCCGCTGCGTCAGGATGCTGGGGTTCGAGGCTGTCCCTGGAGGCATTGCCGAACTCGCTGCCGTGCTAGGTCCGCTTTATGGGTGCGGTGCCCTGCGCTCAGGAATCAAGCCAAGCCTCCCGCTTCTGCCCGAAGTCGTCGATCAAACCATCTGCGACCTTTTGAGCGCGGTTGAGGCCGCGATAGCGATCGTGAACGGGACCGATCAATGAGCCTGCTGCCATCGCAGTTGGACGACGATGAGCGCGAGCGCCAAGTTCTTGTTCGGGCGATCCGGCGGCTCCCTCGCCACTATCGGGATGTCTTCGTCCTCCATCGCTTCGCCGGAATGCCTGTGGAGCAGATCGCCGACCGTCTGGGCATCGAGACCAGAGCGGTCGAAGCGCGTCTGGGAGGGGCACTCGGACGCCTGAGCCGCGCCGTCGAGCAGGCGGGCGATGGGGGGGCTCCTGAATGCGAATGAGGGTCTAGGGCAGGATAGGCTTTGCGCCGGCATTGTCAGACAAACGCCGATCATTAGCCGATGAGCGAGCCAGCGGCGCGCTCCCCCGTTCGCTTGGTGCCCGCAGTCTCACGGTCGGATGCCTCGGGATTTCTTCGGATTTGGAAAAGGAGGAATCGTGACTGGGTAGGAGCGCCCACCCATGTCCCGCCAAGGTCTTGAACAACTGCGATACCTGCGGACCGCTGAGGCTGCGGCGCTCCTGCGCCTCTCTCCCCGCACGCTTGAGAAGTACCGAGTGCATGGGACAGGTCCAGCTTATCGAAAGGCGGGCGGCACGGTGCTCTACGTAGCTGACGAACTCATCAGCTGGGTGGAGTCTAGCCGTCGTGGTTCCACAGGGGATGACCAAGCCCGCGATTACTAGAGGTCTCCAGCCTCAGCTGCACCATGTCGAAGCCAGCGAGTTCTCGGTAAGACCGACTCTGACTCGTCTCAGACGCTTGCAAGGTCTGCTTTCGGCCTCCCCCCGGAGGCAACCTTGAACCGGCAAGATAACAGGACATTGTTTATCTAAGTTCGAAAGCCGGGTCGGATCAGCTGAAGATTCAGGACCCGCCGTTTCCAAAATGGTCCCCAGAGCGGTCTGGTGGCGGCCGGGAACGAACCCGCCACGTCCGTCATTCATTCGTGAGGAGGCCACGATGGCTAAATATTTGGTGGGAGACCACGTCAGTTGGAATTCCGAAGCTGGCCGGGTGAACGGTCGGATCATCAAGGTCCACATGGGTGATTTCGACTACAAAGGACACCGCCATCGGGCCTCTAGGGATGCCCCCCAGTATGAGATCAAAAGTGACAAAACCGACCATGTTGCGGCCCATAAAGACGACGCGCTGACGAAGCTCGGCTGATGGCGACGGGATTCGACCATTGGCCATTCCAGTCGGAGCCTGGACGAGTTCTTACAAGTTCTGCGCCAGGCGCAGGTCGAAACGCTGGTCGACGTCAGATGGTTTCCGAGATCACGCACCAACCCGGTCTTCAATATCGAGCAGCTGCCCGGCGATCTCGCAACTAACCAAATCGGCTATCTGCACTACCCGCCACTTGGCGGGCGGCGACCCCGGCAGTGGGCCGTCGATCCTCGGCTCAACGCGATGTGGCGAGTTCAGAGTTTTCACAACTATGCCGACTACGCGCTCGGCAACGCCTTCGGCGACGCGTTCGATGAAATGGTCCGTCTAGGCCGCGAACGCCGAGTGGCGTTGATGTGTTTGGAAGCAGTGTGGTGGCGCTGCCATCGCCGCATCATTACAGACCACCTGCTGTTCCGTGGGAAGGAAGTCACACACCTGATGGCTATCGGAAAATCCGCTAAGGCGACCCCCACGCCCGGCGCCCAAAGATTGGAAGCGTCGAAAGTGATCTATCCCGCTGAGGCCTCTGCAGGCGATCTGGAGACGGGCGAAAAACTCGATCATGGTTTCGACGGAAGCCCCGACGCGAGCGAGTCCACTCGCACGTGGTCAACCGCGGGCCGCCTGTCTGCCGCTACGGCTTGCGTCGCTAGCACGGGTCGATGGTCGTAGAACTCGACTTGCATTCGCATCCGCCCCTCGGGTGTTACGAACTGCAATTGCTCAGGAAGAACCAGTCCTGGCTGGGGGGTCAGACGCCGCTCTTCGTTCGAGCCGACGATCGTATAGATGACCGCGCCCTCATGGAATGCGGATGACGTCCCAGACGCCAGCCTTCGTGCTGTGGTGGTGACGTAGTCCAGTCGGCAGGCTCGTTTCGTCGAACACGGCGTCGTCCAATAAGGTATGGATGTGGGCTCTTGGACCATGTCGGTGTTCTTTCCCTTTCCGGGACGGATGGATAACTAATATCGCGTGGTGGTGGCTATACGTTGAATCCTGGCCGACCAAACCCAGACTGCAATCTGAGGATCCACCATTCGGACCGTTCCGGCCCGTCATCGCCAGAGCCTACCAGCCCTGCGAACCTGCTCGATCGAACGACAGGGTCAGACTTAGCTGCGACGGGGGCGATGTCCGCTTTCGGTGATGTTAGAATTTCTGTCGTTCGGCGGCAGAACATTTGTCTTGAGGCCTATGCTTTACTCCGACACAAGCAGGCCGTGTTTCTTGGCGTTAGAAATTTCTTTGTCGCGGGCCTGTCGGTCCCTCGAACAGAAGCCGTCCGATCCAGTCTGGGGGCGTCCATCGGGATCGCGACCTGCGGAGTGCTCGCCCGCTGTCTGATCGAGGGCCGGATTTCCTTTTCGCCGCTGCTGGCCGCGCCAATCGGCGCCTCGGCCGTCCTCGTCTTCGCGTTGCCTGCCAGCCCATTGGCACAACCACGCGCCGTCATCGGCGGAAATGTGTTGTCGGCCATCGTGGGCCTGGCTTTCGGTTTCATTATTCCTGATCCGCTGCTGGCCTCGGTCGCAGCCGTCGGCATCGCCATCCTCGCCATGAGCCTGTTGGGCTGTCTTCACCCGCCCGGCGGCGCCATTGCTCTTGGCGCAGCGCTCGCCATGTCGTCGTCGTCGCCGCTCGGACTGGACTACCCCTTTGTCCCAGTTGGATTGTGTTCGGTCCTGCTCGTGATGGCAGGAAGCCTCTATGGGCGGGTCACGGGCCATACCTACCCCCGTCGCGTCGATCAGGTCCTCAGCCCTCACCGCACTGGCGATAACCCGCCCTTCCAGCGGTTTGGCTATACCCGTGCGGACCTCGACCAGGCGCTTGCGCACTACGGCGAGTTGCTGGACGTGAATCACAACGATCTCGACGCGGTCTTCCGCAATGTAGAAGTTCAGGCGCATCGACGGCTCCATGGCGCCATTCCCTGCGCCGACATCATGTCGCGCGATGTTATTTCATTGTTCGTCAGCCAGGCCGCGGACACCGCATTGGCCAAGCTTCAGGCTCACGATCTCAGGACCGCTCCCGTCGTCGATGCGCGCGGACGCGTAGTCGGTATCATTCGGCGTGCCGAACTGCTCGCTGGCGGTGTTTCGCCGGTGGGCCAGCTATTAGACCCCGTCGTCGCCACCGTGGGCTTGCAGACTCCGATCGAAGAACTCCTGCCTTCTTTATCAAGCGGCGCGATGCATGAAGCCCTGGTAATCGACGAAGATGACGTGTTGGTCGGCATCATCACTCAAACGGATTTGCTGGCCGTTCTCTATCGCGCGCACGTCGTCGAAGCCGTCGTATCGGCAAAGGCCGCCTGAAACTCCGTGGCGGGTCGCGCTGGACGGTTCCGACGCCTGGCGGCTCTCTCCGCCAGGCATCGATCGTCTCCAGGCCGGTCGCTTTGGTCAGGCCGCGAGGCTTCCATCAGCGGGACCGAAAAACTCATAGTGGATGCGGTCTGCCGAAACCCCGGCTGTTTTCAGGTCCAGCACGAGGGCACGAAGGAAGGGTCGAGGACCGCAGAGATAATAGTCTGCCTCCTGGATCGGCGTGTGCTCGGACAGCCAGGCGCCGGAAATCACGCCTTGGTGATCAAAGTTCCCTGCGTCATTCGCCGCGATCATTTCGTAAAATACGGTGCTGCGCACCCTCGGGTGAGCAGCTGTCAAGCGACGAACGTAATCGCCCATAGCGTGGGTCTTGGCGTCGTGCGCGCCATGGACGTAGTGGACCTCGGTCTCAGGATGTCGCGCCACGATCGCCTCCAACATGGAGACCATGGGCGTCAAGCCAACCCCGCCGGATAGCAGGACGACCGGGCGTTGCGGTTCTTCGGATAGGAAGAAGTCGCCTGCAGGCGCACCGACCTTCAGCACCATGCCGGGGCGGGCGTTGTCGTGCAGCCAGCCCGAGGCCAAACCCTGCGCCTCGCGCTTGACCGTGATGCGATAGGTTTCGTCGTTGGGTGCGCAGGAGATGGAGTAGTTGCGTTTGACTGGCGCATGGCCCGGCACATCGAACCAGAAGGTCAGATACTGGCCTGGGCGGTGACGCAGCACCGGGCCGCCATCGATCGGCTTCAGTATGAAGGAGGTGATGACCGAACTTTCGGGACGCACCTCGACCACTTCGAACGCTCGCCAGCCGTTCCAGCCGCCCTTAGATGCCCCCAGGTCCTCATAGATGGCGGCTTCGCGGGTGATTAGGATATTGGCCAGGAACCAGTAGGCTTCGCCCCAGGCGTTCAGGATTTCCTCGGTTGCAGCATCGCCCAGGACATGAGCGATGGCGCCCAGCAGAGCCTCTGCCACGTGCGGATAGTGTTCAGGGTGGATCTGCAGTCCGACATGCTTCTGGGTGATGCGTTCAACCGCAGCCGCAAGGGCGCCGAGATTCTCGATGTTCTTGGCGTAGGCAAGGATCGCGCCGGTCAGGGCGCGCGGCTGCGAGCCCGTGTCGCCCTGGTGGGACTGATTGAACAGGTCGCGGATCTCGGGGTTCTGGAACATCCGCGAATACATCTCGTGGACGATGTCGAGGCCGTGGGCTTCGAGAGCGGGAACGGTGGCTTTGACAAGCGCGATGGTGCGCTCACTGAGGGCTCGGGCCATCAGAGGTCTCCTTGGTGCAGCAATGTGAAGGGGGAGAAAAGAGCGAGCTAGGCGTTCGGAAAATCTGAGCCTGGCGGCTCACGGCGCTGGACGGCGATCCCAAGTTGAAGGCTCCGGGCGATCATTCGAGATTTGCCGACAAACAGCGCCGCCGCGTGGGGTGGGCAGACCTCGAGGGCAACCCGCTCGTAGATGTCCAGCCAGCGCTGGAAATGTGGTGCGCCGATATCGGGGATGCCGACATGAACCGCCATCGGAGTTCCTTTGAATCGGCCGCTCAGCAACAGCACGGACGACCAGAAGTCGCACAGCTTGTTCAGGTGCTCATCCCAGGCCCGGCCAATTGCCCGGTCGAAGATCGGGCCGAGGAGCGGATCCATCCGAACCTCGGCGTAGAAGCTATGCACAAGATCATGGATCATCGATTCCGTGACGCCTGCGGCAACGCCCGGACCCAGGCGTGGAGATGGGGTCATGGCTGTCTCGACGCAGTCACAGGGTCTCTCAAGCGGCCGTCTTCCACGTAGGCTCGAGCGTGACGTGCGGCGGGCAGGGGGCGACCGCCTGGATGGGAAGTCCGCCGAGTTCGTTGGCGTATCCGTGATTGACGTCGCGGTGGTGGGCCTCATCGGCCCGTACGACCAGAACCACGTCGCGTAGGGTCGCTGTATCCGCCAAACCCCAGTAGCGCTTGGCGATCTCGGGCGCCGCCACATTGGGTGAACGCCCCTCGTCGATTTCTGCGAGATAGTGGGTGTAGCTGGTTACGGCTTCCTCCTCGAAATAGCCAACTACGCGGTGAGCCGTCTTCGAGGACACGAGATAAAGACCGAAGAAGAAGAGATAGAAGACCCATTGCACCGAGACGATGACGAAGCGTTCGAACAGCGTGGGCTTGGAGATTTCGATGAAGGTCATCAGGTGCATGCGTTCGTTTTCCGCCTCGTCCATCAGCGTCTTGATCCAGCCCTTGTCGTCGCACATCCGGCGCAGGCAGGTCAGGTGGTTGATCGTGGCGCCGACCATTCCAGGCACTGCGGCGACGGTCTCAAGCACCACGGCGCGGTGACCGTAACGCTTGGCGAAAAACGTGTCGGCGCAGAAGCGAAGCAGCTTGGTGAAGCTGAATGCCACCCGGTCCGAGATGCCTTTTGGCTGATGATGGACCGAGAGATCGACGAGGGGGGCGGTCATGGCCTGGTTCCTTGAGGTCCGGGAGACCTCCGGGCCGCGTTGGGCGGCGTTTGAAGTTGATGACGGTGTAGAAGGAGGCAATCGTCGTCGATATTTGGGTCTTGTCCCTAAGGGGAATCTCGGAGGCGGCATCGGCCGTCAAACCGGGTTATGGAGTGTCGATGCGAGCCATCCAGCCCCCTGAGACGGCCCCGTCCTCACTTATCCAGCCGGCGCCGGCCTGGGTTGCATTGGCGGCGACCCTGTTTGTCGGCGCATTCGGCGTGGGGCTGCGCTTGATCCTGGGCGAAACCCTTGGAGACCACGGCGCCTTTCTGGTTTTCGTGCCTGCCGTGGTGGCCGGGGCCGCACTTGGCGGTTGGGGCCCCGGAATCTTGGCGACGGTGTTGACCCTGGCCGCCGGGTTTCTGCTTACGCCCTTCAGCCAGGCCCTCGTCATCGAGGCTGTGTTGTTCTGCGGGGTCGCGGTGACCGTGACTGTCGGCGGCGAGTGGTTTCAACGTGCTCACCGGGATCTGTCAGCGCGCGAGACCCATCTCCGCCTGATCCTTAATACTGTCCCCGATGCGATGATTCTGATCGACGAGAAGGGTGTGATGCGCGCCTTCAGCCCGACGGCGGAGCGACTTTTCGGCTGGCCGGTCGATGAGGCTGTTGGCCAGAACGTCAACATCCTGATGCCCGATCCTCACCGTGAGGCGCACGATACCTATCTTGAGCGATACTACCGAACCGGCGAGCGCCGCATCATCGGCCGGGGGCGGATCGTCATGGGTCAACGCCGGGACGGCTCGACATTTCCGATGGAGCTGGCGGTCGGTGAAATGCGCACTTCCGAGGGCCGCTTTTTCACGGGGTTCGTGCGAGACCTCACCGAACGGCAGCAGGCCCAGGCCCGGCTTCAGGAGGTTCAGGAGGATCTGGTCCGGGTGTCCAGACTGACTGCGCTCGGCGAGATGGCGTCAGCCCTTGCGCATGAGCTCAATCAGCCTCTTGCTGCGATCACCAACTACCTCAAGGGTTCCAAACGTCTGTTGCAAGCCCAAGCGATATCAGATGATCGTCTGACCCACGCGATCAGTGAAGCGGCCAAACAGGCCCTGCGCGCGGGCGAGATTATCCGGCGCCTGCGCGACTTCGTCGCTCGCGGAGAGAGTGAGCGTCGCATTGAGGATCTTGTTGCACTGGTCGAGGAAGCTGGCGCTCTGGCGCTGGTCGGCGCCCGGGAGGCAGGCATACAGGTTGAGTTCGACATGGATCCGCTCGTCGGCGGCGTCCTGGTGGACAAGGTCCAGATCCAGCAGGTCCTGTTGAACCTCATTCGCAACGCGATGGAGGCCATGGAAAATACGACATCAAAACGGCTGGCTATACGGGTGTCCGGGGAGGAGGATATGGCTCGTGTATCGGTCTCGGATACCGGCTCTGGCATTGGATCGGAAACTGCAGAGCACCTGTTCGAGCCCTTCAGAACCACCAAGCGGACAGGGATGGGCGTGGGCCTGTCGATTTCCCGCACCATCATCGAAGCTCATGGCGGCAAGATCGAGTTCGAAGCCCTGCCGCAAGGCGGCACAGTTTTCCACCTTACCCTTCAGCGCGCCAGCCTTGCAGAGGATTTGCCCCATGACAGCTGAGCTGACGGTGTACGTCATCGATGATGACGAGGCAGTCCGCGACTCGACGGCATTTTTGCTCGAGACCGCAGACCTGAAGGTGCGGACCTATGAATCGGCGGAGACCTTCCTGGCTGAGCGCGACAGAGCGCCTGGGTGCGTCATCACAGATGTGCGTATGCCCGGCATCAATGGTTTGGAGCTGGCCCGAAGGATCAGAGATTCCGGATCGAACGAGCCTGTGATCGTGATCACGGGGCATGCGGACCTGCCTCTCGCGATAGAAGCGATGCGCGCAGGCGTCATCGATTTCGTGGAAAAACCTTTCGACGATGAAGTTTTGTTGGGCTCGATCAGCCGTGTTCTCGGACAGGCGGAAGGTGCGCTGTCCGCTGAAGGGCAGCGCCGGGAGATGGCGTCTCGCTTCGACAGCCTGTCACAACGAGAGCGAGACGTTCTCCTTGGCCTGGTGCAGGGACACCCGAACAAGGTGATTGCTTACGATCTGAACATAAGCCCCCGCACGGTCGAGGTGTACCGCGCCAATCTGATGACCAAGATGAAAGCGGGAAGTCTGTCGGAACTCGTGAGGATTTACCTGACGCTCCACCCTGCCTGATTTTCGATGCGCCCTTCCCTCAGGAAGCAGGTCGTGGTTATATCGGACTACGATACAATCTCGGTTTCGAGGTGGCGTGATGGACAGTGTTTCAAGGCAGCAAGATCTGGCCTGCCCGCATGAGCTCCAGATTTCCGTCCGTTTCGACGAGGGGTCTTGGATTGTCGACTGCAGTCCGACGTTCGAGATTTTAAGCTATCCCTCCGGTGCGGCTGCTGAAGAAGCGGCGCGTCGGCTAGCCGCCCGGTTTGCCCAACAGGGGCAGGGGGTTCACGTCGTCATAGAAGATCGCCGGCATGCTCTCGTAGGGACACAGACCTACTTTGCCAGCGAGCTCGGCCAGCCCCGCAACTCGGAGATTTAGGCATGACGCGGGTTCTAATAGCAGCGGCGTCTGGAATGGCCTTGCTACTACTGGGCATATTCATGCTGGTGTATGGAAACCTCACAGCCAATCATACTGCCCGCTGGATGGCGATACTCCTAATCCCCCTCGCATTAGGCCTGCTCGGCTGGTCGGTTTTTGACCGCAACCGGCGACTATGAAAACTGTGACCACTTCCGCAGGTTGTTCGGGGCCAAAGTCTGTGGATACAGACACTTCGCCAGACGCTCTGACGCAGACAGATTTCCAGACCCTGGCGAGATTTCGGGTAGCGATAAGGCAATATCTGGCCTTTGCGGAACAGGGCGCCAAGGCGGTTGGTTTGACGTCGCAGCAGCACCAGGCGCTTTTGATCATAAAGTCCCAAGGCTACTCGGGGCCGGTTAAAATTGGGGATGTCGCCAGGCTTTTGCTTCTCAAGCCGCACAGCGCGGCTGGACTGATCGACCGTCTTGCGGAGAGCCGCCTTGTTGCGCGACGGTCTGCGCCGGAAGATCGGCGGGAGGTCGATGTCTGCCTCACCGCCGCCGGAGAAGATTGCCTTTCGAAGTTAACGGCTCGCAATCTGCAAGAACTCCGGATGGTCTCTCCTGAGCTCTCTACCCTGTTCGAGCAATTCGACGGCTTCGATTGAAATATACGTCCCTAGAGGCTTTTGATTAGCGAAAGTCATTCTAACAGCGCCATACCTGACGGTATTGGTCAGGTGCTCTCCCTCAAGTGTGGATCTAACAAGGGATCAACATAGGGGGCGGCACCGAACATACGCATGATGGTCCTGGTTGGCATGACCTGTCTTTTCTGGCGGGGTGGGCGCAAGCGGGCGACTGGCGCGAGCTTCCTCGAGAAGCCGGAGGGGCTGTCGCCGTCGATCGCTTGAGCTTTAGCCGGCGAGGGTCTCAACTGACGCTCGACATGATGGTCGCCATGCTGCCCGAGCGGCTCCTGCCAATTTATGGAATCAGTCAGGTGGTGATCCAGTGCGACACCAAGACTGTCGCTATCGGAGGGATGCAGTTTTTCCTCGCGAATGGTGACCCTTTTGGAGCGAGGACTTCCGCTCTCGATTCAGGGCCTTTTACACTGACAGATCCGGTCGGGGCTGCCGCCAGGCCCCGGAGACGGCGCTTTGGCCTTTTTAAATCGGTGTAAGGCGTTGCGGAGTAGGCCAGGGTCGAACTTCGACCGGCGCGCTGCGCCGCTTCACCGTAGCCGATCGACGACGAACAGGTCTGCCGCTCCATTGACTTGGGGTAAGTTTCGATATGAAACGGTCTGGCGCGTTCGGAGATCACCATGTCGCTCAAGCCTTCCTGCCTGATCGTGGGCGCCGGAGACGGAGTCGGGTCGGCGATCGCCCGCGCGTTCGCCCGTGAGGGTTTGGCCGTTTGCATAACGCGGCGCCCCCGCAATTTCGACCAACTACAAGCTGTCGCCGCCTCCATTCGCGCCGAGGGCGGCGAGGCCCATGCCTTCGGCGTCGACGCCCGGATCGAGGCCGAGATGATCGGCTTGGTGGATCACATCGAGGCCGAGGTCGGTCCCTTGCAGGTCGTGGTGTTCAACATCGGCGCCAACGTGCGCTTTCCCATCATCGACACGACGGCCCAGGTCTATTCCAAGGTGTGGGAGATGGCGGCCCTGTCCGGCTTCTTCACCGGGCGAGAAGCCGCCCGGGTCATGGCTCCGCGGGGCAAGGGCACGATCCTGTTCACCGGCGCCACGGCATCCACCCGGGGGGGCGCCGGGTTCTCGGCTTTCGCCGGGGCTAAGGCGGCGCTGCGCCAACTCGCCCAGAGCCTGGCCCGCGAAATGGGGCCGCAGGGCATCCACGTCGCCCATGTCGTGGTGGACGGCATGATCGACGGCGTCTTCGCCCGCTCGATCGCGCCCGACATCCAGGCGCTGCTGGACGCGGACGCCGTACTCAAGCCCGATGAGATCGCGAAGAATTACGTCTGGCTGCACAACCAGCAGCGCAGCGCCTGGACCTTCGAACTCGACCTCCGCCCGTGGAAGGAAAACTGGTGATGCCGAAAACCATCGACTTCATTTTCGATTTCGCCAGCCTAAACGCCTATCTGGCGTATCGCGCCCTGCCGGTTTTGACCGAACGGACCCGTGCGAAGCTCAATGTCATTCCCTGCCTCCTGGGCGGCATCTTCAAGGCGACCGGCAATCAGGCGCCCTTCAGCGCCTATGCCGGGATCAAGGGAAAACTGGACTACGAGATGCTCGAGATTCGGCGCTTCGTCCAGGCGCACCGCCTCACCGCCTTCCAGATGAATCCCCATTTTCCCGTCAACAGCCTGTTGGCCATGCGGGCGCTGACCGCCTGCGCGCCGGGCGAAGAGTTCGATGCTTATATCGACGCCGTCCTGGCGGGCTTCTGGGAGCGCGGCCTGCTAATGTCTGACCCGGCCGTTCTGGCTTCGATCCTGACGGAGGCGGGTCTCGACGCTGATCGGCTGCTTGCATCAGCGCAGAGCGATACAGTGAAAGCGAAATTGACGGACAATACGGCGGCGGCTGTCGAGCGCGGCGCCTTCGGAGTCCCCACGTTCTTCGTCGGTGACGAGATGTTCTTCGGCAAGGAACGCCTGGGCCAGATCGAGGCGCTGGTGGCTCCCGGCGCCGAGGCGCCAGCGGGACATCCGTCTCGTTGAGTTTTTCTCCGAGATGGGTCGAGAGTAACGTCAGGTAAGGGTCGAGTTGCGACATAGCTATCTGGCCCCACACCGGACCCTGGCCAGGCGGCCCGAAAGCGGACGCCGCCAAACTTCGGCCAAGGGTGGCTAGCGGATGCTTCATCGAAGGTGGCTTCGATCAATGGGATGCCGTATGCGCCTCGGCGTCAAAGTTTCCGAGGTTCGGTCATGCGTCGTCTCTGTGTATTTTCCGGTTCAAGCAGCGGTGTATCGCCCGACTACAGAAAGGCTGCCGAAGACCTTGGCAGGTTGATTGCCGGTCAGGGGATCGGTCTCGTTTATGGTGGTGCTGCTGTTGGTCTGATGGGGGCGGTAGCTGACGCCGCGCTAGCAGCGGGCGGCGAGGTGATTGGAGTCATCCCGGAGGCACTGGTTCAGCGCGAGGTGGCCCACAAAGGGCTTAATGACCTTCGGATCGTCGGCTCTATGCACGAGCGAAAGCAGCTAATGGCTGACCTCTCGGACGGTTTCATCGCCTTACCCGGTGGCATCGGCACGTTCGAGGAACTTTTCGAAGTGTGGACGTGGACCCAGCTCGGCACCCATGCCAAGCCTTGCGCTCTATTAAACGTTAAGGGCTTCTACAATCACCTGCTCGCCTTCCTCGACCATGTCATTGACGAAGCTTTCCTGAAGCAGGTTCACCGAGACATGATTGTGGTGGCGAACGAGCCAACCGCTCTGCTTGACGCTCTGAAGACCCATCGGTTGCCTACCGAAACGAAGTGGATCGGCAAAGAGGAACGGTGAGATTTGACTTTGTCCGTAACGGGTCGAGCCCGACCTTAGGCACACTGCCGGATAACGGACATCCGCCCGAGGATCGGAGGTCGCCTTTCGGACATGGCTCCAATGACCGCTACTGGCGGATCCTGTTAAAAAAGTCAGGTAGCGGCTGGAACGGTGCAAAATGCGAGCGGCGCGTGAAGTCCTGCTCCAACGAAATCAATCGCCTAGTTTTCGCGGCGTCGCCAGATTGGGCCAAATGGGCCGACCACCGCGGGCTCGCCGACTTTTTCAGCAGTATCGGCGCATTTCGGTCATTGCTCACGGACCGCCGCGTTTGACTCAACGCGGCGATTGGACGTCTGCTTTGGAGCACTGCCCAAGCACCGTGGTTTCGGTTGGCGGCGACTGGCGAGATCGACCTTCCGGCCACAGCGCGTTTCGCCCATCAGCCGAAGAGCGGACAAGGTTCTGTCCGCTATGAGATCGGTAAGTCAGGCGATCTATAAGGTCGATGGTGCTAGTCCATTAGTGCTCCAAGGATTTACCATCGTGATCCAGACCCACGGGACCGACGAATTTCTGCGCGCTCTCGTGCTGGTCCTGGATCTCTGCGGCACATTCGCCTTCGCCCTCAGCGGCGCTATGGCGGGCGTGCGTCGGCGGCTCGACCTGTTTGGCGTGCTAGTGCTGTCCTTCGCGGCCGCCACCTTCGGCGGCATAGCCCGGGACGTGCTGATTGGCGCGTCGCCGCCCGCGGCCCTGCAGGACTGGCGGTATCTGGCGGTGTCCCTGAGTGCCGGAACTATCGTATTTTTCTGGTCGTCCGTGATCGAGAAGCTGCGGAATCCCGTCCGCATGCTCGATGCCATGGGCCTCGCGCTGTTCGCCGTCGCCGGCACGGAGAAGGCCCTCTTCTTTGGCTTGAGTCCGGCGATGGCTGCCCTGCTAGGAATGCTGACGGGCATCGGGGGAGGGGTCGCACGCGATGTCCTCTTAGCGGAAATTCCGGCGGTGCTTCGGTCGGACCTGTATGCGGTGGCCGCGCTGGCCGGCGCGGCGATCGTGGCCGGGGGCAGTCTGCTACATCTGCCCGTGCTCGTCACGGCGCTGGCCGGCGGCCTTGCGTGTTTCGGTCTGCGGGTGGTGGCGATTCGGCGGGGGTGGAGACTGCCGATCGCGGGTGCCGGAAGCGGCTAGATCGCTTTTTGGCCGAATGCCGGTTCGGATCCCGGAAGAAAGACTTACGAGGCCGGCCCAAAGTTGACAGTCAGGGTCTCGGGAGCGCACAGTCCCCGTAATGTGGAAACGCGCCGTACATAAGCGGGATACGCTTCACGCAGGACGCTTCGTCGGAGGCGTCTAGCCCCAAACTCGTATTGAGCGAACGCTCAGGGTTTGGGGATTGTTTCCTTGCACGCGATTTACAGTATAAGCCGCCTCGATAACGCCGATGACGTGCTGTCGTGCGTGCGAAACCTTGCTTTCATTTAGTCAACCCATGCGCCGTTTGGTGCGGCTCAGTCGCGCCCTGTTCCGGTCGCAGGCGACAAGGACGTTCGTCATGACAAAAACCCTTTCAAAGGCGATCAGAAAGCCTCGGCTTCTGATCACCACCCAAGACCACGCAATCCTCGCCTCAATGATCGGCAGCGCGCCGTCCTCGGCAGCGGCCCTGTTGCTCGAGGAGGAGCTCGACCGGGCCGTGATGGTGGACGAGACCTCGGACACGCGACCCTTCTGCCGGATCGGCAGCTGGATCACCTACGAGGATCACAGCAGCGGCCAAATTTGGGAAATCCGGCTGGTTCTGCCGGCGGACGCCGATATCGACAAGCGATGGGTTTCAGTCTTCAGCCTCGTCGGCGCCGCGCTCCTCGGCTTGGCTGTCGAGGCTGAATTCGGCTGGGTCGACGACAGAGGCCGGCCGCACCGGTTAAAGGTTCTGGACGTGGTGAGTTCTCATGACGCGCATGTCTTCTAGCGACGCGACGTTGCTGCAAGCCGCCGCATCGGAAGCGATAAGCGCCGCGTGGTGGGATCGTCTCGATCTAGAGGCCCGCCGTCCCGGCGAGGCCAATACGGACCTGATCCTCGGCAAGGCGGCCGAGCTCGCCTTCTCGCCCATTGCCCGCGACCAGCTGATGTCCCTCGCGCTGGTGACGGGCGTGCGAGACACTGGCGGCACTAAGGTGTTGGTCGAAACGTCCGTGCCTTCTGCAGAGCGGGCGGTGATTGCAGAGCGCGTTCTCAGACAGGGGCCCCACAAGGCCTCGGAGACTGACGCATTGGTGGCCGAGATCGAGGAGCGCAACACGCGGGATCTGGACCATGACGCCCGTTTCGACCTCCTGCCGCAGCGTATCCGGCAGGACGCAGCGCTCCAGGAGTTACTGTGGGATCACCCCGCCATTCCTGCCCGCGACGACGTCCGGCTGGCAATGCTCTGCTCGATCCCAAAGCTTTTCGAACGCGTCGAGACACTATCCGGCGGCTTGCCCTGGCGGCTTGTCACCCCCTGGCTCAATCGCATTACTGGTAGAGGCGCGTGATGAGGCAACGACACAACATCGTAGGTTCTGAGGTCGGGCGTCCTAGGCCGCCTTTCTACACACGCAGCAATCTGAGACTTCAGGTCATGAAGCCTCACAAGAGGAGGCGCTGGATCATCCTTTCATTGGCCGGCGCTGGCTGTCTTGGGCTGATCTTCGTGGCGGTTGGCTGACTTTCAGCACCGCCGGACGGCCGCAGGTTTAGGATTCCTTGCGGCTGTTAGAATGGGCTTTCTGAACGCCTCCAAAAGTCCATCCGTGTGGACGTCATTTTTGCCCGGTCAACGATACGTCTCTGGACCGGGTTGGGAGTTTCTCGTGTCACTCATTCGATTTGCCCCTCTTGCGGCGAGTCTCGTTGCATTGCTTTTGGTCATCCCATCGCTTCCTGCCTATTGGGCGTGGCTGGTGTTCGCCCTGTCGGGGACCCTGTCTGCGCTGGGAGTGTATGATCTGGGCCAGCCGGCGCACTCGGTTCGACGGAACTACCCGGTTGTCGGTCGTCTTCGCTGGCTCTTCGAGGATATCCGCCCTGGCATCAGGCAATATCTATTCGAAGACGAGCACGAGGAGACGCCGTTCTCCCGTAGCCAGCGCTCGCTGGTGTACGCGCGCGCCAAAAATGAGGTCAGCGACCGTCCTTTCGGCACGCTTCTGGATGTGTACGAGAACGGCTACGAGTTCATCGCGCACTCGACAAGGCCGGTTCCCGCAGCCGATCCCGGCGCTTTCAGGATTTTGATAGGTGGCAAGGACTGTCGGCAGCCTTACTCTGCTTCAATCTTCAACATCTCTGCGATGAGCTTTGGCGCGCTGAGCGCCAACGCGATTCGAGCGCTGAACAAGGGCGCCAAGCTTGGTGGTTTCGCCCACGACACGGGGGAAGGCTCAATCAGCCCTTATCACCGCGAGCATGGCGGCGACCTCATTTGGGAGATTGGAAGCGGCTACTTCGGATGCCGCGACGATCAGGGCAGGTTCAATCCCCGTCGCTTTGCCGAGCAAGCGGTGAATCCACAGGTTCGAATGATCGAATTGAAAATCAGCCAAGGTGCGAAGCCCGGGAAAGGCGGAATCTTGCCTGGGCAAAAGGTCACCCCCGAAATCGCTCTTACACGCGGCATTCCGGTCGGCCGCGATTGCATATCCCCGCCTGGGCACTCGGCCTTCAGCACCCCTCTCGAACTGATCCATTTTATCGCTCAGCTGCGTGCGCTGTCCGACGGAAAGCCGGTTGGGTTCAAGCTGTGTGTGGGTCAGCCTTGGGAGTTTATGGGCATTGTGAAGGCGATGCTCGAAACAAACATCTTGCCTGATTACATCGTCGTCGATGGCGCTGAGGGCGGCACGGGCGCCGCGCCTCTCGAATTTGCAGACCACCTGGGCATGCCCCTTCGTGAGAGCCTGCTCTTTGTTCACAACACCCTCGTGGGTGCGGGCTTGCGGGACCAGATTAAGGTAGGCGCCGCCGGCAAAATCGTCAGCGCTTTCGACATCGCGACGGTGATGGCGCTTGGCGCGGATTGGACCAATGCGGGACGCGGTTTTATGTTCGCCATCGGCTGCATCCAGTCTCTCTCATGCCATACGAACCAGTGCCCCACCGGCGTCGCCACGCAGGACCCCATGCGTCAGAGAGCGCTCGTGGTAAGCGACAAGGCCGAGCGCGTGCACAACTTCCATCGGAACACGCTGCTGACCTTGTCTGAGATGATCGCTGCAGCGGGCCTGGACCATCCGAGCAGGCTTGGTCCCCACCATCTCGTACGTCGTGTCAGCCTGACGGAGATCAGACTGTTCTCGCAGCTGCATATTTTCCTCGAGAAGGGCGAGTTGTTGGGGGGCGACTGTGACCGGGACTTCTATGGCGCAGCATGGCGTCTCGCGACGCCGGAAAGCTTCGACATGGCGACCTAGCCCAATCAGCTGTCCTGCCGGCGATGCTTCGAAAGTTCGCCGAAACGCGGTCGATCGAAAATCAGCTCTCGGCGCGAAGGGGCTGCTCAGTGTGCTCAGGGTTAGAGCGTGAAGATCACACTGAACGTTGGAGCGCTGGGCGTAGACCCGTGGCCGCGACCGCCGCAGCGATGCTGTCAGGATCGGTGACGTCCAGAGGGAGCACCTGCAAATGCCCTGCGGCGGGCGGGGTGCTCGCGGTCGGGTCGCGCATGGTGGCGACGACGTTCCAGCCCTTGTCGAGAAACTCCAGCGCGGTCTCGCCGCCGAAGCCGGTCGAACAGCCGGTGATGAGGACAGTTTGCATGGGAAACTCCTTGCGGGGACGAAATGAGGCTTAAAAATGAAGCATCCTTCAGCTTTGGAATTCGCATTTGAACCGGCCCAACCCCACGCTGCTGCAGCCCCGCAAATCGCCGCAACAGGCCCGCTCCGCCGCCACGATCGAGGCGATCCGGCAGGCGACCATTCAGGTTTTTTTGCTGGCCGACGGCGCGGGGCGGCTGACGACCACGCGCGTCGCCGAGCGGGCAGGCGTTTCGGTTGGCACGACGTATTAGTACTACCCGCACAAGCAGGCCCTGCTGTTCGGGATCGTGGGGAGGCAGTTGCTTCTGATCGAAGAAACGATGTGCGCCGAGTCCGACCGCCTGATGGGGGCGGGCCTGAAGACCTTGGCGGAAGGATTGGCGGCGGCGTGGCTCGACGCCAAGATGGCGGACATGGTGTGGTCGTGAGCGATCTAGGGGATTGCCGCCGAGTTCGATCTTTCCGTCCCGATGGGGCGGGCGGCAAAAGTGCTGACGGAGATGTTCGACGCCTTGCTGGCCAGTGCGCCGGACGCCCGATTTTCGGATCGGGCGTCCGTGGCCTTCATGCTGGCGGCCTTGCTGGGCGGATCGGTGCGCATGGTGATGGAGGCCGATCCCTCCGATGGCAATCTGGAGCGGTTGCGTGTCTGCCGCGCGCTTGCCATGCCTATCTCGTCGCAGCCCGCATCTAGGGTCCACGCTGTCCTTGGGACCCTGTTTCGGCCGAATGTCAGGTTTGGAGCGGAGGACTAATGACCGCTCCTGGCGCGCTGGCGACGTTACGTATGCCGCTCGCGAGGGTGTTGCGGTTTATCGAGAACGCACAGCCACGGTTCTCGACGGACTACCCACGATTCGTACTGAGGATCGAGCAACCCAGGCTCATCTAAACTCCCAAGGAAACTTCCACCTCATCGCCATTGAAGGCGACAACCCGGGACCCGCAGTCACCGCAGAACTGTCGATCGTACCCGGGCGAACTAAACCAGCTCCGCAGTTTACCAGAAACCTCGATGGCCTCGGCTTTGAAAACGACGAGAGGATTGAAAGCGGCGGCGTGAGCCTTTCGGCACGTCATGCAGTGACAGAGCCCTATCCGCAACGGTTCAGACCGAGCTCCGAAGCGGACCGCGCCGCAGGCGCATCCCCCAGAGAAGAGTATCGACGCTCCTAGCATGACAACTGCAACGCCGGGTCCGTTCGTTCGATCCGCAGCGGTTGGCGCGGCCCCCGAGCCGGCAATCGCGAGGCCAGCTTAACGGACGAATGCTGAAATTCTCCCAACGTCGGCTTTTGTCGCTCTGATGCCGTTGGCCGACTACCAATCACGGTATTGTCGAAATAAGGACTACTGTCAGTCCAACCCGGCTTCGATCGGCTGCAATACCCAGCTTCAGAATGACCGCAGCAGCCTCAGTGTGAAACAACTGCCCTGGTTCGTCCCGGCGCTGTGAACGGAGATGCTGCCTTTGTGCAACTCGACCAACTGTTTCACCAGCGAGAGACCGATCCCGAGCCCATCAGACGATCGGGCGTCTGGACCTGCAACCTGGGTGTAAAGGTCGAACACCTTGCTCTGCATTTCAGGGGATATCCCGACGCCGTCGTCGGTGACCGCGATCTCGACGAAGTCCGCCCCTACAGTGGCCACAAGTTCGATGCGGCCTCCGGGCGGCGTATATTTGGCGGCATTCGTCAGAAGATTGCTCACAACCTGTGAAAGCCGGGTGAAGTCGGCCATGACCCAGATCGGCTCATCAGGCAGATCGACGCTGAGCGTGTGGCGTCCGGCGTCGATCTTGGGCCGGCTGGTCTCGATGGCTGAATCGAGCACGGTCTGGAGCGAGACCCGTTCGAGCCGGAGGGTGATCTTGCCCTGGTCGATGCGCGAGATGTCGAGCAGGTCCTCGACCAACCGAGACAGGTGGAAGACCTGAGTGGCCATGCGTTCCCGGATCAGCCTGACCTTGACCGGGTCGACCTCGCGCTCGACCAGCTGCAGGCCTGCGCTCAGGGCCATCACCGGATTGCGAAGCTCGTGACCCAGCACAGCGAGGAACTGGTTCTTGCGTTGGTTAGCGGTCCTGAGGGCGGCGGCATGGGCTTCGAGTTCATCGCGCTGCGCGAGGATCTGCCGCCGCTGGCGGTAGAGATCGACGAAGACCTCCGCCTTGCTCCGCAGGACGTCGGCTTCGATCGGCTTCTGGATGAAATCCACAGCACCGGCTTCGTAACCTCTGAATCGCCGCTGTTGGTCGGAACTGCCGGCAGTGACGAAGATGATCGGCACATGATGTGTTCGGGTGTTGCCCCGCATGTATTCGGCCAGCTGGAAACCATCCATGCCCGGCATCTGGACGTCGAGCAGCGCCAGGGCCACGTCGTGGGAAAGCAGCAACTCGAGCGCTTCGTCGCCGGAGCGGGCTTTCAGGAACGTCAGGCCGTCGCGACGCAGCAGCGCCTCGAGCGCGAGGAGGTTTTCCTCCAGGTCATCGACCAGGAGCAGCGTCGCCGGAGCCTCGAAATATGTCATCGGGCAAGCTCCGCGAGGTAGTGAGCAATCTCTTCCAGACGCATCGTCGGCGCGCCAGGGCAGGCCTTCAGCGCCGCCTCGGGCATGGCCGAGGCATAGGCATGCTCGGGATCTTCTACAATGACGCGCCCTCCAGCGAAGCTTATCGCCTGAAGGCCGGCGGCGCCATCCTCGTTGGCGCCGGTGAGGATGACGCCGATCAGGTCCGCGCCGAAGGCGTCGGCGGCGCTTTCGAACAGTACATCGATGGACGGCCGGGAATAGTTCACGGCTTCATCCGACGACAGGGCGAGTGTCCGGTCCGCTTCCACAAGCAAATGATAGTCGGAAGGGGCGAGATAGGCCGTGCCTGTCCTGATCGTCTCCTTGTCCTCCGCTTCCTTGATCCGAATGCTGCACCGCGACTGCAGGAGCGGCACAAGGGCGTTATCGCGGTCGGGGGGAACATGCACCGCGACCAGCAGAGCGAACGGATAATCCTCGGGTAGGGCGGGCAGGATTTCGAGCAGCGCCTGCACCGCGCCGGCCGAGGCGCCGATCGCCACGGCTTTCGCTTTGCTCCCGCTCACGCTGCGAGCTTCCGATAGATTTTTTCGTCGCGGACGAACTCGGAGTAGGCGGACGCGTGCTTGGAGAAGCGAAGGCTTTCCTTGGAGCCCAGTCCGAGGAATCCGTTCCTCGGGAGCGAGCCGCAGAACAGGCCGATGGCGCGATCCTGGAGGGCGCGATCGAAATAGATCATCACATTGCGGCAGGAGATCAGCTGCATCTCGGCAAAGACCGCGTCCGTCACCAGACTGTGGTCCGAGAAGACCACGCGGCTCCTGAGGCTCTTGTCGAAGACGGCGCGACCGTAGTCAGCGGTATAATAATCGGAGAGTGACGACCGCCCGCCGGCCTTCTGATGGTTCTCAGTGAATTTGCGCAAGCGATCCATCGGATAGACGCCCGCCTCGGCCGCTTCCAGCGCGTCGGGGTTGATGTCGGTCGCGTAGAACAGAGTCCGGTCGTAGAGGCCTTCCTCCTTAAACAGGATGGCGAGGGAATAGACCTCTTCGCCGTGGCTGCAGCCCGCGATCCAGACCTTCAGCGACGGATAGGTGCGGAGGTGCGGCAGCACCTTCTCCCGCAGCGCTTTGAAATAGGTCGGATCCCGGAACATCTCGCTGACCTGCACCGTGAGATATCCGAGTAGCCGTGGGAGCATAGACGGGTCATGCAGGACTGCATCCTGTAACGCTGAGAGGGTGGCGAAGCCCATCTGGTCGCGCGCCTGCACCACGCGGCGCTTGATCGACGCTCGGGCGTAGTGCCGGAAATCATAGTGATAGCGTTGGTACAGCGCCTCCAGCAGCAGCTGGAGCTCAAGGTCTTCAAGGCGTTCGGGCACGGATCATCCTCAACGCGGCATCCAGACCCGAACCAGCGAGAGCAGCTTGTCCACGTCGATCGGCTTGGCCATGTAGTCGTTAGCGCCCGCCGCGAGGCAGCGTTCCTGATCGTCGGGCATGGCCTTGGCCGTCAGCATCAGGATCGGCAGATCCGACCAACGGGGATCGGCGCGCAGCGTCTGCGTCGCCGTCAAACCATCCATCACCGGCATCATCACGTCCATCAGCACCAGATCGATGGCGCGATCCGGGTGATCCGCCGAGGCCTGCAGCAGGTCGATCGCCTCTTGGCCGTTGCGGGCGATCTCGACCACGGCGCCACGCGGTTCCAGGACGTTCGTCAGCGAGTAGACGTTGCGGACGTCATCCTCGACGATGAGAATCCGACGGCCCTCGAGCAGGGCGTCGCGATTGCGCGCCTGGCGGATCATCTTCTGCTGCTCGGCGGGCAGTTCGGACACCACTTGGTGCAGGAAGAGCGAGACCTCGTCGAGCAGTCGCTCGGGAGACTTGGCGCCCTTGATGATGATCGAGTTCGAATAGCGCCGAAGCTGCTGTTCGTGGTCCGGCGTGAGGTCCTGGCCGGTGTAGACGATCACCGGAGGGAAGGCGTGCTCCTGATCCTGGCTGAGCGTCTCCAGCAAGGAGAAGCCGGACGCGTCGGGCAGCGTCAGGTCCAGCACCATGCAGTCGAAGGTTTGCTCGCGAAGGGCATTGAGACACTCCCCCGCCGTGCCGACGCCCACCGTCTCAACGTGGCCGGAGGAGAGGAGGGCCTGGACTGCTTCGCGCTGTACGTCGTCGTCCTCCACCACGAGAACCCTGCGCACCGTTCGTGCCAGGGTATTCTCCAGTCCGCCGAGCACCTCGGCGAGATCCTTATGCTTGACCGGCTTCATCGTATAGCCCAGCGCGCCCAGCGCCATGGCCGTGCGGCTGTGATCCTCGGCGGAGATGATGTGCACCGGGATATGACGCGTCTGGTCATCGCGCTTGAGGCTGTCGAGCACCGTCAGACCCGACTGGTCGGGGAGACCGATGTCGAGAACAATCGCACTTGGCCGGTGCTGACGAGCGAGCTTCAGGGCTTCCTCTGCGGTGGTCGCGACCAGACACTGGAAGCCGAGCTCGCGCGAGAGGTCGCGGACGATGGTCGCGAACCGGTCATCGTCCTCGATCACCAGAAGCAATCGTCGCGCCTCGGCGATTTGCTCGCGATCATCCGTGATGGCGCGAAGGAGAGGGAGAGAGGCAGCAGCGCCCTTTCTCGTCGGCGTCGCCGGTCGCGGGCCGTTGATCGGCTTTGGCGCCCCGGGAATGCGGGGCGCGACCTGGCTGGCGTCATAGATCCGAGGCATGACGAGGGTGAAGGTGCTGCCCTCGCCGGGCCGGCTGTCCAGCATTATCGAGCCGCCCAGCAGGCGCGACAGTTCCCGTGAAATCGACAGGCCGAGACCTGTGCCGCCGTATTTGCGGCTTATGGTGCCGTCCGCCTGCTGGAACGCTTCGAAGATTCCGACCTGTTGGTCGGACGAAATGCCGATGCCCGTGTCTGTCACGGCGAAGGCGATGTCGTCGCCCGCCGGGGCGACGGACAGCCGCACCGAACCTTGTTCCGTGAACTTGAACGCATTCGACAGCAGGTTCTTGAGGATCTGCTCCAGCCGCTGCCGATCGGTCTCGACGATCTCGGGAAGGTCGTCGTCGAGGGTGATCGTGAAGTCGAGGCCGCGCTCGTCGGCGATCGGCTGGAAGAGATGGCGCAGATCGCTTGTCACGCGTTGCAGGGATACGCCCTCGGCTCGCATCTGCACATGGCCGGCCTCGATCTTGGACAGGTCGAGGATGTCGTTGATCAGGGTCAGCAGGTCGTCACCCGAGGACTGGATCGTGCGGGCGTAACGCACCTGTTCCTCGGTCAGATTTTCATCGGAGTTGTCGCCGAGCAGCTTGGACAGGATCAGAAGCGAGTTCAGCGGCGTGCGCAGCTCGTGAGACATGTTGGCCAGGAAGTCAGACTTGTACTGGCTGGCCCGCTCCAGATCCTGCGCCTTCTGGGTTAGGTCGGCGCCGGCGCGCTCCAGGTCGTCACGATGCGCCTCCAGGGTCTGGGCCTGCTCCTCCAGTTGGCTGTTGGTCTGCTCCAACTCGACCTGCTGCTGCTCAAGACGGACCTGTGACTCCTTCAGCGCGCGACCCTGTTCCTCCAGCTCCTCATTGGAGACGCGAAGTTCCTCGCTCTGGACCTGCAACTCCTCCGACTGCCGCTGGGTTTCTTCCAGCGCATCCTGAAGTTCGGCCCGGTATCGTGCCGAGCGGAGGGCCACGCCGATCGAAGAAGAGGCGGCGTCCAACAGTTCGAGGACGAGCTCGCCGGGCGCCTGAAGGAAGCCCAGTTCGATGACGGCGTTGACCGCCTCGTCCACCCGCGCCGGCGTGATGACGAGATGGCGGGGGATGTCGCGGCCCAGGGCAGACCCGAGCGTCATATAGCCCTCGGGTACATCATTGAGCAGGAGGGCGCGCCCCTCGTCGGCCACTTGGCCGAGCAAGCCCTCCTTGAGCCCGAAGGCGACGGGAATCGGGGCGTCGGCCGGGACGCCGCGGGTGGCGGTGCGGCGGAAGCGCCCGGCCTCGCCCTTGAATAGAGCACCGGCGTGGGCCCCCGTATAGCGCGCCAGGAAAGCCAATACCCTTTCCGACAGCTCCTCGACCGTGTGGTCGCCGCTCAACGCCTCTGCCAAACCGACCTGACCGGACTGGAGCCATTCCTGCCGGGCGCGCGCCCGGGCGCTGTGCCGGATCAGAAGAAAGACGGCGATCGTGAGGGCGGCGCCCAGGGCCGCCGACAGCAGGCCGCTGACGACGGCGGTCCGATAGGCGGTCTCCATTTGGGTCAGCCAGTCTTGGCGCTGGCGCAGACCCTCCGTCCGGATCGCCGCGACCTGTTCGCGGATGGCCTCCATTTCCAGCTTGCCCCGATCGGTGGTGACGATGGCGAGCGCGGCCTCCCGGTCGCCGGCACGGCGAAGGACAATGGTCTGGCGAAGTTCCGCTGTTTTCGCGTCGATGTGGCGGCGGAGCAGCCCAATGTTGGCGGTCTGCCGAGGGTTGTCGTGCGTGAGTGCAACCAAACCTTCAATGCGCGAGTCGAGAGCGGCCACGGCGCGGTCGTAGGGCTGGAGATAGCGAGGGTCGCCAGTCAGCAGAAATCCTCTCTGGCCGGTTTCGGCATCCTGCACAGTCGACAGCAGCTCATCAGCGCCGACCAAGACCGAGTGCGTGTGAATCACTCGCGCGTTGTTCGACCGCAGTTGCTCAATGTTGCTGTAGGCGATCAGGCCGCTGATGACGAAGAACGCCAAGACGGTCGCCAATCCCACTGCGGCCCAGACTTCAATTCTCGAGCGCAGGGGCGAGGCGGCGGAGTTCGGAAGGGACATTCGCAGCTCGACAGTGAAGGACGCGCTCTGACTAGTTGCTCAAAGCCGAATAGGAAAGGGCGAGCCGGTCGGCGCCCGCGGCAGCGGGTCGGTATCAGGCATGAGAGCGGCGAGCCCAATGTCCGAATGTAGGCGCTCTGCCAATGACCGCTTCTGGCGCAATTCAGAAGTTGATCCGGACGGTTTGGGGGCGAAAGCGTCCCGTATCTACGGACGGAGGGCCAACAGAGCTGAAATACGCTCAATGCGATCAAGCCAAGTTGCGCCTGTCGGCCTACGCCACTCGATCAGAAGCCGTATGCTCGCATAGTCATCCGTGAGTTGCCGCCCGAAGATCGGTTCGTGGTGTGCGGTCCGGTTGCGGAAATGCCGAATGTCTTGGAGCAACCGAAACGCCTGCGCTCGTGCCGCCGGAGTTGGGACCGCGGGGGACAGGCCGGGGAAGACGGCGTGCATATGCGGCGTCCAAAGGCGCTGGTCCTGGCCGACTGTGAAGACCTTTTCCCAGAAAGCGAAGTTAAGCTCCGAGACGACCTTGCCGGTGGTCGGCTGCTTCGCTGCGACGGCCCGAAGATTGACTTGGGGACTGTAGTGATGAGGTTTCTTCGGTGCGGGTAGGCTTCGGATGAAGCCGTTGGACCACGGCCAGTTGGGGCCGTGAACGCGCTCGATAGCCTCGACTACGCCGTTGCGGACCGCGACCTCACATATGTGTAGCGGGACGATGAAGGCCGCCGAGACCTCGGCATTCCAGACGTAAAGCCGCAAGGCGCTAGCCGTGTCGTTACCGCAGGCCCGAAGATAGGTCGCAAATCGCGGTCCGGAGATGATCGCCGGCAAATCGTGGAGTTCATCGTCAGTGAACATCCGGGAACCCTGACGTCTCCGGACAGGGCAGGAGGTACGCTGGTTGACAGGTTTTCAAGCCGTCACCATTATATTGAGCATCGGCTTTGAGACACGCGGGCGCGAGCCCCCCCTCATTGTCAACGGAAGAAGGAAAGCCCGTCAGAAATGACGGGCTTTCTGCTGTCTGGCGGATAACTCGATCGCAGCCTTGATGCAGTCGGTGGTGACGGGTCATCCGAGCGCCGCCGCCAGTCGCCCAGCAATCCTCGTCGCGGCCTCTTTGACCGGATTGTCGGCGAGGTGAGCGTAGCGAGCGGTGGTCTGGACCTGAGTGTGTCCAAGCAGCTTTCCGATCATCGGGAGACCCTCGCCGCCCAGCACGCCGTCCGATGCGAAGGTGTGGCGCAGATCATGGATGCGAACGTCGTCCAGACCCGCCGACGCCCGGATGCGACGCCACGGATGCTGAAGATCGGTCAAGTGGGTTCCCGGTAGCTTTCCGACGATGACGTAGGGATTGCCGTCCACCTCCGGCAGCTTGCGCAGGAGTTCGACGACAGCAGCGCCGAGGTAAACGGTTTTCGCCCCGGTCTTGCTGTCGGGAAGGCGGATGCGCGACGCGCCCATGTCGACGTAGCTCCACTTAAGCCGCTGGATCTCTCCCAGGCGGCAGCCAGTGAGAAGCAGCAGACGGAAGGCTGCGACGGCGAAGCGGCTTTCCGCGCCTGAGCGCTCGGCCTCGTTGAGGGCCGCGCCCAGGCGCTCGGTCTCTTCGGGCGACAGGAAGCGCTCACGCTTCCGCTCCGGGAAGGGACGAACGTCGTCACAGGGGTTGGTGCGCCGATCCCGCATGCCCCACACCTCCGAGAGGTTCATCATCTTGGACAGCACGCCCAAGACCCGATTGGATTGGTATGGGGTGTGGGCGTACTTGCCGTGAAGCTCCGCCGCGTCGGCCGACGTCACCGTCCTGACCCTCTGCTTGCCGAAGAACGGATTGATGAAGAGTTCGACGGCTCGCCGGTACTCATATTGGGTCGAGGGTTTGCAGCGCACCTCGACGTGCTCCTTGAGAAAGCGGGCGCCCAGTTCGGGAATGGTCGCCGCCTGGCGCTCCATATCCCGGAGTGTCGCGGGATCGTCACCGCCGCCCCGCACGGCGCCCAGCATCCGGTTCGCCTCGCGGCGGGCGATCTCGGCCGTGACTGGTCCGTGCGGACCGATCATCACGCGTCGGGTCCGACCATGCCGACGGTACTGGATCAGATAGAAGCGCTTGCCGCTCGGCATGACCCGCACGCCGAAGCCGGGCAGATCCTCGTCGAAGACAATGTAATCCTTCTCGCGAGGCTCAAGCCGGTCTACCGCTCGCTTCGTCAGCTTCTCATTGGCCATGCCAGCATCCTTTCTCAGACACCGAACTTTTTGACTCTCCGATTCCGTGGCAGCGAGGTGGAAGCGAGAGGCCGGAAAGCTGGGCGAAATACATCGCGGAAAAGATGATTCAGAAGCTCGCGGAGATCAACAGCAACCTAAGTGGCGTATGGCTCTGTCGTACATTCGGATGCTTCGGAGTACTAAGAGAAAACTTCAAAAATCGTCCTCATAACCTGAAGGTCGTAGGTTCAAATCCTACTCCCGCACCCAACGACACCTCACACCTCGTGAGAAGCCCAGAAGCCCCGCCCGAAACGGCGGGGCTTTCTGCTGTCGGGACCCCGCCCAAACCTAGCAAAACAGCCAGGCTGCCCTGCACCGGGAGGTCGAACTTGCCTAGGCCTTCCAACGGATAGAAATCGACGTGGTCGACCAACGGGCCTTGAAAAGATCGATCTATATGGGCCTCGACGCCCATAAGCTAAGCGCGTCCGAGCTGGCGTTTGATTGACAAGATCGTCTTCTCCATTAGAGCGCGGGCCGAAGGCGTCGCTTTTAGTGGACCTCGCTGGTCATGCGCAGGCTCTCGACGGGTCAACCATGGCTGCGGCGTGAGCAGCTTGGCCAACTATCTGACACGGGGCGAGCGAAGGTGATCTTGCGCCGAAGAGCGCGTCGATGCTGAGACGTCTGGGTCATGCAATGCGAGCAGGGCAAAGCTGGCCAGCCAGTGCTCGCCCATGTAGTCGCCGGTGACGTGGGGCAGGGCGGCGTCGAGGTGGCGCTGGGCGGCGGCCGTGGCGACGGCTTTCAGCGGTTCGGATGCGGGGAGGGCCGCCGCGATGGCGCGCCAGCACCAGCCTCGACTCAGGTTCAATCCGTCCAGATGCGCGATCTTGCCGTCGGTGCGGTCGCTGACGCGCGCGGGTGAAAGAAGCGTCGCCGGTTCGCCTTCGGCCAGGCGCGGCAGGAAGGCGTCGAACCAGGTGCGGTAGTCAGCGGCGGGCAGGACACGCCGCATCAGCTCAGCCTCCATCAGGGCCGGGGAAAGGAACTCGTCCTGCGACGGCTCCCAGGCCTGATAGTCGCGGTCGTTCGCGTGCCAGCGCAGGGCGGCGTCGCGGCAGGCGGCGGCCAGATCGGCGTCATGGGCGTCGGCATAGTCCAGCGTCAAGCGCAGGGCGAAGGCGGTGTTGTAGTGGGTTCCGACCCGCACCGGATAATCCGCCAGCGGCAGGAAGGCCTTGAAACGCTCGGCGAAGACCTGGGCCAGGGGACGCAGGGTCTCGAACCAGCGGCGGCCTTCATCCGTGTCATGGCGACCCAGTTCGGCGCTCAGCATCAGCAGCCAGGCCCAGCCATAGGGACGTTCGAACCCACGGGCTTCCGGCAGGTCCAGATAGGCGACTTCGCCCGCGACATTGTCCGGCGTGAACAGGGCGTCGGCCGTTGTGCGGATCTGGTCGGCCTCGGCCATGTCGGGATACAGGCGATAAAGGGTGAACAGGGTCCACCAGCCGTGCACGCACGAATGCCAGTCGAAACTGCCGAAGAAGATCGGATGCATGTCGCGCGGGGTGCGGGCGTCCTGCGGGCCGGTCAGCACATGCATGATGTGGTTGGGATATTCGCGTGTCACGTGGCCCAGGGCGGTGGCGGCGAAGCGGGAGGCGAGGGCGGCGTCGAGGCTTTGCGTCATGATCAGAACCGGAAAGCTAGGAAATACATCAGCAGCATATTGGCCACGAGCATGATCGCCGCCGTGGGCAGCTGGGCGCGGATGACCCCGTTCAGGGGCGCGTTGCGGTCGGGCAGTTCCAGCAGGTTGGCGGGCACGACGTTGAAGTTGGCCGCCATCGGCGTCATCAGGGTTCCGCAGAAGCCGGCCAGCATGCCGATGGCGCAGACGATGGAGGGATCGCCGCCGAACTGATGCACCACGATGGGCAGGCCTATGGCGGCGGTCATCACCGGGAAGGCGGCGAAGGCGTTGCCCATGATGATGGTGAACAGGGCCATGCCCGCGCAATAGGCGAAGACGGCGAGAAAGGCCGAGGTCATGGGAATGACCTGGGCCACCAGATCGCCCACCACCTGACCCACGTCGGCTGCGAGGAAGACCGCGCCGAGGGAGGCCAGCATCTGGGGTAGAAGCGCTGCCCAGCCGATGGAGTCCATCAATCGACGCCCCTCCTGAACCGGGGCCATGACCGGCGGTCGGAACCAGACCATGGCGACGACCAGCGCCACGACGCAGCCCAAGCCCAGCGAGATCAGCGTGGTCTGCACCGGCGAGATCAGCCAGGCGCCGGCCGGTGTGTATTTGGCCAGGAGCGTCCCGCCGACGGCCACCAAAGGCACCATCAGCGCGGGGACGAACAGGGCGTTGCGCCAGCGAGCCGCGCCAGCCTGACGCTGCTCGCCGGTCGTGGTGACGGGCTTGCCGACACCCAGCTTGCCCATCGCGCCGATCACGACCAGGGCGATGACCAGCAGGCCGTTGCCCAGGCCGCCCAGCCATGAGCCGAACAGCAGGGAGACGGCGATCAGGCCCCAGAACAGGGCGCTGCGGAACCGGGTCGGATTCAACGGATCGCGCAGGCTGAGGATCGAGAAGGCCGCGAACATCAGGCCTGTCGCCACATAGGCGTGTTCCAGCGTGATCATCGTCCGGCCTCCGCGTCCTCGACGACGTCGGGCACGGCCATGTCCCTGCGCACCTGACGATCGAACATCAGCAGGCGTGCGCCGTGCACCAGCAAGGCGACGACGGCGGTGGGGATGGCCCACAGCGAGACGTGCAGAGCCTCGACCCGCACCCCGGCCTGTTCCAGGAAGCCGACGATCAGGACGATGGAGCCGATGGCGATGAAGATGTCCTCGCCGAAGAACAGGCCGATATTGTCGGTTCCGGCCGCCATGCTGCGAATGCGGAACCGGGCCTTGTTCGTCAGGGGGCCATGTTCGGTCTCGGCCGCGCCCTCGGCCATCGGCGCGATCAGGGGGCGGACCATCTGCGGATGACCGCCCAGCGAGGTCAGCCCCAGAGCCGAGGTCGCCTGGCGCACGATCAGATAGATCAGCATCAGCCGACCGGCCGTCGCCGCCTTGACCTGGGTCACCAGATCCCGCGCCCGTTCCTGCAATCCGGCGTGTTCCAGAAGGCCGATGACCGGCAGGACCAGCCAGGTGATGTGGAAATAGCGGTTGTCGTTGAAGGCCTCGCCGAACCGGCTGATGGTGTCGATGCCCGCCGTCAGCAGGGCGCGCGCATCGACGCCCGGTCCGACCGCCGCCAGCACCCCGGTCGTGATCGCCGCGACCAGTATGACCACCAGCGGATTGATCCGGGCGACGAAGCCCACGACCACGACCGCGATCCCGATAAGCACCAGCATGGTTCATCCCCCTCGATACGGAGGATTGCGCGGTTCGACCGACTGCGGAAGCCTCATTCGCCGAAGCCGCCGCCGCCCGGCGTCTCGATGACGAAGACATCGCCGGGCGCCATGGACACCTCGGCCGTCGAAGCCAGGGGGTCGATCGTTCCGTCCGCGCGTTCGATACGATTGATCCCCGTCGCGCCGGGTTTGCCGCCGTCGGCGCCGAACGGCGGGACACGGCGGTGGTTGGACAGGATGGCGGCGGTCATCGGCTCCAGGAACCGAACCCGTCGCACCGCGCCGTCGCCGCCTGTCCAGCGGCCCGCGCCGCCGGAGCCCCGGCGGATCGAGAATTCTTCCAGCAGGACCGGGAAGCGGGTTTCCAGCACCTCGGGATCGGTCAGGCGGCTGTTGGTCATATGGGTCTGGACCGCGCTGGTCCCGTCGAAATCAGGCCCGGCGCCGGAGCCTCCGGCGATGGTCTCGTAATACTGACGCGCATCGTCGCCGAAGGTGAAGTTGTTCATCGTCCCCTGACTGGCGGCCAGAACGCCCAGGGCGCCGTACAGGGTGTCCACGGCCGCCTGGCTGGTCTCGACATTGCCGGCGACCACTGCGGCCGGATAGCGGGGGTTCAGCATCGATCCCTCCGGCACGATCAGTTCGATCGGCTTCAGGCACCCCTCGTTCAGCGGAATGGCGTCGTCGACCAGGGTGCGGAAGACATAAAGTGTCGCCGCCCGCGTGATCGACAGCGGCGCATTGAAGTTGGTCGGTCGCTGTTTGCTGGTTCCGGTGAAGTCGACGACGGCGCTGCGCGCCTCAGTGTCCACGTCGATACGGACGCGGATGACGGCGCCGTCGTCCATCTCATAGGCGAAGGCGCCGGGTTTGAGGGCGGCGATGGCGCGCCGCACGGCCTCTTCGGCATTGTCCTGGATATGGCCCATATAGGCCGCAACGACCGGCCGGCCGAACTCGGCGGTCATGCGGATCAGTTCGTCGGCGCCGCGCGTGCAGGACGCGATCTGGGCCTTCAGGTCGGCCAGGTTCTGATCGATGTTGCGCGACGGATGACGGCCTGAGGCGAACAGGGCGCGGGTCTCGGCCTCTCGCAGCCGCCCGGCGTCCACCAGCAGGAAGTCGTCGATCAGCACCCCCTCATCATCCACCGTCCGGGACGAGGCGGGCATGGACCCCGGCGTCGTGCCGCCCACGTCGGCATGGTGTCCACGCGCGGCGACGAAGAAGGCTGGGCCTGCGTCATCGTCCAGGAACACCGGCATGATGACGGTGATGTCGGGCAGGTGAGTCCCTCCATTGTAGGGGGCGTTCAGCATATAGACGTCGCCCCTGCTCATCCGCCCGCCTCCGCGTGATGCGATCACGGTGCGGATGCTTTCGCCCATCGATCCCAGGTGGACCGGGATATGCGGGGCGTTGGCGATCAGGGCGCCGGTCGCGTCGAATATGGCGCAGGAGAAGTCCAGCCGCTCCTTGATGTTCACCGAATAGGCGGTGGCGCGCAGGGCCTCGCCCATCTGTTCGGCGCAGGCCATGAAGCGGCTGTTGAACACTTCCAGCATGATCGGATCGACATCCGTGCCGATGGCGACGCGAGCCGGCAGGGCGACGACCCTCTCCAGCAGCAGGTTGGCCTGGGCGTCGACGGTCGCGCGCCATCCGGGCTCGACCACGGTGGTGCCTGTGTCCTCCAGCAATATGGCCGGGCCGTCGATCGCCAGGCCCGGCGTCAGGGCGTCACGGCGATGGACGGGGGTCTGGCGGTCCTGACCTGCCATGCGGACGGTCGGGACCGCGACGGTCTCCAGCGATCCGCTCGCGGTGGTTAGGGTCGGCATCGATGGCGCCTGGTCCGAATGGCCGACGGCTTCGACCTCCAGGGTCTCGACGACCAGGACCTTGTCTTCGGCGAAGAAGCCGAAGCGGCGGCGGTGCAGGGCTTCGAAGGCTTCTGCCATCGCATCGGCGGGACCGAAAGGCACGACCAGGGGCGTGTCGGAACCGGCGAATTTGATCTCGGCGCGGGCGACTGTGGAAATGGCGTCGGCCGCGAAACCCTGGGCTTTCAAATCGGCGCGCGCGGCCGTCGAAAGCTCGGCGATCCTGTCGGCCAGGGCCGTGTCGCGTGCGGCGGAGAGCGGCGTCGCCTCGGTCGCCTGGCGGATGGCCCGCACCTCGGCCAGACCCATGCCATAGGCCGACAGGACGCCCGCGAACGGATGCAGCAGCACCCTGGTCATGCCGAGCGCATCGGCGACCAGACAGGCGTGCTGTCCGCCCGCGCCGCCGAAACAGTTCAGCACATAGCGGGTCACATCATAGCCGCGCTGGATCGAGATCGAACGAATCGCCTCGGCCATGTTCTGCACGGCGATGGTGACGAAGCCCTCCGCCAGCGCGCCCGGCGTCGTCGCGCGTCCAGTCGCGGCCTCCACCTCGGCCGCGAGGGCGGCGAATCGGTCGCGCACGGCCTCGGCGTCCAGCGACTGGTCGGCGTTCGGCCCGAAGACCGCCGGGAAAAAGTGGGGGCTCAGCTTGCCCAGCATGACATTGCAGTCGGTCACCGTCAGCGGTCCGCCGCGCCGGTAGGCGGCCGGACCCGGAACCGCGCCGGCGGATTCGGGCCCGACTCTCAGGCGACCGCCCTCGAACCGGCAGATCGAGCCGCCTCCTGCGGCCACGGTGTGAATGCTCAGCATCGGCGCCCGCAGCCGCACGCCGGCGACCACGGCGTCCGAGGTCCGCTCATAGTCGCCGGCGAAATGGGACACGTCGGTCGAGGTGCCGCCCATGTCGAAACCGATGGCGCGGTCGAACCCGGCCGCCTTGGCCGTCTCGGCCATCGCCACCACGCCGCCCGCCGGTCCCGACAGGATGGCGTCCTTGCCCCGGAAGGCGTCGGCCGCCGTCAGCCCGCCCGACGACTGCATGAACTGAAGCGGCGTCGCCTCGCCCAGATCGGCCCCGACCCGCTCCACATAGGCGCGCAGGATGGGCGACAGATAGGCGTCGGCTACGGTGGTGTCGCCACGCCCGATCAGCTTGATCAGCGCACCAACCTCG
The DNA here is from genome assembly GCF_041648115.1 of Brevundimonas sp. GTDB lineage: Bacteria > Pseudomonadota > Alphaproteobacteria > Caulobacterales > Caulobacteraceae > Brevundimonas. Next base: position 44,241 of record NZ_JBAZPR010000012.1, read on the forward strand.
TGACTGACCGAAACCTGTTCGAACCCGACCTCGCGTGTGATCTCCGCCAGGCGTGTCTCATGGTCGGTGAAGCGCCAGCCGTGGACCAGAACGATGGCGATGGCGCGCAGCCCAGATGCATGGGCGGCCGCCAGATCGACGCGGGCCCTGTCCTCGTCCAGCGGCCGATCGACGGCGCCGTACGCCATCACGCGCTCATCGATCTCTACCACGCGATCATAAAGCTGATCGTTCAGCACGATGTTGCGCACGAACAGTTCAGGCCGCGCCTGCCAGCCGATGCGAAGCGCGTCGCCAAACCCCGCCGTGATCGCCAGCAGCGTCGGTTCGCCCTTGCGTTCCAGCAAGGCGTTGGTCGCAACTGTCGTGCCCATCCGCACGTCCTCGACCAGACCCGGCGCCAGCGGTCCAGGCGCAGCGTCCAGGATGCGGTGAATGCCCTCCACCGCCGCGTCGGCATACTGTTCGGGATTGACCGACAGCAGCTTTCGGGTCTGCAACACGCCATCCGGCGCACGAGCGATCACGTCGGTGAAGGTGCCGCCCCGATCGATCCAGAATCTCCAAGCCGCCATTTCCGCCTCCGTGCGCGTCTTCTCCCTAGTGTGATTTGATCGTCAGGATTAAGGACGTTTTGCTCGGAAGATTGGCGCCGAACTTGGTCGGGGGACGATGGACTTAGATGCCGCCGCTCCTCATGACCACCATACCTATGAGCCCAATGCAGACGAGAGCGGCCACGCCGATCGCCAGCGCGATCAAGCGAAATGCGCCCTTGGTCGGCTTGTCCGGCCCATCTTCGTAACCGATGGGCGTTTTACGCGGTTCTTTTTCGGTCATGGAGCCCATAACGCGCTAGTGGTCGGAAAGTCTGCGGGCCTCACTAATAATGGGGTCGTAGTTTTCGGCACGGTATCTGCGCGGTTGGTCAAAGCGATATTTTGCATCGTGGCGGGTGACTTAAGCGAGACCGGTTTCGCCCGGCGCAGGGGCGCAGCCATGTCGTTCGAAACCCTCGTCGCCCAACTTGGCCTTCCCTTCCTTTTTATTGGTGCGGGGACCGAGGGGGAGGCCGTGGCTGTCGCGGGTGGTGCGCTGGCGCATCGTGGAATGTTGCCGCTGTGGGAAGTCGGCCTGGCCGTGCTGGGCGGCTCGCTTGTGCAGGGCCAGATTCTGTTTCTGGTCGGGCGCTATCTGCGGGGCATGGCCTGGGTGCAGCGCGCGAGCAGCGGCCCGGCATACGCCCGCGTGATCCGCGGACTTCTCGACAACGGAGGCGCGTTAGCCATTTGTAACCGCCGTGTCGGAATCCACGCCACTCACGATGGCGCTGATCTCGACCAAAGCCGCGCGGGCTTCCGTGAGCGCTTCGTCCATCTGACTCACAAGATCGGCTAGGTCGGGCGCTTCTTCTTCGGTGGTCTCATCGTTCCATCGAACGTCCAGATCATAGTTCCGCGCTCGGATTTCGTCCTTGGTCAGACACTTGAAGCGGGGACCAGTCTTGCGGGGCGAGCGCCCAAATGGATCGTCACCGAAGGCTGCTTCAAACTCCTCGAAATCGCTATCTCGAAGGGTCTTCCGTTTTGTGAAGGTCGGCATGCCCGTTCGGAGATCGTAGAACCAGACCTCATCCACGGGGCCATGATCGGGGTCTCGACGATTGAAGAAAAGCACGTTTGTTCGAACGTCAGGCGCATAGAAAATGCCTTTGGGTAGGCGCAGGACGGTATGCAGATCGAACAATTCCAAAAGATCGCGCCTTACGCGCAGACCTGCCCCAGGCTCGAATAGTACGTTATCCGGCACGACAACTGCCGCGCGTCCTCTGGGAGCCATTGCAAGTCCGATGTACTGGAGAAACGATAGCTGTTTGTTCGCCGTGGGGTGAGGCAGGTCGGTTCTTCGTTGCCGCGCACCACCTGAACTAACGCCAAAAGGCGGATTTGCGAGAATCAGATCAGATAAGAGCAGGGGCTCGGAATCGATAGTGAGTGCGTCGCCATGAATAAGGCGACCATTCATCCCGTGGAGATACAGGTTCATCAGACAGAGCCGGAATGTATCCCGCTCGATTTCCACGCCCTGATATAGACATCCCTGCGTCATTTCCGGTGTGCCCGCGCGATGCGCCGCTATCAGGAATCCACCAGTTCCGACGGCCGGATCAGAGATCGTTTCACCAGCTCGGGGCTTCGTCACACGCACCATCGCATCGACCAAGGGCCGGGGGGTAAAGTATTGCCCCGAACCCGATCTAGCTTCTGTCGCATTTCGCTCAAGCAAGCTCTCATATATCAGGCCGAGACCGTCTCGATCGTAGTCATGCCAATCAATTGATTGGATTCCAGCGACAACTTTTTCGAGATTTTCGTCGTGTGAGAAAACAGTAGTTGGGAATGAGAAAATACTTCGAATGTTTTCATTCTGAACGTCTTCACCAAGTCGTGTTAAAAGCTTGCGATAAAAGCCCAACATGCCGGAGCCCCGCGCAGCGAGCAAGTCATCCCATCGGGAACCTTCCGGAATTGCTTGCTCTGCATCCAACTGCTTCGCGTTCTTAAGGAACAGAAGATAGGTCAGTTCGGACAAATACTTATTAAAGACTATGCTGTCGTCCCGCAGGACATGGCACAGGCTCCATAACCTACCTGCGAGATCGTCGCTATCCATCGTGTTCACAGGCGCGCATCCTCTCGTATCGTCCGCTGCTGTTACAGCCGCAGGCGCGGGCGCAGCCATAGCCGCCCGGTTGGCTTGTTCACAAGACGCATTCCGTGACCCATGGCCACCACGCGCCCACTGGGGCTTTCTTGCTCCGAGCCTCATCCACTATGATAGTAGAGCAACCACAAATCGGTAAATCACTGCACGACCCAACGAGCGGCGGTACTGCCGCTCCGCGCCAACATGGGCTTTGAGTCGCTTCAGTGAAACAGGAGTCAGATTTCCTGAAACCCGACACATGAAAAAGAAGATGGCGCACCCGACAGGATTCGAACCTGTGACCCCTGCCTTCGGAGGGCAGCGGTAGAAGCTTTATCCATCATGCCCCCTGTTACCGGAGATTGAGAAAAGCCTTTTTATATCAATATTTCGGAACGTACGACCCTTGCCTCGCATTGATGGGAGTGGCATCCTTTTACCTGTGCCGTCCTACCCCCGTCCTACCCGCAAGGAAATGAGATGAACAAGCCCAAGCTCACCAAGCCGCGTCTGGACGCCCTAGCGACGCGCCAGACCGACTATGTCGAATGGTGTGGGGATCTCCCCGGATTTGGCGTCCGCGTCCGTCCTAGCGGCTCTAAATCGTTCATCGTGCAATACGACTTCGGCGGACGTAACGGCGTTACCCGTAAGGTCACGGTCGGAAAGGCTGATAAAATCACGTTGGCGGAAGCCCGCAAACAAGCTCAAGCGATCTTAGCGAAAGCGGAGCTTGGCGGCGATGAAGCTGGGGAGCGAGCAAAACGTCGGGGTGAAATGACTGTTGCCCAACTCTGCGACGAATATCTGGCTGAGGGCTGTGAAGATAAAAAGGCCTCCACACTCGCGACCGACAAGGGCCGTATTGAACGCCACATAAAACCACTTCTGGGCACTCGGCGGATTGGCGAAATCGAACGCGGCGATATCGAGAGGTTCATGCGCGCTGTCGCCAACGGTAAAACGGCTATCGACGTAAAGACTGGAAAGCAGGGCAGGGCGATAGTCACGGGCGGAAAAGGTACGGCGACGCGAACCGTCCGGCTACTTGGCGGCATTTTCAGCTACGCGGTTTCCCACGGCTATCTGACGACAAACCCGAGGCACGGCGTAAAAGTCTATGCGGATGGTAAGGGCGAACGGTTTCTCTCGCCCGATGAACTGCAACGGCTAGGGGATGCGCTACGGGAAGCCGAAACTGTGGGCTTGCCTTGGCAACTAAACGAGGGCGTGCTCACCAAGCATCGGCCGCGCAACACCTCCCATCAACGCGAAGTGCTGGACCCCTACGCGCTCGCGGCAATTCGGCTGCTACTACTGACGGGCTGTAGGGCGGGCGAGATACTGAATCTGGAATGGGCGCACGTTGATCTTGATACCGGCTTCCTCAACCTGCCTGCGTCCAAAACCGGGGCTAAAAAGATCTGGCTTGGCGCGCCAGCCTTGCAAATCCTCGCCGAACTACCCCGCGTTCAAGGCAACCCCTTCGTCATCATCGGCGAAAAAGCCGACAAGCCGCGTAGCGATCTGAAACGGCCGTGGAAGCGGCTCACTGCCCACGCGGGTATGTCTGATTTGCGGCTCCACGACTTACGCCACTCCTACGCTTCCACTGGCGCGGCGTCTGGCATGGGTCTTGGCATGGTCGGCAAACTTCTAGGCCACGCTTCGCCAACGACTACCGCGAGATATTCCCACTTCGCGGACGATCCGACGCGCCGGGCCTCCGAACGTATTGCTAATACCATTTCGGCGGCTTTGGGCGGCTCTGACTCGTCAGCACAAGTTCATCGCATAAGAGAAGCGCTCTGAGACATGCAAGCTTGTGAAGTCCAGCGCGGAATTCCATATCCCGTCGACCTTAAAAAAGAAAAAGTCCTTTATGCTCGGTCGATCTTAGTCGAATGCGGCATGAAAAAAGGTCTCGCGGCTAGAACGACAATTGATGGTCTAGGTTGGAAAGGATTTCAAAGCCGCAACGCGGCATATGACTACATTCGGAGAGCTATTTAATACTGAAAATGTCCAGCGACGGTTAGCGAGCTCGCACGGTAAAACCCCGCCATGCCCTCGCATTAATGGAGATGGACATGGAAGACCGGACTTACCTTCGCCGTGCAGAGGCGGCGCTTTACCTGCAACAGCGCTATGGCGCTTACACCAGAGAGACGCTCGCCAAGCTCGCCTGTGTTGGCGGCGGACCCCCGTTCCGAAAGATGGGCGCATACCCCCTATATCGTGCTTCCGAACTGGACGCTTGGGCCGAAGCCCGTATGTCGGGGTCGGTGGCGTCAACGGCTGAACTGACCAAGCAGAGCGCGGCTTGAGGCCGTGACGTACGAAAAACCCGCGCCGTACATCGGCGAGGGGGTGGTTACTCAGGAAGCCCAGGAAGCTTCCCGTGACATCGCTCCCTCAGAAGTTCAAGTCCGTGATTTTCCACCGGGCCTCGTTGGTGACGTGGCGTCGTTTATCCTGTCAGTGAGCCCGCGCCCCGTGCCCCAAATCGCCCTAGCTGCCTCTGTGGGCTTGCTCTCGGGTATCATGGGCCGCGCCTACAACATTAGCGGCTCTGGCCTGAACCAATACGTTCTGATGCTCGCACGTACTGGCGTTGGAAAAGACGCAATCAGCGTCGGCACGTCCAAGCTCATGAAGGCTGTTCGCCAGACCGTTCCGGCCGCTGCTGACTTCATCGGCCCCGGCGAGCTGGTCTCAAGCGCGGGCTTGATTAAGTGGATGGCAGAGAAACCGTGCATCGTCTCAATCCTTGGCGAGTTCGGCGTCAAAATGAAAGAAATGGCGAGCCCCAACGCCAACGCGCACCTGTCGGGCATTGAGCGCGTTCTGCTGCAAATGTATTCCAAGTCAGGGCGCGACAATACGTTTGAGGCAATCGCTTACAGCGACAAAGCCAACAACACCAAGCAGCTCCATTCCCCAAGCCTGACAATACTCGCAGAGAGCGTTCCAGAACGTTTCTACGAAATGCTCGACGAACGTATGGTCATGTCAGGCTTGCTCCCCCGCTTCATGATTTACGAATACATGGGAGACCGCGAATATATTCGTGAGGGCTCGGAACTCGTTCAACCGTCATCATCGCTTGTGCAACGAATGTGTGATTTGACGGCCCAATGCCTAGCACTTGGCCAGAACGGCAACGTTCACAACGTGCCGATGACCGATGATGCCCTCAATATTTTTCGGCATTTCGATCGTTGGACAACCGACGAGATGAACAAGGATAAATCCGAAGTCACGTCTGGGCTTTGGAACCGAGCCCACCTCAAGGCGATGAAACTGGCAGCTGTGATAGCGGTTGGTCGCAACTATCTAAATCCTCTTATCTCTGTTGACGAAGCTCACTATGCGACCCACGAGATCGTGGTTCAGACGAGACGAACTCTCAACAAATTTGAGCTAGGTGACGTGGGTGTAGAAGGTGGTAACGAACTAAAACAACTCAACTGTGTGATCAAATGTATAGGCGAATACATGAGTTGGCCGTACGCGCGTATCTCTAATTATGGACCGAGCGAGAAAATGCACGGAAGTGGTGTGTTTTCCGAAAGCTATCTTTCTCGCAGATTGTTGAAGGTTGCGGCATTTAGTGGAGATAAGGCCGGCCCAACAAGAGCGTTGAAGCGGGCAATCGACAATCTGTTGAATGGTGATGAAATACGTGAGCTATCTAAATCTCAACTAGCTGAGCAGTTCGATACGAAAGCAAGGTCTTTCTGCGTTTCCAATCCAGAACGCTTTATCCAATCCCTAAAGAAAATCGGACTGGTCATATGAAAGACAATCCGTTGAAAATGTTCACTGTTCAGAAAATAGGAAATAAGAAACCATGTGGAAAGAAGGTCTCAGAAAAAGTGTCGAATAATATAGGCCTGATAGCAACAATACTATTCTTCCTATTTCTTATATTTTCGTTTTATTCAATGATTGGAAGGGTTTGGTCGGTTCGACCATTTTCCTATTATCGACCTGCGCTTCTTCCGCGAGCGTCATCGGCCGAGGCTCTATTGGTCCGCTTTTTAGTCCAGGTCGATTGCGTGGGCCGGTGCGACCAGAGCGCTGAACTTGTCGCCCGAAAAGTCAGAACGAGCTTTAGATGAAAAAGCCATCGCCACGACCGCCAACGACCAAGCACCAGTACGTTCGCGCGATAGTCCGTATGATGTTTGAGAAAGATTCAGATGGAAATCTGCAATACGATCTATACCTTCTAGTTGGGCAGGTATTGGGTTTCATTCACCCGAACGTAGATTTAACAGAGACACAGAAGGTCAGTGTATGTCGTTTTCGCCTGATCGATGATAGCGAATAGACAGCATATTTTTTAACCATTGCGGTCGCCGGGCATCCATATCTACTTCGTATTGTGCGGATAAATCGCTCGGATCAACGCAGTCCTGTTCATCGAATTTGTCCGGCGTTTCAAGAATGGCCGATTCAATGTCTGTAGCCACGGCGGTTGCCTACCAATGCGTGATGTAAAAGCTATCTATGTCGTTGAGGGGGAAGTGCTTCCCGCGCCCCCCACCCCTGCCAGGCCGCGCCTGAACACGGTTCGCGAATGCCGTCGCGAGCTGGCTAAAGTCTATGCTGACGCAAAAGTCGGGCGGATCGAAACGCAAACCGCAACCCGGCTCTGCTACTTGCTGACCTCGCTCGCGGCGATGATACGCGACGGCGAACTTGAAGATAGGGTGCGTGCGCTCGAAACCCAAATCCAGCAGGGGCGAAAGTAGTGCGCGCCCTAGAGCGGCGTTTGTTACGCCTTGAAGACCGGCGGGAAGTGACTGCGAAGCCGTCGATGTTGTTCGCGATGTATGGCCGAACGGAAAGGGAGATCATCGCCTTGGCGTGTGGGGTAAATTCTATTCAGCGGGATGAAGGCGAGGGGCTAGACGCCCTGTTGTCGCGGGCGGTGCGCGAGCTTCACAGTCGCCTCCTGTGGGCAATCTACGTCCCGAGGCTAGAGCCACTCGTCACGCCCGCGCCCCTCCCAGCGCATCGGGCCTCGCGAGGCCCCTCCTGACGACCTAGCCATTGAATCAGGGGAAACCCACTCCGCCGTGGGCATCCCCTTGGCCGCCCGCTAGTTGTCGTCAGCTTTCGACAACTTCTCGGCTGATGTTTTCCACGATGTAGCGGGCGCGATAGAGAAGTTCGTCAAACGTCAGGATTTCGGGCGACCGGATGTTGCGACGATAGAGTTCGAAGCAAGCGATTTTGTCGTCATTTCCCTTTAGCTCCGATGTATTGCCCACGACCAAGTAGCTGCGCGCCGGTCTGCGATGAGTGCGGATCGTCGGTAGCTATGGCGCAGAGTTTTGAGCATCGGCGATCATCGCTTCCGCCGCCGCCGCCGCCCGACCTGTTCCTTCGTCAGTGGTCGTGCCGGTGCAGAGATAGTCAACGTTGTTGGAGCCCAGCCCGCCGAAATCCGTCTCCAAAGTCGCTTCGCCGCCTTTGATTTGGACGAACCGCACGGGGCCGGTCTTTCGACCGAAGCTGTCAGTTAACTCGACTGTTCCACAGACTGTTACCCCCGGCGCGGTTGGCGACGACCGCACAACATGAAGATTTCTCACGTCCGCATTTGTGGCGTTATGGAAGCGCGCTCGAAGGCTTTCACCTACTTCACGTTTCAGCTTCAAGTCGTCAATCTGACTACAGCCCGACGCGCCGACGGCAATGGCTAAGCCGACGATGTAACGCGCCTTCGACGAGTACCGTGAAGTCATCATACCGGCTGTCCCGCTCCTATTGTGGGAGCATAGGGGAAGCGCGTCATTAGCGGAAGGGTCATTGGATGTCCCTTCATGCCCGCGTGGGTTTCGTCACCAGTTCATAGGTCGGTTATTGCCTCGCTTGTCGCGGCGAGAACTGCGGCTGGCCTCACCCAGAGAGACCTCGCGTCCAAACTTCGCAAGCCGCCGTCGTTTGTCGGCAAGGTCGAGTCAATCGAGCGCAACTTAAGTGTGCTGGAGTTCTTGGCGTGGGCGGCCGCATTAGGCATTGAGCCAAGTGACGCCCTGCCCGCGCTGAAAGATGTGATCGACATCTAGCGGCGACTTCAAACGGGCTCCCCGCCAGCGACGAACCGTGTCCGCCGTATGGCGAACTGCCGCAAAGCCAAAGCGCTATTTATCGAAGCAGGCTCAAGCCGTTTCGGGACGCCAAATTTCAATGAGCGTCCTACCCCGGTCCTGCCCGTGGCTGCCGTGCCAGTCGTCAAGTTGGCTTAAGTTATTGAAAAAGATGGCGCACCCGACAGGATTCGAACCTGTGACCCCTGCCTTCGGAGGGCAGTACTCTATCCAGCTGAGCTACGGGTGCGCATGCGGCGTGACGCCGGAAGGGGCCGATTACAGCAAGGCGCGCGCGGCCTCAATCCCGAATAAGCGACGAGGGCGGGATGATCGGCTTCAGACGGCGCCTCAAGGTAAGCCAGCGGCCTTAAGCAGGGCGAAGCGCGTTAGGCCCAGGAAGGAAGGCAGTAGGGCCGAGCGCCCTACTGCGCCGTCATGCCGCCGTCGATCTTGAACTCCGAGCCGGTGACGAACTTCGACTCGTCCGACGCCAGGTAGAGGACGCAATACGCCACGTCGTCGGGCTCCCCGATCCGTTTCAGCGGAATGCCGCGCGCCAGACGCTCGTGGGCCTTGTCCTCGTCGCCGCCGGCCATGGCGATGAAAGGATCCAGTATCGGGGTCTTGATGAAGACGGGGTGGACCGAGTTGCAGCGCACGTTCCAGTCGGCCTTGGCGGCTTCGAGCGCCAGGGTCTTGGTGTACATCCAGACGGCGGCCTTGGTGGCGTTGTAGGCGCCCATGCCGGGGGCGGCGACCATGCCGGCGATCGAGGAGATGTTGATGATAGAGGCCGGTGCGGCGGCGCGCAGATACGGCATGGCGTATTTGCAGCCCAGCATGATGGAGCGCAGGTTGATCTCGTACTGGCGTTGCCAGTTCTCGACCGTGTCCTGTTCGACGAAGGCCAGGGGGCCGCCGACGCCGGCGTTGTTGATCAGGACCGACAGGCCGCCCAGGTCGGCGACGGCGGCGGCGATGGCCCGCTCCCAGTCGGCCTCGCTGGCCACGTCGTGGGCATAGGCGAAGGCGGCGCCGGGCAGCTCGTCATTGATGCGGGCCGCCAGCAGGTCGGCGCGCTGCTCGTCGATGTCGGTGACGGCGACATGGGCGCCCTCGCGCGCCAGCATGAAGGCCATGGCCTCGCCCAGGCCGCCGGCCGCGCCGGTGATCAGGACAGTCTTTCCGGCGACACGGCCGGTGCGGATGTCGGCAGCGGCCATCAGTCGTGTCCGTCGCCGGGCGTCAGATCGCCGGTGATCGAGTCAATGAAATGGGCCAACTGCACGTCGTGATCCGTCACGCCATCCGCGTCATGGGTGGTCAGCAGGATTTCTACGCGATTGTAGACGTTGAACCATTCGGGATGGTGTCCCATCGCTTCGGCCTGCATCGCGACGCGTGTCATAAAGGCGAAGGCGGCGTTGAAGTCGTGGAAGAGAACGGCTTTCACGATAGCGTCGCGACCGTCTTCACCGGGCTTCCAGCCGTCCAGTGAAGCGCACGCCGCCTTGGCTCCGATGTTGTCCACCATAGTCATCTCCCAGCACGATCTCTTGTCGGTTCCAAGTGGCGTAACGCGCCTCGTGGGTCCCGGCAAGCTGGCGCGACACAGCTAGACCGGCGTTACGGAACACATGGTCAAGCTTCCGCGTTCTGGGTTCCGTGACGGCGTCCTGCGCGTCGTCCGATCGTCAGCGGGGTTAAGATGGATAATCTCTGGATCGCCGCGCTGGACGCGGCCGACCGCAAGCGGATCGAACCTCATCTGAAGCAGGGCGAGATCGCGCGCGGCCAGATGCTTTATGACGCCGGCGAAGCGGTCAATCACGTCTGGTTTCCGATCAAGGGGGTGGTGTCGCTGATGACCATCCTGCCCGACGACAAGATGGTCGAGACCGCCGCTATCGGCCGCGAGGGGCTGATCGGCGTCACCTGCGGCCCCTTCAACGCCCGCGCCGCCAGCCGGGCGATCTCGCAACGTGACGGCGTCGCCGCCTACTGCTCCGCCGAGGTGTTCGGCGAGGCGCTGGATGCGAGCGAAAGCCTGCGCCTGGCCCTGTCGCGCTTCACTGAGGGGCTGATGGCCCAGGTGCAGCAGGCCGCCGCCTGCAACGCCCAGCATCGGCTGGACGAGCGGCTGGCGCGCTGGCTGCTGATGCTGCACGACCGAGCCGAGGACGACCGCATCGACCTGACCCAGGCCGACATCGCCGGCATGCTGGGGGTGCGTCGCGCCACGGTTTCCGAGGTCGGGACGGTGCTGGAGGGCAAGAGCCTGATCCAGCGCGGGCGCGGCTGGGTCAAGGTGCTGGACCGTGACGGTCTGGAGAAGGCGTCGTGCGGTTGTTACGGCCTGATGCGTGACGTGATGAAGGATCTGAAGCTGCCGCAGCCGCAAGCCGCCTGACTTCGGGTGACGGCGGCGCGGCGACGCGCTAGACGCTTTGACATGACCGACGCCTCCTCCCACGGCCCGCATTCCTCGGGTGATCGTTCCTCCTTCGGCTTTCGCGACGTGGACGCGCGTGAGAAGGTCAAGATGGTGCGCGGGGTCTTCGATTCCGTCGCCTCAAGCTACGACGTGATGAACGACCTGATGAGCGTCGGCGTCCACCGCATCTGGAAGGACATGGCGGCGGCCAAGCTGAACCCGCGTCCGGGCGAGACCATCCTGGACGTGGCGGGCGGCACCGGCGACATGGCCCGCCGCTATTCAAAGATGGCGCGCGCGGCCCAGGAACGGCGCGGCGGCGAAGATGCCAATGTGATCGTGCTGGACTATAACGCTGAGATGATCCTTGCCGGGGTCCACAAGGGCGGCGAGCCTGAGATGAGCTGGTCGGTCGGCGACGCGATGAACCTGCCGCTGCCGGACGCCTCGGTCGACGCCTATTCGATCAGCTTCGGCATCCGCAACGTGGCCCATATCGACAAGGCCCTGGCCGAGGCGCGTCGTGTGCTGAAGCCGGGCGGGCGGTTCCTGTGCCTGGAGTTCTCGCGCCCGACGACCAGCCCGATCCGCAAGGTCTATGACGCCTGGTCCTTCCACGCCATTCCACGCATCGGCGGCTGGGTCGCCAAGGATCGCGAGAGCTATCAGTATCTGGTCGAGAGCATCCGCCGCTTCCCTGATCAGGCGGCCTTCAAGGGGTTGATCGAGGACGCCGGTTTCCGCCGCGTGTCCGTGACCAACCTGTCGGGCGGGATCGCCGCCATCCACCACGGGTGGGCGATCTGACCAGCCGGATCTATCGCACGGCGCCGCCGCCGCCCGCGACCGTGGCGGTGCAGAACCCGGTGGCCTCCTTCCTGCGCCTCTTGGGCTGGTTGTGGGTGCTGGTGCGCCATGACGCCCTGGTGCCACGCGAGGTCACACCGCTGTTGCCCGCCTGGACCCGGCCCTTCGCCCGGTTCGTGCAGATGCTGTCAGGCAAGGCGGGACGGCAGGGCCGACCGGGTCAGAGGCTGGGCAAGGCGTTCGAGCACCTGGGGCCCGTGGCGATCAAGCTGGGCCAGGTGCTGGCCACGCGCGCCGACATCTTCGGCCTGGAGTTCGCGCGCGACCTGGGCCGGCTGAAGGACGCCCTGCCGCCCTTCTCGCAGGAAGAGGCGCGGCGCGAGATCGAGAAATCGCTGGGTAGGCCGGTCGAGAGCTTGTTCATCGATTTGAGCGAACCCGTCGCCGCCGCCTCCCTGGCCCAGGCGCACCGCGCGACCCTGGCCGACGGTCGGGCTGTGGCGGTCAAAGTGTTGCGGCCGGGCGTCGAGCGGCGGGTCTTCAACGGCCTGGACTCGATGCGTCTGGCGGCGCGGCTGGTGTGGCGGCTTGTGCCGATGGCGCGCCGGCTGGAGCCTTCGGCCTTTGTCGAGACCATCGCCAATTCTCTCGATCTGGAACTAGACATGCGGCTGGAGGCCGCCGCCGCCAGCGAGATGGCCGATGTCCTGGCCAAGGACGGATACATGTCCGCCCCCGCCGTCATCTGGGACGGAGTGGGCAAGCGGGTGCTCACCCTGGAATGGGCGCAGGGCGTACCCATGACCGATCCGACCCTGGCGGACCTGCCGGGTCTGGACACCGATCTGCTGGCCGACAATGTCGTGCGGGCCTTCCTTGTTCAGGCCTTGGACCACGGGGTGTTTCACGCCGACCTGCACGAGGGCAATCTGTTCGCCAGCGCCCCTGCCCATCTGACCGCCATCGACTTCGGCATCGTCGGGCGGCTGGGACCGGCCGAGCGACGCTATCTGGCCGAGATCTTGTGGGGCTTCATCAGCCGGGACTACGACCGGATCGCCCGCGTGCATTTCGAGGCCGGCTATGTGCCCGCCCATCATTCGGTCGAAACCTTCGCCCAAGCCCTGCGCGCCGTGGGCGAGCCGGTGATCGGGCGCGCCGCCAGCCAGGTCTCGATGGGTCGGCTGCTGGGGCAGCTGTTCGAGATCACGGCCCTGTTCGACATGCGGCTGAGGCCCGAGCTGATCCTGCTGCAGAAGACCATGGTCTCGGTCGAGGGGGTGGCGCGCCGGCTTCAACCCGACCACGACCTGTGGAAGGCCGCCCAGCCGGTGGTCGAACGCTGGATCCGCCGCGAGCTGGGGCCGCAGGCCCAGGCGCGCGACGCCTTGAACGAGATGATCGCGGCGGCCCGCGCCATTTCGCGCCTGGTGCAGGAACCGCCGCGTCCGGCGGCGGTGGTCATCGAAAAGTCGGGAACTCCGGCTTGGCTGACGGCTTCAGTCACGGTCGCGGTTCTCGCGGCCCTGACGGCCTTGGGCCTTTCGCTCTGGCCCTATCTGTCCTGACCGGAGCTTTCGCATGAAGCCGACCCTGATGAAGACCGCCCTGGCCGCAGCCATCCTGCTGGCGCCCGTTCCCGCCTTCGCCCAGGCCGCCGCCGGCGCCGTGCCCAACGCCTTCGATCGGCCCGCGCAGTCGGCGACCCCTCAGGCGCGTCCCGCTCCTGCTGCACCCGCGCCGACCGGCGCGGCCCAGGCGCCCGACATCGCCCGATCGGAAGAGGCGCTGCGAGCCGTGATCGCAGCGGCCCAAGGCACGGGCTTCGACTATTCGGACTTCACGACAAATCTGGGCACCCAGATCCGCCAGCAGGAGGCCCAGGTCATCCCGCTGATCAAGGGTTTCGGCGCGATCAAGACGGTCCAGTACGTCAGGCAGGAAGGCGAGGCCCAGATGTTCAAGGTCACCTTCGACAACCAGGTCACCGAATGGATGATCGGCTTCGACGCCGACGACAAGATCGCCGCCCTGCTGTTCCGCCCGGCCGAGAGCTGATCCGTCAGGTCTCCGTCGCAGGCGGCGCGTCGTCGTCCGGGATGGGGCCGGTCTGGTGGTACAGGCGCGCCGCCGCATAGCAGGGCGCCACCGTGCAGGTCTTCATCACCAGGCGCACGGTGTAGGCGCCGTTCGCCGAGGGCTGGATGTTTATCACCGGCGCTGAATCCGGCAGCGTGTCGCGTTCGATGATCTTGCCCGCCGGATCGAGCAGCTCCATGTCGAGGTCGGAGCATTCGTTGTCGCATTCACTAAGGATGCGATAATTCTTGCCGTTCTCCAGGTTCAGTTTCCAGGCGTGAACTTCCGTCGGCTGCATCGCGACGACCACATCTTCGACGCCGGCGACGGGCGAAAAGCCCTTGGCGAGTTCCTTGGCGGCTTCGTCAAGATAGCCGCGCGCCACGCTGCGAATTTCGGCCCGATCCCGAGCGGACATGGAAACCTGCGGCGTTGCGGCGATGACGGCCTTGTCCTGTTCGGATTGGGCCGGCGCCTGAGGGCCGGGATCGGCGCTTTCCTTCTTTCGAACTTCGTACTGGCCGCAGGCGCCGAGGCCGCCCGTCGCCAGCATCAACCCGACCGTCATCGCCCGAAATCGCCGCATCCGCGCCTCACTCAACCGTTGCTGTGGAAGCTGAACGATAACGGCTGCAAGACGTTCCTGCGTCTCAGTCGTCCTGACGGGGTTTTCCTCTGCCGGACTTGATTGTGGACCGTGTGGTCTTGGCCTTCAGCCGCCGCTCCTTCGACGCCTTGGTCGGGCGGGTCGGCACGCGATAGACCGGCCGGATCGAGGCTTCGTCCACCATCGCTTGCAGCCGTTCCATGGCGTCGGCGCGGTTGCGCTCCTGGGTGCGGTGGCGGACGGCGGTGATTAGGATCACCCCCTCCAGCGTCAGCCGGCTGCCGGCCAGCTTCATCAGCCGCTGTTTCACCGGCTCCGTCAGGCTGGGCGAGTTCTTCACGTCGAACCGCATCTGGACGGCGGTCGAGACCTTGTTGACGTTCTGGCCGCCCGGTCCGCCGGCGCGATAGAAGTGAAACTCCAGCTCGTCCTCTGGAATGACGGTGGTCATGAGGCCGCCTTGCGCGCCTTGACCACGGCTTGATCCAGCGCCTGCAAGAACCGTGAGCGGTCGGCGGCCGAGAACGGCGGCGGGCCGGACGTCGCCACCCCCATCGACCGCAGATGCTCGCCCACCATCCGCCCGGCCAGGGCTGAGCCGATGGAATCCGGCGTGAAGGGCTGGCCGTTCGACTTCAGCGCCTGGGCCCCCGACTTCAGGCAGCGGTCGGCCAAGGGGATGTCGGCGGTGATGACCACGTCGCCGACGGTCGCACGCTCGGCGATCCAGTCGTCGGCGATATCGGGACCGGCGTCGACGACCACCTGTTCGATCAGGGCCTCGCGCGGGACCTGCATCCAGCCGTTGGAGACCACATAGGTCTTCAGCCCATAGCGCCGCGCCACGCGATAGACCTCCTCCTTCACCGGGCAGGCGTCGGCGTCGATGTAGATGACCGTAGGCATGGGCGTGACCTAGCGCGGACGGGGGCGGGTCGTCGAGGGTTGGCAGGAGGGAAGGTCGTCGAAGGGGACTGGCTGAGCGAAGCAGCGGTCGGGAGCGTCGGCAGGAGCGGCGGAGACCCTATTTTCGCGCCTCAGCCACGGCTACCGCCGAAGCGATCAGGCTGGCAGATACTTCGCCGGAGAATGTGTTGACGGTGATGGCTCCCTGTTCCGGGACACTCACGTCAAAGATGACGTTCCCATCGTCAGCCAGCACTTCGAGCCTGATGCCTTCGAAGTCCACATCCGACGCCCACTGGTATTCTACAAGACCGCTCGCTGTCGAGATTGTGCCCATATAGGCACCGTAGTCGTCCTGACGAGCAGCGGCTATGGGGCCATTGCGAAATCGGCACCTGATCGGAAAGTAGGTCTCGGCAGCTCCCGTCTCCTTCCCGCCTTGTGCCGAGGGGGACCGCAAAGTGGGGGCTCCGGACGCCGCAGAGGTGCTGACGGTCGTGCGGACACGCCCCCTCCGTTTCGGCGCTATGCGTCGATACGTTTTTCCAGAGGGGGAGGAGACGAAAAAAAGACGGGACTGTGCGGCCCCGCCCTTTTCCGTTCAGACCAAAGCCGCCCTTAGTTGCGATAGGCCGGCGGCATCGGTGTCTGCTGGCGATAGCGGTCGCGCAGCATCAGCGGGCGGCTGGTCAACGGTTGCTCGACGCCGTTGACGAAGATGGCCGACGGCTGGCTCAGCGGCTCCAGCGGATCGCCGGACCAGACCACGACGTCGGCGGCGGCGCCCGGCGTGATCTGGCCGAACTGTCCGGCCATGCCGAAGATCTTGGCCGGGTTGACCGTCAGGGCGGCGATGGCCGCACCGTAAGGCAGGCCGTGCGAGACGGCGTTTCCGGCATTGTAGCGGGCTTCGCGGGCGCGGTGGGTCGAGCCTTCGTTGCCCTTGATGGCGATGACCACCCCGGCGGCGTTCAGGGCCGCCGCATTCTCCATCCGCGCCGCCCGCATCTCGAAATCGGCGGGCAGGTTGGAGATGGGGTTCAGCAGGACGGGCACGCCGGCCGAAGCGATGTCGCCGGCGACCAGCCAGCCCTCTTCGGCGCCGTCCAGGATCAGCTTGATCCCTTCCTCGCGCGCCAGGCGCAGCACCTGCTGGATGTCCGACGCCCGGTGGACGCTGACGATCAGGGGCATGGTCCCGTTGGCGACGGGGATCAGCGCCTCCAGATCCGCGCGCGACAGGCTGAGGTCGCGCAGGCCCGCCCGCTCATAGGCCGACTTGTTGCGGGCATAGAGGCGGACCTCTGACAGGGTCTCCTTGAACAGGACGAACTGCGCCCCGCGCGCGCCGCCGGCGATGCCCGCTCCAGCCTCGCCGAACGGCGCGACCATGGCCACGCGCGGCTTGACCAGAATGTTTGTCCCCTGACCCAGGTTGATGATCGCCGCTTGGCCTGCGAATAGGCCTGGCGTCTGGTAGCCGCCGTCGCCGGCGCCGGCCGTCTCGTCCTCATGCACATGGCCGCCGGACGAGCCGGGGTGCTGGGGCACGACGATGGCGCGGGTGATGCCGCCCAGGCGCGCGACCGGCAGGGTGAAGGACCAGGGGTCCAGCCCGTAGGAGATGTCGAAGGCCGCGCTGAGGGTGTTCGAGCTATTGCGCAGCGCATTGGTGCCGCTGACCGAGCTGACCTCGGTCCCGGCCAGGCCAGAATCGACGGCGACGAAGCCCGGCGCGACCGTCTTGCCCGCCGCGTCGATGATGCGCGCGCCCGACGGCGCGCCGCCTGAGCCGACCGAGACGATCTTGCCGTCACGAATGACGACCGTGCCGTTCTCGATGACGGAGGTTCCGGTCAGGATGCGGCCGCCGACAATAGCCACGGTGTCCTGCGCCATCGCAGGGACGGCGAGAGACAGCGCTGCGACGGCGCCCGCGAGGATGTGAGACAGACGCATCAGCGGGCTCCTTCCGTGACGTTGGCGGCGGTCAGGCCATAGCCCGGCTGGCCCAGCTCGAAGTCGCTGGTCGGCTGATAGGCGGGGTTGGCGCGGTCGAAGGTCAGGGCGCCGTCGACGAAGACCTGATCGGCGCGGGCGTAGATCGAGACGGGATCGGCGCTCCAGATCACCACGTCGGCGCGCTTGCCGGCCTCCAGCGAGCCGGTCTGATCGGCGATGCCGATGGCCTTGGCGGCGTTGGAAGTGATCCAGCCGATGGCGTGTTCCTCGGAGATGTTCAAACCGGCGCGACGACCGGCTGACAGGGCGGCGGCGGCTTCCTGGTTCAGGCGCTGGGTCAGTTCCGCGTCGTCGGAGTGAATGACGGCGCACGATCCCTGTTGGGCGTCCACCAGGGCGGCGTTTTCCTCGATGGCGTCCAGGGCTTCCATCTTGAAGCCCCACCAGCCGGTCCACATGGCCGCGCAGATGCCGTTGGCGGCCAGTTGCGGCGCCAGCTTGTAGGCCTCGGTGGCGTGGTGGAAGGTGGTGATGCGGTAACCGAACTCCTTGGCCATATCCATCATCAGCGCCATCTCGTCGGCCCGGTAGCAGTGGTTCTGGATCAGGATCGACCCGTCCAGAACCCCGACCAGCGTTTCGTTCTGCAGGTTGCGGGTTGGGGCCGCGCCTTCGCCGTCCTCGCGCCACTTGTCCCACTTGGCCTTGTAGTCGCGTGCGGCGATGAAGGCGGCGCGATAGCCAGCCATATTGCCCATGCCGGTCGCCGGGCTCTGGTTGCGGCCGCCATAGACGCGCGACGGGTTCTCGCCGCAGGCCATCTTGACCGTATAGGGGGCGGCCGGGAACTTCAGGCCCTGCATGGTGATCGAGGGCACGTTGCGGATGGTTACGCCGCGACCGCCGAACAGGTTGGCCGAGCCGGGCAGGATATGAAGCGTGGTCACGCCGCCGGCGCGGGCGGTGTTGAAGCCGGGATCCTGGGGCCACAGCGAATGTTCGGCCCAGACCTGGGCGGTGTTCGGGCTGGTCGCCTCGTTGCCGTCGCTCATGCCGCTGACGCCGGGGGAAGGATAGACGCCCAAGTGGCTGTGAACGTCGATGACGCCGGGGGTGACATAACGGCCGCGCGCCTCGACGACGCGATAGCCGGTCGGGACGGGGGTCGAGGCGTCGCCGACGGCGGCGATCTTGCCGTCCGTGACCACGACCACGCCGTTCTCGATCTTGCGATCCGTGCCGGTCAGGACAGTGGCGCCGACCACGGCGAAGTTCTCGCGCGGCAGGGGCTGATAGGTGGAAGGGTAGGGATCCAGCGTCGTCGCGGGGTCGAGGCCGGCGGCCAGGGTCCGGTCCTTCGACGTTTTCGCGGCCATATCATCAGGGGTCTGGCCGGTAGTGGCGCAGGCCGACAGGCCCAGCACGGCGCATGTTATGGCCGCGAGGCTGACGCCCCGCAGATGATGTCCGATCATCGAAATCCCTCTCCCGCGATGCGTCAGCCCCGACGCCGCTTGTGACAGTCATAGAAGGGCGTTCGGTCGCGACCGTCAAAAGGTTTCGGCGTTCGTCTTCTGGACGCCCGCACCCGCGACGGCTAACGGCAGGCGCATGAACGCCGATGACCGTCCCGAGGACGAAAACCCCCATCTCGACCGCCCGCTGCGGTCGTTCGGCCGCATCAAGGCCCGCCCGATCAAGCCCCGCCAGGCGGCGTTGATGGAGACCCTGCTGCCGCAGATCGCCGTGCCCGATCCCAAGGCGGGGCCCCTGGACCCCAAGGTTCTAATGCCCGAGGCGACCGAGGTCTGGCTGGAGATCGGTTTCGGCGGCGGCGAGCACATGGCGGCCCAGGCGGCGACACGGCCGGACGCCTTGGTCATCGGTTGCGAGCCCTTCCTGAACGGTGTCGCCTCTGCCCTGCGTCACGTCGAGGAGGGCGGTCTGAAGAACGTCCGCATCCACGCCGACGACGCCCGCGATCTGGTCGACGCCCTGCCCGACGCCTCGGTGGACCGGGTGCTGATCCTCTTCCCCGACCCCTGGCACAAGGCGCGCCACAACAAGCGTCGCCTGTTGCAGGACGAGACGGCCCAGGCCTTCGCCAGTATCCTGAAACCGGGCGGCACGCTGCGCTTCGTCACCGACTGGCTGGACTATGCCGAATGGGCGCTGGAACGCCTGAACCGCACGCCGGGTCTGGAACGGATCGGCGCCGCCGATCAGGATTGGTTCGTCCCGCCCGCCGACCACGTCGTCACCCGCTATGAGGAAAAGAAGCTGGGCGACACCGCGCCGGTCTTCCTGGAGTTCTCACGCCGTATTTCACGCGACGTGCCTCAGCGCTGATTGCGCAAAGTAAATATCGCCGGTTTATTACTGCTGTTTATTTCAAGCGATTGAAAGCAGGAAAGAAATTTCCTGCAAAGCTTTGATTTACAGACATCCTTAATCATCGGCTGTGATGTTGGCTGCGTGATTTTGTCGCGCTGGCACGGCCGCGAGCTGGGCGACATCCAGAGAATGAACCCGATCAGGGGGAGAGGCTTGGGGAGCCGATCTGACGGCTTTTGCTGATTCAGGCCGATGATTGGACTTGTCTTGGTCAAGTCGATGTTCGGGCTGCGCCCATCAATCACCCGATTACAGTTGCTTACAGCGTAACAGCCGGGCGCCTACACACCTCCCTAGGCGTGACTGCTCAAAAAATAATAACGGGACGACACGAAGGAAGGCTCAAGTGTTCAATAGCATCAAGGCTCGTCTGTGCTGGAGCGTCGCGGCATTGGTCGCAACGACTGTAGCCGCCATCGTTTGCGGGTCTCTGACCCTGATATCGGCGGACAAGAAAATCCAAACGATCATCTACGATCGCGTCGTTCCGTTGGAACAGCTCAAGGTCGTCAGCGACATGTACGCCGTCAACATCGTCGATACCGCGCACAAGGCGCGTGCCGGCACAGTGAGTTTCGGCGAGGCTGTCGAGCATCTCAAACAGGCTGATTCAGCGATTCAGCAAAACTGGACCGCCTACAAGAATACCGATCTGACCCTTCGGGAAGCCGAGCTCGTCGAGGCGGTCGAGCAAAAGCTGCCGGCGGCGGCCAAGGCGACGGAACGTCTCGAAGACATACTGATCCGGCGCGATCAGGCCGCACTGGAATCGTTCGTTCGTGCTGACCTCTACCCTGCCATCGACCCGGTGACGGAGGATATATCCAGCCTGGTGACGCTTCAGACCACCGAGGCGAAGAAGGCCGGCGCCGAGGCCAAGTCCGAGTTGTTGATGGCGGAGGTCATGATGTCCGTGATCGCGATCATCGCCCTGTTGGTCGCGGCGGTATCGGCTTTCGTCGTCATCAGGATGGTGTCGAGGCCTCTCGACCAGATGGCATCGGCGATGCGGCGTCTTGCGGGGGGTGACAAGTCCATCGACGTGCCTGCGGTCGGCCGCAAGGACGAGATTGGCAACATGGCCGGGTCGGTCCTGGCCTTCAAGGAAGCGGCGATCGCCAACGACCGTCTGGAGCAGGAGGCCCTGGCGCAACGTTCCATGTCCGAACAGGAACGCGCTGCAAACGAGGCGGAGAAGGCGCGGATCTCGGAGGAGGATCGCGTGGCCCTGGGCGCGCTTGCGGCGGGCCTGGCGGCGATGTCCGACGGCGACCTGACCCACAGGTTCACCGCGGCGGTCGCGCCGCGTTCGGAATCGCTGAAGTCCGACTTCAACGCCGCCATCGCCCAGTTGCAGCAGGCGATCTCGGTCGTGGTCGGCAACATCTCGGGCATCCGTTCGGGCGCAGGTGAAATCTCTCAGGCCGCCGACGACCTGTCGCGCCGCACCGAGCAGCAGGCGGCTTCGCTAGAGGAAACCGCCGCCGCGTTGGACGAGATCACCGCCACGGTGAACAAGACCGCCTCGGGCGCACGTCAAGCTTCCGATGTGGTTCAGGCTGCGCGTAACGACGCGGAGACCTCGGGCGTCATCGTGCGCGACGCCGTATCGGCCATGCAGGCCATCGAAGGATCGTCGAGCCAGATCAACCAGATCATCGGCGTCATCGACGAGATCGCCTTCCAGACGAATCTTCTGGCCTTGAACGCGGGCGTCGAGGCCGCGCGGGCCGGCGAGGCCGGTCGCGGCTTTGCGGTGGTGGCTTCCGAAGTGCGCGCCCTGGCCCAGCGCTCTGCCGAAGCGGCCAAGGAGATCAAGACCCTGATCTCGACATCGACCTCACAGGTGGGTTCGGGCGTGAAACTGGTCGGTCAGACCGGCGAGGCCTTGCAGCGGATCGTGGACCGGGTGGCTGAAATCGACGGGCTTGTCCGTGAAATCGCCGCCTCGGCTCAGGAACAGGCCGTCGGCCTGGCCCAGGTCAACACGGCCGTGAACCAGATGGATCAGGTCACCCAGCAAAATGCTGCGATGGTCGAGGAATCCACCGCCGCCAGCCATTCACTGGCCCAGGAGGCTCAATCACTGCAAGCCTCGATGGCCCAGTTCCGCGTCGGCGATGGCGTCGAAAAGCCGACAAGGCGCCAATCCGCCCCGATGCGGCAGACGCCTTCCGCGCCCGCCAAGCCCGCCAACCGCATGGTTGCCGCGCTCAAGACCATCGGACGCGGCGGCGCGGCGCGTAAGGTCGAACCGCAATCCGACGGCTGGGAGGAGTTTTGAGGCGCGAAATGCCGCCGCTACGGGCTTCTACCTAGCGGCGGTGTTCGGCCAAAGTTAACCTGATTGGTGGAAATGTGACGCTTCGAACTCATTATCGGAACGTCACATGAAAACCTTGTCGATCGGCGGACGGATCAATCTTCTGACGCTCGTGACCATCGCCGGTCTGTTGATCGTCACGGGACTGGGCCTGTTTCAGGTCAATGCGGTGATGCGCGAAGACATCGCCGACCGGACCAAGAAGACCGTCGAGATCGCCTATAGCGTCGTCGCCCACTACCAGGCCGAGGAGCAGGCCGGCCGTTTGACCCGCGATCAGGCTCAGGAAGCCGCCAAGGCGGCGGTCGGCGCTATGCGCTATGGCCAGGACGACTATTTCTGGATCAACGACATGCATCCGAACATGGTGATGCATCCGATGAAGCCGGCCCTGAACGGCACCGACCTGAGCGCCAAGACCGACGCCGACGGCGTGCTGATGTTCAAGGAGTTCGTCGCCGTCGTGCAGAAGGACGGCGAGGGCTTCGTCGACTATCAGTGGGACAAGCCGGGTCAGGAACAGCCTGCGCCCAAGATCTCCTATGTGAAGGGCTTCGCGCCCTGGGGCTGGGTGATCGGTTCGGGCGTCTATACGGACCAGATCGCGGCGGCCGTCGGCAAGGCGGCGCTGACGCTGGGCGGCCTGGCGCTGTTGGTGGCCTTCGCCGCCGTGGCGGCCGGCTGGTTCATCGGACGTTCCGTTTCGACGCCCGTCGTGGCCCTGGGCCGGCGCATGCGCGGCCTGGCCGATGGCGACAAGACCACGGAAATTCCCGGCGTGGCGCGGGGTGACGAGATCGGTCAGATGGCGGCCGCCCTGGCCATCTTCCGCGACGCTGCCATCGAAAAGGATCGTCTGGAGGTCGAGGCCCTGTCGCAACGCTCGATGAGCGAACAGGAACGCGCCGCCCGCGAGGCCGAAAAGGCGCGCGAGACCGAGGCCGACCGCGTCACCATCACCGCCTTGGGCCAAGGTCTGTCGGCGATGGCCGACGGCGACCTGACCTATCGGATCGAGGCCGAGTTCGCGCCCAAGGCGGCGCAACTG
Organism: Brevundimonas sp.; assembly: GCF_041648115.1. GTDB lineage: Bacteria > Pseudomonadota > Alphaproteobacteria > Caulobacterales > Caulobacteraceae > Brevundimonas. The sequence goes on from NZ_JBAZPR010000012.1 coordinate 67,614, forward strand.
AAGACCGACTTCAACGCCGCCATCGCCCAGTTGCAACAGGCCATTGCGGTCGTGGTCGGCAACATTTCGGGCATCCGTTCCGGCGCCGGCGAGATCAGCCAGGCCGCCGACGACCTGTCGCGCCGCACCGAACAACAGGCCGCCGGTCTGGAAGAAACAGCCGCAGCTTTGGACGAGATCACCGCCACGGTGAACAAGACCGCCTCCGGCGCCCGTCAGGCCTCCGATGTGGTTCGCGCCGCCAAGGGCGATGCCGAAACCTCGGGCGTCATCGTGCGCGATGCCGTCCAGGCCATGCAGGCCATTGAGGGGTCATCGTCGCAGATCAACCAGATCATCGGCGTCATCGACGAGATCGCCTTCCAGACCAATCTTCTGGCCCTGAACGCGGGTGTCGAAGCCGCTCGTGCGGGCGAGGCCGGTCGCGGCTTCGCGGTCGTGGCTTCCGAAGTCCGAGCCCTGGCCCAGCGCTCGGCCGAAGCGGCCAAGGAGATCAAGACCCTGATCTCGACCTCGACTACCCAGGTCGGATCGGGCGTCAAACTGGTCGGTCAGACCGGCGAAGCCCTGCAACGGATCGTGGACCGTGTCGCCGAGATCGACGGGCTGGTGTCCGAAATCGCCGCCTCGGCCCAGGAACAGGCCGTGGGCCTGGCCCAGGTCAACACCGCCGTGAACCAGATGGATCAGGTCACCCAGCAGAACGCCGCCATGGTCGAACAATCGACCGCCGCAAGCCATTCGCTGGCCCAGGAAGCCCAATCGCTGCAAGCCTCGGTGGCCCAGTTCCGCGTCGGCGACGCCGCCCCGGCCCGCGCCACGTCCCCCGCATCCCGTGCATCGGCCAGACCATCCGCGCCGGCCACGGCTCCTACTCGATCCAGCCACATGGCCGCCGCCCTCAAGACCATCGGTCGCGGCGGGGCGGCGCTGAAGCCTCAGACCGTGCCTGCGCAAGATGGCTGGGAAGAGTTCTAGGGTCTGCATCGACTTCGAGTATCTGATCGTCATCTTCGTCGTGTGCGTGGGTGACGATCAGGCTTGCGACTCCGAAAGGGGCTGACAAGCGAATGTGAAACGCCTATATGGCCCCTCACATCGTTAGACCGGCGTCCAACGGCGTCGTTTCAAGCGGCGGCCCGGACGGACCGCCGCTTTTGTTTTGGATACTCGTCGCTTGCGCGCAAGAACCGCCCAGGACCGCCAACTGCTGGAGCTGATCGACCCCATCGCGGAGTCGCTCGGTCTGGAAGTCGTGCGTGTCCGCCTAATGACCGGCTCCAAGCGCCAGCGCCTCCAGGTCATGGCCGAACGCCCGTCCGACCACGACATCTCTGTCGAACAGTGCGCCAAGCTGAGCCGCGCCGTGTCGGAGGTGTTCGACGCCGCCGACCCCATCGCCGGCGAATATATGCTGGAAGTCTCGTCGCCCGGCATCGACCGGCCCCTGACCCGTCCCATCGACTTCGACCTGTTCGAGGGCGAGGAGGCGCGTCTGGAGACCGACCGGATGATCGAGGGCCGCAAACGCTTCAAGGGCGTGCTGGCCGGCTATGAGGACGGCAACGTCCTGATCGACCTGGACGGCGAGGAAGACACCGCCCTGATCCCGTTCGACTGGCTGAGCGACGCCAAGCTGGTCCTGACCGACGCCCTGATGAAGCGGGGCGCCGCCATTCGCGCCGCGCGCGGCGAACCCGAAGACGACGGCCTGCCCGAAGGGGAAGCCGAAGACGCAACAACCGACACCACGACCCCTTCTGAGGACAACGCCTGATGGCCGTCACCGGTATTTCCGCCAACCGCCTCGAACTGCTGCAGATCGCCAATGCGGTCGCGCAAGAGAAGAACATCGAGCGCGAGGTCGTCATCGAGGCGATCGAAGAAGCCATCCAGAAGGGCGCCAAGTCGCGTTACGGCGCCCATCACGACATCCGCGCCAAGATCGACCACAAGACCGGCGAACTGTCCCTGACCCGTCACGTCACCATCGTCGAGGACGACTGGATGCCGGAAGACGAGCTGGAAGAGTTCAACGACAGCGCCATGGTGCGCCTGACGGACGCCTCCAAGCGCGATCCCGAAGCCGTCGTCGGCAAGGAATACGTCGAGACCCTGCCGCCGTTCGAGTTCGGCCGCGTCCAGACGCAGATGGCCCGTCAGGTCGTGACCGGTAAGGTCCGCGAGGCCGAGCGCGCCAACCAGTACGAAGAGTTCAAGGATCGCGTCGGCGAGATCGTCAACGGCACGGTCAAGCGCGTCGAATACGGCAACACCATCGTCGACCTGGGCCGGGGCGAAGGCGTCATGCGCCGCGACCAGTCTATCCCGCGCGAAGTGTTCAACATCGGCGACCGGATCCGCACCTACATCTATGATGTCCGGCCAGAGGCCAAGGGCCCGCAGGTCATGCTGTCGCGCGCCCACCCCGGCTTCATGGCCAAGCTGTTCGCTCAGGAAGTGCCGGAAGTCTATGACGGTGTGATCGAGATCCGCGCCGCCGCCCGCGACAGCGGTTCGCGCGCCAAGATGGCCGTCCTGTCGAACGACAGCTCGATCGATCCCGTCGGCGCCTGCGTCGGCATGCGCGGCTCGCGCGTTCAGGCGGTCGTCGCCGAACTGCAGGGCGAGAAGATCGACATCATCCAGTGGAACCCGGATGAGCCGACATTCATCGTCAACGCCCTGGCCCCGGCCGAAGTCTCCAAGGTCGTGCTCGACGAAGAAGCCGGCCGCGTGGAAGTGGTCGTGCCGGACGAGCAGCTGTCGCTGGCCATCGGCCGTCGCGGCCAGAACGTCCGCCTGGCCTCGCAACTGACCGGCTGGCAGATCGACATCATCACCGAGGCTCAGGATTCTGAGCGTCGCCAGCGCGAGTTCAGCGAGCGCACCGGCCTGTTCCAGGAAGCCCTGGACGTGGACGAGGTCATCGCCCAGCTGCTGGTCACCGAAGGCTTCGCCACGGTCGAAGACCTGGCCTATGCCGACCCCTACGAAGTCTCCGAGATCGAAGGCTTCGACGAGGAAACGGCCGAGGAACTGCAGGCCCGCGCTCGCGAATTCCTGGACAAGAAGGCCGCCGAGCTGGACGCCAAGCGCGTCGAACTGGGCGTCGAGGACGGCGTGCTTCAGGTGCCGGGCGTGACCCTGCCCATCGCCGTCGCCCTGGGCGAAGGCGGCGTGAAGACGGTCGAGGACCTAGCCGACCTGGCCACCGATGAAATCCGCGGCGGTTATGAGGTCAAGAACGGCGAACGGGTCAAGGTGCCTGGCGTGCTGGAGAGCTTCAACCTGGCCCAGGAAGACGCCGAACTGCTGATCCTGCAGGCGCGCGTCGCCGCCGGCTGGATCGACGCTTCGGAACTGCCGCAGCCCGAGCCGGAAGAGTTTGAGGAAGGCGAGTTCGCCGAGGGCGAATATGACCCGGACCAGGTATTCGGCGATGCGCCTGTCGAGACCGAAACCGACGACGCTACAGACGATACGGGGGTCCTCGCCGAGGACGACTCCGAACCGTCGAACGCGTGATGGGAGACCTGGCCACATATGAGCTTGCGCGACGCAACGATCGATAGAGAACGCCGGGACCTCGTCTCTCACGAGGTCATGGACGAATCTCGCCTGATCCGTTTCGTCGCCGGGCCCGATGGCCAGGTGGTTCCCGACCTGGGCAGGAAACTGCCCGGACGCGGCCTGTGGGTCGAAGCCAGCCGCGCCTCGATCGAGACGGCGGTCAAGAAGAACGGCTTCACCCGCTCGGCCAAGACCAAACTGACCGCCCCGGCCGACCTGGCCGATGTCGTCGAACGGCTGCTGTTCCGGCGCTGTCTCGACCAACTGGGCCTTGCCCGACGCGAAGGCGTGCTTATCTCAGGCTTCGAAAAGTGCGCCGCCAATCTGCGGGCAGGCAAGGTCGCCTGGGTGGTGGAGGCCGCCGACGGCTCGGCCGACGGACGCGGAAAGATCCTCGCCCTGGCCCGCCATCAGACCGCGAAAGTCTGCGGCGCGTTCTCTGTGGACGATTTGAGTTTGGCCCTTGGGCTGGAAAATGCGATACACGCCGTCCTGCTTGCGGGCGGACGCGCCGATCGGTGGACCATAGAGGTCGAACGACTGGCTGGATTTCGGCCGCTTCGCCCCCCTCACTGGGATGTTCCCGGTGTCGAGGACGGACCGGCGGGAGCAACCCCGACTGACCTTGATCAAGGTGGGGCGAGCTGAGGATTTTGGCGGCCGAGGGCCTGTCTCCAAGGGCGGAGACGGGCTCACGGTCGTTCATGGGTATTAGATGAGGACGGCGGGCCTTTCCGCCCCGAGTAAAGCGACCGGATGAGCGACGAAAACGACAAGACCAACGAAGGCCAGGGCAACGCGGGCGGCACGCCGTCCCAGACGGGGCCGCGTGCTCCGCTGAGCCTGAAGCCGCGCGTTGTGGGATCGGTCCCGACCGGGACCGTGAAGCAGAGCTTCAGCCATGGCCGATCCAAGACGGTGGTGGTCGAGACCAAGCGCCGTGCAGGCGCCGGCGGACCGCAACGTCCGCAGGGCTTCGATGTCGCACGTCCGCAGCAGGCCTCTCAGGCGCCACGTCCGCAAGGTCAGCGTCCGTCGCAACCCGCCGGCGGCGCCCTGTCGCCCGAGGAGCAGGAAGCACGCCGTCGCGCAATCGCTCTGGCGACCCAGGCCAACGCCGCCAAGGCTGACGCCGCCGCCGCCGCCAAGGCTGCAGCGGACGCCGCCGCTCGCGACCAGGCCGCCGCCACCGAACGCGCCGCCCAGGCCGCTCGCGACGAAGCCGCCGCCGCCCAGGCCGCTGCCGAAGCCGCTCGCGCCGAGGCCGCCAAGCTGACCGCCGCCGCACCTCAACCGGCCAAGCCTGCGCCCAAGCCGGCGGCTCCCGCCGCCGCCGCCCCGGCGCCTGCGCCCGTTGCGCCGACGCCGGCTCCGGCCGCCCCCGTCGCGGCAGCGCCTGCCGCCCCGGCCCGTCCGGCGGCTCCGGCTCGTCCGGTCGTCAACTTCGGCCAGCGCGTGCCCAAGCCCGGCAATCCCCAACGCGCCGCGCCCGAGCGTCCCGCCTTCGGCGGCCGTTCGGCCCGTGAGCAGGCGATGGGTGGTGGAGATCGCGCCTATTCGGACCGTCCGCAGACCGACCGCCCGCAAGGTGATCGTCCGCAGGGCGCCCGTCCCGGTCCTGGCGGTCAGCGTCCGCAAGGCGCCAAGCCGGCTGAGCCCGTCCGCTATTCTGCCCTGAACCCGCGTCCGGCCCCCGGCGCCGCCCGTCCCGGCGGCGCGCGCACCGGCCCTGGCGGCCGTCCGACCCCGAACGCCCCCCCGGCCGAGGCCAATGTTCTGCGTCCGGCCCGTGCGCCCGGCGCCGGCTTCGGACGTCCGGTCGGTCGCGATGACGATCGTGAAAAGCGCTTCTCCGACGCTGGCAAGGCGGTCAGCCGCACGCGCGGCGAGCCGAAGCGCCGCGAAGGCCGCATGACCATCCAGTCCGTGGTCGGCGACGGCGACGCCGCCGAGCGCATGCGCTCGCTGGCCTCGGTCCGCCGCGCCCGCGAACGCGAGAAGGAAAAGCGTAAAGGCGGCTCGACCGACGCGCCGAACCGTCCGCGCGAAGTGGTCATCCCCGACGTCATCACCGTTCAGGAGCTGTCCAACCGGATGGCCGTGCGCGGCGTCGACATCATCAAGTTCCTGATGAAGCAGGGCCTGATGATGAAGATCAACGACGTGATCGATTCCGACACCGCCGAACTGGTGGCCGAAGAGTTCGGCATGGCCGTCAAGCGCGTCTCGGAATCCGACATCGAGTTCGGCTTCCTGGGCGATGCGGACGACGCAGAAGCGGCCGATGTCCGGGCGCCCGTCGTGGCCATCATGGGCCACGTCGACCACGGCAAGACCTCGCTGCTGGACGCCCTGCGCACCACCGACGTCGCCGGCGGCGAAGCCGGCGGCATCACCCAGCACATCGGCGCCTATCAGGTGCGTCTGGAAGACGGCCAGAAGGTCACCTTCCTGGACACCCCGGGCCACGCCGCCTTCTCGGCCATGCGTGCGCGCGGCGCTAACGTCACGGACATCGTGGTCCTGGTCGTGGCCGCCGACGACGGCGTCATGCCCCAGACGATCGAAGCCATCCAGCACGCCAAGGCGGCCAACGCCCCCCTGATCGTCGCTGTGAACAAGATGGACAAGCCGGGCGCGACGTCTCAGAAAGTCGTCAACGAGCTGCTGCAGTACGAAGTCATCGCCGAGAGCCTGGGCGGCGACGCCCAGATCATCGAGGTGTCGGCCAAGGAGCGGATGAACCTCAACGGACTGCTGGATGCCATCCTGATCCAGGCCGAGCTGATGGATCTGCGCGCCAGCGCCGATCGTTCAGCCGAGGGTGTGGTCATCGAGGCCAAGCTGGACAAGGGACGCGGCCCCGTCGGCACCGTCCTGGTCAAGCGCGGCACGCTGAAGCGCGGCGACATCGTCGTCGCCGGCGGATCGTGGGGCAAGGTTCGCGCCCTGCTGAACGAGCGTAACGAGCAGCTGACCGATGCCGGACCTTCCGTCCCCGTCGAAATCCTCGGCCTGGACGAGGCCCCGTCTCCCGGCGACGTCTTCGCCGTGGTGGAATCCGAAGCCCGCGCCCGCGAGCTGACCGAATATCGTCAGCGGGTGAAGCGTGAGAAGGCCCAGGTCTCGGGCGGTTCCGTGTCGCTGGTCGACATGATGTCCCGCCTCCAGTCCAAGAAGGTCTCGGAACTGCCGGTCGTCATCAAGGCGGACGTTCAGGGTTCGGCCGAAGCCATCGTGGGTTCGCTGGACAAGATGAGCACCGACGAAGTGCGCGCCCGCACGGTCTATTCCGGCGCCGGCGGCATCACCGAGAGCGACGTCAACCTGGCCAAGTCGGCCGGCGCGCCGATCCTCGGCTTCAACGTCCGTGCCTCGAAACAGGCGCGCGATCTGGCCGACCGCGAGGGCGTCGAGATCCGCTACTATTCGATCATCTACGACCTGCTGGACGACATAAAGGGCGTGCTGTCCGGCATGCTGGCGCCGCTGCAACGGGAAACCTTCCTGGGCAACGCCGCCGTCCTGCAGGTGTTCGACATCTCCAAGATCGGCAAGATCGCCGGTTGCCGCGTGTCGGAAGGCGTGGTCCGCAAGGGCGCGCGCGTCCGTATCGTTCGCGACGATGTCGTGGTGCTGGAACTGGGCACGCTCAACACGCTCAAGCGCTTCAAGGACGAGGTCAACGAGGTCACGGCGGGCCAGGAGTGCGGCATGCAGTTCCAGGGCTTCCAGGACATCAAGGAAGGCGACTACATCGAGTGCTTCACGGTCGAAGAGATCAAGCGCACGCTGGACTAGTCCGCTTCGCAAGCACCCAGAGACAAAGGCCCGGAACCCAGGTTTCGGGCCTTTTCTTTTGCCGAATCCCGCGCATGATGTTCAGTATCGCGCGCGGGGCGCCGCGCGGGGATCGTCATTCATGAGCAAGCCCCATCTGCCGTCGGGCGATTTCTTCGGCGCCGCCTCGCGGACGGTCGAGGCCGGCGGTTTCCGCGTCGGCCTGTGGGTCGCCAGCCGGCCGCCGGAGGGCGTCGAGCTTCACGCCCATGACGACGCCCATTTCGTCCTTGCTCTGGACGGCGGCTACCGCAGCCTGGCCCATGATCCCCTGACGCCCAAGAACGCCGCCTTCGGCCCCGGCGCCTTGGTGTGGAATCCGCCAGGTGTCGAGCACCGGGACTGTTTCGATGTCGCCGGCGGTCGCTTCCTGTCGATCAGTTTCGATCCGCCCAAGCGCGCCGGGCGCGGCGACCCGATGCGGTTGCGTAGCGCCCTGGCCGAAGGCGCGGCGCGTCGACTGGTCGGGGTGGCCGGGCGGTTCGCGGCGGGGGACGCGGTCATGATGGAGGGGCTGACTCTGGACATGGCGGCGGCGGTCCTGTCGCCAGGAGAGCTGGACGAGGACCCGGCGCCGCAATGGCTGTTGCGCGCCCATGATGTCCTGCACGATCTGGCTGACCAGCCGGGACTGGAGGTGGCGACCATCGCCCGTCTGGTCGGGGTTCATCCCGTCTCCCTGGCCCGCCGCTATCGTCGTCATTTCGGCTGTTCAACCGCCGCCGCCATCCGTCGCGCGCGGGCGGACCGGGCGGCAGGACAGATCGCGCGCGGCCGGGATTTGGCCGAACTGGCTCTGGGCGCGGGTTATGCCGACCAGAGTCATATGACGCGCGAGTTCGGCGCCCTCTACGGCTTGACGCCTGCCCGCTACCGCGCCCTGTTCGCCTGATCGGTTGCGTCTGTTCAAGACGGACGGCCCGCCGTGTGGGATGTCCGGCCGTTACTTCCCCAATCCAGGACCGTCATGCGTCATCTGCTTCTCGCGACCCTCGGGCTCGCGCTCGTCTCCGCACCGGTGATGGCCGAGCCGAACTGGCCGGTCGCCGCACCCGAAACCCAAGGCGTTTCGGCCGAGGGTCTGGCGGCCATGGACGCGGCCGTTCGCGCCGGGACCTTCCACAAGATCACCAGCGTCCTGATCGCCCGCCACGGCAGACTGGTGCACGAGGTCTATTTCGACGAGGCAGGCCGTGAGAGCCGCCGTAACACGCGCTCGGTCACCAAGACCGTCACCGCCATGTTGGTGGGCGCCGCCGTCGCACGCGGCGACATCGCGAGTGTCGATGCCCCGGTCCTGCCCTTCGTCGCGGACCACGGCCCGTTCGACAATCCCGACCCGCGCAAGGCGGCGATCACGGTCGAGGACCTGCTGACCATGAGCTCGCTGCTGGAATGCGACGATGACAATTCGTTCTCGCGCGGCAATGAGGAGCGGATGTATCTGATCGAGGACTGGGTGAAGTTCGCCCTGGACCTGCCGGTGCGCGGCTTTCCCGACTGGATCCCAAAGCCGGCGGATCAGCCCTACGGCCGAGCCTTCAGCTATTGCACGGCGGGCGTGACCACTCTCGGCGCCGTCGTCCAGAAGGCGACGGGCGAGCCTCTAAAGGATTTCGCACGCGAGGCCCTGTTTGGTCCGTTGGGGATCGAGGGCGAGCGCTGGCAGATGTCGCCGATGGGCTTGGCCCAGGGCGGGGGCGGACTGGGGTTGCGCAGCCGTGATCTGCTCACCCTCGGTCAATTGCTGCTGAACCACGGCCGCTGGGACGGACGCCAGGTGCTGCCCGAGGCCTGGATCCGCGCCATGACGGCCCCACACGCCAGCGTCGATCCGCAGAAGGGCGACTACGGCTATCTGATCTGGCTGCCGACCTATCAGGTCGCCGGCGCGCCGCATCCTGCCTGGACCATGTCGGGCACCGGCGGCAACAAGGTCGCGATCATCCCGGACCTAGATGCGGTCGTGGTGGTGACGACCGAGAACTTCGACGTCCGCAATCCGCACGGGCTGGCCGATACCTTGATCGCGGACCATGCGCTGGCGGCGATGAAGTAGGGCGTTCGTTCGCGCTTCGCCAATGAACGGGGGTGGTCGTTGGCGAATGGCGGCCGTGCGTCGCCGCAAGTGAGGTGGCGGCGGGCAGGAGGCGGCGGCAGTGTCTGGTCATCGAGGGCCGGTCGTCGGTCTCCTCCCTGAAAACAGGACGCACCGTCATGAAGACCTTCGCCGCCATCACCCCCGTTCTCGCTCTTGTCGCCGCCGCTGTCGTCTCGGCCCCGGCTTTCGCCGCCGACCTGACCGTCGAGTTTCCGACCGCCGCGCCCCAAGGCCAGATCATGGTCGCCCTGTTCGGCAGCGAGACGAACTATGGCGGCGAGGGCCAGCCGGTCCGTTACGCCATGGTCGACGCGGCGGGCGGTCAGAAGAGCGCGACGTTCGAGGGGCTGCCCGACGGCGACTATGCGGTGCGCGCCTTTCATGACCTGAACGGCGACGGCAAGATGAACACCAACCCCTTCGGCATGCCGACCGAACCCTACGCCTTTTCCAACAATGCGGTCGGCAACATGGGGCCGGCGTCGTGGGACCGCGCCAGGTTTGCTGCGGCCGGCGTCGCCGTCCAGTCGATCGACCTGAAGTAAGCGACCGAGCCGGAGCCTGACATGACCCCCTCCCGCCGTTCCTTCCTGATGGGCGCCGCCGCGCTTTCCGCCGCCGTCGCCACGCCCGAGATGGTCCGCGCCGCCGCCGCTCTGGACGCCGTCGCCGCGACGAAAGCCGACTGGGCGTTGGCGACCCGGGATATCGAAGGCGATATCGCGCGCCGGACCATGCGCCTGATCCACGGCCGCGCGCCGGCGGGCCTGCAAGGCGCCCTTTATCGCAACGGGCCAGCCAGGTTCCGGCGGGCAGGCGGTTCGGCGACCCACTGGTTCGACGGCGACGGCATGATGCGCGCCTTCCGCATTCAGGACGGCCAGGCCACGCTGGAGGCGCGGTTCGCCGACACGCCCAAGCGCCGCACCGAGACCGAACTGGGCGCGGTCGTGACCCCTGGCTTCGGAACCAAGGGCGATGCGCGCGCCCGCATCGGCTCCAACGACGACGCCAACGCCGCCAACACGGCCGTCATGGTCGCCGGCGATCAGGTCTGGGCGCTGTGGGAGGCGGGATCGCCGCTGGCCATGTCGGTCTCGGACCTGTCGACCACGGGTTTCGTCACCCTGCGCGACGACCTGAAGGGGATGCCGTTCCAGGCCCATCCGCGTTATGCGTCCGATGGTTCGATCTGGAATGTCGGTCTGGCCGGAAACCGCGCCGTGATCTGGCGCCTAAATGCCGACCGCAGCCTGAACGACGCCCAGATCGTGGCCCTGCCGCGCGCCAGCTATATGCACGACTTCACCGCCACCGACCGGCACGTGATCCTGGTGCTCCAGCCCTGGGTGTTCGAGACCCACGCCATGCCGGTGATCTCGGGCCTGGCCTGGCGACCGGAAATGGGGACGCAAGTTCTGGTGCTGGACAAGGACGATCTGTCCGAGCGCCGCCTCTATGACCTGCCTGGCTTCTTCCACTTCCACCTGGGCGACGCCTGGGTCGAGCGGGACGGCACGATCCGTTTCGACGTCGCCGCCAGCGGCGATCCGCGCTTTGCGGTCGATGGCGCGCGGGTTCTGGTGGATGGGCACGGGGTCGTGCCGGGCGATCCGGCGAAACTGGCCCTGATCACCCTGCGGCCAAATGGCCGCGCCGACATGACCTATAGCGATGTCGTGGGCGAGTTCCCGAAAGCCGATCCGCGCCGGGCGGGGCTGAAACGCAGCCTGACGTCCCATACGTCGGGCGAGACGCGCGGGCGTCCTCTGCCGACGGGCTTGGCCGTGCACGATTGGGACAGTGGACGCTCGAACGCCTTCGAATTCGGCGTGCATCAGGTGGTCGAGGAGGCGGTCTTCGTACCCAAGCCGGGCGCAACGGCGGAACGCGACGCCTGGCTGGTCGGGCCGTCGGTCAATCTGAAGGACGGCCGCACCGAACTGCATGTGTTCGACGTGGCGCGGATCGAGGACGGACCCGTGGCGACATGGCAGGCGGACATGGCCCTGCCGGTCGGCTTCCACGGCGTGTGGGCGGGGTAGGAGCCGCCGGGGCACAACCTTTGCGCGCCTTCACGGTTCGAAAAGGCTGACGTGCCAAGGTGAGACCATGACCCCCGTTCAGACCCACGCCCAGACTCACGCCAAGACTCCGGCCGATCTTCGCCCCATCACCGCCCTGCGCTTCGGCGCGGCGATGTGGGTTGCCGTCTATAGCTTCTGGGAAAACCTGGCCGGGGCGGGTCAGTCCGGTCTGGTGGCCAAGGGCTATCTGGGGGTCGAACTGTTCTTTGTCCTGTCCGGCTTCATCCTCAGCCACGTCTATCTGGCGGCGGCGGGCGAGAAGCGCTTCTCCTATCGCAGCTTCCTGTGGGCGCGGGTGGCGCGGGTCTATCCGCTGCATATCGCGACACTGATCGGGGTCGGGCTGCTGGCCGCCGCCGCCCTGTTCGCGGGCATGAGCGTGGACGGCAATGTGCTGAGCTGGGCGTCGCTGCCGGCCAACCTGTTCATGGTCCACGCCTGGGGCCTGGCGCCGGTGGCGGGCTGGAACCATCCGTCCTGGTCGATCTCGGCGGAGTGGTTCGCCTATCTCTGCTTTCCGCTGTTCGCCTTCGTCTTCTGGCGCGCGCGGCATCGTCCGATCGCAGCCGTCGTCGGCGCGGCGGCCTTCCTGGCCATCCTCTATTTCGTGTTCGAACAGTGGGCCGGCTTTTCCCTGACCGAGGCGACCATTCGTTGGGGCGCGCTGCGGATCGTGCCGTGCTTCGCCCTGGGGTGCGCGCTGTATCTGGTCTATCGCCGCGCGCCGTTGAAGGCGCCTTGGCTGTGCGCCGCCGTCTCGTTCGGTCTGATGGTCCTCAGCGCGGCGCTTGGACTCTGGGACGGGGTCACGGTCCTGCTGGCCGGCGCCCTGATCCTGTCGCTGGCGTCGCTGCCCAATGAGCGCGCCGGATGGCTGGCGTCCAAGCCCGCCGTCTACCTCGGCGAGATCAGCTATTCGGTCTATATGGTCTGCGTGCCGTGGAAGCTTCTGGCCGTCGGCCTGGCTGCCAAGCTGTTCGACGCCCCCGACAAGCAGCTTCAAATTTTCGTGTGGTTGGCGATTTTGGCCCTATTGCCGGTCGTGGCCGCCGTCTCGTATCATCTGGTGGAACACCCGGCCCGCAAGGCTTTGCGCGGCATGAGCAAGCGGGGCGATAAGATTTCGGCAAACAGTCTGAAGTCCAGCGCTACGCCGAAACAACTTGCTACCGAGCGTGAACCCATGGCCTAAAGGGCGTCCCAACGGCGGGTCGGGATACCCCTAAGCATGACGAAACGGCTTAAAGCCGCCGCAGTTGCGGCGACCCTCGGTTTTTTTGCGTTGGGCGCCGTTCCCACCAGCGCAAAGGCTGACGAGCCGTATTGGCAGTGCGTGACCTTCGCGCGCATGTTCTCGGGCATCAATATCTTCGGCGACGCCTGGACCTGGTGGCGTCAGGCCTCCGCCGGCTTCCGCACCGGCAAGGCGCCTGAAACCGGTTCGGTTCTGGTCTTCCGTCCCGAGGGCCGCATGAGCCGGGGTCATGTCGCCGTCGTCTCCGACATCCTGACCGACCGCGTGGTCCGCGTGACCCACGCCAACTGGGGCGGCAGCCGCGGCAAGGTCGAGGAGAACGTCACCGTCGTCGACGTCTCGCCCTCCAACGACTGGTCGCAGGTCAAGGTCTGGTACAATCCGATCAACGACCTGGGCACGACCGTCTATCCGACCTACGGCTTCATCTACAAAGGCGCGCGCGACGCTTTCGACGCGGGCCGTCAGATCGCCGCCAACGCCTCGGCCCAAGGTCAGCATTAAGGGCCAGCACTAAGCTTGCGCCGCTCGCTCCAGCGGGCGATAGGCGGGCATGACCCAATCCAGCGACATCACCTACGCCGGCTATCTGGCGTTGGACAACCTGCTCTCGACCCAGCATCCGCTGTCGGACCAGCACGACGAAATGCTGTTCGTCGTCATCCACCAGACCAAGGAACTGTGGCTCAAGCAGATCCTGCACGAGACGGCCCTGGCCCAGCGCCTGGTGCGCGCCGGCGATCTGGTGCCCGCCTACAAGAGCCTGGCGCGGGTCTCGCGCATCCAGGCGGTGATGACCCATAGCTGGGACATCCTGTCGACCATGACCCCGGCCGACTATCTGCGCTTTCGCGGCTCGCTCGGCTCGTCCTCTGGCTTCCAAAGCGACCAGTTCCGCCGGTTCGAGGCCATGCTGGGCCTGAAAGACGCCAGCTTCCTGAAGTTCCACGAGGATCGCCCCGAGGCGTTAGCCGCGCTCCAGGCCGCCATCGCCGCCCCCAGCCTGTACGACGACGCCCTGGCCCAGATGGCCAAGGCCGGTCTGCCAGTGCCCGCCGAGGTGCTGAACCGCGACGTGACCCAGCCTTACAAGCCTTCGGAAGCCGTCGAGGCGGCCTGGCTGGAGGTCTATCGCGACACCGAGCGTTGGTGGGTCCTGTATCAGCTGGCCGAGAAGCTGGTCGATCTGGACGACGCCCTGCTGACCTGGCGCCACAAGCATGTGGTCACGGTCGAGCGCATCATCGGCCGGCGTCGCGGCACGGGCGGCACGGAGGGGGCGGCCTATCTGGCCTCGACCCTGACCAAGCGCTGCTTCCCCGAGCTGTGGTCCCTTCGCACCAAACTTTGATGTCGCAGGGCGGCAACCTTCGCCGCGCCCGGCCATTTCGCCGTTCGACCGCAACAGCGGAAGGATAGACGAGATGACCAACCCCAACGCCCACGACATCAAGGTTCTGAACGGCCTGATCGAAACGACGCTGGACAGCGCGGACGGCTATCGCGAGGCCGCCGACCAGACGCAGGACCCCCATTACCGCACCCTTTTCCAGCGCCGCAGCGCCGAACGCCAGCAGGTTGCGGACGGCCTGTCCGACGCCATGCGCGGCCTGGGCGGCGATCCCGAGCCGCACGGTTCGATCTTGGCCAAGGCGCACCGCGCCTTCCTGGATGTGAAACACGCCCTGCTGCGCAACGACGATTCCGTCGTCGGCTCGATCAACAGCGGCGAAGGCTTCATCGCTGGCAAATACGAAAAGGCGCTGGAGGATACCGGCATTTCCGCCACCACGCGCGAGACGATCCGGCGGGCCTATGCCGCAGTGAAGACCGAGCATGAGCAGATGGAAGCGCTGAAACACAGTCTGGAAGGCCAGCGCGACGCGGACAACCCGCTCTATCCGCAGTAGCCTCTGACGGCGGAATAGAAAAAGCCCCGGCGTTTCCGCCGGGGCTTTCGTCATTTCAGCACGATCCGCGCTCAAGCAGCGCGAAGCGCGTTAGCGCATAAAAGTGGATTAAGCTTCGTCGCCCTTGGCGGCCGAACCAGTTTCCGGAACCACGGCGCCCTTGACCGGACGCACCGTCTGGCGTTCGGCGATACGGGCCGACTTACCGCGACGATCGCGCAGATAATAGAGCTTGGCGCGACGCACGACGCCGCGGCGCTTCACTTCGATCGACTCGATGTTCGGCGACAGAATGGGGAATTTACGTTCGACGCCTTCGCCGAACGAGATCTTGCGGACCGTGAAGGTTTCGCTGATGCCGCCGCCGTCACGGGCGATGCAGACGCCTTCGAAGGCCTGGACGCGCTCGCGCTCGCCTTCCTTGATCTTTACGTTGACGCGCAGGGTGTCGCCGGGTTGGAAGACCGGGATCTTGCGCTCGCCCAGAACGCGGGCTTTTTCTTCGGCGTTCAGCTGTTGAACGATGTTCATGTCATTTCTCCTCGGGCTTTGCGCCCTTTAGCTGTGATTTGGCGAGATGCGCTTCCCAGAGGTCTGGTCGCCGCTCCCGCGTGGTCTCTTCCCGCTGCGCCTCGCGCCATTTGGCGACCTTCTTGTGGTCGCCCGACACCAGAACCTCGGGTATCTCAAGCCCCTCGAACGTCCGCGGTCGCGTGTACTGCGGGTGTTCCAGAAGCCCATCCTCGAAGCTTTCGGACGACAGGCTGTCTGCCGCGCCAAGCACACCGGGGATCAGTCTTACGCACGCCTCGATCGCGACCATCGCCGCCGCCTCGCCACCGGCGAGAACCGCGTCTCCGACCGAGACCTCCTCGAACCCGCGTGCGTCGAGCACCCGCTGATCCACCCCCTCGAAACGACCGCAAAGCACGACGATGCCGTCGGCCTTGGCCCATTCCTTGACGCGCGCCTGGGTCAGGGGCCGCCCCCTGGCGCTCATGTACAAAAGCGGCCGCTGGGATCCCGACAGGCTATCGACCGCCCGAGCCACCACGTCCGCCTTAAGCACAGCTCC
Source organism: Brevundimonas sp. (assembly GCF_041648115.1). GTDB lineage: Bacteria > Pseudomonadota > Alphaproteobacteria > Caulobacterales > Caulobacteraceae > Brevundimonas. Next base: position 83,455 of record NZ_JBAZPR010000012.1, read on the forward strand.
CGGGCCGCCACCCGCAGGGGTGTCGTCCAGGAAGCCGCGCGTATCTGTGGAAAAGGCGCGAATGTCAACCATATCCAGGCTCCACAAGCCTTTCTCGCGCCACGCCGTGCCGATCAGAGACACGCCGAGCGGGCCGGGAAAGGCCTCGGGAAACATGGTCAGGACGGTTGCGGTGAAGGGCATGGCGGCGGCTCATACAACAAACCCGCAGGAAATGCGCGTCAGCGGATCACCTGCGCCATGCCGATGGATTTCGGCGTGGTCGGCTCGAAGCCGTATTGCGCATACAGCCGGTTTGCCTCTCCGTCCGCGATCAGGCTGACGTAGGCGCCCTGCGCATCGCTGCGCAGCCGGTCCATGAGGGCCGTCATGATCGCCTTCCCCATACCGCGCCCCTGATGCGCAGGCTCGATGGCCATATCGACGATCTGGAAGAACAGACCGCCGTCGCCAATGATCCGGCCCATACCGACGGCCCGACCGTCCCGGCGCACCACGACGGCGAACCAGGTGTTGGGCAGGCCCGCGACCGCGTTCGCCTGAGCCTTCGGGCTCAGCCCGGCGTTGATCCTCAGCCGCAGATAGTCGTCTATCGACGGGGTCTCCGCCGTCAGATGATAGTCCTCGATCATGCCGTCGGCGCCCCGCCGCCCGCCGCGATCCAGCCGTCCACCTGGTCTTCCAGCACGTCCAGCGGCACCGAGCCGGAACCCAGGACCACGGCGTGGAAGTCCTTGATGTCGAACCTGTCGCCCAGCGCCGCCTTGGCCCGGTCGCGCAGTTCCTCGATCTTCAGCTCGCCGATCTTGTAGCTGGTCGCCTGGCCGGGGTTGGTGATGTAGCGCTCGACTTCCTTTTCGATGTCGCGGTCCGACAACAGCGAGTTCTGGCGGAAATAGCCCATCACCTGTTCGCGGCTCCAGCGCTTGGCGTGCAGGCCGGTGTCGGTCACCAGCCGCACCGCGCGCCACAGCTCGGTCGAGAGCCGGCCGAAGTCGGAATAGGGGTCCTGATAGAAGCCCATCTCCTTGCCGAGTTGTTCTGCGTAGAGCCCCAGCCTTCGGCATAGGCGCCGTAACCGCCGAACCGGCGGAAACGCGGCAGGCCTTCGATCTCCTGGGCGTAGGCGATCTGGAAGTGGTGGCCCGGCGCGCCTTCGTGATAGCTGATGCCCTCGATCTGGGGCTTCAGCACCTGGGTCATGTCCGACAGGTTGACGTAATAGATGCCCGGCCGCGACCCGTCCGGCGCCGGCGAGTTGTAGAAGGCGATCGAGGCCGTCGCCTCGCGGAACGGCTCCACCGCCCGCACTTCCAAGGCCGCCTTGGGCAGGGTCGAGAACCACTGCGGGGCCGCCGCCATCACCTGGGCGATGAAGGCCCGCGCGTCGGTCAGATACTGTTCCTTGCCCTCGGCCGTGTTCGGATACTGGAAGCGCGGATCGGTCTTCAGGAAGGCGAAGAAGTCCTGCAGCGTGCCGGTGAAGCCGACCTGGGCCTTGATGACTTCCATCTCGGCCTGGATGCGGGCGACCTCGTCCAAACCGATCCGGTGGATCTGGTCGGCGGTCAGGTCGGTGGTGGTCGAGAGCTGGAGCCGGGCGTTATAATAGGCCTCGCCCTGCGGCAGGCGCCATACGCCCGCGTCGCTGTCGGCCTTGGGCTGCACCTCGGCCAGGGCCGTCAGCACGGTCTCGAACCCGGCCTTGTAGGGGCCGGTCAGGGCGGCCCGGCCTTCGCCCAGCAGCCGGTCCTTGGTGGCCGGGTCGGTCTCCAGCGCCGCGACCTTCTTGTTGAAGTCGGCCCAGACCGGATTGTCCGCGCCATCGTCAAAGGGGGCGCCGGTGACGACGTTGCGGGTATTGGCGATGGACGGGGCGAAGACGAAGCGAGGCGAGACCACGCCGGCCGCCGCGCGCTGACGCAGTTCGTCGGCGACCTGATCCATCTGCATTTCGGCGGCACGCAGGCGGGCGACATAGGCCTCCGCATCGGCGACGCTGGAGACACGGTGGTTGTTGATCAGGAAGACGGGCAGGCTGGTGGTCGGATTGCCGTTGGCCGCAAACTGGAAGCCCCAGTCGCGCCACTGGTTCGACAGTCGCGCCTGCTGGACGCCGTATTCGAACATCCGCCACGATAGCCGCGCCTGCGGACCCAGCTTCTGCGGGTCGAACCCAGCCTTCATCTGCGCCAGCTGGGCCTCCTGCAGGACCAAGGCCCGGTCGGCGGCGTCATCCGACACATCGTCCAGCTTGTCGTAGTCGGTCTTGATCCCCAGCGACGTCATCTGCTGCGGGCTCAGCGCGATCCGCGCCTGGAAGGCCTGTTCGAAGAAGGCATTCAGCCGCGCGTCCTCGCTTTGCGCTTCGGCCGCCGGCGCCCCCGTCCCGACAGTCGCCGGCGTTTGGGCCATGGCGGGCGCGGCGGACAACACCGCCATCATGGCGGCGGACGAGATCAGAAGACGACGCATGGAAACCCCCTCGTAAAACAGGGCGGCACCTTCGGGGCAGCCGCCGACCGGCGCAAGCGGTTCAGGAGATCCAGGTGTTGCGGCACTCCGACACGGTCCAGCCGGCGACGCCCGCGCGCAACCGGCACACCACGCCGATGCCGGCCCGCGGACCCTGCACGATGCCGGCCTCTATTAGTGCGCCTTGACCGTCATAGCGCGGGCGCCTGAACTCAACCCACTGGATGCGCGGACGGCCCTCGTCCTGAGGCCGGTCAGCCGCGGCGCCGTAGATTTCCGGGAAGCTGACGCCATACTGGCTCCAGTCGCAGTCCGGCTTCCAGTCGGTGTCCTCATCCAGCTTCAACGGCGGCGCGACGTTGCCGGGACCGAACTGATAATGCTCCCGCGCCACCGCCGCGATCACGGCGCAGTCGTCGTCATTCGTCGCCTGGCTCGACCCTTCGCCTTGAGCGCGGGAAGGCGTCGCGCAGCCTGACAGGACGGCGGCGACCATCACGGAGAACAGTCTTGTCGTGGGGTTTCTCACGTTCTCATCTCCTGAAGGAGCCTGAACAACGCCTCAGGACGCATCTCGCCCATCACCATGCAACCCAAGGCCAGGATCGGCGTTTGGACGGAGCTTGACCATACCAACAAGGGGTTCACACCATGCGCAAGATCATCACTCTGACCATCGTCGCCGCCGCTTTGGCCGTGTCGGCCTGCAACACCATCGCCGGCGCCGGCCGCGATGTCTCGGCTGCCGGTTCGGCCGTGACCACCGGCGCCAACGACGCCAAGAACTAAGGGCTTCGGCGAAAGCTGATGGAAAGGCCCGCCGGACTGCCGGCGGGCCTTTCTCGTATCCGTCGCACGACGGTGTTATGGTGCGCCATCAGACAGGAGATGGACGATGGGCTTTCTCGATAATGTGGTGAAGGGCTTGGGCGACGACGCCGCAGGCGGACTGGGCGACCTGCTCAAGGGCCAGGGCGGCATCGGCGGCCTGGCAGAGAAATTCGGCCAGGCGGGCCTGGGCGACGTGGTCGGCTCCTGGGTCGGCACCGGTCCGAACGCCAACATTTCGCCCGAACAAATCGCCGCCGTCATCGGCACCGGTCCCATCGCCGACATCGCCGCCAAGATGGGCGTCTCGCCCCAGCAGGCCGGCGAAACCCTGGCGGGCCTGCTGCCCGAGGCCATCGACCGCCTGACGCCCGGCGGTCAGATCGACGGCGCCGACGACCTGCTGGGCAAGCTGCCGGGCGGCCTGGGTGACATGATCGGCGGCTTTCTGAAGCGCTGAGGGCGTCAGGACGGCTGACCCTCGGTCGCGGCGACGATGACGGCTATGGCGTCGCCGAAGTCTCCGCCTGCGGTCGCAGTCGGCGCAAAAGGACCCAGCACAGCAAGACTGCAGGCACACCGACCGCAGCCGTCGCGGCGAAGAACAGAGCGTAGGCTTCCATGAGAGGGCGTCCTTTCTCCAGCCCTTCAACGGCGACGCCCGACAAACCCTTCAGGAATTTGCCGAGCAGGGCGTAGAACGAGCTTAACAGGGCATATTGCGTCGCCGTGTAGCCGATGCTGGTCAGGCTGGCCATGTAGGCGACAAGGGCCGCGCCGGCGAAACCTTCGGAGAAGTTTTCCACGAACAGGACGCCGCCGAAGACCGGGGTCGATAGGCCGACGACCGCCATGACCGTATAGCCAAGGTTCGACATCGGTCCGATCAGGGCGCCCAGCAGCAGGGTTTTGCCGAAGCCAAACCGTACTGAGAACAGGCCCCCTGCAGCGATGCCGAGCAACGACGCGACAAGCCCGACGCTCAGGCGCATGGCCCCGACGGTTTCCTTGGCCAACCCCAGGTCGGTGTAGAAGGGGCCAATCATCGGCCCCATGACAAAGTCCGGCAGGCGGTAAAGGCTGATCGCCGCCAGCATCAGGATCGCCGCCCCGCCATGAGTTTTCAGGAAAGTGATGAACGGGCCGACGATGGCGTCGAAAAGGCCACGCGGTGAAAGCAGCGACACCTGTCCCGTTACCTGTTCCAAAGTCCGACGATCCACCGGCTCTTTTGCGAACAAGGTTGCAATAACGGCGATCCCCATCGCCGCGCCATACAGGCCGTAGGCGCCATTCCAGCCGATACCGGAGGCGACGAAGAGGATCAGCGCGTTGCCCGCCAGTATCGCCGCGCGATAACCGAGCTGGAACGCTGAGGTCAGCAGACCCTGATCCTCGTCGCTCTCGGCGCTCTCGATCCGCCAGGCATCGGCGACAATATCCTGTGTCGCGGCCGAGAAGGCTGTCGCCAAGGCCGCCGCGCCCAAAAGGGTCAAGCCGCCTTCTGGTCCGATCAGGGCCATGGCGATCAACGAAAGGCCGACGGCGACCTGGGACAACAACAGCCAGCCCCGACGCCGTCCCAGCCGGCCCAGCAATGGCACATCGACTCTATCGATCACCGGCGCCCACAGGAATTTCAGCGAATACGCCAGGCCTACCCATGAGATGAAGCCGATCGCCGCCAACTCCGTCCCGCCCTCGCGCAGCCACATGCCGAGGGTATTGCCAACCAGCATGAAGGGTAGGCCAGAGCCCAGCCCGATCAGCAGGGTGATGAGCACGCGTCCGCGCCCCAGCGCCTTCAGGACATCAGTTGCTCCGGCCGCCTTTTTGGGGGTGGTCTCTGCGGGGGTGGCTTGGTCGGTCATGCACGGCTCCGGCGCGGCGGCCGGAAACGTGGGCGCCTGTAACTCAGCCGACCTTGGCGCGGATGTCGCGTTTCGTCCAGCGGGCCAGGGCGGCGCGCAGCGCGTCGGCGTCCAGCGGCTTGACGATATGGTCGTCCATGCCGGCCTCCAGACAGGCGCGGCGGTCCTCGGCGAAGGCGTTGGCGGTCAGGGCCAGGATGGGCGTCGTATCGCCCCCGGCGCGGATGGCGCGGGCGGCGGCGGGGCCGTCCATGCCGGGCATCCGCATGTCCATGAAGACCACGTCGTAGCGCGCACGCTTCAGGGCCGCGACGGCCTCATCGCCGGTGGCGGCGGTCTCGACGGTGCAGCCCTCGCGGCGCAACAGGGTGCGGGCCAGAAGCGCGCCGACAGGGTTGTCTTCGGCCAACAGCACGCGAATGCCGGCGAACTGAACGGGCGAGACGCGGTCGTCCTCGACATGGGCCGCGACGGGGGCGGTGGTTCTGTCGCCGGCCTCCGCGCCGACCGCCGCCAAGACCCGCTCGGCCAGGGAGGCGCGACGCAGGGGCTTGATCAGATAGCCGTGAAAGCCGGCGGACCGATAGCGCGCGATCAGATCGCGCTCGGATGGTTTCAGCAGGACGATGCCGCGGCCGGCGGCGGGCAGGGCGGCCAAGGCGCCGGCGGCGACGCCCGCATGATCGACGAGCGTGACAGGCGCCGTGTCCGACACTGCACCGCCAGAGGCCTGGATCTGGGCGCTGGCGGCGGACAGGACGAACGGGTCGGGCGAGCGCACCGCGACCGTATGGTTCCGCAGCGGCTTGTCGCGCGCCACAGCGACGGCGGCGAAGGCGGCTTCGAAGCGGAAGCGGGCGCCCCTGCCGGATGTGCCGCTATCGGGCCGATCCTCGACCCGCACCGATCCCTCCATGGCGGCGGCCAGTTTGCGCACGACGGCCAGCCCCAGGCCGGCGCCGTCATGCCGCACGGCGTCGGAGGAATCGGCGTGACCGAACTCCTCGAAGATGCGTGCGCGGGCCTCGGGCGCGACGCCCGGCCCCGTGTCGTCGACCAGGAAGGCCAGGCGCGGGCGGCCCGCGCTGCCGCCGGCGCGCTCGACCGTGATCCGCACGCCGCCGGTCTCGGTGAACTTCACGGCATTGCCGGCGAGGTTGAACAGCACCTGACGCAGACGGCCTTCATCAGCCAGCACATCGGGCGCGTCGGCGGCGACCGACCAGACGATCTCCAGCCCCTTGTCGTGGGCTCGCGGACTGAGCAGTTCGGCGACGCCGCGTACCAGCCCTTCCAGATCGACCGGCGCCAGGTCGAACTCCAGCGCTCCGGCCTCCAGCCGCGCGAAGTCCAACAGGTCGTTGACCAAACCCAACAGGTGTTCGGCCGATTGGCGGGCGTTCTCGGCATAGGCGCGCTGGGCGCCGTCCAGCCGGGTCCGCTGCAGCAGGTTGATCATGCCGATCACGCCGTTCAGCGGCGTGCGCATCTCGTGGCTCATCAGCCTCAGGAACTGCTGGGCGGGATCGGCAGCCTGAACCGCCTCGTCCTCGATCCGCTTCGTCGCCGTGCGTCGCGCCATGGTCGCTTCCCCGTTCGCGCCGACCCTAACGGCTGCGGGTTAAGGATCCCTCCATTCCCGCCGCATCACGAATGAAGGAAGGGCGCCTGCTCTGCGTCGTCCTCGCGCATTCCGAAGGCTGTATCGCGCGCCGCTACGCGCCGGTCGAAATCGGCCTCGGCCCCGACGGTGTTGCGGCGATAGATCAGGGCCTCGGCGATGTGGCGGCGCAGCACGCCGGTGCAGCCGTCCAGATCGGCGATGGTGCGGGCCAGGCGCAGGGTGCGGGTCCAGCCGCGCGCCGTCAGGCCCCCGGCCTCGCCCGCTCGCATCAACAGCATCCGACCCGCCTCGTCCGGGGTTGCGAACCGGTCCAGCGTGTCGCCGGATGCGCGGGCGTTCAGGCCCTGGGCCGAATCAAGTCCTGCCTCGCGCACCCGGTCCTCCTGCATGGCGCGGGCGGTGGCCACGCGCGCCCGTGCCTCGGCCGTGCCCTCGGCGGGTGGCGGCAGGGCCATGTCTGCGGCGGTGACGGGCGGGGTCTCCACCGTCAGGTCGATGCGGTCGAACATCGGACCCGATACCCGGTTCTGGTAGTCGCGCTGACAACGCGGGGCCTTGCCGCACGCCCCGCGTCCGGCCCCGCCCATGCCGCAGCGACAGGGGTTCATCGCCGCCACCAGCTGGAACCGCGCCGGATAGCGGACATGGGCGTTGGCGCGGGCCACCACGATCTCGCCCGTCTCTAGCGGCGCGCGCAGCGAATCCAGGGCCTGGGCGCTGTATTCCGGCAGTTCATCCAGGAACAGCACGCCGTTGTGGGCCAAGGACGCCTCGCCCGGCTTGGCGCGATGGCCTCCTCCCGTCAGCGCTGCCATCGAGGCCGAGTGGTGCGGGCTGCGGAACGGTCGATCACGGGTCAGGGCGCCGCGCTCGATCAGGCCCGCGACAGACCAGACCATCGAGGTCTCCAGCAGCTCCTGCGAGGTCAGGGGCGGCAAGAGGCCCGGCAGGCGTTGCGCCATCATCGACTTGCCCGATCCCGGTGGGCCGATGAACAGCAGGTTGTGGCCGCCCGCCGCCGCGATCTCCAGCGCGCGCTTGGCGCTTTCCTGACCCTTGACCTCGCGCAGGTCGGGCACGGCCTTGCCGCTGGCCAGCGGACCGGGCTCAGGCGCGCGCAGCACCTGGGTCCCCTTGAAATGATTGACCAAGGCGATCAGCGAGCGCGGGGCCAGGATGCGCGCGCCGCCCGCCCAGGCCGCCTCCGGCCCCGTCGCCTCGGGACAGATCAAACCCAGGCCCATGGCGTCGGCGGCGACAGCGGCCGGCAGGGCGCCGCCGACCCGCGCGATCTGCCCGTCCAGCCCCAGTTCGCCGATGGCGGCCCAGCCGTCCAGGGCGTCGGGCGCGATCACCCCCATCGACGCCATCAGAGCGAGGGCGATAGGCAGGTCGAAATGGCTGCCTTCCTTGGGCAGGTCGGCGGGGGCCAGATTGGCGATGATCCGCGCCGCCGGCAGGGCCAGGCCGATGCCGGAAAAGGCCCCGCGCACCCGTTCACGGCTTTCGGCCACCGCCTTGTCCGGCAGGCCGACGATGGTGAAGACCGTCTCGCGGTTCTGACCGACCAGCTGGACCTCGACGTCCACGCGCCGGGCCTCCACCCCATCGAAGGCGACCGTGACAACCCGTGCGACCATGACGTCCTCCCGCTTTCGCGACAGAACGAACCATGAACTGAAATCTAATTCAAGTGGCGGTCACGCAACCTGTGCGGCGCAACGGGCTTCGATGGCGTCCCACATCAGGGCCGTGGCGTCGATGCCGGTGAAGGTCTTCAACTGCTGGGCGCCGGTCGGGGAGGTGACGTTGATCTCGGTCAGATAATCGCCGATCACGTCGATGCCGACGAAGATCAGACCGCGTTCCTTCAGCGTCGGGCCGATGGCCTTGCAGATTTCCAGATCGCGCGGTGTCAGTTCGACCGGCATGGCGGTGCCGCCGACGTGCAGGTTGGAGCGCACGGCGCCCGCAGCCGGCACGCGGTTGATGGCACCGACCGGCTCCCCGTCGATCAGGATGATCCGCTTGTCGCCCTTGGACACGGCGGGGATGAACTTCTGGATCACCAGCGGGTCGCGGCTGGCGCCGGCGTGGATCTCGATCAGGGCGTCCAGATTGGGATCGTCGGCGCGCAGCTTGATCACGCCAGAGCCGCCGTTGCCGTGCAGCGGCTTCAGCACGACCTCGCCGTGCTTCTTGTGGAAGGCGGTCAGGGCGACGGGGTCGGCCGAGATCAGGGTCGGAGGCTGCAGGCCGGGGAAGGCGGTGACCATCAGCTTCTCGGGCGCCGACCGCACCTGGGCCGGGTCGTTGACCACCAGGGTCCGTGGATGCACCGTCTCCAGCAGATAGGTGGCGGTGACATAGGCCATGTCGAACGGCGGATCCTGACGCATCAGGATGACGTCCACGTCCTCGGCCAGGTCCAGCGTCTCCCAGTCGCCGAAATCGACGTGGTTTCCGACCTCGCGTCGTACGGTGATCGACCGTGCGCGGCAGTAGAGGCGGCCCTCCTCCAGCGCCAGGGTGCGGAAGTCATAGACCCACTGTTTATGCCCGCGTGCCTGGGCCGTCTCGGCCATCAGGAAGGTGGTGTCCCCGGCGATGTCGATGGCCTCGATCGGGTCCATCTGGATGGCGACTCTGAGCATGAACAGATCCTCGGCGCGGGGGGAACGGGTGAAAGTGATTTTCCCACCCCGTCATCCTCGGGCCTGTCCCGAGGATCCATACACTCCGTCGAAACCGGGGGAGCACGACATGAACCGAGAGTATGGATTCTCGCCACAAGGGCGAGGATGACGAGGGGAGGGTAGGCGAGAAATCAATCCAGCTGACGCGCTTCCTCGGCCAGCATGATCGGCACGCCCTCGCGGATCGGATAGGCCAGTTTGGCACCGGCAGAGATCAGCTCGCCCGCGTCGCGGTCGTAGGTCAGCTTGCCGCGTGTGACCGGGCAGACCAGCACTTCGAGCAGGCGCGGATCGACCGAAACAGGGGTGTTGAAGGCGTCACTCATTTTTTGGGCCTATCGCGCTGGCGCTACTTGAGGCCGTTGTAGGGGGGCTTGCTGCATCGCGCTACTGCATGGACGGCGCGGCGTCGTCACCGGCGTCGGCGGCGTCGATGCGGAGCAGGGCGGTCAGGGCCTCGGCGCGGGGCATCAGGCCCATGGCCTCCAGCAGCGCCTGTTTCTCGGCCGGTTCGAACGGCAGGGCCATCGACAGGCTGTTGACCAGGGCCTCCATCGGCGCGCTCTCGGCCGTCTCCCAGTCGATGTCCAGCAGGCGGTGGGCCATATAGGCCCGCAGGGCGTCCAGAAAGGCTTCGCGGTCGAAGTCCGGCTCCTCGGGCGGAGACGCCAGATCGGATTCATAGGCCTCGAAGGCGGCGCGGATCTGGCGATACGGCGCCTTGGATGGCATCTCGGCGGCGATGCGGAACCGCGATACGCCGGTCAGGGTGATCAGATAGCGGCCATCCGAGGTCTCGGCGAAGCTGGTGATCCGGCCGGCGCAGCCGATCGGCGACAGGCTGGGCAGGGCAGGGGTTCCGCCATTGGGCTGAACCAGGCCGATGATCCGATCCCCCGCCATGGCGTCGTCCACCATGTTCAGATAGCGCGGCTCGAAGATGTTCAGCGGCAACTGCCCGCGCGGCAGCAGGATGGTCCCGCCCAGCGGGAACACCGGGATCACCTGCGGCAGGTCTAGCGCTCGAACATAGCCCTGGGGCATTATTTCTCCTTGGGCCTATCGCGCTTCGCGCTACTTGAGGCCCGCCTAATGAGCCTACGAAAACAGGATCGACGACAGGCGGCGCCGCCCGTCCTTGGCCACGTCGGAACTGACGCCCGCCGCTTCGAAGATGACCAGCAACTGCTTGCGCGCCGCCTGTTCGTTCCACTCGCGGTCGGCCTTGATGATGGACAGCAGATTGTCGACCGCGCCCTGGAAATCGCCGGCCGCGCTCTGGGCCTCCGCGAGATCGAACCGGGCCTGGTGATCGTTCGGATCGGCCGCGACCTTGGCTTCCAGTTCGGACGAAGCGCCTGACGGGGCTTTCGCCGCCAGGGCCAGTTGGGCGCGCACGCTCTGGACCGTCGGCTCCTTGGAGTCCTGCGGCGCCATGGCGATGGTTTGCAGCGCCTGTTCGTGGTCGCCGCCGCCCAGATAGACCCGCGCCATGCCGGCGATGGCCTTTTCGTTCTCGGGCTCTATCGACAGGACGTGGGCGAAAGCCTGGGCCGCGCCGCCGAAGTCGTTCAGACCCAGCGACTCCTCGCCCAGCTCCAGCAGTTGCGCCGTCTCGGTCGAGCCGCCCTGACCGCCGGTCAGCTTGTCGATGAAGGCCTTGATCTGGCTGTCGGGGATGGCGCCCTGGAAGCCATCGACCGGCTGACCATCGACGAAGGCGTAGACCGTCGGGATCGACTGCACCCGCAGCTGGCCCGCATAGGCCGGGTTGGCGTCCACATCGATCTTGACCATTTTCACCGCCCCCTTGGCGGCGCGCACGCCCTTCTCCAGCGCCGGTCCCAGGGTCCGGCACGGCCCGCACCAGGTCGCCCAGAAATCGACGATGACCGGCTGATGCTTCGACGCCTCGATCACGTCGGTCATGAAGGAGGCGTCGGTGCCTTCCTTGATCAGGTCGCCGGAGGTCTCGGGGTTCAGGGTCGGGTCGAGCAGGGTCATGGGCGAGGTCCGCGCAGAAAGATCAGTCAGGTTCAACGGTTCAGATGGCGTCGGGATGCGTCGGCATCAAGCGGCGAATTGGTCGCGCCGGGATTTCAGACGGTCGCTGCGAAAAACACCGTCTAATTCGTCTAATTCGTCCGAAATCACCCTTCGCTGCCCCCGCTTCTCGCCCTCGTTTGGGAGATGGGGCCTCGGTCGTGAGGTTCAAGCGGTCAAGGCCGCCGCGAGGATAATGGGCGGCGCAGCATCCGTTCGGGTCGCTCGACGTCTCCTATCCTCCGAGCCTGAGTTTCGAGTGAGAAGACATGATCATCATCGCGGCGATCCTTGCGGCATCCCTGGCAGGCGGGGCGACGGGTTCCGATCCTGCCGCGACGCCCGCCGCTGAGGTGGAACGGGCGGACGAGGCCTTCTGGGCCGCCCATAATGTCTGCGACCGTGATCGGATGGCGGACGCCTTTACCGAGGACGCGGAGTTCTATCACGACATCACGGGCCTGACGCGCGGGCGCGACGCCATCGTCGCCTCGCTGATGAATGGGCCGTGCGGGACGCCGGGCCAGCATCTGCGCCGCCAGGTCGTCGAAGGGACGGTCCAGGCCTTCCCGCTGGCGGACCAAACATCTTCCTCGTCGGCGACCATCAGTTCTACGTCAGGCAGGACGGCAAGGCCGAACACATCAGCGCCCACGCCCGGTTCGCCGATGTCTGGCGCCGGGAAGACGGGCGATGGCGGATGGCCCGCGTGGTCAGCTACGACCACGGCCCGCCGCCCTATGCCCCGCCGCCCGTCGATGCGGCGTTCGATGCAGCGAGGCTGCCGTCATTCGCGGGTCGGTATCGGTCGTCGGACTTCGGCGACGTGATCCTGTCGGTCGAGGGACAGGGCTTGCGGATGCAGTCCGGCAATCTGTCGCTGGCCCTCTTCCCGATCAGCGATGCACGCTTCGCCGCGACCGACCGGGATCTGCAGTTCGCCTTCGACGGCGACGTTGTTACCATCTTCGATGGCGGTCAGGCGGTGACGACGGCGCAAAGGCAACGCTAGGAGTCGATTTCCTTCGCGCCGGGGCCGGATCGCTGCGTCTAAAGCGCTGTACTTTCGATCGTTATTCCAACTTCGCGGTATCGAGCAAACGAGTCTTTCAACCCGCATTTACTTGGCATTTTCGAACGAAGGCCTCGTTCTGCAAGGAAACGGTGTTCCTCAGAGGTGAGTATCACCGGCCGCACGAATGTTCTGAGAGCCAAAAGCATTTGCTCGGGCGTTTCAGCCGCCCTTCTCAACTCGGGCATAAAGCATGAGACCGGGATGGAGTGATCATATTCCAGACCGATTGTAAGGCCCGAACGTCGTTGCTCCCGAGCAGCAACCGAGTGAGGGCGACTTTCGGCCAACTTCGGCCCGTGACGAAGCTCCCAAAGAAAATGAACAGCTTCTCTACGTACTCGACTGCCCGAGGCGTCGTTTGCGCCATGCGTATGAAGTCGTTCCAAAGCGGAGAATATCTCAGAGATAGCCCGAGCGACTTCGATTTCTGGCGGCAAAACAACGCTCCTCATCTGCTTCATACTATATGCGTTCTGAGGCTTGCTTCAGTCCAGCTTCCCGAAATCCACCACCACCGGCTCACGCACCAGCAACGCCAGCACCCGCCGGAACGCTCTCTGATCCAGCGCCGTCGTCGCCGTATTGGTCAGGGGATGGAAGTTGACGATGTCGGCGTCCCACAGGCGCCGGTCCAGGACGAAGGTCACGCGGTGGTCGATGTCGTTGATCAGGCCCAGGGCCGTGACCGAGCCGGGGCGGACGCCCAGCGTCTCCCACATCAGGGTCTCGTTTCCGAACGATAGGCGGCCCGACCCCATGACAGCGGCGGCGCGCTTCAGGTCGATGACCGTGTCCTGGCGGGCCGAGATCAGCCACAGGCGGCCTTTGTGATCCTTGAGGAACAGGTTCTTGGTGTGGGCGCCGGGCAGGTCGGCCTTGAGGTCCAGACCCTCCTCGACGCGGAAGACGGCCGGGTGGTCGTGGGTGACCTGATCCACGCCGTTCGCCTTCAGCCAGACGGTCAATGTCTCGCGGTCGAACGCCGGTGTGGGGGCAGGTTCGTCAGTCATGGTTGAGCCGTCGGGTTTCGGGCGTTAGGAAATGATCATGGTCGATACCGTGCAGACGCGCCCGCTGGAACTGGAATGCTATCCGATGACGGCGCGGCCGCCGGACCTCGTGCCCGGCCGCCAGTCGCGCAACTGGATGGACGCCTTCATCAGCCGCCACCCTTATCGCTGCTTGCCGCTGAACATGGCCAACACCACGGGGTGGGAGATCCTGTGCCCGTTCGGCTTCTCGGCCGAGTGGAACGGCGGCCCGCGTCAGGAAGACATCGTCATCACGCCGGACCGGCCCCAGCACGACCTGGACCATTTCGTCACCTCGCACTTCTCGCGCGGCGTCCTGACCATGCACCCGCAATATCTGTTCCGCACGCCGCCGGGCTGGGGGATGATGTGCTCGGGGTCGCCCAACCATGTGAAGGACGGGATCCAGCCCCTGGTCGGCCTGATCGAGACCGACTGGCTGCCCTTCCCCTTCACGATGAACTGGATCTTCACCCGGCCGGGTCGGATCGCCTTCGAGAAGGGCGAGCCCTTCTGCTTCATCAATCTGATCGAACATAAGAAGGTGGAGCAGTTCCAGCCGATCATCCGCACGCTGGAATCCAACCCGGTGATGAAGGGCCAGTTCGAGGCCTGGAACCGGTCGCGCACCGACTTCAATCAACGCCTCGGCAGCGGCGACCCCGATGCGGCCAAGGAGGCGTGGCAGCGGTTTTACTTCAAAGGCGAGGTGCCCGAGGATCTGGGCGCGGCGCCCGCGACCCATTCGAACAAGCGCCGGCTGAAGTCGCCGCGCGTGGGTTGATGCTTTGAATCTCTCCTCCCCATTCGCTGCGCGAACAGGGAGGAGACGACGCGTTCAAGCCGCCGGCCGCGTGACCTGCGAGCCCAGGTTCTGGACCACGTCGCGGGCGTCGAAGGCGTTAGGGTCGTTGGCGGGCTTGGGTCCACGGCCCATCACGATCTCGGCGTTGGCTTCGAAACGCTCGACCTGGCGAACATCGAAGTTGTTGACGCCCCACGGGCCGTAACGGTCCCACGGGCTCCAGAAGCCGCCGCGATGGTAGCGCCATGACGGACCCCAGTGGGGGCTGTAGAAGCTGTTGTAGCCCGAATAGAACGGATCGGGCGTGCCGACGAAGCGGGTGTCGCGGTCGGTGGCGCGATTGACGGTGGCGAACCAGTCGAAGCCGCTTTCGACCGTCAGTTCGGCCGAGCGCAGCAGCAGCGATTGCTCGACCTGCTCGCGCGACGTCAGCGAGTTGCCGGAGAAGGTGACCCGGAAACGGTTGTTTTCCAGACGCTGTTCGGCATAGCCGCCGCGCTGACCGTTGAAGCCGGCGGGCTGATACGGGGTGGCGGTGGCGCAGGCCGCCAGCACGAGGCCGGCGGCGACCGTCATCGCCAGGGTCTTCATTGGAAGGGCTTTCATGAAATCAAACTCCTTGATCGCCCATTCGGGCGCGCTGACGGCTGAACGGAGCATGAATGGCGGCGTTCCCGATCAATCTAAGGCGAAGCGTCGCGGCGTCTAGAGCCTGAGCAGGATAAGCACCGCCGCCGTCATCAGAAGGAGGCCGACGAAGATCCCGAATCCGCGCTTGAACCGGGGCTGCTGCATGCGACGCGACAGGGCCGCGCCGGACAGGGCGTAGGCGCTCATCGACATCATATCCATGCCGATCACGGCGACGGCGAAAAGGGCCAGCTGCGGCGCGACGGGCCGGTTCACGTCCACGAACGGCGGCAGGACGGCGGTGAAGAACAGGATGGCCTTGGGGTTGGCGATCTGGACGGCGAACCCGTTGATCAGGGCGCTGCGCCCCTTCTTGACGACGACGTGGTCAGGCTGGGCGGCGGTCGCGAAGGCGCCGCGCAGGGCCTTGATCCCCAGCCAGGCGACATAGAGGGCGCCCAGGACGGCGATCACCTTGAAGGCGGCGGGAAAGGCCTTGACCAGGGCGCCCAGACCCAGGGCCGCCGCGCCGAACCACACCAGGGTCGCCGCATTCATGCCCACCACGCCGACCAGGGCCGAGGCGCGCCCCTTTTCGACGCCGGTGGCGACGGCGAACAGATTGGCCGGCCCCGGCGTGATCGCCATCACCGCCATCACGCCGAGGAAGGTCGAATAGAGGTGCGGATCGACGGGCAGGGCGGACATGCGGCGCGATGTCGCTGCTCAGGTGGATCGGGTCAAGGGCGACCTGTGGTCTCCTCCCCATTTCATGGGGAGGTGGCGCGGCGCGCCTTCGCGCCGTGACGGAGGGGTTCTTTGACGCATCACTGGCGTCTGTGGGACTTCAAGAGCCCCTCCACCACGCTTCGCGCGGTCCCCCTCTCCGCTTCGCAGGGAGGAGACGGTGCTAAGCCGTCGGACGTTCCGGGGCTTCGGGCGCTTGCGGCGGCTCGGGCGCTTCGGGCGCTTCGACGCCCACGTCAACGACGTCTGCGGCGGCCTGGTCCAGAGCGTATTGGGCGACCAGGCTGTAGGTTTCCATCTGCTCGGGGGTCGGATTGGTCCAGGCGCTGTTCTGGGCGATGCCGTTCGCGGTGACGACGCCCTTGTGCATGCCGTCCTCGATCGCCTGTTTGACTTCGGGGTCGTTCATGGCGTCGGCGATCAGGGCGTCGACATCGATGTCCTTCAGGGCTTCGGCCGCCATTTCCGTGGCGTGTTTCGTCGTCTCGGCGGTGAAGGCGGCGACGTCGGGCGCATATTCGGACCAAAGGGCGGCGATGCGCTGGCCGCGCACGGCCTCGCTCAGGCTCCGGTCTTCGGAGATGGCCTCGGCGCGTTTGCCGAAGGCCTCCATCCGAGCCTCGAAGGCGTTCGAGGCGATTTCCAGCCGGGCTTCAGCGGATTCAGGGACGGGCGCCCTGTCCTGCGCGAGCGCCGAGGACAGGGGAGCGAGAGCCAGGGCGGCGGTCAGGCTGAGCAGGCGGATCATGGGAGGGCTCCCGTTGAATGACCCGTGCAAACTCGACCCTGCGCCGCCCCGTCTCAAGTGAAATCGCGGTAAGGCGCGGCTTACTGCGGTTGAGCCGGCGCTGCGGCAGCCGGCGCGGCGGCGGCCTGTTCGACCTCGGCGCGCACCTTGGCGGGGATGCCCTGGATCTGCGCCGCGACGGCGGCCATCTGATCGGCGGGCGCGCCCTGGGTCACGGCGAAGGCTTGAAGCTCCTTGGCGAAGGCGTCGACTTCAGGTTGATAGCGCGCCTGGAGGGCGTCGAGATCGGTCTTGGCCTTGGCCTTGTCTGTCTGGGCGGCGGCGGCCTGCATTTCGTTGGACATGGTCTCCATCTTCTCGCCGAAGGCTTCGCCCTTGGCTTCGAAAGCGGCCGCTTCCGGGCTTTCCGCGTCTTCAGCCGGCGCAGGCGCTGCGGCGGGAGCGGGCGCCGCCTGGGGCGCAGGCGTTTGGCCGGCGGCGAAGGCCGGATTGGTCAGGGCCAGGGCGGCGACGGCCGCGACGGAAGACAGAAGACGCATGGGAAACTCCGAAACAGGCCGCTGCGCGACCAGAGATAAGGCTAAAGTATCCGCCCTGGACGGCACACTCCTACACCCGGATCAGATTTCAAAGACCCGATAGGGCGTGTCGCCCAAGGTCCGCAGCACGGGCAGGGCGACGTTATAGACCGGCACCCCCTTGTTGGTGCGCCCCTCCGGCCCGCCGCGATGGGCGTGCCCATGCACGACCAGGCTGACGTTGTCGTAGCGGTCGATGGTCTCGGCTAAACGCGACGAGCCCAGAAAGGCGTGGATCTCGGGCGGTTCGCCCATCACCGTCTCGACGACGGGCGCATAGTGGAGCAGCACCACCGAGCGTTCGGTGCGCAGCATGCGGATCGAATTCTCGATCAGATTGGCGTCCTCGACCGCCTCCTGCACGAAGCGCTTGACCGAGGCCTCGCCGAACGAACTGAGCATGTAGCGTCCGAAGCCGCCGACGAACCCCTTGCCGCCCGCAAAGCCGACGCCGTCGATCTCATAGGCCTCGCCGGTCAACATCTTGACCCCGGCGTCGGTCAGCATCCTAGTGACCACCTCCGGCTGGCCGCACTCGTGCTCATGATTGCCCAGGACGCCGACCATGGGGATGGTGCACAGCTTCAGGTCTTCCAGCAGCCGCTCGACCTCGGGCGTCTTGCCGTAGTTGGTCAGGTCGCCGCACAGGCACAGCACGTCCGCATCGTCCGACACCCGTTCGAACAGGTCGCGATAGCTGTGCTCGGTGGCCTCGCCCACATGCAGGTCGCCGACGGCGGCGACGCGCATCTTCTTGGCGGGGCCAGGCTCCAGGCCGGGCTGGGTGGTCTGCGGGTCGGGGGTGGAATCGGTCATGGCGGCCGGTCCTCTCAGTGGCCCAGGTTGACGGGGTCGTGGCGTTCCTCCAGCCCCTTGCCGACCACGTCGCCAAAGCCCCATTCGGCGACGTCGGCGACATAGTCGCGCGGACTGAACAGGCGACCGCGGCACACCTTCACACGCGGCGCGGGCAGGTCGATCTGGGCCGTCAGCCGCTCGACCAGCTCCTCCATCAGCCAGCGCGGGATCCGGTCGCGCTCGGTCGGATAGGCGAAGCGGAAGTTCAGCAGATGGGCGGCCAGCACCTCCCAATAGAGGTCCATCTGATCCAGCAGGCTCTTCCAGTCGATGGCGTCGGACTGTTTCAGGATGACGTGGTTCACGTCGGCCCCGTCATAGCGATAGCGGTCCTGGATGAAGACCTTGGACAGGATCAGGGCCGTCGGCGGAGTGATCTGGACCTGATGGCCATAGACGGTGATCCGGTCCTCGCTGAACCAGCTGTCGGAGACGGCGATGGTGCCGTTCGACATGGCGAAGATGACGTCGAAGAAGTGTTTCTCGTCCTTCCAGACCTTGGCGATCCAGCGCTCGTCCTCGACGTCGGTGCGGTAGCCGTGCTTCTGGAAGAAGGCCAGGATGCGGGGATAGTCGCCGGGCTTGCAGAAGACGTCCAGGTCCTTGGTCGGGCGGCGGATGCCCGTATAGGCCGTGACCGCATAGGTGCCCGACAGCAGGAAGGGGATGCCGCTTTCCTTCAGCAGGCGCAGGCTTTCCTCGTAGAAGGCCAGGGCGTCCGCAGGCGGTTCGAACGTCGGTTCGGCGATCACGTCTGACATCGGTTCGGGCCTTTCCTGCGAGGGCAAGGAAACGGCGACGCTGAACGGCGGTTCCGCAATTCTACCTAGTCCCACCGCTACGGGATCCTTAACTCCTGCATGTCACTGTTCCGTCATGGGATTGAAGTGGGTGAACGCAGAAGGCGGGCGCTGGCGGTTCTTCCGCCATGAGGCCGGCAGGGCGGCAGGACCGCCCCCTTACGCCTATGTCGCGCTGTTCGTCCTGTGCCTGGCGGTGGGTCAGTGGAGCATGAACACCTTCGGCGCCACCGTCCTGTGGCCCGCGAACGCCGTGCTTCTGGCCGCTGTGCTGCAACTTCATCGCCGCCCGGCTGTCGCCGTCATGGCCGCCTGCGCCGCCATCAATCTGATCGGCAACATGGTGCGGGGCGGCCCCGTCGTGATGATGTTCACCAATGTCGCCCTGAACATGACCCAGGTGGTCGTCGCCGTCCTTTTGGCGCGTCGCTTCTGTGGCGCCGCGCTGGATATGCGCCGGCCCTGGCGCCTGTTCCGTTTCGCCGTCTTCGCCGCCGCGCCTGCGGTCCTGCTCAGCACCCTGCTGGCGGGCGGCGTCGCCATCCTGATCAGTTGGAGGGTGCCGGGTACGCTGGGCTTCCGCATGCACCACCTGTTCGACATGGAGATGCTGGCGATGATGATCGTCACGCCGTCCCTGTTGCTGCTGGCTCGCAACCACCGTTTCCGCGACGACGCCCAGGCGACGTTGACCGAGGCCGCCGCCCTGCTGGCGTTGGTCGGTGGCGTCAGCCTGTGGGTCTTCTCCCAGTCCTCGGCCCCGATCATGTTTGCGATCTTCCCGCCCATGATCCTGCTGGCCTTCCGCCTGTGTCCCCCGACAACGGCGGGTGCGGTGGTGATGGTCGCCGCGATCGGCGGGGCCGCGACACTGGGCGGTCATGGGCCGATCGTCCTGACCCGTCTGACGCCGGACCCCGTTCTGGACGCCCTGCCTGCGGTGATGCGCCAGATGAACGTCTTTCATCTGTTCCTGCTGTCGGTCGTCGGCACGGCCCTGCCCATCACCACCCTGTCCACCGAGCGCCGTCGCCTGGTCGAGCGGCTGAAGGCGCGCACCGAGGCGGCCGTGTCCGCACGTCACCGCGCCGAGACCGCCCGCGCCGCCAAGGGTCGTTTCCTGGCCATGATGAGCCACGAGATGCGCACCCCCCTGACCGGCATCACCGGCTATGCGGATCTGTTGTCGCGGCGCGCGTGCATGGACGAAGAGGGCCTGCGCCAGGTCGACGCCGTTCGGCACTGTGGCGAGACCATGCTGCGTCTGGTCGAGGATCTGCTTGAGGTGTCGCGCGGCGGGGCCGAGGTGACGCTCAAGGCCAGCGACGTGCGCCAGATGATCGACGAGGCGATCGCGCCCTCTCGCGAATGGGCCGCCATCAAGGGGCTGGAGTTCGCCCTCACCATCGCGCCCGAGGCCGAGGGCCAGGTGATGATCGACGCCCGGCGTCTGCGCCAGTCCGTGCATCACCTGGTGAACAACGCCGTC
Source organism: Brevundimonas sp. (assembly GCF_041648115.1). Classification (GTDB taxonomy): domain Bacteria; phylum Pseudomonadota; class Alphaproteobacteria; order Caulobacterales; family Caulobacteraceae; genus Brevundimonas. Next base: position 103,753 of record NZ_JBAZPR010000012.1, read on the forward strand.
AAATTCACCTGGCGCGGCGGCGTGACCGTCGTCGTGGACCGGATCGAGGACAGTCTGTCCATCGTCGTGTCCGACACCGGCTGCGGCATGGACGAACAGACCCGCGCCGGCGTCTTCGGCGTGTTCGAACAGGGAGACGCCACCACCAGTCGGGCCCACGAAGGCGCCGGCGTCGGCCTGGCTCTGGCCAAGAACCATATCGCCTGCCTGGGCGGCGCCGTCGTGGTCGAAAGCACGCAATGGGGCGGCTCGACCTTCACCTTGACGATCCCCGCGCCGGTGGTCGAGGCCGTCGAGGGCGAGGAGAGCGTGCCGCTGCAAAGCCGCCGCACGCGCATCCTGATCGTCGACGATCATCCGGCCAATCGCGACCTGCTGCGGATCATGCTCCAGGCTGCCGATTGCGAGACCGCAGAGGCGGCGGACGGCGAACAGGCGCTGGCGGTGCTGGCGGTTCAGTCCTTCGATCTGGTGCTGATGGATATCCGCATGCCGGTGATGGACGGCATCGCCGCGACGCGCGCCATTCGGACGCTGGAAGCCCCCGTCTGCGACGTGCCGGTTCTCGCCGTCACCGCCGAGGCCATGCCCGAGGACGCCGCCCGCTGCATCGCCGCTGGCATGGACGGCCATCTGGCCAAGCCCGTCACCCAGGCCAAACTCTATGCCGCCATCGAGGCCGTGTTCGACGCGGTCGCCGAGCGCCAGGCCGACGCCCAGGCCGCTTGAGGCGCAAGCGTGGCTGGAGGATGTGAATTCGTCCCCAGCTCCCTCCCCAGAATCCTGAGGCAAATCTACCAGATATAGCGTATGTCAGAAAATGTGACGCAACATAGACCAAATTCGACTTGGCGCCGGGGTTCGAGAGTCGCATGGTGAACGCCTCTCCGGAATCGCTTCAGGTCCAGTTCGATGAACGCCATCACCCCGATCATCCTTCCCGAACGCGCCGGTCTGCTGACCCCGTCCGCCGCCTACAAGCCGTTCCGCTATCCGTGGGCGTTCGACATGTGGAAGAAGCAGCAGCAGGTCCACTGGATGCCCGAAGAGGTGCCGCTGGGCGAGGACATCAAGGACTGGGCCTCCACGCTGAACGACGGCGAACGCAACCTGCTGACCCAGATTTTCCGCTTCTTCACCCAGGCGGATATCGAGGTGCAGGATAACTACATGGAACGCTACGGCCGGGTCTTCAAACCGACCGAGGTGAAGATGATGCTGGCCGCCTTCGGCAATATGGAGACCATCCATATCGCGGCCTACGCCCTGCTGCTCGAAACCATCGGCATGCCCGAGAGCGAGTTCGGGTCCTTCATGGAATACGAGGCCATGCGGGACAAGCACGACTATATGGGCAAGTTCGGGGTCGATTCCGACGCCGACATCTGCCGGACCCTGGCCATGTTCGGCGGCTTCTCCGAAGGTGTTCAGCTGTTCGCGTCGTTCGCCATGCTGATGAACTTCCCGCGTCAGAACAAGATGAAGGGCATGGGCCAGATCGTGTCCTGGTCGGTGCGCGACGAAAGCCTGCACTGCGAAGGCATCATCAAGCTGTACCATGCCTTCAACAAGGAGACGGGCGCGGTCACCAAGTCGGTCGCCGACGACATCGTCGACTGCTGCAAGACGGTGGTGAACATGGAGGACAAGTTTATCGACCTGGCCTTCGAGATGGGCTCGGTCCAGGGCATGACCCCCGAGGACATCAAGCAATATATCCGCTTCATCGCGGACTGGCGCCTGCGTCAGCTGAAGCTGCCGGAAGTCTATGGGGTGACGGAAAACCCGCTGCCCTGGCTGCAATCCCTGCTGTCGGGCGTCGAACACGCCAACTTCTTCGAGGCTCGCGCCACCGAATATTCCAAGGCGGCGACGCAAGGCGAATGGCATGGCGTGGACGGCGTCTGGGGCGAGTTTGATCGCATGATGGCGCGGCGCGACATGAGTTTGGTCGCGGGCTGACCGGCCTCAAGCAGCAAAGCGATAGGCCAATGGAATAGTCGGCCTCAAGCAGCGCGAAGCGCGGTAGGCACGGGAAAAATGGGAGAGCGCGCCATGACCGACGAGATCGTCTTCTACACCAACCCCATGTCTCGCGGACGGATCGTCCGCTGGATGCTGGAGGAGGTCGGTCAGCCGTATCGCACCGTCGTGGTCGATTATGCGGCGATGAAGTCGCCCGACTATCTGGCGATCAATCCGATGGGCAAGGTACCGGCCATCGCCCATCGCGGGATCGTCGTGACCGAATGCGCGGCCATCTGCGCCTATCTGGCCGACGCCTTCCCTGACGCCCGTCTGGCCCCTGCGACGGATGATCCTTTGCGGGGCCTCTATTACCGCTGGATGTTCTTCGCCGCCGGTCCCGTCGAGGCGGCGGTCACAGCCAAGTCGCTGGGTCAGCTGCCGCCGGCCGAGAAGTCCGCCATGGTCGGCTACGGCTCCTTCGACCAGGTCGTCGATGGCCTGGAGCATGCGTTGGACAAGAGCCCGTGGCTGCTGGGCGATCGGTTCACCGCCGCCGACGTCTATGTCGGCAGCCAGATCGCCTGGGGCCTGATGTTCAAGAGCCTGCCCGCCCGACCGGCCTTCCAGACCTATGTCGAGCGGATCGCGTCGCGACCGGCTGCGGTGCGCGCCAGGGCCATCGACGACGCCCTGATCGCCGAGGCGAAGGCGAGCGAAGCCTAGCGCCCCAACGGCGCCGGCGTCCCGCAGGCTGAGCGCACGCCGGACCGGCACAGCCGCACCTGTTCCTGCCAGGCGGCGTAGTCACGGTCGTACTGGTCCTGGGCCGCACGGGTGGCCAGGGTGGCGGTTCGGGCCTGTTCCTCGATCTGGCGCACCTCGATCTGATGGCGGGCCAAGGCGGCGTCATAGTCGAGACGCGCGGCCTCGTCGGCCTTGTCGGCCAGGGCGTTTTGGGCCGCGATCTCGTCATTCAGGGCGCGGGTGGTGCGCAGCTCCTCTTCAGTCTGCTGATCGTCGCTCGCGCGGTGGTAGGCCTCGCCCCGTGCCATAAGCAGGGCGTCTCGGCTGTTAGGATCCGCCGGATCGGGCAGGGTGCGCTGATCGCGATAGGGATCGGGCGCTGCGTAGGGGGCGGCCGGGGTCGTCTGCGCCTGGACCGCGCCGGTCAGCGCCACAGCTGTCAGCATGACGACACAAAGGGAAGGGCGAACGATCATGGGCTTGTCTCCTGAGGGCTAGAGCTTGGCCATAAGCTGTCATGCAGCACAACGCCGCAGCCACGAAAAGGTGGCGCAAGACCCAGCTTCACGGCATGGTCGGATTCCTCCCAAACCGTTTCCGCACGCGAGAAGACTAGATGATCCTCAGCACCTCATCCGGTGACTTCCCCATCCCCGCCGATGTCGCGCGCCAGTTGCCGAACGTGCCGGCCCTGCCGGACACCGCCGCCTCGGACGCCAGACTGCAGATCGAGGATTTCCGCCACTGGCTGGACGCCTCGCCTGAACACGCCATCGACTACGAGCGGCTGCGGCGCTGGCACCTGGTCCAGGACGAGCTGGCGGCCCAGGCCAAGGCCGAGAACCGGCCGTTCGTGGTGTCGGACGACGGGCTGGAATAGGTCGGCGTTGAAGACCGTCTGATCGCCAGCAGGCATGAAAAAGGGCTCCGGCGCGAACGCCGGAGCCCTTTGACGTTCTGGCGTATGCTTAGAACTTGAACGCCACCGTGGCGCGGTAGGACTGATAGTCGATGTCCTGACGCTCGATCATCGAGGAGGCCTCCAGCGAGACGGTGGTGCGTTCGTCGCCGATGGTCACGCCGCCGGAGATTTCGCCCCAGGTCGTGTCGCGGCTGGCGCCCAGGAAGGTGGCGGGCGTGCCGCCGGCCGCTGCGAAGACCGCGCGCACGTCGTCGCGGCTGTTGGTGAAGTCGGTCACGGCGCGCACGCTCAGCGCCGGCTTGACGGAGAAGCCACCGACCTTGGTCGCGCCCGAGACCCGCAGGCCCAGGAAGCCCTGGACCGAGGTGCTGGTCTGTTCGTCCACACGCAGTGCGGCGGCCGAGCCGGTCTCGGCATAGCCGTCGACCTTCACGCGATAGGCGTTGACGCCGAAGCTGGGCGTCACGGTCACGCCACGCGTATCGACGCGGTCGCCGATTTCGACGCCGCCGAAGAAGACATCGCCTTCGGTGTCGCCGTCGGCGCGCAGGCCGCCGCCGACCGCCGTATTGCGGCGCGTCTCGATGTCCAGCCAGCCATAGCCGAGGTGACCGCCCAGGAAGCCGCGATCGGCGATGTCCAGCGACGCATAGGCGCTGGCCTGGATCTGTTTGGTGTCGGCGCGCGACAGGGCGCCGGCGTATTCGGCCTTGCCTTTGGAATAGCCCAGAGCGCCGCCCAGGGTCAGGTCGTCGACCGTGCGTTCGACGCCGCCCGCGAAATACCAGCTGTCCTGCTGGTCCTCGCCCGAGCCGATCACGGAACCGCGCAGGTTCCGCGCCTTGCCGTCGGTTGCGCCGGCTGTCAGGAAGGCTGAGACGCCCTCTTTCCACCCGTTGGACCAACGGTTGCGGGCCGATCCTTCGTCCTGGGCTGCCGCCATGGCCGCAGCCGCGATCGGGGCCAGATCGTCGGACAAGGCCGCGACCTCGACGCCGCGACCGATCAGAGCCAGCCCGCCCGTCGCGCCGGTGCGGCGCAAGGCGATGCGGTCGCCGATGGCGGACTGAAGCGTTTCGGTCTGCACCGCGCCCAGCTTGACGGCTGAGCGCGAGCTATAGGGCGCCAGGCTTTCCAGCGCCGCGCCCAGAACCGGTCCCTCCAGAACATCGACCGTGCCATAGACGCTGCTCAGCGCGGCATAGCTGCCGGGGCGAGCGCGATCCAGCAGGGCGCCGACCGCCTGTTGCGACGGCGAGTTGGCGTCGATGACGGTGGAGAAGGACGCCGCGTCGATGGTCAGCAGCACGCTGTTGGCGGTGTATCCCAGCGTCGGGAACAGCACGCCCGGCAGGTCGGTCGCGGAGGTGAAGCGGCCCGAGATGCCGCCTTCCGCCGTCAGCACCGTATAGGCCTGGCCGAACTGGACCGGACCCAGGGGATTGACGCCCAGGAAGCCGCCGATCGACGCCTGGCCGCGCGTGCCCTGGGCCGCGTCGGCGCGGACGATCAGCCGGTCGGCCTGCGCCCCGTTCACATCGATGATCAGGCGCGAACCCGAGGTCAGGACCAGATCACCGAGAATGGTCAGGTCGCCCACGGCGTTCTGACCGCCCGGCGCAATGGTGCCCAGAATGGAGGTCAGCACGGTCGGATCGATCACGCCCTTGCCACTGAGCATGCCGCCCATCAGCAGCATCTCGAAGGTGTTCAGCCGGCCATCGACGTTCAGTTGTCCGGCCGTGACCGTGGTGTCGATCAGATTGGTCAACGTGCCGGTCGAGGTCACGTCCAGGATGGCGCCGCTGGTCCCGATGGTCAGGCGATCCACGGTCGCGGCACGGTTCAGGGTGGTGCGACCAGCGGTCGTCAGGCTGACGTCGTAATAGGCCGGACGGGTTCCGCCCGGAACGCCGGCGACGTTGTTGGGCACGAAGTTGGTCGAGCCGGGGCCGCCGGCGACGAACTCGAACGGCGCCGTCGCGCCAGGCGCCTGCACTAGGGCGGCGGGCGCGGCCAGGTCGCCGTCGGCGGTCCCCGCCGTACCGGTGGTCAGATCGGCGGTCAGGTCGTCGCGAGTGACATGGCCGACATTGCTTTCGCTGGAGGAGCCGCCTGCCGCCGGAGCAGCGGCCGTCTCGGTCCCGCCCTGACTGTTGTTATAGTCGGCCAGGTTCTTGGCGCTCTCGCAGTCGGCGTTGAAGCAGACGGCGCCGAACTCGCCGCCCTGTCCGCCCACGCCGGCGGCCGGCGTGCCGGGAAGGCCGGTGGTCAGTTGTCCGCCCGACACGACCTTGTAGTTGGGGTCCATCATCTGGGTCCAGCGCGTGGCGTCGAACCAGTCGCCGTCGCCCGCCTTTGCCTGCACATATTTGTACGGGTTGTTGGCGACGATATAGTCCCAGAAGAGATAGAGCGGCTGATAGCCGGCCGTCGTGCCATAGCTGGCCTGAGGCTGGGCGCCGAAATAGCGGGTGCCCAGCGACAGCACGCCGGCGATCACCGGCTGCGAGAAGGCGCGATCCAGGATCAGGGCGCCGCCCGAATCGCCTTGGGCCGTGATGCCTTCACCCGGCAGGGCCACGTCGTTGCCGAAGATGTTGAAGTCAAACTGGTTGGCGCGCGCCGGATCGTCGAAGTCCACCAGATAGAGGTTCTGGCCCAGGCCGCGCTGGCTGCCGTCGCCGAACAGGAACAGGTTGACGTCGTCGATCGAGGCCAGGGCGCCGATCATGTTCTCGCCCGCGCGACGGCGGAAATCGACGCCTGCCGATTGACCGGTCGTGCCGGTGCCCGAACGGCCATAGCCGCCGATGGTGACGTGCAGGTTCTCGGTTCCCGTCAGCGGGCTGAACAGCATGGCCCAGGTCGGCACGCCGCGCGCGGCGGTGTCCAGAACGCCCATGGCGACGTCGGCTTCGTAGAAGTTGCCCGCCGGCTCCAGCAGCGAGCGCTGGTCGTAGAAGACGTGGCTGAGATTATAGGTCTGGTCGGCGACGCTGCTGCGTCCGGTGCCCAGCCAGTTGATCAGGCCCGCGCGGGCATCGCCCTTGAAGCCGACGGCGATGGGCGTGCCGCCCGAGGCGCGGCCGTAGGTCGCCTGTCCCTGAGTGTTCACGCAGTGGGCGGCGAAGATGATGGTGCGCGGATTGATCAGGGTGCCGGTGCAGACGCCGCCGCCCAGCGCACCGAAGTCGCTGTAGATGATGCCGATGCCGTTGACCGCATTGGGGGCGGCCAGGGTCGGCGCCGTGTTGCGGTTCAGATTGTTGTTGGGCACCTCGGCCAAGGCCGCGCCGGCGACCAGGCCGGCGGCCACGCCCAATGCGGAACTTGTGGAAAGCCAACGGCTCTTGCGAGCGGACGAACGCGTCATTTTTTATGTTTCCCCTACAGACTGTCCCACAAGGTGACACGAGCGAAGGAGAGAAAGAAGCCAAAGAATGCGCGCTTTTTTGACACATTTCGACAAGATGGCAGAGTGTGACCTGAAAGCCCCGAGTTGAGCGTTCTTATGGTCAAGGTTGTTCGGGCCGTCCTAGCCGAGAAGACGCAGCTCGAACACGGCGCCGCCTACGCCGTCGGATTCGACCAAGCGAAGATCGCCGCCGTTCAGGGCGGCCAGTTCGCGCGAGATGGTCAGGCCCAGGCCCGAGCCGTCGGAGGCTTTGGAGCTGACGAAGGGTTCGAACAACCGCTCCGCCAGGCGCGGTGGAATGCCGGGCCCGTCGTCGGCGATGCGGACGACGCAGAATCCGCCCTCGCCGAAGGCGCTGACCGTGATCGCGCCCTTGCCGCGCCGCTCTGGTGCGCGGCCGGGATCGGCCTCGATGGCTTGGCGAGCGTTGCGCATCAGATTGACCAGGATGCGATACAGCTGGTCCGGGTCGGCCTCGACGGCGAAGCGCGGCGGCAGCTGTTTGATCAGGGCCACGCCCTCCGGCTCCAGCCCCGCATCCTCGGCCGCCAGGGTCAGGGCTTTGGTCAGGACCACGCGCGTCTTCTGGGCGGCAGGCTCTTCGCTGCGGCCGTATTCCAGCACATTGCGCGACAGATTGGCGGCGCGGCTGAGCGCGCGCTCCAGTCGGGGCAGGGCCTTGGCCACCTGGGGGTCGGCCGAGGTCGCCAGCCGTTCCGACGCCATCTGGGCCGAGGTCAGCATGTTGCGCAGGTCGTGGTTGATCTTGGCCACGGCCTCTCCCAGGGCGACCAGACGGGCGCGCGAGCGCAGCGAATGGCGCACCTCTTCCTGCATCCGGCTGAGCTCGCGCTCGACCCGGCCGATCTCGTCGTGCCGGTCGGACGGCGCCTCGGCCTCGCTTTCGGGATCGGCGGCGAACCGTTCCATGGAGCGGGTGACACGGCGCAGGGGACGCAGCACCAGGAGCGCCAGACCGCCATAGAGAAGGGCACCCGCCGTCAGGGACACCAATAGAGAGACGATCAGGCTGTTCAGCAGGAAGGTCTTCAGCTCCAGTTTCAACGGCTGGGCCGGGGTGACGATCTCGATGAAGTCGCCCGAGCGATAGCGCGGCTTGGCCTGGACGCGCAGCGAGCGGTCGGGGTGGCCGAACAGGGTGCGCCAGGGGTCGGTCAGCCGCGACCAGCTGTCCTGCTGCCTCAGGTCGATCAGTTCGGGCGCGCGGGGCAGGTTGGGGGCCTGGAGCAGCAGGCGGCGCACCCCCTGTTCGGTCAGGGCCACGGCCTGGACCCCGCCGATCCGCATCAGCTCGGCGGCGGTGTCGTCCTCGACCGCGCTGTAGGGCAGGGCCTCGACCCCGACGGAAGCCAGTTCGGCGGCCTGCAGCCGGTCGCGCAGCCAGCGCTCGTGGAAGGCCGCCAGGTTCGGTCCCATGATCAGCGCCTCGACCGCCAGGGTGAAGGCGACTGTCAGCAGCAAAAGCCGCGCCGACAGACCGTCGGGGGCGCGGGGCGTCAGGCGTTCGCGCCACAGCGTCGCCTGTTCCGGCGACAGGTTCAGCCGCGTGGCGATCCGGTCGAACAGGGCGCTCATGCCGACGCACCTGCGTTACGCCGCGCGCGGACCATCTGGAACAGCTTGATGCCGATGGGCAGCAGCAGGGACAGGAAGACCACCCCCATCAGCGGCCAGAAGAACTGCTGCAGCAGCATGGGCAGGTCCGGCCGCACGCCGGCCCGCAGCAGGTCGCCCAGCTGGGATCCGATCCAGGTGTAGATGAAGGTGGAGGGCAACAGGCCGATGAAGGTGGCGATCACATAGGGTCTCAGCGGCACCGCCATCATCCCCGCCGTGGCGTTGACCAGGACGAAGGGCACGCTGGGGATCACGCGCAGGGTGAACAGGGTGGTGAAGGCGTTGCGGTCGATCCCCTTGGCCAGCCGATCCATGAAACCGGCGTCGGCCTCGAACTTGGCGCGCAGCCAGGCGCCGATCGCGGTGCGATAGACATAATAGATGACGACCGAGCCGATCGTGGCCCCCGTCGACTGGGCCAGGGCGCCGACATAGGGTCCGAACATCATGCCCCCCAGCAGGGTCAGGAAGACCGGCCCAGGGATGGTCGAGGCGGTCGCCAGGGCGTAGACGGCGATGAAGGCGGCCAGCGCGATCCACCAGTGCTCGCGCGCATAGGCCTGAAGGTTCAGCCCGTGCTCGCGGATCAGGTCCATCGACAGATAGCGGTTCCAGCCCAGGGCGAAGAAGGCGACCACCAGGCCGGCGATGGCCGCGAGCGGCAGCAGCCGCAGGCCCCATTCCTTCGCCGTTCGTTTCGCCATCCGTTTCATCGTCCCGAAATGCCGTCCGAGCGTTGACTCACGCGGACATGCGACTTATACGCCCGCCCTTCCTGCGACGGACGCTCTTGCCCCGCCGCCCAACCTTTAACGTCAGGAGCCGACCGTGAAGCGGACCTATCAGCCGTCGCGACTCGTGCGCAAGCGCCGTCACGGCTTCCGCAGCCGGATGGCCACCAAGAACGGCCAGAAGATTGTTGCGCGCCGTCGCGCCAAGGGCCGCAAGCGCCTGACGGCGTAAGCGGCTTTCAGCGTCCGGAATCTTTTGGACGCATGAGCGACCTTTTACAGATCAAACGTCTGATGCGGCGGCCCCAGTTTCTGGCGGCCGCCAAAGGCGTTTCCGAGGCCCGCGGCGCCGTGGTGATCCAGCGTCTGGAGCGCGGCGACGGTTCGACGCACATCGGCCTGGGATTCACCGCCACGAAAAAGGTCGGCGGCGCGGTGGTTCGCAACCGCGCCAAACGCCGTCTGCGCGAGGCTGCGCGGGCCATGTTGGCCCAGCACGGCGTGCCCGGCAGCGACTATGTCTTCATCGCCCGCATGGGCACGACCGAGCGTGCGTGGGACCGTCTGCTTGACGACGTGAAATCGACGCTTACAAGGCTGGCGACACCGCGACATGATCGGGGGGCAGACAAGCCCTCGCACGCCCGCGCCCCATCCGGCCAGGACCGCCAGAATCCATGAAAAACGAGAACACGCGCAACACGATCATCTTCATCGTGTGCTCGGCCCTGATCATGGGTATCTATTATTTCGCCGTGCTGCGTCCGCAGGCCGAGCGTCGCGCGGTGCACCAGCAGGCCCAGGCCGAGCAGTCGCAGACCGCCGACAACGCCGCCCGCACGGCGCTCAGCCCCCAGGGGCCGACCTTCGTCACCGACCGCAGCCAGGCGCTGAGCACCGCCGCGCGGGTGCCGATCCAGTCCGGCACGCTGAAGGGGTCGCTGTCGCTTCAGGGCGGCCGCATCGACGACCTGTTCCTGACCGACTATCGCGAGGTCCAGGACAAGCCCCAGCCGGTCGAGCTGTTCCGCCCGCAGGGGATGCAGAACGCCTATTTCGCCCAGTTCGGCTGGACCGGCCCCAACGTCGCCGGCGGCGTGCCCGGACCCAACACCGTCTGGCGTTTGACCAATGGTTCGACCCTGACGCCGACCACGCCGATCACCCTGACCTGGGATAACGGCCAGGGTCTGCGCTTCACCCGCGTGATGTCGGTCGACGACAGATATGTCTTCTCGGTTCAGGACACGGTCCAGAACCTGGGCACGCAAGCGATCACCATCGCCCCCTACGGCAGCGTCCAGCGCCAGGGCGTCCCGCCCGCAGCCGGGTCGTCGCACATCGTCCACGAGGGCGCGATCGGCACCTTCGGCAAGCCGGGCGGCTACCGCACCGAGCAGAAGAAGTACAAGGACTGGCTGAAGGAACCCCGTATCGAGAACGCCTCGACCGGCGGCTGGCTGGGCATCACCGACAAATACTGGCTGGCGGCCCTGCTGCCCCAGCAGGACGAGGCGGTCGAAACCGAATTCCGCGTGCGCGAGATCAACGGCGGCCAGCAGCTGGAAGCCAATGTCCTGGGCACGACCCGCACCGTCCAGCCGGGCGCAACCGCGACCGAGACCCAGCGCCTGTTCGCCGGGGTCAAGCGCGCCGAGGTGCTGAAGTCCTATGAGGAAAGCCTGGGCCTGCCGCGCTTCGTCTATGCGATCGACTGGGGCATGTTCTGGTTCCTGACGCGCCCGATCTTCTGGATCCTGGAAAACGTCTATGGCCTGGTCGGCAGTTTCGGCATCGCCATTCTGGCCCTGACCGTCATCGTCAAGCTGGTGATGTTCCCGCTGGCCAACAACGCCTACGCCAGCATGTCCAAGATGCGGAACCTCCAGCCCAAGATGGAGGAGATCAAGAAGAAGTTCAAAGACGACCCGCAGAAGCAGCAGCAGGAGACGATGGCCCTGTACCAGAAGGAAAAGATCAATCCGGTCGCGGGTTGCCTTCCTCTGGTGCTCCAGATCCCCGTCTTCTACGCCCTGTACAAGGTGCTGACGGTCACCATCGAAATGCGCCACCAGCCCTTCCTCGGCTTCATCAACGACCTGTCGGCGCGCGATCCGTCGTCGATCTGGAACCTGTTCGGCCTGATCCCGTGGGATCCGTCCATGGCGCCGCTGATCGGCGGCCTGCTGGCCGGCCCGCTGCACCTGGGCCTGCTGGCCATCGCCTACGGCCTGACCATGTGGTTGCAGACGGCGATGAACCCGCCGGCGACCGATCCGATCCAGCGTCAGATCTTCCAGTTCATGCCGCTGCTGTTCACCTTCATCATGGCGCCGTTCGCGGCCGGCCTGCTGATCTACTGGGCCTGGTCCAACGTCCTGACCATCCTGCAGCAGTATGTCATCATGCACCGCTACAAGGCCGAGAACCCGATCGATACGTTCTTCGCCCGGTTCAAGAAGTCACCAGCGTGATCGACGAAACCGAGTTCACGCCCGAGGAAATCGAGGCCGCGCGGGTCCTGTTCGCGCGGCCCGCCACCTTCATCATGGGCGCGGCCAAGATCGAGCAGCTGCCCGAGCCGAACCTGCCCGAGATCGCCTTCGCCGGCCGCTCCAACGTCGGCAAGTCCAGCCTGATCAACGGTCTGGTCGGCATGCACAAGCTGGCCCGCGCCTCGAACGAGCCGGGCCGGACGCGCGAGGTCAACTTCTTCGACCTGGACGGCCGGATGCGTCTGGTCGACCTGCCAGGCTATGGCTGGGCCAAGGCGTCCAAGACCACGGTCAAGAAGTTCCAGGATCTGGGCCGCGACTATCTGCGCGGCCGGGTGACGCTGAAGCGGGTCTATCTGCTGATCGACAGCCGTCACGGTTTGAAGTCGGTGGACAAGGAGGCGCTGGACGCCCTGGACCTGGCCGCCGTCAGCTATCAGATCGTCCTGACCAAGGCCGACAAGCTGAAGAAGGGCGAGGGCAAGGTCGTTCAGGAAGCCACGCTGAAGGCCATCTCCAAACGCCCCGCCGCCTTCCCCGTGGTGCTGCTGACGTCGTCGGAAAAGGGCCTGGGCCTGCCCGAACTGCGCGCCGAGATCATGCGCACGACCGGCGCGACGCTGGACTAATCGAACCCGCCGTCACCCTCGGGCTCGACCCGAGGGCCGGATGTTCCGCCGCATTGCGATAGGGGAGACGCACAATCTCGCCCTGCGTCAGATCCTCGGGTCAAGCCCGAGGATGACGATAAAGAAAAAGGCCCGGAGATCGCTCTCCGGGCCTTCGTCGTTCTGGACTGTCGTCGCCCTACTGGGCGGCGCCGGCCGCCGAGCGGACCTCGACGGGAATGCCCAGGGCGTCCAGTTGAGGCTTGACCACCGAGGCGTCGCCGACAACCACCCAGACGAACCTGGACGGGTCGATCGCGGCCTTGGCTGCGGCGTCCAGTTGCGCCGCCGTTAGGGCGTTGGTGCGGGCGGCGATGGTCTCAGGATAGTCGTCCGGGCGACCCAGCAGGTCGTTACTGCGCAAGGCGCCCAGGACGGCGGCCGAGGTCTCGTAGCTGCCGGCCAGACGGCGGGTGTTGCCGTTGATGGTCCGCTCCAGCTCGGCCGGCGTGACGCCCTTGCCGCCCTTCAGGAAGTCGTTGAACTGAAGGTTCAGGGCTTCGATGGCGGGGCCGGTCTTGTCGGCCTGGACCGGGGCGGTGACCAGATAGGGCACGCGTCCGGCGAAACCGGCGACCGAGGCGTTGACGCCGTAGGACCAGCTCTTGGTCTCGCGCAGGTCAGAGTTGATGCGCGACAGGAAGTCGTTGCCCAGCACATTGTTCGCCGCGTTCAGCATCAGCAGATCGTCCGTGCCCGATGCCGCCAGCACTTCACCGCCCATGATGTACGACTGAGGCGATTGCGGACGGTCGATCAGCACGATCTTGGGCGTCGCGGCCGGGATCGGGGCCGAGAAGTCCTTGACCGCCTTGGCCGATGCGGGCGGGACCCACTGACCGAAGGCGGCGTCCAGGACCGGGGTGATCTCGGACAGGGGACGGTCCGACACGACGAAGATCTTACCGTTGTCCGGACGGATCCAGCGGGCGTAGTCGGTGCGGATGTCGGCCTCGGTGATGGCCTTGACGCTGGTCTCGTCGCCGTTGCCGCTGAACGGACGGCCATAGGGGCTGTCCGCGCCGTACATCAGTTCCGGCAGGGCGCGGCTAGCCAGGGCGGCCGGCTGGGTGCGCTCGGCGGCGATGCGCGACAGGCGAGTGGCGCGCAGGCGCTCCAGCTCCGCCGAGGCGAAGGCAGGGTTGCGCACCACCTCGGCCAGCAGGTCGATCGATGGCTTGAGGTTCGGCGTGACGGCCGACAGCTGCACGACCGAGCGATCCATGGTCGCGCCGGTGGTGATGCTGGCGCCCAGGGCTTCTTGCGCCTCAGCCAGCTGCGTGGCGTTCAGAGTGCGGGTGCCCTCGTCCATCAGGTCCAGCATCAGGGTCTGAAGGCCCAGTTTCGCCCGGTCGTCGGCGGCGAGACCGGCGTCGAAGTCGAGGGCGATCTTGGTGGCCGGCACGGCGTCGCGCTGGGCGTAGATCACCTCCATGCCGTTCGACAGGCGGGCGCGTTCGACGGCCGGGAAGTCGACGTTGGCGACCTGGCCGATCTCGGGCCTGGCCATGCGGGCGACGCGCTGGATTTCCGGCGCCGGCGTATGGTTGGCGCCCGACGGGGCCGCGGCCGCCTCGGCATAGGCTTCACGCTCGCCCACCAGCGTCGTCAGCGTATAGGCGGGACGGGTCAGCCACTTCTGCATCGCCGCCTGGACCTGGGCCGGCGTCACCGCCGCATAGGCGGCCAGCTCCTTCTTGTAGTGTTCCGGATCGCCGGCATAGAGCTGGCCTTCCGCCAGGGCCGTGGCCTTGCCGCCGAAGCCGCCGACCTGTTCCAGACCCTGGATGCGACGCGAGGCGTATTGGGTCACGACGCGGTTGATCTCGTCCTGCGTCGGGCCGTTGGCGATCAGGCCGTTCAGGATTTCGCGCGTGCGGGCCTCCACCGCAGCGGGGTCCTCGCCGGGTTTCACGGTCGCGCTGATCTCGAAGATGCCGACGCGATGATAGGCGCCGTTCGAGGCGCTGACCGACACGGCGCTTTGGTCGCCGCGCACCAGTTCGTTGTCCAGGCGCGAAGACGCCAGGCCGCCGAGCACCGAGGCGCCGACGCTGAGCGGCACCGAATCCGCGTCCAGCATGCCGGGCACGACCCAGCTGATCTCGACCTGGGCGTTGGAGACGCGGTCATGCGTCGTCTCGTTGACGGGCGCCGACAGGGTCGGGACCGGCGCCTGGGCGGGGGTGTTGACCGGACCCTTGGCGATGGGGCCGAAATATTTCTCGGTCAGCTCACGCGCCTTGGCGGGCGTGATGTCGCCGGCCAGGACGAGCACGGCGTTGTTGGGGCCGTAGTTGGAGGTGAACCAGTCGCGCACCGTCTGCATCGACGCCGCGTCCAGATCGGCCATCGAGCCGATGGTCGAGTGGCGATACGGGTGGCCTTCGGGGAACAGGGCTTCCAGCTGCTTGTACTGGTTCAGGCCATAGGGCTGGTTGTCGCCCTGGCGCTTCTCGTTCTGGACCACGCCGCGCTGCAGATCGAGCGTCTCCTGGCTGATTGCGCCGAGCATATAGCCCATGCGGTCGCTTTCCATGAACAGGGCCTGTTCCAGCGCCGGGGTCGGGACCGTCTCGAAATAGTTGGTGCGGTCGAACCAGGTCGTGCCGTTCATGTCCGTCGCGCCCATGTTGCGCATCGGGGTGAAATAGCTGCCCGGCGCGTTTTCCGAGCCGCCGAACATCAGGTGTTCGAACAGGTGGGCGAAGCCGGTCTTGCCTGCCGGCTCGTCCTTGGAGCCGACATTGTACCAGACGGATACGGCGACGACCGGGGCCTTGTGGTCCTCGTGGACCAGGACGGTCAGGCCGTTGTCCAGGGTGAACCTGGTGTAGGGAATATCGACTTCGGCGACCAGATCGGCGACCGGCGCGGCCTGGACGGCAGGCGCAGCCGCCTGAGCGGCCGGGGCGGGCGCGACAGAGGCCCAGACAGGGGTTGAAACCGCCAGTAGGGCGGCGGCGGCGACGAGAGAGCCGGTGCGGCGCATGCGAGATCCTCAGGATTGCAGTTGGTTCGGACCATAACGCTGGTCTGTCGTGTGGCAACGCGACGGAATGAAACATGACCAAAGGTTCATGTTGGCGGGCCTGAAGCCCGGAAAAGGTTGCATCGCCGGACCCCCGGTCTTATGCGCGCGTCAACTCCCCGACGACTGCCGCCCAAGCCTGTAGAAAGAGCCGCCATGTCCGCCCCCGCCGACAAGCCCATCAAGAAGGTCGTCCTCGCCTATTCGGGCGGCCTGGACACCTCGATCATCCTGAAGTGGCTGCAGACCGAATACAACGCCGAGGTCGTGACCTTCACCGCCGACCTGGGCCAGGGCGAGGAGCTTGGCCCCGCACGCGAGAAGGCGCTGAAGCTGGGCATCAAGCCCGAGAACATCTTCATCGACGACCTGCGCGAGGAGTTCGTGCGCGACTTCGTCTTCCCGATGTTCCGCGCCAATGCGCAATATGAGGGCGACTATCTGCTGGGCACCTCCATCGCCCGTCCGCTGATCTCCAAGCGCCAGATCGAGATCGCCCGTCAGGTCGGCGCCGACGCCGTCTGTCACGGCGCGACCGGCAAGGGCAACGATCAGGTCCGGTTCGAGCTGGGCTATTATGCGCTTGAGCCCGACATCCGCGTCATCGCCCCCTGGCGCGAGTGGGAGTTCCGCAGCCGCGAGGCCCTGCTGGACTTCGCCGAGAAGAACCAGATCCCGATCTCCAAGGACAAGCGCGGCGAGGCGCCCTTCAGCGTCGACGCCAACCTTCTGCACTCCTCGTCCGAGGGCAAGGTGCTGGAAGACCCGGCGGTCGAGGCCCCCGAGTTCGTCCACCAGCGCACCATCTCGCCCGAAGACGCGCCGGACGTGGCCACCGTCATCGAGATCGGTTTCGAAAAGGGCGACGCGGTCTCGATCAACGGCGAGGCCATGAGCCCGGCCACAATCCTGACCGCCCTGAACCAGTACGGCCACGACAACGGCATCGGCCGTCTGGACCTGGTCGAGAACCGTTTCGTCGGCATGAAGTCGCGCGGCGTCTACGAGACCCCCGGCGGCACCATCCTGATCGCGGCCCACCGCGGTATCGAAAGCATCACCCTGGACGGCGGCGCCATGCACCTGAAGGACCAGCTGATGCCGAAATACGCCGAGCTGATCTACAACGGCTTCTGGTTCTCGCCCGAGCGCGAGATGCTGCAGGCCGCCATCGACCTGAGCCAGAAAAAGGTCTCCGGCACGGTCAAGGTCAAGCTCTACAAGGGTAATGTCAGCGTCATCGGCCGCGAAAGCCCCCACAGCCTGTACGATCAGGACCTGGTGACCTTCGAGGAAGGCGTCCAGGCCTATGACCACAAGGACGCCGCCGGCTTCATCAAGCTGAATGCGCTCCGCCTGCGCGTCCTGGCTAAGCGCGATAAGCGGTAGAGGCGAATGAAGACTGCGCAGATTGGAGCGGCAGGCGTTCTGTTGCTCCAATACCGGCTGCTCAAATGCGGGATAGATTCGTCCGCCATGACAACGGATGACGGTATCGATGTCGTCGCCTATTCCCCGCAGCTGCGGGACGCGGTCACTATCCAGGTCAAATCCGTCCTTGCGCCAAAGAAGGCGGGTGGAAGAGGGAAGCTGACGCTAGACTGGTGGCTACGGCATAACAGTCCCGCCCAACTGGTCGCGCTTTGCGATCTATCAACGGATCGGATTTGGATTTTCCGGCACGAGGAGTACCTCGCCACAGCCCAGCAAAATTCAAGCGGGCGGGCGCATCTGTATTTCTATATCGACGTGACCGCGAAAGTCCCTGAACGGTCAAAAGAGTCATTCTTCGATCAGTTCCTGATCGATCGCCGCACCTCTGAACTGTTTAGCTCGCCAGACGTCTTCGCCTGAAGCGATCCCGCTAGATCTATTCTCGGGCGATCCTGAGGATCGCCCGGTTCCGGTCGTCCGTGACCCAGATCGATCCGTCGGCGGCGACCGCCAGGACCACCGGCGCGCCGCGCGGCTGACGCCCTGCTACGGTGTCCCAGCCCGGCGTCAGCACCTTACCACGTATGCTGGGCGCCCCGGCCGGATAGGTGAGGGCGCCGCGCGGATAGATGGCGTAGCGGCCGCCGATGTCGGTGAGGGGGCGGCCCTGCGCATCCGTCTCGGCCGCCACGATCCGGCCGCCTGCGCGGCGATAGCCGTGCCAGCTCATCAGCAGCCGACCGCGCAGTTCGGGGAACATTGCCCCCTCGTAATAGATCAGATCCAGTGGCGCGGCGTGGGGCGGCAGCAGAGCCAGCGGGCGGTCGCGCTGTCCGCACCGCGCCTGGGCCGCGCTCCAGCCGGGCAGGGGTGTCGCCAGATCCACGCAATAGGGCCAGCCGTAGTGGCCGCCCTGACGCAGCACATTGATCTCGTCATAGGGATGGTCGGGCGTGGTCAGATCGACCGAGTTCTCGCCCTGGAGGATCGTGCCTGACGGGTGCCGCACCAGAGCGATGGAGTTGCGCAGACCTGAGGCGAAGACCGTGCTGTCCTCGGCCCACCGACCGTCCCCTAGATAGGCGTGACGCCGCACCTGGGCCGTCGCGGCGCTGTCGGCGCAGGCGCCCTTCGCATCTGTGCGCGCCCGGCCTCTGGCGTCCACGCAGCGGTCGCTGGGGGCGCCGACATTGACCAACAGATCACCGTTCCCGTCGAAGACGAAGCTGGACAGAGGGTGGCGGTTGTCGTGCAGCCGGTTGTCCGGCAGGTCGCCGATCACCGTCCGCACCGTCGCCGCCGGATCGGCCGCGTCGGGATCCAGGGTCAGGATGCGGTTCATCTCGGACACATAGAGGCGCCCGTCCGGCCCGCGCGCCGCCGTGTGCGGCATGTTCAGGCCCTGGGCCAGCCGTCGCCAGTGCGGCGCCCCGTCCGGGCCGAACGACAGCCGCCAGATCGCGCCGTTGCCCGGATACCAGTTGCCCAGGTCCGTCACCAACCAGTCGCCGCCGGACAGCGCCAACAGGCCGCGCGGCATCCGTGGCCCCTCGGCGCCCGAGCCCTGCCACACCAGCCCCAGGCAATAGCCGGGCGCCATCCGCACCGTGGTCATCGGCCGGCCGCCACAGTCCCCTTGTGTCGCATAGGCGCCCTGCGCCGCGCTGGCGCTGATGGGTGTGGCGACGAGAAGGGCGAGCAGGGCCAGCAGTCGGGCGGTCTTCATGGGCGTAATGGCCCTGACGGGCGGCCGAAGATCAAGCCGTCACGTCAGATCAAGCCCTGCTCCCGCGCCGCCGCCGTCAGCCCGTCGCGAAACTCGGGCGCGGCCAGGGCGATCAGGGCGCGGGCGCGTTCACTGGACGACTTGCCCTTCAGATTGGTCCAGCCGTGTTCGGTGGCGACGATGTGAGTGTCGTTGCGC
This sequence comes from Brevundimonas sp., assembly GCF_041648115.1. Taxonomy (GTDB): domain Bacteria; phylum Pseudomonadota; class Alphaproteobacteria; order Caulobacterales; family Caulobacteraceae; genus Brevundimonas. Next base: position 122,726 of record NZ_JBAZPR010000012.1, read on the forward strand.
GGCGTGGTGACCGGCCCGTCCAGCCGCGCCACGATGCGCGAAGCCGTCCCCTTCGCCGCCGTGGAATGACAGGCGATGATCGACTTGCCGCCTTGCGATCCATAGGCCCCGCGCACGAAGTCCAGCTGGCCGCCGGCGGCCGTGAACTGGCGCCCGTTCAGGAACTCCGAACAGCAGGCGCCGGTCAGATCGACCTGAAGCGTGGCGTTGACCGAGATCATCCTCGCATTGCGCGCGATCACGGCGGGGTCGTTCACATAGGAGACCGGATGGGTCTCCATGCCGCGATTGCCGTCCAGAAATTCATAGGTGTTGAGGTCGCCCATCGAAAAGGCGAACACCCCAACGCCGGGATGCAGGGTCTTGCGGGCATGGTTGGCGACCCCGGCCTGCATCAGCTCGACCAGGCCGGGCGTCAGCATCTCGGTATGGACGCCCAGGTCGCGGTGGTCCTTCAGGGCGTCGCAGACGGCGTTGGGCAGGGCGCCGATCCCCATCTGCAGCGTCGCCCCGTCCTCGACCAGGCCGGCGATGATCCGGCCGATGGCCAGGTCGGCCGGCTGAGGCTCGGCGCGCGGCACGACCAGCAGGGGGGCGGAATGTTCGACGATCCCGGCGACCTTCGACACATGGACGGTGCAGTCGCCGAACACGCGCGGCATGTGCGGATTGACCTCGACGATCACGGTTTTCGCTGTCTGCGACACCGGCCTGGAATAGTCGGTGTTTGTCCCGAACGAGAAGAAGCCGTCCGCATCCATCGGCGACACGGTGCAGACCAGCGTATCCACCCCGACCTCGTCGCACAGCAGGCGGGGCGACTGCTGGAAACCGGTGGGGATGAACTGGACGGGATTGGGCTGGCCCTCCTCGTGCGCCCGCTGTTCCAGCCGTCTTTCGATGGCGCTGTGAAACAGGCTCCACGGCCGGATCCGGTCCATCAGCTCATAACGCAGCACCGTGTCGCCCGCGATGGCGGTTGAGAGCAGATAGTAGAGGTTCACATCCTCCACCTCGCCCCGCTCCGCCCGTTCGGCCAGGGCCTTCAGCAGGGCCGGCGGCTGGGACACGCCCAGGCCCATGGCGACCTTGGCGCCCGAGGCGATCAGGGCGGCGGCCTGATCGGGGGTCTTGAGGCGTTCGGCGTAGAGGGCGGCGTGGTCCATGGTTTGTCTCTCCCGGCGTCCGAGCCAGACTAACCCGTCGCCGACGGGACGACGGGCCTAGACTTTGGTCGGGTCGATGGTCGTCTCGACCTCGATCGGCGACGGCTCGTCCTGCAACGGCGCCCGACGCCGCTTCTGCCAGCGCGCCACGCCGTAGGCGACCAGCCACAGGGCCATGGCCCAGGCTGCGCCGACGGCCCAGCCGGCGAAGACGTCGGTGGCCCAGTGGGCGCCCAGATAGATGCGGGTCAGGCCGACCAGCAGGGTCATCAGGATTCCCACGCCAAGGACGAAGATCTTGAACCGCTCGCGCGGGAAGGCGCGCGTCAGCATGACGGCGACGCTGAGGTAGAAGACGGTGGACAGCAGGGCGTGGCCCGAGGGGAAGCTGGCGTTGATCGTCTCCACCGCCTGCATGGCGGCGGGCGGCCGGGCGCGCTCGAACACCGCCTTCAGACCCTCGCTGAGGGCGACGCCACCGGCCAGGCCGACGACCAGCAGCAGCGACGACAGCCATTTCCTCTGGCTCAGCAGGAAGACGATCACGATCAGGGCGAACAGGCCCAGCACAGATATGCCGCCCAGCGAGGTGATGTCGGCCGCCGCCTCCTTCAGCCACCACGGCCCCCATGGTCGGCCCGGATCGTCGGCATAGGGCCGCATCAACGAAAGAATATGATGATCGAAGGCGATGCCGTCCGCTTCGATCATGTCGTCGGCCAGTTCGACAAACGTCAGGACGCCCCCGGCGACGACGAAAAGGGCGGCAAGCGCCGCGATCTCTTTGCGGGCGACCGTCAGGACGCGTATCAAAAAGAGACGAAGATCGGACATGGTCATGGACGGCCCAAACGGCCAAGCTCGCCCAATGTTCCGATCACGCGTTCGTGATCGTGTTGTCGCGTGAACGCAAAGGGGCCGTGCTGGCTTGCGCACTGGCTTTTCCCCAGGCCTGCGCGACTTGTCCAAGCGATTCGCCCACTAACTGTCCGTCAAGCCCGTTGACGGGTCATTAGGCATATGCGCCCTATATGTGGGCTCGGGGAGCGCAGAGGCCACAAGATGATGTGGTTACGGCGCAGGTGGCTCTAGGCTTTTTCTGTTCAGGACGCGGATGACCATGGCTGGCGGCGAGGCATTGAAGACGACGGAATTCCAAGGTGTTGCGGGAACGCAGACGCCTGAACGCCCCCATCTGACGGTGGTGAAGTCGGTCCAGGTGGACCGCTCGCGCGACGACCTGCTGACCGATTTCGGCAAGAAGACCCTGGAAGACCGCTACCTGCTGGCTGGCGAAAGCTATCAGGACATGTTCGCCCGCGTCTCGACCGCCTTCTCGGACGACCCCGAGCACGCCCAGCGCCTCTATGACTACATGAGCCGCCTGTGGTTCATGCCGGCGACCCCGGTCCTGTCGAACGGCGGCGCGGATCGCGGCCTGCCCATCTCCTGCTTCCTGAACGCCGTGGGCGACAGCCTTGAGGGCATCCAGAACGTCTGGAACGAGAACGTCTCGCTGGCCTCGAATGGCGGCGGCATCGGCACCTACTGGGGCGGGGTCCGCTCCATCGGCGAGAAGGTCAAGGGCGCGGGCAAGACCTCGGGCATCATCCCCTTCATCCGCGTGATGGACAGCCTGACACTGGCGATTTCGCAAGGCTCGCTGCGTCGCGGATCGGCGGCCGTCTATCTGGACATCCACCACCCCGAGATCGAGGAGTTCCTCGAAATCCGCAAACCCTCGGGCGACTTCAACCGCAAGTCCCTGAACCTGCACCACGGCATCAACATCACCGACGAATTCATGGAGGCGGTGAAGGCCGGCGACACGTTCGATCTGAAGTCGCCCAAGAACGGCGAGGTCATGAAGACCGTCGACGCCCGTTCGCTGTGGACCAAGCTGCTCGACATCCGGATGCAGACCGGTGAGCCCTACATGATCTTCTCGGACACGGTGAACCGCCAGATGGCGCCGCACCAGCGCGACCTGGGCCTGAAGGTCAAACAGTCCAACCTGTGCGCCGAGATCATGCTGCACACCGGCCGCGACCACCTGGGCGTGGACCGGACCGCTGTCTGCTGCCTGTCGTCGGTCAATGCCGAGACCTTCCTGGAATGGCGCGAGGAGCCCAAGTTCGTCGAGGACATCATGCGCTTCCTGGACAACGTCCTGGAGGACTTCATCCGCCGCGCCCCGCCCGCCATGGCCGCCGCCGTCTATTCGGCCAAGCGCGAGCGTTCGGTGGGCCTGGGCCTGATGGGCTTCCACTCCTTCCTGCAGGGCCAGGGCGTCGCCTTCGAAAGCGCCATGGCCAAGTCGTGGAACATGCGCCTGTTCAAGCATCTGCGTCGCGAGGCCGACAAGGCCAGCCGCCTGCTGGCCGAAGAAAAGGGCCCGTGCCTGGACGCGGAAGAACGCGGCGTCATGGAGCGGTTCAGCCACAAGCTGGCCATCGCCCCGACCGCCTCGATCTCGATCATCTGCGGCGGCACCTCGGCCGGCATCGAGCCGATCCCGGCCAACATCTACACCCACAAGACCCTGTCGGGCTCGTTCGCGGTCAAGAACCCCTATCTGGAGCGCCTGCTCGACGAGAAGGGCATCAACACCGAGGCCGTCTGGAGTTCGATCCTGGAACAGGAAGGCTCGGTTCAGCACATCGACGCCCTGAACGAGGACGAGAAGGGCGTGTTCAAGACCGCCTTCGAGCTGGACCAGCGTTGGGTGGTCGAGCTGGCCGCCGACCGTGCGCCGGAAATCTGCCAGGCCCAGTCGCTGAACCTGTTCATCCCTGGCGACGTCAACAAGTGGGACCTGCACATGCTGCACTGGTCCGCCTGGGAACGCGGCGTGAAGTCGCTGTATTATCTGCGCTCCAAGTCGGTGCAGCGGGCCGCCTTCGCCGGGGCCGAGGACAAGGCCGAGGTCGTGATCGACCCGAACCAGCCCGACCTCTTCTCCATGCCCAAGACCGACTACGACGAGTGCCTGGCCTGCCAGTAAGGCCTCAGCACTGAAGACCTCGAAGGGCTCCGCGACAGCGGGGCCCTTTTTGCATTTGGGAACCCTCGCCGGTCGTCCTCGTTGAAAAGCGACGAAACCATGTCGAAAACCTGTTGGACTACTGCGCCGTGTGGTTGCAGTGTGGGTTCAGCGGATCGGTGGGGAGACCGGATGCGTTTGAAGGCCTGCATGATTGGAGTGACCGGCGTACTGGCGACAGCCTGCGCCAACGTCGCCTGTGCGCAGACCTGGGCCCCCAACGCCTTCGACGTCGCGCCTGAGTCTTCTACCACGGCGCGCCTGACCGATCAGACCAGCTTCCGGGTCGCGCCGGACGTCCGGTTCGGTTCGCAGATCGAGATCCCGACCGCCTTCCACCCCGAAGACGGCTCCGGCCTGTCGGCCAGCACCCGCCGCGACGTCTGGATCGACCGCACAGATTTCACCGACCGCGTGACGCTGGAAACCGCCGGGCGGCTGCGTCGCGCCGACGGCTCGCCCCTGCCGGTCACGCCCATCGACCGGGCCGAACTGGATCCCGACGCCTATGATCTGCGCTATGTGCGCGGCTTCCGCAGCGCGCGCGGCCACACCGCCTCGGGCCTGGAAGTCAGCCTGACCCCCCACGCCGGTCTCGGCGTCGGCAGCGAGGGCCGCTCGGCCGAGGCCGGCGTCACGCTAAAGATCGGCGAGGGGCTGGAACGTCTGGCCCCCAACGGCCGTGAGCGGTTCGGCGAACGGCCGCGCTGGTATCTCTACGCCGCCGGTTCGGGTCGCGCCGTGGGGTACAACTTCGCCCGCACCCGCGACGGCGATTACGCCCGCTCGGGCTACACCCAGGATCGCGGCAGATTCCTCGGCGACGCCTCCATCGGCCTGGCCTATCGCAAGGGCGACATGCAGACTTCCATCGGCGTCGTCTATCGCGAGATCGACGCCGGCAAGGGCCTGCGCGGCATGAACGGCCTGGATACGGACGTGAGGGAGGGCCTGCTCGCCTTCCAGCTGTCGATCCGCCCCGGCCGCTGAGCCCTTAGCGGACCTCCGACACCGCTACCCCTTCACGACGCGGATCCGCGCCCGCATCCCACCGACCATCGCGCCAGATCGCGCCATGCAGACCCGAGGTCTCGGTGGCGTTGGGCTGAAGCCGCATGCCCGCCGCGCCCAGAGCGTCTCGGATGTCCGGCGCGATCATGTCGGTATCGGCGCCGACCATATCGCCCCGCACCACCAGATTGGGCAGGTTGATGGCGTCCTGCATCGACAGTCCCCAATCCATCGTCCCGACCAGCGCCTTGGCTACATAGGCCAGGATGCTGGACCCGCCCGGCGAGCCGATGGCCCCGATCAGACGACCCTGCCGATCCAGGATCAGCACCGGCGTCATCGACGACCGCGGCCGTTTGCCCGCCGCCACCGCATTGGCGGCCGGGTGGTCGTCCTCTCGCGGCGTGAAGGAAAAGTCCGTCAGCTGATTGTTCAGGAAGAAGCCGCCGACCATCCGACCGTTGCCGAAGATGCTCTCCACCGTCGTGGTCATACTGACCGCATTTCCCCAAGCGTCGACCACGACCATGTGTGAGGTGCCGCCCGGCTCGGCCGTCCGGTCCGTTCCGCGCGGCGGCGATCCCGTCGGCGCGCCCGCCTCTACCGGCCCGTCAACCTGAGCCGCCAGTGCGGCGCGCGAGGCGACATAGTCGGGATCCAGCAGGCCGGCGATGGGCACGCCGACGAAGTCGTTGTCGCCCACATAACGGTCTCTGTCGGCATACATCAGCCGCTGCAACCGCCCGAACGCGACCCAGGCCTCAGGGCTCGCCGCGCCCTTGTCCAGATCCGGCGTCGCCTCGGCCATGGCCAGGAACTGCAGCAGGGCCACGCCGCTGGACGGCGGCGGCGGCACGCAGATCACATAGGCCTGATACGGCCGGCAAATAGCGTCACGGCGAAGCGGCCGATACCCGGCGATGTCCGCCTCGGTCAGGCCGCCGGGACGCGGCCCCTCGCGCACTGCGTCGGCGATCTCGCGCCCGATCGGGCCGCCATAGACGACGCCCGGCCCCTCCTGCGCCAACCGCGCGACCGTGTCGGCGTAGGCGGGGTTCTTCAGCGTGTCGCCCGCCTGATACCGTGTCCCGTCCGGCTTGGTGAAATAGGCGGTCGCCCAGCGGGTCCGCGACTGAGGAAAACGCCCGTTGATCATGCCCGCCAGACGCGGGCTGACCGTGAACCCGTCGCGCGCCAGCCGCTCGGCGTCCCCAAACAGGTCGCGCCACGCCAGCTTGCCGTGATCCTTCTGCGCCATGGCCAGCATGGCCACCGCTCCTGGCGCACCCGTGGACCGCCCCGACAGGACGGCGTCGATGAAGGGCAGGGGCTTGCCGTCCTCATAGAACAGCTCGGGCGTCGCCGACGCCGGCGCCGTCTCGCGCCCGTCATAGGCCGTCACCGTCCCGGTCTCGGCGTCATAGCTCATCAAGAAGGCGCCGCCGCCCAGGCCCGACGACTGCGGCTCCACCAGCCCCAGCACCGCCTGGATCGCCACCGCCGCATCCACCGCCGACCCGCCGCGCCGTAACACGGTCATCCCCGCCTCGACCGCCAGCGGATTGGCCGCCGTCACGAACGGACCCCTCGCCGGGGATGACGCCGTGGCCGAAGCCGGAGCGCCCGCTATGCCTCGGGGTGTCGCCGCCGCATCCATCCCCGCCGTCGTCTGACACCCCGCCAGGACGACGGGCACGAGCAGGGCGGCGATCTGACGACGAAACGAGCGCATGGACTATCCGGGGCGGCGAGAACGTCCCAAAGGCCTAATCCGTCCCGCGCGCCGCGCCAACCGCTCTATCTGCGCAAAACTGCATTCCCCCGCTTGCGTCCGCCCAATCCGCAAGCTAAAGACCCGCCCTCGCCGCAAGGCAGCCGCACCCGTAGCTCAGCTGGATAGAGCACCAGACTACGAATCTGGGGGTCGGGCGTTCGAATCGCTCCGGGTGCGCCATCTTTTTCAATGACTTAGTGATAGATGCGCGTGTTTTTAGCCGCGCCGTTACAGTCGTTTTACACCCTTCGTTACAGTCGGCGTTCACGCCCCGTTCGAAGACCGTTTTCTCTCTGCCTTGAGCGCTACGACATTGTCGACTCGGTCCTGCCCGCTGTCCGCCATGCGGCGACGCTCCGCCTGCCGGCGGTAAATCCGCGCCGCTCGTTCGGTGGTGTGTTCAAGCTGCGCCATGATTTCGGCATCAGATGCACCTGCGTACGCCAGTTCAAGCCCTCGGGCATGGCGCAGGCCATGAGGTGTGAGGTTGGGACGGGCGCGCTTGGTTAGAGCAAGCGTATCGACCAGACGAGCGACGGCCTGGTTTAGAGATCGCTCCTTCCAAGGGTGACCTCGCTGGTCGTATGCGATGGTGAGGGCCTTGGCGGGCGTGCTTTCCAGAAAGGCGGAGAGACGGCTGTCTTCTCGCTTGTCGCACAAGACCTTACGCTTCTCAGTCGTCCAGTAGAGCCGGCGCTGGGACAAACCGTCATCATCTTGCGCGATGACCCGAGCGTTCAGCGGGATGTTGCAGATTGTACCCCGCCGGAAGCCGCCCCAGCGCCCCAGAGCCACGGCACGGGCCAAGCCCGGCATGTTGCGCTGGAGGGCCAGCGCGATGAACGCGTCCACTTCCTCGTCTGTCCAAGCGAGGTTCACCTCATCGGCGTCATGAGGCGGCGCCAACTTCTTCAGCTTCAGAAAGGGGTTCGTCTTTATACGTTCGTCCTCCACCGCCGGCATCAAGGCGTTCCTGAGGACCTGCACTCGGTCATTTGTCGCCTTGTGACCGCGCGGCGCCCACAGATCGCGCAAGTCCTTAATCCAGGGCTTATCGACCTCAACTAGACGGACCTCACCCACGTCAGCGTCGATTTCATTGAGCAGGCGCTCGTATTCTTTCTGCGTCGATTGGGCGAGCCGGATAAAATCGGCGGACTTCCTGTAGCGCTGGATAGCCCCGCCCACGGTCCCCGCCCTCGGCGTCTGAGCGGCTTGCGCCCTAGCGAGCCGAGCGAGAATAGCATCGACCTCGGCTTTCAGTTCTGGAGACCCATCGAGCGACCTCAGGGGGCCTTCACGGTGGTCTCCTTTGCGGAAATAGAGATCAATAGCGCCGTTCGGGCGTCGGATGCGCTGGACGTATTTAACCTTGTCCATTGCGCCCTCCGTCGCTCAAACGGGGGCGGCGGGCATGATGGTGCAGGGTGGTGCGTGCTCGAACTCTATCAAGCGCGGCGCTCCGCCGTTCCTCGCGTTCGGTTTCTAGGTCCAGAAGGGTCGGCGCCGCCAGTGCAGCGTTTTTGATCGCCTTGGGCGGAAGGCTCGCAACCCATTCGTCGATCTGAAGACGGTTGTACCGGATCACGCTGGCGCCGACGTCGAGCGGAGCCACGGTGCAAATCTTGGAGATGGTGGACCATGACATCGCGAGGTAGGCGCTCAACTGCTCCTTTGTGAGCAGAAGCGGCCAGGATGCTGGGAGTGCAGATGATACGCCGTCTTGCTGACCCATCTCTGACAAGGGCAGCAGGTGGAAAGCGACTGCCTTAAGCAGGGGCCAATCTGTCGACGACCTAGAGGCGATGCCCGAACCATCAGCGCCAGAGGCATCGATGGACGAAGACGGGGATAGATGGTTGGGCATTAGACGACAGGGCAAGGGGTTGGGCTCGGGATCGGGTGCTTCCCCTCGGCTATCGTCACGACCGAGGGGAAGCGTGGGTTGGGGTGGAAGATAGCCTACACGCGGCAAATTGCAACTTATAAGCTCGGATAACTCATTGTTATTGTAAAGGAATGTTCTGCGGTGTGCGTGACGAGCCCACCTAATGGGTCCACTCCGTGGGTTGCGCGGCATAAGCTGTCAGGAAGTCGAACATCGCCTCTGCCTCTTGGCGCGAGGCCAGGACCACATAGACGGCGACGCTCCAGCCAGCGCTGGGGGCAACCTGGCCAGACTCGATCCCGACCGCCTCCAGCGGCGTCACCTCGTCGTTGGCGACGCTGATGTACTCGATCAGGTCAGACCGAATGCACTGGCCTAGCCAGACGGCTTCGGCTTCGTTGGTGCATCCATCGATCCTGATCATCGACATCACCCAGTCGTCGTCCAGCGGCTTGGTGCCGACGAGGACGCGTTGGTCGCCAGGAGTGACCTCGATCGTCATAAAGTGTCGCTTCAGCCCCTGGCGGTGAGCGAACATGCGGGGCATCAGCGCTTCCAATCGGCGCGGATGAACGCCGCCTCCAGGAACTTGGCTACCTTTGCCCATTCCTCGCCCGCGCGCCCCGCCAGCGCCGCCTTACGCCGCACGTCGGCAAGCAGGAGTTCCCGGTCGAGGTACTCGGCTAGGCGCGCATAGTCTTCACGGCGTTGATCTACCGAAGCCACAGCGCGCTTGATCAGCCCCTCGATGTCGAGGGTGCCTTTCAAACGGTTCGCTTGGTCAGAGATCACGCGGGTGTTGCCGCGAACATAACCGAGGGCGGGCCGGATACGATCAAGTGATGGCGAATAGGGCGACCGCATCTCGCCAATGACGAGCGGCACGCCCAGCGCGGGGCAGATTGAAGGCACAATGACGTCGCTCACATCCAGATCGAACGGCAGCCCGCGACGGGCTGCCCGCTGGCGGGCGCGGCTATGGAGCGCGACGGCCGGAGTCACTCGCCGCTGAACCTTGAGATAGCGACGCATATAGGCGGCATTGCACTTTGCGCAGGCCGAGCGCTGAAGGCGTGCGCCGTGGATAGGACAAGAGGGGTTGGGCGGATCGTAAACAGTCATGTAAGACTCCTTCATCAGAATGAGCCTAGAAATTCAAACTTGGGCTAAAGAGTCAAATTGAATCATGAAGGCGCTTAGGAAGAAGCCAGCAGACCATCCGACGGGCGCCCAGTTGCGGGCGGCGCGAGGGCTGTTGAATATGTCGGTATTGGACCTAGCTGAGCGCACAGGTCTGGCGCCGAATACGGTTAAGCGGGCCGAGGGCGACAACGGCCCCGCGCCCGTAAACACGGCCAATGCCAAGCTTATGGTTGCGACGCTTCAGGCTGCCGGCGCCGTGTTTCTACCCGCCGAAGGCGATATGGGCGCTGGCGTGCGCCTCGCGGCGCCATCACAGCCCGCGTTGGCCAAGCGTAGGGTGCGGGATTAGTCAGAAGGCTGGCGCTTTCGACCATCCAGCCGCCGGCGGCACCGCTGGTGCCGGGGGTGAAACCCCCAGCCCCTGCACCAGCGGACCTCCGGTCGCCCACAAGCGATATCCGAAAGGAGTTTGGTGCTGTATTGTGATAATCTTTTGATAATAAAGAAGATTCTCTGAAGTCACGTTTCCGTCGTGTCAATAAGTTTGTCGCTGTGGAATTCGTGACTGGCTTACAGGTCGTTGATGCCGCTCTGCTTTTCGTGATCTTCTGCAAGATATGCGAGCATGTTGTCCGGTGAAAGTCGGGCGTGCCGGTATCGAGGTGGCTTGCTCTAGGCGCTTCCTATCGCCAGCATCCCCTCTTGGGAGGATGCCTTGAAGTTTATTCGCAACGCTGGTCGAGACCGCGCACTCGACCGTTTGACGGCAGTTCACGCTGGCGGGCTAGCCCGTGTCGCCACCGCCGAACTGTCTGTGTTCGGCGTTGAGGCGTTCGGCGACGCAATCGGCACGGCGGGCGCCGTTCGAATGATTTGCTCACCGCAGGACGTCATAGCGGCCGGCCTTTTAGGCGACGTGGCGGACAGAGCGCGGCGGAACAGCCTCGCCGGACGAAATTCAGCCGAGCGGGTCGCCAGTTGGCTGAACCAAAGCGAGGTCCGCATTGCGAGTCGACGTCTTCCTCAGTCGCTCATCACCGTTGATGGCGCAAATGAGGGAGTGGCGTTGGTGGGCGGTTGCGCCCTGACGACAGATGGTTTGGGTTTGGCCCCTACCCAGCCTCTCAGTCTCACCCAACTAGCCGAGCGGGAGGAGGTGGATGGTCTGATTGCGTGGTTCGAAGACCAGTGGAGGTCGTTGGAAGGAAGCGGTGGCGATAAAGAGCGTCTGGTTTCTCTTTTCACGGAAGTGGGCCTGACGTGACCCCCTGAAACTCCTCCAGGAATAGCTAGAGTCCGCCCCTCGAAAGGACGGACAGAATGAAGCGATCAAGATTCACGGAAGAGCAGATCATCGGGATCCTGCGCGAGCAGGAGGCCGG
>NZ_JBAZPR010000013.1:0-130022 GCF_041648115.1 Brevundimonas sp.
AATCGGCCGGTCCGCTGCGCTGGTTGAAGGCTGCGCTGACCGGCCTCTTGCCAACCCCACCAACCCCAGTTCAGATCACCAAAGGACTCTCGTTATGGCTGGATGAGAAACGGGGGTCACGTCACTAGCAGCACGAACCCGCCAGCGATTACGATAAGGATTATGACGACTGCTTTCAAAATCATCGTGTCACTCTCCAAGTCCGAGGAGGATGGAAGACGATTAGAGGATGCGCCCAACGCTGCCGTTCGTCGTTCGGACATCAATTGTGAGCCAAGGGTGGAAATCAATTCTGACCCAGATTCGGAAAACAATCGAAACGGCGGTCAATTGTGAAACGCCACACGATTGGGGCAATAGGCTACACATATTAGATCAACGCCTAAGATATATTATGCGCAATGTTATCAGTCTCGCTTTTTGGTTTGAGTGTCAACGTTCCAGGTTTTCGAGACTCCGGCCATTTCCTGCGTCTTGGTTCGAGATTAGTTGGATTCCGGTTCCACATTCGTCAGACGCACGCTGTAGGCCGCTTGGGCACTCGCGCTGTCCAGCACATGGCTGACGGCTGTGAATACCAGTTCGTTCGGCGTCACAAGCCGATCAAGCGCGGCATCGCGAACTGTGAAGGCGAACCGAACGGGACGTTGACGCTTACATACAAAGCGTCATTAACAGATGAAGATACGCCGCCACATTCTCGAAGATGAACATATTGCTTCGTGCATAGCCATGTCAGACAATTGGCCACGCGGCATGGGTCTTCCTTTCATGCGGCCGCCCGAGTATGGCAGCCCAGTGTCTATGTCATCCTCCAAGCATTGGTCGCTGAACCGATCGCTGGCGTTCCTCGCCGCGACGTTCGCCATTATGTTCGGGACTCTGCTGCCTTCGGCAGTGGCGGCTTCTGCGGCGACGGGGTCGCCGGTGGTGCTATGTTCGGGCGACCAGATCATGGTGGTCTATGACGCCGACGGGAAGCCTCGACCCCAAAAGCCCTCGCCAATGGATAGCCTGAAATGCGCCTCGTGCGTATTGGCAAGCTTCACCACCCTGCGGCCTCCACCGCCGCCGATCCATCCAGTGACGCCGCCGCGTATCGTCGCGGTACAGCCGATCGTCATCGCCTCGATCCCGCCGCCGCCTCTGGTGCGGACGGGGCTTCGCCCGCCGCCCACGGCTCCACCTCCCGCCTGAACAGATCGACGCCTGCGCGATGACGCCCCCGTCGGTGCGCGCCCTTCCCTGTTCAGGACAATCCACACATGTCTCTCAAGACTACTGCGGCGCCCTCTGCGCTGCTGATCGCGGCGTTCGCTATGCGTCCTGTCGATCATCTGGCCGGTGATCCGGTGAAAGCGTTGCCTTGAAGCAGTGTCGGTGCTCCGCGCGAACTTCATCCGTTGAGACTGCATGCCCCTTGCCCTGTTGACGATCAGCCGGGCGGCCGTCCTCCTCTCGGCTGCCTCAGCCTGATTGCCATCCTAGTCGGGGCCTATTGGCCGCCGACCTGAGCCCCCCTCCTCCTGCTTTCATGACCGACAACCCGGAGATTCCGATGAAACACTTGATCCTTCCGACCCTCGTTCTGGCCCTCGCCGGCTGCGGCCAGGCTCCCGAGCCCGATGCGCAGGCGACGGTTTCGATCACCGACGCGACCTGTCGTCCCACACCCAACGGGCTTGATGTGACCGGCTGCTATGTGACGCTGACCGCCAGCCACGACGACCGGCTGGTCTCGATCTCCGCCCCCCAGGCCGGCATGGCTCAGGTCCACGAGATGAAGATCGAGGACAATGTGATGAAGATGGCCGAACTGAAGGACGGTCTGGCGCTGCCGGCTGGCGAGGCCGTCTCCCTGTCGCCGGGCGGAAACCATATGATGCTGATGGGCCTCAAACAGCCCCTCGTCGCGGGCGAGCAGGTGTCGATCACGCTCAACTTCGAACACGCTCAACCCATGGGCATCCGCGCCCTCGTCGCCCAGCCTGCGGTCGACGGCGACCACGCCAGCCCGCACTGAAGTCGGCTTAGGGGTGCGGAACTTCAGACGACAGGACGGACCCGGCTTCGCATTCGCGTTGTGCGCCCTGCTGTTCGCTCTGACGTTCCGTGCCCTCGTGCCAGCAGGCTTCATGCTGGAGGCCCGCCCGTCCTGATGATCTGAGCCCCGCCGGCCGCCTCGTGCGCCGGCCTGTCCGGTCATTCGAGGAGGCCCCCGTGCCCAATCCATCATCACGCGGTCCGCGGGAGACCGCCGCACAACGCCTGATCAAGACCGTGCGGACCGGACAGACCAATGCCCCTGTGGTCATCGCCGTCACGTCCTCGCCCAGACCCGCCCCAGCCTCCTCGCATCCCCTTCACGGACGTTTCATGACCTTCAAGACCTTCCTTCTCGCCGGCGCCGTGATGGTTTCGGCTTCGCCCGCCCTGGCGCAGACCGCCCGCGCCGATCAGGACGCCGCCAGCTGGATCGACGAGGTCGTCGTCACCGGCGCCCGTCAGGGCTATGCGGCCGCCGGATCCACCTCGGCCACGCGCACCGACACGCCCCTGATCCATGTGCCGCAATCGGTCCAGGTCATCACCCGCTCCCTGATCGAGGAGCAGGACGCCCGCACCCTGGCCGACGCCCTGGTCAACGTCTCCGGCGTCAGGGCGACCCGGCAGGAGGAGGCGCTTCTGGTGACACCGATCATCCGCGGCTTCCCCTCCGAAATCTATCTGGATGGCCTTCCCGTCCACACAGGCCCTAACGCCGCCAACGAGCCGACCAGCCTGTTGGGGGTTGACCGGATCGAGGTGCTTAAGGGGCCGACCGCTACCCTCTACGGCGGCGGACTGGGCACGCCGCTGGGCGGACTGATCAATGTGCAGTCCACCCGCCCCACGGCAGAGGCGGAGGCGACGGTGGCGGTGCGCGGCGGCAGCTTCTCGACCTGGGGCGCCGCCATCGATCTGAACCAGCCGTTCGGCGACCGCGTCGCCGGTCGGATCACAGCCGAATACCAGACCAACGAAAGCTGGATCGACCTGGTCGAGGGCGAGCGGATCGCCATCCAGCCCAGCCTTTCGGTCCAGTTGACGGGCCAGACAGAGCTGCTGCTCCAGGGCCAGTACAACAAGCGCGATATGCTCGAGTATTCCGGCATTCCCGCCGAGCAGGCGATGGCCGGCGAGATCGACCGCAACGCCTTCGCCGGCGCGCCGGTCGGCCAACCGCGCACCGAGATCGAGAACACGTCCGCGACGGCGACCCTTCGACATGCCTTCAGCGACGACATGCGTCTGGCCGTCACCGGCCGCTATTACGAAAGCGAGATCCCTCAGTACGGCAGCTTCATCATGCCGGCGTTCTCGCCCCCCGATCCGGCGACGCCGACGGTCTATCCCATCCTGACCATGAACATGATGAGCGGCTCGGAAGAGGCGACCTTCGACGCCAACCTCTGGCGTCGGGTCGAAGCCCTGGGCGGGCGCCACGAACTTCTGATTGGGGCCAGCTACGACCACACCGACTTCTACTCCAACATGGGTTTCAGCGGTCTGTCGGTCGGCGATCAGGGTCTTGCCGACCCAGCCTATGATCTGCCGTTCGGAGATCCGCAGCCGCTGATCCTGACCCAGACCGACCGCTACCAGACCCTGGCCGTCTATGCGCAGGATCAGGCCACCTATGGCCGGCTACATCTGCTGGGGGCCGTGCGCTACACCCGTCTGAAGTTCCGGGAGTTGGAACAAGGCACGGACCAGACCTATGAACGCTGGTCGCCGCGCGTCGGCGCGACCTTCGATCTGGTTGACGGCGTCGCCCTTTACGCCGGCTACGCCGAGGGCTTTCGCGCCCCATTCGGCTTCATCGGCATGACGACGCCGGAGCCCGAGGAGTCCCGCAACGTCGAAGGCGGACTGAAGCTGGCGCTGAGCGACCTCGGCGTGTCCGGCACCTTAGCCCTGTTCGAACAGACAAGGGATAATATCGCGACCCCTGATCCCGCCAATCCTTTCATGTCGGTCCAGACCGGCGAGCAACGGGCGCGCGGTTTCGAAACCGACCTGGTGTGGGAGCCGAGCCCTGCGGTGTCGGTTCTGTTCAACTACGCCTGGACCGACGCGGAGGTGACCCATGACAACACCACGCCGATCGGCGACACGCTGGCGCGCATCCCCGAGCACAGCGGTCGGATCGCGGCCCGCTACCGCTTCCTGAACGGTCCCGCCAAAGGACTGTCGCTCGGCGCCGGCGTTACCGCGTTCAGCGAGCGTCAGGTCACCCTGCCCAACACCATCACGGTGCCGGGCTACGCGACCATCGACGCCCAGGCAGCCTATGACTTCGATCGGTTCTCGATCGCGGTCTCCGCCGTCAATCTGGGCGGTCGCGACGCTTTCGACCCCTATCAGTATTTCGGCTTCCCGGTCGTCATGCCGACCCAACCGCGCTCGGCCTTCGTCACGTTGAAGGCGCGGTTCTGACCCTGCCGCCCACATCCCTGCGGCGCGCCTGCCAGCCGGACGACCGGCGCAAAGCGTCGCAGGCCTGGGCGTTCGTCTCTGCCAAAACGTTCACGCGTGACCCTTCAGGAGATTGCTCATGATCAGACCCCTCATCCTTACCTCCGCCCTGGCGCTCGCGACGCTCGCCGCCAGCCCTGTTCTGGCGCAGACAGCGCCCGCGCCTTCGACGCAAGGCCAGGCGCCGGCCGCCGCCTTCACGCTTCCGGCACTGCCCTACGCCTATGAGGCGCTGGAACCCGCCATCGACGCCGAGACGATGCGCATCCATCACGACCGGCACCACAAGGCCTATGTCGACAATCTGAACGCGGCCGTGACGGCCGACCCCGCACTGGCGGGCGACTCAATCGACGATCTGCTGGGTCGTGTCTCCACCCTGCCGCCGGCGATCCGCAACAACGGTGGCGGCCACTGGAACCACAGCCTGTTCTGGACCCTCCTCGCGCCCGTCGGTCAGGGCGGCGAACCTTCGACCGAACTGTCGGCCGCCATCACGCGAGACTTCGGCTCGATGGAGGCCTTCAAGACGGCCTTCAACCGGGCGGCTACGACCCGCTTCGGGTCCGGCTGGGCCTGGCTGATCGTCAAGGACGGCAAGCTGCAGATCACCTCGACGCCCAACCAGGACAATCCCTTGATGGACGTCGCCGAGGTTCGCGGCGCCCCGGTCCTGGCCGTCGACGTCTGGGAGCACGCCTATTATCTGAAATACCAGAACAAGCGCGCCGACTACCTGACCGCCTGGTGGACCGTCGTGAACTGGAACACGGTCAACGGCCTCTATGCGCAGGCAATGCAATAGCCGCAGTCGTCACTGGGGCGCCTCCCCCTGTCCGAGTAGATACAAGGATGACCCGCAGGTGCCTTCAAAACTAGGCTGTCGGTCATCTCGCGTTCAAGATCTGCTCTTCGTCGGACAGGGACCAGGCGTCGACGGGCTCGCGTCGAACCGAGCGATCGAGAACGTCTTTCGGCACGGCCATTCCCCAGTCGTTCATGGCGTAGAGAAGCGGCTTCAGAGACGCTCCAAACGGCGTCAGCTCATAGACGACGCGGGGCGGAATCTCCGCAAAGACCGTCCTCGTCACCAGCCCGTTGGTTTCGAACTTCCGCAGCCGATTGGTCAGCGTGTGGGCGCTGATCCCCTTCAGCTTCGACCGCAGCACCGAGAAGCGAAGGGGCCCCGCCAGCAGTTCGCGAACGATCAGCGTCGCCCAGGGACCGTCGAGCAACAGAAGGAAGCGCTCCACCCCGCATTCGGGCGATGAACACTGAGGCGAAGGGATTTCAGCCAGCATAGACAATTCGTCCATTGGTGCATTTGACGTAACCGGTGCACCTATAGCACCAGCGTGTTCTGTTTCACCACTCAGGAAGAACCGATGCCCTTCATCATCCATGGCGCGACCGGTGCGCAAGGCGGCCCCCTTTACGCAAGCCTGCGTCGCGCCGGCCTGGACGCCGTCGCCGCTGTTCGCGATGTCGCCAAGTTCCCGGACGACACGGCGGTCTCCATCGACAATGACTCTGTCGACTCGCTGATTTCGGCCTATCGCGGCGCGGACGGCGTCTTCATCCACCTGCCCCAGACCTCCGAGGCAGGCCGTCTTCAGCACGCCAGGAACATCGTTCAGGCCATCGAGACGGCCAAGCCCAAACGCATAATCATCTCCACCAACGGCGCGATCGTCGATCAGCCGGGATCGGCGCTGCAATCGTCGGACGACAGCGCCATCATGGTGTTGATCCGCGGCGTTCAGGACAGCGGCGTCTCGCATGCCGTGGTCGCCCCGCGTCTCTATCTGGAAAACCTGCTTCTTCCGATGGTCTTCGGCCCGGCCCAAAGCGAGGGCGTGCTGCAGTATCCCGTGGCCGCAGACTATGCGGTGTCGTGGAGCTCGCACCTCGACGTCGCCGAGGCCGCGCACAAGTTGCTGGTCGATCCTACCGTCTCCGGCGTCGTCGGGATCGGGCATCAGCCGGGATTGGTGAGCGCGGATCTCGCCGAGGGTTTCTCGCAGCAGTTCGGCCGCGACATCCGTTATGAGGCGCTGCTGCCAGAGGCGTTCGGCGACCTTATCGAACCCATGATCGGCCCGGCGACCGCCAGTGTCGTGGGCCTCTACAAGGCGCTCGCCTATGCGCCCGACAATGTGATCCGCCAGGAAACCAGCGCCCAGGAAGTGCTGGGGCTCCATCCCATGAGCGTGCAGCAATGGCTGAACGCCATGCAGGACTGATCCACCGCTCTGCGGCAGGCCTGTCGAAGACTGCCCGAGGCAGACCTCGACAGGCTGTCGATCCTCCAATCCGTGTCGCGCCCATGATCGCAGCGACGTCGCTTTAAAGCTGGAGCTGCATTCATGACCCGCCCCTCTCTCGTTCTATTTGCAGGCGGCGTTATCGCCATCGCTCTTGTGATTGCGATCGCGACAGGGGTCATTCTGGCTGGACGCTCCTCGTCGACGTCCGGTGAAACGAGCGCCGCAGGAACGCCTCTGATCGGCGGCGACTTCAACCTGGTGAACCAGGA
Organism: Brevundimonas sp.; assembly: GCF_041648115.1. Taxonomy (GTDB): domain Bacteria; phylum Pseudomonadota; class Alphaproteobacteria; order Caulobacterales; family Caulobacteraceae; genus Brevundimonas. The sequence goes on from NZ_JBAZPR010000013.1 coordinate 7,055, forward strand.
CGGTCAGCCGGTCGATCAGACGATGCTGAACGGCAAATGGAGCTTGGTCTTCTTCGGCTTCACCTTCTGCCCCGAGTTCTGCCCGACGACCCTGGCCGAGCTGGCGGTCGTTCAGCAGCGTCTGGGTAAGGACGCCGACCGTTTCCAGATCATCTTCGTCAGCATCGATCCCGAACGCGACACGCCTCAGGCCCTGAAGGATTACCTGTCGTCCGACGGCTTCCCCAAGGGGACGATCGGTCTTTCGGGAACGGCGGAACAGACCGCCCAGGCGGCCAAGGCTTATCGCGCCTACTATGCCAAGGTGGGCAGCGGCGACAGCTACACCATGGACCACTCGCTGACTGTCTACCTGATGGGGCCGGACGGCAAGTTCAGGACGGCTCTCACCTACGGCCTGGGTCCGGACAAGTCGGTCCAACTCATACAGGACGCCCTCGCCAAGGGCTGATCCGCTTGTCGCAGGCCCACGGACGGTGGCTGTCGCGCCGTCCTTCGCCGCGGCTGTGCGTTGATGCGATCTGCGGCGGATTTTCTCGTCCGTAACGATGCACGCTTCCATGGTCCAGGCTTTAGCGCCCTATCCGGCGCTCCGAGCACCGCCCTGGGACATTCCGCCCAAGGACAGATCGTCCAAGGACCGATCGCCCAATTGAGATCGCAGCCATGGCCAGACAAGTGTCGTCAGCAGTCAGATGCCGCTTTTTATCCGTCCGATGGACTGATGACGGCGCTTCGACAAGACGCGCCCTGTTCATCAGCGCATTTCAGTCAGGATCTTTCTCTTGGACGTAGACGCTCTTCTTCTTGCGCGCATGCAGTTTGCGTTCACCATCGCCTTCCACATCGTCTTTCCCGCCTTCTCCATCGGCCTCGCCAGCTATCTGGCGGTGCTTGAGGCGCTCTGGCTGAAGACCGGGCGGGATCTGTACCTCAACCTGTTCAACTACTGGCTCAAGATCTTCGCCATCGCCTTCGGCATGGGCGTCGTGTCGGGCCTGGTGATGTCCTATCAGTTCGGGACCAACTGGTCGGTGTTCTCGGACAAGGCTGGCCCGGTCATCGGGCCCTTGATGGCCTATGAGGTGCTGAGCGCCTTCTTCCTCGAAGCCGGATTTCTGGGCGTCATGCTGTTCGGCCTGAAGCGGGTCGGCAAGAAGCTGCACTTCATGGCGACCCTGATGGTGGCGATCGGCACCTTCGCCTCGGCCTTCTGGATCCTGTCAGTCAACAGCTGGATGCAGACGCCGCAGGGCCACGCCATCAACGACGTCGGACAGTTCATTCCGATCGACTGGTTCAAGATCGTCTTCAACCCCTCCTTCCCCTACCGCCTCGCACACATGCTGATGGCCGCCTATCTGACGACCGGCCTGGTGGTCGGCGCGGTCGGGGCCTGGCACTTGCTGAAGGACCGGACCAACAAGGGCGCGCGCAAGATGTTCGCCATGGCCATGGGAATGATCCTGATCGCCGCGCCGGTGCAGATCGTCATCGGCGACATGCACGGCCTGAACACGCTGGAACATCAGCCCGTCAAGGTGATGGCCATGGAGGGCCATTTCAAAAGCCACCCGGACGGCGCGCCCCTGATCCTCTTCGGCATTCCTGACCGCGGGGCGGCGACCGTTCACGGCGCGGTCGAGATCCCCAAGCTGTCGTCCCTGATCCTGAAGCACGATCTCAACGCGCCGCTAGCGGGGCTGGACACCATCGATCGCGCCGACTGGCCGCCGGTCGAGATCGTCTTCTGGTCCTTCCGCATCATGGTCGGCCTGGGCATGGCCATGCTGCTGCTGGGTGTCTGGGGCCTGTACGCCCGTGTGCGCAAGCGGCTGTATGACGCCCCCTGGCTGTACCGTTTCGCCCTCGTCATGGGGCCGATGGGCTTCGTCGCCGTCCTGAGCGGCTGGGTCACCACCGAGGTCGGGCGTCAGCCCTGGACCATCTATGGCCTGCTGCGAACGGCCGACAGTGCGGCGCCGCTCGCCGCCCCTGCGGTCGCCACATCGCTGGCCGCGTTTGCGGTCGTCTATTTCGCGGTGTTCGGCGCCGGCGTCTTCTACATCCTGCGCCTGATGAGCCATGCGCCCCATCGCGGCGAGCCGGGCGTGGCCGAGACGCCCATCCGCACCGCCGGGATCACCCCCGCGCCGGGCATCGATATGGACCGGCCCATCCCGACGATCGAGGAGAGCGACCATGACCGTTGATCTGACACTCGTCTGGGCCGCGCTTCTGGCCTTTGCGATCTTCGCCTATATCGTCATGGACGGGTTCGATCTCGGGGTCGGCATCCTGTTTCCTACCCTGAAGGCCGGCGAGCAGCGTGATCGGGCGATGAACTCGATCGCGCCGGTGTGGGACGGCAACGAGACCTGGTTGATCCTGGGCGGGGGCGGTCTGTTCGCGGCCTTTCCACTGGCTTATGCCGTCCTGATGCCGGCGGTCTATACGCCGATCATCGTCATGCTGCTGGGCCTGGTGTTTCGGGGCGTCGCCTTCGAGTATCGCTGGCGCACGGTGCGGGCCAAGCCGATCTGGGACATCGCCTTCTTCGGCGGGTCGCTGATGGCCGCCTTTTCCCAAGGTGTGATTCTGGGCGCGATCCTCCAGGGGGTCGAGGTCTCGGGCCGCGCCTATGGCGGCGGCTGGTGGGATTGGCTCAGTCCGTTCAGCCTTCTGACGGGCTGCGCCGTCGTGACGGGCTACACCCTGCTCGGCGCCACCTGGTTGAACATGAAGACGGAAGGACCGCTACAGGACCATGCCCGCAGTCAGGCCTGGAAGCTGGGTCCGGCGACGCTGATCATGATCGGGGCCGTCAGCCTGGCGACACCCTTCCTGGATGGAGAATACGCCAGACGCTGGTTCGACTGGCCCGGTGTGCTGCTGACCGCCCAGGTTCCGCTGATGGTGCTGGTGCTGGCGGCCGGCTTCTTCCTGGCCATGAGCAAACGACGCGAAGTCTGGCCCTTCGTGATCTCTCTAGGTCTGTTCGCCGTCACCTTTGCAGGTCTGGGCGTCAGCATCTATCCCTACGCCGTGCCGGACCAGATCACCCTGTGGGATGCGGCGGCCCCCGCCTCCAGTCAGTCGTTCATGCTGGTCGGCGCCCTGATCCTCATCCCCATCATTCTGGCCTACACCGCCTATGCCTACTGGGTGTTTCGCGGCAAGGTCGGCGACGAAGGCTATCACTGATGCGCGCCCCCTTTCGCCAGACGCTGTGGTTCCTGGGCCTGTGGATCTTCGGGGTCTGCGTCCTCGGGGTCGCGGCCTACATCCTTCGAAGCGTGCTCAAGCTCGCCACGGGCTAATTAAGGCCGCGACATACCGACGCGGTCACGGTGTTGATGCAGTTCGCCGCTAGACCTTGATGCGGCGGGGAAACTTCCCGCGCCTCATCATTTATCAGGGTATCAATATGCGCGTCTTGGCCGGTCTAGCGATCGTTGTCGGCATTACATCCGGAGCGGCGTGGCAAACGCCAGCGATGGCTCAATCCGCCCCTCGTCCGTGCGTCAACGAGTCCCTTCAGATCAATATTCGCGCCCAGCCCATGCCGGCCGCGCTTCGCGAGCTGTCGCGGCAGACACACTGCCCGATTTCCGGGACAGCCGACGCTCGGGGCCTCACCAGCAACGCCGTGCGCGGAACCTATACGCCGAGTGCGGCTCTGACCGCGCTCGTCGATCGGCGGGGGCTGAGAACGCGTTCCGTGCGACAAGGTCTGTCGGTCGAGCGTCTGGCGCGGACGAGACCGGCGCCGACGCCGGAACCGATCCAATTCGACTGCCAGAACGATTCCATCGCGCTCCGCATCCCGTCCATGCCGCTCGAAGCGGCGCTGAACGCCCTGTCGGAAGCGACCAAGTGCCCGATCTCGCGGTCGTTCCAGGTGGATGGCCTGCGCTCGCGCGCGATCAACGACACCTACACTCCGTCCGAAGGATTGCAGGCTCTGTTGGCCGGGACAGGTCTCCAGTCACAAGCGATCCGCCAGGGCCTCGAAGTTCTCCCGGCGCGTTGACCCAAAAACACCGGGCGGAGCCTCGTTCCGCCCGGTGGTGCGTCTGTATTTGGGCCTCAGATCGCCAGCGCGATTACAGCGCCACCCACTCGCCGTCGCCGGGGATATCCAGCTTCGAGGCGAAGCCTTCCCGTTCGGCGAAGACCTTCAGATCGGCGCGGCTGAGGATACAGTGGTTCACCGCCTCCATATGGGTCGCGATCAGTCGCGCCTGAGGCGCCGCCTTGCTCACCGTGAGAATTTCCTGCGGGCCCATCAGGATCGGTCCCAGATCGATGTTCTGGGCATAGCCGGCATTCAGGATGATGATGTCGGGTCGATGCTGGGTGATCGCCCCAGAGACCTCATCGTTCCAGACGGTGTCGCCGGCCAGATAGACGGTCTTGTGGCCCGGCTTGCTCAACACCACCCCACAGACAGGATCCAGGATCGGGATGGCCTTCAGGATCTCGTCTCGGCCGTGATGGCCGCCCGTTCGTGCAAGGGACACGCCCCTGAACTGGGTTGACGCGTCCAGGACGCGCACCTCCGTAAAGCCCTGGCCTCGGATCTTCTCGGCGTCGGTTTCGTTCTGCGCAAAGATCGGCATCGCCTTGGGCAGGGCGCGCTGAGCCGCCTCGTCCCAGTGATCCAGATGGGTGTGGGTCACGATCACCGCATCCACATCCATCACGGCCGACGCCGGCATCGGCAGGGGCACAAGCGGATTGCGCAGATGGCTCATCGCGGACCCCGGGAAACCCGGATAGGCGCCCTGATCCGCCAGCATCGGATCGATCAGGAACCGAACGCCCGCATAGTTGATCTGAACAGTCGCATTGCGGACCTGAAGCATGCGATCGCCGGCCGGTTGCGCCTGGGCCACCGCGCTGGAAACGGCGCCGGGGGCGGCAAGAACCGCCGCGACACCCGCGCCCACGCCCAGCATCCCTCGGCGCGACAACCCCATACCGAAGCCAGCCGAACTCATTTCGAAGCCCCTTCCAGAACTTCCGACGTCGAGACGATGCGGCCATAGGCGAAGGCGAGCGCAGCCATGAAGGCGGTATGCACCTGGTCGGCCGGCACATCGCGACCGTCGAACGACAACCCCATGGTGGCGCAGGCATCATGCGCGACGGTCACCCCATAGCCGAAGTCGAACGCGGCGCGGGCCGTGGCGTCGATGCACATGTGGCTCATGGCGCCGACGATGACGACCTCGGTGATCCCGGCGTCGTCGAGGCGACGCTTCAGCTCGGTGTCCCGGAAGGAATTGGGATAATGTTTGACCAGAACCGCCTCTTCGCCCTGAGGCGCAGCTTCGGCGATGATGTCGACCGCAGGCGTCCCCGGAGCGAACGGGACATCGGCAGGGCCGCCCGGCGTTTCGTGACGGATATGGATGATCAGGCCGCCATTGGCGCGCGCCGCGTCCAGAAGACGACGGGCATTGGCGACGGCGTCTTCGAGACCCGACAGCGGCAACTTGCCTTGCGATTGATATTCCTGCTGCAGGTCGACGACGATTAGAGCACGGTTGGCCATGGGAATGTTCCTCTGAGTGTGCGTGACCTATACACCCCTCGATCCGCCAGGTTCAGTGGCGGGATCGTCATAAGACGGGTCGAAAACGACATGACGCACATCGCCATTCTCACCTACCCGGAGGCACAGCTCGCGGCCGTCCTCGGCATGACCGACCTGCTCGCCGCCACCAACACCGCGACGATGCTGAACCTTGCCGAGCCGCCCCTGATCGTCAGCCATTGGCGAAAGACGCCATCCGGGATGCAGGTGGCTCAGGTCTTTTCGACGGGGACTGCAAGCCCCATCCCGACCGTCTGCATCATGCCGCCCTCGCTCCAGGGACCACCCGCGCCTGACCCCGCCACGACAAAATGGCTCCAGACCCTTCACCGTCAGGGCTGCGTGATGGCGTCCGTCTGCACCGGCGCCTTCGTCTTGGGCGCCGCCGGCCTGCTGGACGGCCATACCGTCACCACCCACTGGACTTACGAAGCGCGGTTGCGAAAGGCGTTTCCGCTCGCCCATATCGATGCGGACCGGCTCATCATCGATGAGGGCGACGTGGTCACGGCCGGCGGCGTGATGTCCTGGACCGATCTCGCCCTCACCCTGATCGAGCGTTATCGAGGCCGCGCCGTTATGAGCGAGGTCGCTCGCAGTTTTCTGCTGGACCCGCCGGGGCGGCGGCAGAGCTATTACAGCAGTTTTGCGCCCGCCCTCGATTACGGCGACGACGCCATACGCCAGGCGCAGGTCGTTCTGGCCGAACGCATGAAGGAGGAGATCAGCCTGGCCGAACTGGCGTCCGCTGCGGGCCTGGAACAACGTACCTTTCTGAGACGCTTCACAAAGGCGACCGGCCTCACAGCGACGGCCTATCGGCAACGCCTGAGGATTTCCCGCGCCCAGGACTTGCTTCGCAACACCAATCTGAAGACAGAACGCATCGGTTGGGACGTCGGCTACGCCGACCCCAGCGCCTTCCGAAAGGTCTTCCAGACCATCGTCGGCCTATCCGCCACGGAATACCGAAAACGCTTCGCAAGCGATATTCAGAAAGAGAATCCCAATTAGGGTGGCTTGAGTTGCACTTTTGCCAAGAAGCGCCGCGAATGACACTTGGGGACGTGGCAGCCCAAGTTCTTAGTCGACCATCATCCCTCCTATAGGGCCGAAACCGGCTCCAGACCGAAGCTCTAGCTTCGGAAGGCGTCCCTGCGCTCGCGCATCTTGCACAAAATTCGGCCCACGAAGGAACCGAGTGCAAGATTTTGACAAATCAAGGTATTTTATCATCGCTGAGGCGATTCGAGGAGCGTGACGGACGACTGACTGCCGGATGCCGTGGTCGCACGCGCCCTCGAAGTGATCGCCAGCCTACAATCCGCTGCTCTGATCAAGGCGAGCAGCGCCAATCTCGCGGCCGTCAGGGTCGCGGCGGCCCAGACGCTCCATATCCTTCCGCACGGCGCGCGCGACAATCTAATCATGCTTGTTGACGACGAGGCTCCCAAGGTCCGACTGGCCGCGATCCTTGCGCTAGAGGCACTGGGCGAGACCGTGGCGCTCGACGCGGTGGAATCCATTCTCGCGCGCAGGCCGCGTCACCCATCGTTCTTTGGGGCCCCGGCGTGAAGGGCCAGGAGGAATATGTGGCCTACAATGCAAGCACCTGCCTTACTGGTCGGCGGAGGCGCCCGGCGCTCTGATCGACGATGACGAGACGGATGCCGACATCCTGGCGGCCTATTGCGAAGTGACATAGGGGCGGACCGTTCTGCGGCAAATCCTGGATCGCACGCCGTTCCGAAGCACCTTGTCGAGCGGCTCGGCAGTTGGCGGACGGCGGAAGTGAACCTATCGACGCTGCTTTCCTGCGCAACAGATCAACTGGCTGCGGCACGACATCCGATCGATCTGGAGCGGATCCGGTCCGTGATGACAGGATCGCCGATCCGGTTAAACGAACTACTCGGCTGATGCTCTCGGGCATCTGTGCCGTGTTCGCTCTCCACTCCTACGGATCGTGCTGGATATTTCGTTCACAAGGAAATGCCGAGGAGACATGTGGATGGAAGATCGTTCGTCTTCCCTCTTCGCTTCTGGCGTTTATCCAAAACCGATATACGTCTCAGATTCTTGTATCTACCCACCTCCCTGACAACCCGAGCGCCTTGCTGCTTTGCAACAGCGGCTTCGCCCAGAACGCAACAGCTATCTCTCTTAAATTGTGATATTGCTATATCTATTCAGGCCCCTACACCGGCAACAGCTCCCGGACCTGTTCAGTCTCCGAAGAGGGCGCATGTTCCAGACTGTGCAGCCGGATCACACAGCGCCGGGGCTTAGCGCGGGCTACCCCACCAATTTCAAGGGGCTTGGTGCAAATCAGCCCATCCCAGCTTCGGCAGCCAGTTTTAGTAGCTCGGCCAGGCTCTTTACGCTGAGCGTATCCATCAACTGGGCACGATAGGTTTCGACGGTGCGCGGGCTGAGATTCAGGTCTCTGGCGATCGACTTGTTCGAGCCGCCTGTCATGAGGCCCTTCAGCACATCGCGTTGGCGATGTCCCAAAGCGTCGAACCGTCGCCGCGCCTCCACGAGGGGCGCCTGTTTTGATGCGTAGGCAGGGTCTGGCGACGACGCCAAAGCCGCCGACATGATCGCTGTGGGCGAAGCTCCGAAATCCAGAACATTGGCCGCGCCGAGCCGCGTCAACTTCACGGCGTCGCCCAACTGCGTCGAAGGCCCGCCAATGACAAGCCACGGCAGGCGATCTTTTGTCAGCTTCAGAATGGCGGCGCTCTGCGTCGAATCCGCAATCATCGCTGCGTCCGCAATCACGACTACGCCTGGCATCAAGGCGTCCGCCGCCTCGGCGAACTGAGCCACGTCGGTGAAGCCTCGGACCTTCACCTGCCCCCGCGCCGCCTCCTGCATCAGGCCGGCACTGGCTTGGTACGCAAAGCCGACAAGATAGATGTGCGGGTCGAAACGATGCGTCACATCGACGATAAAGCCGCCCAGCCGGCGTATAACGCCATCGAATCCAACGATCGGAAACCCGGCGGCGTGGAACCACCGCAATGCGCCGTCGAGGGTTTGAACGCGGAAATTCCCATGCAGGGTTTCCCCTGACGCCAGCCGATCGAAAGCGCGCGACATCTGCAGTCGATCTTCGATGTAAAGCGTCGACACCCAGTCTTCCCAAGGCGTCGGTTCGGTCGATAACTCCAAAGCCCATGAGGACCGGAAATCGGGATTTAGGCTGACCACCTTCTTGGTGACTACATCGGCCGTCCAGATCAGGGTGGCTTCGGCGCTGGTGACCTCAAAAATCTCCTCATGGCCTCGACCGTCGGTATTGCGACGCCAGTCGTCGATATCGACGGCTGATCCGCACCACCCCGCCAGATCGCCATCATCCGCACGCCAGATGGGCTGAGAGCGCACAAGAGACCAGCGATATTCGCCATCTCCGCCAACCAGGCGGACCTGGGCCTCGAATGTGTGGCGTGCCGCGAGCGCGTCTTCTTTCAACTCTTTGGCTGTGGCCCGGTCGTCGGGATGAATCTGCTCCTGAAATCGAACACCCTCAATGTGGGTCAGACGCCAATGATCTCGCAGCTTCTGGTTCGCCCAAAGCAGCCGACCGTCGGGTTCGCAGCGCCACAACAGCGTGGGAGCCAGATCCGTGACTGCACGCAGGGCGTCTTCCCTGGCTTCTAGCGCTTCCTCCGCGAGACGGCTTCGCGTGGTTTCGTGGACTACGCCCAGGACGCCTCCAACCTCGCCCTCGCTATCCCTCAGCGGTGAATAGGAGAAGGACCACCATGTGTCGGCAAGGACGTTGTTGCGAAGAAGCGGTAGGTGAAAATCCTCGAAATAGGTCGCCTCCCCTCGCATCGCCTGGTGCAGCAGCGGTTCGAGCAGGGAAAGCGTTTCCGGAAACGCGTTTCGGAAAGGCCGCCCGATCAGGGGCCGCGCATCGGCAAGCGCATATTCGAAGGCGTCATTGTGGAAAATATGATGGTCGGTCCCCCACGTTAGAAACATCGGAAAACGAGAACTCAATATGGCGTCGATTGCCGCCGTCAAAGCGGGATCCCATGACCACAGCGCTCCCAGTGGCGTTTCTTGCCACGGCAGTTTTCGGATGATGTCAGCGCATGGGCCGGTCGATCGAATCTCGCGCTCAGGCCGTTCGGACGGCCAAGAACCGGGATCCATTGTATAACCGGCCTTCTGCATCTCGCCTCCGGGTGGATTGAGATTCATTCATCAGAGACGCGGTCGTTCCCTTCCGCCCCTGTCACGCCTAGCTGTCCACTATCAAAAATCACTGTTCCATAACATGCGTTGTAATAATGCACGTTATGCGCGAGCTTTCAGCACGCTAACGATCAGCTATCGAGAAAGTGAAGATATCTTGGGTTGAAATCGGCAATCTCACGGAGGTTTTCCCATGACTCGAACGTGATGTTGCGCTTGTTGCGAACCAGCAACCCCTCGCTCTCCAAAATTTTCAGCATCCGACTGACGTGGACAGAGGTGAGACCCAGGGCGTCGGCGAGTTGCTCCTGAGTGATCGGCAAGGCGTAACCGGGACCGGACGCCAGCCCTCGCATCCGCATTCTGAACGCGAATTCGCACAGAAGATGCGCCAGCCGACTTCGCGCATCGCGGCGCCCGACATTCAGCACCCACTCGCGAAACACCGAGGCCTCGACCAGGGTGGCGAGACTGACGGCGCGAGCGACACCGGAATGGTGACTGACGACATCCTGCAGCTCGCGCATCGGGATGAACACCACCTCGCCCCGCGTCATCATCTGCACGCTGTGATCCGCAATGCCCAGAAACAGATGCTGAAGGTCCAGCGCATCGCCTGGAATATTCAGGGACACGATCTGACGCTGACCGCCGGATGTCTGCTTCTGGCGATAGGCGAGCCCGGACTTCAAGACGCAACAGAAGTTCGGCGTATCGCCTTCCCTGACAATGTAGCTGGACGGCTCGAGCTTGCGCACCTTCGCCGGCAACGACAGGAGTGCATTAAGATCGTCTTCTGAAAGACTTCCCTGCTTTTGGAACGCCTGCACCATAAGCAAAAGGGGATTGTCTGGACGATGGTCCATTTTGGCCTCCGCAACAGGGCGGGAGCACAAAGAACTCTCTGTCGCCAAAGCCCGAATAGCCGGTCAGCGATCCGTCACAATAACATAGGCCAGATCATAAAAATTAACATGGATTGGGTTGAGTGCAGCAACGCTTGAAATCACAGGTTTAGCCGCGACGTGCCCGCGGTCAATCTTCCGTCTCAAAACTGTGGGTTGATGCCGAACTCGTCAGAACGAGCCGCTTCGGGCAGAAGCGTTCGCTCGACAATCAATGTTCAAAACTGAATCTCTCGTCGCATGGGCCACGTTCGGCATATTGAGGCGAATGATGAGATTTCCGCGCCCGGATAACCGTGTGAAGCACGTCCGCGAGATCAAGCGTCTGCGCGCATGACAGCATCGCGGTCGCCCTTAGCAACTCTCCCCTGAGCGCAAGAAAGGCCTCTTCCGGCATCTCCGTTCTCGTCGTGTCGCGTCTGCCCATACTGCCTCCGAACAACGGCATGGCCGTCTTGAGGGAACCGGGGAGACGATGGCTCGCCTTCCCGAAGACGACGCTTTCCACGGGGGAGTGGATGGAGACGACGCCTCATCATGAGTTTCGTCCCTTCAGACGATGGCGTCATGCGGGCCGCTACTCAGTACCAATCCTTGCTCCACCCCAGGTTCTACATGGGGCTCAGGTCAGACGCGCCTTGATCAGCGGCTTCAGCAGGTAGTTGAGGACCGTCCTCTGTCCCGACTGCACATCCACTTCCGCCACCATGCCGGGCCGGATGGGCAGCTTCTGGCCGTTGCGTTGCAGATAGGCGCGGTCGGTCCGCACCAGGATGCTGTAATAGGAGACCTTGCCGCGCGGGGTGTCCTCTTCCAGCGTATCCTCGCTGATCTGCTCGACCACGGCGGGAAGGTCACCATAGACGGTGTAGTCATAGGCCGTGATCTTCACCCGCGCCGGCATGCCCGGCCTGATGAAGGCGACATCGCGCGGCAGGACGCGCGCCTCGACAAGCAACTGATCGTCGATGGGCGTCAGCTTCATGATCGCCTCGCCGGGCTGAAGAACCCCGCCGCGCGTCGTCACCAGTATGTCGTTGACCCGTGCACGAACCGGCGCGACCAGCCGGGTCCGATCCAGCTGATCGCGTCGCTGATTGAAGATCTGCGATTGGGCGGCCAGCTCAGCTTTCTTCGCGGCCAGCTCGGCATAGGCTTCCTGCATATAGGTGTTTCGCACCTCGGTCTGGCGACCGGTCAAGCCCGCGATATCCTTGCCCAACCGCAGAGCCTCGACTTCGCTCACGACGCCTCGCGCCGCCAGCGGCTCAACCATTTCCAGCTGACGACGCGAATAGGCCGTCTCCTGCACCAGGGCCTGCAGCGTGGCGTTCAGGTTCTGCCTGCGCGCCCTGAACAACGCCTGCTCGGACGCGATCACCGGATCGTTGTGTGAAATGCTGGCGGGAAAGTCGATCGTCGATGCGCCCAGCACCTCGGCCTCCAGCCGTGCGATCGCTGCACTGAGGGCCGTAACCTGGGCGCCCGACTCCAGTGTCGAGGATTCGAATCGCTTGCTGTCCAGTTGCGCCAGCGGCTGGCCTGCCTCGACGATCTGCCCCTCCCTGACCAGCAGGTCCTGCAGGATCCCGCCTTCAAGGCTCTGGATCACCTGAACGCGGCTGCTGGGCACCACCCGCCCCTCGCCTCTCGCCACCTCATCGACCGTCGCCCAAGAAGCCCACAGGCCGAAGACCGCGACCAAGGCGACGCAGACCCATAGCACAGGCCGCGCGGCGGGATGGGCCTCACCGTCGCGCCCTTCCGCCAGGGCCCGCCTCAGCCGCCGTTCGACCCGAAGAGAATCAGCCATGGATCTTCCTCACGCTCGGATTTTCGGTCGAGATTGGCATCGGCGTATTGGGACCGTCGCCCGCCAGCCGTCCGCCGGACAGCGCCAGAACCCGGTTCGCCAGCGACAGAACGGCGCGCCGATGCGTCGCCACCACGACAGTTCGTCCCTTGGACCAGTCGTTCAGGAAATCGACCACCCGCCGCTCGTTGGTCTGGTCGTAGGCCGCCGTGGGCTCGTCCATCAGCACGATCCGAGGATCCTGGAGCAGCAGCCGCGCCAGGGCGATGGCCTGTCTTTGTCCGCCGGATACCGTCTGAGGGCCGATGATCGGCAGATCCAATCCGCGCGGATGCGCTCGCACGAAGGCGCCCAGGCCAACCGCATCAAGCGCCTCCAGAAGTTCGGCGTCCGCATGCCGCGCTCCGTCCAGCGCCAGGTTGTCGCGAAGCGTGCCGTGAAACAGCGCCGAATCCTGGGGCAGATAGCCGATGGCCTTGCGCCGGTCCGACGGTTCGATCTGCGACAGGCTGACATCGTCCAGCAATATCTGTCCAGCAGTAGGGTCTCCGATGCCCGACAGGATGCGCAACAGGGTGGACTTGCCCGCCCCGTTGCCGCCGATGATGGCGATACGGTCCCCGGCGGCGATCGTCAGCGCAGGCAGGTTCAGGATCGGCGCCGCATCCGGCGCTGGCCGCACTTCGATCCCTTGCAAAACGAAGGCCCCGCGAATGTCTGGGCGACGGGTGAACTGACGGTCCGCCGGCCGCTCGACCGGCGCGCTCATCAACTGATCCAGCCCTTCGAGCGCGATCTTGATATGCTGCCAGCGCGCGAGGATTCCGGTGAACTGCGCCGTCGGAGAAATGGCGCGCGACACCAACAGCGAGCAGGCCACCAGCGCGCCCATGGTCATGTGGCCGGCGGCGATCTGATAGACGCCGATCACCACGGCCCCGACATAGGCCAGTTGCTGGGCCGCCGCCGCCGAATAGCTGAGGGTGGTGGAAATCGACCGCGTCTTTGCGCCGGATTCCGCCAGTTGCGCCGACAGCATGTCCCAGAGACGCAGGTTCCGCCCCTCCGCTCGCGTCGCCTTGACCGCCTCCAGATTGTCGACGGTTTCCAGCAACAGTCCCTGTTTCACCGCGCCTTCCCGAAGATTGGCGCGCGACAGCTCCCCCAGCTTCTTCTGCAACAGCCAGGCCGGGATCAGCATCAGCAGAACGGCGGCCGCCGGCGCCAGCGCGACCGGGCCGCCCAACAGGGCGATCACCCCGATGAAGGCCAGGATGAAGGGCGCATCGCTAATGGCGGCGACCGTCGAGGCGGTGAAGAACTCCCGGATTGATTCAAACTCTCGCACCTGACTGCTGAAGGCGCCGGTCGATCCCGGCTTGGCCGACAGCCGGATCGCCATCACCTGTTCGAACAGGCGCGACGACAGCTTCAGATCCAGCCGCTTGCCCGTAACGTCCAGCAGGTGCGCGCGCAGCAGCCGCAGTAACAGCTCCGCCACCACCGCCAGCGTCACGCCGCTGGCCAGCACCCAAAGGGTGTTGAAATTGGAGGTCGGGACCACACGGTCATAGACCTGCATCGCGAACAGCGAGGTGGCGATGGCCAGGAAGTTGGCGAAGGCCGCCGACACCCCCACCTCCACGAACGCAGGCCAGCTTTCCGTCACCGCCCCACGCAGCCAGTGGCGCGGCGTCTGTTTGGCGTAGGCGCCCGCACGGTCGTCGCCCTCGTAGACCGGCCTTGCGAAGACGATCAGGCCGTTATGCGCCTGGCGCAATAGGTCCAGCCTGACCCGCTCCTGCCCGCCGCCTGTCTCCGGCAGCAACACCACCGCCTCGTCGCCCTCGCGCGAGATCAGGACGCGGGTTTCGCCGTCAACCATCAGTAGCAACGCGGGCAAAAGCCCTTGCGGCGCCTCGTCGACCGACACGGCGACTGCTCGCGCCGACAGGCCTGCGCGACGCATGGCCTTGCGGATATGCTCGATCGGCAGACGGCCGTCCTCCAGCGGCAGACCGTCACCGATCTGGGCTGCGGACGCCGGACGACCCAGTTCGAAGGCCAGCAGGCTGAGCCCCTCACGCAATGGATCAGATCGCCGCTCGGCCTGCATCATCAGAAGATCTCCGTCGGCTGCTGCATCTCGTCACCGGACAGGGCGGGCGTCAGCAGGCCCAGTTGCGCGGCGGCGCGGTACTGAAGCCGCAGCCTGTCGATGGTCAGCTCGATCACCTGGCGTTCGGCCTCGAAATGTTCGCCTTCCATGATGACGAGATCCTGGATGTCGCGCCGGCCGACCAGGAACTGCTCGCGATAGACCTCTCGCACCGCCTCCGACTGAGCGGCCTGATCCGACAGGGCCGTGATCCGCCCATCAAGCGCGCCATCCTGCGCCGCGAGGGATTCCACCGTGCGCTTCAGATCGCGTGCGACGCTTTCGGCTTCCAGGGCGATGGCGGCGCAGCGCTGTTCTTCCAAGGCGGGCCTTTGCAGTGCGGACAGGCCCTGTTGGGTGTTGAACCGCAACCGCAGACCCACGGCGCTGTCGTCCACCATGCGACCGCCGATCTCGCGACGCTGAAGCGATCCTTCCACCGCCAGCCGGGGAAACCGCGACGCCTTGGCCTCGCGCACTACGGCGTCCGCCGCCTGGACGGCCAGCCTGGCGCGGCGATAGATCGGCGCCGTCACGATGGCCGCATCCAGCCCGCCGTCCTTACGCAGGGCCTCTAGAAACTCCGGCGGGTCTGGCAGACGCAGTCCGTCCGATGGTTCGCCAACCAGCAGGGCGTAGTGACTGGTCGCATCCGCCAGCTCGCCCATCAGCCGCGCCTTCATGCCCGTCGTGGTGGCGACGGCCAGGGCGACACGGCCGGTTTCGGCCTGGTCGGAGTAGCGTCCCTCGACCCGCGTCTGAGCCATCGAAGACAGGGCCTCCAGCCGTTGTAGATAGCTGTCCACGAGAGAAAGCTGCGCCCTGCGGCTGGCGACATCCAGATAGACCTCGACGATCTCCAGCGCGACATCGTCTCGAACGACCTGAAGGTTGGCCTGCTGTCGCGCCAACTGAGCCCGTTTCTGATCCACCTGACTGTTGGTCTGACCCCAGTCGAAGACCGTCTGCGACAGGTTGACGTCATAGCCCAGGCCGGGCGCCGTAGTTCCCGCCGACACGCCCACGGCGGGCAGATAGGCGTTGCGGATCATTGCCACTTCGGTCGTCGCCATGGCGACCTCGGCCTCGGCCGCCTGGACTTCAGGGTGGCGCAGCACGCCTTGCAGCACCGCCTGGTCCAGAGACGCGCCGGCCCAGGCCGATGTCGCGACCCAGCACAGTCCTGCGATCGCTCCGGCGACCAGGGGCCGCCGGAGCCGCTCCCCCCGTACCCTCATGCGTGGACCGTACCGGCCTCCTCGTCGAAGATCGGCGCCGGCGCGATGGCGCCGATGTCGATGTAGCTCGCGGTATCCGGCGCCCCCGAAAAGGCCGAGCCGGCGACATTCAGGGCGTCGGCCTGTCCACCGGGAATGTTGAGCTCGTGGTGATCTTCGACAAAGGCCGCGATCATGGCTTGAGTGATCGTCAGGTCGATCCCGTCGTCGATCAGTATGACCTCTGCCCTTTCGCCACCGCTGTCCCAATGCCCTTCCGGCCTGCCGAACGTCTGGATCTCGTGGGGCGCCGCCACCAGGTCGTCACTGGTCCATCCGGCTGTCGCGTGATGATCCAAGATCGAAACCTGATCCGCATCAGTCGCTTCCGCCGAAACGATTGCGTTCAGCAGAGTGGCGCTGCCGTTTTCGTCCAGGCTGTTCAGCAGGTTCACGTCCACGACAGACCCGACCACCACCGAACTGCTCAGGCCTTGGGCGTCCTCGGCGGTGATGGTCAGCGCGTTCAGAAGTCCTGCGCTAAGCAACGTGCTGCTCAGCAAGGCCCCGGAGGTGTCGGTCAAATGGACGGTGGCCAGGAACTGGTTCACCTCGGCATTGTCCAGCACGCCGCCGTCCAGCGCTGTGACGCTGATCCGCGCCGTCGGGGCGACGATGCCGAGCAGACCGGCAGACTCCGTCACCTGAACCTGATAACCGAACGACGCCGCCAGCGCCGCCGAATAGCCGAAGCTCAACGGCGACAAGTTCAACGCGACCAGCGGCGAATATTCGACCTCGACCCGGCTCAGATTGCCATTGGCGTCCGCCGCCAACAGATCCTGCTGTCCCAGGTTTAGGCCCAGAACGCCCAGGCCGAGAACGCCCAGCAGGGCCTCGGCCTGCGCTTCCACCACAGGCGCGACATTGGCCGGATTGGCCGGCGCCGGCTGTACGCCCGAGCTATCGATGGTCAGCGAGGTCGCGCCGTTGTCACCATCGCCATCGACCGCCACCCCGCCGATCGTCAGGACATCGGATGTCGGGGCCGGCGCGGTCAGTTGATCGACCACCAGTTTACCCCGCTCCAGCAGATCGGTCAGGATCGCCTGATCCGAACCGAACCCAGCAGTCAGATCGACGCCCCTCAACAAGATCGTCTGGTTGGCCACGCCGGCCGTCGCAGACCCGAACCCACCCACGAAGCCGCCCGTCGTGCTGATCTGGATCAGGGTGTCGGCGCCGACCTTCTGGAAATGGATGAAGTTGGTCAGGTTGCCGGGATTGGTCCCGATCCGTCCTTCGCCCTGCAGCAGTCCTGCCAGATCCAGGACGTCGCCGCCGAGCGTGAGGCTAGACGCACCGAAGTCCGTGATGATGTCCGCCGCGATCCCGGCGCCCGTCACTTCGTCGCCGCGCTCCCACCGGAACAGGTCCTGACCTGTTCCGCCGCTCAAGGTATCGTTGCCTCGCCCTCCGATAAGAAGGTCGTTACCGGATCCGCCATTCAGCGTGTCGGCGCCCTGCCCGCCGCGCAACAGATCGTTGCCCAGCCCGCCATTCAGCGTATCGTCCCCGTCGAAGCCGTAGAGACGGTTATCCAGCGCCGCCCCCGTCCCGACATCGGACGCCGTGATCGTATTGGCGTCGGCCGTACCGTTCAGTATCTGGCTTGGCGCAGCGCTGCCCAGCAATCCGGCCAGCACCCCTAGGTCGGCCAGATTGGTTTCCACCTCCTGCACCACCGTCTGATTGGCATCGGTCGCCGTAATGCTGAGCGATTGACCGATGCTCAGGCTCAGAAGGTTCGACAGCCCTCCATCGAACGTGATCGACCCAAGGAACTCGTTGAGTTTCAGATTGTCGATCTCACTGCCGCCGATCGCCTTGATGGTCAGCTGCGACGAGGATGAAATGAAGTTGGTATTCGCCGGCGTCACCTCCAGGCCCAGTTCCGTCGCCAGCGCAGTCGAGAAACCGAAGAACCGCGCGCCAATGCTCACAGCAGCGGAGTAGCGCACCACGACTTCGGTGATATTGTTGTTGGCATCCGAAGCGGCGAAGAACTGCTGCTCTCCTAGCTGGATCAGACCCAAGGCATCCGCGCTGACCAGTCCCAACAATCCTTCCCCGCCCCCCAAGGCGACTTCTGGAGCGGCAGCAGTCGCTGGCCCGGACGATACGCCGGTCACCTCCACGCGATAGGCGCCGGTAGCGAAGTCCAGAGTGATGGCCTCGCCGCGCAGGGTGGTCGCCGACAAGACGCCGTCATTCACGGAATAGGCGCTGATCGTGGTCGACGAACCGCCCACCGAAACCGTGTCCGTGGCGGCATTATAGGTGAAGACGCGCCCGTCGATGGTGACGGAAGCCAGGCTTCCACCGTCCGCGCCGAAGCTCTGGACCAGGCTGCCGACGATGATCCCCGGTTGGCCGGGTGTCAGCGACACCGGAGCCGCCATCTGCGGGGCGCCGTCGACGATGGTCAGGGCGATGGTTCCTGTCGCAGAGCCTGTGCTGTCTGTGACGACGACTCCGATAGGAAGCTGGATCGTATTGGCGCCGCCGCCGGCCGGATGGTCCACACCGTCCAGCAGAGTGACGCTGTAACCGCCGGAGGCGTTCACGGTAGCGCGAACGACCTCGCGCCCTGCCGCCGAACCGACCAGCGCACCCGAAGGTTCGGTCGTCCAGGTGACAGCGACACCTTTGGACGTTAGCGCTTGGGTCGGCGCCTGAAGCGCGATGGTCGCGCTTCTCGTTTCACCATTGATGGCGATGACGCCCGTGGCGGCAAGACCTAGAGCCGTCTCAGCGACCGAGGCCGTAACGCCGCTGACGGACAGGGCGATCGCATCGACGTTGAAGACCACGGCAGACGACGGCGCCGACACATTGCCGGCGGCGTCGCGGATCACGGCAACAGCGCTGTATGCGCCGTCCGCCAGGCCCGAGCCCAGGGAAAGATCGACACGTCCGGCCGTCACCTGCGCGGCGCTCAAAACGGCGCTGAACGTCTGTGCGACCCCGCCGACAGTGAGGGTCAGGGTGACCGTGTCCCCGGCCTGGGCCGATGGCGTAAGAGCGACGCTGGCGACGACGCCGGCTGCCAGTTCGACCGGATTGATCAGACCATCCGCCGCCGCCGAGATCGTCAGCACAGGCGCATCCGTTCCCGTCGCGCCTCCGGGGCTGACAAGATCGGCGACATAGCCGCGCGTGGCCGTTATGGAGCCGATATTGCCGGCGGCGTCGCTGGCCTGGACCGTAGCCTGGACCGCGCCGCCCGTCAGCGCCGACCCCGGCAAGGCGGCCGTCCAGCGGCCATCCGCCCCTACCGTTGTGGACACTGAGGCTGCGCCCGCCGTCACCGTCACGACATCCCCGGCGCGGAACTCGCCGGAAACCTGACCGGTGACCGAGACCGGCGACTGCGACTCGGCGAGGTTGACGATGTCGTCACCCGCGATGACGCCGATCAAAACGCTGGTCGTCGTCGCGTCGGGCGGCGTCAGATCGATCGCAGGGATTTGGGTGCTGCCAGACACATTTCCAGCCGGATCCACAGCCCTGACCTGACCGGAGAATCCGCTGGAAACGGCTCCCCCGGGGAAGGCCGACGCCGGTATCGACCACTGTCCGTTCAAGCCGACCTGGGCGGTGATCGGCTGACCTGATGCGCCAACGACAGGATTACCCACGCCGTCCAAAAGCTGGATCGTCGCGCCGCCTTCGCCCGCGCCCGCCAGACCTGCGGCCCCAGCGGCCGAGATCGAGGGCGCCGACGGAGCCAGCGTATCCACACCGACGCCGTGTTGCTGGCTGACGGTCGCCGTATTGCCTGCGGCGTCCGTGGTCGTGACGGCCACCGTCAGGCCAGCCGAGGCCGCCAGATTGGCTCCCGCGAAGCTGACGCTCCAGGTCCCACCGACGCCCAGAACCGTGCTCTGGGTGGAGCCGTCCGCCAAGGTCACCAGAACCGCGTCGCCCACACGGTATTCGCCGGCCACCACACCCGTCACCGCCACTGCGCCTTGGGCCGATTCCGCGATATTGATGACATTGTCCGCGGTCACGGCATTGACGGTGATGCTCAGGTTGACGGCGCCATCGATTGGACCGATCGGTGTGGCGGCTGTATTGCCCGCCGCGTCCGTCGCCTGAACCGAACCCGTAAAGCCGTTCAGCGACGCATTGACCGACGAAGCGGGGATCGACCAGGCGCCGGACGCATCCGCCGTCGTCGTCGCGACTGGAATGCCGCCAGGTGACCGAACGACGATGGTCGCCCCACCCTCTGCGGTCCCCGAAAGGCCTTGGCCGTTCGCGATCAGGATCACCGGCGCCGGCGTCGTCAGATCGACGACATAGGCCTGAACATCCGTCACGGTGGTCGTATTGCCCGCCGTATCGCGAACGGTGGCCGAGGCGGTCACGCTGCTGGCGGCGGCCAATTCCGCGCCGGAGAACACCACGGACCAGACGCCGCCGGCGCCGATGGTCGCGGTCTGGAACACGCCGGTGGACAGTTGCACCCGAACCGTGTCGCCGGGCGCGAACTCACCCAGGGCCGCCCCGCGCACAGTCACGCCGCCTTGAGCCGCTTCGGCCCCGTTCAGAACATTGTCCGCCGTCACGGCTTCGATCGACAGGGTCAGATTGACCGTCCCATCGATCGGTCCGACCGGCGTCGCCGCCGTATTGCCCGCCGGATCGGTTGCGGAGACTGATCCGGTGAAACCGTTCAATCCGCCGGACACGGCGCTGCTGGGGATCGACCAGTTTCCGTCGGCCGAGACCACGACCGTCACCGGGACGCCGCCGCTCAGCACAGGGCTTCCGTCAGCATTCAACAAGGTCAGGGTCGCCCCGCCTTCCGCAGTGCCTGTCAGGACCGATCCATTTGCGGCGACGATCACCGGCGGCGGCGTGACGCCGTCCACCGGTCCGACCGCACCGGCCGCGCTGTTGCCCGCCAGGTCGGTGGCCTGAACGGAGCCAGTAAAGCCATTCAGCCCGCCCGGCACGCTGGCGGCCGGGATCGTCCACGCCCCCGAACCGTTCGCCAGCACGGTGATCGGCGCGCCCGCCGTATCCAGCACAGGCGCGCCATTGGCGCCCAAGAGGACGATGGTCGCACCCGCCTCGGCCGTTCCTTCCAAGCCCACGCCATTTGCCTGGGTCAGGGTCGGTTGCTGCGTGATCCCGTCCACGGGTCCAACGGGTGAAGCCGCACTGTTTCCAGCCGGATCGGTCGTGCTGACGAAACCGATGAAGCCGTTCAACCCGCCCGGCACGCTCGCGCCCGGCAGGGTCCAGGCGCCGTTGGCGTCGGCAACCACCCTGATGACGACACCCGCGCTGTTGGTCACGGGAGCGCCGCCCGCATCCAGCAGGGTGATCGTTGCGCCCGCTTCCGCCGTGCCCCGGATGCCGGCTCCATTGGCTCCGACGATGATCGGAGCGGACGGCGGCGTGATATCCACGCCGTAAGGCTGGGCGTCCATGACCGAGATCGGATTGCCCGATATGTCGGCGGCGACGACCGACACGGTGACAGAGGTCGAGGCCGCCAGCTCTGCGCCTGTAAAGGCAGTCGCCCATACGCCATTGGCGTCCAGGGTCGCGATCCGGCTGGCGCCTTTCGACAGGGTAACCGTGACCACGGCGCCCGTCGTGAAGTCGCCGAAGACCGAGCCCGTCACCGCGACCGTCGCAGCATTCGCCTCGGCCAGGTTGATCAGATTGTCGCCGGTGACAGGATCGATATTGATCGAAAGGGTCACCGACCCATCGATCGGGCCGACGTCCGCCTGGGCGGTATTGCCCGCGGGATCCGTCGCTCGAACGGCCCCTTCGAATCCGTTCAACCCGCCGGGCACCGCAGACGCCGGAATGGTCCATACGCCATTGGCGGCCACGACCGCCGTCACGGGAAGCCCGCCGGGGCCTTGAACGGCTGTGCCGTCATCGTTCAGCAAGACGATCGTCGCGCCGGCCTCGCCCGTGCCTTGAATACCCAGTCCGTTTGCGCCCGTGATGACCGGGACGGGGGTCGATCCGTCGATCGGCCCGAGGGTGGTCGACGCCGTGTTTCCCGCCGGATCTGTCGCCCGAACCGAGCCCTGAAAGCCATCCAGCCCGCCAGGAACCGTCGCCCCCGGAACGGTCCACGTCCCATCGGCCGCCACGACCACGGAAATCGGCGTTCCGCCCGTCGTCAGGATCGGCGCGCCATCTGCTCCCAACAGGACGACCGTCGCGCCAGCCTCGGCGCTGCCAGACGCTCCAGCGCCGTTCGCCGTCACGATGACAGGCGCGGGTGTCGTCGTATCCACCAGGAAACCCACGGCGACCGAAGGTGCAGAGGCCTTGCCCGCGCCGTCGTCGATCACCGCCGTCACCGTATAGGCGCCGTCGGCCAGGGTTGCGGGCAGGACCAGAACGGCCGCCCCCCCTTCGATGTCCTGAACCGTGACGATGTGCTGCACGCTGACGCCGTCGGATCCCGTCACCGTCAGGACGATGCGGTCGCCCGTCTGGGTTCCCGGCGTCAGGATGACACGCACCTGAATGCCGTTGGACAGCTCCACGGCGTTGACGCCGTCCGCCGCCTCGCCGATCAGAACGGTCGGCGCATCGAGCCCCTGAGGACCTCCCGGCAAAACCAGGTCAGGCGCCGTCGCGGTCGCATTCGGCGAAACATTGCCCGCAGCGTCGGTCTGGGCGGCGACCACCGTTTCCTGGTTACCAAGCGGCGGCGTCAACGGCAGAGTGAAGCCCCCGCCCGCGCCTACCGTACCCGTCGCCACGACCTGACCACCGGGTCCGCGAACGGTGACGGTCGCCCCGGCCTCGCCCGAACCCGAGATCGACGTCCCGTCATCGCTGATGGTCAGACCCGACGGCGCCGCCGGTGCGGTCGTGTCGGGCGCATCCGCCGTCACGGCGGGAGAGGTGTTTCCTGCCGCATCCGCCAGGGTCACGCGAACCGTTTCGCCGTTGGTCAAAGTCGGCTGGATCGCGACCGTGAAGCTACCATCCGCCGCCACCACGCCCGTGCCGATCGTGCCGCCGCCTGGCCCCGTGACCGTTACCTTGGCGCCCGGCTCGCCCGTGCCGGTGACCGCCCCGCCATTGTCCGAGACATCCACCTGTCCCGGCGCCACGGGCGCGGTCAGATCCGGCGCGGCGACCGTCACCGGCGACGACGTATTTCCCGCTCCATCTGTAAGGGTCACCGAAACAGGCTCGCCATTGGTCAGAGCGGGCTGGATCACGACCGTGAAAGTCCCGTCCGCCCCCACCACGCCCGCGCCGATGGTGTCGCCGCCCGGCCCCGTGACCGTCACCTTGGCGCCCGGCTCGCCGGTGCCGGTGACCGCACCGCCATTATCTGAGACATCCACCTGTCCCGGCGCTACGGGCGCGGTCAGATCCGGCGCGGTCGCTCCAACGTTGGGAGACACATTTCCCGCAGTATCGGTCAGGGCGACCGTCACAGGCTCGCCATTGGTCAAAGGCGTTTGCAGGATGACGGTGAAGGTCCCGTTCGCCGCAACGGTCCCTGTGCCGATCACCACGCCGGCCGCGTTGCGCACGGTTACGGTCGTCCCCGCCTCACCCGATCCGGACAATGTCGATCCGGACGCATTGAAAACCAGATTGGTGGCCGCGACCGGCGGGGTCGTGTCAGCGGGAGGCGCGGGCGGCGATACCGATCCGCCACCTCCGCCACCACTACCGCCTCCACCCGCAGCGGCGGCCAAGCCGGCCACGCCTGCCAGACCGCCCAGAAGGACGCCCGCCCCCATGCCTCCACCCGCCGCGCCTGCAGCGCTGGTATCCGTCAGACTGACGAAGGGCGACAGTTCGGGTTGAGGGGAGAACGCCAGCGTCAGCGGACCATCCGAGGCGGCGGTCGCAGTTTCGACCAACACCTGCCGATCATCATCGCTTTCGAGGAAAAGCTTGCGCACCGACACGCCGTCGAAGAACCCCTCGAGACGCAGCATCTGTCCGTCGGCGGTCATCAGAACCAGATCACCGCCCTTGCGAGTCAGGCTCGCAACGTCCGACGCGTCAAGATCGAGGTAGACATCCTTCGCCTGGCTAACATCCAGAACGCCCCTGGCCTCCATCACCGGCGCGGACCGGGCCTCACGAGGATCCTGCGTAAGTTTGGCGGCGATATCGAGCGGCTTGGCTGCGGCGTCTTGCATTGGCTTCCCTCTCCCATCAGGTCGAGAAACCTTCGCAATATCCGTCCGCTGGCGCGTCGGACCCATTACCGCGTGAACAGCAACGGGAAGGCTCCCAACCTCATTTGGTCAGGGCTTCTTCCAGCCGTCTTCGGTAGGAATACTGAGGATCGGTACGGCTGCCGTCGTTAATGTTCAGGAAACATTTCTTAGCGCCAAATTTGTCCAATGCAGCTATCGGAGCAATGACGATAGTACCTTTGGGAGGACATCACCGAGATCTTCAGAGGTTAATCCTGGCCCAAAACGCTCCGCCGCATCGGAATGGATCCAGACCGCCGCGCACGCCGCATCGAAACTGTCCATGCGCTGGGCCGCCAGTCCGCCGATCATCCCGGCCAGGACATCGCCGGTTCCTGCCGTCGCCAGCCAGGCCGAGCCGTTCTCGTTTCGACGGACGCGTCCGTCAGTTGACGCGATGATCGTCTGAGCGCCTTTCAGGACGATGGTTGCCTGGGTCAGGCGCGCGGCTTCGATGGCGGCGGCTTCGCGGCCTTGGGCCAGCAGGCCTGGGAACAGCCGCTCGAACTCGCCCTCGTGCGGCGTCAGGATGTCGTCGCAATCCAGGACGGCGAACAGTTCGGCGGTTCGGCCCTTGAACACCGACAGGCCGTCGGCGTCGATCACCATCACAGCGCCGCTCAATGCCAGTGCCTGGATGTTGGCGATCGTCGCGTCTTCCAGTCCTGCCGCCGGTCCGATCACGACGGCGTCGCTTCTGACGGCTTCACGACCTAAGACTTCAGGTGAAGAGAACGGCGTCAGCATGATCGCCTGGACCGCCGGCGCGATGACGGCGACGGCGTCAGGCGGGCACAGGATTCGCACAACGCCGGCGCCCATTCGCAGCCCGGCCCTTGCCGCAAGCCGCGCAGCGCCCGTCTGATGCGCCTTTCCCGACACGACGATCAAGCGGCCCCGCGTATGCTTGTGCGTTTCCGCGCCCGGCCAAGGCAGAAAATTGCGCCAGATCGCCGGGTCGTTGGTTTCTATCATCCGCGTTCCGATTATCCGTGGCTTTTCTGCGAAAATCGCTTGCTTTGAACGCCCTTGCTGTGTCCCATTTGGGCCCGAGCGCCGCTGCATTCCGTGCGCCGCTCAGGGGTCGCCATGAAGAAAATCGAAGCCATCATCAAGCCTTTCAAGCTGGATGACGTCAAAGAGGCGCTCCAGGACGTGGGCGTGCAAGGCATGACTGTGCTGGAGGCCAAGGGATATGGTCGCCAGAAGGGTCATTCCGAACTGTATCGCGGCGCCGAATACGTCATCGACTTTCTGCCCAAGATCAAGATCGAGGTGGTCGTCGCCGACGACCTCGCGCCCGCCGTCGTCGAGGCCATTCAGACCTCGGCCCGCACAGGCAAGATCGGCGACGGCAAGATCTTCGTGTCCGATGTCGCCGAGGTGATCCGTATCCGCACCGGCGAGACCGGAGCCCAGGCCGTCTGAGTTCGACCACCCTCCCCGGCCCTCGGCCCCTCGGGTCGTTGACCGGTTTCCTCCCCAAACGCCAAGAAACAGGACTTCCGAGAATGAGCGCCAGCAAGATCCTCAAACAGATCAAGGATGAGGAGGTCCAGTATGTGGACGTCCGCTTCACCGACACGCGCGGCCGTCTGCAGCACGTCACCTTCGATATCGACCTGGTCGATGAGGACTTCCTGAACGAAGGCACGATGTTCGACGGCTCGTCCATCGCCGGCTGGAAGGCCATCAACGAGTCCGACATGCTGCTGAAGCCGGACCTGACCACGGCCTATATCGACCCCTTCTACCAGCAGAAGACGATGTTCCTGTTCTGCGACGTGCTGAACCCGGACACCAACGAGCCGTACAACCGCGACAGCCGCTCGATGGCCAAGAAGGCGCTGTCCTACGTGCAATCGTCGGGCGTGGGCGACGTGGTCTATTTCGGCCCGGAAGCCGAGTTCTTCATCTTCGACGACGTGCGCTGGTCGACCCAGCCGCACAACACGTCGTATTCGTATGACTCGACGGAACTGCCGGCCAACACCAACGCCGAATACACCGAAGGCAACATGGGCCACCGCCCCGGCGCCAAGGGCGGCTATTTCCCGGTCAACCCGGTCGATTCGGGCCAGGACCTGCGCGGCGAAATGCTGGGCGTCATGCGCGACCTGGGCCTTCAGCCCGAGAAGCACCACCACGAGGTGGCGCCGGCCCAGCACGAACTGGGTCTCAAGTTCTCGGACCTGCTGACCATGGCTGACCGCCTGCAGCTCTATAAGTACGTGATCCACAACGTCGCCGCCGCCTATGGCAAGTCGGCGACCTTCATGGCCAAGCCGATGTTCGCGGACAACGGCTCGGGCATGCACGTCCACATGTCGATCTGGAAGGACGGCAAGCCCCAGTTCGCCGGCGACCAGTACGCCGGCCTGTCGCAGGAATGCCTGTGGTACATTGGCGGCATCATCAAGCACGCCAAGGCCATCAACGCCTTCGCCAACTCGACCACCAACAGCTACAAGCGTCTGGTCCCCGGCTATGAAGCCCCGGTCAAGCTGGCCTATTCGGCCCGCAACCGCTCGGCCTCAATCCGTATCCCGCACGTCTCGTCGCCCAAGGCCAAGCGTCTGGAAGCCCGCTTCCCCGACCCGATGGGCAACCCCTATCTGACCTTCGTCGCCCTGCTGATGGCCGGTCTGGACGGGATCGAGAACCGCATCGATCCGGGCGCGCCCGCCGACAAGAACCTCTACGACCTGCCGCCGGAAGAGCGCGGCTCCATCCCCGAGGTCTGCGGCTCGCTGCGTGAAGCCCTCGAAAACCTCGACAAGGACCGCGCCTTCCTCAAGAAGGGCGGCGTCATGGATGACGATTTCATCGACAGCTACATCGAGCTGAAGATGGAAGAGGTGATGCGTCTGCAACTGCACCCGCACCCGGTCGAGTTCGACATGTACTATAGCTGCTGATCGATAGATCACAGTTACGACAAAGGGCCGGGGAGCAATCCCCGGCCCTTTTCATGTCCGCACACATCGAAGCTGGGTTAGACGATAGGCCGCCGTATTCGGCAGTTCAGGCGAGTTCGGCTTCCAGATCGTCGGCCTTCTTGCGGCGCAACTCGATCAGTCGCACGCACCAGATCGACACCTCGTAGAGGATGACCAGCGGTATTGCGAGCATCAGCTGGCTGATCGGATCCGGCGGCGTGACCACGGCGGCGACCACTACCACGGCGACGATGGCGTAGCGGCGACCCGACGCCATGACCTTTGAGTTGATCAGCCCGGCCAGGCCCAACAGGGTCGTGACGACCGGCAACTGGAAGCACAGGCCAAAGGCCAGCAGCAGCGATGTCACCAGGCTGAGATAGTCGGAAATCTTGGTCGTCTGGGCCACGGAAATGCCGTCGCTGGCTACCTGCTGGCTCAACGAGAACAGCATGACGAAGGGCAGCATGACATAATAGACCAGCGCTCCGCCCAGGCAGAACATGACCGGCGCGGCGATCAGGAACGGCAGGAAGGCCCCGCGCTCGTTGCGATAAAGGCCCGGCGCGACGAAGCGATACATCTGCCAGGCCATGACCGGGAAGGTCAGGACGGCCGCGCCGAAGGCCGCGATCTTCATCTTGGTGAACAGCTGTTCCAGCGGCGCCGTGGCGATCAGTTGGACGACGGCGGCGCTGCCCGGCGGATAGGGTTTCAGCCCCGTCATCACCGCGATCAGTTCGAGAGGATTGGCGTGACCGCCCGACGCCATGGCCGCAGCGTGAACCGCCACCGCCGCCTGATAGGGTTTGATCAGGGCGATCTGGATCTGATTCGCGAAGGCGAAGCACAGGATGAACGCCAGGAAGAAAGCCACGACGCAGATCAGCAGTCGCCCACGCAGCTCGATCAGGTGATCCATCAAGGGCGCGCGCGACGCCTCGATCTCGGCCTCGTCACGATCAGGAGACGTCACAGGTCAGCGGCTTTCTTGCGCGGAGTCTTGGGCTTGGCGGTGGCAGGCCTTGTCTTGGCGGCCGGGGGCGCCGCCTTGGGCTTGGCCGCTGCGCGTGGCTCAGTCGTCGAGGGCTTGGCCGTCGTCGCCGGTTTCGCCTTCGCAGCGGCCCGTTTGGGCTTCGTCTCCACCATGGGCTCGACGGGCGTCGGCGTGTCGGGCCATTCGTCGGCGGCCGGCGTCATGACCGGAACCTCCGGCTCGGGCGCAGGCAGTGCGGCCGTGGGCGTCGGCGCTGTCAGTCCTGCGTTGATGTCCTTGAAGGCGGCGTCCGCCTCCGCGCCCAGGGGATACATGGCCCCCTGCCCCGTCCGCAGCGCCTCGACCTCCTTACGCAGGTCGTCCAGCTCGGACTGACGCGCCATCTCGTCGAAGCTGGAACGGAACTCGTTGGCCATGGAGCGCGCCTTGGCGACCATCTGGCCGACGCGACGCATCAGAACAGGCAGATCCTTTGGCCCCACGACAAGCAGGGCCACCAGACCGATCACCACTAATTCGAAGCCCCCGATACCGGGGCCGAGCCCGCCCATGCGTCAGCCCTTACAGACGACGACTAGCGCTTCAGCTCTTCCTTTTCCGCCTCGGTGCGCGGCAGCGAGCTGACGCCCTCGTGCGGGCCGTCCTTCTTGTCTTCGTCCTTCAGGCCGTCCTTGAACGCGCGAATGCCCTTGGCCGCGTCGCCCATGATACCTGACAGCTTGCCCCGGCCGCCAAACAGCAGCGCGACGACGACAATGACGATGGCCCAATGCCAGATGCTCATGGAGCCCATGGCTAATCTCCTCGCGGGGACCGGTCATCCGATCCCATCCACTATTCTTCGATCCGCATATAGGCGCAGTGATGGCCCCACGCCAAGGGACGCTGTAGGTCTGCGCGACCATGAGTCTCTCCGATCACGTCATCATCCACACTGACGGCGCCTGCAAGGGCAATCCGGGCCCGGGCGGCTGGGGCGCATTGCTCCAAACCGGCGGCGGTCACGAAAAGGAATTGTGGGGCGGCGAAGCCAACACCACCAACAACCGTATGGAGCTGATGGCCGCCATCATGGCGCTTGAAGCCCTGAAACGACCCTGCAAGATCGAACTGCATACCGACAGCAAATACGTCATGCAGGGAATTACCGAATGGATGCGCGGCTGGAAGGCGCGGGGCTGGCTGACCGCCGACAAGAAGCCCGTCAAGAACGCTGACCTGTGGCAACGCCTGGACACAGCCCGCCTGCGCCACGACGTCAAATGGCGGTGGGTGAAGGGTCACGCGGGTCACGAATTGAACGAGCGAGCCGATCAGCTCGCGAATCGCGGCGTGGTGGATCTGAAGAGACGTTAGACCGCCTCGACTTCCTTTTCCGGCTCAGCCGGACGCCGCCGTACGCGCGATCCGCTCATCACCGCGCCGAACAGGGCGGTGACCGCCGCGATCTGAAAACCGTGCGCCACGCCGGAGACCGGTGCCGCCGACAGCAGGAAGGCGACAACGACGGCGCCCAGCGACTGTCCAACGACGCGCGCCATGCCGAGGGTTCCGCCCGCCGCCCCTGCCCGCTCTCGCGGCGCTTCGGACAGCATGGCGCGGTTATTCGGCGACTGGAAGAAGCCGAAGCCCGCGCCGCAGACGGCCATTCTCCACACGATATCGAAATGGCTCGACTCAGCATTGAGGAAGCTCAGCGCCATCAGGCCGCAGGCGAAGACGCTCAGCCCGATCGCCCCCAAAACGCCCGCCGAGTATCGATCCGACAGATAACCGGCCAGAGGGGCTGCGAACATAGTCGCCAGCGGCCAGGGCGTCATCAACAGGCCCGTCTCGACCGCCGTCAGTCGCAGCGATCCCTGAAGAAAGAAAGGCAAGGCCACGAAGGCCATCATCTGCGCCGTGAAGGAAATGATGGAGGTCGCCACCGATAGGCTGAACATCGGCCGCGCCAGCAGGTCCAGCGGGATCAAAGGCGACGCCCGCGACCGCTCGTGGCGAATCAGCAGCACACCCGCTGCCAATCCTGCCCCAGTCAGGCCAAACCCCAACACGGCCGCCTCGCCATGCGCCAAGGATTGCAACCCGGTGATGACCAGGCCGAACGCCGCCGCATTCAACGCCGCCCCGGTCCAGTTCAGCTGGCGCTTGTGCAGCGGATTGTGCGGCAAGGTGAACCCGGCCAGCGACACGGCCAACAGCCCGATGGGTATGTTCAGCGCAAACAGCCAGCGCCAGTGCCCGACGGACAGGATGGCGCTTGCGATGGTCGGCCCGGCCGCCGCCGCCAAGGACACGATAACGGCGTTGATGCCGACAGCGCGACCCAGCAGGCTCTGTGGATAGGTGAACCGCACCAAGGCGCCGTTCACGCTCATGATGCCCGCCGCGCCAAAGCCCTGGATCACGCGAGCAAGGCTCAGCGCCTCGATGGAGTTGGCGAAGACGCAGGCGATGGACGCAAGGGTGAAGACGGCCAGCCCCGCCTGTGACACCCGTCGATAGCCGACGATCTCGCCCAGCGACGCGAGCGGCAGAAGCGCGACGACGATGGCGATCTGATAGGCGTTGACGATCCAGATCGAAGCCGCCGACGACGCCTGCAGATCCTGTGCGATGGACGGCAGGGCGACATTGGCGATGGCCCCGTCCAGGACTGCCAGGGTGATCCCCAGGCCGATGGACACGATGGCCCAATAGCGCCTAGGCGTGGGCAGACCGTCCGAAGCGGCGTTCTGGTTGGCTGTCATTCCTGACGAACGCCTCTCGGGCCGCGTCGTTTCAGACGGGGGATTGGACCGTCAATAAAGACCCGGTGATGCGCATCACCACGACGTCCTGCCCCTCCACCGGCGCTTCGCCCTCGACCTCGGCCGGCCATTCGGCGCCCGAGATGAAGACGCGGCCGCGCCCGGAAACGAATGCCTCGACCACCCGCGCCCGCTGGCCGATCAGACGGCTGTCGCGATCGTTGATGTCGGGACCGGCAGGGTTGGCCTTGGCGATCAGTCGACGAGACAAAAGCGTAGCGATCACCGTGAGAACGGCGAAGACGGCTACCTCACCGGGCAAACCCAGCCGCACGCCCGCAGCCGTCATCACCGCGACGACACCGGCCGAAACGGCGGGCCACAGCAGCCATTCGGTGGAGAACATCGCCTCGACCGCCAGCAGCAGAACCCCGATAGCCAGCCAGATCCAGAACGGCTGGCTGGTATAGAGATCAGCGAGCGACATCATCGGTCAGCGTCCTTCGATCAGGCCGAGGGTGGGACAGCGCCGCCCGCAGGGCGACGCGGCGGTGCGGGACGGACCGGCGGCGTCGTAGCGTCGCCGGAATTCTGGTTCTTGGCCAGGCCGACCATCTCGCCGATGCCGGCGATGGTGCCGACCAGGGCGCCCATTTCCGCAGGCACGATGACGGTGCGCTGCTGCGGGCTGCGGGCCAGTTCGGCGAAGGCTTCGACGTACTTTTGGGCGATGAAGTAGTTGATGGCGTTCACGTCGCCGCGCGCGATGGCTTCCGACACCATGGCGGTCGCTTTTGCTTCCGCCTGGGCTTCGCGTTCACGAGCCTCGGCGTCGCGGAAAGCGGCTTCCTTGCGGCCTTCGGCCTGAAGAATGGCGGCCTGTTTGGCGCCTTCGGCGCGCGCGATCGCGGCCTGTTTCTCGCCCTCCGCCTCAGTGATGATGGCGCGCTTTTCACGCTCCGCCTTCATCTGGCGAGCCATGGCGTTCGTGATGTCGACAGGTGGAGTAAGGTCCTTGATCTCGATCCTGTTGACCTTGACGCCCCAGGGTTCCGTCGCAGCGTCGATGACCGTCAGCAATCGCGTGTTGATCGAATCGCGTTGAAAAAGAACCTCGTCCAGTTCCATTGAACCGACGACCGTTCGCAGGTTGGTCATGCAAAGCTGGGTGATTGCGTAAGGAAGGTTCTCGACCCGGTAAGCGCCCGCCGAGGCGTTCATCACTTGAATGAACACAATCGCATCGACCTTCACCATGGCGTTGTCCTTAGTTATGACCTCTTGGGTCGGGACGTCCAGTACCTGCTCCATCATGTTCATGCGGCGACCGACCCGCTCCACGAACGGGGTCAGGAAGCCGATGCCGGGGCTCAGCGTCTTGGTGTATTTGCCGAAGCGTTCGACCGTGAATTCACGCCCTTGCGGCACGATCTTGATCACGCTGATCAAGAGCACGATGGCGAGAAGCAACACTACGCCGGCGAATATGGTGGTGACGTCCATTCAGATCCTCCCTGAGGCGGTCAGCCTACGCGCTGGACGCGAGCGGCGCCATAGAAACCGGACGAGCTGATCGAGGCTAAGGTTCGCGCTTGACCCGCCAGGCCGCCAGCCGGACGCTGACGTCACGCTCGATGTCGCCGTAGAACAGGTTGTAGGGGACGATCTTGCGCCGATCCGCCCAGCTTCCGCCGGCGGTCAGAAAGTCCGCGTCGGGTGCGCTATGCCACAGCAGGCCGCCGCGACATTCGGTCGAAATCAGTCGCCCGGTCAGGGCTGGGCGCGCCCCCCACTCCAGCCCCGTCGCATTGGTCGCCCCGCTGTGCTGGCGAGCTTCGGCGCGCGGCTGTTGCGTCGCTCCGGTCACCGGGTTGACGCAGATCGGCGCGGTCGTCAGCCCGACCAGCTCGCCCCGGTCGTTCCATTCCAACGCCCGCCGCAGCTTGCGCCGCGCCGCCGGTTCGTCGCCGTCCTCGACCGAAGACCAGGCGACGATACAGCCTGTCTCGTCCGACGCGTCGCAGGGCGCGACCCTCTGCTGGAACATCTCGCGACTGACCAAGGTCTCGATCAGATAGGCCGCAACCAGCCGATCCTTGAGCTTTGGATCGGAGCTAAGCGCGTCGCGCACCAGTAGCGCGGACAATTCGCCGCCCTGCTCGACCCCGGCGATCACGATCGGACCGGTCTGGTGATTGCGTAGCCAAATCGCGAATGCCGCCTTCACATCCCCATAGGCGAAGGCCCGCGCCTCACGCGCATCGTCGCGCAGGGTCAGCCGCGTATAGAGGCTGGCCTGGCGATAAAGCGGCGCGCTGACCTTGCCTTCCCTGGCGAACGGCGAGGCGTAGTTCGGAAGGACGACGCGACGAAGATAGGCGTTCGCCCGTGCATCATCGATGGGGCCGTTCCACTCCGCGCCGCCGTCGAAGGTGGTCGGCATGACGAAGAAGACCGACGCGCGGTCCGGCGCGCCTTCGTCCATCAACGCCCAGGACGACGCCGATCGATAATCCGGCGCGGGCGGCGGCTTGTAGGTCTGGAACGGCACCTGGGGGTCTAACCCCGCCCGCAGGATATCTCCGCTCCAGACCGCCACGGCGGCGGTTAGGACGAAGACGGCGGCGAAGCCCGCATAGCCGACCCATTGCCTGAAGGTCAGCCGGCGCATCAGCGGTAGGGATCAGAGGTGGAGAGGAAGTCCTGCACGTAACGTCGCACGCCCTCTTCCAGCGGCGTGGACTGGCCCTCGAACCCGGCGGCCCGAATCCGGTCCATCCGGGCTTCGGTGAAATACTGGTACCGGTCGCGAATGACCTCGGGCATGTCGATATATTCGATCGACGGCTCCTTGCCGGCGGCGGCGAAGGTGGCGCGCGCCAGATCGGCGAACGACCGCGCCTGACCGGACCCGGCGTTGAAGATGCCGGACACCTCGGGCGATTGCAGCAGGAACTCGATGATATCGACCACGTCGTCGACGTAGACGAAGTCGCGCAGTTGGCCGCCGTCGGGATAGTTCGGATTGTGCGACCGGAACAGGCTGACCGCCTCGCCCGCCTCGACCTTGGGCCAGATCTGGGCCACGACCGACTTCATCCCGCCCTTGTGCCCCTCGTTCGGCCCATAGACGTTGAAGAACTTCAGTCCGGCCCACTGGCGCGGCGCCTGGCCGCGACCCGATTGGCGCACGGCATGCTGATCGAACAGCATTTTTGAATATCCATAGGCGTTTAGCGGCCGAAGCTTCGACAGAGACTCCGCATCGTCGTCGTCATTGAAGCCCGTCTCACCGTCGCCGTAGGTGGCGGCCGAGGATGCGTAGATCATCCTGGCATCCCGGATCGTGCACCAGTCCCACAGGTCTCGCGACAGGGTGAAGTTCGTGCGCAGGATCAGGTCGGCGTCCGGCTCGGTCGTCGAAGAGATGGCGCCCATGTGCACGACAGCCTCGATCCGCTCGGCGTGACGCTCCAACTGTTCGAACAGTTCCTCGGGCGACCAGAAGTCGGCGATGGCGTGTTTGGCGACGTTCTTCCATTTGGCCAGGTCGGCGTTCTCCAGCCGATCGCAGACCACGACGTCATAGGCCGTCTCGGCCGTTAGGCGCGCCACGATGTTCGAGCCGATGAAGCCGGTGCCGCCGGTGACGACGATCATGCGAGGCGTCATTGCTGGGATCCTGTGGTCATCTTCTCGATCGTTCGAGTAGTCGAATAGCCATCTTTGAAATCGGCCAGCTTGACCTCTCCGCCCCAGCTCTCGACCAGATCGCCGCCGACCACGCCCTCGCGGGTATAATCCGAGCCCTTGATCAGCACATCGGGTCTCAGCCGTTCGATCAAGGCGACCGGCGTGGGATCGTCGAAACTGGTCACGCGATCAACGCTGGCCAGGCCACCGATGACGACCGCCCGGCTGTCCAGATCGTTGACCGGCCGGCCATCGCCTTTCAGCCGCTTGACCGAGGCGTCGGTGTTCAGCGCCACCACCAACCGGTCGCACCAGCTGCGCGCCTGGGCCAGATAGGCGACATGGCCCCGGTGCAGAATGTCGAAACATCCGTTGGTGAAGCCGACCTTCAGCCCCTGACGCCGCCAGGCCTCGACCTCGGCCGCCAGCTCATCCAGCGGCGTCACCTTGGCGACGGCGGCGGTGGCATGTTGGCTCAGTTCGGCCTCGATCAGTTCGGCCGGCGTGACCACGGCCGTCCCGGCCTTTCCGACCACCACGCCTGAGGCCAGGATGGCGAACTCCACCGCCGTCTCCAGCGACGCTCCGGCGCCCAGGGCCAGGCCTATGGCCGCCAGACAGGTATCCCCGGCGCCCGAGACGTCGAACACCTCGCGCGCCCGTCCAGGGAAATGCTTCACAGATTCCCCGCGCCGAGCCAGGCTCATGCCCTTGCCCGCGCGCGTCACGATCACGGCCTTTGAGGTCGTGCCGGCCAGCAGCGCCTTCAGCGCCGTTTCGACCTCGGCGTCCGTCCCGATTGGGAGGCCCGTAGCGCCGGCCAGTTCCGAAGCGTTGGGCTTGATCACATCGACCGCCCCATAGCGGGCGAAGTCTCGTCCCTTGGGATCGACCACGACCGGCGCGCCTGACGCCTTCGCCGCAGCCAAGGCCGAACCGATCAGCGCGTCGCCGACCACGCCCTTGGCATAGTCAGACAAAAGATAGACGGAAGCACCCGTAAACGCGTTGGAATTATAGATAGAAACTGGTGCAGCTTCGTCGTCCAACCGCAACAACTGCTGCCCC
This sequence comes from Brevundimonas sp., assembly GCF_041648115.1. GTDB lineage: Bacteria > Pseudomonadota > Alphaproteobacteria > Caulobacterales > Caulobacteraceae > Brevundimonas. The sequence continues at coordinate 42,691 of NZ_JBAZPR010000013.1, forward strand.
GCCGAGACGAACCGCGTCTTGACGATGGTCGCAGCCCCTGCGGGACGGGCCAGGGCGTCCTCGATACGCGGCTCGGCGGCGATCAGAGCGGTCAGCTCAGCGCCCGCCGCATCATCTCCGACCACGGCGCCCAGACGGGCCACACCGCCCAAGGCCGCGATGTTGCGCGCCACATTGCCGACGCCGCCGGGCATGGCGACGGTGCGGGCGGCGCGCAGCACAGGGATCGGCGCCTCGGGCGAGATGCGGCTGACCTCGCCATAGACGTAGCGGTCCAGCATCAGATCGCCGACGCAGGCGATCTTCAGGCCGCGCACGCGCTCCAGCAGGCTTTGCAGGGCGCCCAGGTCCAGGGTGTCAGACATGGGTCCGACCTAGAGGATTCAGGCGGCCTGCGCCACCGGCGCCTTGGCCCCGATCTTGATGGCCAGGTCGTCGAAGGCGATCAGTTGCGCGGCCAGGGCTTCGAACTGGTCCAGCGGCACCATGTTGGGGCCGTCAGACGGCGCATTGTCCGGATCCGGGTGCGTCTCCACGAAGACCGCATCCACGCCGACTGAGACGGCGGCGCGGGCTAGGACCGGCACGAACTCGCGCTGACCGCCCGACGACGTGCCCTGCCCGCCGGGCTGCTGCACGCTGTGGGTCGCATCGAACACGACGGGGCAGCCTATCTCACGCAGAACCGGCAGCGCCCGCATGTCGCTGACCAGGGTATTGTAGCCGAAGCTGGCGCCCCGCTCGCAGGCCATGACGTTGGGATTGCCCGCCCCGACCACCTTGGCGATGACGTTCTTCATGTCCCAGGGGGCCAGGAACTGACCCTTCTTGATGTTGATCGCCTTGCCGGTCGCGGCAGCGGCCAGCAGCAGGTCGGTCTGGCGGCTGAGGAAGGCCGGAATCTGCAGCACATCGACAACCTCGCCCACCGGACCGCACTGGGCCTCGGAGTGGACGTCGGTCAGGGTAGGCAGGCCCGTCACCTCGCGAATCTCGGCGAAGATCGGCATGGCCTCCTTCAGGCCGATACCGCGCGCGGCGCTGGCGCTGGTGCGGTTCGCCTTGTCGAAACTGGTCTTGTAGATGATCCCGACGTTCAGCCGCTCGCCGATTTCCTTCAGCGCATGGGCCGTTTCCAGTGCGTGCTGACGGCTCTCCATCTGGCAGGGACCGGCGATGAAGGCGATTCTTGCACCGCCCCCGATGACGACAGGCGTCCGAAGACCTTCGGACAACGTAATGACAGCGTTGGGTCGGCTCACGGGGCGGCTCTTTCGAAGTTCGGGTGTTGTGGAGGCGGCGTTTGCCGCAGCTATTGGGCCATCAGGTGGCGCTCTGAACGGTTGAGCGCAAGTTATCACGGAGTTCGCCCGCGTGGCCACCAAGCCTGTCATCCTCTGGTTCCGCCGCGACCTGCGCCTGCACGACAACCCTGCCCTGAACCAGGCCGCCGAGACCGGACGGCCGATCCTTCCGGTCTTCATCCTGGATCAGAGCCCCGACCGACCCACTGGCGCGGCATCGCTGTGGTGGCTCGACAAGTCGCTGAGGGCGCTCGACGCGACGCTTCAGGCGCGGGGTTCGCGGTTGATTTTGCGCAGCGGCGATTCGCTGGTCCAGCTCCAGAGCCTGATCGACGAGACCGACGCCGACGTGGTCTTCATGAACCGGCTGTTCGAACCGCAGGCGTTCGAACGCGACGCCGAAATCGCCCATGCGCTGAAAGCCGACGCCATCGACTGCCGGGGCTTCAACGGTTCCCTGCTGTGCCGGCCTGGCGCCGTGCTGAACGGCACGGGCGGTCCCTACAAGGTCTTCACCCCATTCCTGAAGGCGCTTCTGGCCAAGTCGGAGCCGCCCGCGCACACGACCGGCCTGCGCGTGATCGACACGCCAGCCGCCGTCGAGAGCGAATCGATCGACGACTGGAAACTGCATCCCACAGGACCGGACTGGTCCAAAGGCTTCGACTGGACGCCGGGCGAAGACGGCGCCTCCGCCGCCCTGTCCGACTTCATCGCCCATGGGCTGAAGACTTACGCCGTCGGCCGCGACTATCCCGACCGTCCGGCCACTAGCCGCCTGTCGCCACACCTGCACTGGGGCGAGATCAGTCCGTGGCGCGCTGTCGAGCGGGCGCGCGATGCGGCGGATACGGGCAAGGTCACTGCCGCCGAGGCCGAGAAATTCGTCGCCGAGATCGGTTGGCGCGATTTCTCCGCCCACCTGCTCCACCATTTCCCGACCATGCCCGAGTGCGCCTTCCGCCCCGAGTATGACGCCATGCCCTGGCGTGACGATCCCGAAGGGCTGGAGGCCTGGAAGCACGGCCGCACGGGCTATCCCCTGGTCGATGCCGGGATGCGACAACTGTGGGCGACCGGCTGGATGCACAATCGCGTGCGGATGGTCGTCGCCTCTTTCCTGATCAAACACCTGCTGGTCGACTGGCGCGAGGGAGAGGCCTGGTTCTGGGACACGCTGGTCGATGCCGATCTGGCCAGCAATGTGCAGAACTGGCAGTGGGTCGCCGGGTCCGGCGCCGACGCCTCGCCGTATTTCCGCATCTTCAATCCTATCGCCCAGGGCGAGAAGTTCGACGCCAAGGGCGGCTATGTCCGCCGCTGGGTTCCCGAACTGCGCGCCCTGCCCGACCGCTGGCTCCAGGCCCCCTGGACCGCTCCGGCCGAGGTGCTGCGCGACGCCGGCGTCAGGCTTGGCAAGGACTATCCCAACCCCATCTTGGATCATGGCCAAGCTCGCGCCCGCGCCCTCGACGCCCTCAAGACGGTGTCGGGACGCGGCGACGACACGACCGACCGTGATTGACGCGTAGAAAGGTTCATCATGAGTCTCGCCACGACCGACATAGAGGCCGCCGCCGCCAGGACGCCCCGCGTCTTTGCGATGCTGCTCCGCCTGCTCGCCTCCAACTGGACCTTCGGGCGCCTGACGGTGCATCTGCCCAACGGCGAGGCCCATGTGCTGGAAGGCAGACAGCCCGGCCCCAGCGGCGTGATGCACGTCAAGGATTATGGCTTCGCGCGCCGTGTCCTGGCCGCCGGCGACATCGGGTTCGCCGAGGGCTATATGGCTGGCGAATGGGACAGCCCGCATCTGCCCGCCCTGCTGGAGACTCTGGTCGATAATTACGACCACATCCGCCGCCTGTTCGACGGCAACTGGCTGATGATGGCGGTCAACTGGTTGTCGCACCGCAGCAAGCGCAACAGCCGCACAGGGTCGAAAAAGAACATCCACGCCCATTACGACCTGGGCAACGCCTTCTATCTGAACTGGCTGGACACCTCGATGACCTATTCGTCGGCGCGTTTCAGTCGCGAGGACGAGACGCTGGAAGCAGGCCAGCGCGAGAAATACGCCAGCCTGGCCCGTATGATGGACATTAAGCCCGGCATGTCGGTCTTGGAGATCGGCTGCGGGTGGGGCGGTTTCGCCGAGTTCGCCGCGCGCGAGATTGGCGCGAACGTCACCGGCATCACCATCTCGAAAGAGCAGCACGACTTCGCGCAACAACGGCTGTTCAATGCAGGTCTGGCGGATCGGGCCAAGATCGAGCTGGTTGATTACCGCGACGTCCAGGGCCAGTTCGACCGCGTCGCCTCCATCGAAATGTTCGAGGCGGTCGGCAAGGAATATTGGCCCGCCTATTTCGACAAGGTCCGCGATGTCCTCAAGCCGGGCGGTGTCGCGGGGCTGCAGATCATCACTATCCAGGATGTCCTGTTCGAGGAATACAACGCCCGCACCGACTTCATCCAAAAATATGTCTTCCCTGGCGGCATGCTGCCGTCGGAGGAGAGACTGGCGCCCGTAACTTCGGCGGCAGGCCTGTCATGGCAGGCCGTCGAGCGGTTCGGTCTCGACTATGCTTCCACTCTGAAACGCTGGGACGAGCGCTTTCAGGCAAGTTGGTCCGAAATCAGCAGGATTCCCGGTTTCGACGAGCGTTTCCGGCGGCTATGGCGCTTCTATCTCGCCTATTGCGAAGCCGGGTTCCGATCCGGCCGCACCGACGTCATCCAACTGGCCCTGTCCCGACCATGAGCTTTTTGATTTCCACCGAAGATCTCGCCATTCGTTTGGACGAGCCCGGCCTACGCATCGTGGATGGCAGTTGGCATCTGGACGGCCGGGACGCGCGTGCCGACTTTGAGCGGACCCACATTCCCGGCGCGGTTTTCTTTGATCTGGATGCCGTGTCCGACCGCGACAGCCCCCTGCCCCACATGATGCCGTCGCCGCAATCGTTCGCGGCCTCGGTCGGCGTTCTTGGAATCGGCAGCGACGACCGGATCGTCGTCTATGACACGGCCGGCCTGTTCTCGGCGGCCCGCGTCTGGTGGATGCTGAAGACGATGGGCGCCAAGCAGGTTCAAGTGCTGGACGGCGGCCTCCCGCGTTGGCTGGCGCAGGGCCGACCGGTACAGACCGGCGGGTCGAAAGCCGTCGCGACCAACTTCGAGGCCACAGAACTCGGTGAGGCCATTGCCTCGCTCAATGACGTTCGAGACGCCTTGGCCCAAGGTATCCAGGTCGTCGATGCGCGCGGCGCTGCGCGCTTCAGCGGTCAGGCCGCCGAACCCCGCCCTGGCGTGCGCAGCGGTCATATGCCGGGCGCGCTCAACTTGCCCTACGGCCGCCTGCTGAACGAGAACGGCACGATGAAGCGCGGTGCGGCCTTGGCACAAGCCTTCGTCGAGGCTGGCGTGGACATAGACCGGCCCATCGTCACCACATGCGGCTCCGGCGTCACCGCCGCCATCCTGACCCTGGGCTTGGCAGAACTGGACCGACCGTCAAAACTATACGACGGTTCATGGTCCGAATGGGGCGCCCGCTCGGACACCCCGGTCGAAACCGGCTGAGGGTCAGACCGGCGACGCCACGGGAACGACATCGTCGGCTTCGAGGGCGTCGTCCTCTTCGCCACGCGAGACCACGGTCGCCAGCACCAGATCGCCGGTGACGTTCAGGGTCGTGCGGCACATGTCCAGGAAACGATCGACGCCCAGGATCAGGCCGATCCCCTCCGGCGGCACCTTCACCATCACCAGGATCATGGCCACCACCGGCAGCGATCCGGCCGGCACACCCGCCGTGCCGATCCCGCCCAGTATGCAGACCAGCATCACGATGACCTGCTGGGTGATGGTCAGATCGACGCCGAAGAATTGGGCCAGGAACAGAACCGTCACCCCCTCGAACAGGGCCGTGCCGTTCTGGTTGGCGGTGGCGCCGACCGTCAGCACGAAGCGGGCGATCTTGCGCGGCAGCTTCAGCTCTTCCTCGGCTGCTTTCAGCGACACCGGCAGCGAGGCGTTGGACGAGGCGGTCGAGAAGGCCACCACCATCGGCTCACGCACGCCCTTGAAGAAGGCGATGGGCGAGCGCCCGCCCAGGATCCAGATCACCAGCGGATAGACCACGAACATATGGATCGCCATGGCGCCCACGGCGACACCCACATAGGCCGCCAGCCGCACCAGCAGATCCCATCCGAACAGAGCCGCCAGGTTGAACATCAGGCAGGCGATGGCGATGGGGGCCAGTTTGATGAAGAGGTTGATCAGCTTCATCGTGACTTCGAAAATGCCCTCGATCACCTGCTGAAGCCGGTCGGTCGCAGGCGACTTGGCCATCACCAGGCCGATGCCGAAGAACAGGGCGAACACCATCACCGGCAGGATCTGGTTCTCGGCTGCGGCCGTGAAGACGTTCGACGGAATCAGCTCCAGGAAGAAGTCGCCAAGCTGGATGGTCTCGGGCGCCCCGCGCACGATGCCGGCCGCGCCATCGCGGCCCTGCTCCAGCAGCTGTTGCGCCAGCACGGGATCGACGCCCCGTCCGGGTTGGAACACGTTGACCATGACCAGGCCGATCACCACAGCGATGCTGGACACCAGTATGGTCAGCACCAGGGTCTTGATCCCCGCGCGTCCCAGCGAGCTGAGATCGCCCATCTCCGCCACCCCGACCACCAGGGCCGAGAACAGCAGGGGGATGACCATCATGAACAGCAGGCGCAGGAAGATCTGACCCAACGGCCCTGTGACGTTGTCCGTCAGCCAGACGACCCAGCCCGTGTCAGCGCCCAGCGTCAGATTGACGAGGAGACCGCCGCCCAGACCCACGGCGAAACCGATCAGCATCAGCCAGTGCAGCGCGAGGCCGCCACGTTTCGTCTCGGTCATCTATCCCCCAAGGAAGCGATACAAGCGTCGGCGCTTATCGGATCGGCAGACCATAGATCAAGCCAGCCGGGCGCGCGTTCCATTGTGCGTTCAAACCGCGCGCCAGGTCGAGCGCCGATTGCGACCCCAGATTCCGCTCAAAAATCTCGCCGTAATTGCCGACCGCCCCGACGGCATCCCTGGCCCAGGTCTTGGACAAGCCCAGCATGGGTCCGAACTCGCCCTCGACGCCCAGCAAACGGCGCACGCGCGGGTCAGTCGCAGTCTTCGCCTGCGACTCGACATTGACCTCCGTGACCCCCAGCTCCTCGGCCAACATCAGGGCATTCAGGGTCCATCGCACCGTCGAAGCCCATCGTTCGTCGCCCGCCTTGACGACCGGTCCCAGCGGCTCCTTGGACACCACATCCGACAGGATCACATGTTCGTTGGGGTTGGTTAGAATGGTCCGCGCGGCGGCCAGGGCGGAGATGTCGGCGCTGAAGGCGTCGCAGTCTTCGCGGCCATAGGCGTCGCGCGCCGCCTCTTCGGTTTCGAAGACGACAGGCCGATATTCCACGCCGCGCGAGCGGAAATAATCGGCGGCGTTGGCTTGCGAGGTGGAGCCGGACTGCACGCACACCCGCGCCCCGTTCAGCTCGGTCGCGCTGTTCAGGTTCAGCGCGCGCCGAACTAGGAAGCCCTGGCCGTCATAATAGTTGATCCCGGCGAAGACGAACCCCTCGCCGGCGTCTCGGCTCATGGTCCAGGACGAGTTGCGCCACAGCACGTCAATCCGGCCGTCGTTCAGCGCCGCGAACCGATCCGACGCCGACAATGGCACGAACCGCACGGCATTGGCATCGCCCAGCACGGCTGCCGCCGTGGCGCGACAGAAGTCCACGTCGAATCCCCGCCACTGACCGCGATTGTCCGTATAGGCGAACCCGACCAGTCCCTGATGGACGCCGCAGTTCAGGCGTCCCCGCCGCTTGATCGCCGCCAGGGTCTGGCTTTCGGGGACGGCGCTTGGCGTGGTCGTGGTCGACGCAACAACTGTCTTCTCAGGCGTCGGATCGGCGTCCTGCCGCCCGCACGCGGCCGTCAGCAGCACCGCCGCCATCGCTCCGATCATCCAGCACCGCATCGCGTTTCAATCCCTCGCCGCTTGCGCCCCGCTGGCTTTAGAGGCCTTTAGGCCCCGATCCGCAACCCATCGGAAACGCCATGTCGCCGCATTCGGACCGCACCCGCCTGATCGCCGCCGCCACACGTCGAGGTCAGGGTCGTCGCGGCGTCAATCCACCCATCGAGCGCGCCTCGACCATGCTCAGCGACACTGCCGCCGTCATGCGCGACGAGACGGATGGTCCGACCTATGGCCTCAGCGGAACCAGCGCCGCCCGTGATCTTCGCCGCGCCCTGGCCGATCTGGAGGGCGCGAAGGATGCCTTTCTGGTCGCCTCCGGCCTGGCGGCCGTCACCGTTCCCCTGCTGGCCCTGCTACGGCCGGGCGACGAGGTGATCACCACGGACGCTGTCTATGGCCCGACACGCCGCTTCCTCAGCCGCTATCAGGCCGCGCGCGGCGTCACGACCCGGTTCCTTCCCGCCGACGCCGACGCGGCGGCCATCGTCGTCGCCTTGGGCGATCGAACGCGACTGGTGCTGATGGAATCGCCGTCATCCCTGACGTTCGAAATGGTCGATGTCGCCGCCGTGGCCCAAACCTGCCGAGCGCGAGGCGTCCTGACGGTGGTCGACAATACCTGGGCCGCCGGCCTGGCTTATCGCCCGCTGGCCCACGACGTGGATGTCAGCGTCCAGGCCGTCACCAAATACGTCGGCGGACACTCGGACGTGCTCATGGGCAGTATCGCCTCGAACGACCCCGCCTGCCTGCGCGCCATCGGCGACACCATCGAGGACCTGGGCTGGCATGTGTCGCCCGACGACGCCTGGCTGGCGCTGCGCGGCCTTCGGACCCTGCCGCTGCGCTATGCGGAACAGGCGCGGTCGGGGCTGACCGTCGCGGAATGGCTGCAAGCGCGGCCCGAGGTTTCCCGCGTCCTCTACCCGCCCCTGCCCGGCTCGACCGGCCACGACCTGTGGCGGCGGGATTTCACCGGTGCGGCGTCTCTGATGGGCGTGATCATGAAGGGCGGCGACAAGGCGGCGGGTGAGGCCCTCCTGAACGCCCTCAGCCTGTTCGGTCTCGGCTATTCCTGGGGCGGGTTCGAAAGTCTGATCACCCACGAGACCCATCAGATGCCCTATCGCGACCATCCGCCCGTGCTGGAGGGCGAACTGATCCGCATCCATGTCGGACTGGAAGACCCCGCCGACCTGATCGTCGATCTGGAACGGGGCCTCGCCGCCTTCACCGCCGCACTCACGGTTCCTTAAGCGACGCAAAGGACTGTGCGCCCGTGCGCGAACCGCCCGTTCAGATTCAGGATGATTCGCCGCCGCTGTGGGAACAGTGGGCGGCCGGTTTCGTCGTCTTCATGCTGACAGGCGCCCTGATCGCCCCCGTGATCGCGCCGACCCAGGTCGAGACGCCGATCCTGCGGTTCATCTGGTTGCCGGTCTATGCCGTCATCGCGGGCCTGATCGTCTTTCGGTTCGATAAGGTCATTCGCGCCTGGCCCGCCTGGCTGATGATGTTCGGCCTGGTCGCCCTGTGTTTCGTGTCGAAATACTGGTCGATCGACCCCGGCGTGACCGAGCGCCGCGTGATCGCCATGGCCATCAACAGCGCCTTCGCCATCTATCTGGGCGCCCGATTCCGCGACGACGCCCTGTCTCGCGTCCTGATGTACACCTGTCTGGTGATGGCTGTCGGCAGCCTTCTCATGGTGTTCGGCTATCCCAAGGTGGGCGTGCACCAGTTCGACAACGCCGGCCTTTGGCGCGGTCTCTGGTACGAGAAGAACCAGATGGGGCTGGTCATGGTGATCGGCGCCGTTTCGGCCGCCGCGACCCTGGCCGCCGATCATATCGCCGGACGCAGCAACCGTTTCTGGGTGTGCCTGCTGACGCTGGGCCTGACCACGCTCTTGGTGCTCGCCACCCAATCCAAGACATCGCTCCTTTGCTGGGGCCTGGGCCTTGGCATGGTCGGCGGCTGGTGGACGCTGAAACAGGGCGGCGCCGTGATCACGGTCGCCGGAATCTGGCTGGGCGTCATCACGGCGGCGGCGGCCACCTGGCTGTGGAACTCCGATTCCGCCGCCATCCTGGAAGCTCTCGGCAAGGATCCGTCCCTGACTGGGCGCACCCTGATCTGGGAAGCCTTGATGCGTAAGGTCGCCGAGCGTCCTTGGACCGGCTACGGCTTCAGCGCCTTCTGGGGCGTGGACTCCATTCCCGCTCGCGAAATCCGCATCGAGACCCAATGGCCCGTGCCGTCGGCCCACAACGGCTGGATCGACCTGCTGGTCCAGTTGGGCTGGCCCGGCGCGGTGGCGGTCGGCGCCGTCATGGCGATCTCGGCGATCCTGATCGTCGCGCGGCTGAACGGCCACGGCGCGCGCGAGGGCTATTGGAGCATCGCCTATCTGACCGTCTTCGCAGCGCTGAGCCTGTCGGAGAGCGTCCTGCTGACCCACGCCAACTTGCCTTGGATCCTGATGCTGGCGATCATGGCGCGCGCCGTGACCTTCGATCCTGCCCCTGTTCGTGCGCCGCTTGCTCGACCGGCCTCACGGGCCTACCAGACCCGCTCCCGAATCGCCTCAGACTATGTGAATGGCCGCCGACCTCTTCGCTTTTGATGACGAACCCGAAGCTCGCAAACCCGAGCCTCCCAAACCCGTGGCCGTGAAACCGCCCGAGGCGCCGCTCGCGCCTGCGCCATCCCCTGCCCCGACCGCAGCCGCTGCGCCGACGGCCGGCAGCGCCAACGCATATTCGGCCTCCTCCATTGAGGTGCTGGAGGGGCTGGAGCCCGTCCGCAAACGCCCCGGCATGTATATCGGCGGCACCGACGAGCGCGCCCTGCACCACCTGTTCGCCGAAGTCCTGGACAACGCCATGGACGAGGCGGTGGCCAAACACGCCAAGCTGATCACCGTGGATCTGGACGCCGAGGGCTATCTGTCGGTGCGTGACGACGGCCGCGGCATCCCGGTCGATCCGCACCCCAAACACCCCGGCAAGTCGGCGCTGGAAGTTGTCATGACCGTCCTACACTCAGGCGGCAAGTTCTCGGGCAAAGCCTATGAAACTTCAGGTGGTTTGCACGGCGTCGGCGTCTCGGTCGTCAACGCCCTGAGCGAAAACGTCGAGGTCACCGTCTGGCGCGACGGCTTCGAATGGAAACAGGCCTTCAGCCGCGGCGCCGTCTTGGCCCCGATCCAGCAGATCGGCCCGTCCAAGAAGCGCGGCACCCTGATCCGCTTCAAACCCGACGACGAAATCTTCGGCATGGGCGCGGCCTTCAAACCCGCCCGTCTGTTCCGTATGGCCCGCTCCAAGGCCTATCTGTTCCGTGGCGTGGAGATCCGGTGGACCTGCGCGCCCGAGCGGATCACCGACGCCACCCCGACCCAGGCCAGCCTGCACTTCCCCGGCGGCCTGGCCGACGCCTTGGTCGACCGGATTGGCGAACTGGACACCGTCACCCCCACCTTCGCCGGCCGCGCCGAGCGCCAGGGCGAGGCGGGCGCCTTCGAATGGGCCGTCACCTGGTCGCCCATCGGTTTCGGCGAATCCGACGGCTTCATCCAGTCCTACTGCAATACCGTCTCCACCCCCGACGGCGGCACGCACGAGGCCGGCTTCCGCGCCGCCCTGGTCAAGGGTCTGAAATCCTACGGCGAACTGACCAATGAGAAGCGCGCCGCCATCATCACGGCCGAAGACGTCATCGCCAATGCCGGCGCCCTGATCAGCGTCTTCATCCGCAATCCCGAGTTCCAGGGCCAGACCAAGGACCGCCTGTCTTCGCCCGAGGGCACGCGCATCGTGGAGCAGCTGCTCCGCGACCCGCTGGATCACTGGCTGACCGAGAGCCCCAAACAGGCCAACGCCCTGCTCGGCTTCGTCGTGGATCGCGCCGAGGATCGTCTGCGCCGTCGCAAGGACAAGGAGGTCCAGCGCGCCGCCGCCACACGCAAGCTGCGCCTGCCGGGCAAGCTGTCCGACTGCAGCCGTCAGTCAGCTCAGGGCACCGAACTCTTCATCGTCGAAGGCGATTCGGCCGGCGGCTCGGCCAAACAGGCGCGCGACCGCACGACCCAGGCTATCCTGCCCCTGCGCGGCAAGATCCTGAACGTCGCCTCGGCCACAGCGGACAAGCTGCGCCAGAACGTCGAACTGTCCGATCTGGCGCTCGCCATGGGCGTCCAGCCGGGCAATCGTTTCAACATCGACGACCTGCGATACGAGCGGATCGTCATCATGACCGACGCCGACGTGGACGGCGCTCACATCGCGGCCCTGCTGATCACCTTCTTCTACCGCGTCATGCCCGAGACCATCCGCCAAGGCAGGGTCTTCATGGCCCTGCCGCCGCTGTACCGGATTTCGGCTGGCCCCTTGAGCGAATACGCTCGCGACGACGCCCACCGCGACGAACTGATGGCCACAATCTTCAAGGGCAAGAAGACCGAGATCGGCCGCTTCAAGGGCCTGGGCGAAATGATGGCCTCCCAGCTCAAGGAGACCACCATGGATCCCAGGAAGCGGACCCTGGCCCGGATCACCGTGCCGGACGCCGAGACCGACATCGAGGACCTGGTCGAACGCCTGATGGGCAAGCGCGCCGACGCCCGTTTCCAGTTCATTCAGGAAAACGCGCAGTTCGTGAAAGAAGAACTCGACGTCTGAGGCCCTCGCGGCCCTTCCACCGAACGACGCCGCCTGACAAAAGGGGGCATGCAGACGCCCGCCCCCTCCTCCGCCGTGCTCGACGAACTGAAGGCCGCGCTGGGGCCGGGCGGCTGGACCCAGGATCCCGACGTCATCGCGCCGTCGCTGACCGAATGGCGCAACCGCTGGACCGGCAATACGCCGATCCTGCTGACCCCGCGTTCGGTGGAGGAAACGGCGAAGGCCGTGACGATCTGCGCGCGCGAAGGCGTCGCCATCACGCCTCATGGCGGAGGCACGGGCCTGGTCGGCGGCCAGATTCCCTTCGGCGAAGTCCTGCTGTCCACCCGCAAGATGCGAGCCGTCCGCGACGTGACCCCGCTGGACGACGCCATGACGGTCGAGGCCGGCCTGACCCTGTTGGAAGCCCAGCAGGCGGCGACGGCGGCGGGCCGCTATTTTCCGCTCAGCCTTGCGGCCGAAGGATCGGCCACCATCGGCGGCGTCATATCGACCAACGCCGGCGGCACCCAGGTTCTGCGCTACGGCATGATGCGCGATCTGGTGCTGGGCCTTGAGGCCGTCATGCCCAACGGCGAAATCTTCCGTGGCCTGAAGCGTCTGCGCAAGGACAACACCGGCTACGACCTGAAACAGCTGCTGATCGGCGCCGAGGGCACCTTGGGCGTCGTCACCGCCGCCACCCTGAAACTGTTCCCGATCATGCGTTCGCGCGCCGTCGCGATCGTCGGCTTGGAAACCGCCGCCGCCTCGGTCGAACTGCTGGCCCGCGCCAAGGCCGAGACCGGTGGCGGGGTAGAGGCCTTCGAGCTGATGAAGAGGCTGGGCATGGCGTTGGTGCTCAAGAATATCCCCGATACCCGTGAGCCGCTGGACTCGACGCCGGACTGGTACGTCCTGATCGAGATCGCCTCGGGCACACCCGGCGGCGCCGAGGCCCAGATGGAAGCCCTGCTGGAAGTCGCCTTCGAGGAAGGCCTGATCACCGACGCGGCTATCGCCCAGAACGACACCCAGCGCGCCGCCTTCTGGCGCCTGCGTGAGGAGCATTCGGCGGCGCTGAAGCCCGAAGGCGGCGGCTGGAAACACGATGTTTCCGTCCCCATCAGCCGCATCGCCGAATTCATCGACGAGGCTTCCGCCGCCGTCGAACGCTTCCACCCCGGCGCCCGCATCTCGGTCTTCGGTCACGTCGGCGACGGCAACCTGCATTACGACATCCTGCCGGGCGTCGGTCAGGACATCCCCGCCTTCATCGGTCGCTGGAAGGAAGGCTCCCAAGTCGTTCACGACGTTGTGGGATCCTACGACGGTTCGATCTCGGCCGAGCACGGCCTGGGCAGGCTCAAGACCGAAGAGGTCAAGCGCTACAAATCCCCCGTTGAGATCGAAACCATGGCCGCCATCCGCCGCGCCATCGACCCCAAACGGATCATGAACCCGGCCGTTCTGTTCTGACCTAGATTCGTCTGGTCATGTTGGCCGCAAGGGCCGCCTTCAGGTGATCGGCGCGCGCTTGAGAGAGCTGCCCCTGCATGCCCCGCGCCGTCGGCGCGAGATGTGCGCCAGGCGTCTTTCCTGCGTCGAAGACGAAGGCGTCGAACATGCTGCGCCACGCCTCACGTTGTTCAGGCGGCAAATCCCGAACCCCCAGCATGGCGTGGATCAGCGCTTCCATCGGTCGAAGCTGAGCCGGAGCCGTGTTCCACCAATAGTTCACCAGCATGGCGAAACTGTCGAACGACTGGACGTGGTGCCACCACATATAGGGAATGTAGAGCGCGTCGCCGGGCTCAAGATCAGCAGTTTCGGCTTCAGCCCAGGCCTGATGGAAGTTTGGAAATCGCTCGTGATCCGGTGCGTCCAGCCTGACCATGCTGGTCAGCGGGCCGGCCAGTGTCCGCTCAAAAGGGCCAAGATACAGATTGGCGGTTTGGCTTGGCGGAAAGAAGGTGAAGCGCCGTCGTCCAGCCACTGCACAGGCGACATTGTCGTTCATGTCGTGATGCGTCTGGACGACGGCGGCGTTGCCGATCCACAGACGCGCCACGGCCGCATGTACCGGCACAGGCGGAGGATTGGCGGCGCTGAAACCGGGAGCCGCGGCCGATTCGGCCAAGGACTGGGCGGCCATAGACGGCGGTCGCTCCGTTCCTTCCAAATCCAGAAGCCGCTGAAACAGCGTCGTCAGCGGCATCGGCAGGGTTTCGAAATTCGTCCCCGTCAGCGTCTCGTCGTAGAAGAACAGCCCCGCCTGATCGTATGGCGTGCTGAGCACAGGCGCCGGCTGCGGGCCGGTAAACGGCGCAAGATAGTCAGCCAATGCCCTTCCGCCCGCCTTGCCCGCCTTTACTGCGGGCCAATGATCAACCACGCCTCGCATGATCGTAGGCCGGCCCGCAGGCCGTATCTCGCGTTCGAAGATGTCCGCGTCGACATCGTGGAACTCGCGGGTCCGTCGCTCGGGCAAGGGGATTGTCATCGGTCGAGGTTAATCCGTTTTCTGCATGGTCGCGAGACAAAGCAGCACGGTTCAAATCCATGCTGAAGCGGCCTATGTGAGCGGCGCTGCAACGGAGCCACCAAATTGCTGATCGTTCTCTCTCCCGCCAAACGGCTCGACTTCACCGAGGCCGATCCGGCGATCCCCGGCACTGAACGTCGATTCGTGGAGGATACCGCAAGCCTGGCGACGACCGCACGGCGTCAGACAAAGGCCGATCTTCGCCGCCTGATGGGGATTTCTGACGACTTGGCGACGCTGAACGTCGCCCGCTTCAAGGCCTTTGATTCCGAATCGACCGATGGCGTCCAGGCCGCCTTCGCCTTCGCAGGCGATGTTTACGAGGGACTGAAAGCGCGCGAACTCGACGCCAAGGCGCTCGCCTATGCCCAGGATCATCTGCGCATCCTGTCGGGCTTCTACGGCCTGCTGCGTCCGCTGGACCGGATTCAACCCTATCGTCTGGAGATGGGCACGCGGCTGAAGACCCGGCGCGGGTCCAGCCTCTACGACTTCTGGGGCGAGCGGATCTCCAAACAGTTGAACGCCGACGCCGAAGGTCAATCAGACCCGACGCTGGTGAACCTCGCCAGCCAGGAATATTTTGGCGCCGTGGACGCCAAGGCGCTGAAGCTGCCGATCGTCACGCCGCAGTTTCGCGAGGAGAAGAATGGCGAGAGCCGCATCATCTCCTTCTTCGCCAAGAAGGCGCGCGGCGCCATGGCGCGCTTCGCCATCGACGAACGTGTGGAACGTGTTGCCGACCTGAAGGCTTTCGACCGCGACGGCTACGCTTTCGATAAGGCCGCCTCGACCGACAATGAGTGGATATTCATCAGATCGGGAAATTCTTGATCCCGACCGCATCCTGCCGCTAATCTCTCGCTGACGAACCAAGGGGCAGACCCATGTCGCAACAGCCTAATGCATCCTCGGGAGTTGACGGCGAGACGCCGACGCTCCGCAGTATCGGCGATCTGACGGGTCAGGTCTCGGTCATCACCGGATCGACCTCGGGCATCGGCCTTGCCTTGGCGCGGGCTGTAGCGGCGGGCGGTGGCGATGTGGTCCTGAACGGCTTGGGCGATCCCGCTGAGATAGAGCAAACGCGCGCCGAGCTGGAAGCCTCGTCCGGGGCTCGGGTTCGCTACCATCACGCCGACATGACGCGCGGCGAAGAGATCGCAGACATGGTCGCCTTCGCCCACAGCGAGCTCGGCCGTCTGGATATTCTGGTCAACAACGCCGGCATCCAACACGTCGAATCGGTCGAGAAATTCCCCACCGACCAGTGGGAGAAGATCATCGCCATCAATCTGTCCTCGGCCTTCTACGCCACCCGCGCCGCGATCCCGATCATGAAGGCGCAAGGGCGTGGCCGGATTGTCAACATGGCCTCGGCCCACGGCCTGGTTGCCAGCCCGTTCAAGTCCGCCTATGTCGCGGCCAAGCACGGCGTCATCGGCTTCACCAAGACGGTGGCGCTGGAACTGGCGCGGGACAACATCACCTGCAACGCCATCTGCCCCGGCTTCGTCGAGACGCCGATCGTGACCAAACAGATCGCAGACCAGGCTCGCACCCGCAACATGACCGAGGAGCAGGTGCTGACCGACGTCATCCTGGCGGCCCAGCCGACCAAGCGATTCGTGACGACCGACGAACTGACCGGGATCTTCCTCTATCTGGTCAGCGATCTCGGCGCCTCGGCGAATGGCACCAGCTTCTCCATAGACGGCGGCTGGACCGCTCAATAAATCTTGAATCGGGGCGGGCATGGCGATCTTCAAACGCAAGACCGCCCAACCGGCGGAAGGTCTTCCCGCTCCCACGGGCCGTCGCCCCGTCTGCCTCGCGCTTCAGGGCGGCGGCGCGCACGGCGCCTTTCAATGGGGCGTGCTGGATCGACTGCTGGAAGACGACCGACTGGATGTCCGTGCGGTGTCCGGCGTGTCGGCCGGCGCCATGAACGGCGCGGCGCTGGTCTCCGGCCTCGCGACTGGCGACGCCCGTGCGGCGCTGGACAAGCTGTGGCGCGAGGTGAACCAGTCCGGTGGCCGAAACGTCTTTGGCGACAGCGCGATGTGGAACGCCGCCCAACCGCCCGACTGGATCAAGGACAACCCCTTCTGGCGCGCCGGCGAGACGCTGGCGATGTCCATGAGCCCCTATGAATTCAACCCGCTGAACCACAATCCTCTGAAACGGGTGCTGAAGGCGGCTGTCGATTTCGGTGCGGTCCAGGCTTCGGACATCAAACTGTTTGTCGCCGCCACAGCCGTTCGTCAGGGCCGGACGCGCCTCTTCGAGACGGGCGAGATCAACGCTGATGTCCTGATGGCCTCCGCCTGCCTGCCCCACCTGTTCCAGGCGGTCGAGATCGACGGAGAGCCCTATTGGGACGGCGGCTATCTGACCAATCCGCCGCTCTGGCCCCTGACCGGCGAAGACACGCCAGACGATGTGCTGCTGGTGACGCTGAACCCGCTGGCCCGCAATGAGACGCCTCGCAGCGCCGGGGACATCGTGGATCGGCTGAACGAGATCGTCTTCAACGCACCCTTGGTCGCCGAACTTCGCGCCATCGCCCTGGCCGGCGAGATGATCGCGCACGGTCAGCTCAAGGGCGGGGGCTCGGGACCCTATCGGCATGTTCGACTACACGCCATCGAGGCGGACGGCTGGCTGTCGGACCTGTCGCTGCGGTCAAAGTTCAATACCGAATGGAGCTTCCTCAACGACCTGAAGGCGCGCGGCCGGGCCGCCGCTGACGACTGGCTTCAGACCTGTCTGCCGAGCGTCGGCCATCAGTCCAGCGTCGACCTCCAGGCCCGGTTCGGTTAGCCGACGAAGCCTGCGGCCCGTCTCAGCCGATCATTGATCGCCTCGCCCAATCCCGTCATCGGGATCGGCGAAACGGCGATCCCGACAGGATGCGTCCGATCAGCCTCACGCAACAGCCGAAACAGGTTTGCCGCCGCTTCTCGAAGGTCGCCAGACGGACTCAGGCTCCAGCGCGGATCGCCGACACCGGCGCCAAATCCCAGCAGGATTTCGCCGCTCTTCGCCTCATGCGCCTCTATCCTGACCGGGGCGTCCGGCGCGTAATGCAGAGCCAACCGGCCGGGCGAGCGATGCCCCTCCCCGCTGTCCGCCAACGGACCGACGAGAACCTCGATCTCTGACCGGGTGACAGCGCCCGGCCGCAGCAGGGCGACACGTCCGCCCAGAACCGACACGACCGTGCTCTCCAGCCCGACTTGGCAATGGCCGCCATCGACCGCGGCGGCGACCGCGAAGCCGGTTTCGTCCACCGCATCGGCGAACGTCGTCGGGCTGGGCCGTCCCGAGCGATTGGCCGACGGCGCCACGACGGGGCCGCCGAACGCCGCCAACACCGCTCTCGCCATCGGATGGGCCGGCACGCGGATCGCTACGCTGTCCAACCCGGCGCGGGCCAGATCGCAGACCCGTGTGGCGTCCCGAACAGGCGTGACGAGCGTCAATGGACCGGGCCAGAAAGCCTCGGCCAGGGCGCGAGCGGCCGGACCGAATTCTCCGATGGCCGCCGCTGCATCCGCATCGACAACGTGGGAAATCAGCGGATTAAACCTCGGCCGTCCTTTGGCCGCGAAGATGGCCGCAACCGCCTGGGCGTTGCCCGCATCGGCGCCCAGCCCATAGACGGTCTCGGTCGGTAGCAGGATCAGATCGCCGTTCGCCAGCGCCTGCGCCGTCTGAGCCGGGGTCTCGCTCACGGTCGACGGGGGATGATCGGGATCATCCGGTGCAGCACATTATCACGGTCTATGAACTGATGCTTCAGCGCCGCCAGAACATGCAGGGCGATCAGGACATAAAGGCCCTTCACCGCCAGCCCATGCAGCCCCATCAGACTGCGTGCCGCATCGCGTCCGCCACCGATGGGCAGAAGAGGCCAAGAGAACAGGCCGAACCATTCGATCGCACGCCCGCCGGCGGAAGACGCCAGCCAGCCGGTCAGCGGAATGACGATCAGCGCCAGATAAAACAGCACATGGCTGATCCGCGCGGCGATCCGCTGCCAGCGCGGCAAACCCGATGGCAAGGGAATGGCCGGATGGGCCATACGCCATCCGATCCGCGCCAGGGTCAGCGTCAGGATCGTCAGGCCCAGCGACTTGTGCAGCATCACGAACTGGCCTGAGATCGGCCCTTCCGTATTCTCATGCGCCGTGATCAGCAGCACCTGGATCAGGACCGCCAAGGCGATGCCCCAGTGAAACAGCAGGGAAACGGTCGAATATCGATTACGGGGCTCGCCCATCTCTTCCCTTCCGTGACGGCACTAGGTCACCTTGCACTTAGATGGGGCGCGTCGCCAAGACGCTTGCAGCGACCGCCCCCGACGCGGCACTTAGGCCGCAAAGACGATTGAGGAAACCCATGACCTACCGCGCCCCCGTTCGAGACCTGGCCTTCACCCTGGAGGCGGTGGCCGGCATGGCCGATGTGGCGGCGACCGGCGCCTTTCCCGACTATGACGCCGATGTCGCCTCGGCGGTGTTGGAGGCGGCGGGCCAGTTCTCCGAAGAAGTGTTGGCGCCCCTGAACCGTATCGGCGACCAGAAGGGTTCGACCTACGCCAATGGCTCGGTCACCGCCGCGCCGGGCTTCGCAGAAGCCTATCGCCAGTTTGCGGCGGGCGGCTGGACCGGCCTGTCCGCCTCGACCGAGGCCGGCGGTCAGGCCCTGCCCAAGGCGCTTGAACTCGCGGCTTATGAGACCGTCCATGCCGCCAACATGGCGTTCGGCCTGTGTCCCATGCTGTCCTTGGCCTCCATCGAGGCGCTGGAGCAGGTCGGAACGGAAGAGCAGAAGACCAAATATCTGACCAAACTGGTCAGCGGCGAATGGACCGGGGCCATGGTGCTGACCGAGCCCGGCGCAGGCTCCGATCTGGGCTCTCTGATCACCACGGCGACGCCGAACGGCGATGGCACCTACGCCCTGAACGGCCAGAAAATCTACATCACCTGGGGCGATCACGACGCTACCGACAATATCGTGCATCTGGTGCTGGCCCGCCTGCCTGACGCACCCAAGGGACCCAAGGGCATCAGCCTGTTCCTGACGCCCAAGTTCGCGGTCAACGACGACGGCACGCTGGGCGACCGCAACGCCTTCCGCCCGGTCGGGGTCGAGCACAAGCTGGGCATCCACGCCTCGCCCACCTGCGTCATGAGCTATGAAGGCGCCACCGCCGAACTGGTCGGTCAGCCGAACCAGGGCCTGGCCCATATGTTCGTGATGATGAACGCCGCGCGTCTCGCCGTTGGCGTCGAGGGCGTCGGCATCGCCGAGCGCGCTTACCAGCATGCCCTCGCATATGCACTTGACCGCCGCCAAGGCCGTTCGGTCTGGACGGGCGAGGCCAATGCTCCGATCTTCGATCATCCCGACGTGCGCCGGATGCTCAGCGTGATGAAGGCCAAGATTTCGGCCGCGCGCGCCATCTGCCTGTCCACCGGCGTCGCCGCCGATCTGGCGAAACACGCCGCGACCGAAGAGAAGCGTCGTCGCTGGAAGGGCCGCGAAGACCTGTTCACCCCCATCGCCAAGGCCTGGTCCACCGATATCGGCTGTGAGGTCGCCTCGATGGGGGTCCAGGTCCACGGCGGCATGGGCTTCATTGAGGAAACTGGCGCCGCCCAATACTATCGCGACGCCCGCATCGCCCCAATCTATGAGGGCACAAACGGCATCCAGGCGATGGATCTGGTCGGACGCAAGCTGTCGATGGACGGCGGCGAATCGGCCAAGGCCCTGATCGCGGACATGAAGGCGACACTGGTTGATCTGGGCGGTCTTTACAGCGGCAAGCCGGTCGAACGGTTCGCGACGGCCATTGAGGCGGTTCAGGACGCTACCCTTTGGCTGCTGGATCAGAAGGCCGATCCGAATGCTGCGGCCGACGTGTTGGCGGCCGCAGACGCCTATCTGAAACTGCTGGGCGACGTCGTCGGCGGTTGGATGCTGGCCAAGGGCGCGCTGGCGGCCAAGGCGAAGCTGGAGGCGCAGGACGGCGACCCGGCCTGGCTTCAAGGCAAGCTGGACCTCTACGAAGTCTATGCCGCCAATGTGCTGGGCCATGTCTCCAGCCGTCTGGCAGCCATCGGCCAAGGCGGCGAACTGCTGCAACGGATGACGGTGGACGCCTTGGCGGGCTGACGAGTCGCTGCTTTTCTTCATTTGACGTGCGACGCTCGCCGCGCCCAAACTTCGCGCTTCAACTATTTGGGGGAGCGACCGATGAATCGTCGGCAACTGATCATGTCCACCGCTGCGACGGCGCTCGCCGCCTCGGCCTCCCCTGCGCTCGCCCGCCAGTCCACCGGATCCTCCATGCCCCAACCGCCCGTCGCCAAGAAAATCCCTGTCGTCACCGAGCAGTTGGGCCGCACCCGCACCGACGACTATCAATGGATGAAGGACGACAACTGGCAGGCCGTTCTGCGCGACCCGACCCTGATCAAGGCAGAGGTCAAGGAGCATCTGACGGCTGAGAACGCCTATCGCGAGGCCATGATGGCCTCCACCCTGCCTCTGCAGCAGACGATGTTTGCGGAGATGCGCGGTCGCATCAAGGAAGACGACAGCTCCGTCCCGGCGCCGGACGGCGGCTGGAACTACTATGTCGAATACCAGACGGGCGATCAGCATCCGCGCTACATGCGCGTCGAGCGCCAAGGCACATGGATGGTGGACGGTCAGCCGGTGACGAAGA
Source organism: Brevundimonas sp. (assembly GCF_041648115.1). Lineage (GTDB taxonomy): Bacteria > Pseudomonadota > Alphaproteobacteria > Caulobacterales > Caulobacteraceae > Brevundimonas. Next base: position 63,989 of record NZ_JBAZPR010000013.1, read on the forward strand.
ACTTCGTCATGGCCCCCGCGCCGCAACTGCTGCTGGACGCCAACGAACTGGCCAAGGGCAAGGCCTATTCCGAAGTCTCGGCCGCGAGCCACAGCCCGGATCACAGCCTGTTTGCCTATTCCGAGGATGCTCAGGGTTCCGAGGTCCATAAGATCTACGTCAAGGATCTGGCGACCGGCGAAGTCCTGCCCGCCGTGATCGACAGCGCCACCGGCGATTTCGTCTTTTCGCCGGACAGCCAGTGGATCTTCTGGACCAATCGCGACGACAACGGTCGCCCCGACAAGATCTTCCGTCGCCCGGTGCGCGGTGGCGAAACTACTCTGGTCTATGAAGAGGCCGACGACGGCATGTTCATCGGCGTGGGACGCTCGGCCGACGACCAGTTCATCGTCATCGGCATCCAGAACCAGGAAACCTCGGAGGCGCGCTATATCCCCGCCGCGACGCCGACGGCCGAACCCGTGGTGCTTGAGCCGCGTGTGGTCGCCATCCGCTACGACGTCGATCACTGGGGCGACCGCTGGGTAATCCGCACCAACGCCGACGACGCCATCGACTTCAAGATTGTCCAGGCCCCGACGGCGACGCCGTCGAAGGCGAACTGGACCGATCTTGTCCCGCACACGCCCGGCCGCTTCATCGAAAGCCTGGACCTGACGAACGACCACCTGGCGCGCCAGGAACGCGCCGATGCTAACACCCGCATCATCATTCGCGACCGTGCCGGCGAGGAGCACGAGATCGCCGTCGACGAACCCGCCTTCGCCCTGTCGCTGGCAGGCGCGTCCGAGTTCGAGACGACGACCACCCGCTACGCCTACAACTCGCCGTCAACCCCGACCCAGACCTTCGACTACGACATGGCGACGCGCGAGCGGACCCTGCGCAAGACGCAGGAGATTCCGTCGGGCCACAATATCGCGGACTATGTGGTCGAGCGGTTGAACGCCCCCGCTTCGGACGGACAACTGGTGCCGGTCACGGTGCTGCGCCGCAAATCTACCCCGGTTGACGGCTCCGCTCCGCTGCTGCTCTACGGCTACGGCTCCTACGGCATCCCCATGCCCGCCAGCTTCTCGACCAACCGGCTTTCGCTGGTGGATCGCGGCTGGATCTACGCCATCGCCCATATCAGGGGCGGCTCCGACAAGGGCTGGGGCTGGTTCCTCGATGCGCGGAAGATGACGAAGAAGAACACCTTCACCGACTTCATCGCCGCCGCCGAACATCTGATCGACCGCAAATACGCCGCGACCGGCAACATCGTCGCCCAGGGCGGATCGGCCGGCGGCCTGCTGATGGGCGCGGTCAACAACATGCGTCCCGACCTGTGGGCCGGTATCATCGGCCAGGTGCCGTTCGTCGATGTGATCAACACCATGAGCGACACCTCCCTGCCGCTGACGCCGCCGGAATGGCCCGAGTGGGGCAATCCTATCGAAGACCCGGCCGCCTACGACTACATGCTCAGCTACAGCCCCTACGATCAGGTCGAGCCCAAGGCCTATCCGGCGGTGCTGGCCACAGGCGGCCTGTCCGATCCGCGCGTCACCTATTGGGAGCCGGAAAAATGGGTCGCCAAGCTGCGACCCGCGACCACCTCGGGCAAGCCTGTGCTGCTGAAGATCAATATGGAGGCCGGGCACGGCGGCGCCGCCGGCCGGTTCGACTATCTGAAGGAAGTCGCCCACGACTACGCCTTCGCTGTCTGGGCCATCGACAAGGGCTGGGAGAAGGCGTGAGCGCACCGACGGTTCGCGACGCCCGCCCAGACGACCTCGCCGCAATCACGGCCATCTATGCCGAGAGCGTCGCCAATGGTCGCGGCACCTTCGAGCTGGAGGCGCCTGACGAGATCGAAATGGCGTCCCGGCTTGCCGGGGTGGACGCTCTGGGCCTGCCGCGACTGGTGGTCGAGATCGACGGCGCAGTCGCCGGCTACGCCTATGCCGGACCGTTCCGCACCCGTCAGGCCTATCGCTACATGGTCGAGGATTCGATCTATGTCGCGCCCTGGGCCAGGGGACGCGGCGTCGCCGGCGCTCTACTAGATGCGCTGATCGCGCGCTGCGAGGCGATGGGGCTTCGTCAGATGGTGGCGGTGATCGGCGATTCCGAAAACACGGGGTCCATCGCCCTGCATCTTACGCGCGGCTTCACCGACGCCGGCGTGTTCAAGGCGGCGGGATGGAAGCATGACGACTGGCGCGACGTGGTCTTCATGCAGCGGGCGCTGGGCGAAGGCGGTTCGGTCTCACCCGACGCCCCCGGCCTGCCGCTGGTGGACAAGAAGCCGACCCGTTGACGCATCGCCCCGACGCCTATTCTGACGTGGTGAAGATCCTTCAATCCCTGTTGATGCTGATCGGCGCCCTGGCGGTGCTGGCGCTCGGCACAGTCGGCGCGTCCGCGTCGCCTGCCGCCGCTGCGCCATGTCATGAAACTGAAACGGGCGAGGCCCCCAGCCACGCTCCCAAGGCCATGAAGGCGATGATCTGCTGCGTCGCCTGCGTGGCGACGCCGACACTGGATCCCGCGCGCCTGTCCGGCTTGAAGGTCTCGCCCGCGCGTCTTGCCGCCGTGCTGATCGACATGCCCGCTGGTCGGCTGCTGTCGCCCGAACCCGCCCCCCCCCCCCGCCTCCTGATCGTCTGACACCGCTCGCGCCTCTCGCAGGCGCAATCCGTCACGACCATCAGAGGAGGCCTTGAATGGCTATCCGTATTCTAGTCGGCGCCTGCGCCGGAGTTTCCCTGCTCGCCTTGGCTCAAGCCGCGGCGGCGCAGGATTATTCCCAACATGCTCCACCGACCACGACCGAACCGACTGCTGACCCGCACGCTGGCCACAACATGCCGATGCCGATGTCAGATGCGACGCCAGTCGATCACGCCAGCATGGGTCATACGATGACCAGCCCTTACGGCCCATGGCCCATGAGCCGCGACGCCTCGGGCACCGGCTGGCAACCCGACGCCGGCGAACATGGCGGCATCCACACCGTCGGGGGCGACTGGATGGTGATGACCCATGCCATGCTGAACCTGGTCTATGACACCCAGTCCGGGCCACGCGGCGGCGACAAGACCTTCGTCGCCGGCATGTTGATGACCTCGGCGCGGCGCGACTTCGACGACGGTTCGACACTGAACCTGCGGGCCATGCTCAGCCCCGACCCCCTGATGGGCAAGTCCGGCTATCCGCTGCTTCTGGCGGCGGGCGAGACGGCGGACGGGGTCAATCCCTTGGTCGATCGCCAGCACCCGCATGACCTCTTCATGGAACTGTCGGCCAGCTATTCGAAGCGTCTGTCCGACAAGGACAGCGTCTATGGCTACATCGGCCTGCCGGGCGAGCCCGCCTTCGGTCCGCCGGCCTTCATGCACCGGATGAGCGCCATAGACAGTCCCGAGGCGCCGATCACCCACCACTGGCTGGACTCGACCCATATCGTCTTTGGCGTGACGACCCTGGGCTGGGCGCATGACCGGTTCAAGATCGAGACTTCGGCCTTCAAGGGACGCGAGCCGGACGAGGAACGTTGGGGCATCGATTCGCCACGGCTGGACAGCTGGTCCGTGCGAACCGCCTGGAACCCGACCGACGAATGGTCGCTGCAGGCTTCCTACGCCGATGTCTCCGCGCCCGAACAGCTGGAACCGGAGGAGGACGAGATCAAATGGTCTGCCAGCGCTATCCATACATGGCGATTAGGCGACGACGGCTGGTGGTCATCGACCCTGGCCTGGGGCCGCAAGACCAACGATCACGGCGAGTCGAAAGACGGCTGGCTGCTGGAATCCGCCGTCCACCCCAACGACCGCTGGACCGTCTTCGCCCGCGCCGAACGGATCGAGACGGACGAGCTGGTTCCCGGCGTCGGCGGCGGACACGGCCCGCTCTACACGGTCGGCAAGGCGTCGGTCGGTGTCGTGCGGGACTGGCGGATCGCCGAACACGTCCGGTTCGGCCTCGGCGGTCTCTATGCAATGAACCGCGTGCCGACAGCGCTGGAGCCGATTTATGGCGGCGATCCCGACGGGGCGATGATCTTCATGCGGCTGAAGATCGACTGACGGTTCAGGCCCGTCCGGCTTCGGCCGGGCGGGCTGGCGGCTCGCCCATATGCCGCACGGCCTCATAGCCGAGCAGCGCCACACCCAGGGCGAGCATCAGCCCGCCGGCGATCAGCACCAGGCGAACATGCCGGTGCAGGTGATAAAGCAACTCGCCGATCATCGACGGTCCCGCCACATCTCGGATCGTGTCAAATCGATCCGTTCCGGGCATCATACTGCAAAATGCGGACCTGACCGAGTCCGGGAACAGCGTTCCCTCAGACGAGGCGGCTTTGGACCACGGCCGCGCCGATGAAGCTCGCGAACAGCGGGTGCGGCGCGAATGGACGACTCTTTAGCTCCGGGTGATATTGGACGCCGATGAACCAGGGATGGTCTGGGCGTTCGACCGTCTCGGGCAGGATGCCGTCGGGCGACAGGCCGGCGAAGACCAGGCCGGCCTTCTGCTCGATCGCGTCGCGATAGTTGATATTGACCTCATAGCGGTGACGGTGACGCTCGCTGATCGCGGTGGAGCCATAGATCTCGGCGATCTTGGACCCGGCCGTCAGGGTCGAATCATAGGCGCCCAGGCGCATCGTGCCGCCCAGATCGCCGCCCTGCTGGCGCAGGACGCGCTGATTACCTTGGGTCCATTCGGTCATCAGGCCGACGACAGGCTCGGCGGTCGGGCCGAACTCGGTTGACGAGGCCTTGGGATAGCCGGCCAGGTTTCGCGCCGCCTCGATCACCGCCATCTGCATGCCGAAGCAGATGCCGAAATAGGGGATGTTGCGCTCGCGGGCGAAACGAGCCGCCTCGATCTTGCCTTCCGAGCCACGCTCGCCGAAGCCGCCAGGCACCAGGACGGCATGGGCGCCCTGCAGCCGCTCTTCGCAGGCCTCAGGGTCACCCTCGAAGGTGTCGGCCTCGACCCAGTCGATGTTGACCTTGACGTTGTTGGCCACGCCGCCGTGATGCAGGGCCTCGATCAGGGACTTATAGGCGTCCTTCAGGACCGTATATTTGCCGACCACAGCAATGGTGACCTCGCCGTCGGGATGGAGGCGACGGCGCGCGATCTCCTGCCACAGCGACAGATCGGGCTCGGGCGCGTCATCGATGCCGAAATGGGCCAGGACTTCGCGATCTAGCCCCTCGCGGTGATAGTCCAGCGGCACGGCGTAGATGTCGGCCGAGTCCATCGCCTGGATGACGCCGCTTTCGCGCACGTTGCAGAACAGGCCGATCTTGCGTTTCTCCTCGGCCGGGATCGGAAATTCGCAGCGGCACAACAGGATGTCGGGCTGGATGCCGATGGACCGCAGTTCCTTGACCGAGTGCTGGGTCGGCTTGGTCTTCATCTCGCCGGCGGTCTTGATGAAGGGCAGCAGCGTCAGGTGGACGAAGCAGGACTGACCGCGCGGCAGGTCCTGGCCTAGCTGACGGATGGCTTCAAAGAAGGGCAGGCCCTCGATGTCGCCGACCGTGCCGCCGATCTCGACCAGGACGAAATCGACCTCCTCGCCGTCGTCGGTAAGGGCCTTGGTCAGGCAGAAGGACTTGATCTGGTCGGTGACGTGGGGAATGACTTGGACGGTCGCGCCCAGATAGTCGCCGCGACGCTCCTTCTCCAGGATGGTCGAATAGATCCGACCCGTGGTGATGTTGTCGGACTTGGCGGCCGACACCCCGGTGAACCGCTCGTAGTGGCCCAGGTCCAGGTCGGTTTCGGCGCCGTCGTCGGTCACGAAGACCTCGCCATGCTGGTACGGGCTCATCGTGCCCGGATCAACGTTCAGATAGGGGTCGAGCTTGCGCAGGCGGACCTTATAACCCCGCGCCTGTAGAAGAGCGCCGAGAGCGGCGGAGGCGAGGCCTTTTCCTAGCGAGGAAACCACGCCGCCGGTGATGAACACATAGCGAGCCATGGGGGGACACCTTACTGCATGATTCGCGAACGACGCACGCCGCCTGCGAATCGAACTGTTGATCAAAAGAAGAAAGCGCGCCCTGCGGCGCGCTTTCTGAAGTCGGGTCGTTGGCCTGACCGTTACCGGGAGGGCTGCTGGGCCGGCGCCTTGGTCGCTGACGGCAGGCTGGCTTCCAGATCATCCAGGGACGGGGCCGCCGGTTGGGCCGGAGCGGCGGGCTGTTGCTGGGCGGGCGCCTGCTGCTGGGTCTGCGGCGTGGTGGCTAGCGAGCCGACGGCGTTGGCGTCGATCACCGACACGGAAGCGCGGTCCATATTGCCGACGACGGTCAGGACGATCGTCAGACCGAACAGCAGGAAGGCCAGGATCCAGGTCACCTTGGTCAGCAGGTTGCCGGCGCCGCGCGCCGTCATGAAGCCCGACGGTCCGCCGCCCATCCCCAGGGCGCCGCCCTCGGAACGTTGAAGCAGCACCACGCCCGTCAGGGACACGGCGATGATGATGATGGCGACGAGCAGGATGGTCTGGAGCATGGCGTCATTCATGTGGGCGCGGATCTGCGCCGATCAAGCGGGGGCCTCTATCATCGAAGCTGACCCGGAGCAAACGTCAGACGGCCGCTTTGACGATGGGCATGAAGTCTTCGGCCTTCAGCGAGGCGCCGCCGACCAGGGCGCCGCCGACTTCCGGCGTGGCCAGAATGTCCCGGGCGTTTTCGGGCTTAACCGAACCGCCGTACAGGATCGGCGCGGTTCGCACGCTCTCGCCCAGCCGCTTGATCATGGCCGCACGGATAGCGGCATGGACTTCGGCGATCTGTTCCAGCGTCGGCGTCAGACCGGTCCCGATGGCCCATACCGGCTCATAGGCTATGGCGAAGTCGCGCTCGGACAGGCCCGTCGGCAAGGAACCCTCGACCTGGGCGGACACCACGGCGATGGCGTCGCCCGCCTCGCGTTGCTCCAGCGTTTCACCAACGCACACGATAGGTTCCAGCCCCGCAGCGATGGCCGCCTCCACCTTGGCGGCGACGTCCGCATCGGTCTCGCCAAAAGCGGCCCGGCGCTCCGAATGTCCCAGAATCACGACGGTCGCCCCCGCATCGGCCAGCATTTCCGCCGACACCGAGCCGGTGAAGGCGCCGACCGGCTTCTCATGGCAATCCTGACCGCCTACAGCGACGCCACTGCCCGCCAGCGCCACACGCACCCGGTCGATCAGCGTGGCCGGTGGGCACAGCACGACCCTATGCCCCAGCCCCGCTGCGCTGACGGCGTCCCTTATCGATTCAGCCTGCGCCAGGGCGGCCGACAGGCCGTTCATCTTCCAATTGCCGACGATCAACTTCACGGATTGTTTCATGGTCGCCTGTCTAGAAGGCGAAAACCGCGAAGCCAAGGGGCCGCGCCGCAATCCGAACACGATGCCGTCCTTGCAGCAGCGTGCCCGGCCCGACTATACGCGTCGATTGACACCAACATCGGCCCCTAATCTCGGCCAGTCTCGGGTTTTCGAATGCTCACCGCCTTCCGCGCCTTCTCTCGATCCAAATGGGCGGCCGCCCTCCTTGTCTTGATCGCGATCAGCTTCGTGATCGTCGGCGCGCGCATGGATGTGTTCTCCAACCTGGGTCCCAAGCATGTCATCGATGCGGGCGACCGTTCGATGAACGAGTTGGAGTTCCGCACGGCCTTCGACCAGGTGCGCGAACGTCTGCAGCAGCAGGTCGGTCGTCCCCTGACCAACCAGGAACTGATCGCGGAAAACATCCACACCCGCTTCCTGACCGAGCAGACCCAGCAGCTGGGCTTCCTGAACTGGGCCTGGAAGGCGGGCATCCGCCCCGGCAAGGAACTGATCGTCAAGCAGATCCGCCAGATCCCGGCCTTCTTCAACTCGGTCACCGGCCAGTTCGACCAGCAGGCCTATGAGGCCGCCCTGGCCCAACAGAACCTGACCCCGGCCATGCTGGAACAGGACCTGCGCGACCAATACGTCACCGAACACTTCGGCGCCGCCGTCTTCGCCGGCGCCCGCGTGCCGCGCATCTATGGCGCGCTGCTGGCCGGCTCGGCCTTCGAAAGCCGCGACGGTCGCTGGTTCGAGGTGACCTCTGCGATGGCCGGCCAGATTCCTGCCCCGACCGACGCTCAGCTGAACGCCTTCATCCAGGAAAACGCCGAGCGCCTGCGCGCGCCGGAGTTCCGCATGGTCTCCGTCGTCCTGTTCACGCCCGAAGCCTCGGCCGCGACGCCGATCACGGACGAGCGCATCCGCGAGCGTTTCGAGTTCAAGAAGGACACCCTTGGCAAGCCCGAGACCCGCACCTTCGTCACCCTGACGGCGCCGAACCGCGAAGCGGCCCAGAAGATCGCCGCCGCCCTGCGCGCCGGCCAGTCGCCGGCCGACGCTGGCCGCGCCAACAACGTCACGCCCGCGACGTTCGACGCCACGCCCCGCTCGGCCATCGGCGACGCCGCGACCGCCGGCGCGGTCTTCGGCCTGCAAGCCAATCAGGTCTCCGATCCAGTCCAGGCCGGCGTCGGCTTCGCGGTGGCCAAGGTCACCGCCATCCAACCCGCGGCGCCCGCGACACTGGATAGCGCGCGTGAAGAACTGATCCAGGAACTGCGCGCCGAAGATGTGAGGACCCAGACCTACGCCAAGGTCGAGAAGTACGAAGCCGCCCGCACCGCTGGCAAGAACCTGGCCGACGCCGCTCGCGACGCTGGCGGTCGCGTGGTCGATCTGCCCCCCTTCACCAAGGACGGCAAGCTGCCGAACGGCCAGGGGCTGAACGCACCGCCGCAGATCTTCGAGACGGCCTGGGGCCTGACCAAGGGCGGCGAAAGCGACGTGATCGACGCCGGCCAGGGCCAGTATTTCGCCGTGCGCGTCAACGACATCCGTCCGGCGGCCCTGCCGACCCTGGCCGAGGTGCGCGAGCCCTTGGCGGCTCAATGGATCCAGCGCGAGACGATGCGTCGTCTGTCCACCAAGGCCGAGGAACTGACCACCCGCGTTCGCAACGGCGAGGACATCGCCGCCGTCGCTCGTTCGGTCAATGCGCCCCTGACGGTCCGCACCGGCGTCGTCCGCAACCAGGCCACGCAGGACGCGCTGGGCCAAGGCGTGTTGCAGGGCCTGTTCGGCCAATCCAAGGGCCAAGCCTTCTCGCAACCGGCGTCGCAGACCGCCTATGTCGTCGGCCGCGTCGATAACGTCCACGCCGCCAATCCGGCCGTCGCCGGCCCGCTGGCCGAACAAGTCCGACCGCGTCTGACCCAGGAACTGGTTCAGGCAATGGTCGAAACCTCGATCGCGGCCGGTGCCCAGCGCTCCAAGGCGAAGAACGACCCGGCCCAGGCGCTGTCGGCGTTGGGCATTTCCGGCGATGCGACGCCCGCCGCCCCGGCGCAATGACCGAGGCTGCATCGGGGGAAGCCGACTTCGACGCCTTCGCCGCCGGCCTTTCGGCCGGTCGGCCGCAGGTGGTGGTGCGCCGGATCATCGACGACCTGGAAACACCCGTCTCGGCCTATCTGAAGCTTGGTCGCGACCGGCCCTACGCCTGCCTGCTGGAATCGGTCGAAGGCGGCGCGGTCAAGGGTCGCTATTCGATCCTGACGCTGGATCCTGATGTCGTCTGGCGCTGTCGTTCGAACGCGGCGGAACTGTCTCGTGGGCCGGACATCGCCGAGGGGCGGTTCACGCCCGAGGCCCTGCCGACGCTGCAATCGCTGCGCGCCCTGATCGCGGCGTCGAAGTTCGACCTGCCTGACGGCCTACCGCCCATGGCCGCGGGCCTGTTCGGTGTCTTCGGCTACGACATGGTTCGCCTGCTGGAGCCGTTGGGCGCGCCAAATCCCGATCCGCTGAATCTGCCGGACGCGGTTCTGACCCGACCGTCGCTGGTCGCCATCTTCGATTCCGTCCGCCACGAGATCGTTCTGGTCTCCGCCGCCTATCCCGACGCTGGCATCGCCCCCCGCGAGGCCTTCGACGCTGCCGTAGCGCGACTGGACGCCTTCGAGACCGCGCTGCGCGAGCCCCTGCCCATCCGCGCCGCGCCGCAGGAAACGCCGGCGCCGACCTTCAGCTCAGCCGTGGACGAAGCCGCGTTCGGCGAATTGGTCGCCAAGGCCAAGGACTACATCGGCGCAGGCGACATCTTCCAGGTCGTGCTCAGCCACCGGTTTTCGGCGCCCTGGACCGAGGATCCGTTCGCCTTCTATCGGTCCCTGCGTCGCCAGAACCCCTCGCCCTATCTGTTCTATCTGAACTTCGAGGGCTTCCAGCTGGCCGGTTCCAGCCCCGAAATCCTGGTGCGTCTGAAGGACGGCGAGGTCACCATTCGCCCCCTGGCCGGAACCCGCATGCGCGGTGCGACGCCCGAGGCCGACAAGGCGCTGGAAATCGAACTGCTGGCCGATCCCAAGGAACGCGCCGAACACCTGATGCTGCTCGACCTGGGTCGCAACGATGTCGGCCGTGTCGCCGCGCCCGGCACGGTCGAGGTGACCGAGAGTTTCATCGTCGAACGCTACAGCCAGGTCATGCACATCGTCTCCAACGTGCGCGGCAAAACCGACCCCAAGCTGGACGCGGTGGATACGCTCTTGGCCGCCCTGCCCGCCGGCACCCTGTCGGGAGCGCCCAAGGTGCGGGCGATGGAGGTCATCGACGAGCTGGAGAGCGAGAAGCGCGGCGTCGGTTACGGCGGCGGTGTCGGCTATATCTCGGCCGGCGGCGAGGCGGACATTTGCATCACCCTGCGCACGGCTTTGTTCGCCGACGATCGAATCTTCGTCCAGGCCGGGGCCGGCGTCGTCGCCGACAGCGATCCTGCGGCGGAATACGCCGAGACCCAACACAAGGCGCGCGCGCCGATGCGGGCGGCCGACGACGCCTGGCGCTTCCGCACCGGCAATCGTTAGCGCGTAACGGTCATCGTCGGATCGTCAAAGTGAACGCCAGGGCCGATGATGACGACGCCCGCCATCAGCACGGCCGCCGTCGCGGCGAATGCAGCGGCGCCGAGGGTGGCGACCGGGTTGGGCTTCGTCTCGACCACGACCAGCTTCGCCTTGGCGGCGGCGATCTTGGCGGCGATATCTTTTTCAGCGGCGAGTTTCACAGCCGCATTTATCTCCGGGTCGGGTTAAAATGCGCTTTACCGCCGCGCCCGCTTGGCGCGGACGCCCGTCAAGCCTAGAAGCCAAGCCATGATCCTCGTCGTCGATAACTACGACAGCTTCACCTACAACCTCGTCCACTACCTCGCGGAGTTGGGCGCGCCGACGCATGTGGTGCGCAACGACGACCTGACGGTGGACGAGGCGTGGGCGCTGAACCCCGCCGCCGTGCTGCTGTCGCCAGGCCCCTGTGCGCCGGACCAGGCCGGCATCTGCCTGCCGTTGATCGCGACCGCGCCGGCTTCGATGCCGATCCTTGGCGTCTGCCTGGGCCATCAGGCGATCGGCCAGGCCTTCGGCGGCGACGTGATCCGCGCCAAGACGCTGATGCACGGCAAGACCTCGCCGATCCTGCACGAGGGCAAGAGCGTCTTCGCCGGCCTGCCGTCGCCCTTCACCGCCACCCGCTATCATTCGCTGGCCGTGAAGCGTGAAACCCTGCCGGATTGTCTGGAGGTCACGTCCTGGACCGCCGACGGCGAGATCATGGGCCTGCAGCACCGCACCCGCCCGATCCACGGCGTGCAGTTCCACCCGGAATCCATCGCCACCGAACACGGTCACGACATGCTGGCCAACTTCCTCCAGATCGCCGGCGTAAAGCGCCTCGCGGCAGCCTGATCGTGGGCGATGGGTTCAAGCCGATCCTCGCCCGACTGGTCGAGGGCCATCCGCTGACGTCGCAACAGGCGCACGACTTCTTCGCCGCCTGCCTGCGTGGCGAGCCGACCCCGTCCCAGGTCGCCGCCGCCGTCACCGCAATGCGGATGCGCGGCGAGACGGTGGAAGAGATCACCGCCTTCGCCGGCGCCATGCGCGAGGCGGCGCTGACGCTGGATCATCCCTACGAGGTGATCGACACCTGCGGCACCGGCGGCGACGGGCAGCACACCTATAACATCTCCACGGCCGCCGCCCTCGTTCTGGCCGGAGCGGGCCTGAAGGTCGCCAAGCACGGCAACCGAGCTATGTCATCTAAATCAGGGTCTTCCGACGTTCTGTCGATCCTGGGCGTGAACCTGATGGCGGATCAGGCTCAGCAGAGGAAGGCGCTGGACGAGGCCGGCATCTGCTTCCTGTTCGCCCCCGCCTATCACGGGGCCATGCGCCATGTCGGGCCCGTCCGGGCCGAGATCGGTTTCCGCACCGTTTTTAATCTTTTGGGGCCGCTTTCAAACCCGGCGTCTGCGAAGCGTCAGGTCATGGGCGTCTATGATCCCCGCCTGCTGGAGCCCCTGGCCGAGGTGCTGGGCCGTCTTGGCGCGACGCGAGCCTGGACCGTTCACGGCCAGGGCCTGGACGAACTGGCGACCTCTGGATCGACCGAAGTCGCGGAATGGAAGGACGGCGCGGTTCGCCGTTTCCAGGTCACGCCCGAGGACGCCGGCCTGCCACGCGCCTCCATCGAAGACATCCGTGGCGGCGACGCCGAGGAGAACGCCGTCGCCCTGCGCGCGCTGCTGGCTGGCGCGGCCGGTCCGTACCGCGACATCGTGCTGCTGAACGCCGCCGCCGCCCTCGTGGTATCGGACCGGGCGGCCGACCTTGCCGAAGGTGCTTTCCTCGCCGCCGCCGCCATAGACGATGGCCGGGCCGCCGAGGCTCTGGAGCGTCTGGCCCGCATCACCTCCATGCCGCTGGAAAGCGAAGGCCCCGCATGACCGACGTTCTGGACCGCATCGCCACCTACAAGCGTGAAGACGTCGCCACCCGCAAGGCTACCACGTCGCAGGACGCGATCGAGACGCTGGCGCGAGCCGTTTCGGCTCCGCGCGGCTTTCGCGCGGCCCTGGAGCGCGTGGAAGAAGAAACCGGCCGCCCCGCCCTGATCGCCGAGATCAAGAAGGCCAGCCCATCCAAAGGGCTGATCCGTCCCGACTTCGACCCGCCGGCCTTGGCCCGTGCCTACGAAGCCGGCGGCGCGGCCTGTCTGTCGGTCCTGACCGACGGCCCCAGCTTTCAGGGCGACGACGCCTATCTGGGTCAGGCCCGCGACGCGGTCGCCCTGCCCTGCCTGCGAAAGGATTTTCTGGTCGATCCTTGGCAGGTGGCCGAGAGCCGCGCCCTGGGCGCCGACTGCATCCTGATCATCCTGGCCATGGTCGATAATCGGCTGGCTGCCGAACTGCTTTCCGAGGCCGAGCGCTTCGGCATGGACGCCCTGATCGAAACGCACGACGAGGAAGAAATGGCCCGCGCCTGTGCGCTGGGCGGCGATCTGGTCGGGGTCAATAATCGGTCGCTGCGCACCTTCGAGGTCGATCTGGAGGTGACTGAGCGTCTCTCGATGCTCAGCCCTGTCCGCGCCCTGTTGGTCGCCGAAAGCGGCATCTTCACGCCTGAGGATGTCGAGCGCGTCTCGGCCGCCCACGCCCAGGCAATTCTGGTCGGCGAGAGCCTGATGCGTCAGGCGGATGTCGAGGCGGCGACGCGGCAACTGCTGGCGGCCTGATCGCCTTCCTCGCGTCGTGCGGCGTCCCAAGGGCGCTGTTAAGTTGACATTAGGAAGGAACACTTACAGAACATCGACAAATGTTCACGGCCCGTTCCGATTCGTCGGCGGGCGCATGAGGGCCTGGCGATGCTCACGCGCAAGCAGCACGAACTGCTGATGTTCATTCACGAACGGATTCAGGAGACAGGCGTCTCCCCCTCCTTCGACGAGATGAAGGAGGCGCTGGACCTGGCGTCCAAGTCGGGCATCCACCGGCTGATAACGGCGCTGGAGGAGCGCGGCTTCATCCGCCGCCTCGCCCACCGCGCCCGCGCCCTGGAAGTCACCAAACTGCCCGAACAGGCCACGGCTGGCGCGCCGCGCGGCCGGGCCGGGTTCAAGCCTGACGTGATCGAAGGCGGCGGCGGACGCGCCCTGGCGCCGCTTGCGGCCAATGACACCCGAGAGTTGCCGTTGATGGGCAAGATCGCCGCCGGCACGCCGATCGACGCCATAGAGCACGAGACGGCGCGCTATCCCGTTCCCGAATCCATGCTGGGCTCGGGCGAACACTATCTGCTGGAGATCGAAGGCGATTCGATGATCGAGGCGGGCATTCTGAACGGCGACATGGTGGTCATCAAATCGACCGACAACGCCTCCTCGGGCGAGATCGTCGTGGCGCTGGTCGAAGGCGAACACGCGACGCTGAAGCGGATTCGCAAGAAGGGCGCCTCCATCGCGCTGGAGCCCGCCAACCGCAACTACGAAACCAAGATCTATGGGTCGGATCAGGTCGCCGTTCAGGGCAAGCTGGTCGGCCTCATGCGCCGCTATCATTGACGTCCGGGTTCGGTTGGCGTGTCCAGGGGCGGTCGCCCCGCACGTCGGCCGTCCAAACGGCGCGCCATCGAACTGGTTCGACCGCACTGTCACGCCATAACTCCACCGCGCCGCCTCGGGCGAAATCGACGCCGTCGAGTAGCAGGCGATCCTTGCAGACGCTCGGGATCGACGTGACGACCGCACGCACGCTAACGACTGGCGCCGCGCGGCATAACGTCTCCATCTGATCTAGACTCGGCGCTCTGCGACCCCACCAGATCGCAACGGGTCCAGCCTGTTTATCCTCAGGCCGACAAGAGAAGCGATCGCACGCCCAGCCCGCCTCAGATCGATCCGTCATGGTCAGGCCGCGCCGCCGCGACCACAGATCGACAGCGAACTCTCGGACGCCGGGCCTGACGATAACCGCCTGCTTCTCGCGGTGAAATGCGGCGTTTGTCCCCCCATCTCCGATCCACAGATCCGGCGTCGGCGCACGCGGCCACACCAGCACAGCCGCCGCCAGCGGCAGGCCCAGCCACCTCAGTCGTCCCTGCCACAGACAGACGAACAGCACCCCCAGAAAGGCGATCGGCAGGACATAATCGGGCGCACTGGCCACCGTCCGCACCGCCCCCGGAAGCCCCGCCGTCCAGGTTCCGATGGCCAGCATCAGATCGACGCCCCATCCCGCGACCGCCAGGAAAGGCCCACCCAGTCCCAGCGGCTCCAGGGCCGCGCCAATGGCCAGGGCCGGCATCAGGATGAAGTCCGCGACCGGAGAGGTGCCCAGGTTCGCCAACAGCCCATACATGGCCGTGCGGTTGAAATGCTGCATGGCGAACGGCCCCGTCGCCAGTCCCGCCACGACGCTGGCCGCCACCGCCGCCGCCAGCCACCCGCCAAGCCGCTGGATCGCCAGGAGTGGCCAAGGGGCTGAAATCTCACGCGGGCGTTTGGGCCAGGCCTCGACCAAGGCGACCAAGGCCGCCGTCGCCGCGAAAGACATCTGAAAGCCCGGGGTGACGATGGCTTCCGGCTGGATCGCCAGGACGATGAAGGCCGCCACCGCCAGACCGTGCATCGTCACCGCCTGCCGATCCAGCAGGATCGCCAGAAAGGCGATGGAGGCCGTGATCGCCGCCCGTTCGGCCGGAGGCGGCGCGCCCGACACCACCAGATAGACCCCGACCGCCGTCAGCCCGGCCACCGCCGCGACCTTCTTGCCGGGAACGCGCAGCGCCAGCCAAGGCCAGGCCGCCACGCCCAGCCGCACGGCAAAGAAGACGAAGCCGCCGACAATGGCCATGTGCAGCCCGGAGACAGACAGGATGTGCGCCAGGCCGGAATCCCGCATCACGTCCATGTCTTCCTGACTGATCCAGGTCTCGTGGCTGGTGGTCATGGCCGCGGCGATCCCGCCCGTCCGCTCGCCCAGACGCGCCACGATCCGTTCCGCCAAGGCGTAGCGTGCGCCGTTCACCGCCATCGCCAGCCTCAATCGCCAAGGCGCAGGCGCCAGATCTGCGCGTCGTGTCTCGCCCAGCGCGAACGCCACGCCGCCCATGCCCTGGAAGAAGGCGTTGCGGCCGAAATCATAGGCGCCGGGACTGGCAGGCGCAGGCGGTGGATTGAGGATGCCGAACAGGCGGATCGCCTCACCGGGTCTGGGCGGCTCGCCCCGCACCGTCGCCCGCAACCGCACGGGCGTCTGTTCGGGCGTCAGTCCGCGTATCCAGACGGGCGCGACCACAATCCGTGCGCCCCTCTGGCCCGGACTGTCGACGTCCACGACCCAGGCTTCAATCACAGTCGGTTCGCTCAATGCCGGCGCGATCGGCGCAGCGACCATTTCGGTGCGGACCTTGGCGGCCGCCAACCCGCCGGCGACACAGGCCAGCATCAATAGCGGCCAAGTCAGACGCCGCGCCCATCCCCGCCGCCTCGCCGTGATCCAAACCGCAAAGACGACGACGGCGCCCAGCAACAACGGCCACAATGCCGGCTCGGACCGCAGGGCGAAATGGACCGCGGCGCCGGCGCCGAAGGCGACTGGCGCCCATAGCCGCCATCGTAGTGTCTGCGCCTCGACCTGGTCGTTCAACCACGCGCGCAATCGCGCGGCGGGGGTAGGCTTTGCCGCGTCGGGGCGTATAAGGGCGTCGCTTACGGACCCCTCGCCTATGACCTCACCTTCCTCGACTGTCGTCACCCGCTTCGCTCCCTCGCCGACAGGCTATCTGCATATCGGCGGAGCGAGAACAGCATTATTCAACTGGCTGTACGCCAAGAGACACGCTGGGCGTTTTCTGATCCGTGTCGAGGACACAGACCGCGAGCGGTCTACCGAAGAGGCCGTCAAGGCCATCTTCGACGGCCTGAGCTGGCTGGAACTGTTCGCCGATGAAGAGCCGGTGTTCCAGTTCAGCCGCGCCGACCGCCACCGCGAGGTGGTCGATCAACTGCTCGAAACCGGCCACGCCTACCGCGACTTCACCTCTGCCGAGGACACCGGTCGTCTGCGCGACGAGGCCAAGGCCGAGCGGCGCACGTTTGAATCACCCTGGCGCGACCGTGACCCCACCGTCGATGACCTGGCCCTCCCCCACGTCGTGCGCTTCCGCCGACCGAAGTCGACGACCGTCACTGTTGCTGACGAGGTTCAAGGCGCCGTCAACTGGTCGACCGACGATCTGGACGACTTGGTGCTGCTGCGCTCGGACGGCGCACCGACCTATAATCTCGCGGTCGTCGTGGACGACCACGACATGGGCGTGACCCACGTCATCCGCGGTGACGATCATCTGAACAACGCCGCCCGTCAGAGCTTGATCTATGACGCCTTGGGCTGGACACGTCCGACCTTCGCTCACATCCCGCTGATCCACGGCCCCGACGGCGCCAAGCTGTCGAAGCGTCATGGCGCCCAGGCGGTGCATGAATATGCCGAAATGGGCTATCTGGCCGAGGCCATGCGCAACTATCTGGCCCGCCTGGGCTGGGCGCACGGTGACGACGAACTGTTCAGCGACGCCCAGGCGGTGGAATGGTTTGACCTCGCCGGCATCGGCAAGGCGCCGGCGAGGCTGGATTTCGACAAGCTGGCCCACGTCAACTCTCACTGGCTGCGCCTTGCGGACGATGAGCGGTTGTCCAAGCTGACGCTGGACGCGCACCTGCAGCGCGGACACAGCCTCGCCGAAGCGGACGAGGCCCGGCTTCAACGCGCTATGCCCTTCGTCAAGGATCGCGCCAAGACTGTGCTGGACCTGGCCGAACAGACGGCCTTCGTGCTGAAATCCCGCCCTCTGACCATAGACGAAAAGGGCCAGGCCCTGCTGAGCGGTGAGACGCTGGAGCGCCTCTGCCGCCTGCGCGACCGGCTGGCCCTGTTCCAGTCGTGGGACGTGTTCGCGCTGGAAGCAGAACTCAAGGCTTTCGCCGAATCCGAGGGCGTTGGCTTCGGCAAGATCGGTCCGCCGATGCGTATGGCCCTTACCGCTGGGTCAACATCACCTGATATTGCGCGAACTTTGTCGGCTCTTGGGCACGACGAAAGTCTCGGGCGCTTGGATGATGCGCTGCAACAGACTAAGTGATCACCCACAAACCAAAAAGCGGCCGACGCCTCCCCGCGCCTGGACGTATGATGCAAAGGGGCATTCATGACTGAACAAGCCAAAACCGCCAGCTCGGCGACCCTGTCCTTCGAGGACAAGACCATCGAGTTGCCGGTCCTTTCGGGCTCCACCGGCCCGGACGTCATCGACATCCGCAAGCTCTATGCGGGAACGGGCGCCTTCACCTTCGATCCCGGCTTCACCTCCACGGCCGCCTGCGAATCGGCCCTGACCTATATCGACGGCGACGCCGGCGTGCTGTTGCACCGCGGCTATCCGATCGACCAACTGGCGTCGAAGTCGAACTTCGTCGAGGTCTGCCACCTGCTGCTGCACGGCGAACTGCCGACCGCCGCGCAGTACGAGAAGTTCGAGAACAGCATCACCACCCACACGATGCTGCACAGCCAGTTCGATCGCTTCTTCGAAGGCTTCCGCCGCGACGCCCACCCGATGGCGATCATGGTCGGCACCGTCGGCGCGCTTTCGGCCTTCTATCACGACAGCCTGGACATCCATGATCCGGTGCAGCGCGACATCTCGGCCATCCGCCTGATCGCCAAGATGCCCACCATCGCGGCTCGCGCATACAAATACCATATCGGCCAGCCGTTCGTGTCGCCGCGCAACGACCTGTCCTATGCCGAGAACTTCCTGCGCATGTGCTTCGCCGTGCCGGCCGAGGACTATCACGTCGATCCGGCCCTGGTTCGCGCCATGGACCGCATCTTCACCCTGCACGCCGACCATGAGCAGAACGCCTCGACATCGACCGTGCGTCTGGCCGGTTCGTCGGGCGCCAATCCGTTCGCCTGTATCGCCGCCGGCATCGCCTGCCTGTGGGGCCCTTCGCACGGCGGCGCCAACGAGGAGGCGCTGACCATGCTCAAGCAGATCGGCACCCCGGAAAACATCCCGGAGTTCATCCAGGGCGTGAAGGACCGCAAGTACAAGCTGATGGGCTTCGGCCACCGCGTGTACAAGAACTACGACCCGCGCGCCAAGGTTATGCAACAGTCGGCCTATGAAGTGCTGGCCGCCACAGGCCGCGAGAACGACCCGCTGTTCCTGGTCGCCAAGGAGCTGGAGAAGGTCGCACTGTCGGACGAATACTTCACCTCGCGCAAGCTGTTCCCGAACGTCGATTTCTATTCGGGCATCACCCTGTCGGCGATGGGCTTCCCGACCACCATGTTCACCGTCCTGTTCGCCCTGGCCCGCACCGTGGGCTGGATTTCGCAGTGGCAGGAAATGATGGCCGATCCCTCGCAGAAGATCGGCCGCCCGCGCCAGCTCTACACGGGCCCGACCGAGCGCGATTACGTGCCGATCGAACAGCGCGGCTGATCGACAGCTTCAAGTCTGAACTGCAGAACGCCGGGGAACCATCCCCGGCGTTTTTCTTTGCCGTCAGACCAGCTTCAGATCGGCGAACCGCGCGGCCAAGTCATCCAGGTCGCGGTGCATGTGGGCGACGCCGATTGCGGCGGCGCCCAAGGCCATGTCGTCGCCTTCCATGGCCATGGACAGGGCCAGGCTCTGGTCGATGGCCCCCATCGGCGCGGCGGCCTTACCCTGCGAAAAGGCTTCCAGCTGCTCCACCGCGCGCGCCGCGTCCTGTGACCAGGGATCCAGCCGCGTGCCTGCGCCTTCGGCCTGAAAACCACGCCCCAGAATCACGATGTCGCTACGCACCCGCCAGAAGGCGCGTGCCAGGGCCGCGCGGTCCGCGGTCTCACGCTGGGGCCCCGGCAGATCGATCACATTCTTCGCCGCCTGACCCAGCGCATCCAGCCGTCGTTTCAGATCGGTATGGCGTCGGGTGATCTCGGACGCGTCCGACGCATCGCCGTTCGATATCAGAGACAGCAGCGCCGCCGCTTCCCCCGCCGCCTCACGCGCCTGCAGCTTGAACGACTGACGGGCGTGTCGGGGAAACAGCGCCAAGATGGCCATCACACCGACGCCGCTGCCGACCAGGATTTCCATCACCCGATCCAGAGCCAGCGACGCCGGCCCTTCCGCCCCGGTCCCGCCCGCGATGACGATGGTCGCCGTCACGGGCGCGATCTTCAGCCAGGGGCGGCCAGTTCCGAAAAACGCCAGCAAGGCCGTGGATGCGGCGATGCTCAGGGCCATGCTTTCCATGCCGGGCGGCCGCAGGAAGGCGAAGACCGCACCAGCCAACGCGCCCGTCACCGTGCCGTGGCCCGATCCCGCGCGACGGTCAGCACCCCGCCCCCGACGCTGGCCTGGATGACAACGATGGCGGAGATCACACTCCAGTAGGGGTGCGGCAGGTTCAGCCATGTGGCGAGATAGAGGGCGGCCATGGCGCCGACCGCCATCTGCAGCGCGGCCCGAACCTCGGCGGCGCGCCGAGGACTGAGGGCCCGCCCCATCGTCAGGCCTTCCGTTTGGCGGCGATGACCTTCAACACGGCGTCCGCCGCCAACTCCGACGGGTCCGCTCCGCCGCGCCCCATCAGATCCAGGGCCGCTGTCTGACGTTGCGCCTGTTCGACCGCCATTGCCGGATCGGACAGCAACCGACCAACCGCCGCCGCCAGGATGGCGGGTGTCGCCTCGTGCTGGATAAACTCGGGCGCGATCCGGTCGTCGGCGGCGATGTTGAACAGTGTGACGTGTTTCGCCGTCACCAACCGCTTCATCAACTGATAGCTCAGCCCGTCGATCTTGTATGCGATGACCATCGGCGCACCGGCCAGGGCCAATTCGGTGGAGACCGTTCCGCTGGTGGCCAGGGCGACCGTCGCGGCGCGCATGGCGTCGTATTTCTGGGCCTCGTCCACCAGATGCACCCGGAACGGCCAGGCCGCGACCCGTCCCGCGACATCCTTGGCCACCGTCCCGGCGGCGACGACGGCGATTTCCAGAGTCGGATCGATGGCCTTCAACTTGCCGATCGCCGCTTCATAGACAGGCGTCATTCGTGTGATCTCGCTGGGGCGGCTGCCCGGAAGCACCAGCAGCAGCTTGGCGTTGGCGGCGATGCCGCGTCGCGCACGGAAGGCTGCGCCGTCGGCGCCGGCCATATCGACATGCAAGGCGGACGAGCCGACTACGGTCGTCGGCAGACCTTCCCGCTCGAACCAGGGGGCGTCGAAGCTGTAGAGCGCCAGCAGATGATCCACCGCACCTGCCAACGTCCTGGCTCGGCCCGGCCGTGACGCCCACACCTGCGGCCCGACGTATTTGATCAGAGGCACGTCCGGGCGCGCCGCGCGAATGGCCTTGGCGACACGGATCGTGAAGCCCCAGCTGTCGATCAGGACCACGGCGTCGGGCTTTTCTCGCTCGGCCAGCGCCGCCGTCTCCTCGACGCGGCGCTTGACCTTGCCATAGGCGCGAAGGCCCTCGATCCAGCCCAGGATCGACAGTTCGGCGATGTCGAACGGGCTGACGACGCCCTCCGCCGCCATCCGGGGACCGCCGACGCCGACGAAAGTGACGTCCGCACCCAGCCGCGCTTTCAGCGCCTTGGCCAGACCCGCGCCGAGTGCGTCGCCCGAGGCCTCGGCCGCCACCAGCATGATCTTCAGCGGGCTGCTCATCGCGCTTCGCCCCACACGAACAGGCCCAGCCGGTCCGCCGCCGCAATGATGGCCGCGCGGTCGATCAAGATCAGCCGCCCTACCACCCCGCCGATGCCCGCCAGGCCAGCCGCCGCCGCCATCTCGACCGTGCGCGGTCCGATCACCGGCATATCCACCCGCAGGTCCTGGATCGGCTTGGGCGCCTTGCCCAGCGCGCCCTTGCGGTCACCGGTCGAGCCGCGCAGATCGGTCGGCAGTCCCGCGACCCGGCTCAGCATGGCGTCGGTCCCCTCTTGGGCCTCAACCGCCAGCACCAGGCCGTCACACACGACCGCGCCCTGACCGATGTCCAATTCGCCTGACTTTTCTGCGACGTGCAGCGCCTTCTTCAGATCTGCCAACTGCTCCGGCGTCGGTGAAACGGCGCCCAAGGCCCCAGCAGCCAGCGTGTCTCCACCCAGTATGTCGTCGGCGCCCTCGACGGCGAAGCCTTCGGCCTCGAACACCGACAGGATCTTGCGCAACAGGGCGTCATCGCCCTTGGTCGCCGACGCCACGATGCCCGGCAGCAGGGTCGCGCCTTTGAAATCTGGCTTCAGCGTTTTGAAATCAGGCCTGTTGACGATGCCCGCCAGGCAGACCGTCGTGCAGCCCTCGGTCTTCAGCGCCTTCAGGATGGCGCCGATCTGGGCCATGCCGAACTCGGCGCCCGGCCAGCGGATCAGGTGGGGATCGGCGAACCCAGCCAGACGGATCAGGAAGATAGGCCGCCCCTCTGCATCGCACCGCGTCGCCACTGCCGCCGGCAGGTCGCCGCCGCCGGCGATCAGGCCCAGCTTGCCGGAACCGGTCATTCCGCGTTCGGCAGGCACAGCGGACGCCGCCCGCCGTCGCGGATGAAGGCGATGATCTCCATGATCTCGGGCAGGTCGGCATAGGTGTCGGCTACGCCGTCGATCCGACCCGCGAACTCGCCCTGCCCCTCGAACAGGTCGCGATAGGCCGCCAGCAACCGGCGCACCTGGTCCTTGCCATAGCCCTTGCGCTTCAGCCCGATCAGGTTCAGCCCGCGCAGTCGCGCGTGATTGCCCCAGGCCGAGCCATAGGGGATGACGTCGCGGGTCACGGCCGCCAGACCGCCGATGATCGCCCCCTGCCCCACGCGCCCGTTCTGGTGCACGGCGCACAGGCCGCCCAGAAAAACCTTGTTCCCAACCTGGGCATGACCGCCCAGGGTGGCGTTGTTGGCCATGACGACATTGTTCCCGACCACGCAGTCATGGCCCACATGGGCGCCGGTCATGAACAGGTTGCTGGCGCCGACCACGGTCACGCCTGTCCCCTGCGGCGTTCCCCGGTTGAAGGTGCAGTGTTCGCGGATCAGGTTGTTCTCGCCGATCTCCAGCCGCACCGGCTCGCCCTTGTATCCGTTGTGCTGGGGGTCGCCACCGATGACCGCGAACGGATGGATCACCGTCCCGGCGCCGACCGTCGTGTCCTGCTGAACCACCACGTGACTGACCAGACGCGCGTTCTCGGCCAGGACCACATTCGGCCCGACGGTGCACCAGGGCCCGACCTCGACTCCGTCGGCCAGGGTCGCCGTGGTGTCGATCAGGGCGGTCGGGTGGATGGTCATCAGGCGGCGGGCGCTGGAACGGGAACGGTCACGACCATGGCCATGAACTCCGCCTCGGCCGCCAGCTTCCCGTCGATGAAGGTCTCTCCGCGGAACTTGTAGGCGTCGCCACGCGCCTTGATCACCTTGACCTCCATGCGCAGCTGGTCGCCCGGCCGCGCGGGCTTGCGAAAGCGCACGCCGTCGATGGACATGAACATGATGACCTTGTCGGCCACAGCCACATCCAAGGTCTTGGACATCAGCAGGGCGCCGGTCTGGGCCATGGCCTCGACGATCAGCACGCCCGGCATGACCGGATCGATCGGGAAGTGGCCCGGGAAGAAGGGCTCGTTGTGGGTGACGTTCTTGATGCCTACGATGGAGGTCCGGGGCACGAAGTCCTCGGCCTTGTCCACCAGCAGGAAGGGATAGCGGTGCGGCAGCCGCCGCATCACCTCGGCGTAATCGATCTTGCCGTCTTCGCTCATCCCTATGATTCCTTTGGAGCCTTCTTTGCAGAGGCCTGTTTGGCGAGCCAGATCGTCTCGCGCAAGAACTGTCGGATCGGACGCGCCGGATAGCCGGACCAGGTCTCACCCGCCGGAATGTCGGCCAGCACGCCTGCACCGGCCGCGACACGCGCGCCCTCGCCGATGGTGATGTGGTCGCCGACCCCCGCCTTGCCGCCGAAAATGACGTTGTCACCGCTGGTGACGGATCCTGAAATCCCCGTGTTTCCGGCCATCAGATTGTTGCGGCCGATGACGCAGTTGTGGCCCACCATGACCAGATTATCGATCTTGGTGTTCTCGCCGATGACCGTGTCGTCATAGGCGCCTCGGTCGATGCAGCTGTTGGCGCCGACCGTGACACCGTCCTGCAGTATGACGCGGCCCAGCTGTGGGATGTCCATGGCGCCGGCGGCCGTTCCGGTGGCGCCGAAGCCCGCCTCGCCGATACGCGCCCCGGCATACAGTTTCACCCGGTCGCCGATCAGGGCGAAGCCGACCGTGACGTTCGAGCCGATGACGCAATCGCGGCCAATCTGAACGCCGGGCGCGATGACGCTGTTGGCGCCGATGCGGGATCCGCGACCGATACGGACACCCTTGCCCAGGATCGCGCCCGGTTCGACCACGACGCTGTCGTCCTCGGCCGCCTCGTCGCGCGTGATCGCCGCGTCGAGCGTGATGGGCCGATGCAGAAGAAGCGACGCCTTGGCCCAGGCGGCCTGAGGCGTTCGCGAGACGATCACTGCCGCGTCTTCAGGCGCCACTTCAGTGGCCTCGGCCGGCACGATCACGCAGCCGGCCTTTGTCGCCGTCAGGGCCGAGGCGAACTTGCGGTCGCCCAGAAACGTGATCGCGCCCCCGTCCGCAGAGGACAAGGGCGCGACGGAAGCGATCATGCGATCCCCGCCCCGCGCGACCTCGCCGCCAATCTGAGCCGCCAGTTCGGCGACGCTGAGGGGCGACAGGGTTTCGAAGAAGCGAGAATCCGGCATCGGCGGCTTAGTTGGCGGCCGCCGGTTGAGCTTGCGTCTGAGCCGGCACCGGCAGGCGGTTGAAGCTCAGGGTCGGCAGGGCGGTGTTCAGACGCTGGATGGCCAGATCGGTGACGTCCATGGCGGGGTTCATCATGAAGACGCTCTCACGGTCGAGCAGCAGACCGCAGCCCTTTTCTTGATACAGCGCGGTCAGGATCGGCGAGACGGCTTCGGTGATGGCCTGGCGCTGCATGCCCAGGGTGTAGCGCAGCTCGTTTTCGCGGGTGGATTCCAGTTGCTGGGCTTCCTGCGCGCGCTGTTGCAGAGCTTGACGACGCTGCTGAAGTTGGTCGGCCGGCAGGCTGGAGCCCGACGTCTGAAGCTGCTGGGCTTCGGTCTGGATTTGGGTGGCGTAGGGTTGCAGTTCGCCTTGAACTTCTTGGGCCAGTTGCTGCATGCGGGCTTCGACAGCCTGACCGGCCGACGACTGGGCCAGCAGACGTGCGTTGTAATAGACGCAGACGCCGGGGATGACCGGGCCGGGGTTGGCGGGAGCCGCCTGTTGCGCCGAAGCGGCGGTGGCGATGAGCGAAGCGGCGGCGGTCGCCGCGATGATCAGAGCTTTCATTGGGTTTCCTCGTGCGGTCGAAAAGCCGCGATTAGAACTGGGTGGATGTCGAGAAGCGGAAGGATTCCGTCTTGTCGTAGACTTCCTTGGACAGAACCCTGGAGATGTCGAAACGGATCGGCCCCATCGGCGATTTCCAGTGAACGCTGATGCCGGCCGACGCCCGCAGCGACAGCTCGTCGGCGATAGTGGTGTTCACAGTGCCCGTGGATGTCAGTTTGTAGCGGTCGTCAAGCGCGCCCAGCGTACCAAATTCGGCGAACAGCGAGGTCTTGATGCCGTACTGCTCGGGCAGGTAGTTTGGCAACGTCAGCTCGACCGTGCCGATAGCGTAAAAGTTGCCGCCCAACGCGTCGGTCCTGTTGAGATCGCGTGGCCCCATACCGGCCGTCTTGAAGCCGCGGAAGCTGTTTCCGCCCTTAAAGAAGCGGTCGTTGATGCGGATAGGGTCACCGTTCCAGCCACTGATGTAGCCGGATGAACCCTGGACGCTGACGACCCACGCCGGCGTAAAGCCATAGTACCATTTGGCGTCGACCTCGGTCTTCACATAATTTACGTCTCCACCCAGACCCGCCAGGTCTTGGCGCAACGACCCGGACCATCCGCGCGTGGGACGGATCGGGTCATTGGTGTAGTTCATCTGCAGCGTATAGCCCGCCGACGAGTTGATGTAGCTACCGATCTGGTCGCACAAAGCCGAGGTTCCCCGGCCTGCGCCGGCGCAGAATCCAGACGGAACGATGATCTCGTCAGACTTCAGGAAGTAGCGCGTGCTAAGCAGCATATTGCCGTTCAGCGGGTAGGACAGTCGCAGACCCGCGCCGGTCGAACGATAGTCGTAAGACGAAAATCTGCTCAGGTCGTAGCGGGAGTGGAACAGGTCAAAGCCGGCCCGCAGATCACGGCCCAGGAATTTCGGCTCGGTGAAGCGGAAGTCCACCTGCTGGCGCAGCGTACCCCATTCCAGACGCGACACCACATTCTGACCGCGCCCGCGGAAGTTCCGCTCCGAAATGCCCAGGTTGACGGTGAAGGAGTCGACCGAGCTGAAGCCGGCGCCGACGGACAGTTCGCCGGTCGGCTGCTCCTGAACGTTGACGTTGATGATCGAGCGGTCCGGCGCGCTGCCGCGCGTTTCCTCGACCGTCACATCCTTGAAGAAGCCCAGTGCACGCAGGTTGTTGCGCGACCGCTCCATCAGGGCGCGGTTGAAGGCGTCGCCTTCGGTCAGCAGCAGTTCGCGGCGGATGACCGGGTCGATGGTGCGGGTGTTGCCGACCACATTGATGCGGTCGATATAGACCCGCTGGCCTTCCGACACATTGAAAGTCACATCGACCGTGTCCGTCTCGGGATTGGCTTTATAGGTCGGGTTGATCTCGACGAAAGCATAGCCAGCCGACCCGGCGGCGAAGGTCAGGGCATCGACCGCCTGCTCGATCTTGTCGCTTTCATAAAGGTCGCCCGAACGGATCGGGATCAGCCGCTGCAGGAAGTCGGGATTGAGCCGGTCGTTCTGGGTGACGACCTTGACCTCGCCGAAGTTGTACTTTTCACCTTCGTTCAGCGTCAGCGACAGCTGGAACGCCTGATCGTCGGGCTGCAGCTCGGCGACCGACGAAACGACGCGGAAATCATAATAGCCGCGGTTCGTATAGAACTTCCGCAGTTGCTCCTGATCGTACTCAAGGCGGTTGGGATCATAATTATCGTTGTTCGAGAAGAACTTCCACCAGGTCGACTTCTCGGTGACCATCACGCCGCGCACGTCGCGATCCGAGAAGGCCTGGTTGCCCAGGATGTTGATGGCGCTGATCCCGGTCTGCGGACCTTCGTTGATCTCGAAGATGACATCGACGCGGTTCTGCTCCAGCTGCACCAGCTTGGGCGTCACGGTCGCGGAAATCCGGCCTTGCAGGCGGTACAGTTCGACGATGGCGCCGACGTCTTCCTGAACCTTGGCGCGGGTATAGATGCCGCGCGGGGCCAAGGTGACTTCCTTGGTCAGTTTGTCCTTCGAAAGCGCCTTGTTGCCCTCGAACACCACCTGGTTGATGATCGGGTTCTCGACGATCTGAACGATCAGGTCGCCATTCTGGATACCCAGTTGAACATCGGCGAACAGGCCGGTGCGCGACAGGGTGCGCACGGCGACGTCCAGCACTGAGGCGTCGACCGCGTCACCGGGGCGGATCGGCAGATAGGACAGGACCGTCGTCTGGTCGATCCGCTGGGCGCCTTGGACGATGATACGGTTGATCGTGATCGTCTGCGGCGCAGCGATCTCGACGCGTGGCTCGGCGCCAGCGGCGGCGGGCGCCGGCGTCGCAGTTTGGGCAGGAGCCGGGGCCGGCGTGGCGGGCGCCGTCGCGGGTGCGGTCTGGGCCAGCGCAGGCGCGCCGAGCCCTGCGGCGACCGCCAGAGCCAGCAGGCTAGAACGGGCGCTCAGTCGAACGGCGGCGCGAGAGGTCATGTCATTCATTCGGGAAACCATCGGGGGCTGGCGTCGGCTCACGAGACGAGCCCGCCGAGGAATTGGAAGAGGTTGAGCTTCTGTAGGTCGTTCCACGTCGCGAACAACATAAATCCCGCCAAAAGCGCAAGGCCTGCACGATAGCCCATCTCCTGGAACCGCGCCGACACAGGCTGCCTGGCTACGGCTTCGTAGCCGTAGAAAAGCAGATGCCCGCCGTCGAGGATCGGGATGGGAAGCAGGTTTAGAAAGCCGATTCCGATCGAAAGTATGGCGGCCAAGGTTGTCAGCGTCAGGATCAGGTTGATTGCAATGGCTCCGGGAGCCGGATTGGCCTCGACCGCAGCGGTCGTCAGCGATCCCGTCGCCTTGGCGATGCCCAACGGTCCGCTGAACTGATCGCCCGACTCGCGACCGGTCACTAGACGTCCGAGATAGGTCAGGGTCGAGCCGATCACGTCGCCGGTCTGGCGCACGCCTTCGACCACGGCGCCGACCGGGCCGTAACGAACATGGCGCACATCGCCGGCCGACGACCCCAGGCCCAGTCCGATGCGGCCGACCTTGACCCGTCCGGCGATGGGGTCGTTCTCTTCACGGCGTTCGGGCGTGGCGATCAGTTCGACCGGCTGCCCGGCGCGTTCGACGGTGAAACGGACAGGGTCGCCGGTGGAGAGCATGACGGTGCGCGTCACCGCGCTGCCATCCTTGATGGCCTTGCCGTTCACATCGGTGATCAGGTCGCCGACCTGGAAGCCGGCGGTGGCTGCGGGCGATCCCGCCTGAACCTGAGCCACGCGGGCGGGGCGCAACGAAACGCCCACAGCCATGAAGACGACCGCAAAGATCGTGATGGCCAGGATGAAGTTGGCGACCGGACCGGCCGCGACGATCAGCGCGCGCTGCCACACCGGCTTGAAGTGGAAATAGTCGCGCTCGGCGCCGGGTCCGCGCTCGGCGACCACCCTCTGGCGCA
Source organism: Brevundimonas sp. (assembly GCF_041648115.1). GTDB lineage: Bacteria > Pseudomonadota > Alphaproteobacteria > Caulobacterales > Caulobacteraceae > Brevundimonas. The sequence goes on from NZ_JBAZPR010000013.1 coordinate 92,801, forward strand.
GTTCGTTCAGCCCCGCCTGATCCGGCACGCTGGAGGCGTCCAGATCGCCAGAGAACTTCACATAGCCGCCTAGCGGCAGCCAACCCAGCCGCCATTCGATGCCGTGACGATCGGTGCGGCTGAACACGGCCTTGCCGAAGCCGACCGCGAAACGATCCACCTTCACGCCAAAGGCGCGCGCGACGAGGAAGTGACCCAGTTCATGGATGGTGACGATGAACGTCAGCACCAGCAGGAACGAGGCGATTGAGATCAGGACCTGACCCAGGACGCCCAGCATTCGAAAATCGTCTCCCCTCGCCTGCTATCAGGCCGCGTTCGCAAGACCGGCGATGACGGACCCGGCCATTCGACGCGTCTCGGCATCGACCGAAAGGGCCGCGCCGCAGGCGTCTCCAGAACCGAAAGCCATCCCCGCTTTCGTCGCACGCTCAAGGGTTTCGGCGACGACTGCGGCAATATTGAGAAAGGCCAGCTTGCGGTCAAGAAATGCGAAGGCCGCAACCTCATTCGCCGCATTGAACACGGCGGGCGTTGCGCCTCCCGCCTTCAACGCCTGACGGGCCAGATCCAGGGCCGGGAAGCGCGCCAGATCGGGCGCCTCGAACGTCAGCCGACCCAGAGCCGCCAAATCCAGCTTGGGCGCCGGCCAGGCGATGCGGTCAGGCCAGGCCAGGGCGCAGGCGATGGGCGTGCGCATGTCCGGCGGCCCCATCTGGGCCAGCGTCGAACCATCCACATATTCCACAAGGCTGTGGATGATCGATTCAGGGTGCACCACCACGTCGATTCGGTCCTGCGGCATGTCGAACAGATAGGCCGCCTCGATCATCTCCAGGCCCTTGTTGGCCATGGTGGCGCTGTCGACCGAAATCTTGGCGCCCATGCTCCAGTTCGGATGCGCCACCGCCTGTTCGGGCGTGATGCCGATCATCCGTTCGCGCGGGGTCTGGCGGAAAGGCCCGCCCGATGCGGTCAGGATCAGCTTGGAAACCCGTTCGGGCGCTTCGGCCGGAAAGACCTGGAAGATGGCGGAGTGCTCGGAATCGACCGGGATCAGCCGTCCCCCAGCCCGCTTGACCCGTTCGATCAGCGCCGGCCCGCAGCAGACCAGGCTTTCCTTGTTGGCCAGCGCCAGGGTCGCGCCGGTGGCCGCCGCCGCCCATGCCGACTTCAATCCTGCCGCGCCGACGATCGCGGCCATGATCCAATCGACTGGCCGCGTCGCCGCCTCGACGATGGCGGCGTCGCCGGCGGCGACCGCGATATCCGTGCCGGCCAAGGCGTCGCGCAATTCGTGCAATCTCGCAGGATCGGCCGTGACCGCCACCTTCGGACGCCAGCGTCGCGCCTGCTCGGCCAATTTGGCGATATTGGCTCCGCCGGTCAGCGCCTCGACCTCGAAGGCGCCAGTGCCTGTCGCTTCGGCCTGAGCCATCAGATCCAGCGTCGAGGCGCCGACCGATCCGGTCGATCCCAGCACCGTGACGCGACGCCGGATCACGCGCCGCGCTCCAGCAACAGGACGATCAACCGCCCGGCGGCGACCACGACGACCGCGAACATCAAACCATCAACTCGGTCCAACAGGCCGCCGTGACCAGGAATGGTGTTGCCCGCGTCCTTGACCCCGAACCGCCTTTTCAGCGCCGATTCCCACAGGTCGCCCGCCATGGTCGCCAAGGCGGCCGCAAAGCCCAGCACCGCGCCCCACACGACGGTCAGCGCGCCCATATCCAGCCAGGCGGTCATGATGGCGCCCGCAATGGCCCCGGCGACGATACCGCCGATGAACCCGGACCAGGTCTTGTTGGGCGAGAAACGCGGCCATAGCTTGGGTCCGCCGAACGTCGATCCCGCCAGATAGGCCAGGATATCCGCCGACCAGGCCACGGCGAAGACCAGTACGGTCCAGTGCAAACCGACGACGCTGTCCACGTCGCGCAGCCAGATCAGCAGGACCGAAGGCCAGCCGAGATAGAGCACGCCATAGGCCGCATCCAATGCCTCCTGCCCCCGGCTGCGGGCATAGACACCAGCCGCGACAGCGCCGAACACCAGCATGACGAAGGCGACGGACATGGCGCCGAAATGGGCGCTGATCACCGCCGCAACGACACCGAAACTGACGGCGCCGCCCATGACGCGGCGGGCGTGCGGCGCGCTCATCGACGCCCATTCGAAGGCCAGGACGATGCTGGCCACGGTCATCAGCGCCAGGAACCAGATGCCCCCAGCCCAGGTCGCGGCCACGGCGGCGGGCGCCAGCACGACGGCGGAAGCGGCCCGAAGGGCGATGTCGCGTCCCTTGACCGCCATCAGGCCGTCGCGCGCACGGGGGCGACCTCTCGACCGCCATAGCGACGGTCACGTTGCCCAAAGGTGGCGATCGCCTCGGCAAGGGCCTTGGGCCCATAGTCGGGCCACAGGACGTCCTGGAACACCAGCTCGGCGTAGGCCGCTTCCCACAGCAGGAAGTTCGACAGGCGCTGCTCGCCGGACGTGCGCACGATCAGGTCCAGCGGCGGCGCGCCCGCCGTGGCTAGACCGGACGCCAGGACGGCCTCGGTGATCGGTTCGGCCGTCTCTCCCGCCAGAACCCGGTCCATGTGTCGCCGCGCAGCGTCCACCAGATCTGCCCGGCCGCCATAGTTGAAGGCGACTTGCAGCAAGAAGCGGTCGTTATGCGCCGTCTGGGCCTCGGCCCTTTCGATGATGGCGGCGATGTCGGCAGGCAAACCTTCGCGACGGCCCAGGATTCTCAGACGCACACCCGCTTTCGCCAGACGCGCCAGATCGCTGGCCACATAGGTCCGCACCAGACCCATCAGGTCGGACACCTCGTCCTCGGGCCGGCTCCAGTTCTCGGTCGAGAAACCGAACACCGTCAGACACTCGATGCCCAGATCGGGCGCCGCCTGGATCGTCCGCTTCAGCGCCTGTACGCCCTCGCGATGACCCAGAGCGCGCGGCAAGCCCCGCGCCTTCGCCCAGCGGCCATTGCCGTCCATGATTATGGCGACATGACGCGGCCCATCGGGACCCCGTCCCTGTGGGCGTTGGCCAGAAGGCGCGGCGCTGTCTGCCGTCATCTGTGGTGTGATCCCTTCGGGGCCAAGCCGTTTCGCCTCAGACCTGCATGATCTCTTGCTCTTTGGTCTTCAAGGCCTCGTCGATGCGCTTGATGGCCGCGTCGGTTTCCTTCTGGACCTCAGTCTCCATCTTCTTCTGCTCGTCCTGGCTGATCTCGCCGGCCTTCTCGGCCTTCTTCAGGTCGTCGTTGGCGTCGCGGCGGACGTTGCGGACCGAAATCTTCTGCTGCTCGGTGTATTTTCCGGCCAGCTTGACCAGATCCTTGCGACGTTCCTCGGTCAGGGGCGGCACGGGGATACGCAGCGTCTGGCCGTCGACGATGGGGTTCAGGCCCAGGTTGGCGTTGCGAATGGCCTTCTCGACCGCGACGACCATGCCCTTGTCCCAGACGTTGACGCTGATCATGCGCGGCTCGGGCACGCTGATGGCGGCGACGGCGCTCAGCGGCGAGGCCGAGCCATAGGCTTCGACCCGCACGGGCTCCAGCAGGCCGGCGTTGGCGCGTCCGGTCCGCAGGCCGCTGAACTCTTCCTTCAGGGCGGTGACCGACCGCTCCATGCGGTCGCGGTATGTCTTAAGTTCAGGCTTTGCCATGGTCTTGGTCTCTCTTGTCTTTCCTGGTCACGCAGACGTTCAAGCGACGTCCTGAATGACCGTGAACGTGCCTTCGCCGGTCAGGGTCCGGCGCAGCGAGTTGTCTTCCCGAATGGAGAAGACCACGATCGGGATGCCCGTGTCGCGCATCATGGCGATGGCCGACGCATCCATGACCCGCAGATCCTTGGCCAGAACGTCCTGGTAAGTCAGGGTCTCGTAGCGGGTGGCGGTCGGATCCTTCTTGGGATCGGCGGTATAGACGCCGTCCACGCTGGTGCCCTTCAGCAGGGCGTCGCAGCCCATTTCGGCGGCGCGCAGCGCGGCGCCTGAGTCCGTGGTGAAGAAGGGTGCGCCGACGCCGGCGGCGAAGATCACCACCCGTCCCTTTTCCAGATGACGCAGGGCGCGGCGGCGGATGTAGGGTTCGGCGATGGCCGCCATCGGAATGGCGCTCTGCACGCGAGTCGATACGCCGATCTTCTCCAGCGCCGACTGCATCGCCAGGGCGTTCATGATGGTGGCCAGCATGCCCATATAGTCGGCCTGGGCGCGTTCCATGCCTGCTGCGGCCTTGGACAGGCCGCGGAAGATGTTGCCGCCGCCGATGACCAGGCAGATCTCGACGCCTTCGGCCGCGACGTCCGCGACCGACTTGGCCACAGCATCGACGGTGTTCATGTCGACGCCGAACGACTGATCGCCCATCAGCACCTCGCCGGAAACCTTCAGCAGGACGCGTTTGTAGCGGAAGGTCGAGGTGGCGTCGGGCATGCGGGAAGGTCCGTTTGACTGCGGCGCCATTGAATCAGGCGACTTCTTATAGACGAAGGGCGCGCCGGCCATCAAAGCCGAACGCGCCCTTCTGATACAAAACCCTCACGAATGAGGGGAAGACTTGTTAGTTGCCGCCCATCATGGAGGCGACTTCCGACGCGAAGTCGGGGCCTTCGACCTTCTCTACGCCTTCACCCAGCGCCAAACGGACGAAGCCGGCCAGGTGCAGGTTGGAGGAGCCCAGTTCCTTGGCCGAGTTGGCGACCAGCTGTTCGATGGTCACGTCCGGGTCCATGACGAACGGCTGCTTGGACAGCACCACGTCCTTCTGGAACTTGTTGATCTGGCCTTCCACGATCTTGGCGATCATGGCTTCCGGGCGACCTTCTTCCTTGGCCTTTTCGGTCAGAACGGTGCGTTCCTTCTCGATGGCGGCGGGGTCCAGGTCATCGGTGTTCAGCGACAGCGGAGCGGTTGCTGCAACGTGCATGGCGATCTTGCGACCCAGTTCGCGAAGAGCGGTCTTGTCGCCCTCGCCTTCCAGAGCCACCAGCACGCCGATACGGCCCACGCCCGGCGAAACAGCGTTGTGGACGTAGGTCGAGACGACGCCTTCCGACACCGACAGGCGGGCGGCGCGGCGCAGTTGCATGTTCTCGCCGATGGTGGCGATCATGTTGGTCACTTCGTCCTGAACAGTCTTGCCGGCTTCCAGTTCGGCGCCGTGCAGGGCTTCGACCGTGTGGTGGTCCAGACCCAGTTGGGCGAACGACTTGGCGGCGTTCTGGAACAGTTCGTTGCGAGCGACGAAATCGGTCTCGGCGTTGAACTCGATGGCGGCGGCGACTTCGCCCTTGCCGTCTTCCTTGGACGCGACGGCGACCAGGCCTTCAGCGGCGACGCGGTCGGCCTTCTTGGCGGCCTTGGACAGGCCCTTGGCGCGCAGCCAGTCGATCGATGCTTCGATGTTGCCGTCGTTTTCGACCAGCGCCTTCTTGCAGTCCATCATGCCGACGCCCGAACGCTCGCGAAGTTCCTTCACGAGGGCGGCAGTGATCTCGGCCATGTTCTTCTCCTTGGGGGATTTCGTATGTGGGAACGGCCGGACTGACTTAGCCCGGCCGTGTGTCAGTTCGTCAGGCGGCGCTCATAGCGCGAACGCCGTCCTGCGGGCGATCAGCCCGCGGCCTTCTCGGTTTCGACGGCGTCGTTCGCTTCCGAAGTGGCGGCCTTGGCGGCTTCGTCGGCGACAGCCGGCTCAGCGGGGGCCGGTTCAGCAGCGGCTTCCAGTTCGGCGGCGACCGATTCCGTACCAGCCGGAGCGGCATCGGCTTCAACCGGGGTCGAGGCTTCACGCAGCATGGGCTCTTCCGGATTGATCGCAGCGCCCAGGTCCACGCCCGAGGCCGAAGCGCCGGCGGCCAGACCGTCCAGGACGGCGTCGGCGATCAGGTCGCAGTAGGTCTGGATGGCGCGGGCGGCGTCATCGTTGCCGGGGACCGGATAGGTGATGCCGTCCGGGTCCGAGTTGGTGTCCAGGATGGCGATGATCGGGATGTTCAGCTTGCGGGCTTCCTGTATCGCGATCGCTTCCTTGTTGGTGTCGATCACGAACATGATGTCCGGGATCGAACCCATGTCCTTGATGCCGCCCAGCGACAGTTCCAGCTTGTCCTTCTCGCGCTCCAGGTTCAGCAGCTCCTTCTTGACGCGGCCTTCACCGCCGTTCTCGAGGATGCCTTCCAGTTCGCGCAGACGGGCGATCGAGCCCGAGACGGTACGCCAGTTGGTCAGCGTACCGCCGAGCCAACGGTTGTTCATGTAGTACTGGGCGCAGCGCTTGGCGGCTTCGGCGACCGGCTCAGCGGCCTGGCGCTTGGTGCCGACGAACAGGACGCGACCGCCCTTGGCGGCGACTTCGCGCACGGCCACCAGAGCCTGGTGGAACAGCGGCATCGTCTGCGAAAGGTCGATGATGTGGATGTTCGAGCGCGAGCCGAAGATGTAGCGATCCATCTTCGGGTTCCAGCGGTGCGTCTGGTGGCCGAAGTGAGCGCCTGCTTCAAGCAGGGTACGCATCGAGAATTCTGGCAAAGCCATGATCGTTCAGTCCTTTTTCCGATCAAACGTGGCGCGGGGGATTAAAGGTCTGACGACCCTCGGAATGGAGCGTATCGGGATGTCTCCCCGAAGCGCGCCTCACCCGCGTTGCGAAATGCGGGGGCGATGTAGGCCGGATGGGCCGCAATAGCAAGCTCTGCGGACATCAGCTCTCTGGCTGAGCCTCGATCCTCGCCTTCAGCCAATCCCACCGATCCTGGTATTCAGAGAGGTGCTCACGCTTCTGTTGGACACAGAGCTCATCGAATATGCGCCTTGTTCGGCAAAAGATGCGGTGGACGCTGACTTCTCGCCCAGCACGGCCAATGCCTCCGCATAGCTCATGATGAATGCCGTTGGGGCGATCATGACGCGCCAGACATAAATCATGGTGATGCCGCGCTCGGCGTATTTGGCGTTCAAGCTGAAAGCTTCGCCGGTGGCGCACTTCAGTTGCAGAGGCAACGCCTTGATGCCGCCGACACCGGCTTCCTTGAATGCGATAAGATCGATCCCGGAATCGACCACGGGCGTCGCCACCTCGATACCGTGAGCGAGAAGCCTGGAAACCACCCAACTTCTGCCTGCAAGTTCGACCTCGCGCGAATTGCGCCCGGCCATCAGGCGTCCTCCAGCATCACCACGCCGGGCGCAGATTTCAGAGCGCCACGCAGGGCGCCGTCGAGGCGGTAGCGGCCGGGAATTTTGACCTCCACCTCACGCCCCTGCTCCAGGCCCGCGATCATGAAGGAAATCTCCCCGCCCTTGCCGATCGCCCCGGAGCGGGCGCGCTCCAGCCGGGCCTTCAGCGCTTCGGCGTCCGCGCTGCGGGCCGAGACGTGGATGCGCAGGCCGATGTTGGCGTCGTCCAGCAGGTTGTCCATACGCGAGGCGTCGTCCCCGAAGAAGCGCACCTCCCCTTCCGACGACTTGGCGCGCACCCGCACCATGACCGAGGCGCCGGGCTCCAGTACCTCGCGGCATTTGCGCAGTTGCTCAGGCGGGAAAAGACATTCGAACTCGCCCGTGGGGTCCGAGAAGGTGACGAAGGCGAACTTCTCGCCCGTCCGCGCGCTGGCCCGTTCCTGCTTGCGACGCACGACGCCCGCCATCTGGAAGGCCTCATGGCCGGACTCGGCCAGAGGAATGGCCTCGGCGACGAAGGTGACGCGCTTGCGCCTCAGGGCCGATGTCATCTCGTCCAGCGGGTGGCCGGACAGATAGAAGCCCACGGCCGACAGTTCGTGATCAAGCCGTTCCGGCCCGACCCAGGGTTCGACGGTCTTCAGCCGCGGACGGCCGACGTGGGCCTGGTCGCCGCCGAACAGGTTGACCTGAGACGAGGCGCGCTCGGCCGCCACGCTCTGGCAATAGGCCATCAGCACATCGGCCTGTTCCAGCAACTGACGCCGGTTGGGGTGGATGCTGTCGAAGGCGCCGGCCTTGGCCAGGCCTTCCAGCGCGCGCTTGTTGACGCTGCGGGGATCGACGCGTTCCAGGAAGTCGAAGATGTCGGCGAAACGGCCGCCCGTCTCGCGCACCTCGATGACGTGTTTCATCGCCTCCAGGCCCACGTTGCGGATCGCGCCCAGGGCGTAAAGCACCGCCCCCTTGTCGTCGTCGAAGGCCACGTCGAAGTCCGCTGACGACCGGTTGATGTCGGGCGAAAGCACCGGCACCTCGAACCGTCGCGCGTCCTGATAGAAGACCGCCAACTTGTCGGTGTTCGACAGGTCCAGGCTCATCGACGCGGCGAAGAACTCCACCGGCTGGTTGGCCTTCAACCAACCCGTCTGGAACGAGATCAGCGCATAGGCGGCGGCGTGGGACTTGTTGAAGCCATAGCCCGCGAACTTGGCCACCAGATCGAAGATGGAGCCGGATTGAACCTCGGGCACCGTCTTTTCCAACGCTCCCGCGATGAAGCGCGCCCGCTGGAAGTCCATCTCCTCCTTCTTCTTCTTGCCCATGGCGCGACGCAGCAGGTCGGCCTCGCCCAGGCTGTAGCCCGCCAGGATCTGGGCGATCTTCATCACCTGTTCCTGGTAGATGATGACGCCGTAGGTCTCGGTCAGGACCTCCTTCAGGCTGGGGTGCAGATAATCGACCTCGGCCCGACCGAACTTGCGGTCGATATAGGTGTCGATCATCTCCATCGGTCCCGGCCGATAGAGGGAAATCAGGGCGGTGATCTCTTCGATGGAGCCGCAACGCATCTTGCGCAGGGTGTCGCGCATGCCCTGGGATTCCAGCTGGAACACCCCGACCGTCTGGCCCGAGGCCATCAGCTCATAGGTGCGCGCATCGTCCAGCGGCAGCGTATTCCAGTCCTTGGCCGCGCCGCGCCGTTCCAGATAGGCGCGGGCGCGGTCCAGCACGGTCAGGGTCTTCAGGCCCAGGAAGTCGAACTTGACCAGACCCGCCGGCTCGACCCACTTCATGTTGAACTGGGACGCGGGAATGGTGGAGCGTGGATCCTGATACAGCGGCACCAGCTCCGTCAGCGGCCGGTCGCCGATGACGATGCCGGCGGCGTGGGTCGAGGCGTTGCGATACAGCCCCTCCAGCTCCAGCGCCGTTTCCAGCAGGGTGCGAACCGCCGGTTCGGCGTCCCTCGCTTCCTTCAGGCGCGGCTCCAGTTCGATGGCCTGGGCCAGGGTGACGGGCGCAGCCGGGTTGTTCGGCACCATCTTGCAGAGCCGGTCCACCTGGCCCAGCGGCATCTGCAGCACGCGGCCCACGTCACGCAGAACGGCCCGCGCCTGAAGCGTGCCGAAGGTGATGATCTGGGCCACCCGGTCCTTGCCGTAACGGTCCTGGACGTAGTCGATCACCTCCTCGCGCCGCTCTTGGCAGAAGTCGATGTCGAAGTCGGGCATGGAGACCCGCTCGGGATTCAGGAACCGCTCGAACAGCAGGCCGAACCGCAAAGGGTCCAGATCGGTGATGGTCAGGGACCAGGCGACCAAAGACCCGGCGCCGGAGCCCCGCCCAGGCCCCACGGGAATGCCATGGGTCTTGGCCCATTTGATGAAGTCCGCCACGATGAGGAAGTAGCCCGGGAACCCCATCTGCTGGATGATCCCGACCTCCCACTCCAGACGGGTCCAGTATTCCGCCTCGGGAAAGGCCGGCGCGACCTCGGTCAGGCGAACCTTCAGCCCCTCGCGCGCCTGGTGCGCCAGTTCGTCGGCTTCGGAGCGCCCTGCCCCGGTGTCGAATCGCGGCAGGATGGGCGCGTGGGTCTCGACCAGGAAGGCGCAACGACGCGCGATGTCGATGGTGTTGTCGCAGGCTTCTGGCAGGTCGGCGAATAGTTCGCGCATGACGGCGGCCGGCTTGAACCAATGCTCGCCGGTGATGCGGCGACGATCCTCCTGACCGGTGAAGGCGCCGTCGGCGATGCACAGCAGGGCGTCGTGCGACTTCGCCTGTGCCGCCTTGGCGTAATAGACGTCGTTGGTGGCGACCACGGGCGTGTCGTTGGCGTAGGCCCATTCGACCAGACCCGGCTCGGCCCGTTTCTCGTCATCCAGCCCGTGGCGTTGAAGTTCGACATAGAAGCGGTCGCCGAAGGCTGCCTTGATGGTCGCCAGGGTCGCGGCGCCTTCAACCTTGTTGCCTTGGGCGAAAAGCGGATCGACCGGGCCGTCCGGGCCGCCGGACAGCAGGATCAATCCTTCGGAACGCGCCACGACCTGTTCCCAGGACACGCCCGGCTCGGCCATCTCGCCCGCGTCCAGATAGGCTGACGACGACAGCGCACACAGATTCAGCCACCCGGCGGTATTCTGAGCCAGCACCACTACGGTCGGAACCTTGGCCCAGCGCGCCTTGATCTGGCCGCCGATGCCGAAGACCGGCAAGGCGCAGGCCACGAGAGGCTGGACGCCCGCCTCCTTGGCCGTCTGGCTGAACTCCAGCGCGCCGAACAGGTTGGCCCGATCCGCGACCCCGACCGCCGGCATGCCCGCATCGGCCGCCAACTTGCCGACCTTGGCCGCCTTGATCGCGCCTTCCAGCAGCGAATAGGCCGAGCGGACCCGCAGATGGACGAAACCCTGACTGTTCACCGGCTCCCTCACACCTTCTCCGACCTCGCCCCTGGATGGGCTGCCTATCCTGACCTGACTCTCATATCGGGCGGCGATCAACCATCACAAACCCGTTCTCGGGCGGATGGGCTGTGGATCACTGACTTCAGACGGTCATCGACAAAACACTGTCTAATCCGTCTAATTCGTCTGATCTCAGGCGCCGGTGACGTTGATCGCTACGGTCCAGACCATCAGCACGAAGCCGCCGCACGACGCCAGCGACAGCATATCTCTCATCAAACGCGGCATGACATTGCCTCCCACCAATCCGATATGTTCTGCTAATGTTCTATGTTGGCTTTTTGTTCTCGTCAACCATCGCGTTTGAAACCATTCGACCGACGCCGTCGTAGTGAGTGTAAACGGAGATCGACCGATGTCTAATCGCACCACGCTCGCCGCGCTCGCATCCCTGACCATCGGGGTGCTGGCGCTCGGCGCACCCCTGCCCCGCCCGGCCGAGGCCCAGACGACGCCGGCGCTTCAAACGGCCATCTTCGCCGGCGGATGCTTCTGGTCCGAGGAGAAGGCGTTCGACGATGTGCCGGGCGTGCGGTCCGCCGTGTCGGGCTTTGTCGGCGGGCACACGGTCAATCCGACCTATGAACAGGTGGTGCGCGGCGGCACCGGCCATATGGAAGCGATCCAGGTCACCTTCGATCCGCGCGTCGTCAGCTATCGCACCCTGGTCGATCGGTACTGGCGCACAATCGATCCGACAGATCCGAACGGACAGTTCTGCGACCAAGGGCCTTCGTATCGCTCGGCCGTGTTCGCCACGGATGGCCAACGCACGGACGCCGTCGCCTCGCGCGATGCGGCCATGCGGATCTTGAGAAGGAGCTTCACCACGCCGGTCGTCGGCGCCCAGCGGTTCTGGCCGGCGGGGGCGGAGCATCAGGACTATGCCAAGCGCCATGCCGCCAGCTATCAGGCCTATCGGGTCGGTTGCCGCCGCCCAGATCGCCTGCGGGCGATCTGGGGCGACGCCGCCGTCAGCTGATTTTTTAGTACGCCTGGCTCAATATGCGTGGCTTTGGGCCGCGCGCTCTTCCAGGTGCCCGTCCTTCAGGGCGAAGACGCGGTCCATATGGCCGGCCAACTCCATGTTGTGGGTGGCGATCAGGGCTGCGACGCCTGTATTCTTGGCCAGGTCGCGCAGGGATTCGAACACCGATTGACTGGTGGTCGGGTCCAGGTTGCCGGTCGGTTCGTCGGCCAGCAGCAGACGCGGGCCATTGGCCAGCGCTCGGCCGATGGCGACCCGCTGCTGCTCGCCGCCTGACATTTGGGCCGGTTGGTGCGTCAAGCGCTCGCCCAGGCCCAGGGCCGTCAGGGTGACCTCGGCGCGTTTACGGGCTTCGTCCTGTGGGAGCCCCGCGATCCGCATCGGCAGGGCGACGTTGTCGCGCGCGTCGAACTCGGGCAGCAGATGGTGAAACTGATAGACGAAGCCGATCCGGCCCAGACGCAGGCGCGTGCGGGCGCGCTCGTCCAGATCGCCGACCTGTTCGCCGTCGATGGCGACTGTGCCGCTCGTCGGCTTTTCCAGCAGGCCGGCGGCGTGCAGCAACGACGACTTGCCCGAACCCGAAGGCCCAATCAATCCGACCAGTTCGCCCGGAAACACGTCCAGATCGACGCCCTTCAGTACGGTCAGGCCGCCTTGCGCGGTGTCATAGGTGCGGGTCAGGCCGCGCACCGACAGGATGGGAGCCTTACTCATAACGGAGCGCCTCCACGGGATCGATGCGAGATGCGGTCCAGGACGGCGGCAGGCTGGCGATACAGCTCATCAGCAGCGACCAGAAGGTCACCCAGGCCACGTCCAGCGGATCGACCAGGGCCGGAATGGCGTCCAGCATATAGACGTCGGAATCGAACAGCTTGGTCTGCAGCACGAACTCCAGGAAATGCTGGATCGGACCGATGTTCCAGCAGAACAGCAGGCCCAACACCAGACCGGCGATGGTGCCCGCCACCCCGATCATGGCGCCGGCCATGAAGAAGACGCGAAGGATGGACGACGGACTGGCGCCGATGGTGCGCAGGATGGCGATGTCGCGGCCCTTGTTCTTCACCAGCATGACGATGCCGGAGATGATGTTCATGGCGGCGATGGCGACGACCAGGCCCAGGATGATGCTCATGGCCACCCGCTCGACCTTCAACGCGCCGTAGAAGGCGGCCAGACGCTCGCGCCAGTCGCTGACGACCGCGCCGGGTCCGGCGGCGTCATGGATTGCGGCGGTCAGGGCGCCGACCTGATCGGGGTCGTCGACCTTGATCTCGATGGCGTCCCAGACGCCCTCCTTGCCGAAGAAGAGCTGCTGCTGTTCCAGCGGCATGAAGATGAAGGCGCGGTCGTAGTCGGCGGCGCCCGAGCGGAACAGGCCGCCGACGAAATAGGTCTTCTCCAGTCCGCCCAGATTGCCGAAGGCGCTGTCGGCGCCGGTGGGCGAATACAGAGTGACCGGGTCGCCGACCCGCAGCCCCATCGACGTCGCCAAGGCGGCTCCGACCAGAATGCGGTCGCCGCCATAGGGGCCCTTGCCGAACCCGGCGCGCTCCTGCGGCGTCAGGCTGTCGAACACATATTGGGTCTTGGCCAGATCTTCGGGACGGATGCCCTTGGCGATGGCGCCCGTCGTATAGCTGCCGACGCGGATCAGGCTTTGCGCCTCGTTCAGCGGACTGGCGCTGGCGACGCCTGGCACGGCCTGGATCCGTTTCAGCGCGGCCTCACGGTCCGGCGAGGTCAGCACTGGCCCCTGCACATACATGTGTCCGTTGAAGGCCAGCATCCGGCCCAGCAGTTCGCTGCGGAAGCCGGACATGATGCTCATGACGCTGATCAGCACGGCGACGGCCAGCATGATGCCGATGAAGCTGATCACCGCGATGGTGGCGACGCCGCCCTCCTTGCGCTTGGCGCGCAGGTAGCGGAGGGCCAGGCCGATCTCCCACGAGGAGAAGGCGCCGGAAGGACGGGACGGCAGGCTCAAGCGGTCAGCCTTTCGATGGCTTCGGCGAGCGGCACGGAAACCTTCTCGCCGGTGGCGCGGCGCTTCAGTTCGACCACGCCGTCCGCCAGTCCCTTGGGACCGATAGTCAGTTGCCAGGGAATGCCGATCAGGTCTGCAGTGGCGAACTTGCCGCCCGGACGCTCGTCGGTGTCGTCGTACAGCACGTCCTTGCCGAGTTTTTCCAGCTGAGCCACCGCGTCCTCGCAGGCCGCCGAGACGGCCTCGTCATTGGCGCGCAGGTTGATGACCACCACGTCGAACGGGGCCACGGCGTCGGGCCAGATGATGCCGCCGGCGTCGTGGCTGGCCTCGATGATGGCGCCCAGCAGGCGCGACACGCCGACGCCATAGCTGCCCATGTGGACCTCGGCGTCCTGACCGTCAGGCCCGGCGACCTTGGCCTTCATCGGCAAGGAGTATTTGGTGCCGAAATAGAAGATGTGGCCGACCTCGATGCCGCGCGCCGACAGACGGTCGCCCTCGGCGGTCTGGGCCTCGAACTGGGCTGCGTCGTGCATTTCCTCGGTTGCTGCGTACAGGGCCGTGCGCTCGTCGAACACGGCCTGCAGCGCCTCGGCGTCAAGGTCGTGACCGGGAGGGGCCATCTCGACCAGCTTGCGGTCGCAGAAGACCTCGCTCTCGCCGGTTTCAGCCAGGACGATGAACTCGTGGCTCAGGTCGCCACCGATCGGCCCGGTGTCGGCGCGCATCGGCACGGCCTTCAGACCCATGCGGGCGAAGGTGTTCAGATAGGCCGTAAACATGCGGTTGTAGGCGACGCGTGCAGACGCCTCATCCACGTCGAAGGAATAGGCGTCCTTCATCAGGAACTCGCGGCCGCGCATGACGCCGAACCGGGGCCGGCGCTCGTCGCGGAACTTCCACTGGATGTGAAACAGGTTCAGCGGCAGCGACTTGTAGGACTTCACATAGGCGCGGAAGATGTCGGTGATCATCTCCTCGTTGGTCGGCCCGTACAGCAGCTCCCGCTCGTGGCGGTCGGTGATGCGCAGCATTTCGGGACCGTAGGCGTCATAGCGGCCGCTCTCGCGCCACAGGTCGGCCAGTTGCAGGGTCGGCATCAGCAGTTCGACCGCCCCTGCCCGCTGCTGTTCCTCGCGCACGATCTGCTCGACCTTGCGCAGCACCCTCAGACCCAGCGGCAGCCAGGCGTAGATACCGGCGGCCTCCTGTTTGATCATGCCGGCACGCAGCATCAGCTGGTGCGAGACGATCTGGGCGTCCGAAGGGGCTTCCTTCAGCGTGGGCAGGAAAAAGCGCGACAGGCGCATGGTCGGAAATCCTAGGCGTAGAGACGGAACAAGGCTTTAGCCGCTGGACCGGGGCGAAAGCTAGGCCGGGTTGCGGTTTAGACGGCCGGTCCGTTGGCGAAGTTCGGCAAGGGCAGCCAGCCGGTGAAGATCAGCACCATGATGAAGACCCAGGCCAGGGCCGAGACCCAGGTCGTGGTCAGGAACTTCTTCTTCAGGTTCGGCGTCTTTGGCGCGCCCCACTGGGAGCCGTCGGTAGGCGGCTCGTGCGTCTCGCTCGCCGTGCCTAGCGGCAGCACGGCGAACAGCACCGTCCACCAGACGATGATGTAGATGCCGACCATGGTGAAGACGCCGATGGGCATGACGGACCTCTAGGGATGCGGCCGGCCGACGCCGTAGCGGGCCGCCAGATAGGGCGCGATGGCGTGATCCTGAAGGAAGCGACGGCCGGTCGTTTCGCTGACCTGTGCATCTGGCCAGTCGAGCGTGTCGTCCAGGATCAGGATGGGGCAGCTCTGATACGCCTCACCGACCTGTTCGATGACGGGCTGGCGCGGACGGGGATGGTCGAGATAGACGACCTCCAACGCATCGCGAAGCTGGGGATAGAAGGCCAGCACGCCTTCGATATAGGCGCCGGGCGGACAGAACCACGGTCCACCTTGGTCGTCGTGCCAGTCGGGGTTCAATAGGAAGAGTCGCTCAGCCATCGGTGGGATATATCCGAGTTGAGGAGATTGTCGCGACCGCTATTCGCATTCGGCCCCGAACCCCGGCGCACGCAGGGCCAAAAGGATCGACGAGCGGGCCTGCTGGGTGATCGCTCCCGACCCTTGCAGCACACAGCCGACAGCGGTGTTGGAGTTCGGCGCCAAGAGGCCATAGGTCAGGCCCTCGGACGCCAGTCGCGCCTGTGCGCCTTTTAGCGTCTCGATGGCCGTGGCGACGCGGGCAGGATCGTTGGTGATGCGGGTCATCTCGTGCAGCGCCTCGCCCGAACTAGGAAAGTCATAGGCGTTCGGGTCGAACGGCGCGATCTCGGCCGACAGGCGTTCGGGATGGGTGTCGATGCCGAACTTGGCGTTCTGGCTGGCTGAAAAGACGATGGCCGGCCCGCTCTCGGGCACCACCAGAATATAGGCGTGGCGCGGAAACAGCAGATATTGCGCCAGGAACTTGGTCACCGGCACCAACGGCATGCCGTCCGGCCCCAGAGCGTGGGCGCCGACATAGACGCCTGATGGCACGCTGCGCGCATCGATCCGGCCGTTCAGCTTCAGGATCCGATCCACCATCACATGGTCGAGCAGGAAGACCCCGTCCTCGGCCTCGCGCTCCAGAAACGCATGGATGGCGACGGTATCGGGCGCCGGTCCCAGGTCGCGGCCATAGACGGTGGGAAAGGCGGTCGGCGACATTGGCGTGCCATCCGGCGGGCTGAACCACAGGACGCGCAATTCCTGCACCGTCCGCGCCAGTGGATCCTCGCCCCGGAACGTCGACAGGCTGAGCACCAGATTGACGGCGGCGAACATAGCGACGAAGCCGACCATCCCCTGCCCCACGATCACCGCCCAGCGCCGCCAGCTGTGCAACGGATGGCGGGCATGACGCACTCGCTCAAGCAGACGGCGCGCGCGCGTGGGTTTGTCAGACATGGGTTCCCCCGAGCGTTCAGGCGCGCAGAAAATGCGCCCGAACGGTCAAGGTTGCATCAGACCCGCAGGACGACCGTTTCGACGATGGGACGACGATCCCAGATCTGCTGGCTGGCCTTTTTCAGCACCCGGGCGACGGCCTGTTCGATGACCATTTCGTCGTCCAGCGCATCGCCCTTCAGACCCTTGATCACCTGCTCGACCCGCTCGGCCAGCTTGTCCAGCGCATCGCCCAAGGGCGTGCCGGTGTCGCCGGGCAGGCCCACACTGCGGATGTCGATGTCGCTGGCGATACGGCCGCGCTTGTCCAGGGCGAAGCTGACGATCAGCACGCCGTTGGTCGAGGCGTGACGACGCTCTTTCAAAGCCTCGCCCTGTTCGGTCACCAGCATGCCGCCGTCGACATAGAGACGGCCGTTCGGCACCTCGTCGATGATCTTGGCCGGTCCGGGCGCCAGGCGCACCATGTCGCCGTTGCGGGGCGTCACGGTCTCCTTGATGCCGATGTCCTTGGCCAGGTTGGCGTGTTCCAGCAAGAAGCGGCGCACGCCGTGGGTCGGCACCGCGATCTGAGGCCGGACCCAGTCGTACATCTGCTTCAGCTCGTCACGGCACGGGTGACCCGAGACGTGAATACCGGGGTGATCCTTCTCGGTGTAAAGGCGCACGCCTCGGTCCGCGAGGCGATCTTGCAGATTGCCGATGGCCAGTTCGTTGCCGGGGATCTGGCGCGACGAGAAGATGCAGTGGTCGCCCAAGCCCAACTTCACGACCGGGTGGGTGCCGTCGGCGACGCGCGACAGGGCCGCGCGAGCTTCACCCTGGCTGCCGGTGCACAGGTACAGGATCTGGTCGGCGGGCCAGACGCGGGCCTCTTCGTCCGACAGGAAGGGCTTCACGTCCTGCAACATGCCGACGTGCTTCGCCGCCGCGGTGATCTTGTGCATCGAGCGGCCGGCCAGCGACACGCGACGCCCACAGGCCTCGGCGGCGCGGATGACGCTGTCCATCCGGGCGACGTTGGAGGCGAAACAGCCCACGGCGACGCGGCCCTTGAGGCTGGCGATCAGTTTGGAGATGGCGACGGCGACATCGCCCTCGGACCCGGCGACGCCCGGCACGAACACGTTGGTCGAATCGCAGACCATGGCCAGCACACCCTCGTCGCCCATGGCGCGGATGGCGGGGGCGTCGGTCTTCTCGCCGATGATCGGCTGGTCGTCGATCTTCCAGTCGCCGGTGTGGAACACCATGCCCAGCGGGGTGTCGATGGCCAGGCCGCTCGGCTCGGCGATCGAGTGGCTCATGTTGACGAAGGTCACGCCGAAGGAACCAACATCCACAGTCCCGCCCAGCGGCACCTCGATCACCTGGACCTCGTCAAAGATACCGCGCTCGCGCAGCTTGTCCTTGATCAGATAGGCGGTGAAGGGCGTGGCGTAGACCGGCGCCTTGATGCGCGGCCACAGCCAGCCCAGGGCGCCGATGTGATCCTCGTGCGCGTGGGTCAGCATGATGCCCTTGATGTTCTCCCCTTCCAGGAAGGCGGGATCGGGCACGATCACGTCGACACCAGGCGTGGACAGGTCGCCGAAGGTGACGCCGACATCGACGATCAGCCATTCACGATTGTCCGCCGGGCCAAAGCCATAGGCGTTCAGGTTCATACCGACTTCGTCCGAGCCGCCCAGCGGCAGGAAAACGAGTTCGTCTTGGGTTTGCTTTTTCATTCACTCAGTCAGATGGGCGTTACGACGCCAGATTTCGAGGAGGCCGCGAATAGTCAGGTCGGGGTCGAAGTGATCGATGCTGTCGGTCGCGCCTTCGAACAGGCTGGCGACGCCGCCGGTGCCGATGACGGTCATGGGCCGACCCCACTCCGTCTTGATGCGCCCGACCAGGCCTTCGATCAATGAGATATAGCCCCAGAAGACGCCGGACTGCATGGCCTCGACCGTGCCCTTGCCGATGACATGTTCGGGTTTCTGGATGGCGATGCGCGGCAGTTTGGCCGCCGCCTCATGCAGCGCCTGAAGCGATAGATTGATGCCGGGGGCGATCAGCCCGCCCTCGAACGCGCCGTCGCTGGACACGATGTCGAAGGTCGTCGCCGTGCCGCTGTCGATCAGCAGCAGGTCGCCGGGATAAAGCAGCGACGCCCCGACAGCGTTGACCAGCCGGTCGGCCCCCGCCTCGCTGGGCTTGGCGATCCGCACCTCGATGCCCAGTTCGGCATTCTCGCCGATCACCAGCGGTTCGATGTTCAGATAGCGACGCGCCAGATTGCGAAGGTTGAAGATCGACTGCGGCACGACACTGGAGATGATGCAGCCGCTCAGGGCATCGAACTCCAGCCCCTTCATCACCATCAGCTGGTTCAGCCAGACGGCGTATTCGTCCGCCGTGCGGCTGGCCTCGGTCGCGGCGCGCCACTGGGCGATCCAGTCCGAGCCGTCGTGGACCGCGAACAGCGTGTTGGTGTTGCCCTGCTCGATCGCCAGCAGCATTAGGCGGCCTTGCCGAAAAACACGTCGCCAGCGGAGATCAGTCGTACCGAACCGTCGTCCAGACGCAGACGCAAGGCGCCATCCGGCTCAACCCCCTCAGCAAGACCCTCGATGGTTTCATTGTCCAGGCGCGCGACGCACGGGCCATTCAAGCCGGTCAGGCGGCTGGTCCAGGCGTCCAGAACCGGCTCAAACCCCATCGTCTGCCAACGGCCCCACCAGACGGCGAAGGTCTCGGCCAGGATCTCTGCGGCGGCTTCGATAGGCGGGACATAGGCCAGGTCGGCGCGCAGGCGGGCGGCGACCGATGTGGCCCCCCGCTCCGTGCCTTCCGGCGCATGGGCAAGGTTCACACCGATGCCGATGGCCATCCACAAATCGCCATTCGCGTGGGCGCCGGACTCGACCAAGATGCCAGAGACCTTGATCCGGTCCAGCAGGACGTCATTGGGCCATTTGATCGACACCAGGGCCGGCGAGACGAAGACGTCCAGCAGGTCGGCGACGGCCAGGGCCGCGACGAAGGTGGCTTGGGCTGCCTCGGCCGCCGACTTGGGCGTGGTGACCAGCAGTGTTGCGGCCAAATTGCCCTGTTCGCTTTCCCACTTGCGGCCGCGACGCCCGCGACCGGCGGTCTGACGGCGCGCTACGATCCAGCGCGGCCCGGCCTCCCCGGCCTCGGCAAGGCGGCGCGCCTCGGCGTTGGTCGAGTCGATCTCGTCGAGGATGACCAGGGGGACGGCCGTCAACGCCCTACCCGTTCCCGAAGCCGGCGCTCGCAACCTTGGTCAGCGGCTCCAGCCAGGTCAGGCCCACGATCACCAGCGGGAAGGAGAAGGCGGCGCACGCCCACCCGATCCACTTGGCCTCGACCGGCGCGGCATCGGTGACGATCTCGTCCAGCGGCGGATCGAACCACATCAGCTTGAGGATGCGCAGATAGTAGAAGGCAGCGACGACCGAGGCGACCAGACCGGCGGCCGCTACGGGCCACAGACCCGCATCGGCGGCGGCGCCGAACACATAGTACTTGCCCCAGAAGCCCGAGAACGGCGGCATGCCCAGCACCGACAGCGACAGGATGGTCAACGCCACGGCCGTCAACGGACGATCTTTCTTCAGACCAGCGAGGTCGGCGATGCGACGGATCGGACGGCCCGACTTGGACAGGCTGAGCAGGATGGCGAAGAAGCCCAGCTGGTCGATGACATACAGGGTCATGAACATCAGCATGGCCTGCAACCCCTCGGCCGTGCCGGCCGCGATGCCCAGAAGCGCATAGCCGATGTTCGCGATCGACGAATAGGCCAGCAGGCGCTGGATGTCCTTTTGCGCCAGCCCGCCGAAGGCGCCGACGACGAAGCTGATCAGTGAGATGGCGATCAGGACCTGGGACCATTGGGCGTGGGCGTCGCCGAAGCCGTGTTCCAGCGTCCGGGCGATCAGGACCATGGCCGCGACCTTGGGCGCCGTGGCGAACAGGGCCACGACCGGGGTCGGCGCGCCTTCATAGACGTCGGGCGTCCACATGTGGAACGGCGCGGCGGAGACCTTGAACGCCAGGCCGCAGATCAGGAAGACCAGGCCGAACACCAGGCCCGGCCCCGGATTGTCCGAGGCGACGGCGGCGATGTCTTCGAACCGCATCGAACCGGCGAAACCGTAGATCAGGCTGGCGCCATACAGCAGCAGGCCCGACGACAGGGCGCCCAGGACGAAATACTTCAGACCCGCTTCGGACGCCTTGACGTCGTTTCTGTGGAAGGCGGCCAGCACATAGAGGGCCAGCGAGTGCAGCTCGATCCCGACATACATGGAGATCAGGTCGCCCGAGGACGCCATCATCCCCATGCCGACCGAGGCCAGCACGATCAGGACCGGATATTCGAACTTGGCGATGCGCGTGCGCTTCATCCAGCCGTCGCCCAGCACGACCGCCACCGCGGCCGACAGATAGATCAGGCTCTTGGCGTAGATGGCCAGCGGGTCGGCGACGTATGCGCCGTTGAAGGCGACGCCCCAGGGCCCGACTATAGAGATGACGGCGGCGGCGATCAGCAGCAGGACCGACAGGATCGACACCAGACGGGCGCTCTTGTCGCCGATGAAGGCGCCGACCATCAGCAGGACCAGGGCGCCGACCGCGAGGGTGACTTCCGAGGCGGCGAGATGCAGGGCGGAGGATAGATCAGGCATCTTTAAGTCTCACCCGCCGATCGCGGCGCGATACGCGCTGGTCAGGGCCTCGACGGCAGGCCCGGTGTAATCGAGGACGGCGGCCGGATGGACCCCCAGCCAGATGGTGCCGACGATCAACGGCACGAACAACAGCAATTCGCGCTTGTCGATGTCGGTGATGGTCTCAAGCTTCGGATTGGTGATCTCGCCGAACATGACCGCACGGTACAGGGTCAGGGCATAGACGGCCGAGAAGATCACGCCCGAGGCCGCGACCAGGGCCGCCCAGGTCGAGGCCTGATAGGCGCCCGTCATGGTCAGCACTTCACCTACGAAGCCCGAGGTGCCCGGCAGGCCGACGTTGGCCATGGTGAACATCAGGAAGATGGCCGCATACCAGGGCATCCGCGACGTCAGGCCGCCGTAGAAGGCGATTTCTCGGGTGTGCATCCGGTCGTAGACGACGCCGACGCACAGGAACAGCGCGCCCGAGATCAGACCGTGGCTGATCATCTGGAAGATGGCGCCCTGCATCCCGACGTCATTGCCCGAGAAGATGCCCAGGGTGACGAAGCCCATGTGGGCGACGGACGAATAGGCGATCAGCTTCTTGATGTCCGTCTGACGCCAGGCGACCAGCGACGTATAGACGATGGCGATCACCGACAGGGTGAAGACCAGCGGTCGGAACATCTCCGACGCCATCGGGAACATCGGCACGTTGAACAGGATGAAGCCGTATCCGCCCAGCTTCAGCAGGATGCCGGCCAGGATGACCGAACCGGCCGTCGGCGCCTGGACGTGGGCGTCGGGCAGCCAGGTGTGGACCGGCCACATCGGCATCTTGACCGCGAACGAGGCGAAGAAGGCCAGCCACAGGATCGGCTGAACGGCCGGGTCGAAGGCGAAACGCTTCAGCTCGGGAATGCTGGTCGTGCCGGCCTCGTGCGCCATCCACAGCATGGCCAGCAACATCAACACCGACCCCAGCAGGGTATAGAGGAAGAACTTGTAGGCGGCGTAGATCCGGTTCGCCCCGCCCCAGATGCCGATGATCAGGAACATCGGCACCAGGGTGCCTTCGAAGAAGATGTAGAACAGGAACAGGTCGAGCGAGGTAAACACCCCGATGACCAGCGTCTCCAGCACCAGGAAGGCGATCATATATTCGACGACGCGCGTCTCGATCGACTTCCAGCTGGCCAGGATGCAGATCGGCATCAGGAAGGCCGTCAGCAGGACGAACAGGACCGAGATCCCGTCGACGCCCAGATGATAGCTGGCGCCCGCGAACCACGAGACGAACTCGACGAACTGATAGCCGGTGTTGGCGGGATCGAAGCCGGCAACCAGCACGACCGAAATCGCCAGCGCGACCAGGGTCGTGACCAGGGCGATCCAGCGCGCGGCCGGCGCGGCGGCGTCCGCGTTCTTGAACGTCAGCCGGGCGACGAAGATCGCCAGGGCGCCGATCAGCGGCAGGAATGTAACGAGGCTCAGGATGTAGGGCACGAGATCAGGCTCCCCACGCGAGGATGGCGAAGGTGAGCAGACCGGCGACCCCCAGCAGCATCACGAAGGCATAGTGATAGACATAGCCTGACTGGATCTTGGCCAGTCGAGCGGCGGATTTCAGCGACACCCAGGCGGCGCCGTTCGGGCCGAGGCCGTCGATGATCTTCACATCGACCATCTTCCAGAAAAAGTCGCCGATGGCCTTGAAGCCGCGCACGAAGACGACGTCGTACAGCTCGTCGAAATACCACTTGTTGTAGAGGAAGCGATAGATGACGCCGTTCCGCTCGGCCATGCGACGGCCCATGCCCTCGCGAGCGACATAGATCCAGTAGGCGAAGGCCGTGCCGGTCAGGGTCAGGATCAGCGGCGACCACTTCACCCAGGTCGGCACCGAGTGGCTGTCGTGCAGGACGTGGTTGTTTTCACCGACGAAGATGGCTCCGCGCCAGAACTCGGCCTGGTGGTGGCCGATGAAGTGTGGCGCGAAGACGAAACCGGCGGCGACGGCGCCGACCGACAGCAGAATCAGCGGAACCAGCATCACCCACGGGCTCTCGTGCGGCTTAAGCGGGCCGTGATGACCGTGGTCGTCTTGCGCGTGATCGTCATGATGATCGCCGACCGGCTCGGAGTGCGTCTCCAGCTGAGTGTGCGAGGCGTGATCATCCCCGTGATGGGCGGCGTGATGCGCGTCGCCCTCTTCCTTCCACACCGGCTTGTTGTGGAAGGTCATGAACACCAGACGCCACGAATAGTAGGCCGTCAGACCGGCGGCGATGATGCCGACGAAGAAGGCGAACAGGCCGATCGCGCTGTGGCCGTTTGCGGCCGAGGCATAGGCGCTCTCGATGATCGAGTCCTTGGAATAGAAGCCGGCGAAGCCGCCGACGCCGGGGATGCCCAGGCCGGTGATGGCGATGGTGCCGATGGTCATCACCGCGTAGGTGACCGGCAGCAGCTTCCACAGGCCGCCCATCTTCCGCATGTCCTGCTCGTGATGCATGCCGTGGATCACCGAACCGGCGCCCAGGAACAGCAGAGCCTTGAAGAAGGCGTGCGTGAACAGGTGGAACATGGCGGCCTGATAGGCGCCGACGCCTGCTGCAAAGAACATGTAGCCCAGCTGCGAACAGGTCGAATAGGCGATGACCCGCTTGATGTCGTTCTGGGTCAGGCCGACCGTCGCGGCGAACAGGGCCGTGATCGCGCCGATGATGGCGATGATCTGCGACGCGCCCGGCGCATACTCATAGATCGGCGACAGCAGGCAGACCATATAGACGCCAGCCGTGACCATGGTCGCCGCGTGGATCAGGGCCGACACAGGCGTCGGGCCTTCCATCGCGTCCGGCAGCCAGGTGTGCAGGAAGAACTGGGCCGACTTGCCCATCGCGCCGATGAACAGCAGGAAGCCCGCCAGATCCAGCGCGGACCATTGGACGCCCAGGAACTCCCACGTCGTGTTCGCCTTTGTGGCGATCATCGGGAACAGTTCCGAGAACTCGATGGTGCCGTACATCCAGAAGATCGTGATGATCCCCAGCACGAAGCCGAAGTCGCCGACGCGGTTGACGACGAAGGCCTTGATGGCGGCGGCGCTGGCCGTCGGTTTCTTGAACCAGAAGCCGATCAGCAGATAGGACGCCAGACCCACGCCTTCCCAGCCGAAGAAGATCTGCATGAAGTCGGCCGCCGTCACCAGCGCCAGCATCATGAAGGTGAACAGCGACAGATAAGCGAAGAAGCGCGGCCGGCTGTCGTCCTCGGCCATGTACCCCCAGGAATACAGGTGAACCAGCGACGACACGCTAGTGACCACGATCAGCATGGTCGCCGACAGGGCGTCGATACGGATCGACCATGCCGACTGGAAATCGCCCACATTGATGAAGGGCGCCAGGCGGATGGTGAAGGGCTCCAGATGGCCCCAGGTCCATTGCCCGAACACCGTCCAGGCGACGGCGCACGAGAAGAACAGCAGCCCGGTCGTGACGGCCTGCGACGGGATGTTGCCGATCCGGCGTCCGAAGAAGCCGGCGATGGCTGCGCCCAGCAACGGGGCGAAGATCCCGAGAATGACGAGGGTATGCAAGGTCACGCTCAGCCCTTCATCACGGAGGCGTCGTCCACGGCGATGTCGCCGCGGTTACGGAAGAAGGTCACCAGGATCGCCAGGCCGACTGCGGCCTCGGCCGCAGCGACGGTCAGGACGAACATCGCCATGATCTGCCCGCTGATCTCGTTCAGATAGGCCGAGAAGGCGACGAAGTTGATGTTTACCGCCAGCAGGATCAGTTCGATCGACATCAGGATGATGATGACGTTCTTGCGGTTCACGAAGATGCCGAACACCCCGATGGTGAACAGGATCGCGGCGACCGTCAGATAGTGGGTCAGACCGATTTCCATCAGAGAAGCTCCTCGGCGCTGACGCCCTCGCCCGTCACGGCGGGCTTGATCTCGACCGACTTGCGGCGGTCGCGGTTCACCTGATCGCCGGGGTTCTGGCGTTTGATGTGCGGCTTGTGGCGAAGCGTCAGGGTGATGGCGCCGATCATCGCGATCAGCAGCACGATCCCGGCCGCCTGGAAGAAGTAGACATAGTCCGTGTAGAGCACGCGACCGATGGCCTCGACATTGGTGACGCTGGCGTCCGGCGCGCCCGGCGCCGGCAGTCCCGCAGCGGCTCCGCCCTGAACCACGGCGACCGAGACGATGATCATTTCCACCAGCAGCACGGCGGCGATGATCGCCCCCAGCGGCAGATAGCGCGCGTAACCTTCGCGCAGCTTCAGGAAGTCCACGTCCAGCATCATGACGACGAACAGGAACAGCACCGCGACCGCGCCGACGTAGACGACGACCAGCAGCATCGCCAGGAACTCGGCGCCCAGCAGGACGAACAGACCCGCCGACGAGAAGAAGGCCAGGATCAACCACAGCACGCTGTGCACCGGGTTGCGCGCGGTCACGACCAGAAGGCCGGAAACCGTGGCGACCGCCGCCAGCAGATAGAAGGCTATGCCTTGCAGCATGTCGGGACGAAGCCCCTTTCGTATCGGCCGCGACCCCATTTGGGAATCGTCGGCCCGTTCAAGCGAGAAGCGCCTTAGCGGTAAGGCGCGTCGAGTTCCAGATTCTTGGCGATCTGCCGTTCCCAGCGGTCGCCGTTATCGAGCAGGCGTTGCTTGTCGTAGAGCAGCTCCTCGCGCGTCTCGACGGCGAATTCGGAGTTGGGCCCTTCCACGATGGCGTCCACCGGGCAGGCCTCCTGGCACAGGCCGCAGTAGATGCATTTGACCATGTCGATGTCGTAGCGGGTCGTGCGGCGGCTGCCGTCTGCGCGTGGTTCGGCCTCGATGGTGATGGCCTGGGCCGGGCAGATGGCCTCGCACAGCTTGCAGGCGATGCAGCGTTCCTCGCCGTTGGCATAGCGACGCAGCACGTGTTCGCCACGGAAACGCGGCGACTGCGGGTTCCGCTCGAACGGATAGTTCACGGTCATCTTGGGCCGCGCCATATATTTCAACGACAGGCCGATGGCGCCGATGACGTCCAGCATCATCGCGCCCTTGGTGGCTTGGACGATCCGGGTGAACATCAGGGCTTATCCTTGGGGGCGGGCGTCGTCTTGGGGGCGGTCTGGGGAGCGGGCTGGCTGGCGCGCCAGTCCTGTTCGATTCGGTCCTGGCGTTGCTGCCACTGATAGCTCGACTCGGGCATGCGCGTATTGTCGGGCGCGCAGGCGGCCGTCACGGTCAGCAGGCCGAAAGCGATGACAAGACCCTTCATCACGATCCCACCACGAACACGCGCCACGCCGAGACGATCACGACCGCCACCAGCGAGGTCGGCAGGAAGATCTTCCAGCCCAGGCGCATCAGTTGGTCATAGCGATAGCGCGGAACGAAGGCCTTCACCATCGAGATGCAGACGAACCAGAAGACCGTCTTGGCCATGAAGGTCAGAAGATAGATCGTATAGGCGATCCAGGCCGGCAGCCCGTCCATCCAGGCCTGCGGCACGCCGGGGTTCCAGCCGCCGAAGAACAGCAGGCTGATCATCGCCGACATGAAGACGATGTTGACGTATTCGCCCATCATGAACAGCAGGTACGGGGTCGAGCTGTATTCGACCTGATAACCGGCGACCAGTTCGGACTCGGCCTCGGGCAGGTCGAACGGGGGGCGGTTGGTCTCGGCCAGGGCCGAGATGAAGAAGATGATCGACATCGGGAACAGGATCACGACCAGCGGCCAGGTGTCGGCGCCCCCGCCGAACCCGTACCAGTTCCAGAACATGCCCTTCTGGCTCTCGACGATGGCGGACAAGTTCATCGTGCCGGCCAGCAGGATCACATTGATGATGATCAGGCCCAGGGAGACTTCATAGGACACCATCTGCGCTGCCGAACGCAGCGAGCCCAGGAACGGATACTTCGAGTTCGAAGCCCAGCCGCCCATGATGATGCCGTAAACGCCCAGCGACGACACAGCGAAGATGTACAGGATGCCGACGTTCAGGTCCGACACCACCCAGCCGGGGGCGAACGGAATGACCGCCCAGGCCATGAAGGCCAGGATCACGGTGATGATCGGGGCGATGATGAAGACCGCCTTGTCAGCGCCGGCCGGGATCACGACCTCCTTCAGCACGAACTTGATCATGTCCGCGAAGGACTGAAGCAGGCCGAAGGGACCGACGACGTTCGGACCCTTGCGCATCTGCACGCCGGCCCAGACCTTGCGGTCAGCCAGCAACAGGAAGGCGACGGCGATCAGCACGCCGACCGTGATCAGCAGGACCTGACCGACGGTGATCAGCGTCCAGCCCAGAGGCGTTGCCCAGAAGGAAACGGGGTCCATGGCTTACTCCGCCGCCATTGCGACCGGGGCGATCCGCAGGGCGGACAGCTCGGCCATCGTCGCGCTGGCGCGCGCTATCGGATTGGAAAGATAGGGGTCGGTGATCGCCGAGGCGAACACCCGGTCGCCCAGATCGCCCTTGGCGCCCAGCTTCGTCACGTCGAACGCGACCGGCGCCGGCAGATAGTCGATCCGCCCGAAGGTCGTATGGTCGGCCATCAGCTTGGCGCGAAGCTGCTCCAGCGTGTCGTAAGGCAGGGTCTGATCGACGCGGGCAGACAGGGCGCGGATAATGGCCCAGTCTTCCTTGGCCTCGCCCTTGGGGAAGACGACGCGTTCGGCCATCTGCACCCGGCCCTCGGTATTCACATACAGGCCCGACTTCTCGGTATAGGCCGCGCCCGGCAGGATCACGTCGGCGCCGTGCGCGCCACGGTCGCCGTGGCTGCCCAGATAGACGCGGAAGGCGTTCGAACCGGTCGGATCGACCTCGTCGGCGCCCAGCAGGAACAGCACGTCCAGCGCGCCCGGCTTCAGCATCTCGGCGACCGTCAGGCCGCCTTCAGCAGGCACGAAGCCCATATCCAGACCGGCGACGCGCGATGCGGCGTGGTGCAGGACGTTGAAGCCGTTCCAGCTGTCGGTCACGACGCCGACCTTTTTCGCCAAGGCGCCCAGGGCGTTCAGGACGGCCGGGCCGCCCTCCCCGTTCAGCGCGCCGGAGCCGACGATGATCGCCGGACGCTCGGCCTTGGTCAGGAAGTCCATCGCCGACTTGGGCAGCTTGCCCAGGGTCTGCGAACCGGCGCCCAGATAGGCGTAGTCGAAGGTCAGGTCGGCCTGTTCGCCGATGACGCCGATCTCGACGTCGCCCTTGATCCAGCTCTTGCGCAGACGCGCGTTCAGCAGCGGCGCCTCGATGCGCGGGTTCACACCCACGATCAGGATGGCGTCAGCCTTTTCAATGCCTTCCAGGCCGGTGTTGAACAGCCAGCCCTCGCGCGGACCATAGCCCAGGGCGGCGCCGTCCTGGCGGCAGTCGGTGTTGTTCGAACCCAGGGCGCGGAACAGGTCCAGCGTCGCCTTCATCGACTCGGCGTCCTGCAGATCGCCGGCGATCACGCCGATACGGTCGGCCGGGGCAGCCTTCAGCTTGGCGGCGACGGCGTCCAGCGCTTCGTTCCACGATGCGGCGCGCAGCTTGCCGTTCTCGCGGATCCAAGGGCGGTCCAGGCGGCGCGCGGTCAGGCCGTCGACGACATAGCGGCTCTTGTCCGACAGCCACTCTTCGTTGATGCCCTCGTTGACGCGCGGCAGAACCCGCATCACCTCGGAGCCGCGGAAGTCGGCGCGGATGTTCGAGCCCAGGGCGTCCATGACGTCGATGGTCTCGGTCTTCTTCAGTTCCCACGGACGATAGTGGTACTGCCACGGACGGTGCGTCAGGGCGCCGACCGGGCACAGGTCGTTGACGTTGCCCGACAGTTCCGAGGCGACCGACTTCTCCAGATAGGTCGTGATCTCGGCGTCCTCGCCGCGCGAGATCATGCCGATGTCCGGCACGCCCGCGACTTCGGTGATGAATCGGACGCAGCGCGTGCACTGGATGCAGCGCGTCATGAAGGTCTTGATGGTCGGACCCATCGCCTTTTCTTCGACCGCGCGCTTGTTCTCCGAATAGCGCGAGCCGTCGCGGCCGTAGCCGACCGACTGGTCCTGCAGGTCGCACTCGCCGCCCTGGTCGCAGATCGGGCAATCCAGCGGGTGGTTGATGAGCAGGAACTCCATCACCCCTTCGCGGGCCTTCTTGACCATCGGCGTGTCGGTGAAGATTTCCTGACCTTCGGCGGCCGGAAGCGCGCACGAAGCCTGCGGCTTGGGCGGTCCAGGCTTCACCTCGACCAGGCACATGCGACAGTTGCCGGCGATAGACAGGCGTTCGTGGTAGCAGAAACGCGGAATCTCCTGCCCCGCGCGTTCGGCGACCTGGAGCACGGTCATGCCGGGCTCGAACTCGGTTTCGACGCCGTTGACCTTGGCGATAGGCATCAGCGAGCCTCTTGTTTGGCGGCGGGAGCCGCCATTTGTACATCCACGGACATCGACTGGCCGTCGCGGAACAGGCCCGCGCCGTCAGCATCCGCCCGGCATTCGAATTCCAACCTGCCGCCATCAACCGGCGCACGCCACGACACCTGGGCCGTGCGTTCGCCGGTGGCGGTGAAGTCGACGGCGTCGCCTTCCTGGCCATACATGCGGTTCACCACGTCGCGGCAAGCCGCTTCAAGGTTCGCTGGAACCGCCGCCTTCGAGACCGGCGTAGCCACGGTTTCTGATGCAACCGACGCCTTGGGCGCCGTCGGCGTCTGAGGCGCAGCCTTCTCCGCATCGCCGCAGGCGGCGAGGGTCGGAAGCATCAGCAACAGGGCGGCAGCGAGACGCATGGTCACTCCGCAGCGATCGCGTGGCCGGCGAAATTCGCGCGGCGGCTGCGGTAGTTGGCGATGCGATCTTCGATCTCGTGACGGAAGTGACGGATCAGGCCCTGGACCGGCCAGGCGGCGGCGTCGCCCAGGGCGCAGATGGTGTGACCCTCGACTTGTCCGGCGACGTCCAGCAGCAGGTCGATTTCCGACGGATCGGCCTCGCCCACGGCCATACGCTCCAGCACGCGCCACATCCAACCGGTGCCTTCGCGGCACGGCGTGCACTGGCCGCAGCTCTCGTGCTTGAAGAAGTAGCTGATGCGAGCGATCGCCTTCACGATGTCGGTCGACTCGTCCATCACGGTCACGCCGGCAGTGCCCAGCGACGATCGAACCTCGCGCATGGAATCGAAGTCCATCAGGACCGTCTCGGCCTGTTCGCGCGTGATGACCGGGCAGGATGCGCCGCCAGGGATGATGGCCTTCAGATTGCCCCAGCCGCCGCGAACGCCGCCGCCGTGATCCTCGATCAACTGGCGCAGCGGGATCGACATGGCCTCTTCGACCACGCACGGCGTGTTCACGTGACCCGACAGGGACATCAGCTTGGTGCCGGTGTTGTTCGGACGGCCGAAGCTGGCGAACCAGTCGGCGCCGCGACGCAGGATGGTGCCGACGACGGCGATCGACTCCACGTTGTTCACCGTAGTCGGGCAGCCGTAGAGGCCCGCACCGGCCGGGAACGGCGGCTTCAGGCGCGGCTGACCCTTCTTGCCTTCCAGCGATTCCAGCAGGGCCGTCTCTTCGCCGCAGATATAGGCGCCGGCGCCGTGGTGGATGTAGACGTCGAAGTCCCAACCGTGGACGTTGTCCTTGCCGATCAGCTTGCCTTCGTAGGCCTGCTTGACGGCGGCTTCCATCCGCTCGCGCTCCAGCACGTATTCGCCGCGCAGGTAGATGTAGCAGGCATGGGCCTGCATCGCGAAGCTGGCGATCAGCGCGCCTTCGATCAGCAGGTGCGGATCATGACGCATGATCTCGCGGTCCTTGCAGGTCGCGGGCTCGGATTCGTCGGCGTTGATGACCAGGTAGTGAGGACGATCCTTCACTTCCTTGGGCATGAACGACCACTTCAGGCCGGTAGAGAAGCCCGCACCGCCACGGCCGCGCAGACCCGAGGCCTTGACGTTGTTGATGATCCAGTCGCGCCCAAGGTCCAGCATGTCCTTGGTGGCGTTCCAGGCGCCGCGGTTCTTCGCCCCGTCCAGCGTCCAGTCCTGGAAGCCGTACAGGTTGGTGAAGATGCGATCCTTGTCTTCGAGAATGCCGATCATGGCCCTCAGAGTCCTTCCGCCAGACGGCGCTTGTGGTGGCGGGTGCGCATCCAGATGGCCGCAATGACCATCACCCAGCCCGCCGCCAGCATGAAGTAGGAGAGATTGACCGCCCACGGTCCGACCGCGCCCTGACGCGACATCAGGATCAGCACGGCGGCGCCGACGACCATGGCCAGTCCGCCCGCGCGCAGCGGACGCCCGACATTGCGCAGTTCCTTGCGATAGGCCGCGCGGCCTTCGTCGGTGCTCAGATCAGGCGGCGACATCAGGCCGGCGCCTTCTCGACCGGCGCCGGGTCGCTGTTCGGCAGCTTCTTGATCGGCTTGGCGGCAGAACCGTCATACAGCTTGGCGTCCAGCAGCGTCTTGGCGCCGCCCGCCGGTTCCGACGTAATGCGACCGGCATAGGAACCCGGCTTCGGCGTCTTGCCGGCGGCGAAATCGTCGATGATCTGGCCGATCGTCTCGGGCGTCAGGTCTTCGAAATAATAGTCGTTGATCTGAGCCATCGGCGCATTCGAACAGGCGCCCAGGCATTCGACTTCCTGCCAGGTGAAGCGGCCGTCGGCGGACAGATGGTCCTTGGGACCGATCTTTTCCTTGCAGACCTTCATCAGCTCATTGGCGCCACGCAGCATGCACGGCGTGGTGCCGCACACCTGGATCAGCGCCGTCTTGCCGACCGGCTCCAGCATGAACATGGTGTAGAAGGTCGCGACCTCCAGCACCCGGATGTAGGCCATATCCAGCAGTTCGCCTACGGCGCGGATGGCGGGTTCGGAGACCCAGCCTTCCTGCTTCTGCACCAGCCAAAGCACCGGGATCACCGCCGACTGGCGACGGCTTTCCGGGTATTTCTTGATCCACCACTCGGCCTTGGCCGTCGTGTCGGCCGTAAAGGCGAACGAGGCGGGCTGTACCTTGGCGAGACGACGAACGCTCATCGGTCCACTTCTCCGAAAACGATGTCGAGCGAGCCGAGGATGGCGGACACGTCGGCCAACTGGTGGCCGCGATTCATCCAGTCCATCGCCTGCAGCGAGCGGAAGCCTGGCGCCGAGATCTTCACGCGATACGGTTTGTTGGTGCCGTCCGACACCAGATAGATGCCGAACTCGCCCTTGGGCGCCTCGACCGAGGCATAGACCTCGCCCTCGGGCGTCTTGAAGCCCTCGGTGTACAGCTTGAAGTGATGGATCAGGGATTCCATCGACCGCTTCATCTCGCCACGACGCGGCGGAACGATCTTGTTGTCCTCGATCATCACCGGCTCGCCGGGGCAGTTGCGCAGTTTATGGATGCACTGTTCCATGATCCGCACCGACTGCTTCATCTCTTCGATGCGCACCAGATAACGGTCCCAGCAGTCGCCGTTCTTGCCGACGACGATGTCGAACTCCAGCTCGGCATAGCATTCGTAGGGCTGCGACTTGCGTAGGTCCCAGGCGATGTTCGAGCCACGCAGCATTACGCCGGTGAAGCCCCATTCCAGGGCCTGCTGCTTGGACACCACGCCGATGTCGACGTTGCGCTGCTTGAAGATGCGGTTCTCGGTGACCAGGCTTTCGATGTCCTTCAGCGCCGGCGGGAACTCGTGGCACCAGCGGCCGATGTCGTCGATCAGATCCATCGGCAGGTCCTGGTGGACGCCGCCCGGACGGAAATAGTTGGCGTGCAGACGGGCGCCGCAGGCGCGCTCGTAGAACACCATCAGCTTTTCGCGTTCCTCAAAGCCCCATAGCGGCGGCGTCAGGGCGCCCACGTCCATGGCCTGGGTCGTCACGTTCAGCATGTGCGACAGGATACGGCCGATTTCCGAATACAGGACGCGGATCAGCTGCGCCCGGTAAGGCACCTCGATGCCCAGCAGCTTCTCGATGGCCAGGCAGAAGGCGTGCTCCTGGTTCATCGGCGCGACGTAGTCGAGACGATCCAGATACGGCACGTTCTGAAGATAGGTGCGCGCCTCCATCAGCTTTTCGGTGCCGCGATGCAGCAGGCCGATGTGCGGATCGACGCGCTCGACGATCTCGCCGTCCAGCTCCAGCACCAGGCGCAGCACGCCGTGCGCGGCCGGGTGTTGCGGACCGAAGTTGATGGTGAACTTGCGGTCTTCCATATCGCGCGCGTGGGCGGTGCGCGTGTCGAGTTCGTCCTCGAACACATCGACGCCCAGCGGCAGGGTGGGGTTTCCGTCAGCCATTACGCCTGGCCTCCCGCCTTCTCGTCGCCCGGCAGGACCGGCGCGGGGTATTCGGCGCCTTCCCAGGGCGACAGGAAATCGAACGTGCGAAACTCTTGCGTCAGCTTGACCGGCTCATAGACCACGCGGCGCTGTTCCTCGTCGTAGCGGACCTCGACATAGCCCGTCATCGGGAAGTCCTTGCGCAGCGGATGGCCTTCGAAGCCGTAGTCCGTGAGCAGGCGACGCATGTCCGGGTGACCGGAGAACAGCATGCCGTACATGTCGTAGGCTTCGCGCTCGAACCAGTTGGCGGCCGGATAGGCCGAGATGGCCGTTGGCACGGGCTGGGTGTCATCGGTCGATACCTTGACGCGCAAGCGCGCGTTCTTGGTCATCGACAGCAGGTGATAGACCACCTCGAACCGCTCCTTGCGATCCGGGTAGTCGACGCCGCAGAGATCCAGCAGTTGCTGGAAGCCGAACTGATCGCGCAGCGCCGTCAGCACCTCGACGATCCGCTCGCGCGGCGCCACCAGCGTCAGTTCGCCAAAGGCGATCTGCGCCTCGACACCCAGCGCACCGACCATCTCGGCGCCCAGAGGCGTCAGGACGGCCTCGTGTTGGGCCTGAACAGCCAAAGAGGTCATCGGTCGATGGTCCCCGTGCGACGGATCTTCTTCTGCAGTTGCAGCAGACCGTAAAGCAACGCCTCTGCCGTCGGTGGGCAGCCGGGCACATAGACGTCCACCGGCACGACGCGGTCGCAACCGCGCACGACGCTGTAACTATAGTGGTAGTAGCCGCCGCCGTTGGCGCAACTTCCCATCGACACGACGTAGCGTGGGTCGGGCATCTGGTCGTAGACCTTGCGGATGGCCGGGGCCATCTTGTTGGTCAGGGTGCCGGCGACGATCATCAGGTCCGACTGGCGCGGGCTGGCGCGCGGCGCCATGCCGAAGCGTTCGACGTCGAAACGCGGCATCGACATCTGGATCATCTCGACAGCGCAGCAGGCCAGACCAAAGGTCATCCACATCAGCGAGCCGGTGCGCGCCCAGTTGATGACGTCGTCGGCGGCGGCGACCAGATAGCCGCGCTCACCGAGCTCCATGTTCACGGCCTCGAAAAACTTGTCGTGGACCTTGGGATCATAGCCCTCGACGGTCGAACGCGCAGCGGCGCCGGCCGGAACCAGCGGCGCGCCGGATGCCGTGACCAGGGTCGTCGGCGTGGAAGCGGCGACTACTCCCATTCCAGGGCTCCCTTCTTCCATTCGTATATGAAGCCGATGGTCAGCACCCCGAGGAAGACCATCATCGACCAGAAGGCGAAGACCATTCCGGCGTGCGACAGATCGAACATCGACACCGCCCACGGGAAGAGGAAGGCCACTTCCAGATCGAAGATGATGAACAGGATCGACACCAGATAGAAGCGGATGTCGAACTTCATGCGCGCGTCGTCGAAGGCGTTGAACCCGCACTCATAAGCCGACAGCTTTTCCGAGTCGGGATTCTTCGGCGCTAGCACCAGCGGCAGCACGATGAAAAGAATACCGATCAGGGCAGCCACGCCGGCGAAGATGACGACGGGCAGATATTCGAGAAGGAATGCGTTCATTCGAAGAACCTCGTCCGCCGGGGAGAGGCGGGATTCGGCGCTTCTTAGACCCAAGAACGTCGCCGTTCAAACCCCTGCGGACATTGGCTTTTCATTGAGAATGGATCGCAAGTTGGCGCGCCATATGTCGCAGGCCCGACGCTTGCGCGCCACACGTCCGCAAAGCCCTATTGCGAGCCTGATCATGTAACCGAAA
Organism: Brevundimonas sp.; assembly: GCF_041648115.1. Lineage (GTDB taxonomy): Bacteria > Pseudomonadota > Alphaproteobacteria > Caulobacterales > Caulobacteraceae > Brevundimonas. The sequence continues at coordinate 128,251 of NZ_JBAZPR010000013.1, forward strand.
GTCATCCGAATGAGCGCAGCCAGCCGCGCCCTGAACGCCGTGGAGCGGATCGGGAATCGCCTGCCCGATCCCGTCTTCCTGTTCCTTTGGCTGATCGGCGGACTGATCGTCCTCAGCATGGTCGGCGCGGGCATGGGCTGGTCCGCCGTCAATCCCGTGACCGGCGATCAGTTGGTCGCCAAGAGCCTGTTGTCGCCCGAGAACCTGGCGCAGCTGATCATCGGCATGCCGCGCACCCTGGCCGACTTCCCGCCGCTGGGGATCGTGATCACCATCATATACGGCGCATCGGTCGCAGAGCGGACGGGCCTGTTCGCCACCGCCATTCGCGGCGCTCTGCTGAACGCCCCTCGCGCCATACTGACGCCGATCGTCGTCGTCACCGGTATGGTGTCCCACCACGCGTCGGACGCCTCTTACGTCGTCGTCATCCCTCTGGCGGCCGTGATCTTCGCCGCCGCGGGCCGCAATCCGCTGGCCGGCCTCGCCGCCGGTTTCGCCGCTGTTTCGGGCGGATATGCCGGCAATCTTTTTCCGGGGGCCAGCGATGCGCTGATCCTGGGCATCACCGAGCCGGCCGCGCAACTGATCGATCCGTCCTATTCGGTGAACATCGCCGGCAACTGGTTCTTCATCGTGGGGGTGGTGTTCGTCTTCACCCCCATCGTCTGGTTCCTGACGGATCGCGTGATCGAGCCGCGCCTGGGCGTCTGGAAGCCGGCCGAGGGCGTCGCCGCCCCCAACGCCTCGGAAAAACAGCCGCTGACCGCCGCCGAGAAGCGCGGCCTGCGGTTCGCCGGCCTGGCGGTTCTGGGCATGATCGGCCTGTGGGCCATGCTGACCTTCATACCGGGCTCGCCGTTCGTCGATCCCGAGGTCGACCCGGAGCAGAAGTTCAATCCGCTCTACAAGTCGCTGGTCGCCTTCTTCGCCATCACCTTCTTCGTCACCGGCGGGGCCTATGGTGCAGGGTCCGGGACGATCAAGTCGCATCGCGACATGGTGACGATGATGCGCGACGGCATCGCCCAGCTGGCGCCCTATATCGTGCTAGCCTTCTTCGCAGCCCACTTCGTGGCCATGTTCAACTGGTCGGGCCTCGGACCGATCCTGGCGGTGAACGCGGCGGCCGGACTGAAGACCCTGGCCTTGCCCGCCCCTCTGCTGCTGATCTGCGTCGTCTTCGTCTCCTGCTTCTTTGACCTGTTCATCGGCTCGGCCTCGGCCAAATGGTCGGCCTTGGCGCCCATCGTCGTGCCCATGTTCATGCTGCTGGGCATTTCGCCGGAGATGACAACGGCCGCCTATCGGATGGGCGATTCGGTCACCAACATCGCCACACCGCTGATGAGCTACTTCCCGCTGATCCTGACCTTCGCCCAGCGCTGGGATCCACGATTCGGCCTTGGCTCCCTGATGGCGACCATGCTGCCCTATGCCGGGGCCTTCCTGATCGCCGGTCTGGCCATGGTGGCGGCCTGGGTCGCTTTCGACCTGCCGCTGGGGCCGGGCGTCGGCGTCCACTATGAACCGCCCGCCCCGGCCGTGGCCGCTCAGGAGCCGACCAGCGGCGGCTTGGCAGGCCCGCACAGCCAACCCCAGGCGGCGATCGTCACGCCGTCCACAGCCCCGTCGCGTTGAGGGTCGCGTTTCTCCGAAAAGGTCGCTTGACGCGATGTGTCAGCCCGCCTAAACGACGCCCCTCGCCGGGGCGCACAGCCGCTTCGGCCGGGAAACGCGGGTGTAGCTCAGTTGGTTAGAGTGCCGGCCTG
>NZ_JBAZPR010000014.1:0-111101 GCF_041648115.1 Brevundimonas sp.
TCTCGACCTCGCAGGAAGTCGACGTCGTGGTTCTGGATGTCGACGCCTCCAAGCGCCGCATCTCGCTGGGCCTGAAGCAGGCTCAGGACAATCCGTGGGACGCCTTCGTCGCCAACAACCCGATCGGCTCGACCGTCGAGGGCGAAGTCAAGAACGCCACCGAGTTCGGCCTGTTCATCGGCCTGGACAACGACATCGACGGCATGGTCCACCTGTCCGACCTCGACTGGTCGGTGTCGGGTGAAGAAGCCATCCAGCGTTACCGCAAGGGCGAGATGGTCAAGGCCAAGGTCCTGGACGTCGACGTCGAGAAGGAACGCGTCTCGCTGGGCATCAAGCAGCTCGGCGGCGATCCGATCGGCGAGGGCGACACCTATCGTCGCGGCCAGCAGATCACCGTCACCGTCTCGTCGATCGAGTCGGGCGGCATCGAGGTCAAGTTCGGTGAAGACGACGCGCCGGTGACGGCCTTCGTCCGCAAGTCGGACCTGTCGCGTGACCGTAACGAGCAACGTCCCGAGCGCTTCGCCGTCGGCGATCGCATCGACGCCATGATCACCGCCGTCGACAAGGCCTCGCGCCGCGTCTCGGTGTCGATCAAGGCGCTGGAAATGAAGGACGAGGCCGAGGCTATCGAACAGTTCGGATCGTCCGATTCGGGCGCTTCGCTGGGCGACATCCTGGGCGCTGCGCTGAAGAACGCCGGCACCAAGGACTAAGCGCTCAAGCAGCGGAGCGCCGCGCGCTCCGCGATAGCGCACTAAAGATGAGGGCGGCGGGAGCGATCCCGTCGCCCTTTTCTCTGTCTGGCACACCCTTGTGTTCGCTAGCGGACACATTTCTTGCGAATGGCGCGCATCATTGGCGGATAAGGGCTTTTTCGAGAGCCGGTCGAAGGTTAGGGTGCAGCTTCTGGATCGACGGCGGGCGAGACGGCCTGTCAAAACGAGCTGGCAGGGGCATCGATGATCAAGTCCGAACTGATCGAAAAGCTGGCGATGGAAAACACCCACCTGACCCACGCGGAGGTGGAGCGGTTGGTCAATGTCATTTTGGGCACCATGACCACGGCCCTGTCCGAGGGCGGTCGGGTCGAGCTGCGCGGTTTCGGAGCCCTGTCGGTTCGTTCGCGCCCGGCGCGGGCGGGACGCAATCCCCGCACCGGCGAGGCCGTCGAGGTGCCGGCCAAGGCCGTGCCCTTCTTCAAGAGCGGCAAGGAACTGCGCGAGCGGCTTAACGCTTCCGGCGACGCGTGATCCTGCGCCTCGCCCTCTGACGACCATCCAAGGAAAAATCCATGAGCCTGCTGTCTGAGTTTCGTGAATTCGCGGTCAAGGGCAATGTCGTCGACCTGGCGGTCGGCGTCATCATCGGCGGCGCCTTCGGCAAGATCGTCACCAGCCTGGTCGATCAGGTCATCATGCCGCCGATCGGCTGGTTGATTGGCGGGATCGACTTTGCGGACCTGAAGATCACCCTGCCGGTCAATCCGGCCAATCCGACCGGCGAGCCGGCCGTGATCGAATACGGCGCCTTCATCAATGTGATGATCCAGTTCCTGATCGTCGCCTTCGTCATCTTCATGATGGTGAAGCTGATCAACAAGCTGCGCCGCCAGCAGGCTGCCGAGCCGGACGCGACACCTTCGGCGCCCACCGCGACCGAAGCCCTGTTGATCGAAATCCGCGACGAGCTGAAGGCCCGCCCAACCGCCTGATCAGGCCTTGGAGACGCGGCCGCGCGATGTCGCGCGCGCCGCGGACGGCCGGCTGAGGCGCGTCGGCGCCGGTGGATTGCGCGAACAGATGCCGTAGTCACCGTCGAACGGGGTCGGCGCCCAGGCGGCCGCCAGCGCCGGATCGTCGATGATGGCGTGGCAATGGCCCCAACCGCCTTCGCGCCGCGCCGTGGTCGCCAGGTCGCCCAAGGCAGCCATCATCCGCGCCGTCACCATCTGCAACCGCACCTTGGCGGCGCCCATGGCGCGCGCATTGTCGATCAGGGCCTGCGTCAAAAGTTCGATCGCATCCTGCGCCGTTTCCAAAGCGACCAGATCGATGATGTCCAGGCAGGGCGGCTCGATCAGGCTGGTCTTGGTCATCTGCGCCATGGCGGTCGCGACGATCCGTCCCTCGCGCACACAGGCCAGCAACAGCGGCGTCAGCGTCAGGTCGGGGTCCGCCATGCGCCAGCGCAGGGTCTCTGGGCTGCGATCCGCCAGCAGCCGATCTTCGGACGACAACATCCGCCAGAAATCGGCATAGGGCGAGGCGTCCGACAGGTCGCGCAGCACGATCACCTGCGGCGGCAGGGCCGGGGTCGTCTGTTGAAACACCCGTCCGTTCATCAGCTGCTCGCCCAGCCGGGCGGCCGTCTGCGCCGAGGTGCGGCCTAGAAGGCTTCGCAGCATCCGCCCCTTGGCGCAGGCCACCCGGTCCGTCACCCACGACAGCTTCAGCCCGTGGGTCTGGGCGGGCCAGGGCGACATGCCGAACAGGCTATAGAGCGGCGCCGAGCGCGCATTGGCGTTGAAGGTGTAGCGAGCGAACAGGCCGGACTGTTTCAGGAAGGTGCGGATCAGCGGACGGCTGGCGCCTTTCTGGCTAGGCGGCACGATGATCGAAAAGCCGGTCGCCCCATAGAGACTGCGTGACCCGTGCCGAAACCGCTGGATGAAGTTGCCCAGCATGGCGACGGCCTCGTCCTGATCGTCGGCGACCACCCAGCCGGCCGGGGCTGCGATATCCTGGCGCGCCGGATTGGCCTCCAGCCAGCGCCAGCCGGCCGGCGACCGTTCGGGCCAGCCCACGTCTCGGTGCAGCCGGTTCAGGGCCTCGTGGTCGGATCCGACGATCGGTCGAACGGACATCGGGCGCTCCTTCCCATTATGAAACCGGGGGTTTCTCCTGGGCGCGAGGATTGCAGAATGGGCGCCAACATATATCACCACAGGTTGTGTCTGGCGACAGGTCTTCGCGGCACGCTGTCCCACAACGGCCTTAACACTTGTTCGGATTCGCCCGCTGTGCTGGGTATGCGCCTTTCGCGCGCCCGATAGCGGCGCAGCAGTTGGGAGTGAGCCGTTGACAGCGACGGATGGGGGGGCGCTAGAGCCTCGCAAGACTTTCCTGGGGCACCCGCGGGGGCTGGTGATCCTGTTCTTCACCGAGATGTGGGAACGGTTTTCTTACTACGGTATGCGCGCCCTGCTGGTGCTGTACCTGACGCAGCACTTCCTGTTCGGCCCGGCCGAGGCCCAGGGCATCTACGCCGCCTACGCCGCGCTGGTGTATCTGATGCCGGTCATCGGCGGCATGATCGCCGACAAATATCTGGGATCGCGCAAGGCGGTCATCATCGGCGCCGTCCTGTTGGTGCTGGGCCACTTCACCATGGCCTTCGAAGGCACAGGCGGACGTGAAAGCCTGACCATCGGCGAAAAGACCTATCAGATCCAGGTCGAAGGCCGCGATCAGAACCGCAAGATGTTCGCCGTCAACGGCGACGAGCGGGTTCATATCGCCATCACGCCCGAAGGTGTTTCGACCGTCGGCGCCGAACCCTCGGCCGCCAACGCCGCAGACGCAGCGGCCGCCGCTGTCGGCACGGGTCTGGGCACGCCGCCGACCGGCGCGCTTGATCCCGCGACCCAGGCTGCGCCTCAGGCCGCCGCCGCCGCCGGCTTCCCCGCCTTCACCGCGACCGGCGCCTATACGCTGGAGACCGAGCGCGACCAGAAGCTGGGCGAGCCCGTCCTGTTCCTGGCGCTGGCCCTGATCATCGTCGGCGTCGGCTTCCTGAAGGCCAATATCTCGACCGTCGTCGGCTCGCTCTACGAACAGAACGATCCCCGCCGCGACGGCGGCTTCACCATCTTCTACGTCGGCATCAACCTGGGTTCGTTCCTGGCCACGGCCGCCTGTTCCTATCTGGGCTTCAACTACGGCTGGGCCTACGGCTTCGGCCTGGCGGGCATCGGCATGCTGGCGGGTCTGCTGACCTTCGTGCTGGGTCAGTCGTGGCTGGAAGGTCGCGGCGGACCGCCGGTCCCGATCCAGGGGCGTTCGATCCTGGGCGTGCCGCTGGTGCCCTTCTTCTGGATCGCCGGCATCATCGCCGTCGTCCCGACCTGGCTCCTGATGCAACGCCACGAGATCATCGAGACGGGCCTGCCCTGGATCGCCGGCGTGATCTTCGCCTCGGTCGTCGGCTTCACCGTCTTCCGTCTGAAGGGCGCCGAGCGCAGCCGTATGCTGGTCGCCCAGGTGCTGATCTTCTTCTCGGTGCTGTTCTGGGCCCTGTTCGAACAGGCCGGTTCGTCGCTGACCCTGTTCGCGGACCAGTCGACCCAGATGCCCAGCTGGTTCAACGCCGGCTATACGCAGATGTTCAACCCCGGCATCATCGTCATCGGCGGCCCGATCATGGCGGCCCTGTGGGTCTGGTTGGCCAAGCGCAAGCTGGAGCCGTCAACGCCGGTCAAGTTCTCGTTCGGTCTGGTCTTCGTCGGCTTCGGCTTCCTGGTCCTGACCTGGGCGGCGGGCAGCCAGGCCAACGAGGCCTTCCGCGTGCCGTTGCTGTTCCTGTTCCTGACCTACTTCTTCCACACGATCGGCGAGCTGTGTCTGTCGCCCGTCGGCCTGTCGATGATCACCAAACTGTCGGTGGCGCGCGTGGTCGGCCTGATGATGGGCGTCTGGTTCCTGTCCAGCTCGGTGGCGCACATCGTCGCCGGACTGATCGCCAAGGCGACGGCGACGGACACGGTCGCGGGCGTCGTGACCAGCCCGGCCCTGGCGCTGGAGACCTATGGGTCGATCTTCGGCACCATCGGCTGGACGGGCGTCGGTGTCGGCGTCTTCCTGCTGCTGATCTCGCCGCTGCTCAAGAAGGGCATGGCCGGGGTTCACTGATCCCGACCGCCTGACGAAGAAAGGCCCCGGCGGAGCGATCCGCCGGGGCTTTTTGCTGGACGCCGTCTGGCCTCAGAACGTCTTGCGGACGCGCAGCGACAGGAAGGTGCGCGGGTCGATGTCGCGGTCCTCGACGAAGGCGACGGTGCGCGGGTCGCGCGAGGCATAGACCGTGCGGCGGATGGTGAAGTCGTCCCACAGGTTCAGCTGGGCGCGGATCGCCAGGGTCACGGTCGGCTTGTATTCGACGAAGGCCTCGATGTAGTCCGAGCCGCGCCAGACGCTGACCTGATCCGGGCCATAGGTGCCCTGGCCAAGGCGCGGCAACCAGTTGATCCCCCACTGGGTCTTCCACCGGGTGATGTCCTGCTGGAAGCCGATATTGGCTTGGCTGGCGCGCACGCCCGAGATGCGGCGGTCCTCGCCCGTGGTCGGGTCCGTGACGCTGGTCTTGTTCCAGTTGTTCCTGAAGGTGAAGCGCGCGCCCGAGATGCCGACCTTGTCCAACGGCGCCGTCACGTTCAGCGACAGCTGGTCCAGCGTGCCGTCGCCGATATTGCCTACCGCCGACAGACCGCCGGGCAGCGGCAGGCGGTCGATGACGTCGATGATCCGGTCGTGGCGATAGCCGATGGCGACGATGCCCTCGCCCCAGAAGCGGCGTTCATAAGTCAGTTCGGAGATCCAGCGCTGCTCCGGCTCCAGATCGACGTTGCCGCCGAAGACATTGTTTTCACCCAGGTCGGCCGATGCGGCGAAGTCGCCGAAATTGAGTTGACCCAGTTCGCGTTCGAAACGGAACCGCAGCTGGTTGTTGGCCATCGGCGTCCAGGTCGCCAGGAGGCGGGGCTTGGCGAAGAAGAAGCTCTTTTCCTGGTTCGCGTCGCCGGACTGTTTGATGGTCGAGGCCTCCAGACGGACTCCGCCCTCCAGCGTGAACTTTGGGTTCGCGCGCCAGGTCACCTTGCCGAAACCCTCGCCGCGCGTCTCCTCGACCTTGACCGAGGCGCTGGGCAGATCGACTGCCGTCCCGCCGATGGTGAAGCCCTGCTGCACGTCCAGCATATTGTAGGCGACCTCGCCGCCGGCCTCGAACGTCAGGGCCGGCGAACGCTCGTTGCGGACCAGGGCGCGCAGGATGGTTTCCGAAGAGTCGCCGTTGGATTTGAACTGCTGTTCCGGGTCGATGGCGCCGTTCAGGGTCTCGTTGCTGTTGGAGACGTTGTCGAAGCTGCTGAACTCATGGATGAAGCGCGTCTCGAACTGCCAGCGCGGATTGATCGGGCGGGTCCAGGTCAGGCCGACCTCGCCCGAATCGCCGGTCTCCGCATAGTCGTTGCGACGCAGCGAGGTCGCAGAGGTCAGCTCCGACCAATTCTCATAGTCGTTGATGCCGTAACGGGCCGTGCTCTCGACCTTGCCGCCGAACAGGGGCCCGGAATAGTTGCCGCGGATGGAGTTGCCGCCACCCCAGCCGTCGTTCTCGTAGCGCTCATCCCGGATGACCTGGCCCACCGCATTGGTGCGGATCGAACGGCCGACGCCGTTGGAATCGCTGGACCCGATGCCGTCCGACAGGACGACGCCCCAGCTGCGGTCGCCGTCTCGCGCCGTGAACTGATACGAGCCGCCGTAGATGTCGTGGCCGCCTTCGAACAGCATGGCGTTCCAGGTCAGGATCGATTGACGGCTGCTGGTGGATTTCAGGACCACGTTCACGACGACCGCATAGCCCTGCATGTCGATGCCGGACGCGCCGCCGCGGATCAGCTCGATGCGCTGGACCTGATTGGCCAGGGTGCGGCCCAGGACGTTCGAACCCGAGTCGTTCTTGGACGCCGGGCGGTTGTTGTTGATCAGGACGTTGCCGACCGCCCCTTCGAAGCCGCGCGCGCCGGAACCGTCGTCGACCGAGAAGCCGGGCACACGGTTGACCATGTCCAGCGCCGTGTTGGGGCGCTGGGCGGCGAAGAAGTCGGGGGTGAAGACCAGCACGCCGCGCTGGTTGGCGTCGGTCAACGGCGCCTGGCTGGTCGGCCCGGTCGGGACCGGGGCCTCGGCGACCTGCGGCGCATCACCGGCGAAGGCGGCGCTGGCGGTGAAGAGCAGGGCGGTGCTGGCCAGCAGCAGGGTCTTGGTCATGGGGTTCCCCTCGTTTCGTTGGCGAGAGGTGTGCCGATCCGACGCGTTCATCTCCAGTTACAAGGCTGAAAGGTGAATTAAATCGACGACATCATTACAGGGATTTCATTACACATAAGACAGTAGAACGCCTTACAGCGATGTAATGATCAGACGCTCATCTTGCCTGTTGTTGTCCCTGCTGGCCGCCGCCGCGTTTGCCGGCCCGGTCTCGGCCCAGGAGGTTCCGTCCGATGCGGTCGAAGACATCGTCGTCACGGCGCGCCGGATCGAGGGGCCGATGTGGGAGGTGCGGCGCGGCGACAGCGTGCTGATCCTGGTCGGGTCGATCGACGGCCTGCCGCCCGATATGGAATGGCGCACCGACGCCCTGATCTCGGCGGTCGAACGGGCGGATCGGGTGCTGTTTCCGGTCGAGGGGCGCGCGTCCCTGGCGGATGTCGGGCGTCTGCTATGGCGGATGCGAACCCTGACGCGCCTGCCGGACGACCGCACCAGCGCGGACTATCTGTCGCCCGAGCTTGAGGCGCGGGTGGAACAGGCGACGGGCGAGGGCCCCAGCCGCAAGAGCATGCTGATGCTGTCGGCGGACCTGATGGAACACGGCGGCTATGCGCGTCGGGCGCGGCCGGTGTCGGAGGTGGTGCGCCGCGCCGCCCGGACCAACCGCACGCCGGCCGAGCCGGTGGGTGTCTTTCGCGGCGACGAGATGGTTGACAAGATCCTGACCACCCCGCCCGAGGCCTATGTCGATTGTATCACGGCGGCGGTGACGGCGGCCGAGGCGCACCCGGAAGAGGCCGCCCAGCGCGCCGAGGCCTGGCGTCTGCGGCGTGTGCCCGCTGTATTGGCTTCATCGTTGGACCAGGCGACCAACGCCTGTTCGTACTGGGCGGTGATGGGGCAGGGCGAGACGCTGCGGGGCATCTGGAACACGGCGGTTGACGATGCCCTGGCCGAGACCGGCGTCACGGTCGCCATCGCGCCCTTGCGCCTGCTAGCCGAGCCGGGCGGGGTGCTGGATCGACTGGAGGCGGACGGGCTGGAACCGCTCGGTCCCGAATGGCGTCCGTCCGCCCCCTGACGATTTAGTTAGCCGGCGCCGGGGCGCGTTCGGGCACGGCGTCGCGGGCGGCGTCGCCGATATTGTCGGCGGCGTTGCCGACGCTCTCGGCCGCGCCGGCGATGGCGTTGGATTCGACCGCGTCGTTGCGGTCCATGTTCATCAGGAAATAGCCGATCACCAACACGGCCAGCAGGCCGATGATCAGGGCGACGATGGCGCCCATGCCGCTACCGCTGCGGCGCTCTACGATGGTGGTGGGAGCGTCCGTGGTTTCGGTGATGCGTTCAACCCGGCCATCAGGATGTCTGACTTCGCGTTCGGTCGGCATGGGTGTTCCCTCTCCAGTGTAGCGAGAAAACACCCTGCGTCGCGATACGGTTCCGCTGGCTCAGACCGCCGTTCCGCCAACGGTCAGTCCGCCGATCTTCAGCGAAGGCTGGCCGATGCCGACGGGGACGCCCTGTCCGGCCTTGCCGCAGACGCCCACGCCGGGATCGAAGGCGAAGTCGTCGCCGACCATCTGGATCCGGGTCAGTGCCGTGGCCCCGTCTCCGATCAGGGTGGCGCCGCGGACCGGTGCGGTGATCACTCCGTCCTCGATCAGATAGGCCTCGTTGCACTGGAACACGAACTTACCGTTGGTGATGTCCACCTGGCCGCCCGAGAAGTTGGCGGCGTAGAGGCCGCGCTTCGTATTGGCGATCATGTCGGCCTTGGAGTCCTTGCCCCCCTCCATGAAGGTGTTGGTCATGCGCGGCATGGGCATGTGGGCGAAGGACTGGCGACGCCCGTTGCCGGTGGCGGCGACGCCCATCTCCCGCGCCGACAGCCGGTCGTGCATCAGCCCGACCATGATCCCATCCTCGATCAGAACGGTGCGCGAGGTCGGGGTGCCTTCGTCATCGATGGACAGGGAGCCGCGACGCCCCGCGATGGAGCCGTCATCAACCACGGTGACACCGGGGGCGGCGACCCGCTTGCCCATCATGCCGTTGAAGACGGACGAGCCCTTGCGGTGGAAGTCGCCCTCAAACCCGTGGCCGATGGCTTCGTGCAGCAGGACGCCGGGCCAGCCGGCGCCCAGGACCACCTCCATTTCGCCCGCGGGACAATCGATGGCGTCCAGATTGACCAGGGCCTGACGCAGGGCCTCGTCCACCTGGGCCTGCCAGCGTTCGGGGGCGACCCAGGTTTCGAACCCGGCTCGGCCGCCCGCGCCGGACGAGGCGCTCTCGCGCTTGCCGTTCTGTTCGACGGTGACCGAGACGTTCAGGCGCACCAGGGGCCGCACGTCGCGCACCGCCCGCTCGTCGGCGCGCAGGATTTCGATGGCGCGGCGCTCGCCCACCAGCGAGGCCGAGACCTGGACGACGCGCGGATCACGGGCACGGGCCCAGGCGTCGATCTCGGCCAGCAGGGCGATCTTGTCGGAGAAGGCAGGCGAGGCGAGGGGGTCGACCTCGCCATACAGTTTCTGATTGGTGGCGCGCGGCCCGTCGGCGACCAGGGCGGCGTGACCCTGTTTGGCCAGGGCGGCGCTGTCGGCGGCGCGGCGCAGGGCGGCGCCCGAAATCTCGTTGGCGTGGGCGTAGCCGGCGGTCTCGCCCGCCACGACCCGCAGGCCGAAGCCCTCGGTCGCGTCATAGGCGGCGGACTTCAGCCGTCCGTCGTCGAACACCAGGCTCTCGCTCTCGGACCGCTCCAGGAACAGTTCGCCGTCGTCGGCGCCGGCGAGCGCGGTCTTCAAGATCGACAGGGCTTCGTCGGTATCGACGCCGGCGGCGTCGAGGATGGGCGGCGGGGAGGCGTGAACAGTCATGGCCTGTAGGTAGGGGCTGAAGGCCGCTTCGTCACCTGCGAAGGCGCGCGATCTTTCGGATCAGTCCAGCGGCTGGGGCCGGGTCACGACCGGGGCGTCGGGATCGCTGGCGCCGGGACGCGCGGCGGTCGGGGGCGGCGTGGACGGCACGACCACCAGCGGCTCGATCTGGACCGTCGGGGCGGGCGTCGCTGCGGGCTGGGCCGCAGCCGGCGCCGGTTGGCGCGGCACGGCGGTCGCAGGGCGAGGCTGAGCATTCGTCGTGGTCGACGGCGTCGTCGTCGGCGTTGTGCGGGCGGCTTGGGTTGGAGCGGTCTGAGCTGGCGCGGGCGCAGGGGGCGCGGGCGTCGGCGTTTCAGCCGGAACGAAGGGGGCTGCGCCCGTGGGGACCGTCTCGGCCGGCGGCGTGGTCAGCGGCGCCTCGGGAACCACGGCGGCGGTCGTCGCCGGGGCGGGCGTGGAGGCCGGACGCGTGGCGAACCAGACGCCGCCGCCGATCACCAGCAGGGCGGCGACGCCCGCGCCGACATAGAGCGGCAGGCGCGAGGGCTTGGTCGGCGCGCGGGCGAAGCTGGGCGTGATAGGCGGCGCCGGCGTTGCGGCGACAGGGGCCGGCGTCTGGACGGCAGGTTTGGAGGCGACAGGCGACGTGGCGACAGCTTTGGCTGCGACCGGCGCGATTTCCGCCGGCTTCGGCGTGGGGGCAGGCGCGGCCTGCGGCGTCGGCAGCGGACGTACGGTCAAGTCCGCAGCGGCCGATTGCTGGGGCTGGGACTGGGGCAGGGGCTGAGGCGCGGGCTGGGGCGTCGTCGCGGTCTGAGCCGGACGGGCTGTGGGGATCAGCGATCCGCCCAGGATGCTGCCGGTTTGCGGACGCGGCGGCCTGGGCTGCGCGGGGGCCCGGCTGGGGGCCGCCGCCTGGCCCTTGGCGGGCGCCACGCCGGAGGCCAGGCTCCGGGTCTGGATCGAGGCTTGCTGCTGTTGCGGCGAGGGCTTGCGCGGCGGCGGATTGGGAATGCGGTCCAGCGGATTGGGCGCGACCGGCACCGGCCCGACGTGGAAGGTCGTCGCGGGCATGCGTCCCCACGTCACCGGCTTTCGAGCGAAAGGTTCGGGGCGGGCGACGGGTTCGGGCGGGGTCTTCTGGTCGTCGGACATTCTATTCCATTCGCTGGCGATCTGGCCCGTTTCGTGACGGATCAGTTCTTGAGCCGATAGCCGGTTTTGAACATCCACATGACGATGGCAAGGCAGACGGCGAAGAAGCCCAGGGTCGCCGCCACGCTGATCCCTATCGCGACATCGCCCTGACCATAGAAGGCCCAGCGAAAGCCCGAGATCAGATAGACCACCGGATTGAACAGGGTCACCGTGCGCCAGCCGTCGGGCAGCATGTCGATGGAATAGAAGGCGCCGCCCAGGAAGGTCAGGGGCGTGACGACCAGCATCGGGATCATCTGAAGCTGCTCGAACCCGTTGGCCCAGACCCCGATGATGAAGCCGAACAGGCTGAAGGTCACCGAGATCAGGATCAAAAAGGCCATCATCCAGAACGGATGCAGGATTTCCAGCGGCACGAAGAAGGCCGCCGTCGCCAGGATGATCAGACCCAGCACTGCCGACTTGGTCGCCGCCGCCCCCACATAGGCCAGCACGATCTCAAGCGACGACACAGGCGCCGACAGGATCTCGTAGATCGTCCCCGTGAACTTGGGGAAGTAGATGCCGAAGGAGGCGTTGAAGATGGACTGGGTGAACAGGCTGAGCATGATCAGGCCTGGCACGATGAAGGCGCCGTAGGGCACGCCGTCCACCTCCTGCATCCGACTGCCGATGGCGCCGCCGAAGACGACGAAATACAGGGCCGTGGTGATGACGGGCGTGACCACGCTCTGCCACAGGGTGCGCAGCGCGCGCGCCATCTCGAAGCGATAGATGGCCCAGACGCCAAATGCGTTGAAGGTCATGCCGCGGCTCCGTTCTGGTGGACCAGGCTGACGAAGATGTCTTCCAGCGAGCTCTGGCGGGTGTTCAGGTCCTTGAAGCCGATGTTCAGCGCCTCAAGCCGGCGGATCAGCGACGGCACGCCCGTATCGTCGGCGTTGGCGTCGAAACTGTATTCCAGCTCGCCGCCTTCGTTCTTCAGCGTCAGGTCCCAGTCGGACAGGTCGGCCGGCAGGGCGGTCAGCGGGTCGATCAGGTTCAGGGTCAGGGTCTTCTTGCCCAGCTTCTTCATCAGGGCCGACTTCTCCTCGACCAGGATCAGTTCGCCCTTCAAGATCACGCCCACCCGGTCGGCCATCTCCTCGGCCTCCTCGATATAGTGGGTGGTCAGGATGATGGTGACGCCGCGCTCGCGCAGCTTGCGCACCATCGCCCACATGTCGCGGCGCAGTTCGACATCGACCCCGGCGGTGGGTTCATCGAGGAACAGGATGTCCGGTTCGTGGCTCAGGGCCTTGGCGATCATCACCCGGCGCTTCATCCCGCCCGACAGGGTCATGATCTTGGCGTCGCGCTTGTCCCACAGGGACAGGTCCTTCAACACGCTTTCGATGAAGGCGGGGTTCGGCGCCTTTCCGAACAGGCCACGGCTGAAGGTAACGGTGGCCAGCACCGTCTCGAAGGCGTCGGTGGTCAGCTCCTGCGGCACCAGGCCGATCTTGGTGCGGGCGGCGCGGAAGTCCTTCTGGATGTCATGGCCGTCGGCGACCACCGACCCCGTCGTGGGCGTGACGATGCCGCAGACGATGGAGATCAGGGTGGTCTTGCCGGCCCCGTTTGGACCCAGCAGGGCGAAGATCTCACCCTTTTCGATGGTCAGGTCGATACGCTTCAGCGCCTGAAGACCCGACTTGTAGGTCTTGGTCAGGCCGTCGATCTCGATTACGGGCATGGGCGTTCCTTTCCGGCGGCGCGGCGGCGCCGGCCGGGGTGTGGCGGCAATATGGCGTGCCTGACGCCTCACTCAAGGGGCGTCTGACTCAGGAGGGCGCCAAGTCGTTGTTAACCGGATTGCCGCACGGTGCAGGCTGTCCCTTTGTTGGCGGGAGCTTTCGTGTCGTCCCTGTCCGCCGCCCACCGCGCCGCTCTGACGGCGGTCGTCGAGGCCTGTCCCGATGCGTCACTGACGACGCTCGGGGCGGCCGTGGCGGCTCTGAACGGCGACAAGGCGGCCGAACTGGCGATCATCGTCGCGCAAGAGGCGCGCGACCGTGCGCGGCGCGGTACGGCCTTCGGACCCCTGTTGCCGCTGTTTCAGCCAAGGGCGGACGGCGTGCCGGCCCTGACCTTTCCGCCCCGGGTTCTGGCGCGTGTCTGGCGTCATGCGGTCCAGGGCGAAGAGGCCTTCCTGCCCTTGCTGGACGGCGCCGTCACCATCGACGGCGAATGGACCCTGGCCGCCGACCGGCTTTGCGCCAAGGCGGCGGCTGTGCTGCGCGACCGCGCGAGCGATGTCTGGCCCGACTATCAGCGACCGGCGGAGGGTGAGCCGCCTGCGACGCCGTTCGAACTGGCGGGCTGTTTCGACCTGACGCCGCTGGCGCGGTCCGCCTTGCCGCGTCTGCCGGTGTGGCTGGAACGGCCCGACGACAATCAGCTGGCGGGCCTGCGCCTGCTGATCCAGGACTGTCTGGTCATGTCGCCCGAGGGCGGCCGGCGGATGATCGACATCCTGTTCGCCCATGTGGCGGACGCCGAGCGCATGCTGCGGGTCGTGACGCGCACCAGCCGTCTGGCCGACCGCGAGGCGACCCTCAGCCATTCGGAAATGGGCGTCTTCGTCGAACGGCTGCTGACCTCGGTCCAGACGCGGGTTCAGCGCATCGCCGCCGTACGGTCGTCACTGGGCGAGGCGACCATGCTGGGCGTCGTGGACGACGTGACCTGGTGCGCCGGGGTTCTGGCCGAGATGGACATGAGCCTGCAAATCCGGCCCGATTCCAGCTGGGGCAAGACGGCGCGGATGGCGCGCGTCCAGGTCTCGGGTCAGCTGTCTGGGTTGATGAAGTCCACCTCGGCCGCCGTCCACGCGGCCCTGCCGATGAAGCGGCGAACGATCACCGGCCGCATGACCCGGATGTCCCCCTGGCTGGAGGCGCCCAGCGACGGCGAGCCGATCGAGGCGGCGGCGGCCCTGCTGGCGGCGGTCGCGGCCTTGCGCGGGGCGGCCGTCACCTTCGGCTGCGAGGCCGACCGTTCGGCGCTGAAGACTGAGCTGACCGACTATCTTTCCACCTGGGCCAATGAGGCGCTGGATAGCGCGGCGGACGGCGAGGTCGAGGATCCCGACCATGTCCTGCGCCTGGTCGGCGTCGCGGCGCGTTTTCTGACCCTGATCGAGGCGCTGGAGGCGGCGCGAGCCGTGCGGCGGCGCGCGGCCTCGGCGGAAATGGCGCGCCTGGGCTGAAACGACGCCTCGCCCGTCGTTCGCGGATGGGTTAGACGGCGAGAATGATCGCCTTCTGGATGATGACGGGACTGGCGGCGGCCTTGGCCGCCCTGCTGGTGCTGACCGGCGCACGGCGCGGCGCCGATCCGGCCGCCGGGGCCGAGACCCAGGCCGGCTCACGCGAGATCGAGGAACTGGATCGTCTGAAGGCGCGCGGCCTGCTGGACGATGCGGCCTATGCTGGCGCTCGGGCCGAGGCGGGGCGGCGGCTTCTGGCCGTGGCGACGACCGCGGCCCCGGTGGCCGGCGTCCGGGATCGGTTCTGGGTGCTGGGCGGGATCGCCGTGACAGTCGCGGGTGCGCTGGGCCTTTATGTCTTCACCGGGGCGCCCGGCCTGCCGGATCAGGCCTATGAGCGGCGCGTCGATGCCTGGGCGGCGAACCTGGACGGGCTGGAGCCGGCGCAGCTGGCCGCCGTGACGGCGCGGGTCGTGCGGGAACGCCCCGAGGACCGTCAGGCCCTGGCCATGCTGGGCGCGGCGCGTTACGCGGCCGGCGATCCCCTGGGCGCGGCGTCGGCCTTCCGTCGTCTGATCGCCCTGAACCCCAAGGACGCCCAGGCCTGGGCGCGGCTGGGCGAAAGCCTGGTGGTGGCCAATGACGACCAGATCGGCGGCGACGCCGAGGCCGCCTTTCGCGAGGCGTTGAAGCTGGACCCTGATCAGCTGGGCGCGCGCTTCTTCCTGGGCGAGGCGGCGTTGCGACGCGGCGACGGCGCATCGGCGCGTGCGCTGTGGACGCCCCTGATCGCCGCGCTCGATCCGGCCGACCCGCGTCGTCTGGATCTGGAGCGGCGGCTGCCGAAGGACGGCGCGCAATGACGCGTTGGTCGTGCGCCGCGACGGCGGTATATGCCGCCGGTCTGCCCTTCGAACCCGGAACGTCCGTCGCATGAGCTGGCTGCCCAAATCGCCGAAGGCGCGTCGTCGCCTGTGGGTCGTCGCCGCCGTTGCGCCGATCCTGGCGCTGGCGGTCGGCCTGTCGCTGTGGGCGATGCAGGACAGCGTGACCTTCTTCTATTCCCCGTCCGAGGCCACCGCCGACAAGGCGCCCGAGGGCCGAAACATCCGCCTGGGCGGTCTGGTCGAGGTCGGCAGTGTTCAGAAATCCGGCGACGGCGTGGTGGCCTTTTCCGTCACCGACAACGTCGGCGTGACCCGCGTCGTCTATCACGGCGACCTGCCCGATCTGTTCCGCGAAGGGCAGGGGATCGTGGCGCAGGGAGCCTTCGGCGCCGATCGCACCTTCCACGCCAGCCAGGTCCTGGCCAAGCACGACGAGAACTATATGCCGCGCGAGGTCGCCGACCGTCTGAAGGAAAAGGGCGAGTGGCGGCCTGAAGCGGCGCCGACGTCGGCCGCTGCGACCAAGACCGTTCCCCTATGATCGCCGAACTTGGGGCCTTCGCCCTGGCGCTGGCTCTGGCGCTGTCGATCCTGCAGACGGGCTTGTCGGCGGCCGGGCGCGCGCGACGCAGTCCGGTTCTGGCGGGCGCGGCGCAAGGCGCGGCGCTGGCGGCGGCGGGTGCTATCGGGCTCAGTTTCGCGGCCCTGATCTACGCCTTCGTCGTGTCCGACTTCTCGGTCTCCAACGTCGCGGCCAACAGCCACACCGACAAGCCGATGCTGTACAAGGTCGCCGGCGCCTGGGGCAGCCACGAGGGGTCGCTGCTGTTGTGGTGTCTGGTGCTGACCGTCTTCGGCGGGGCGCTGGCCCGCGCGCGCGGCCTGCCGTTCGGGCTGAAGGCCTCGGCCGTGGCGGTGCAGGGGGCGCTGGGTTCGCTGTTCCTGGCCTTCGCCGTCTTCACCTCCAGCCCCTTCACCCGCCTGGACCCCGCCCCTTTCCAGGGGGCGTCGCTGAACCCCCTGCTTCAGGATCCGGCCCTGGCGGTGCATCCGCCGCTGCTCTACGCCGGCTATGTCGGCTTTTCCGTCTGCTTCTCCCTGGCTGTCGCTGCCCTGATCGAGGGCCGGGCCCAGACCGCCTTCTGGCCCGCATGGGGGCGCTGGGTCCGACCCTGGGCCCTGGCCAGTTGGGCCTTCCTGACCGTCGGCATCACCCTGGGGTCGTTCTGGGCCTATTATGAGCTGGGCTGGGGCGGCTGGTGGTTCTGGGACCCGGTCGAGAATGCGTCATTCATGCCATGGCTGGCGGGCGCGGCCCTGTTGCACAGCGCGGTCGTGACCGAACGGCGCGGCGCGCTGGCGGGCTGGACCGTCTTCCTGGCCCTGCTGGCCTTCACCTTCTCCATGCTGGGCGCCTTCTTGGTGCGGTCGGGCGTGCTGACATCGGTCCACGCCTTCGCTGTCGATCCCCAGCGCGGCATGATGCTGCTGGCCATTCTCGGAATCACGGCCGGCGCCGCCTTCGCCCTGTTCGCCTGGCGTGCGCCCCAGCTGAAGGGCGGCGGCCTGTTCGCGCCCGTCAGCCGTGAGGGCGCGCTGGTGCTGAACAACCTGTTCCTGACAGCCTCGGCCGCGACCGTACTGCTCGGCACCCTGTATCCGTTGATCCTTGAGGCTGCGTCCGGCGCGACCATCTCGGTCGGCCCGCCCTATTTCGCCGCCACCTTTGTCCCCCTGATGGTCGTCGCCTTCATCATCCTGCCCGCCGGGCCGCTGCTGGCCTGGAAGCGCGGTGATCTGACCGGCGCAATGCAGCGCCTGGCCGTCGCGGCGGGCCTTGCGATCCTGTCCGCGCTCGCCGCCTTCGCCTTGTGGGAGCCGAAGAGGGCCCTCGCCGCCGCTGGCATCGGCCTGGGGGGCTGGCTGATCCTGGGATCGCTGGCCGAGGTGGCCGAACGCGCACGCCTGTTCCGCGCCTCCGTTGCCGAGACCCTGCGCCGGCTGAGGGGCCTGCCGCTAGGCGCCTGGGGCATGACCTTGGCGCACCTGGGCCTGGGCGTCTTCATCCTGGGGGCGGTGGTCGAGACCGGCTTCAAGGCCGAGACAGCGCGCGCGCTGTCGCTGGGCCAGAGCGTGTCCGCCGGCCCGTGGACCGTCACCCTCGACGAGGTCCGCGTGATCGAAGGGCCGAACTATCTGGCCGAACAGGGCCGGCTGACGGTGCGCGCCACAGATGACCGGGGTCGGGCCAGCACGGTGACGGCCGAACGCCGTTTCTTCCCCGCCGGCGGTCAGACCACGACCGAGGTCGGACTGGATTTCCGAGGACTCGACGACGTCTATGTAACGCTGGGCGAAAGAGCGGGTAGTCCCGAACAACCGGCCTGGGTCGTGCGCCTGTACTGGAACCCATGGGCGCGACTGATCTTCCTGGGGCCGATGATCATGGCGTTGGGCGGCGTGCTGTCCCTGCTGGATCGACGGTTGAGGGTCGGCGTCGGCGCGCGTCGGCGCAGGACGGCGTGAGGCGCCTGGCGATCCTGCTGGCCGCGCCGGTTCTGGTGCTGATGCTGACGGCGGCCGAACCGCCCGCCGCGCCCGACAGGCCCCTGTCCGATGCAAGACAGGAGGCGCGCGCCCAAGCCCTGTTTAAGGACGTGCGCTGCGTCGTCTGTCAGCACGAGGCCATCGCCGACAGTCCGGCGGGCGTGGCGGGCGACATGCGCCGCCTGATCCGCGAGGAAATCGCGACCGGCGCCTCCGACCAGGCGGTGCGCGACGATCTGGTGCGGCGGTTCGGCGACTATGTGCTGTTCACCCCGCCGGTGCGGGCCGGGACCTGGCTCTTGTGGTTCGGGCCCTTCGCCCTGGTGCTGCTGGCGGTCGCCGTTCTGATGCTGCGCGCGCGCCGCCGTCCGGTCGAGGCCGCGCCCCTGACGGCCGAAGAGGAAGAACGGCTGGACGAAGTTCTGCGAAATGAGAAGCTTCGCCGCGATCCTGACGCAACCTCGCCTCACGACGGGCGCTAGTCGAGATCAACGATCGGCGGTCGGGATTGGCGCAACGCCGGTTCGGCCTATATCAATCGCGAAACCGGCGCCCGCATGGCGCAGGACAGAGGATCGCAAGGACCACGATGCTGAAGCGCAAGGAGTTCATTCTCGGGGCCGCGGCCGGCCTGACCCTGGCGGCGGCGGCGACCGCCGGCGGCGTCATCAACTGGCCCGGCGCGCACGCGGAACCGCAGGCGGTCAACAGGATCACCCCGGTCCCGGCCAACGGCGACGCCTTCACGCCCCCGCCGGGCGCGCCCAGCAGCTTCGCGACCATCTTCGATCAGGTCTCGCCCGCCGTCGTTCAGATCGACGTGACGGTCAAGGTCGATCAGCCCCAGGGCGGCGGCGCCTTCACCATCCCCGGCCTGCCGTTCCAGTTCGTGCCGCCGCAAGGTCGTGGCGGTCAGAACAATGACGAGCCGCAGACGACTCAAGGCGCGGGCTCGGGCTTCTTCATCTCCCAGGACGGCTTCATCGTCACCAACAACCACGTCGTCGCCGACGCGACCGAGATCAAGGTCAAGATGTCGGACGGCCGCGAACTGCCGGCCCGCCTGATCGGCCGCGATCCCGCGACGGACCTCGCCGTGATCAAGGTCGAGGGCGCCGACTTCAAATACGTCAGCTTCGAAGAGACGGCCGAACCACGCGTGGGTGACTGGGTCATCGCCATCGGCAACCCGTTTGGCCTGGGCGGCACCGCCACGGCCGGCATCGTCTCGGCCAAGGCGCGCGACATCGGCGGAGCTGAAAGCCCCTATACGGACTTCCTTCAGATCGACGCCGCCATCAACCGGGGCAACTCGGGTGGCCCGACCTTCGACATCCACGGCCGCGTCATCGGCGTGAACTCGGCCATCTATTCGCCCACCGGTGGATCCGTCGGGATCGGCTTCGCTATTCCTGCCGAGGTCGCCAAGCGCATTACCTCGCAGCTGATGCGGGGAGAAACCATCGAGCGAGGCTATCTCGGCGTCCAGATCCAGACCTTGGCCCCCGAGGCGGCGGCGGCCTTGGGCCTGCCGGAAAACACCAAAGGCGCTTCGGTCGGTGAGGTAACTGCTGGCGGCCCGGCCGCCCGAGCTGGTGTGCAGATTGGGGATATTGTGACGGCCGTGGATGGCCAGGTGGTGACCAATAACACCGAACTGACCCGCCGTGTTGGCGCTGCAAAGGCTGGCGACACTCTTCGCCTTGACATTCTTCGCGACGGCCGCCGCCAAACTATAAACGTCCGAGCTGGGCGTCGTCCGTCGGAAGCTGAGCTTCAAGGTGGAACTAAAGGCGGTGATGAGGCACCGTCCATGCCAAGCGCGCCGTCGGGTGCCGTGGTTGAGGGTATGCAGATTGCTCCAATGTCTGATGCGCTGCGCCAACGCTATTCAGTGCCAGCCGAGGTCAACGGTGTAGTTGTTACTAATGTGGAGCGTGGTTCGAATGCGGCTGGCCTAGGGATGCCGCCCGGCGTTGTAATTATGCGCGCTAACAACCGCGCTGTGAACAGTCCATCCGATCTTGAAGCAGCAGTGGCAGCAGCTAAGGCTGCCAGCCGCCCGGGCATTCTTCTGCTTGTTCGAGCGCCAAATGGCAACACGTCGATAGTATTACCATTTAAGTGAGAATTTCGTTAGATTGCGTTGACTCCCCTATGAGTTGTGTTAAAGTTCTTGTGGTCCTTTAACCGTGGAGAATTGCTCTGCGTATTCTGGCACTGATTTCAACTTTAGTTGTTTCGCAAACTGTTTTTACTACATCTGTGTCGGCCCAAGCAGCAGTCAGATACGGTTGCCATGGAACCATGTGTTGCTGGGTGTATGCTGACGGCACCTACAAGTGCGTACACCGAGCCTAAAAGTCGAATGATCGGCATTCTGACCAAGCCTTAACTCACCCTATCGCCGCCGATGCGCTACCATCGGCGGCGATTTTGATTCCGGGAGGGGTTTCGATGCGGATTCTGGTGGTCGAGGATGACGCCGAGGCGGCGACCGCCATGGTGCGGGGCCTGTCCGAAGCCGGACATGAGGTGACCCACGCCGTGGACGGCGCCTTCGGGCTGCTGGAGTCGCAAAAGGGCGGCTACGACGTCTATGTGGTGGATCGGATGATGCCGCGCCTGGACGGCGTCGGCATGGTCGAGACGGTGCGCAAGGGCGGCGATCAGACGCCGGTCCTGTTCCTGTCGGCCCTGGGCGAGGTCGAGGACCGGGTCACGGGCCTGAAGGCCGGCGCCGACGACTATCTGGTCAAGCCCTACGCCTTCGCCGAGCTGATCGCCCGGGTCGAGGCCCTGGCCCGCCGTCGTGAGACGGGCGGCGTCCAGACCGTGCTCAAGGTCGGCGACCTGGAGATGAACCTGATCGGCCGCACCGTGCATCGCGGCACGACCGAGATCGATCTTCAGCCGCGCGAGTTCCAGCTGCTGGAGTTCCTGATGCGCCACGCCGGCCAGTCGGTGACGCGCACCATGCTGCTGGAGAAGGTGTGGGAATACCATTTCGACCCCCAGACCAACGTCATCGACGTCCACATCAGCCGCCTGCGCTCCAAGATCGACAAGGGCTTCGACCGCGCGATGCTGCAGACCGTGCGCGGGGCGGGGTATCGGTTGGAGGCGTAGGCAACTTCCCTCCCCTTTATGGGGAGGGACGATCGCGCAGCGATCAGGGTGGGGAAGTGCTCATGTCTTCGGAGACATATCGCGCTCGCGCGATGCGCAAGGCGATGACCCCGCCGGAGGCGCGGATGTGGGCCAATCTCAAGCGGCTTCGCGGCGAGGACTTTCACTTTCGCCGTCAGGCGCCCTTCAAGGGTTATTACCTGGACTTCGTCTGTTTCAAGCACCGTCTGGTGATCGAGGTCGATGGACAGGTGCATCAGTTGGATGAACAGATACGCCATGATCGGATCAGGGATGCGGTCCTGGCGAAAGAGGGGTTCGTCACCCTGCGCTTCGACAATGCGGCCATCCGCGACAACATCGGCGATGTGATGGATTTCGTCGTGGCCAGGCTCAAGAACTCCCCCACCCTGGCGTCGCTGCGCGCCGCCGTCCCTCCCCATGAAGGGGAGGGAGAATAGTTGCGCCTTCCCTCCCTCCTTCGCCGCACGCCCTTCCGGCTGACGCTGCTGTTCCTGGCGCTGTTCGTGGCGGCGGCGGGGGCGATTCTGGCCTATGTCTATTTCGCCTCGGCGTCCGAGGCCCAAGGCCGGGCCAAGGCGGATGTGGAGATCGAGCTGGGCGCCCTGACGGCGATCCATCGCACGCGCGGCATCGACGCCCTGAACCAGGCGCTGGTCGAGCGGTCGATCCGGGGCGGGCCGTATCTGTATCTGCTGACCGACGCGGCCGGAAAGACGATCACCGGCAACATCACGGAATCGCCGATCGACATCGACCTCAGCCTGCCGGCCGGCGCCAGCGACTGGGAGACCTTCCGCCTGACCGACACGGACGCGCAGGGTAAGGTCCAGCGTCGCCGCTCCATCGGGGTGATCACGACCTTGACCGGGGGCGAGCATCTGTTCGTCGGTCAGGACATCGGCGACATCGAGGACTATCTGGCCCGCCTGACTCAGGCCCTGTGGGGGGCGATGGGGCTGGTGATGCTGCTGGGCCTGGCGGGCGGTCTCTACATCAGCCGACGGGTGGAACAGTCCATGGCCGGGCTGAACCGGGTCGTTCAGGCGGTGCAGGAGGGCGACCTCAAGGTCCGCGCGCCCGTCCGCCACACCGGCGACGAACTGGACGAGCTGGGCCAGGGGCTAAACACCATGCTGGACCGGCTGGAGGCGTCGATGTCCTCGATCCGCCACGCCGGCGACGCCATCGCCCATGACCTACGCTCGCCGCTGACCCGGATGCGGGCCAAGCTGGAGGTGGCTCTGATCGACGCCGAGGCGGGCAAGATCGACGGGGTGGAGGCCCTGGGCATCGCCCTGGACGAGGCCGATCATCTGCTAAAGACCTTCAACACGGTCCTGGCCATCGCGCGTCTGCAGGCGGGCGGCGCGCCGGACCCCAGGCTGATGGACGCCGCCGACCTGGCCGCCGACATGGCCGAGCTTTACGAGCCGGCGGCCGAGGACAAGGAGATCGACTTCTCGTCCGAGGTCGAGCGCGGCCTGATGGTCGAGGGCAACCAGCCCTTCCTGGCCCAGGCCTTGGCCAACCTGATCGACAACGCCATCAAATACACCCCGGCCGGCGGGGCCGTGAAGCTGCGCGCGCGTCGGCGCTCGTCGGGCGAGATCGAATATTCGGTCACCGACACCGGACCGGGCGTGCCTGAGGAGGATCGCGAAAGGGTGGTCCAGCGTTTCGTGCGCCTGGACAACAGCCGCACCGAACCCGGCTCGGGCCTGGGTCTGTCGCTGGTGACGGCGGTGGCCGAGGCGCACGGCGGCCGGGTCGTGCTGGACGAAGGGCCCGGCGCCTATGGCGATTTCGGGCCGGGGCTGCGGGTGGCGCTGGTGCTGCCTGCGGCCTCGGGTTCTCTGTAAACTCCGCTCATCCCGGCGAAAGCCGGGACCCAGTTCTTTAGGTGCTCGGACTTGTGAGTGTGTCTTGGATCGTGGTCCAACGCCCTGCTGAGCGAAAGCACTGGGTCCCGGCTTTCGCCGGGATGAGCGGAAGATTTGAATGCCTGATCTCAAGTCCAACCCCCTATTCCAATCCCTCGCCCCGGCCGGCCCGGTCGCGAGCCCCGTCGCCGCCGACCGCCTGCAAGAGACCTTGATCGAGGCCGCCGACGCCGACGGCTGGCGCGACACACTTGACGCCGCCTGGCCCGCTCTGGCCCCGGTCGCCGGAGCGTCGCCCTATCTCGCCGGTCTGATGCGTCGCCGGCCGGCCCATCTGCGCCGCCTGTTGGAGGAGGATCCCGCCGCCAGCCTCGTCCAGATCATCCGCGACACCGATGCGCTGGACGCCGAGCCGGACGAGGTCCGCGCCCCGCTGCGGGTGCTCAAGGCAGACCTGCATCTTCTGACCGCGCTCGCCGACCTCGGCGGTGTCTGGGATCTGGACCAGGTCACCGACGCCCTGTCGAAGTTCGCGGACGCTTCATGCCGCGCCGCCCTGCGCGCCGTCGCGGCCGAGCAGCGTGCGCGCGGCCGTCTGGTGTCGCCACCGGGCGATCCGCGCGGCCCGATCCCCGGCCTGTTCGGCCTGGCCATGGGCAAACACGGCGCCAACGAGCTGAACTACTCCTCCGACATCGACATTTCGCTCTTCTTCGAGCCGCGCCTGATGGTCCTGGCCCTGCGCGAGGGCGAGGAGATGCAGGACTTCGCCAATCGCGTCGGCAAGGGGATCGCCACCCTGCTGACCGAGCGGACGGCCGACGGCTATGTCTTCCGCGTCGATCTGCGGCTGCGGCCCGATCCGTCCTCGACCCCGCCGGTGGTCGCCGGGCCGATGGCCCTGGCCTACTATGAGAGCGTGGGCCAGAATTGGGAGCGGGCGGCCTTCATCAAGGCGCGGCCGGTGCTGGGCGACATGCGCGCGGCGGGCCGGTTCCTGAAGGCCATGATTCCCTTCATCTGGCGGCGCAGCCTGGACTACGCCGCCGTGCTCGACATCCAGTCGATCAAGAAACAGATCCACGTCCACAAGACCGGCGAGGGCTTGCACGCTGCCGGGGCCAATCTGAAACTGGGGCGCGGCGGCATCCGCGAGATCGAATTCTACGCCCAGACCCAGCAGCTGATCCTGGGCGGGCGCGATCCGGCCTTGCGCAAGCAACGCACGCTGGAGGCGCTGAAGGCGCTGGCCGACGCCGATCACATCCCCCAGGCGGTCGCCGAAGAGCTGTCGGCCGCCTATGTCGAACTGCGCGGGCTGGAGCACCGGGTGCAGATGCTCGACGACGAGCAGACCCACCGCCTGCCTGAGGACCGCGAACGTCGCGCCGCCGTCGCCGCGCTTGCCGGTTTTGGCGAACTGGCGGCCTTCGACGCCCATGTCGAGGCCCTGCTGGTCCGGGTCAACACCCGCTATGGCGAACTGTTCGAGGGCGGCGAGGATCTGGATTCGAGCTATGGCAGCCTGGTCTTCACCGGGGTCGAGAACGATCCCGAGACCCTGGAGACCCTGCGCCGCATGGGCTTTTCCGAGGCCCCGTCCGTCGCTGCTGCCATCCGCAGCTGGCACCACGGCCGCATCCCCGCGACGCGGACGGCGCGAGGGCGCGAACTGTTCACCCGCCTGGCGCCGCGCCTGCTGGAGGCCCTGGCTCGGTCGGGCGCTCCAGACGACGCGTTTCGCCGTTTCGCCACCTTCTTCTCGGGCCTGGCGGCGGGGGTCCAGGTCCAGGCCCTGTTCCTGAACCAACCGAAACTGTTCGAGATGGTGCTGGGCGTCATGGCCTTCGCGCCGCGCCTGGCCCGGACCCTGGGGCGGCAACCGGCGGCGCTGGACGGGGTGCTGGACGCGCGGTTCCTGGTCGATCTGTCGGAGGAGACCGGCCTGACGGAACAGATGTTGCGCGAGGCCGGCGAGACCGAGGATTTCGAAGGCGCCATGAACGCCGTGCGTCGCCTGCACCGCGAGCAGATGTTCCGCATCGGCATCCACGCCCTGACAGGACGTGCGGGGCCCGAGGCGGCGGGTCGCGCCTATGCCGCCCTGGCCGACGCGGCGATGCGGACTCTGTCGCTGGCGGCCCTGGCCGAGACCGAACGGTTGGGCGGCGCCTTGCCCGGCGCAGTCGCGGTGGTGGCTCTGGGCAAGGCCGGATCGCGCGAGATGACGGCAGGGTCGGACCTGGATCTGATGACCCTTTACGAGGCGCCGCCCGAAGCCGTGTCCGAGATCAAGGGCTGGACCTCTGACGTCTTCTACGCCCGTTTCACCCAGCGGCTGATCGCGGCCCTGTCGGCGCACACGGCCGAGGGCGGCCTGTATGAGGTCGACATGCGGCTGCGGCCCACCGGCTCCAAGGGGCCGGTGTCGGTGCGGCTGAAGGCCTTCGACGACTATTACGCCCGCGAGGCCGAGACCTGGGAGTTCATGGTTCTGACCCGCGCCCGCGTCGTCTGGGCCAGCGACGACAAATTCTGCGCTCAGGTGTCCGCCGCCATCGAGGCCGCCCTGCGTCGCCCGCGCCCCGGCGTCGATATCGCCGCCGATGTCAGGAAGATGCGCGCTCTGATGGATCGCGAGCGTCGCCCCCACGGCTTCTGGGATTTGAAACTGTCGCCCGGCGGCCAGGTGGACGCCGAGTTCGCAGCCCAGTTCCGCCAGCTCCAGGCCGCCGCCATCGGCGAACCCCTGACCCTGTCGACGCTGGAGGCCCTGCACGACGACCCGGTCCTGGCCGAGGCCTGGCGGGTGCAGCAGCGGCTGGCCCACCTGCTGGCCGCCGCCTTCGAGGGGCGGGTCGATCCCGAGGCCGAGCCGTCTGTCTTCCAGCTTCGTCTGGCCGAGGCGGCGGGGGCTCAGGATTTCGAGAGCCTGAAGACCGAACTGACCGACCTGCGGGCGCGGGCGCGCAAGGCCTTCGAGCGGGCTGTTCCTGCAGGCCGCGACGGAGATTCGGAGACGCCGCGTTCAATCTCCTGACAGGGCAATGTCAAAGGGCGTGCAAGGCGCCCGTGGAGATGATCGAGATGAGAAAGACCTTTCTGACCGGCCTGAGCGTCATCGCACTGGCCGCCGTCGCCGGCGTCGCGACCGCACAGGTTCCCCCCGCTGGCGCGGCCGCTCCGCATCAGGCGCGCGGCGAACCGAACCGTCAGATCACGCGCGCCGAGTTCGTCGATACGCGCGTCGCCCGCCTGACCGCGCTGGATGCGGACCGCGACGGCACGGTCAGCGTCGAGGAGCGTCAGGCCGGCATGCAGGCCCGCCAGGCCGAGCGCGCCGATGCCCGCTTCACCAAGCTGGACGCCAACGGCGACGGCTCCATCAGCCGCGCCGAGTTCGACGCCGGCCATGCCGCTCGCCCCGATCGCGGCCCGCGCGCCGAACGCGCCGGCAATCGTGAGGGTCATCGCGGCGGTGCGCGTCACGCCATGCGCGGTCCCGGTCGTCCGGGCGCCGAAGGTCGTGGCGCCGGCCGGGAACGCGGTCCGGTGGTGATCTCAGACGTCGCCGCCACGCTGGGCGAGCGTTTCGTCAAGATGGACGCCAACCGCGACGGCGTGATCTCGGCCGACGAGCGTCGCGCCGCCATGACCGCCCATCGTGCAGAGCGTCAGGCCCAGCGTGCGGAACGCCGCGCAGCCCGTCCGGCGCAACAACCGGCTTCCCCCGCCCCGGCTTCGGAGTAAGAACGGTGTCGGGGTCGGCCGTCATGAACGAACCGGTCCCTTTCGTCAGCAGCGGAAGAGGCAGGTTTGGTCGCGATCGTCGACCCCGACGAGGATCTGGTGCGCCGGGTGGGTCAGGGCGACCCGGCGGCCGCGCAGACGCTCGTCGCGCGCAAGCTGCCGCGCATCCTGGCCTTGGCGCAGCGGATGCTGGGCGACGCGGCCGAGGCCGAGGACGTGGCCCAGGAGGCCATGCTCAAGGCCTGGCGACAGGCGCCGAAATGGGCGCCCGGCAAGGCGCGGTTCGACACCTGGCTGCACCGCGTCGCGCTGAATCTCTGCTACGACCGGCTGAGGCGACGGCGCGAAATCCCCACCGATACGCCGCCGGATCGCCGCGACGAGGGACCGGCGCCGGATCGGGGGCTGCTGGCGGCGGAAACAGGCGTGCGGGTCGATGCGGCGCTGAAACGTCTGCCGGACCGTCAGCGCGAGGCCATCGTCCTGTGCCATTATCAGGAGCTGTCCAATATCGAGGCGGCGGCCCTGATGGAGATCAGCGTCGAGGCGCTGGAGAGTTTGTTGTCGCGCGGTCGTCGCGCATTGCGTCAGGCCCTTTCGGACATGGCCCCAGCCGGGTCGCCAAGGGCGGGTAGAGGAGACGGACGATGAAGGCGGAACGGTTGCACGAACTGGCGGACGCCTACGGCGCCGACCTGCGTCGGTGGCCCGCCTCCGAGCGCGCCTTCGCCGAAAGCCTGATCGCGGCCGATCCGTCGCTGAAGTCGGTGCTGGACGAGGCGGCGACGCTGGACGCTCTGCTGAATGCGGCTCCGGCGCCGGTTCCGTCCGCCGCCCTGACCGCGCGTGTTCTGGCTGTCGCGCCCAAACGCAAGGCACGCAGCCGGCTGGGGCGTGCAGTCTGGTATCTGGGGGCCGGATGGGCCGCCGCCGCCTGTGCGGGCGTGGTCGCCGGCGTCGGCCTGACCACCCATCTGACCGCCGACGCGCGGGCCGATGCGGTGCTCTATCAATCCTCGCTGACCGGCGTGGACGACACCGAGGTTCTGGGATGACGCCGAAGACCCTGAAGATCGCCCTGGCCGTTTCGGTGGCGTTGAACGTGTTCGCGGTCGCGGGGGCCGTGACCTATGGCGTCAATCGCGACCGGATCGAGCGCAAGATCGAGGACCAGAGACGGCCCGGTCGTGAAGGCCCGCTGGCCGAGGTCCTGACTGATCTGGACCCCGCCGTTCGCCAACGCGTGCGGGCCGCCTTGCGGGAATCCGCCTTGGCCGCACGGCCCGATTTCGAGGCGGCGCGGGCTGCCCGGCGTCAGGCTATCGACATCGCCGGCCAACCCACGCTGGACGTCGCTCGCGTCGAGACCCTGCTGGAACAATCACGAGCCGCCGAGATGCGTGGCCGCACGCGGTTGGAAAACGGCGCCGTCGCCGTCCTGGCGACGCTGACGCCGGAAGAGCGCAAGGCCCTGACGCCGATACTGCAACGCAAGGGCGACGCCCGGCGCGCCATCGTCCATCACGGCGAGCGAAACGGTCGTCAGCGGGACGACCGTCCGTCCCGCTAAGCCGTTCGGCCGATCAGCCCTTCTTGGACGCCCGGAAGGCGGCGACGGCGTCCACCGTCGCGCGGACCTTGGCCTCGATGGCGGCCCAGTCGCCCGACTTGACGGCCTCGTCCGTCACCAGTTTGGAGCCCATGCCCGCCGCCACGATCCCGGCGCCGAACCATTTGGCGATGGAGGCCTCGTCCGGGTCCACGCCGCCCGTTGGCATGATCTTGACCCAGGGCATCGGTCCCTTAACCGCCTTGACGAAGTCCGGGCCGCCGACCGACGAACCGGGGAACAGTTTGACGATGTCGCACCCCAGTTCGTGCGCCTCTCCGATGTCCGTCACCGAGCCGCAACCGGGGAAATAGGCGACCATGCGGCGGTTGCAGACCCTGGCCACGTCGGGGATCAGGCAGGGACTGACCACGAAGCGCGCGCCCCGATTCAGATACAGCGACGCCGTGCCCGCATCGACGACCGAGCCGATGCCCAGAACCACGTCCGGGTCGGTCCTGATCAGTTCGCGATTGATCTCGCCGAACAGGTCGCAGGCGAAATCGCCGCGATTGGTGAACTCGACTACCGGCGCCCCGCCGCGCGCGCAGGCGCGAATGACGTTCAGGCTGACCTCGGCGTCGGGGTGATAGAAGACCGGGCAGACGCCTTGGGTCTCCAGCGCCTGAAGCACGCTGACGCGATCATGGGCCATGGTCTGTCTCCGCCTGTCCCGACGCGGGCCGGGATTTTGTGTTGCAACGACCGGTCGTCCCGGCCCTGATCCCCTGCTTATCCCAGCCGACGCGAAATGCGAAAGCGCCGCGCGGCGGCTTTCGCGGGGCCGGGCGGAACTTATTGTTTCACCGGTGTCAGTCGCCGCCGGCTCGACCGTCGTCCGGCCCGCATCCCTTGGCCAGCAGGGCGGCCTCGACCACCGACAGCCGGGCCTGGGCCGCGCGTTCAGCGTCGGGCCTGGCCGTCGAATAGAGAACGGGCCGCTGCGAGAACCTGGGCCGCCCGCCTTGCGCGATATGGGCGATCTTCTGCGCCGTGTCCTCGGCGACCAGACGCTGGCCATGGAGTTGGCTGCAGGTCATCGCGCCCGCATCGACGGCGCTCAACGTCGTCAGCATCGGATATTTCGTCCCCACGCACCCCGCCAGGGCGAGGCCGCAAACGAGGATCGGGATCGGTGCGTGTCTGGACATGGCGATATTGTGGAGGGCGCGGACGCCTCCGTCCACGGGTTCGCCGTCAGCATGCGGCGCGCGCGTGCGCCAAGGCGGCCAGCCGTTCGACCATCGGGCTGTCTGTATCGAACAATGGATTCAGCACCGTGAAATGGTTAAGAGCCGGCAGGGCCTCGAAGCGTGTTTCCGCGCCTAGAGCGCCCCAATGCTCGGCCATGTCGCGGCTTTGCTGAAGGAAGGCGTCGCTCTCGGCGCCGCCGACGATGCAGTCCAGAACGGCGCCGGCGGGCGCGGGCCAGTGGATCGGCGACAGGGCGCGGGCCTCGGGCGGGTTGAGGTCCAAGGCGGCGTTCAGCGAGGTCGGGATCAGCGGCTCAAGCTCGAACACGCCGGATATGGAGATGGCGGCCCAAGCGCCACCCTCCGACAGCAGGCAGGCCGCCATATGCCCGCCCGCCGAATGGCCGCTGACGACGGGGCGGGCGCCGGTGCGGTCATGGATCAGATCGACGGCGGCGCGCATCTGATCGACGATCCAGCCCAGCCTAATGGTCGGCGCCAGGTCATAGGTCGGGATGGCGACGCTGACGCCGTGGGCCAGCAGGGGCGGGGCGACGAAACTGAACCAGCCGGCGTCCAGCGCCTGCCAATATCCGCCGTGGATGAAGACCACGACGGGCGCGCCTTTCCCCGCATCGAACCAGTCGATCCGTTCACGCGCGCCGGGGCCGTAGTGCAGAATTTCTGGCGGATGAGCGGTGCGAGCGGCCTCCGATCCCGCCTTCCAGCGCGCCATGACGGCGGGGTGGTCGGGGACCAGGGCGCGGTTGTTATATTGCGCCTCCAGCACGGCGTCTGTGTCTTGCGGCTTACCCGGCACGTGTTCATCCGCTAGGAACGCCCTCGAACCAGAGGACTGATCCGCCATGATGACCGCCATCTTCGTCTTCATCAAATGCGAGCTGGGCTACGCCAACGAGGTGGCGGCCGACATCGTGGACAATGTCGAGAACGTCTCGGAGGTCTATTCGACCTCGGGCCAGCACGATCTGCTGGCCAAGTTCAACCTGCCGCGCGACGCCGACATCGGCACCTTCGTGACGAAACAGGTGCAGACGCGACCGCATGTGCGCGACACCTTCACCGTGATCACCTTCTCGCCTTTCCTGCCTTCGAAGGGCTAGGTCGCGGCCTTTCGCTTGACCTTGTCCTTGCGGTCCTCGGCCTCGTCGTCGTCGCCGACCTTTTCCTCGACCGTGGCCGACAGGCGCTGGAAGACGCCTAGCCCGACCAGAACCATCACCGAGGCGACCAGCAGGGCGGTGGGATAGAGCAGCAGGGCCACGTCCTCGCGCGCCGTCTTGAACACGACCACCAACGCCTCCAGAAACAGGGCGATGACGATGGTGGACAGGAATTTGGTCAGGCTGCGCCGGGCCTCGGCGGCGCTGCGCTTCTCGTTGCCGCGCCGCACCTCGTCCTCGAAGATGTATTTGGCCACGTCGAACACGGCGATGGCGACGATGACATAGCCCAGCACGTCCAGCACGGCGTCGGCGCCCGACTTGTCCGGCAACCCGATCCCCTCCAGCGCGTCCTTCACGCCGAAGCCGATCAGGGCCATTGCGGCCAGCAACAGCAGCAGGCTGGCGAAGGCGAAGACCGCCCGGGTCAGATAGGTCATGGAAATCCCTCCGTGAGGCCAGAGCAACGCGCCAACCGCCAAGCTGTTGCCTCGCCGCAAAAGGGTGACGCTGACCCAAGGGACGGCTAAACCGGCGTCATAGGGAGACACGACATGACGCGATCCAACGCGCCCGCCTATCTGACCGGCTTCGGCAATCATTTCGCGACCGAGGCCGCGCCTGGCGCACTGCCGGTGGGCCGCAACTCGCCGCAGAAGACGCCGATGGGCCTGTATGCCGAACAGCTTTCGGGCACGGCCTTCACCGCCCCGCGCGCCGAGAACCGGAGAAGCTGGCTGTATCGCCTGCGCCCCTCGGCCCAGCATGGACCGTACACGCCCTTCGGCCAGGGTCTGGTGCGCTCCGGCCCGTTCGACGAGACGCCGCCCAATCCCAATCGGATGCGCTGGGACCCGCTGCCGATGCCCGAGGCGCCGACCGACTGGGTCGAGGGGCTGACGACCTATGGCGGAAACGGCGAGCCGGACGCGGGCGCAGGCGCGGGCATCCATCTTTATGCCGCCAACCGTTCTATGACCGACCGGGTTTTCTACGACGCCGACGGCGAGCTGCTGATCGTGCCGCAAGAGGGGGCGCACCGCTTTGTCACCGAGATGGGCGTGATCGAGGCCGAGCCGGGCCATGTCGTGCTGATCCCACGCGGCGTGCGCTTCCGCGTCGAGGTCGAGGGACCGGTGCGCGGCTATGTCTGCGAGAACTACGGCAGTCCGTTCCGACTGCCGGACCTGGGCCCCATCGGCTCGAACGGCCTGGCCAATCCGCGCGATTTCGAGACCCCGGTCGCGGCCTATGAGGACGTGGATCGTCCGACCGAGTGCGTCCAGAAATATGGCGGCCGCCTGTGGGTCACCACCTTCGATCACAGCCCGTTGGACGTTGTCGCCTGGCACGGCAATCTGGCGCCCTGCCGCTATGACACGGCGCGGTTCAACACGATCAACACCGTCAGCTTCGACCACCCGGACCCGTCGATCTTCACCGTCCTGACCAGCCCGTCGGAGACGCCGGGCACCGCAAACATCGACTTCGTCATCTTCCCGCCGCGCTGGATGGTGGCCGAACAGACCTTCCGGCCGCCGTGGTTCCACCGCAACGTCATGAGCGAGTTCATGGGCCTGGTGACCGGCGCCTATGACGCCAAGGCCGGTGGGTTCGCACCGGGCGGCGCGTCCCTGCACAACCGCATGAGCGGGCATGGCCCCGACCAGGCCAGCTATGAAGGGGCGATCAAGGCGGAGCTGAAACCGCACAAGATCACCGACACCCTGGCCTTCATGTTCGAGACGCGCGCGCCGATCCGCGTCACGAAATGGGCGTCCGAATCACCGCAGATGCAGCTCGACTACGACGACTGCTGGTCAGGCTTCACCAAAGGACAGATCTCATGATCCGTATTTCCTTCATCGCCGCCGTCGCCTTGCTGGCTGCCGCCTGCTCGTCCCAGCCGACGGGCTCCGCCTCCGATGCGCCGATGCAGAGCGCGGACGCCGCGTCCTGCGCCACCCGAGGCGGCACGATGCAGCAGGTGGGGCGGATGCAGTCCTGGCAGTGCGTCGTCCGCTATGCCGACGCCGGCAAGCGCTGCGCCGACGGCGATCAATGCCAGGGCGACTGCCGCATCGAAGGCAACAGCGGCGTCGCGCCCGGCGCGGCGACGGCCGGCGTCTGTCAGGCCACCAGCGACCGCTTCGGCTGCAATACTCCGGTCGAGGATGGCAAGGCCGGCGCGACCCTCTGCATCGACTGACCGTCAGGCACGAAAAAACCCCCGTCGCGAACGACGGGGGCTGATCCATCCGTAAACGGATTTAGTGGGTCGCCCGACCTTAGTGGGTCGAAGGCGTGTTGGCCGTGGTGGCGCCGCCGTCGGCGTTGCCGGCTTGCTGCTCGACCATGTCGGCCTTGCGGTCGGCGTTCTCCTCGACCTGATCGGCCTGGGCGTTCAGAGCGCCGGCCTGAGCGGCGGTCGGAGCGGTCGCGGCTTGCGATTCCAGTTGATCGGCGCGGGCCTCGCCCGTCGCTTCGACGGCCCCAGCTTGCTTTTCAGCGGCCTTGTCGGCGGCGCTTTCACCGCAGGCGGCGACGCCGGCCAGCATGAACAGCGAGGCGGCGGCGATGGCGATCTTCTTCATTTTCGTTTCCTCTCCTTGGTGGAAATCAGGAAACGTCACGGCGGCGAAACGGTTCACGCCGCCGTGATATTTTCGTGATCTTCAGTCTTCGGATTGGGCGAAGGCGACGCGTGCCGCGCCCAACAGGGCGGCGTGTTTGTGCATGATCACCTTGGTCGGAATCTCGGACATATAGTCCTTGAACCGGCCCTTGCGCTCGAACCGCTGGCGGAAGGGGCTGGCCTTGATGAAGGGCAGGATACGCGGGACGATGCCGCCGGCGATATAGACGCCGCCGCGCGCGCCGGTAGTCAGGGCGATGTCGCCGGCGACCGCGCCCAGGATGGCGCAGAAGCGGGCCAGGGTCGCGCCGCACGGGCTGTTGGGGTCCGCCATCGCCGTCTCGGTGATTTGGGCCGGATCGTCGATATGGGTCTCGCGCCCGTCGATCTCGGCCAGAGCCCGGTGCATGTTCAGCAGGCCGGGACCGCAGATCAGCCGTTCGATCGAGACGCGGTCATAACGGCGACGCAGGATGCGCAGGATTTCGTCCTCGATCGGATCGCCGGGCGGGAAACAGGCGTGACCGCCTTCCGACGGCATGGCCATTTCCTTGCCGGCCGCGTCGCGCACCAGGGCCGAGACGCCGAAGCCGGTGCCGGGACCCAGCACCGCAACCGTCGAATGGGGATCGCCGTCGACCGGCCCGCCCAGGCTTTCCAACTGGTCCTCGGGGACGATGGGCGCACCCCAGGCCAAGGCCTCGAAATCATTGATCAGTTTGACCGGCTTCAGGCCCAGGGTCTGAAGTTCGCTCTCCGACACCGCCCAAGGCGAGTTCGTCAGGTCGATTGCCCCTTCCGTCACCGGACCGGCCACGGCGATCACGCCGCCAGTCGGCTTGACCTCGCAACCGTCCACGTAGGCGGCGACGCCTTCCAGGAAGGTCGGATAGGTCTCGGCCGGGAAGCTCTCGTGGTGGTCCAGCATGGGCTTGCCGTCCACCATGCGGGCTACGGCGAAGCGGGCGTTGGTGCCGCCGACATCACCGACGAGGAGGGTCTTGTCATTCATGGGGTCGTTTCCTGCGCTCGGTTCGGTGGATCATGCGTCCACGGTCCGGTCGACGAAGTTGGGGTTGGGCGGCGTGTCGTCATGACCGCGTGAACCGGTTGGAACGGCGAAACAGACTGTCGCCCCCTGTTCGGCCGTGGTGACCACATGGCGGAAGGCGCCGAACATCTCGCGGCCATAGCCCCAGGACGAACCCTCGGCGTTGTCGGCGGATCGGGCGGCGAGGGGGCGGGCGGTCAGGTCGGCGATCCCGACCGTGGTCAAGACCCCGGCCTCGGCGTCCAGGCGGATGATGTCGCCGTCCCGGACATGGGCCAGCGGGCCGCCTGCCAGGGCCTCAGGTGACACGTGAATGGCGGCGGGCGTCTTGCCGCTGGCGCCCGACATGCGGCCGTCGGTGACGAAGGCGACCTTGAACCCCTTGTCCTGAATGACCGACAGGGCCGGCGACAGGCTGTGCAGTTCGGGCATGCCGTTCGCCTTCGGACCCTGGAAGCGCAGGACCACGACCACGTCGCGGAACAGCTTGCCGTCCCGGAAGGCTTGCAGCGCGTCTTCCTGGGTTTCGAACACGGCGGCGGGGGCTTCGACGATGCGGTTCTCGGGCTTCACGGCGGAGATCTTGATGACCGCGCGGCCCAGGTCGCCCTTAACCAGACGCAGCCCGCCCTCCTTGTCGAACGGGTTCGAAGCGGGGCGCAGGATGTCCAGGTCCAGGCTTTCCGCCACCCCGTCGCGCCAGACCAGTTCGCCGTCCACCATCGACGGTTCCTGGAAATAGGCCTCGATGCCCTGACCCATGATGGTGGTCACGTCCGAGTGGATGTTGCCGGCCATCGCCAGTTCGCGGGCGATGAAGGCGACGCCGCCGGCGGCCTGGAAGGCGTTCACATCGGCCGAGCCGTTGGGATAGACCCGCGCCAGCAGCGGCGTGACCGATGACAGTTCGTCCATGTCGGTCCAGTCGATCAGCACGCCCGCCGCCCGCGCCATGGCGACCAGGTGGATGGCGTGGTTGGTCGAGCCGCCGGTGGCCAGCAGGGCCACGATCATGTTGACGATGGACTTCTCGCTGATGACGTCGGCCATGCGGCACTCGCCGCTGCGGGCCAGTTCGACCGCGCGCTTGGCCGCCGCCGCCGTCAGGGCGTCGCGCAGGCCGGTGTCGGGGTGGACGAAGGCGGTGGACGGCATGTGCAACCCGCCCAGCTCCATCATCATCTGGTTGGAGTTGGCTGTGCCGTAGAAGGTGCAGGTGCCGGGCGAGTGGTAGCTGCCAATCTCGCTTTCCAGCAGGGTGTGGCGATCCACCTTGTTCTGCGCATATTCGGCGCGGACTCGGGCCTTTTCCGCGTTCGGAATGCCCGACGGCATGGGGCCGGCGGGGGCGAAGACGACGGGCAGGTGGCCGAACGCCAGGGCGCCCATGAACAGGCCAGGCACGATCTTGTCGCAGACGCCCAGCATCAGGGCGGCGTCGAAGGCGTCGTGCGTCAAGGCGACGCCGGTGGACATGGCGATCACGTCGCGGCTGAACAGCGACAGCTCCATGCCCGGACGCCCCTGGGTCACGCCATCGCACATGGCGGGGGTGCCGCCGGCGACTTGGGCCGTGGCGCCGACCTCGCGCACGGCTTTCCTGACCACGTCGGGGAAGCGTTCGAACGGCTGGTGGGCCGAGAGCATGTCGTTATAGGCGGTGACGATGCCCAGGTTGGGTTTGGATCCATCCATCGCCGTCAGCTTGTCGGCGATGGTCTGACCGGCGAAAGCGTGGGCCCAGTTGGCGCAGCTCAGCTTGGCGCGGCCGGTCCCGCTGTCGCGAGCGGCGTCCATGCGACGGATATAGTCGGCGCGGGTCTCGCGGCTTTTCTCGACGATGCGGGCGGTGACCGCGGCGACCGTGGGGTGAAGCGTCATCAGCTTTCCTCCGTCCACAGAACTTCAAGGGGAACGCCTGCGGCGATCAGGGCGGCGATGGGCTGGATCTTCGGATCGCCCTGCGCCTGTTCTTCGAACACCCGCCGCTTGGCCCCGCCCTTCAGGCCCAGGATCACCCGGCCCGCCGACATCAGATAGGGCAGGTTGATCGACAGTCGTTCGAGGCTGGGCGCCATGCCGTCGCGCCCATGCGGCACGCCCAGGACCGTCGGCTTCAGCGTCGGCGTCAGCAGGGTCTTCAGCGTCGGGCTTTCCGGGAACATGGAGCAGATATGGCCATCCTCGCCCATGCCCAGAAGGACCGCGTCGAAACGCCCGCCCGCATCGGCCAGGGCCTTGGCCGCCACGATGCCTGCACGGTCCACCGTGACCTCGGGCGTGTAAAGGGGGATGAAGCGCGCCGCAGCCGCCTTGTCCTGCAACAGCACGTCGCGGATCAGGCGAGCGTTCGATTCCGGCGAGGTCTCGGGGACATAGCGCTCGTCCACCAGGGTCACGGCGATCTTCGACCAGTCCAGATCGGTCGCCGCGAGACGGCGATAGACCGGGGCGGGCGTCGAACCGCCAGGACCGGCGAACAGGGCGCGGCCATTGTCGCGCACGGCGGCGTTCAAGGTCTCGGCCAGGCGCGTGGCGATGGTCGCGGCCCAGGTCTCGACGGTGGGGAAGGTTTCGATGGGGTGGGGCTCAGACATCGGTCGTGTTCCAGTCGCGGCCAGTGCGCATCATCAGCATGTCGGCGCTGTCGGGGCCCCAGGTGCCGGCGACGTATTCGTCGGGCTTCAAGCCGGATTCGGCCCAGGCCTCGGAGACCTCGTCCACCCATTTCCAGGCCTGTTCCGCTTCGTCTCGGCGCACGA
Source organism: Brevundimonas sp. (assembly GCF_041648115.1). GTDB lineage: Bacteria > Pseudomonadota > Alphaproteobacteria > Caulobacterales > Caulobacteraceae > Brevundimonas. The sequence goes on from NZ_JBAZPR010000014.1 coordinate 37,003, forward strand.
ACAGGGTCGAGTCTCCCGCCATCGCATCCAGCAGCAGCCGCTCGTAGGCGATGCGGCGGCGGGGCGGGGCGGCGGACTTGCCATCGACGCCCCACGACAGGCTCATCTTGATCGGCTGAAGCTGCATCCGCCGATCCAGGCCGGGACGCTTGTTCATCACCGTCAGCGAGATGTCTTCCTCGGGCTGCAGCTCGATGATCATGCGGTTGGCCTGCACTTCTCCCCGGTCGTCGCGGTCGAAGATCGAGTGGGGAACCGGCTTGAACTGGATGACGATCTCGGTGCGCTTCTCGGGCAGGCGTTTGCCGGTCCGCATGAAGAAGGGCACGCCGGCCCAGCGCCAGTTGTCGATATCGGCGCGCACCGCGACGAAGGTTTCGGTGTCGGACGGCTGGCCGCGTTCCTCGTCATAGCCCTTGACCGGCTTGCCCTCCGAGACGCCCGCCACATACTGGCCGCGCACGGTGACGCGCTCGACCTCGTCCACCGTGACGGGACGCAAGGACCGCAGCACCTTGACCTTCTCGTTGCGCACCGAGTCCGGGTCCAGGTCGCTGGGCGGCTCCATCGCCACCAGGCACAGCAACTGGAGCATATGGTTCTGCAGCATGTCGCGCAGGGCGCCGTATTCGTCATAGTAGGGCCAGCGGTCGCCGACCCCCACCGTCTCGCCGACCGTGATCTGGACGTGGTCGATGGTCAGATTGTTCCACAGCGGTTCGAAGATCGTATTGCCGAACCGCAGGGCGATCAGGTTCTGGACCGTCTCCTTGCCCAGATAGTGGTCGATGCGGAACACCTGGCTCTCGCTGAAGGCGTGGGCCACGGCGTCGTCGATTTCCAGGAAGGACTTCAGGTCGCGTCCGACCGGCTTTTCCAGCACGATGCGGCAGTTCTTGTCCGCCAGGCCCGCCGCCTTCATCGCCGTGACGATGCGGGCGTAAAGCGAGGGCGAGACGGCCAGGAAGGACGTGACCTCGCCGTCGCCGACCTTGTCCTTCAGCGGCTTGAGGCTGTCAGGCGAGGTGGCGTCCACGGCCAGATAGTCCAGACGGGCCTTCATCTTGGTCCAGCTGGTTTCGTCCCAGGCCTGGTCGGCCTCGGCGCGGGCCTTCACGGCCTCATGCACCTTGGCGATATAGTCGTCGGCGCTCTCTTCCGAACGGGCGGCGCCGATGATCTTCAGTCCTTCAGGCAGAAGACCGTCGTGTTCGAGGAAATAGAGCGACGGCAGCAGCATGCGCATCGCCAGATCGCCGCCGCCGCCGAACAGAATGAGAGCCGCCATAGAATTTCCCTCGACTGTCCCATTTGTCGGGACGAACGCCTTTACGGCCTAGCCGCTGGCTTTGCCCGCTTCCGCACGCGAGGCCAACACGTCCAGCACGTCCTGAAACACCATGTTACGGGCATGGAGAAGAACGAGCAGGTGATAGATCAAATCCGCAGCCTCGCTGGCGAGTTCCTCGTCAGGGCCTGCGACGCCGGCCAGAGCCGTCTCGACACCCTCCTCGCCGACCTTCTGGGCGATGCGTTTGGGCCCCTGGGCGATAAGTTTGGCGGTCCAGCTTTCGGACGGATCGGCGGCGGCGCGCACGGCGATGGTCTGTTCCAGCCGGGCGATGCGGCCCACGCCCGGCGCGTCGGCCTCGCCGAAGCAGCTGGTCCGGTTCAGGTGGCACGCATTGCCGACCGGGTTCACCGACAGGACCAGGGCGTCGTTGTCGCAGTCCGGCGTGACGCCGACGACATGCAGCCGGTCGCCCGAGGTCTCGCCCTTCCTCCACCGCCCGCCGCGCGAACGCGAGAAGAAGGTGGCCTCGCCGGACGCGAGGGTTTCGTCCAGGGCGGCGCGGTCCATATAGGCCAGGGTCAGCACCTGAAGCGTGGCGGCGTCCTGAACCACCACGGGAACCAGGCCGTCGCCCTTGGCGAAGTCGATGGTGTTTGGATCGAGGGTCATATCCGCATCTCCAGGCCTTGCTCGGCCAGGTATCGTTTGAGGTCGGGAATGGCGATGGCGCCGGTGTGGAAGACGCTGGCGGCCAGGGCGCCGGAGACGTCGGCCTGTTCGAACACAGCCTTGAAATGCTCGGGCGCGCCGGCGCCGCCCGACGCGATCAGGGGAATGGTCAGGCGCGCGCGGGCGGCGGACAGTTGGGCCACGTCATAGCCTTTGCGCACCCCATCCTGATCGATGCAGTTCAGCACGATCTCGCCGGCGCCGAGGCCTTGCGCCTCGTCCAGCCAGTCCAGGGTGCGCTTTCCCGCGTGGCGGCGCGCGTCGGGATCGCCGGTGTATTTGTGGACCACCCAGTCGCCGTCCTCGAACCGGCTGTCGACGCCGACGACGACGCACTGGCTGCCCAGTCGCGCGGCCATGTCGGCGATCAGTTCGGGGCGTTCCAGGGCGGGCGAGTTGATCGACACCTTGTCCGCCCCGTGATCCAGGCAACGCGCCGCCTGGTCCACGCTGCGGATGCCGCCGGCGACGCAGAAGGGGATGTCCAGCAGCCGGGCGATGTCCTTGATCCAGCCATAGTCCAGCGTCCGCCCCTCGGGACTGGCGGTGATGTCGTAGAAGACCAGTTCGTCGGCGCCCGCGTCGCGGTAACGGGCGGCCAGGTCCGCCGCGTCGCCCATATCGGTATGGCCGACGAACTTCACGCCCTTGACCACCCGGCCATCCTTGACGTCCAGGCAGGGAATGATCCGGCGCGCGGTCACGACCGTTTGGCCGTCGCGATGGCCTCGGGCAGGGTGAAGCGGCCTTCGTAGAGGGCGCGGCCGACGATGACTCCGTGACAGCCCAGAGCCTTGACCGCCGCGATGTCGTCCAGCGACGAGACCCCGCCCGAGGCCTGGAGCACCAGATCGGGGCGGCGCTGACGGATTTCCGCCAACAGATCCAGGTTCGGTCCGGTCATTGCGCCGTCGCGGCCGACGTCCGTGACCAGCAGATGCTTTGCCGTCCCCTTGGGATAGCGATCCAGCGCCTCCCACAGGGTGACGCCCGACGACTGGGTCCAGCCCTTCAGGGCCGGGACGGGCACGCCGTCCTCGATCTTGACGTCCAGGGCCAGGGTGATGTGTTCGACGCCGAAGCCCTTGAGCCAGGCGGCGACGTCGTTGGGCTGGGTCACGGCGAGAGAGCCGACGACGACGCGGGATACGCCCGCGTCCAGCAGCTTGGCCACGTCGTTGGCGCCGCGCACCCCGCCGCCTGATTGGATCTTGACGTCGATGGCCTGGGTCAGTTCGCCGATCAGGCCGTGCTGGCGCGCTTCGCCCGCCTCGGCGCCGTCCAGATCGACGATGTGGATCCACTGGGCGCCCTCGGTCGCGAAGGCGGTCAGGCGTGCAGCCGGCTGTTCGTCATATCGCGTCACCTGATCGAACTTGCCGTGCATCAGGCGCACGCAGACGCCGTCCTTCAGGTCGATGGCGGGATAGATCAGCATGGCAGGCCCAGGAAGTTCTTGAGGATGGTCGCACCGGCCTCTGCCGAGCGTTCGGGGTGAAACTGGCAGCCCCAGCGGTTGGCGGATCGCACCATGGCCGGAACGACCCCACCATAGTCGGCGCGGGCCAGGGTCGCCGGGCCGTCGGGACAGACGAAGCCGTGAACGAAATAGGCGTAGGCGCCGTCGGCGACGCCGTCCAGCAGCGGGTCGTCGCGGTCCCGCGTCAGGCGGCTCCAGCCCATGTGCGGCACCGGCAGATCGCCTGCGGGTTCCAGCCGGATCACCATGCCGGGGATCAGGTCCAGCAGATCGACGCCGTCGCCTTCGTCGCTGCGCCCGAACAGCAGTTGCTGACCCAGGCAGACGCCCAGCAGGGGGCGGGAAAAGGCGCGGATCGGTTCGACCAGACCCAGTTCGGACAGGCGGCTCATAGCGTAACCTGCGGCGCCGACGCCGGGCAGGATGACTCGTTCGGCGTCCGCGATCACGGCGGGATCGTCGGTCAGGCGCACGGTCGCGCCCAGCCGTTCCAGCGCGAACTGGACCGAGGCGACGTTGCCGGCGCCATAGGCGATGACGGCGACTTCCATCAGCCTTCTCCCCTCGGGGGAGAAGGTGGCTCGCGGAGCGAGACGGATGAGGGAGCTGCTGGACACAGGACCTCTCTTGCCGTCACTGAGGCGGACAGAGCCCCCTCATCCGAGCCCTTCGGGCCCACCTTCTCCCCCGAGGGGAGAAGGAACGCGGGTCCGCTCATCATAGCACCCCCTTGGTCGATGGCACCGCGTCGCCCTCGACGCGGATGGCCTGACGGAGCGCCCGGCCGAAGGCCTTGTAGACGGCCTCGGTCTTGTGGTGGTCGTCCTGGCCGGTGACCGAGATGTGGACGGCGGCGCCCATGGCCTCAGCCAATGAACGGAAGACGTGCGCCGTCAGGTCGGTGCGATAGTCGCCGATGAAGGGGGTGTCGAACGTGCCCTCGAACAGCGGATAGGGGCGGCCGGACAGGTCGATGGAGACGGTGGCGTTGGCCTCGTCCATCGGCAGGACGAAGCCGTAGCGGGCGATGCCTTTTCTTTCGCCCAAGGCCTGTTTCAGCGCCTGGCCCAGGGCGATGGCGCTGTCCTCGATGGTGTGGTGCGGGTCGGTATGCAGGTCGCCCTCGCACTGAAGCCGCAGGGAAAAGCCGCCGTGGGCCGCGATCTGCTCCAGCATATGGTCGAAGAAGCCGACGCCGGTTTCGATCTTCACCGTACCGGGGGCGTCCAGGTCGACGGCGCAGACGATGCGGGTCTCTTTCGTATCGCGCACGGCCTGGCCGACGCGGGACGGGCGGCGCTTGGCGGGCGTCAGGCCGAAGGCGGCTAGCAGCCGGTCGTTGACCTCGGGCTTGATCGAGACGGGCAGGCGCAGGCGGTCGCCCGACAGGTCGGCCTCGACGCCATAGGCCTTCAGACCGGCCAGCGCCGCAGCAGGGTCTTCCGGCCGGGCCATGATGATGGGGCCGACGCCGGCCTCGACCGGCATCTGGCGAGCCAGTTCGCGGGCGATCCGCTCGCGCTCGCGTCGGACCGAGGCGATCCGCTCGGCGGTCTCGATCATCCGCGACGGATCCAGCGCCTGCTGGGCCAGCCGCACGAGAGGTTCGGGCAGGGCGTAGGGTTCGAGGACAGACGCCAGGCGGGCCAGGGTCGGGGCTTGTGCGATGGCGGCGCCGACGCGGGCGCCGGCCAGACCATAGGCCAGGGACAGGCTGCGCAGGACGATCAGGTTCGGCTGCTCAGCGACGACCGTGACGGCCGAGACGCTGTCGGAGAACTCGATCAGGCCTTCATCCACCACCAGCAGGGCGGGGGCGACGCGGGCGGCCATTTCGGCGACGGCCTCGGGCGAGCCCAGCGCGCGGATGACGACGACGGCGGGTTCGCCCCTGGCCGGATAGATGGCGGCGAGACTGTCATAGGGCTCGGCCTTGGGGGCCTCGACCGAACCGCCGTCGCGGGCGGCGAGGCGCCAGGCCAGCTCCAACCCGTGGGTCAGGCCGCGCACCGGCAGGACCTGCTCGGCGGGCACGGCGTAGACGGCGGCCATGCGGGCGCCCAAGGCCGACGCGTCGCCAGGATAGCGGTCCAGGCCCTCGCCGCCGGAGACCAGCGGGGGATAGGGGGCGGGCAGGGTCATTGGATGGCGCCCCGGACAAAACGAGGTGCAATCAGTGCAATTGGTCTCAAATCGGCGCCCAAAAAACAGGGTGCAATGTGTGCAGTTCGCCTAGATGCGCTCACGATAAAAGAGGGTGCAATCAGTGCACTTCGTCCATTCAAGGCTGGGCGACGCACAGGAGGTGGGGCGAGGGCGGGGTCTTGTCCAGAGGCTGCGGCGTTCATCCCTCACTCCTCAGATCGGCGGCGCGGGCGTGGGCTTCGAGGCCCTCCATCCGGGCCAGGCGGGCCGCGATGGGCGCCAGCGCGCGGGCGCCGGCCTCGGTCACCAACTGAACCGACATAGTGGTCATGAAGCTGGACGTGGTGACGCCGCCCAGGGTGCGGGCGCCGCCGTCGGTCGGCAGGACGTGGCTGGGGCCCGCCGCATAGTCGCCCAGGGTCTCGGCCGCGAACCGACCGACGAAGACGGCGCCGGCGGCGTTGATTGAATCGACCAGCGGCTCGGGGTCGTCGATCTGGATCGCCAGGTGTTCGGGACCATAGAGGTTGGCGACCTCTGCGGCGTCGTCGAGATCGCGGACCAGGATGGCGCGGGCCTCGGTCAGCGAGGCGCGGGCGATGGCTTCGCGCGGCAGGGTGGCGATCTGAACCTCAACCTCCGACAGGATGTAGTCGATGGTGGCGCGGCTGGTGGAGACGAGGATGACCTGGGCGTCGGCGTCGTGTTCGGCCTGGCTGAGCAGGTCGGCGGCGGCGATCTCGGGCGCGGCGTCGCGGTCGACGATGATCATCAGTTCGGACGGGCCGGCGGGCATGTCGACGGCGGGGCCGCCGGTGAGAGCGGACGCCTGTTTCTTGGCTTCGGCGACATAGGCGTTGCCTGGGCCGAACAGCTTGTCGCAGGCGGGGATGATCCCGTCCTCCAGTTCGACGCCGAAGGTCAGGGCGGCGATGGCCTGGGCGCCGCCCATCAGCCAGAGGGCGTCCAGGCCCGCCTCGGCCGCCGCCAGGATCATGGCGGGGTGGACGCCGCCATCCTTGTTCGGAGGCGTGACGGCGACACGCTGGCCCACGCCCGCGACCCCGGCCGGAATGGCCAGCATCAGCAGGGACGAGAACAGGGGGGCGGTGCCGCCGGGGATGTAGAGGCCGGCCGAGGCGATCGGACGCCAGGCCAGTTTGGAGCGCACGCCGGGCGTGGTCTCGATGAAGGGGGTGTCTTCCGGCCTGGTCGCCTGGTGGAAGACGCGCACGTTCTCGGCCGCCATGCGCAGGGCGCGCGCGTCGGCGGGCGGCAGGGCGTTGCGGGCCTCGGCCACCGCGCCAGGCGTGATGGCGATACGGCGCGGCGGCGCCTTGTCCAGTTTCAAGCACCAGTCGGCGACGGCCGCGCCGCCGCGCATCCGCACGTCGTCCAGGATGGTGCGGACCACCTCGGTCACGTCGCCGGCGGTGCGCTGGGCAGGGCGGGCCAGTGCCGCTTTCTTGCCGGTGGCATCCAGGGCCGACCAGTCGATGCGTTTGAAGGCGGAGGTCATCACATCATCTTCTCGATGGGCAGGACCAGGATGGCCGAGGCGCCGGCGGCCTTCAGCTTCTCCAGCGTCTCCCAGAAGACGGCCTCCTGACAGACGGCGTGGACGGCGACAGCATCGTCACGACCCATCAGGGGCATGACAGTGGGCGAACCGGCGCCGGGCAGGATGGCGGTGATCTGATCCAGCGCCGAACGCGGCGCGTTCAACATGACGTATTTGGCGCCCTGCGAGGACACCACGCCGGACATCCGTTCGATCACGCTGTCCAGCAGGTGCTGCAGGCCGGGCTCGGGCGCGACGGGGGACTGGATCAGGACCGCCTGGCTTTCCAGCACCGTGTCCTTGGCGCCCAGGCCGTTGGCCTCCAGTGTCGCGCCGGTCGAGACCAGGTCGCAGATGGCGGCGGCCAGTTTCAGCCTAGGCGCGACCTCGACGGCGCCGCGCATGACGACGATGTCGGCCTTGACCCTCCGCTCGTCCAGAAAGCGACGCAGGATCTTGGGATAGGACGTGGCGATGCGCAGGCCGTCCAGCGAGGCCGGGCCGTCATAGGCCAGGGTCGGAGGCGTGGCGATCTTCAGGGTGCAGCGGCCGAAGCCCAGCGGCATGACGATGGAGGCGTTGGCGCCGCCGTTCTTTCCCTCTTCCAGCACGTTCTCGCCGACGATCCCCAGGTCGCAGACGCCGTCGGCCACGAAGGTGGGGATGTCGTCGTCGCGGACGCGCAGCAGGTCGATCGGATAGTTCTCGACCCGATACAGCAGGTCGTTGTGGCCCTTGACCCATTTCAGGCCCGCGTCGCGGATCAGGTCGAGGCTGCGGTCGGCCAGACGGCCGGATTTCTGGACGGCGATGCGAAGCCGGCCCTGGACGGTGCTCATGTTCGGATACTCAGTTCTTGTTCTTCAGGCGATCCAGGGCGAGGCGATAGCCCTGGTGCGGCATGTCTTTCAGATAACGGGCGACGCGGACGACGGTAGTGGGGCTGGCATGGGCCTCGGCCGCGATCTCACGATAGGATTTTCCGCCGGCGTCGAGCAGGCGCGCCACCTGCCAGCGCTCGGAGAACGCCCGCAGTTCCGCCGGCGTGCACAGATCGGCCAGAAAGGCGTCGATCTCGGTGCGCGTCTGCATCGACAGCAGGGCGTCATGAAGGGCGTCACGGGCGGGCGGGGTCGTCATGCGCGTTCCACTATGCTGTAACGGTGGAACGGTCAAGAGGGAGTACGTGAGTCGTGATTGGTGACTCGTGATTGGTGTGGGCTTCAGTCACGGCTCACGATTCACCAATCACGACTTACGCACACTCGTTCACCGCTCTACATCACCCCCATGACCAAGATCCTCATCATCGGCGCTGGACATGCGGGCGGCTCCGTCGCGGCTTTCCTGCGGCAGTACGGCCATGAGGGGCCGATCGTGCTGGCGGGCGAGGAGGATGCGCCGCCATATCAGCGGCCGCCTCTGTCCAAGGCCTGGCTGAAGGGCGAGGCGGATCTGGAGGCGCTGCTGCTGCGGCCGCTGCGCTTCTATGACGAGCAGAACATCGACTTCCGGCCCTCGACGGTCGCCGTGTCGGTGGACCCCGAAGCGAAGACGGTCGCCTTCCATGATGGATCGTCCGAGGCCTATGACGTTCTGGTGCTGGCGACCGGATCGACGGCGCGCAAACTGCCGGTGCCAGGCGGGGACCATCCCGACCTGCTGGAGCTGCGCACGCTGAAGGACGCCGAGCGGCTGAAGGCCGTGCTGGGGCCGGGCAAGCGGCTGGCGGTGGTCGGCGGCGGCTATGTCGGGCTGGAGGCGGCGGCCTCGGCCCGCGCCCTGGGCGCCGAGGCGGTGGTGATCGAGCGGGCGTCGCGCGTGCTGGCGCGGGTGGCGTCAGAGACCCTGTCGGCCTTCTTCACCGCCCAACACCGGGCGCATGGGGTCGAGATCCTGACCGAGGCCGAGGTGGTCGCCGTGGCCAATGACGGCGTGACCCTGGCGGATGGATCAGTTGTGCGAGCGGATGCGGTGTTGGTCGGGGTCGGGGCGCTGGCGTGCGACAGCCTGGCGCGGTCGGCGGGCCTGCGGTGCGACGACGGGGTGGTGGTGGACGAACAGGCGCGGACCAGCGATCCTGCCATCTACGCGGTCGGCGACATGACGCGGCGGCCTATCCCGGTTCACGGCGGGGTGCATCACCGGCTGGAGAGCGTGCCCAATGCGCTGGAACAGGCCAAACAGGCGGCGGCCGCCATCGTCGGGCGCGCCGGACCGACACCCGAAGTGCCGTGGTTCTGGTCGGATCAGTATGACTTCAAGCTGCAGATCGCCGGCCTGCCGTTCGACGCTGACCGTCAGGTGGTGCGCGGCGATCCGTCGGTAGGGGGATTTGCGGTGTTTCATTTGAACGGCGACCGTGTGGTCTGCGTCGAGGCGGTCAATGCGCCGCCGGAGTTCATGGCGGGCAGGCAGTTGATCGGGAAGGCGACGCCGGTGGACGTGGACAAGCTGGCCGATCCGGCGATTTCGATGAAGGCCGTGGCGGCCGGGTGACCCGAAACCTTTCCCTCCCCGCTTCGGGGAGGGTGGTCGCGTAGCGACCGGGTGGGGGCGGCCCGGTAGGGTCGCACTTACTTGATTCAAAGAAAGGTCTGTGAGGCGTCGCCTTGCCGCCCCCACCCGACCTCGCTCCGCTCGGCCACCCTCCCCCGCAGGGGGAGGGAGAGGTGCAGTGCCGCTCCTCGTCGCCGCAGTGCAACAAAACTGTTGCGCTTTTCGTTTGGGGACGTTCAAGCTGCGACTTCAACGCGGCGGGGGCGAATGACGAGAGCTTTCGACGAAATGAACGGCGGCGGATCGGGTGCGATCCGCGACAGCTACAAGACGCTGGCGGCGTGGCTGGAAAACGCGCCGGCCGATCTGCTGCAGGCGCGCTCGCGCCAGGCGGAGCTGTTCTTCCGCCGTATGGGCGTGACCTTCGCCGTCTATGGCGACGAGGAATCCAACGAGCGGCTGATCCCCTTCGACGTGGTGCCGCGCATCATCGGCGCCGACGAATGGAGCGGGCTGGAAAAGGGGTTGAAGCAGCGGGTCACCGCCATCAACGCCTTCCTGAAGGACATCTACGGCGCGCAGGAATGCATCAAGGCAGGCATCGTCCCGGCCGATCTGATCCTGACCAATCCGCATTATCGACCCGAGATGCAGGGCCGCCGTCCGCCGGGCGACGTCTGGTGCCATGTCTCGGGTGTCGATCTGGTCCGTACCGGCGAGGACGGCTTCTACGTGCTGGAAGACAACTGTCGCACGCCGTCGGGGGTCTCCTACATGCTGGAGAACCGCGAGATGATGATGCGGCTGTTCCCAGACCTGTTCGCGGAACATGCGGTTCGGCCGGTCGAAATCTACACCGACATGCTGCTGCGGTCTTTGCAGGCGTCCGCGCCGGCGGGCGCGGGGGCGGACCCGACCATCGTCGTGCTGACGCCCGGACCGTTCAACTCGGCCTATTACGAACACAGCTTCCTGGCCGACAAGCTGGGGGTGGAACTGGTCCAGGGCACCGACCTGTTCGTCAATGACGACACCGTCTTCATGCGCACGACCGAGGGGCCCAAACGGGTCGATGTCATCTATCGCCGCATCGACGACGACTTTATCGATCCGCTGACCTTCATGCCGAATTCGACGGTCGGGGTGCCTGGACTGATGTCGGCCTATTTCGCCGGGCGCGTCACCCTGGCCAATGCCATCGGGACGGGGGTGGCCGACGACAAGGCCGTCTATACCTATATGCCCGAGATCATCCGCTTCTTCACAGGCGAGGATGCGATCCTGCAGAACGTGCCGACCTGGCGATGTCGCGAAGCCGATGCCTTGAAAGAGGTGCTGGAAAAACTGCCGGAACTGGTCGTCAAGGAAGTGGGCGGATCGGGCGGTTACGGCATGCTGGTCGGTCCGACCTCGACCAAGGCCGAGATCGAAGCGTTTCGCGCCAAGCTGATCGCCGACCCGGACGACTTCATCGCCCAGCCGACGCTGAGCCTGTCGACGGCGCCGACCCTGAATGGAGGCGACCTGTCGCCCCGCCACGTCGATCTGCGGCCGTTCGTCCTGTCCAGCCCGGCCGGGGTGCGCGTCGCGCCCGGCGGTCTGACGCGGGTCGCGCTGAAAGAGGGGTCGCTGGTGGTGAACTCCAGCCAGGGCGGCGGAACCAAGGACACCTGGGTGCTGGATGTTTGAGGCGATCACACTGTCTCCTCCCCGCCATGCGGGGAGGGGGACCGCCGGCGCAGCCGGTGGTGGAGGGGCTCTGGACGCCGCACGGACGCCGGTGATGTGGCAAGAACCCCTCCGTCACGGCGCTGAAGGAGCGCCGCGCCACCTCCCCATGAATGGGGAGGAGACCTGAGATGCTTTCACGCACTGCAGACAGCCTCTACTGGACCGGCCGCTACATGGAGCGGGCGGACTTCCTCGCGCGCATTCTTGAGGCCGCCATTCGCCTGGCCGCCTTGCCGGCCAAGGACCAGGCCACGGTCACGGCTTGGGCCGGCGCCATCGCCTCGTCCGGGGTCAAGAGCGGGTTCGACGCCTCGGGCCGGACGATTTCGGAGAAGTCGGTCCGCGAATATCTCGCCTTCGGCTACGACAATTCGACCTCCATCAAGGCCTGCATCACCAAGGCGCGGACCAATGCGCGTTCGGTGCGCACCGCCCTGACTATCGAGCTGTGGGAGGCGATCAACGGCGCCTGGAACGGTCTGAACGAACTGGGCGAGCCGACCAAGCGCGACGATTTCACCAACTTTCTCGACTTCGTGAAGTCCACGTCGCTGGCGGTCGAGGGCGCCTCGTCGCGGACCATGTTGCGCAACGACGCCTACTGGTTCCTGCGGCTGGGCATGGCGATCGAGCGGGCCGACAACACCGCGCGCCTGCTGGACGTCAAATACCATCTGCTGCTGCCGCCCGGCGAACGGGTGGGGGGACAGCTGGACTATTTCCAGTGGACGACCCTGCTGCGCGAGGTCTCTGCCCTGACCGCCTACCGCTGGGTCTATCGCGAGAGCGTGCGGCCCTGGCTGGTCGCGGATCTGCTGGTGCTGAACCGCCAGATGCCGCGCTCGCTGGCGTCGTGCCAGGGGATGATCGTCAGCTATCTGGAGAAGCTGGCCACCGACTACGGCCGGCGCGGCCCGGCGCAGCGACTGGCCTCCAACCGTCTGACCCAGTTCAACGAGGCCAAGATCGAGGACATCTTCCAGTCCGGCCTGCACGAATACATCCAGGGCTTCCTGAACGAGAACAACGCCCTGGCTGCGGCCGTCCAAGAACAGTATCTGGTCTGACATGCGGATACGGATCGACCACTCCACCCGCTATGCCTACGCCCGCCCGGCGCGTTTCATCGTGCAGATGCTGCGGCTGACGCCCAAGTCGTGCGAGAGCCAGCAGGTGCGCGACTGGCGCATCGAGACGGATGTGGACGCCCGGCTGCGACGCAGCGAGGACGCCTTCGGCAACATCGTCCACAGCCTCTATACCGAGCGGCCGACCAACGCGCTGACCATCCGCGTCACCGGCGAAGTCTCCACCGTCAACACCGGCGGGATCGTGAAAGGACAGGCCGAGCGGCTGTCGCCCATCGTCTTCCTGCGCGAGACGCCGATGACCAAGGCGGACGCCGGCATCGCCGATTTCGCCCGGTCGATCGAGCCAGCGCCGACGCTGAACCGAATGCACCGGCTGATGGGCGCGCTGAAGGACGAGGTGGCGTTCGAGGTGGGCTCGACCTCGGCCACCCACACCGCTGCCGAGGCCTTCGCCCAGAAGCGCGGCGTCTGTCAGGATCACGCCCAGATCTTCATCGCGTCGGCGCGACGGATGGGCGTTCCCGCCCGCTATGTCTCGGGCCACCTCAGCCGTCAGGACGGCAAGCACGACCAGGACGCCGCCCATGCCTGGGCCGAGGCCTGGGTCGAGAACCTGGGCTGGGTCGGGTTCGATCCGGCCAACGGCATCAGCCCGACCGAACACTATGTTCGCGTCGCCGTCGGCCTCGACGCGCGCGGGGCCACGCCGATCCGGGGCACCAGCTATGGCGGTGGGCATGAGACCCTGACGGTCGCCCTGAATGTGCGGCCCGTGCAACAGACCCAACAACAACTGCAGTCGCGCGGATGGCCCTGATAGGCATGTCGCGCGAATCTGTTAGCGTCATCGGATTCGCAACGCGGGGAGCGGATAGAGCGAAGTGACCTATTGCGTAGGCATGCTGGTGGACGAAGGGTTGGCGATGATCGCCGACACGCGCACCAATGCGGGCGTGGACAATATCTCGTCCTACCGAAAGCTGCACATCTACAAGTCGCCGGGCGAGCGGATGCTGGCGGTGGCGACGGCGGGCAATCTGTCGGTGACCCAGACGGCGCTGGCCATGGCGTCGGCAGGCGTGAAACTGCCCGACTCCATCGATGTCGAGACGCTGGAGACCGCGCCAACCCTGTTTCGCGCCGCCCAGATCCTGGGCCATGCGATGGCCAGCGTGCGCGCCAGCATCAACACGCCGCCGACCCCGACAGCCGACGGGCTGAACGTCACGGCGTCGATGTTGCTGGGCGGTCAGATCTCGGGCGGCAAGATGGGGCTGTATCTGATCTATGGTCAGGGCAATTTCATCGAGTGCGGGCCGGACACCCCCTATCTTCAGATCGGCGAGCTGAAATACGGCAAGCCGATCCTGGATCGGGCGCTGCACAGTTCGACGACCTTGTCCGAGGCTGTGAAGCTGGGGCTGATCTCGTTCGATTCGACCATCCGTTCGAACATCGCGGTCGGGCCGCCGCTGGACCTGATCGTCATGCCGCGTGACCAGTTGAGCGGCACCGCACGGCGTATCGAAGCCGACGACCCCTATTTCCGCGACCTGGGGCGCCGCTGGTCGGAGGCTCTGGCCGCCGCCCACCGCGCCATGCCCGATCCGACTTGGCTGGATGTAGACAAGACGCCGGCCCAGAGGACGATGACCGTCGTCAGCTGATTAAGATTGCGATTTGTTCGCAATTTGGCTTGTGCGACATATTGAAGCTGGTTATTGCGACCGCATCGCAAAATCAGACCAAAAGGTCGCAAAATCATGTCCGACTCCCGCGCCGCCTCCCTCCGTGCGCTTCTGTTCGCCTCCAGCGCCGCCGGCATGCTGGTTTCCGCCCCGGCTCTGGCCGCTGATGTGATCGCCGAGGACGGCGTGGTCGTCACGGCGGACCAGCAGCAACCGGCTAACCTAGGCACGATCGACGTGAATGGTCAGGTCAAGAAGCCGGCACCGGTCAGCCCCGAGTTCGTAGCGCCCCTGGTCGATACGCCGCGCTCGGTCACCATCATCCCCCAGGCCATTATCGAACAGACCTCGGCCTCGTCGCTGCAGGATCTGTTGTCCAACTCGCCGGGCATCACCTTCGGCGCGGGCGAGGGCGGCCAGCCGCTGGCCGACCGTCCGTTCATCCGGGGCCAGTCGTCGGGCAACAACATCTTCGTGGACGGCATCCGCGACACCGGCGGCCAGCAGCGCGAAGTCTTCAACCTGGAGCAGGTCGAGGTCATCAAGGGACCGGACGCCGTCTATTCCGGGCGCGGCTCGGGCGGGGGCAGCATCAACCTGGGCTCCAAGTCGCCCAAGCTGAACGTCTTCAACAACATCTCGGCCGGCGTGGGCACGGACGGCTATCTGCGCGGCGCGATCGACAGCAACCTGCCGCTGGGCGAAACCGCCGCCCTGCGCATCAATCTGATGGGCGCCCAGGGCGACGTGCCGGGCCGCGACGCCGTCGACTATGACAAATGGGGCTTGGGCCTTAGCCTGGGCGCCGGCCTCGGCACGCCGTCGTCGATGGTCTTCAGCTATTACCACCTGACCAGCGACCAGATGCCCGACTACGGCATTCCGCTGTTTACGAAGCTGGTTCCGTCCGCGACCTCGACGGCGCCGGTTCGGCCGCGCACGGACAGCGGCGTTCTGGATGTGCCCTATGACAGCTTCTATGGCCTGAAGGCGCGCGACTATCTGACCAATGAGGTGGATACCTTCACCTTCCGGGCCGAGCATCGCCTCAACGACTTCGCCACCATCCGCAACGTCAGCCGCTTCTCGCGGACGCTGAACGACTATATCGTCACCAATCCCGGCGACGGCGGCTATGTCGGTCGGGCGGCGGATGGCGCCTACTGGATGAAGCGGGGCACCAAGACCCGCTGGAATCCGGTCACCACCCTGGCCAATGTGACGGATGTCTTCGGCCAGTTCGCCACCGGCTCGATCAAACACAGCTATGACGTCGGCGTCGAACTGTCGCGCGAGCGGAACCTCAATGCGGCCTATTCGACCTATACGACCTCGGGCTCGACCTGCCCGACGGGTCTGACGACAGTGAATGGTGCGCCTCCCACGGCGACGGGCGCGCTGGGCGCCGACGATTGCACCCCGGTGTTCAACCCCAACCCCGACGACGCCTGGACCGGCGTCATCAATCGCGGCCCGACCAGCTCCAACACGACCGAAGCCATCGGCGTCTATGCGAACGACAGCATCACCCTGACCGAGCGTCTGATACTGAACCTAGGCGTCCGCTGGGATCAGTATTCGGTCAAGGGCGTGAATGCGACGGCGACCCAGGCGGCTGGCGTCTGGACAACGACGGGATTCACCGCCGTGCCCGAACAGACCTGGGAGTTCACCAACTATCAGGTCGGACTGGTCTTCAAGCCGACGCAGAGCAGCAGCGTCTATGCGTCGTGGTCCACCTCCTCGACGCCGCCGACCATATCGGCAGGCGACCAGAACGCCTCGGGCGGCACGGGCACGGTCGATGGCGTCGCCAACGTCGTGCTGGACCCGGAAGACACCGAAAGCTTCGAGATCGGAGCCAAGGCCAACGTCTTCCACGACCGTCTGGCGCTGTCGGCGGCCGCTTTCCAACTGACGCGCAAGAACGCGCTGATCCTGGTTCAGCCCAACATCTTCCGTCAGGAGGGCGAGGTCGAGGTCAAGGGCTTCGAACTGGGTGTTTCGGGCAATATCACCCCGAAGTGGACCGTGTTCGGCGGCTACACCTACATGGACTCCGAACTGACCAAGGCGGCCAGGATGTTCACGGCGACGCTGCCGCCGGTGGAGATCGTCAATCCGCTGCAGGGCCTGCCGCTGGCCAATACGCCCAAGAACAACGCCAGCCTGTTCACCACCTACCGCGTCCTGCCAAAGCTGACGGTCGGCGGCGGCGTCTACTATACGTCCAAGTCTCTGGGCGGGAACCAGGGCGGCGCCGGCGGCGGGACCAACCGCGTCTATGCGCCGGAATGGACCCGCGTGGACGCCTTCGCCACCTATGACCTGACGGATCGCGCGACGCTTCAACTCAACGTCAAGAACCTCACGGACGAGGGATACATCATCCGCACCAACGGCATCCACTACGCCGGCGTGGCGGCAGGTCGGCAAGCCATCCTGGCCCTGAACCTGCGCTTCTAAAGGCCCTCCACCCGGCCTATCCTGACGGCCCCGCGATCCCCCGCGGGGCCGTTTTCTTTCCGCGAGGCATGATGCTGCTGCAGATCCCGGAAGTCTTCTCCAAGGCCGAGGTCGCGGCCCTGCGCGCGCGGCTGGACGCCGGCCCCTGGAGCGACGGCAACGTCACATCGGGCCATCAGTCGGCGACGGCGAAGAAGAACCTGCAACTGCCCGAGGATTCTGAGGTCGCGAAAGAGGTCTCGGCCCTGGTCGTCCAGGCCCTGAACGCCAATCCGATGTTTGTGGCCGCCGCCCTGCCGCACACGATCTTTCCGCCCCTGTTCAACCGCTACGAGGGCGGGGGCGAGTTCGGCCTGCACATCGACAACGCCATCCGTCAGGCGCGGGGAGGAGGCGCTTTACGCATCCGCAGCGACCTGTCGGCGACCCTGTTCATGTCCGAGCCCGAGGATTACGACGGCGGCGAACTGATCATCGAGGAGATGTACGGGTCGCAATCGATCAAACTGCCCGCCGGCGATCTGGTCCTGTATCCGTCCAAGAGCCTGCACAGCGTCACGCCGGTGACGCGCGGCGCGCGGGTGTCGTCCTTCATGTGGATGCAGAGCCTGGTGCGCGACGATGCGGATCGCGAGACGCTGTTCCGCCTCGACATCGCCACCCAGCGGGTCGCGGTGGACAAGGGTCCGAAGGATCAGGCGGTGATCGAACTGACCGGCGTCTATCACAATCTGCTGCGCCGCTGGGCCGAGGTCTGAAGGCACAGGGTGTCGCGGGGCTGCAAACGCTATTGCAACCCGTTCGCAACAATGGCACAGCGACCGCGTGACCGAACTCGCCACACAGCGTCAGGCCGAAACCGCAACCAAGGGGCCCAAACCCAAGGCGGCGCTGAACGGCGCGCGGTCGTTCTGGCTGAAACAGCTCCATAGCTGGCACTGGATTTCGGCGGCGGTCAGCCTGGTCGGCATGATCCTGTTCGCCGTCACCGGCATCACACTGAACCACGCGGCCTCGATCCCCGGAAACCCGGTCACGGTCGAACAGACCGCGACCCTGCCGGCGCCCCTGTTGCAGCGACTGGCGGGCTTCCCCGAAGAGACCACCGATCCCGTTCCCGACGCCGTCGCGCGCTGGGCGTCGCAGGCGCTGAAGGTCGAGATCGCCGGCAAGCCGACCGAGACCACGCCGGAAGAGGTCTATGTCGCCCTGGCCATGCCGGGCGGCGACGGATGGGTGACGATCGACCGTTCAAACGGCGAGACGCTGCACGAGAAGACCACCCGTGGCTGGATCGCCTACCTCAACGACCTGCACAAGGGCCGCAACGCCGGCTCGGTCTGGTTCTGGTTCATCGACGTCTTCGCCGTCGCCTGCACCCTCTTCGCCCTGACGGGACTGGGCCTGATGGTCCTGCACGCCAAGGGTCGGCCGTCGACCTGGCCGCTGGCGGCGCTGGGCCTGCTGATTCCCGTCGTCATCGCCCTGATCTTCATTCACTGACGAGTTTCCCGATGCGCCTCCTCCCCGTCGTCATCACCACAGTCGGTCTCGCCGCCGCCGCTGCGCCCGCCATGGCCGCCGACCTGACGGTGTCGGTCGAGATTCCGCGCCTGAACACCGCCTCCTATCACCGCCCCTATGTCGCCGTGTGGATCGAGAAGCCGGACCAGTCGGCCGAGCGGACCCTGGCCGTCTGGTATCAGCAGACCCGCAACAACGAGGGCGACGGCAAGGACTGGCTGAAGGACCTGCGCACCTGGTGGCGCAAGGGCGGCCGGGCCATGAGCCTGCCGGCCGACGGCGTGTCGGGCGCCACTCGTGCGCCGGGTCGCCAGACCGTGACCGTACCGGCCGCGCGTCTGGCTGGCCTGCAACCCGGCCAGTACAACATCGTCGTCGAGGCGGCCCGTGAACTGGGCGGTCGCGAGGTCGTGCGCGTGCCGTTCCGCTGGGGCGCCGCCAACACCGGCGCCGGAACCGGCTCCACCGAACTGGGCGCCGTGCGCGTCGCCGTCTCTCGCTAAGGAACAGACCCATGAAGAAGACGATCGCTCTCCTCACGCTGGCCGCCGCCTTGGCCGCCCCCATGGCCGCGCAGGCGCACCGCGCCTGGCTGGCGCCGACCGCCACGACCCTGTCGGGCTCGGACGCCTGGGTCGGTTTCGACGCCGGCATGTCGAACCAGGTGTTCAACCCCGATCACGCCGCCATGCGCCTGACGGGCCTGGCCATCACCGCGCCGGACGGTTCGGCGGTCCAGCCCGAACACGCCATGCAGGGCCAGTATCGCTCGACCTTCGACGCCCACCTGACGCAGAACGGCACCTACAAGATCGCCAACGTGATGGGCGGCGTCATGGCCAGCTACAAGCTGAACGGCGAGCAGAAGCGCTGGCGCGGCGCGGCGGCCGAATACCCGGCGGGCCTGCCCGAGGGCGCGACCGACGTGCAGGCGACCCGCACCGCCAGCCGCATCGAGACCTTCGTCACCCTGAACAACCCGACCGACACCGTCTTCAAGACGACCGGCGAAGGGCTTGAACTGGTTCCCGTGACCCACCCCAACGACCTGGTCGTCGGCGAGCCCGCCACCTTCAAGCTGCTGAACAACGGACAGCCGGCGTCGGGCCTGGAGGTCACCGTGGCGCGCGGCGCGATCCGCTATCGCGACAATCCCGAGGAATCGACCGTCACGACCGGCGCCGACGGCGCCTTCACCGTGACCTGGCCGGAAGCGGGCATGTACTGGCTGAACGCCTCGGTCCGCACCGAAGGTCATGGCGAAACGCTCGGTTCCAACGCCAGCTATGTGGCGGCGATGGAAGTCCTGCCCTAAGCGAAGGGCATGTCAGACACGCCTCCCTCGCGCGGTTCCCGCGCCGCCCCGCCCACGGTCAATCTCGGCGACGCCAGCCCGCTGGCCGACCGCGCCGACAACCGCGTGCTGGTGCCCGTTATCGAGGGGGCTCCCCCCCGTCCGCCCAGCGACCTGATCCGTTCGCTGGGCGGCCAGACCATGGGCACGACCTGGAGCGCGCGGGTCATCGCGCCGCCGGGCGTGGGCGAAGAGGCAGTCCGCACCGCCATCGAACAGGAGCTGGCGGCCGTCGTCGGTCTGTTCAGTCCGTGGGAGCCGTCCAGCGAGATCAGCCGGTTCAATAATGCGCCGGCCGGGTTCTGGGCGGTGTCGCCGCCGTTCTGGGATCTGCTGGATGCGGCGATGACCCTGGGCGACGAGACGAACGGGGCGGTCGATCCGACCTTGGGCGCCCTGGTCGATCTGTGGGGGTTCGGCCCGCCGGGACCACGCTCGGCCCTGCTGCCGGTGCCGTCGGACGACGAGATCGCGACGGCCATGACCGTCTCCGGCTGGCAGAAGCTGCGGCTGAATCCCGACGCGCGCGGCGTGATGCAGATGGGCGGGATGAAGCTGGACTTCTCGGGCATCGCCAAAGGCCACGCGGTGGACCGGGTGTCCGACCGGCTGATGGGGATGGGCGCGACCTCGCACCTGATCGAGGTCGGCGGCGAGCTGAAGGGGCGCGGCGTCAAGCCGGACGCACAGCCCTGGTGGGTCGAGATCGAACGGGTCGAGGGTTCACCTGCGCCCCACACCGTGGCGGCACTGTTCGACTTGGCCGTCGCCACCAGCGGCGATTATCGCCGGGCGTTCCGGCATGACGGCCGCCTGTATCCCCACACTATCGACGGTTCGACGGGCCGTCCTGTCAGCAACAATCTGAGTTCGGTCACCGTGCTGCACGCCTCGGCCATGATGGCGGACGCCTACGCCACGGCGCTGACGGTCATGGGGCCGTTCGAGGGGCCGGAGTATGCCGAGGCGCTGGGGCTGATCGCCCACTTCGTCGAACGCACCGAGCGCGGGCCGGTCGAGCGGATGACGCCGGCCTTCGCCGCCATGATGGACGACCCTGACGCGGATCAGCCGGGGTGACAGCCGATCCGCAGCGCTGGTTGTGGGCGGTCGGGGCGTTGGTGCTTTGGCTGGCCCTGATCGCCGTCGTCGTCTGGCGCGAACGCCGGGCTAGGGCGGCGGCGCGTGCGCGGTCCGATGCCTTGGCGGACGCAGGCGAGGGCCAGGCGGTGCTGATCGCCTTCGCCAGCCAGACGGGGTTCGCCGAGGAACTGGCCTGGATGACGGCGCGCGCCTTGAGCGACGGCGGCGTGGGCGCACGGGTGCTGTCCTTCGCCGATCTGGACGTCCAAACCCTGGAGGCCACGGAGCGGGCGCTGCTGATTGTCTCCACGACGGGCGAAGGCGATCCGCCCGACAGCGCCGCCCGGCTCGTGCGCAAGGCCATGGGCGAAGCAGTGGACCTTGCCGGTCTTCGCTTCGGCCTGCTGGCGCTGGGCGACCGCAGCTATGATCAGTTCTGCGGCTTCGGCCATGCGGTGGATGGCTGGCTGAGGCGTTCGGGCGCCGAACCCCTGTTCGACACGGTCGAGGTCGATAATGGCGAGGCCGGCGCCATCCGCCACTGGCAGCACCAGCTGAACCAGATTACCGGCAGCGTGACCGCCCCCGACTGGACCCCGCCGGCCTACGACCCCTGGCGGCTGGTCGAACGGACCCTGGTCAACCCCGGCAGCCCGGGCGGCGAAGCGTATCATCTGGCGTTCGAGGCCGTGGGCGCGTCGCTCGACTGGTCGGCCGGCGACATCGCCGAGGTTGGCCTGCCCGAGCGGGATGGCGTCACGCCGGGCTCGCGAGAATATTCCATCGCTTCCCTGCCGTCGGACGGTCGGGTCGAGTTCCTGATCCGCCTGATGCGCCATCCCGACGGTACACCGGGGCTGGCCTCGGGCTGGCTGACGCAGGACCTGGCGCCCGGCGGCGAGATCGGGATGCGGCTGCGCACGAACCGCAGCTTCCACGGCCCGGCGGACGAGACGCCGATGATCCTGATCGGCAACGGCACGGGCATCGCCGGGCTGAGGGCGCACCTGAAGGCGCGGACGGCGGCGGGCGGCGCCTGGTTGCTGTTCGGCGAACGGACGCAGGCGCACGACGCCTTCTTCGATACGGAGCTTCAGGCTTGGTTGGCTTCGGGCGTGCTGCGACGGCTGGACCGATGCTTCTCCCGCGATGCAAGCGACGGGCGCTATGTGCAGGATCTGGTCGCGTCGGCGTCTGACGAACTGCGCGATTGGGTCGATCGCGGAGCGGCGATCTATATCTGCGGCAGCCTGGAAGGGATGTCGCAGGGCGTGCATGCGGCGCTGGAAAATGCGCTGGGTGCGGACACTGTGCTGACGATGCTGGAAGACGGCCGCTATCGGCGCGACGTTTATTAGGCTTCGGCCGATTGGTTTCGATGGCTAGGTCGTGCTGCCGTCAGTGCAGCGATGCTGGCGAAGCTGAGGAAGAACGTGATCGCATATTCTGCATAGGTCGGTGCGATGTAGATGCGCCAGGCTTCGCTGCCGAACGCAGGCCATTGGTCTACGGATGCATGAATGAGGCTGTTATCGACAATGAGCCAGACGGCTGGAACGACGAACAGCATCGTCGCCAGGAGAACGGTGGCAGTCGCCGAAAGGCGTCGTCCAAACAGCCATGCCCCGACGACGACCAGCGTTCCGATGATCCAAGCCATAAGCATTTCCGGACGACCATAGATTGGCAACAGCCAAAATGATCGGATGAGCGGCAGGCTCGGCCATACTGCAAGCAGCGCTACATAAAGGATGGCTGCGCAGGCCATTCCGCAAACGCCGGTCAAGAATGTGGCGCGCTTTAACTTCAAGCGATCAACCTAACCCAACCGCCCCAGCAGCTCCACCGCGAATGTGGACAGGGTGTCGTCCCGCGCCCCCATGACGATGATCCGGTCGCCGGGTTTTGCGATCTCCACGATCCGGTCGCCGCAGTCGGCGCGCGTCGCAAGCGCCTCGGCCTGACGCCCAGCGGCGCGGACGCCGGAGGCGATGTCCTCAGACCCCACGCTGCGGTCCGTCGTGCCGCCGTAATAGACCGGCTCGGGCATCAGCAGGACGTCGTCCGGCCGCATCAGACCGGCGAAACCTTCGATGAACTCCGACTTCATCAGCTTCAGCGGGCCGAAACCGTGCGGCTGGAACAGGATCAGCAGGCGCCCGTCGAAGGCGTGCAGGGTCTTCAGCGTGGCGGCGATCTTGTCCGGGTTGTGGGCGAAGTCGTCGATGACGGTGATGTCGTTCACGGTCCCGACCACCTCCATGCGGCGACGGATGCCGGCGAAGGTCTCCAGCGCCTTGACCGCCTCGGCCGTCGGCACGCCCAGGGCCCTGGTCGCACCCAGCGCCGCCAGCGCATTGGCGACGTTATGGGCGCCGGGACCGTTCAGCACCACGTCGTGCTCGCTCCAGCCCTCGATCAGGCGGAACTTCATGCCCGTGGGCAGGGGTGTCAGGTCGTGGCCGGACAGGTCGGCCTTTTCCTCGCCCAGGCCGAAGGTGATCGCCTTGCCGGCCGGCAGCGTCTGGGCCAAAGCCGCCGTCTCGGGATTGTCGAGGTTCAGCACGGCCGTCGTCGCCCGCGCCGTGAAGCCGCCGAACAGGTCGCGCAGCTCCTCCATCGATTTGTGGTCCAGCGAGATGTTGGACACCACGGCGACGGTCGGATCGTAGCCGGCGATGGAGCCGTCGCTCTCGTCGACCTCTGACACGAACAGGTTGGGTCCGCCGATCAGGGCGCTGGCGAACGGATGGTCGGCGTCGGCGAAGTTCTTCATCACCGCCCCGTTCATTACGGTGGGGGCGCGGCCCGTTTGATGCAGGATCCAGGCGATCATGCCGGTGATGGTGGACTTGCCGCTGGTGCCCGCCACGCCGACGGAGGTCGGGGCGGCGTTGAAGATTTCACTGAGCAGTTGGGGTCGGGTCTTGATCGCTGCTCCGACGCGTTTGGCGGCGCCGATGTCGGGCACGGTGTCCTCAATGGCGCCGGTGGCGATCACGGTCTGGTCGGCGCGAGTGACGCCCGAACCGTCCTGGGGGTGCAGGGTGACGCCGTGGGCGCGCAGCCAGTCGAACTTCTCGGGCGTGCGGCCCTGGTCCAGCGCGCGGTCCGAGCCTTCGATCGCGGCGCCGCGCGCCTGGACGATCATGGCCAGGGGCAGCATGCCCGACCCGCCGATGCCGCAGAAGAAATAGGAGGCGTCTTGGTTCATGCCCCCTTAGAACAGGGGATCGGGCCGGTCCGCCAGTGGGGATCGCAAAAACGACGAAGAAGGCGGGCGTGACCACCAATAGCTTCAAGATCGGCGTCGTCTGCGCCAGTTCGCGGTTTTCGAAAGAGCGCGCCGAGGCCGTCGACGCCTGGATGGCGCAGAACCATCCCGACCGTGACGTGGCGGTGGTGTTTCACCCCGCCTGCTTCTTGAAGCACGGCCATTTCGCCGGCGACGACCGGGCGCGCGCCGACGCCTTCGTCGAGTTCGCCAACGACCCGCGCATCGACGCCATCTGGTTCGCGCGCGGCGGCTATGGCTCATGCCGCATCGCCGATGCCGTGATCCCGCGCCTGGACGCCGTGGCGCGCAAGAAGCGCTACATGGGCTATTCCGATGCGGGCAGCCTGCTGGCCGGGATGTACAAGGCGGGGTTCGAACATCTGGCGCACGGGCCGATGGCCTCGGATTCGGTGCGCGATGATGCGACGGCGCGCGGGGCCTTATCCTGGCTGACCACCGGGCGGACCGACTGGATCGAGCCGTCGCTGGCGAGCGATCCGCGACCGGCCGTGGCCTTCAATCTCACCATCCTGAACGAGCTGACCGGCACGGCGCTGGAGCCGGATCTGTCCGGTCACGTCCTGATGCTGGAGGAGGTTTCCGAGGCCGCCTACCGGATCGACCGGATGATGTTTCATTTGACGAACCAGGCGAGCATTCGCCGTGTGGCCGGGATTCGCCTGGGGCGTGTTTCGGATGTCACGCCAAACGATCCCGATTTTGGACAGACTCCCGAGGAGATCGTTCGATACTGGTGCCTGAGGTCGGGCATACCCTTCCTCGGAAACGCCGATATCGGGCACGACGGCGCCAACAAGGTCGTACCCTTCGGTCGCCCCTGAGGCGAACGACGCGCGGCGCAAAAGACACAGTCTCGCCACGATCCGTCGATGGAAACCGGTAGCCCCCTCGACAGAACGCCGGTCCTCACTTCAGATGCCGGTCCGCGAGGCGTTAGGACTTCGTTAGCCAAGGCGTTGGGGGACGCTAAGGTTTACGCCTTCTGCGATGCGGCGGTTCGTTCGGATATCGGGGGATGCCCGGACGAGCCGCCTGATCGCCCTTCCATCCATCGACGTAGAGGCCGCTTGGCCTTAAGGATCGCGGGTGCGTTTCGACGAAAGATTCATCGATGAACTGAAGGCCCGCCTTCGGCCGTCCGACGTGATCGGGCGGACGGTGAAGCTGAAGCGCCAAGGCCGCGAATATGTCGGCCTGTCGCCCTTCTCCAAGGAGAAATCGCCGTCGTTCTTCGTCAACGACGACAAGGGATTCTTCCACGACTTCTCGTCCGGCAAACACGGCGACATCATATCCTTTTTGCAGGAGACCGAGCGGCTCAGCTTCGTCGAGGCGGTGCAGCGGCTGGCCGGCGAGGCGGGCATGCAACTGCCAGCCGAAGACCCCAAGGAGGCCGAGCGCGAGCAGAAGCGGGCGGGCCTGTCGGACTGGATGGACCTGGCCCAGAAATGGTTCGCCGCCAATCTGCGCCGCACGCCGGGCAAGGCGGCGCGCGAATATCTGGAAAAACGCGGTCTGCCCGAGGATCAGTGGGAGCGGTTCGGCCTGGGTTATGCACCCAACGACCGCGAGGGGCTGAAACAGGCGCTGATCCAGCGGGGCGCCAAGCCGGCAGAACTGGTCGAGGCCGGGATGCTGATCTCGCCGGAAAGCGGCGGCCAGCCTTATGATCGGTTCCGCGACCGGCTGATGTTCCCCATCCTGGATGCGCGGGGCCGGATCGTCAGCTTCGGCGGCCGGGCCATGAACCCAGACGACCGCGCCAAATATCTGAACGGCCCGGAAAGCCCGCTCTTCCATAAGGGTGCGACCCTCTACGGCCTGCCTGAGGCGCGGCGGATCCTGGGGGCGGAAAGCAAGAATGACCAGGCCATCGTCGTGGTCGAAGGCTATATGGACGTCATCGCCTGCCAGCGCGCGGGCCTGCCGGCCGTGGCGCCGATGGGCACGGCCCTGACCGAGGAGCAGATGGAACGGCTGTGGCGCGTGTCGTCCGAGCCGGTGCTGTGTTTCGATGGAGATGCGGCGGGCCTGCGCGCCGCCTATCGCGCCATCGAACGGTCGTTGCCGCTGCTGAAGGCCGGGCGCTCGTTCCGGTTCTCGCTGCTGGGCGCCGGGCAGGACCCCGACGATATCCTGCGTGAAAAGGGGGTGCCGGCGCTGCGCCAGGCCTTGGCCGACACCCATGGGTTTGCCGAGGTGCTGTTCCGTCGCGAACAGGATCTGGAGCCGCTGGACACGCCGGAACGCAAGGCCGGCTTCAAGGCGCGGCTGAGGAACACCGCCTCGGCGATCCAGGACAAGGATCTGGCCGAGCAATACCGCCGCGACCTGTTCGACCGTTTCGACGCCCTGTTCCCGCGCAGTTCCCAACGCGCCCCCTGGACGCCAGGGCAGGGGAGACGTGGTTTCGGCCCCCCGCCCAAACTGGGCCAGACGGCGGAAGGGGCGCAGGCCATGCAGTCGCTGTTTCGCGCCATTGAGCCTGTGCCGGCCGCCCTGGCCCACGGCGCCATCGACGACCCCGAACGAATGGACGACCATCTGGAGGAAATCGCGGCTCACGGTTTCGGCGACAAGGGACTGGATGGACTGGCGCAGGAGTTGGTTCGCCTGCGTCTGTCGGGACATAGCCTTGACTCTGCCGCCCTGCGACGCCATCTGGCGCAATCGGGTCATGATGCCTTAGTGCGCGAGGTCGAGAAGGCGGCGGCAAAGTCCGGCGCGCCTTTCCTGGCCGCAAATGCGCCCCTCGCCGAGGCAAGGGTCCGATGGTCGCAGGCGTTCGACGCTTCAACTCGCGTAGCCGCGTTGGAGGACGCCTTGGCCCATGCACGTGATGTGCCTGGGCAGGATGAGGCGTTTCGCCGGCTTAAGGCCGAGCGGGATGTGCTTCGCCGTGCGATCAAAGCCGGAACGATTTGGGAAGACAGCGCGGGCACGTAACCTTACGGCCCGCCAGGCATTGTATTTTTCGTCGGGGCGGATTGATCACCCCCTCCGGCTGGAGACAGACTGACTATGAACGCACAGACCGAGACGCAGGAAACCGAGGCTTCGACCGATGGGCCCCTGCTCGATCTGACCGACGCCGGCGTCAAGAAGTTCATCAAACAGGCCAAGGCCCGTGGCTATGTGACGATGGAGGAGCTGAACAAGGTTCTGCCGTCGGAAGAAGTCACGCCTGACGCCATTGAAGACACCCTGGCCATGCTCTCCGAGATGGGCGTCAACGTCGTCGAGGCCGAGGAGGACGCGCAGGAGCAGCAGTCCACCGACGTCGCCGCCGCCGCCGGCACCGCCGTCGCCGAAGCGCCCGCCAAGGCCGCCTATGACCGCACTGACGACCCCGTGCGGATGTACCTGCGCGAAATGGGTTCGGTCGAACTGCTGAGCCGCGAGGGCGAGATCGCCATCGCCAAGCGGATCGAGGCCGGCCGCGACGCCATGATCTCGGGTCTGTGCGAAAGCGCCCTGACCTTCGAGGCCATCATGGTGTGGCGCGACGAGCTGGAGAACAACCGCATCCTGCTGCGCGAGGTCATCGACCTCGACGCCACCTATGGCGTGCTGAACCCGTCGTCCCTGCCGGGCGCCGTTCAGCCCGAGGCTGAGGCGGAAGAAGAAACCGAAGAAAAACCGGCGGCCGAAGCCAAGCCCGAATCCGACGACGACGATGATGACGATGACTTCGACGACGGCGGCGGCATGTCGATCTCGGCGCTGGAAGCCGAGCTCCGCGATGGGGTGATGGATGTCCTGAACCTGATCGCCGCCGACTTCGGCGCGTTCCGGGGGCTTCAGGACAAGCTGGTCCAGACCCGCCTGAAGGGCGAGGTGCTGAGCGCCAAGGACGAGAAGGCCTATCGTGCCCTGACGCTGTCCATTTCGGACCGTCTGAAGACGATGAAGCTGAACAACAACCGTATCGAGGCCCTGGTCGAGCAGCTTTACGCGATCAACAAGCGCCTGATCGGTCTGGAAGGTCGCCTGCTGCGTCTCGCCGACAGCTACGGCATCTCGCGGCCCGAGTTCCTGAAGGCCTATTTCGGCGCCGAACTGGACCCGACCTGGACCGACCGGATCAAGGAACAGGGTGTGCGCTGGACCAAGTTCAGCGACAATGAAGCGGCGCAGATCGCGACCATCCGCGGCGACGTCGCCGCCGTGGCGCTGGAAGCCGGCCTGCCGATCGACGACTACCGCCGTATCGTCCAGACGGTGCAGAAGGGCGAACGCGAAGCCCGCCAGGCCAAGAAGGAAATGGTCGAGGCCAACCTGCGCCTCGTGATCTCCATCGCCAAGAAATACACCAACCGCGGCCTGCAGTTCCTGGACCTGATCCAGGAAGGCAACATCGGCCTGATGAAGGCGGTCGACAAGTTCGAGTACCGCCGCGGCTACAAGTTCTCGACCTACGCCACCTGGTGGATCCGTCAGGCGATCACGCGCTCCATCGCGGACCAGGCGCGCACCATCCGCATCCCGGTGCATATGATCGAGACGATCAACAAGATCGTCCGCACCAGCCGCCAGATGCTGCACGAGATCGGCCGCGAGCCGACCCCGGAAGAACTGGCCGAAAAGCTGGCCATGCCGCTGGAGAAGGTGCGCAAGGTCCTGAAGATCGCCAAGGAGCCGATCTCGCTGGAAACCCCCATCGGGGACGAGGAAGACAGCCACCTGGGCGACTTCATCGAGGACAAGAACGCCGTCCTGCCCATCGACGCCGCCATCCAGTCGAACCTGCGCGAGACCACCACCCGCGTGCTGGCGTCGCTGACGCCGCGCGAGGAGCGGGTCCTGCGGATGCGTTTCGGCATCGGCATGAACACCGACCACACGCTGGAAGAAGTCGGCCAGCAGTTCAGCGTCACCCGCGAACGGATCCGTCAGATCGAGGCCAAGGCGCTTCGCAAGCTGAAGCACCCCAGCCGGTCTCGCAAACTCCGGTCCTTCCTGGACAGCTAGGTATCAATCTCTGATTGATAAGAATCGTCTAATGATTGTATCTCGCTTTCCAACTTGGAGAGCGGGATGCCTGGCTACACCAAGACCATTCTTTGTCTGGCGAACTCATACAAGACCAGCGGGCGCTGCCTTGCAGGAGTAGAGGTCTGCCAAGACGGCACATTGCAATGGATCAGACCTGTCAGTGCGAGAGAGCACGGGGAAATTTCCGAGCAGGAACGGATGTATGCCGATGGGACTGATCCCCGTGTTGGCGACATACTGGAAATTCCGCTGCTGCGAACGTCGCGGCACCCTTTCCAGTCCGAAAATCACCTGATCGACCCTCATCGGCATTGGGTGTTCAGTCGGAGGGCTGTGGAGCGCGACATCCAGAGATGCCAAGATGATAGCGGTCGCCCGCTTTGGAGAAATGGAAGTTCCAGCACCTACGGCAAGAATGATCGTGTGCGCGAAAACCTCGCCATGCCGAACGAGGGCTCTCTGCGGTTAATCAAGGTCGATCAACTGGAAGTCAGGCTAGAGCTGGAAACCAATCGCTACGGATCAAAGCGAAAGCTAAGAGGAGCGTTCGTTCACGCCGGGGTTCAGTACGTCCTCGGCATCACTGACCCTCAACTACACAGGCGATACTTCTTCGGTCCCGACGGTCGCTATAAGATCGGACCCGCCTACCTTTGCATCAGTCTCGGTGATCCTTGGGATGGTTTCGCTTACAAGCTGATCGCGACTGTCATCCTGCCGCAAAATTGATAGAGTGGGGTGTGACGATTGGTTCCGATACCGCGCCTGTGATCCTGAGCATCGGTCATTCAACCCTGGCCTATGACCAGTTCCTTGCGCGCCTGACGCAGGCTGGCGCCACCGCGGTCGCCGACGTTCGGACAACCCCGTTTTCGCGGCATTTTCCTCAGTTCAATCGAGACGTTCTCAAAACGGCGCTGACAAATGACGGCATCGCGTATGTCTTTCTTGGCGATGAGTTGGGGGGGCGTCCCAGCGAGGCCGAATCCTACACAGACGGGGTCGCGGACTATGAGAAAATGGCCCGGTCGCCTTCGTTTCAGAGAGGGCTGGACCGCCTGAAACAGGGTGCGCGGACCCATCGGATCGCGATGATGTGTTCCGAGCGCAACCCTTTGGACTGTCATCGTTGCCTGTTGGTCGGCCGGGCGCTGAAACAGGCCGGCGTCGCGGTCGAACATATCGTCGATGAAGGCGAACGACCGACCCAAGACGATATCGAGGCGCGGTTGATGGCGATGGCCAACAAGTTCAACACCGACATGTTCGCCGGGGAGGCGCAGTTGCTGAGCGATGCCTATCGCGACCGCGCCAGGCGGGTCGCCTACGCCGAGCAACACCCTGATCCTGCGCTGGCTGCGAGCTGAGCATGTCTAAGATGACCGTCGCCACCATCGGCTTCACCAAGACCAATGCCGAAGGGTTCTTCGAGCGGTTGCTCAAGTCCGGCGTGACCAAGGTCGTCGATGTTCGCCTGCACAACACCTCACAACTGGCAGGCTTCGCCAAGGCCGACGACCTGGCTTATTTCCTCAAGAAGCTGGGCGGCATTCAATATGCGCACCAACCGCTGCTGGCGCCCACGGACGGGATGCTGAAAGCTTTCAAAAAAGAGAAGGGCGATTGGGCCGTCTATGAAACCCGCTTTCTGGATCTGATGAAGGAGCGGAAGATCGAGGCCCGCCTCAAGCCGCAGATGTTCGAGGGCGCCTGCCTGCTGTGTTCGGAGCCCACGCCGCACCAATGCCATCGCCGTCTGGTGATCGATTATCTGAACGACCGCTGGAGCGACGCTCTGTCGGCGAACCACCTCTAAAACGCGGCGAGATGGGCCGAAAGCACGTTAACCTGGGCAAAGCCCCCACTAAGGCCGACCTGCCACAAAAGGTCTGCACCGCCTGCGGCCTGCCGTTCGCGTGGCGCAAGAAGTGGGCGCGGGACTGGGATCAAGTGCGGTTCTGCTCGGATCGATGCCGGGCGAAGGGCGCGTCCGAAGATCGGCGATAGGCGGCTCTCCGCCTCGTGACCGCGGGCTTTGAGGGAATCACAATAGCGTCCCGGCGATGTCAGCCGTATCCCGCGTCTCCTCCATACTGATCGCCTTCAGCGTCCTGCTGATCCTGAGCGGTTGCGTGCGGCGGCCGCCCGAGCCGTTGCGGCCGTCGTCACCCTATCCGTCGCGCACCGAGGCGCCCCTGGTCGGGGGGCTGGTGGACCGGGCCATCGATGGGGGGACGCAAGGCGCGGTGGTGCGCGAGGGGCGGGACCTGGGGCGGTGTTTAGCCGAGCTGAACGCCGCGCGCGTGCGGTTCAGCCCCGTGCCGGATCGCCAGAACACCGCGACCTGCGGCCTGAGCCAGGGCGGGGTGCTGGGGGCCGATCTGGGAACGGTGGCGCGGTTGGCGCCGGGCGATGTGGAGATGACGTGCCAGACGGCGCTGGCCCTGAGCATCTGGCGCAGGCAATCGCTGGAGCCGGCGGCGCGCGAGATCCTGGGCTCGGACGTGGTCCAGATCGACCACATGGGCGCCTACGCCTGTCGCAACGTGAACAACGGGGTTGGGTCGAACCGGATCAGCGCCCATTCCCAGGCGGCGGCGCTGGACTTCGCCGGGGTGCGGCTGAGGGACGGGCGGCGCATCACGGTGACCAGGGACTGGAGCGGCGACACGGCCGAGGCGCGCTTCCTGCGCCGCATCCGCGACGACGCCTGCCGCATCTTCGGCACGACGCTGAGCCCCGACTACAACGCCGTCCACCACGACCACCTGCACCTGGAGGCGACGGACACGCGGTTCTGCCGCTAGGAGATCAGTCCTTGCCGTCGCGGCCGTCAGGCTCCTTGGCTACGCCTTTGAAGGCGCCGTCGCTGGACTTGCGCTCCATGAAACGGCCGGAGCCTTCGTCGCGTTTCTGCCAGTCGCCGTTCTCGTGCTGGAACTGCGTTCGGCCTTTGACCGCACCGATGCGGTAGTCGTTTCCGGTGTTCTTTCCCATTGTCGCCTCCTTGCGAACAGAAGAAGAACGTCGCACGATTCGCGCCCCTCGCAT
This sequence comes from Brevundimonas sp., assembly GCF_041648115.1. Lineage (GTDB taxonomy): Bacteria > Pseudomonadota > Alphaproteobacteria > Caulobacterales > Caulobacteraceae > Brevundimonas. The sequence continues at coordinate 68,992 of NZ_JBAZPR010000014.1, forward strand.
ACGGTCACGTGCGCGAGCGACAACCTCGACGGCCTCGGAATAGGCTTGGGCGCCGAAACTACGAGCATCCAAAAGATAGGCGGCGATACCCTCTTCGGAGGTCAGATAGTCGGCGGGATCAAAGGGCCGGGTGTCCAAGTCAAAAGTCCTTCGCGAAAGACTTGGCGCGGATGATATCCCGCGCTTGGGAACTCTTGTCGCTACCACACAATAACACGACGACCGTGCTTCCACGAATACACCCGATATCCGGGTCCGTGATTGATACGCAGTTCGGAAACGCCTTCTCCTACAGGTTTGACGTCGCCGATCTGCGCCGCCGCCAAGCGGCTGATGCGTTGCAAGATTATGGCGCGGCCGATTTCATCACGAAGGCTGAGAATCCATTTTCGAAATGGCTGGCGTTTCCTCGATTTGCCATGCCATGAAATCTCAGCCCTCGATGTGTGAGCGACATGCGAGGCTGCTGAACCTCACTCAAGTACAGTCGGTGGTCTCTGCATCACGCGGTTCGGTAAGGGCGGCAATCCCTGGTAGTTACTAATATTTCTCCTAGGTATGTTTCAAGTCCTAACCTTGAAGGTCAGGTCTTGCCGTCGAAGATGACGTCGAAACCGCCCCACATCATGCGCTTGCCGTCGAACGGCATGTCCATGTCAGCGAAGCCGGGGTCGTCCTGCATCTTGCCGAAACAGGCGTCGGCGGTGGCGCGGTCGGGCCAGGTCACCCAGGAGAAGACCACGACCTCGCCATCCTCCAGCTTCACCGCCATGGGGAAACTGGTCAGCTTGCCGTCGGGCACGTCCTCGCCCCAGGTGTCGACCTGGGAAAGGGCGCCGTATTTCTGGAACAGCGGCCAGGCGGCCTCGGCGGACTTGACGTAGCGCGCCTTGTCCTCGGATTTCACGGGGGTCAGGAAGCCGGTCACATAGGTCATCGGTCGTCTCCTTGGTTTGGGTTCAGAGGTCGGCGACGGCGCGGTCCAGCGCCGCGATGTCGATCTTTATCATGCTCATCATCGCCGTCATGGCGGCGGCCGCGCGGGCGGGATTTGCGTCGGTGGTCAGCTCCATCAGGCGGCGCGGCGTGATCTGCCACGACAGGCCCCAGCGGTCCTTCAGCCAGCCGCAGGCGTTCTCGCTGCCGCCGTCGGCGATCAGGGCGTCCCACAGCCGGTCCGTCTCGGCCTGATCCTCGGTCATGACCATGAAGGAGACGGCCTCGGTGAAGCGGAAGTTCGGGCCGCCGTTCAGGGCTACATAGTCATGGCCGGCCAGGACGAACTGGACCGTAAGGACCGACCCGGCCGGACCGGATGGCGTATCGACGGGCGAGCGATTGACGGCGGTCACGCGGCTGTCGGGCAGGAGGGAGACATAGAAGGCGGTCGCCGCCTCGGCGTCGCCGTCGAACCACAGGCAGGGAACGATCTTGTCGGCCATCACGGGTGCGCCTGGGGTGGGAAGGTGTTGATCATCCAGTCCTTGCCGAACCGGTCGCGCACCATGCCGAAGCCGGGTGACCAGGAGGTGGCGGCGAAGGGCAGTTGGATCAGGCCGTTCTCGCTGAGCCGGTCGAAGATATGGCGTGCACGATCCGCCTTGTCGAAATGCAGGGCGACGGAGGTTCGAGCGGGCGGTGTCCGCATTTCTTCGGCCTTGTGCTCGCCGGTGTCGGCGCAGACGCCGGGCGGGCTGTCGGAGCCCATGATCGCCTGGTCGCCGACCTGCATCCAGGCGTGGGCGATCTTGTCCTTCCACTCGGGGCCGACCGGCGCATCGGGCATGTCGGCGAAGGTGATCAGGTTCAGTTGGTCGGCGCCCAGCACCTCGGCATAGAAGCCGAAGGCCTCGCGCGCCTGATCGTGGAACATCAGGTTGGGGGTGATCTTCACTGGGTGTCTCCCTCTGCAAGGGCGGCGAGCTGATCGGCGACAGCGCCCCAGCCCTGTTCGAAGCCCATGGCCTTGTGTTTCTCGGCGGTCTTCTCGTCCCAGTGGCGGGCGATGGAGGTGTAACGCGTGCCGCCGGCCTCGGGTTCGAAGGTGTCGATTCGGACGAAGTCCAAGTCGCCGGACTGGGGAACCCAGCCCTCGGTGAAGGCGCCGGTCGAGACCAGCTTGCGGCCCGGCACGACCTCCAGGAAGACGCCGGAATGGGGATGCCGCTCGCCCTCGGGAGAGGCCAGTTCGATATTGGCCCGTCCACCGACGCGCAGGTCCCAATCGACGACCGGGGTGGTCCAGGGGCGAGGGCAGAACCATTCGCCGGTGCGCTGGGTGTAGATCTTCCAGACGGTTTCAGGCGAGGCCTGGATCAGGCGGCTGATGCTGAGTTCGCGGGGGTCGGCCATCACGCTGCCGTGGCGTCAGCGGCGAAGGCCTCGGGGCCGGCGGCGACGGCGGCCGGGTCCATCCACATCGGTTCCCAGACATGGCCGTCGGGGTCGGCATAGCCGCGACCGTACATGAAGCCGTGATCCTGGATCGGATTGGGGTCCATCAGGCCGCCGGTGGCGCCCGCCCTCTGCACCACGTCATCCACGGCTGCGCGGCTGTCGCACGAGAAGCACAGCGACATCTGGGCAGAGACGTGGGCGTCGGGGATCTGGCGGTCGGTGAAGGTGCGCCATTTGTCGTGGGTCAGCAGCATGACGTGAATGACGTCCGACACGACCATGCAGGCGGCCGTGTCGTCGCTGAACATGGGGTTCCGGGTCGCGCCGACGGCTTCATAGAAGGCGATGGACTTGGGCAGGTCGGTAACGGGCAGGTTGATGAAAATCAGCTGGGGCATGGCGTTTCCTCTTCCTTGTTTGTTTGCGAAACGTGACTCCGATGATTATGATAGCGGCTGGAGGGGCTGGAGGCGTCGGGCATCCTGCGGCGCAGGAAGCTTCCGCCGCCCGCCTCGGTCCAGGTCTATGAGCTGACGGACTGGGGCTACGAGATCAAGCCGGTCTTCATGGTGTTGGGCGGTTGGGCGGCGCGCTCGCCGCTGCACGACCCGACCCTGCCGCTCAGCGCGGTGTCGATCATGCAGTCGTTCGAGACGATGTTCGATCCGGCCCTGGCCAGCGATGCGACGATGACCCTGGGCTTCGTCTTCGGCGACGAGCCCTTCGTCGTTCGCATCGAAAACGGGATCATCACGACGCGCCGCGACACGACCGAAGCCGCCGAGATCGTGCTGACGACCCAGCCGCCGCTGGTCGCCGCCTGCGTCTATGGCAAGGTTCCGCCGGCTGCGTTCGAGGCGGACGGGATGATGACGATCATCGGCGACAGGGCCGTTTTCGAGCGGTTCGTGGGCTTCTTCAACCTGCCGGAGAAGGCTGCAGTCTGAAGGTCCAAGCCTCAGGCCAGGATGTCCAGCAGGGTTCCGGTCATTTCGTCGGCGGTGCGGACCACGGCGGCGTTGGCGCTGAAGGCGGTCTTGGCCTGGACGCGTTCGACGGTTTCCTCGGCGAGGTTGTCCAGCGGCGCGGCGGCCGTGCGGCGCGCGCTGCTTTCGAAGCGGTTCTGGGCGGTCGTCATTCCGGCGGCGGCGATGGAAAGGGCCTGCATGGCGTTATGCTTCCGATTGCGCTTTGGGCGAGGTTCGTTCGGTCGCCACAGTGCGTCTTTCAGGTCAACGCGGCCTGAAGGAACAGGGTGAACGGCGATTCTTCGCCCCGCTTGCGCCCTTATTCGTGTATAGAGCGCCATCATTCGCCCGGCCTGAGGTCTGACCTCGGCCGGGCGCGGTCGTTTCAACGACCGCCCTTGTCCGTTTGCCCAGGTTTCCTATGCCCTTTCCCGCCGTCCATCCCGCGCTCGACCGCGCCCTGATCAACAAGGGCTATGCCGAACCCACCCCGGTTCAGGCCGCGGTCCTGGAAGCCGAATATGCGGGACGCGACCTGCTGGTCTCGGCCCAGACGGGTTCGGGCAAGACCGTCGCCTTTGGTCTGGCCGCCGCGCCGACCCTGTTGGGCGACAAGCCGATCTTCGCCCCCGGCGGCGCGCCGCTGTGCCTGGCCATCGCCCCCACGCGGGAACTGGCCATGCAGGTCGCAGCCGAGCTGGAATGGCTGTACGCCGACTCCGGCGCCAAGATCGCCACCTGCGTCGGCGGCATGGATGCGCGTCGTGAAGCGCGCGCCCTCAGCTTCGGCGTCCACATCGTCGTCGGCACGCCCGGCCGCCTGAAGGATCACATCGACCGGGGCAACCTGGACCTGTCCGAGCTGAAGGTCGCCGTCCTGGACGAGGCCGACGAGATGCTGGACATGGGCTTCCGCGAGGATCTGGAGCACATCCTGGACCAGGCGCCGGCCGAACGCCGCACCCTGCTGTTCTCGGCGACCATCGCGCGCGAGATCGCGACCTTGGCCAAACGCTATCAGAAGGACGCGGTGCGCATCGACGCGACGGACAAGACGCGCCAGCACGCCGACATCGAATACCGCGCCTATCGCATCGCGCCGAACGAGATCGAGCACGCGGTGGTCAACACCCTGCGCTGGTTCGAGGCGCCGCGCGCCATGGTCTTCTGCTCGACGCGCGACAGCGTGCGTCACCTCCAGTCGTCGCTGCTGGAGCGCGGCTTCTCGACCGTCAGCCTGTCGGGCGAGATGGGCCAGCGCGAGCGGACCGACGCGCTTCAGTCGCTGCGTGACGGCCGCGCCCGCGTCTGCGTCGCCACCGATGTCGCCGCGCGCGGTCTGGACCTGCCGGACCTGGGTCTGGTCATCCACGCCGAACTGCCGATGAACCGCGCCGGCCTGCTGCACCGTTCGGGCCGGACGGGCCGGGCGGGCAAGAAGGGCGTGTCCGTGATGCTGGTCCCGCACTCGCGCCGTCGCAAGGCCGAGCGTCTGATGGACGAGGCCGGCGTCGACGCCGTCTGGACCGGCGCGCCGACCTTCGACGAAATCCGCAAGGCCGACGAAGGCCGCCTGCTGTCGCCCGAGTTCTTCGAGGCCGAGGTCTCCGACGAGGACATGATCGTCGCCAAGCGGATGATCGCCGAGCGCACGCCCGACGAGATCGCCGCCGCCCTGGTGCGCCTGCTGCGCAAGGAACAGCCGGCGCCGGAAGAACTGTCCGATCCCGGTTCGGATCGCGGTCCCGCCAAGCGCGAACGCACCGTGCGCAACGACGACGGCACCGCGGCCCAACCCTGGCCGGGCGACCGCCTGGGCTCTGACGACGTGGTCTGGTTCCGCCTGGATGTCGGCCGCAACAAGAATGCCGACCCGAAATGGCTGATCCCGTTGATCTGCCGCATCGGCGGCATCACCAAGCCCCAGATCGGCGCCATCCGCACCTTCCCCGACGAGACCCGGTTCGAGGTCGCCAAGACCCACGAGAAGGCCTTCCGCGAAGCCGTCGCCGCGTCCAGGGACGAGGTGAAGATCACGCCGTCGGAAGCTCCGACGCCGGGCTCGATGAAGGCCGGCCGCTTCGCCGGCAAGCCCAACCGCGACGAGGGCGACCGCCCCTTCAAGAAGACCCCCTACAAGCGCGCCGACGGCGGCGCGGGCGACGCCCGCCCGGCCTTCAAGAAGCCCTGGGCGCCCAAGGCGGACGGCGGCGGAAACCCGCGTTCGAACGCGGCTGCCGACAAGCCGTTTGCCAAGAAGGCCTTCCAGGGCAAGCCGAACTTCAAGAAGGACGGCTTCAAGGGCAAGCCGAAGGGCTGACCGGAAAACCCCCGCTCATCCCCGCGAAAGCGGGGACCCAGTTCTTTTGCGGGGGAAGGTGTCCGGGATAGGCGCCGCCTCGTAGCGTTTGCGTCGAAGCGCCCAAAACACTGGGTTCCCGTTTTCGCGGGGATGAGCGGATGGGTGTGCCCTTGCCACCCACGCCGTGCTGGCGCACCCTTCATCCATGAGCATGCCAGAGCAGGGATACGCCTCGTTCGAGGCCTTCTATCCCTTCTATATCAGTCAGCATCAAAACCGGGTCTCGCGACGCATCCATATGATCGGGACGGGTCTGATGATCCTGGCGGTTCCGATCAGCCTGCTGACCCTGAACCCATGGTGGCTCGTCATCTTTCCGGCAGTCGCCGCGAGCGCCTGGATCGGGCATTTCGTGTTCGAGAAGAACCGTCCGTTAGGCCTGCGCCATTTCGTCTGGAGCCTGATGGGGGATTTTCGTCTGTTCTTCGAGACCGTGACCGGGCGGCGCCCTTTCTGATCCCGGACTTGCCTCCGGCGCCGTGCTGGCGCACCCTTCGGCCATGAGCACGCCGTCCGCACCCGAGGGACGATACGCCTCGTTCGAGGCCTTCTATCCCTATTACATCCACGAGCATTCGAACCGGACGTGCCGGCGTATCCACGTCGTGGGCACCGGTCTGGTGATCCTGGCGTTCGGAGTCTTCCTCGTGACGTGGAACCCCTGGTGGCTGCTGGCCATGCCACTGCTCGGATACGGCTTTGCCTGGGTGGGGCATTTCTTCTTCGAGAAGAACCGGCCCGCGACGTTCCAATATCCGCTGTGGAGCCTGATGGGCGACTTCCGCCTGTTCTTCGAGACGGTGTCGGGCAAGCGTCGCTTCTGATCCGCATTTCAAGCTGCGCGGTTTTTTGAAACCGACTAGTCTGCCTCTGCGGCGCCTCGCCGCTGCTAGAGGGAGCGTTCATGAAATCCATCGCCATCGTCGCCGCCGCCTCGGTCCTGTTCGCACCGGGCGTCGGCCTGGCGCAGAAGGGCGAAGCTAGGCCCGACTTCAACCTGGATCCCAACTACGGCACGGTCGACCTTTCGGTCGGGTTCGAGCCCGATCCCTACACCAAGGCCATACGCGCCGGCGGTTCGATCCCGGCCTCTCGCGCCAAATCCGGTTGCGAGGGCAATGTCAGCGCCGCGCCCGATTTTCAGGTCACTTATGAGGCGGGCGCGCTGGACCTGACGTTCAAGGCCGTGGCGTCGGAGGATACGACGCTGCTGGTCAACACGCCGGGCGGCGACTGGTATTGCGACGACGACAGCGGCGGCGATCTGGACCCCGAGGTCACGATCGACGGTCCCCAAAGCGGCCGTTACGATATCTGGGTCGGAACCTATGGCGACAGCATGGTCGATTCGACCTTATCGGTCACAGAGCGCGTCGGTATGGATGGCGACGATTCGGGCAGCGGCCCGGACATCAGCCTGGAGCCCAACTACGGCACGGCCAATCTGCGCGGAGGCTTCACGCCCGATCCCTGGATCAAGTCGATCCTGGCCGGCGGTTCATCGCCGGCCTCGGCTGCCAAGTCGGGCTGCGAAGGCTCGGTCAGCGCGGCGCCGGACATTCAAATCTTCTTCGAGCCGGGGGATTCCGATTTGACGTTCCGCGTGCGGGCGGAGGAGGACACCACCCTGCTGATCAATACGCCGAACGGCCGCTTCTATTGCGACGACGACAGCGGCGGCGACCTGGATCCCAAGGTTACGATCACCAATCCGCAGAGCGGCCGCTACGACATCTGGGTCGGCACCTACAACGACTCGATGGTGCAATCGACGCTGGAAGTGTCCGAGTTGGACTGATCGCAGCTAGACGCAGACACGGAAACGCCGGCTGACCTTCGCGGTCAGCCGGCGTTTTCATTTCCGCATGGACTTAGTTGGAGGCGGTGGTCCAGGCCGGGGGGCAGCCGTCGAAATCGCCGGCGTCGACGATGGTCAGGGTGCGCATGTTCAGACGCTGCGCCTGATTCATCGAGCCACGGCCGTTGCCGGTATAGAGATCGACCTTCTGGCCCTTGATGGCGCCGCCGGTGTCCGACGCATACCAGTAGCCGTCGTGGATCGTGCCGTCGGCCATACGCAGGCCGACCGTCTCGCGGATGAACAGCTTGGTGCGGCGCGGGATCACGCGGGGATCGACCGCGACGGTGCGCATGGCGATCGGACGGCAACCCAGGGAATCGTTGCCCGTCGCGCCGCCGCCGCCTGCGTGATAGAGGCGCGCCGATGCGCGCCAGTCCGGGTCCGAGGCCATCAGCTCGGTCTGTTCGGCGTTCAGCGCGGTTTCGATTTCGGCGGAACCGACGGTGGCGGCAGGGGTTTCAACCCTGACTTCATCCGCCGCTACGACATCATTGTAGGGGACAGGCCCGCTCGTCACAGACGATACGGCGGCCCAAAGCATGGCGATAGCAGCGGAAGCGCCGATCATGAGTTTCGCTCAGGAGACACCGGCTCCCAACGCCGCCGGCGCTCCCCTTGTCGCGTTAACTTGTGGCGAGAAAGCGGCCAAATCGTCCAGCGCGCTGTGCGTTACGATTTGTTTCTAAGTTAACGCGTTGTTTGTTATGATCTATCCATCCCCAGCTTGCGCGCTTGTGCGGCAAGCTAGTGGCTGCGTCAGACGAAAGACTTGATGTTCGCGCTGGCCTTTAGACTGATTTACGCCGCCTCGTCGCGACGCGCCTCGGCCTCGCGCACCGCCTCGACGGCGCGGTCAAGCACCTCCAGCCCGGCGCCGGGCTGGATCGCCTCGACCGTCAGAGTGCGGCGGAACGCCCGTGCGCCGGGGCGGCCGTGCATCAGGCCCAGCATGTGCCGCGCCATGGCGGGCAGGGCGACGCCCTCGGCCAGCCGCGCGGCCATATAGGGGCGATAGCGGTCCAGAGCGGCGAAGGCGTCGGTGTCGGCGACCGGCTCGCCATACAGACGACGGTCCGCCTGACCCAGGATGGCCGGTTCATGATAGGCGGCGCGGCCCAGCATGACCCCATCCAGCTTGACCCCGTCGGTGTCGTCCAGATGGGCCTCGGCCTCGTCCATCGAGGCGATGCCGCCGTTGATCGAGATGTTCAGATGGGGCCGCTCGCGCTTGAGCCTGCGCACCAGGGTGTAATCCAGCGGCGGCACGTCGCGGTTCTCCTTGGGCGACAGACCCTTCAGCCAGGCCTTGCGCGCATGGACGACGAAGACCTCGATCCCGACGGCGGCGCAGGCGTCCACCGTGGCGAACAGGCTGATCGCCGGATCCTGATCGTCCACGCCAATGCGGCATTTGACGGTGGCGGGCACGGTCACGGCCTCGGCGATCGCCGCCATACAGTCCGCCACCAGCTCCGGCTCGCGCATCAGACAGGCCCCGAACCTGCCCGACTGGACCCGGTCCGACGGACAGCCGACGTTCAGATTGATCTCGTCATAGCCGAACGCCTGACCGATCCTGGCGGCCTCTGCCAACTGCGACGGATCCGACCCGCCCAGCTGCAGCGCCACCGGATGCTCCAGCGCATCGAACCCCAACAGCCGCTCGCGATCCCCATGCAACACCGCCGGCGCCGTCACCATCTCGGTATAGAGCAGGGCCCGCGTCGTCAGCGCACGGTGAAACGCCCGGCAATGCCGGTCGGTCCAGTCCATCATGGGGGCCACGGACAGCCTACGCGCTTGATTTAACGACATTTTTCCTGTAAGTTCAGAGGGTTGTCGGACGGTGTTCGCCGACGCTTTTACGCGCTTTTTTGACGGTTTTCGCCCTTTTACGACAGCTCACTGCACCCTTTTTGCACCCAAAACATGGCTTCGATCCGCAAGCAAAGGTCTGGTCGGTGGCGCGCCCAAGTACGGCGTAAGGGACACGTTGCGAGCGAGACCTTCCTACGGTTCGACGATGCCAAGGCATGGGCGGTAGAGGCAGAACGTCAAATCGACCAACGCAAGCAGCGACTTTCGCCGGACTGAAGGCAAAGGCCGATAAGCCGCGATTTCTAGCCGCTTATTAGGCAGCCGGACGATTGTTGCGAGGGTCGGACTGGCGCGCGTTCAGCGTGGCAAGAAGAACGCTGAACAGACGCTTGCGCGCCTTCTTGCATCCGAGAAGCATCATACGGTTCTGAGGCCGTAGCCAGTTCGTACATCGCCTGACCAGCAGCGCCGCTTCCGTCATGGGTCGCTCATTCGGCAGCGCGCCGCCTTGTCGGTACGCAACTATTTGCTCCGGCAATTAGGTCGCCCAACGCGATAGGGCTACGTGGCAAGCTGGAAGGCGATCCTCCCAATAAGACCGGTTCGTTCTGCGCTGCGATTATACACTCTGAACTGCGCGCCCTGGGCTTCGGCCAGGGTGTGAACGATCGCCAGGCCGAGGCCGGAGCCGGATGCTCTGGGTGGGGTCATCAACATCATCACCAAGAAGGTGCCTTTGCGCTGGGGCGGATCGGTCGGCGCCGACTATGTGTCCCAGGAGAACGGCGACAGCGCCGACTGGTATCAGGGGCAGTTCTATCTGGCCGGACCGGTCGTGGCCGAGAAACCGGGGCTGCAGTTCTGGGGGCGCACCAATGCCGTCTATGTGACAAACAAGGCGCGGGGCCTGCCGCGCAGCGCCCCGGCCGTGACGCAAGTCCCCGTCGATCCAGCAGGCGACACCGTCACCCTGATCCGGCCCTGATCTAATTGTCGCTTCACTAATCTGACGTGGTTCGCGCCGACGCCTCGAAAATGCGTCGGCGTCCTGCGTTTCAGAGGACGTCGTGGATCATCACCTGAATTTGGCCGCGCGCAGGGTTCGACGCGCGCGCGGACCTGCCACATCTCGGCCAGGACGGCGGGGGTGACCGCTTCGGTCGGCGTACCCTCGATCTTCACCTAACTGTCGGCCAGGACCACGATCCGGTCCGAGGCGCGGGCGGCGGCCTGCAGGGCTTGCAGGACCATGACCACCACGGCCTGGCGTTCACGAGCATAGGCGCGCGCCAGGCTGAACACCTCCAACTGGTGTCGAAGGTCCAGCGCGCTGGTCGGCTCATCCAGCAACGCACGCGGGGTTCGCGCACCATGGCCTGGGCCAGACCTGCGATCTGGCGCTGGCCGCCCGAAAGACGGTCCAGACGCATCAGGGCCAGATTGATCGCCCCGACCCGCTCAAGTGCGGCGAGGGTGCGCACCTCCGCATGGGCCGATCCGGCGGCGGAAGGCGAGGCCTCCAGGGGTTGCAGCGCCAGGTCGGACAGGATGGTCCGGTCGCCGTAGCGGGCGGTCAGATGGTGGACGGTCAGGCTCATCGCCGCGCTCCGCTGCGGAAGATCAGGAACAGGAAGGCGGGCACGCCGATGACGGCGGTCACCACCCCGACCGGCAGCAGGGCGCCGGGGACGAGGATTTTGGACGCGGCCGAGGCCAGGGACATCAGCAGGGCGCTGCTCAACACGCTGGCGGGAAGATAGAGCCGGTGATCCTCGCCGACGAGCAGCCGCGCGATGTGCGGCCCGACCAGCCGACGAAGCCGATGACCCCGACGAAAGCCACGGCGGCGGCGGACAGCAGCCTGCGCGCAACAGAGAGAAGAAGCGCAACCGCCCCACATCGACCCCGGCGCTCAGCGCCCGGTCCTCGCCCAGCCGAAGGGCCGTCAAGGCGCGAGCGGCCATCCACGAGAAGGGCATGGTCACGGCCACGATGGCCGCCAGCACCGCGACGGAACCTATGGAGACTTGGGTGAGAAAAGGCGGAAGCAGCGCAATCCACAGGCTTGCGAATGGCTCCGACCATGGGTCGGCGACATTCGCCCTGATACTCCACATTCTCCGCCATGCGAGCCACACGGCTGAGATCCGACGGACCTGTTTCGCGATACGCTGTCTGAAAGCGATTGCGATTGGGGCGGACTGCCGATGTGATCGCCGACGATGTCCATGGCCGTGACCAGTTCGTGCTCGAAGGTCAGCAGAAAGTTTCAACTATAGATCGCGGCGGCCAACCACACCGTTCTGCGCAGAGGTGGACGCGCCCGGTCTGGCGTGCTGCTGTTGCGCTTGTGACTTTCCAGACGAATCCGCATCGCAACCACACCATGGGCGACATCGCGCGCCTGGCCGGCGTTTCGCCGATGACGGTGTCGCGCGTGGTCAATGGGGATGCGCGGGTGCGCGAGGCGACGCGCGAGAAGGTCCAGGCGATCATTCGCGAGACCGGCTACGTGCCCGACCCCGCCGCGCGAATTCTGGCGCGGGCCGGCGGCGGGCGGATCGGCCTGCTGTATGCCAACCCGTCCAGCGCCTATCTGGCCGAACTGCTGTCCGGCGCCCTGGACGGAGCGCGATCCGTGGGACTGCTGTTGCTGATCGAGCCGTCGCGGCCGGGCGCGCCGGACGAAGAACGCGAGGCGGTTCAGCGGCTGGCGGCCGGCGGGGCGCAGGGGGTGATCGTGCCGCCGCCTCTGGGCGAATCGGCCGCGACCCTGGACGCCATCGCCAGGAGCGGCATGAAGGCCGTGGTCCTGGCCGCACCTGTGGATCGCGACGGCCTGATCTCCCTGCGGGTGGACGATGAAGGTGCGGCACACGAGATGACGCACCATCTGCTGGACCTGGGCCATCGCCTGATCGGCTTCGTCGAGGGGCATCAGGATCAGAGCGCCAGCGCGGATCGCCGCACGGGCGCCCAGGCCGCCGTCGATGCGGTCGAGGGCGCGGCGCTGCTGGTCGAGGCGGGCGACTTCACCTACCGATCCGGCTTCGAGGCCGGGCGGCGGCTGCTGGCCCGACCCCAGCGTCCGACCGCCGTCTTCGCCAGCAACGACGACATGGCCGCCGGCGTGCTGGCGGCCGTGCATGCCGCCGGCCTGTCCACGCCGGGCGACATTTCCGTCGCCGGTTTCGACGACACCTATCTGGCCGCCAGCGTCTGGCCGACCCTGACCACCATCCGCCAGCCGGTCGCCGAAATGGCCCGCGCCGCCGCCGTCATTCTGGGACGGGGCGGGGAGGCGGACGGTCCGGTCCCCCACCAATTCATCGCCCGCGAAAGCACCGCCGCACCGCGCGATTGACATCCGCGTCCCGCTAAAAGATGTTAGCGCTACCACGTCGAAGAACGTGGAGAGGAGACGACTGTGGATCTAGTTTCATGCCTGCCGGCGGACTGGCGCGACGCGCGCCTGCTTGGACGTGTGATGACCACGGCCGGACCGTCGCCGGTGCTGGCGCGCGGCGGACGGCTTTATGATCTTTCCAGCCATGTCGCGACGACGGCTCAGGCGGTCGCGCTGGACGATATGGATACGGCGGGCGTGGACATGGGGCCGCTGGATGAGGTGACGGTCGCTTCGGCCTGGTCGGCGCAGGGCATGCAGTTGCTGTCGCCGCTGGACCTGCAATGCATCAAGGCCTCGGGCGTGACCTTTGCGGTCTCGGCCCTGGAGCGGGTGATCGAGGAGCGCGCACGCGGCGACGCCGACGCGGCCAACGCCGTTCGCCAATCCATCCTCGACCGGATCGGCGGCGACCTGAAGGACCTGCGTCCCGGCTCGGATCAGGCGGAGGCCGTCAAGGCCCAGCTGATCGCCGAGGGTCTGTGGTCCCAGTATCTCGAAGTCGCCATCGGCCCCTATGCCGAGATCTTCACCAAGGCGCCGGTACTGGCTTCGGTCGGCTGGGGCGCCGAGGTCGGGGTGCGGGCGGACTCGGCCTGGAACAACCCCGAGCCTGAGGTGGTCGTCGTCTGCGATCCGTCCGGCCGCCCGGTCGGCGCCAGCCTGGGCAACGACGTCAACTTGCGCGACATCGAGGGCCGATCGGCCCTGCTGCTGGGCAAGGCCAAGGACAACAACGCCTCGGCCTCGGTCGGCCCCTTCATCCGCCTGTTCGACGACGGCTTCGGCATGGATGACGTGCGCGCCGCGACCGTCCGGCTGGAGGTCGAGGGGACGGACGGCTTCGTCATGACGGGTGAAAGCTCGATGAGCCTGATCAGCCGCGATCCGGAGGAGCTGGTGCGCCAGACCCTGAGCGCCCATCAGTATCCCGACGGTTTCGCCCTCTATCTCGGCACCATGTTCGCGCCGATCGACGACCGCGATGCGCCGGGCAAGGGCTTCACCCACAAGATCGGCGACCGGGTCCGCGTTTCGTCCGAAAAGCTGGGTGTGCTGGAAAACATCGTCGCGACCTGCGACCAGGCCCCGCCGTGGCGGTTCGGGGTGCTGGAGCTGATGCGCAATCTGGCCGGTCGCGGCCTGCTGGGAGCCACCGCATGAGCGGCGCAATCTATCCGTCGCTGAAAGGCCGTCTGGTCGTCGTCACCGGCGGCGGTTCGGGCATCGGCGCGGGCTTCACCGAGGCTTTTGCGCGCCAGGGCGCCCGCGTCGTCTTTTTCGACATCGCCGAGGCGGATTCCAGGGCGCTGGAGGCGTCGCTGTCCGAGCTGTCGCCGGCCCCGACCTTTCGCCCCTGCGACCTGACCGACATCGCCGCCCTGCAAGGGCGTCTGGGAGAGGTCGTCGCCGAACACGGTCCCATCGATGTCCTGATCAACAACGCCGCCAACGACGACCGTCATACGCTGGCCGAGGTCACGCCCGAATACTGGGACAACCGGATCAACGTGAACCTGCGCCACCTCTATTTCGCGGCCCAGTCGGTCGCGGCGGGCATGCGTGAGCAGGGCCGGGGGGTCATCATCAATCTCGGCTCGATCAGCTGGCACCTCGGTCTGCCCGACCTGTCGCTGTACGAGACCGCCAAGGCGGGTATCGAGGGCATGACGCGGGCCCTGGCGCGCGAGCTGGGCGGCGACGGCGTGCGCGTCGTCTGCATCGTGCCCGGCAACGTCCAGACCCCGCGTCAGATGAAATGGTACACGCCCGAGGGCGAGGCCGAGATCGTGGCGGCTCAATGTCTGCCCGGCCGGCTACAGCCCGACGACGTCGCGGCGCTGGGCCTGTTCCTCGCGTCCGACGACGCGCGGCTGATCACGGGCCATGAGTATTTCGTGGACGCCGGCTGGCGCTAGAGCCTGATCCGCTTGAGTTGAAGCGCTTCGCGCTTCGACGTAGCGGTGAATCAGGCTCCAGCATCAAGGTAGGGTTTTCTGGATTTCACGCCCGCGTCAGACGGGCCTTGGGAGGTTACATCGAGATGGCAGGACCGACGGGGGGCTCAGGCCCCGACATCGCGGGCGACGACCGCGTCAACATGGCGTTCATCGCCCTGATCGTGGCGGTCGCCACCATCGGCGGCTTCATGTTCGGCTATGATTCCGGCGTCATCAACGGCACCCAGGACGGGCTGGAGGCGGCCTTCAACCTGTCGGCGCTGGGCACCGGCTTCAACGTCGGCGCCATCCTGCTGGGCTGCGCCGTCGGCGCCTTCATCGCGGGTCGTCTGGCGGACGCCATCGGCCGCCGCACGGTGATGCAGATCGCCGCCGTCCTGTTCATCATCTCCGCCTTCTGGGCAGGGGCTGCCGATACCTCGGCCCACTTCATCATCGCCCGCTTCATCGGCGGTCTGGGCGTCGGCGCGGCCTCGGTCCTGTCGCCGGCCTATATCTCCGAGGTGACCCCGGCCTCGATCCGCGGCCGACTGTCGTCGGTGCAGCAGATCATGATCATCACCGGCCTGACCGGCGCCTTCGTGGCCAACTACGTGCTGGCGCGCACCGCGGGCGGATCGACCGCCGACTTCTGGCTGGGCTTCCCCGCATGGCGCTGGATGTTCTGGCTGCAGGTCATCCCCGCCGCCATCTATCTGCTGGCGCTGCTGGTCATCCCGGAAAGCCCGCGCTTCCTGGTCGCCAAGAAGAAGGACGCCCAGGCGCAGGCCGTGCTGTCCAAACTGTTCGGACCCGCCGCCGGCGCGCGCAAGGTCGGCGAAATCCGCGCCTCGCTGAGCGCCGATCACAAGCCGAAATTCTCGGACCTGCTCGACCCCGCGACTAAGAAGGTGCGCCCCATCGTCTGGGCCGGTCTGATCCTGGCCGTGTTCCAGCAACTGGTCGGCATCAACATCGTCTTCTACTACGGCGCGGTGCTGTGGCAGTCGGTCGGCTTCTCCGAGAACGACGCGCTTCAAATCAACATCCTGTCCGGCGTCCTGTCGATCGCGGCCTGTCTGGCGGCCATCTCGGTTATCGACAAGATCGGTCGCAAGCCCCTGCTGCTGATCGGTTCGGCGGGCATGTTCGTGACCTTGGGCACGGTCGCCTGGTGCTTCTCGCGCGCCGCCCTGATCGACGGGTCGCTGCATCTGGACGACAACACCGGCCTGATCGCCCTGATCGCCGCCAACGCCTATGTGGTCTTCTTCAACTTCAGCTGGGGCCCGGTCATGTGGGTCATGCTGGGCGAGATGTTCCCCAACCAGATGCGGGGTTCGGCCCTGGCCGTCGCCGGCTTCGCCCAGTGGATCGCGAACTTCGCCATCTCGGTCAGCTTCCCGTGGATGGCGGCGACGCTGGGCCTGGTGATCACCTACGGCTTCTATGCGATTAGCGCATTGATATCGTTTTTCCTTGTGCAAGCCTGGGTCAAGGAGACACGTGGGCGCGAACTGGAAGACATGACCGGCTGATCCCGGTCTGACGCCTGAAACCCTCTCCCCGAAACGGGCGGCGCTCCCCCGCCGCCCGTCAGCCTTATGAAAAGGACTTCCCATGACCGACACGCTTGAACTTTCGCACTGGATTGGCGGCGAGAAGGTCGCGGGTGCGTTTGCGGGCGAGAGCCTGAACCCGTCGGACACGCGCGACGTCGTGGCCCGCACGCCCAAAGGCGGGGCCGCCGAGGTGGATCAGGCCGTTCAGGCGGCCCGCGCCGCCTTCCCCGGCTGGTCCGACGCCTCGCCGGAAGTCCGCTTCGACGTGCTGGACAAGGCCGGCAGCCTGATCATGGAGCGTGCCGCCGTCATCGGCCGCCTGCTGGCGCGCGAGGAGGGCAAGACCCTGCCCGAGGGCATCGGCGAGACCATGCGCGCCGCCCGCATCCTGAAATATTTCGCCGGCGAGGCCCTGCGCGTCCACGGCCAGAACCTGGCCTCGACCCGTCCGGGCGTCGAGATCCAGACCTATCGCCAGGCGGTGGGCGTCTTCGGCCTGATCACCCCGTGGAACTTCCCCATCGCCATTCCGGCGTGGAAGATCGCCCCGGCCATCGCCTTCGGCAACACGGTCGTCATCAAGCCCGCCGGCCCGACCCCGGCCACGGCCGAGGCCCTGATCGCCGTCCTGCATGAGGCCGGCCTGCCCAAGGGCGTGGTCAATATGGTCATCGGCGACGGCGACGTGGGCCGCGCCATCGTCGCCCACCCCGGCATCGACGGCATCAGCTTCACCGGCTCGCAAGCCGTTGGCGCAGGCGTCGCCGAGGGCGCGGTCAAGCGCCAGGCGCGGGTCCAGCTGGAGATGGGCGGCAAGAACCCGCTGATCGTTCTGGACGACGCCGACCTGGACCGGGCGGTCAACATCGCCCTGGACGGCAGCTTCTTCGCCACCGGCCAGCGCTGCACCGCCTCCAGCCGTCTGATCGTTCAGGACGGCATCCACGACCGCTTCGTCGCTGCTCTGGCCGAAAAGGTCGCCGCCCTGCGCGTCGGCAATGCGCTGGATTCCAACACCCAGATGGGCCCGGCGGTGACCGAGGCCCAGCGCGAGGTTTCCTACAAATACATCGACATCGCCCGCGAAGCCGGCGGCCGGATCGTCACCGGCGGCGAGCGCCTGACCTTCGACGCCCCCGGCTGGTACGTCCAGCCGACCCTGATCGCCGACACCGCCGCCGACGCCCGCATCAACAACGAAGAGGTCTTCGGCCCCGTCGCCTCGACCATCCGCGTCGCCAGCTATGAAGAGGCGTTGGCCGTCGCCAACGGCGTCGAGTTCGGCCTGTCGGCCGGCATCGTCACCCATTCGCTGAAACACGCCCGCGACTTCCAGAGGAACGCCAGGGCCGGCATGACGATGGTCAACCTGGCCACCGCCGGCGTCGATTACCACGTCCCCTTCGGCGGCTCGAAGAAGTCCTCCTACGGCTCGCGCGAACAGGGTTTTGCGGCGGTGGAGTTCTATACCCAGATCAAGACCAGCTATTCGGCGGGGTAAGCCATGAGCGAAGTCGAACTGGTCTGGGACATCCAGGCGGAGCTGGGCGAAGGCCCCGTCTGGGACGCCGCGCGTGGCGCGGTGTGGTTCGTCGACATCAAGGGTCGAAAGCTGCATCGCTACACCCCCGCGACCGACGATAAACGGTCGTGGGACACGCCGGACCAGACCGGCTTCGCTCTGCCCGCCGAGGATGGTTCGCTGATCTGCGGCGTGCGGGGCGGCCTGTATCGCTTCGACCCGGAGGAGGGCGATTTCTCCCGCTTTCAGCCGGTCGAGGAAGACCGGCCGCAGAACCGGTTGAACGACGGCTTCGTCGCGCCTGACGGCTCGCTGTGGTTCGGTTCGATGGACGACAGCGAGGAAGTCGAGACCGGCGCCCTCTATCGCTGGTTCCGGGGCGAGCTGACGCGGCACGACGACGGCTATGGCGTCACCAACGGCCCCTGCCTCAGCCCCGACGGCCGCACCCTCTATCATCACGACACGCTGAAGAAGACCGTCCTGGCCTTCGACCACGACGATGGCGTGATCTCCAACCGCCGCGTCTTCGCCGTGACCGAGGACGGCTATGCCGACGGCCCCAGCATGGATGCGGCGGGCGTGCTGCACGTCGGCCTGTTCAACGGCTGGGGCGTGGCCCGTTACGCCCCGGACGGCACGCGGATCGGCAAGATCGACATGCCGGTCCAGACCGTGACCAAGGCGGCCTTCGGCGGTCCCGACCTGCGCGACCTCTATATGACCACGGCCTGGCTGGCCAACGCCGACAAGCGGGCGGACCAGCCAACATTGGGCGGCCTTTATCGCGTGCGCGTCGAGACGCCGGGCCTGCCGCAGAACCGGATCCGCCTGTGATCTCGCTGACGGCCGGCGACTGGCGCGCGACCCTGGCGCCGGAGCTGGGCGGGGCTGTGCTCGGCCTGGATTGGCAGGGTCAGCCGGTGTTTCGTCCCACGCCGGACGGCGCCACCGACATTCTGGAGACGGCCTGTTTCCCGTTGGTCCCCTACGCCAACCGCATAGCCGACGGCCGCTTCGTCTTCGAGGGGCGTTCGGTCCAGTTGCCGACGCTGGAACGGTTCGCCCCCCACGCCCTGCACGGCGACGGCTGGCTGCTGCCCTGGACCGTCGAGAACCAGACGGCGAACCGGGTCGAGATGACGCTGGACTGGCCCGGCGACGAAACCGGCTGGCCCTGGCCGTGGCGCGCGCGGCAGATCGTCGAACTGACGGACCGGGGGCTTCAGATCACCCTGTCCCTGACCAACACCGGCGATGCGGTCATGCCCGCCGGCCTGGGCCTGCATCCCTATTTCCACCGATACGCCGACAGCCGACTGACCCTGTCGGCCGAGGGCGTCTGGATCACCGACGCCCGCGAAATCCCCGAACGGCTGGCGGCGCCCGCCGAGATCACCGACTGGTCGAACGGTCTGGCCCTGGCCGACGCCCCCTTCGTCGATCACGCATACGCCGGCTGGACGGGCGAAGCCGTGCTGGACGGCGGCGGTCGCCGGGTGACTCTGAGCGCCGATGCGCCCGCGCGCTGGACCCAGGTCTATGCGCCGGTGGGCGCCGACTTCTTCTGCGTCGAACCCGTCACCCACCGCCCGGACGCCCACAATGCGCCGCAGGGCGAGGACCACGGCCTGATCCGCCTGGCGCCGGGCGAGACCCGATCGCTCGCCATGACGATCGGCGCCGCGACGGCTCTCTGATCGCTCAGCCTGCCGCGACCGTCCGCTTCCAGGCCGGATAATCCTTATCCAGCAGTTGCTCGGCCCATTCCCCGACGTAGCGATAGCCGTTGCGGCGCTCGTATTCGATCTCCATCAGGTCGTGACGGACGATGGAATCGCGGCCGATGTAGATGGGCCGACCCGTTTCCAGATCGTAGAATCGCGCCCAGATGCGCGCGCCGGGCTTGGGCGCCAGGACGCGGTCGCGGCGACCCTCGGCATCCGTGACGAAGACCTCGGTCGTGTCGCGCAGCGCCGCGCTCTCCAGCCAGGCGACCGCGCCGTCCACGGCGGCGATCACCTCGGGGCTGGGGTCCGGCAGGCTCATCAGGAAACGGACGATGCCGACGCTTTCCTGGCCGGACAGGGACGCCGGCTCGAATCGACGCGCCGGGGCCGGGGCCAGGGTCTGTGCGTCATGCTGGGCGCACCAGCCGGTCAGGACGCCGTTCTTGCGGACCTGGGTGCGCAGGAGGGTGTCCACGCCCCGCGCCACGGCCTGACGCGCGCGTTCACGTCGTCCGTCATCGACGAAGCCATAGGGCGCGGTTCCGTCACCCACGTCCCGCAACAGCTCCAGCACATGGACCATGGCGTCGTCGTTGAAGGTGATCTGGTCGTGATAGCCGCCGCGCAGCGGGAAAAACTGCGGCCAGCCGCCATTCGGCTGCTGGGCCGCGAGCAGATAGTCCAGGCCCCGGTCGAAGGCGGCGCGGCTGCTCGTGTCGCCCGTCATGATCGTCCTGGCCAGGAAGGCCAGCGGCAGGGTCGTGCCGCCGTTGTCGATCGTATTGGCCAGGCCAGGGTCGGCGTCGGCGCGCGGCGCCGCGAACAGGTCGGTGTTCTTGGGCCAGCCGCCCTCGGACGACTGGTGCAAGATGACCGTCGCGGCCAGACGCCGAGCCTCGTCGGTAGCGTACCAGTCGGCGGGATGACGCACGACGGCTGTGTTCCAGACTGCGGCTGCGGCGGTTTGAGGGGCCGCCCAGCTCGGGCCGGCGCCCAACACCGTCGTGGAAAGGGCGAGGCCCAGGATCAGAGCGACCTTTTTCATCGAGAGCCTTTCCGGTTCGGGCAAAAAAGAAGGGGCGCCGATGTTTCGCGGCGCCCCGAGGGACAGCATCCTGGGAGAGATTAGCTGTCGAACGTCATGGTCAGAACACGAAGCGTGCGCCGACGAAATACTGACGGCCTGTGGCGCCGTAGTTGGCGATGACCGGGTCCGCCTGATAGGCCCAGCGGGTGTCCGTCTGGTTTGTCAGGTTCAGCGCCTCGGCGGTGAAGGTAACGTGATCCGTCAGCTTGTAGGTGAAGGAAGCGTCCACGTTCAGCGTCTCTTGCGAGCCGATGAAGTCGTTGATCAGCGGCGAGTCGCATTGGCCCGGGTCACAGCCGCCCGAGGCCAGCGGATAAGTGGTCTGATACCCGGCGCGATAGGCGCTGGAGACGCGGGCGCTCCACTTCTCGACCTCATAGAAGATCGTGGCGTTGAACGACTTCGGCGAGGCGCCCAGGAAGGGGGCGGTGCCGGTCAGGTTGCGCGCCGGATCCAGGATGTATTCCAGCTCTGAATCGATCTGGGTGTAGTTCGCCTGGATGCCGAAGCCGTCGAACGGTGCGGGCAGGAAGGTGAAGTTCTGCTGATAGGCGATCTCGAACCCGTTCAGCGTTCCCCCCGGCGCGTCGTTGTATTGACGGACCTGGAAAGGCTGATCCTGATCGATGTAGGCGCGGCGGCTGTCGGAGGCGACGTCCACCAGGCCGTCGAAAGCGGCGCGCAGATTGGCGACCTGCTCGGTATTGAAGATCTCGCTAAGCTTGCCCTCACGCAGAACCACCTGAGGGAAGCTGTCGATCTGCTTGTGGAACAGGGCGACCGAGAAGATGGCGTCACGCGCGAAATACCATTCGACATTGAAGTCCAGGTTCGAGGCGCGGAACGGCTTCAGCTTGGTGTTTCCCAGGGTGATCTGGGCGTTGTTGCCGTCGAACTGGGCTGGATCGACGCCGATGCCCACGGGCACGGTGAAGGCGGTCACGCCGGGTTGCAACGCCATCATTTGCGGACGAGCCATGACCTTGGCCGCTGCGAAGCGTAGGACAAGCTTGTCGTTCAGCTCCCACACAAGGTTCATCGACGGCAGGGTGTCGTTGTAGTTGTTATCGTTCTGGACCGGACGCCCGCTGGGCGAGCGACCTCGCGCGTCGATGCTGGTCTCCGAACGACGCAGGCCGGCGTTGCCGCGAATCTCGCCCAGGAACATGGGCACGCGGAAGTCCAGCTGGCCATAATAGGACAGGCTTTCCTCATCCACCGAGAAGGTGTTGACTCCGCCGTTGCGCAGGTCCGACAGGCGCCAGTCCCCCCAGGCGTTGATGCAGTTGCAGTCGAAGCCGAAGCGGTTCTTGAACGCGTCCAGATTGGGCACGAAGAAGGATGTCGGCGTGCCGTCGGGCACGTTCAGGCCGTCACCCCAACTGACCAGTTGACCCATCTGGCCCACGGTCGTGGCGGTGGTCAGGCCGGTGTTGACGCCCTCAAGCAGCGAGGGGTTCATGGTATCGCCGATCAGACGCTCGAAACGGGTATAGTAGAAGTCGAACTTGCGCTTGCCGATGCCGAACTTCAGCGTGAAGTCGTCGTTCAGATCCCACTCGAAGTCGGCCTTGGCGGTCTGATAGCCGTTCTCGGTGATGGTCTTGTAGTTACGCAGGGCCGAGTAGCCCTTCACGAAGTCCCAACTGTTGGGGTTCGCGACATCGAAGCCGAAGTTCATGCTGGGCATATCGCCGCCGTTGCGGTCGTCATAGACGAAGTAGTCGTTGCCCGCGACGCCCTGGCCCGAGTCCAGGCGGATGAAGTCGACCAGCAAGCCAGTGTTTTCGTTTGTAGATTCCGAGTCTCCGACCAGCAACGACATGCGAAAGCGGTCGCTGAATTCGTGCTCGATGTTGATCGAATTCTGACGGAATTTGGTAGTGTAGCCGCCCTGGTCGACCGCCGAACGGAAATCGACGTTGCCCAGCACCAGATAGTTGGCGTTCGCGCCCGTCTCGCTCAGCCCGGCGTCGAGCAGGCGAACCGACGGCCGGCCGATGAAGGCGCCACGCATGGCCAGATTCTGCGGGTGGGCGACGTAACCCACGGATCCAGGCTGATTATAGTAGTCGTAGACGTCCAGATTGTTCGGGTTGAAGCTGCCCGTTCCCGCCGCCAGGTTCTGGTTGGTCGCGCCTGGCGCGGTCCTGAAGATCGGATTGCTGCCATAAAGCGACTGGCCGCAGTCGATCGCGTCGCGGAATTCCGTGGCGGCCTGAGTGGCGCAGTTGGCGTAGGCGGCGCGACGGTTGGCGTAGGAGTTGTTGATCGCGCTGGTCGTGGGGAAGGTCTGGTAGCTGAAGGCCGTGGTGGTGCGGTTGCCGTTGGTATTGTTGCGGTTCAGGCCCACCGGACCGATCTGATAGTTGGTGGAGACCTGGGTCATCTCCGAATAGAGATTGTCGAAGTTGATCGTGGTCCGGTCCGTCGGACGCCATTGTCCCGACAGGGTGACGCCCAGACGTTCCTGCTCGACTTCGCGGCGATTCAGCGTAGCCAGGGCCGGAATTCGCACCAGTGAGCCGCGCGTGGATCCGCCGTTGATCAGGTTGTAGGCGGTCGGGTTCGATCCGATCAGATAGCGCAGCGCCTCCGGGTTCGTGACGCGCGGCAGGGCGGTCGCGGGGTTGGTCCCGATCGGCAAGGCGAAGCCCTGATGGTCGCCCGCCGTGCCTGTGCCGACGTTGTTGAAGGTCGCACCGCGATAGGTGTAGTCCGACGATCCGACGCCGCGCGAATAGCTGTCGATCGACTGTTTACGCTCGTTGTAGGCGACCGAACCCAACAGGCCGAACTCGCCGATCTTGCTGTCCCAGCGGTCGGAGGCCAGCAGGGCGACACGCGGATTGTGGGTGCCGCCGTTCTCGTAATAGGCGTCCTGCAGGGTCAGGGCCAGGCGGCGTTCCTTGAAGTCGAACGGACGGCCCGAGATCAGGTCGACGGTGGCGCCCAGCGACCCTTCGTCGGTCTTGGCGTCGGCTGACTTCTGAACCTTCAGCGAGTTGAACAGCTCGGAGGCGAAGGTGTTGAACTGGAAGCCCCGGTCGCGACGCAGGGCGCCGTCGGCGTTGCTGGACCCCGAGGTGGACAGGGTCTCCAGGCCGTTCAGGCGAACGCGGGTGAAGTCGCCGCCCAGGCCGCGCACCGAAATCGAGTTGCCCTCGCCGTTCTCGCGGTCGATCGACACGCCGGGGATACGCTGCAGCGATTCCGCCAGGTTGGCGTCGGGGAAGTCGGCGATGTCTTCGGCGTTGATGACGTCGACGATGGTGTTGGAGCGGCGCTTTTCGCTCAGCGCGCTGGCCAGCGAGGCGCGGATGCCGGTGACGACGATCTCGCCGACCTCTGTGGCCTCGGGGTCGGCCTCCTGCGCCTGGACGGGGGCGGCGAACAGCATGGCCCCCATCAAAAGGGCGGCCGGCGACGAAGCCGCGCGCAAATATCCCGTGTGTTGGTTCCGCATTCTTCCCTCCGTTGCAGTCGCGCTCCTAGCCTCTTGGCGGGCTGGATGCCGACTTCCCCTAATCCCGGTGCGCCGGGTCACAATCAAAAAGTAGTATGATACGATTTGGACATCAAGCAGAAATGTCACCGGTGTCATGACGCGCGCAGACGCGGCTTGCAACCTAAAATAACGACGTTTGGAGGAACGCGATGATCTTGGGCAGACGAGGGTTTCTGGCCGGTGCGGCCGGGGTGGCGAGCATCGGCGCGGCGCGCGGCGCCTGGGCCGATCAACCGCTGGACGATTCAGGGCGCATCATCCCGACGCCCGAGCACAATCCCTATCCCTATTCCGGCGTCAGCGGGCCGGGCCTGCCGGTTCAGCCGGAAGACGCACGCGGCGGCTGGATGTCGGGCCTGCCGGGCGTGCGCTACAGCGGCCGACGACCGATGCCCTATCCGGTCCTGCCCTGGGGCGAGGCGGCGACGGGGGCCGCGGTGGACAAGGGACTGCTGCCGCCGATCCATCCGTTGATCCAGGTGCAACTGCGCGACACCCAGATCTGCATCGGCGGCGACGGGGCCTATTACATGACCGGCTCTACCGGCGGAAACATCTGGGCCTTCAACGACGGGGTCGAGCTGTGGCGGTCAGAGAACCTGACCGACTGGACCTATCTGGGCCTGGTCTGGAGCCTGGATCGCGAGGGCGGCTGGGCCAAGGCCTGGCGGTCGCGGCGCGGCGTGCCCTTCCGCGCCATTTGGGCGCCGGAAATCCACTATGTCGCGGGAAACTACTTCATCTGCTTCAGCGTCAGTCGCGCGGGGCTGGGCGTCCTGCGCAGCACCAGCGGGAAGCCGGAGGGACCGTATGAATACGCCTTCTCGCCCGACGCCCACCTGCGTCGCGGTATCGACGCCACCCTGTTCCAGGACGACGACGGCGCCGTCTATCTGACCTATGGCTCGGGCGACGAGATGGTGCGGCTGAAGGACGATCTGTCCGGCTATGCAGGCGAGTGGCGCAAGACCGAGTTCGTCGAGACCGAGTGCCTGGTCGCGCGCGACCGCGACCGCTGCCTGCGCGGCGAGAACATCCTGGGCTACGAAGGCGCGACCCTCTTCAAGAAGGACGGCCTCTATTATCTTGGGGCGGTGGGCAATGTTGAGGGGCGCTATTCCTTCGTCTTCGCCGTGTCGGAAAACATCCACGGCCCCTATCGGATGCGGCACGAGGCGGCGCCCTGCGCCGGCGGCGGCAACGTCTTCAAGGACAGGGAAGGGCGCTGGTGGTCCACCTTCTTCGGCAATGACGAACAGAGCCATTTTCGCGAGAAACCCGGCCTGATCCGGGTCGAGTTCGACGACGCCGGGCGGATCGTCACCGCCAAGGACCAGCCCTTTGCCCGCCCCCTGCCGCCCCTGCCGACGCCCAGGCCGGAGATGATGTCGTGATGGATCGCCGAACCCTGCTGCTGACCGGCGCCGCCCTGGTCGCTCTGCCGACCTCCAGTCTCGCCAGGGAAGCACAGCCGGCCTTTCCTGGCGCCATGGGCTGGGCAGCCGCAACACTCGGCGGGCGTGGCGGTCGCATCGTCCGCGTCACGACCCTGGCCGGCGACGGGCCGGGATCCCTGCGCGAGGCGCTTGGAGCCGAGGGGCCGCGCATCGTCGTGTTCGAGGTCGGCGGCGTGATCGATCTGAACGGTCATGACATCCGGGTGCAGACCCCCTTCCTGACGATCGCCGGCCAGACGGCGCCCGAACCGGGGATCACCCTGATCCGGGGCGGAATCGGCATCCGCACCCATGACGTGATCGTGCGCCATATCCGCGTGCGGCCCGGCGCGAACGGCGCGGCGCCCCGCAGCGGCTGGGAGGTGGACGGCCTGACCACCTCGGGCGGCTGGAACGTGATCGTGGATCAGTGCTCGTTTTCGTGGGCTACGGACGAGAATCTGTCGGCCTCGGGCCCGCGCTTCAATGGCGGCGACACGGTCGAACAGTGGCGTCAGAACACGTCGCGCCGCATCACCTTCAGCCGCAACATCGTCGCCGAAGGCCTGTCCCACTCCAGCCACGCCAAGGGCGAGCATTCCAAGGGCACGCTGATCCACGACAATGCGACGGAGGTGCTGATCGTCGGCAATCTGTACGCCCACGACTACGAGCGGAACCAGCTGTTCAAGGGCGGCGCCCATGCGGTGACGGCCAACAACCTGATCTACGACCCCGGCAATCGCTGCATGCACTATGCGCTGAACGCTTCGGAATGGGTCGGCCATCCGTGGGAGGCAGGCCGGCTGTCTATCGTCGGCAACGTGGCGCGCGGCGGCCCCTCGACCCGCGCCGACCTGCCGTTCCTGATCGTGGAGGGGCAGGGCGATCTGGACCTCTACGCCATCGACAATCCCGCCCGCCACGCTGACGGCCGGCCGATGCAGGAGATCGGGATCATCTCCGACCGCGACCCGAAGATCACCCGGCTGGAACGGTCGCCGCACTGGCCCGAGGGCTTTCGCGCCCGACCGTCGGGCGAGGTCGAGGCCTGGGTCTTCGCCGAGGCCGGGGCGCGGCCCTGGGCGCGCGACGCCATCGACCGGCGCATCCTGCAGCAGGTCCGCGACGGAACCGGCCGGATCATCGACGACGAAAAGGAAGTCGGCGGCTACCCGACCCTGACGCCGACGCAGCGCGCCTTCGTCGAGGCGGACTGGGACCTGGCGACGATGACGCGGCGGGACGGCAGGCCCAGCTAGGCCAAGGTGAACATGGGCTGGAGATCGACCTGGACCGGCGACTGGTCCGGGTTGGTTTGCATGATGTCGCCCATCATCGCCCACCAGCGCTGCATGATCTCGGTGTCGGGCAGGGCGGCCAGCCCATGGTCGCGGCGCCGCGTCATGACCGCGAACAGGGCCAGGCTCTCGGGGTCCAGGAAGATGCGGTAGTCCAGCACCCCGCGCGTCTTCAACTCGTTCGCCAGTTCGGGCCAGATGGCGTCGTGGCGGCGGCGGTATTCGTCGGCCTGACCGGGATGCAGCCGCATCCGAAAGGCCACGGTTTCGATGGCGTCGCTCATGGCTGTTTCCGTTCGGCGGTCAGTCGGTTTCGGCCCCATAGATTGTCATAGGGCCAGCCGGTCAGGTCCTGCACCACGGCGCCGGCCTCGGGGCTGGAGGGTGTGGTTTCGCCGGCGCGCAGCCGCTCGATCTCGGTCATCAGCACGGCGTGGTTCGCACCGTTCAGGCGGAACCGCCACGAGGCGATCAGTCCGATCAGCATCACCAGGATCGGCCCTGCGACCACGACGCCGACGATCACGTTCACCGTCCCCTGGCTCTGGACCGGCGCGTCGGCGACATAGCCGCCCGCGCCGATGATCCAGCCCGTGGCGATGATGGCCAGCGACTGGGCCACCTTGCGCACCAGGGTCATCACACCGGCGAAGACGCCTTCGCGCCGCTGTCCCGTCACCGCCTCGTCCACGTCGGGCAGGTAGTTGTAGACCGACCAGGGCACGAAGTTCAGCGTGCCGCGTCCCAACCCGGCCAGCACGATGGGAACCAGCAGCCACAGGGCCGTGGCGGGACTGAAGAGCGCCGATCCGGGGTTCAGCACGGCGAACAGATCGCGCCCCGACAGCTCGGGCCGGATCAGATAAAGGGCCAAAAACAGCAACAACGCCGCGCCGAAGAAGCTGATGGCGACCCGGTAAGCCACGGCCGGGCCGATACGGATGACCAGTTGGATGGCGATCATCACCGAGACCAGCTGGGCCACATACATCACGGTCATCATCTGCGAGATCATGACGGTCGCCCCCATCATCACCGTGGCGACGAAGATGGGGAAGGCGGTGTTGAACACGTCCTGCGAGATATAGCCGCCCAGATAGATCGACAGATGCTGGCGAAACGCGCGGATCCGCAGTGTCGAGAACAGGTCGCGGAACATCCTCACCGGCAGCAGCAGGGCGGCGCGCGCATCGAACGGCGGGGCGACGATGGCCTTCTCCTCGTCGGTATAGGGCCGTTCCCAGCTGAAACAGACGACCAGGATCACCACCAGGCTGAACAACAGGCCGAAGATGACGCCCATGATCAGGAAGGTCTGGGCCGAATCCCGGCCGCCGAACGCATCGATGATCAGGATCGGCAGATAGGAGGCCAGGATGGCCGAGGCCTGGCCCGTCAGGATGCGTGCGCCCGCGAACCGCGCCTTTTCCCGATAGTCCCTGGTCATCTCGGCGGCCAAGGTTTCCCAGGGGATCAGGAACATCGTGTAGAGCAGCTCGAACACGATGAAGACGGCGAGGTAGTAGAAGAAGGTCTGGCCCGTCACGAAGATCAGGGCGAAACACGGCAGCAGGGGAATGACGATCAGCAGGAAGATCTTGCGTCGTCCGATGCGCCGCCCGATCCAGGTATGGCGCAGATTGTCCGAGACATAGCCGATCAGCGGACAGGTGATCGCCTCCAGCAGGCGCGGCAGGCCCAGGATCAGCCCCGCCTCCACCGGCGTCAGGTCGCAGAAGGTGGTGAAGAAGTAAAACAGCCAGCCGGTGACGACGGCCTGTGCGCCGGCGCCCAGCATGTCGCCCGAGCCCCAGCCCCAATAGTTCCACCAGCGCGGCGTGCGCGCCTGCGATCGCACCATCGATTTTCCACCCGCGCCTGTTCTTGATCGGTGGATCGAGGCGGCGCCGGCCTCGCCCGCCTGAGATCAGATGAAGCCGCGTCGGAACTCCGCCAGCGCCAGGATGGCCAGCGACTGGCCATAGGGCATGGAGGTCAGCGGAATGTCGCGATAGCCCTGCAGGTCGTCGAAGACCGGGGTGCCGAACGACACCTGCTGCAGTTCGCCGTCGTCGGAGATATTGGCCAGCACCCCCTGGATCGCCTTCAGTGCCATCGGCGCATGTTCGGCGCCGATATAGCGTTTGCGCACCGCCTTCAGGACGCCGTAGGCGAAGCCGGCGGTCGCCGACGCCTCCAGATAGCTGGTCTGATCCGGGATCAGGGTGCGCCACAGGCCGCTGTCGTCCTGATGCGCCGCCAGGGCCTTCACCTGGGCCTCCAGCGTCTCGATCAGGAAGCGACGCACGCTGTCCTCGGGCGGCAGGTCCAGCAGTTCGATGAACTCCGGGATGGCGATGGTGACCCAGCAGTTCCCGCGTGCCCACAGGGCGTCGGCGAAGTTGTGCCGGCCCAGGAAGGTCCAGCCGTGGAACCACAGGCCGGTCTTGCGGTCGAACAGGTATTTGATGTGGACCAGGAACTGCTTCTTGGCTTCCTCGACGTAGTGCGGCCGGCCCAGCACCAGGCCGATCTTGGCCAGGGGCAGGACGCTCATCATCAGGGTGTCGTCCCACAGTTCCTGCGGGTTCTCGTCGTTGAAGACGATGTGCTGAAACCCGTCCTCCTCGGTGCGGGGCAGACCGTCCATCAGCCATTCGGCCCAGGCGTCCAGATAGGGCAAGTATGTCTGGTCGCCGGTCTGTTCGTACAGATGCGCCAGGGTCAGGAAGGGCGAGACTGTGTTGATGTTCTTGGTCGGCGTCCCGGCCGCGAACCGGTCTCGGAACCAGTCCAGCATGATGTCCAGCACCGCCTGGTCGCCGGTCTGCTGATACAGGCCATACAGCCCGTACAGGCCGATGCCATGGGTCCATTCCCAGTCGTTCCAGCCCTTGGTGTCGATCACCCGACCGTCGTCGAGCCTCAGCAGGAACTCGCCGCTCTCGTCCGTGATGTTCACCAGATTGTCGATCAGGCGACGCAGGGTGTCGTCGATCTGGGCGCGCGTCAGGCCGTGCAGGGTATTGGGCATTCTAAACTCGGGAAACAGGGCAGGGGGCCGGGCGCGTCGGAACGCGCCCGGCGTCTTTGATCAGAGGGCCTTGAACTTGAAGTTCTTGAACCGGACCTCGCCTTCGCCGGCGGCGTAGATGCCGGGGCGCAGCATCATGAAGCCGCCCCGGACGTTCTGGTTATAGCCCGAGACCTCCATGCCCCGGTCGAACCGCTGCCAGGTAACGCCGTCGCCCGATGTGTCGAAATAGACATTCTGGTAGGCGTTGGTCAGGCGGATGAACATGCGTCGTCCATGCGGATTGGCCGGACGCCCGCGCTCGATCCCGTACTGGTGGGTGACGTAGCGGGTCGCGTCGAAACCGAGGCCCGCATACAGGGCGCGGTCGTAGAACAGGATCAGGCCCGCCACCGCGCCCGGATCGATCTCGACCTCGCATTCGATCTGATAGGCCTGTTCACCCTGGACGAAGGTCAGGGGCGAGCAATCGATCGGCGCCTTGCCCTTGGCCTTCATGTGCAGGACGCCGTTCTCGCGACGCAGGCGATCCTTCTCGTTCGGCTGCGGGTCGTAGAAGCTCCACTGGATGCCGAACTTGTCGGTCGAGAAGTCGTCCGACAGGGCCATGCCGTGCGGCACGGCCTCGCCGCCCTGGGGCTTGGCGATGGGCTGGGACAGGTCGCCGCCCTTGGCGCGGAACCAGCCGTCGTCGGTCCATTCGATGGGGTCCAGCAGGGTCTGGCGGCCCAGGCTCCAATAGGCGTTCTCATAGCCGTGATAGACCATCCACCAGTCGCCGTCGGTCGGCCCCTCGACCAGGGTGGCGTGGCCGCGCGACCACCATTTCTCGGCGCCCGAGGCGGTGCGGACGATGGGGTTGTGGGGACAGTCTTCCCACGGGCCGTTGATCGACTTCGACCGGGCGGCGATGACCATATGACCGGTGGGCGGGCCGGCCGTGCCGCCGATGGCGGTGATCATGTAGAAATACTCGCCGTGCTTCAGCAGCTTCGGCCCTTCCTGGGCGAAGCCCTCGACGATCCAGTCGTCGGGATAGCGCCAGGCCTTGTAGACGCCTTCCTCCAGCGGGCCGTCGGTGGCCAGGCCGTCGTCGGTCAGCTTCACCCGGTCGCCGCCGTTCAGGAACAGATAGCGTTTGCCGTCCTCGCCGACGATATGGCCGGGGTCGATGTTGGCCGGAATCTTCAGATCGATGGGCTCGCTCCACGGCCCTTCGATCTTGTCCGCCCAGATGACGTAGTTGGAGCGGTATTCCGGGAAGCGGGCCGGGATGTAGCAGTAGAACCTGCCCTCGTGCTTGATCAGCTCCGGCGCCCAGACCGAGCCGATGTTGGTGGTCAGGGCCGCGATCACCGGCTGCCAGTTCACCAGGTCGCGCGAGTGCCAGATGTGGATGCCCGGCACCGACTCGAACGACGAGAAGGTCATGTAGTAGTCGTCGCCGTCTTTCAGGATCGACGGATCGGGGTGGTCGCCCGACATGATGGGGTTGAGGAAGGTTCCGTTCCCCAGATCGGCCATCCGCTGGCCCTCGATGCCGCGACGCCATTTCATGGACGCCCATTCGCGACCCAGGGGAGCGGCCTCTTCGTTGGTCTGGGCGAAGGCGGCGCGGACGGGCAGGGCCGCAGCGGCGACGCCTCCCAAGAGGCCGGTCAGGGCGGCGCGTCGGTCGATGAATCTCATGAGCGTTTCCTTTGTCGTCTTCTTTTTATCGCGGGCCGATCAGGGCTCGCGGATGAAGGGGTCCAGCGTGCGGATCGCGCCGTCCGCCTCGTGCGTCAGATCCAGCACCTTGGCGCTGCGCAGGTTGTTGCGGTTCGACAGTTGGGTGTCGTGGAAGAACAGCCGCCAGCGACCGTCCACCTCGACGATGGAATGGTGGGTGGTCCAGCCCTGAACTGGCGACAGGATCGTGCCGCGATAGGTGAAGGGACCATAGGGCGTCGTCGCCGTGCCATAGGCCAGCAGGTGCGTGTCGCCGGTCGACCAACTGAGATAATAGAGGCCGTCGTGCTTGTGCATCCACGCCGCCTCGAAGAAGCGGCGGTCCAGGTCGCCGCCCAGCAGGGGCTTGCCGTCCGTATCCACGATCACGGCGTCGCGCATCGGCTCGGCAAGGCTCAGCCTGTCGTCGCTCAGACGGGCGACCTTGGGCGTCAGGGCCGGCTGGTCCGGGCGGCCCAGGTCGGTGTCGCCGCCGGCCGGGTCGTAGGTTCCCGTGGCCCAGCGCTGCAACTGTCCGCCATGAATGCCGCCGACGAACAGATAGGCCGCGCCGTCGTCGTCGACGAAGACGCTGGGGTCGATGCTGAAGGCGCCGGGGATCGGTTGCGGCTGAGGACGGAACGGTCCCTCGGGCCGTTCGCCGACAGCCACGCCGATGCGGAAGACGCCCTCGCGGTCCTTGGCCGGGAAGTAGAGGTAATAACGGCCGTCCTTTTCGGCCGCGTCGGGCGCCCAGAGCTGGCGAGACGCCCAGGGCACATCCTCTAGGGTCAGGGCAACCGGATGCTGCGTCACCGGCCCGCCGATTCGGTCCATCGACAGGACGACATAGTCTCGCATCGCATAGCCCTTGCCCGGCTGATCGTCGGCAGGCGGGGCCTCGATGTCGTGCGAGCCATAGACATAGACCCGGCCGTCGAAGACGTGGGCCGACGGATCGGCGAAGAAGATGTCGGTAGTCAGGGGTTGGGCGCGATAGGCCAGACCTTGCGGAGAGCGTTCGGGAACCGACTGCTGCGTCTGGGTGTGGGTCTGGGCCAGGACGGAGCCGGCTAGGGCGAGGCTGATTGCCGTGGCGGTCATAAGGCGTGTGATCATCGCTGGGCTCCAGCGACGGCGGCGATCAGGCGGCTCATGGCGTTGATGTAGGTTCCGGTGGAGATGCCCATCGGCCCGCTGGCCTCGGTGAACGGCGAGGTGTCCCAGTCGTCGCCGACCTGGCCGCGATCCACGAAGCCGGGCGGCGGCTCGGCCGGGCCGGGACCGCGATAGGGATGGCTGGTGGTCTTCAACTCGACCGGCCAATAGCCCTCGGCGTTCAGTCCCGAGACTAGAGCCGCGACCGAGGCCGGTCCGGCGGCGTTCAGGTCCGAACCCGCCTGCGGACGGGTGATGACATAGTCCGGCATCAGCGACGGCCCGCGCCCCAGCAGCGGCGAGTTCTGCGTCGCTTGCTCAGGCGACAGGGCCGAGACCTGGGCCACACGCCGACGCAGGGCGGCCACGTCGATGTGCTTCTCACCCCGCGCGCCGGTCATGTCGAAGTCGGCGTAGTATTCGCCGTTCTGGGCGTTGGAGCCGCGTCGATGCACGGCGATGAAGCGGTTGGTCCCCGGCTCGACGAAGCGGAAGAAGTTACGGCCGTCGTTGTGGGCCTCGACCGGCGCCTCCATCCGCTCCAGCCAGTCCAGCGCCTGCGGCAAGCGAGCCAGGAAGCTGCGGTCGCCGGTCAGCCGATAGAAGTCCAGCATCTTGTCGATGGACGCGGCGGTCGTATGCGGCGAGACGGCGGCGGGCTCATAGGTCCGTCCCCAGGCGGGCTTGAAGTCGGGGGTGTATTGCAGCGCCCAGCCCGGCGTCGGGTCCGGCTGTTGCAGGTCGCGGTAGCAGGCCATGGCGCGCTGGATCGGCTCGCGCACCCGCTCGTCCTTCAGCTGCTGCAAGACCAGCAGCAGGAAGTCGATGTTCTCGTCCGCCACCTCGTCGTTCAGGGTGATCAGGCCGGTGTAGTCGGGCTTGCCGTGGTTCTCGAATGCGCCCGCCCGGGGCCAGCGCTGGGGCCATCCGCCCGACGGCAACTGGCTGGTCAGGACGAAGTCGATGGCCTTGTCCACGGCGGGCCGGAACCGCGCCTCGCCCTTGGCCAGATGCAGCCGCAACAGGAAGCGGGCGCACTCGACCGTGGCGTGGTCGTCGAAGGTGGCGTTGCCGTAGTAGTGCTGAAACTCCTCCAGCCGCCAGCCATTGGCGCCGATGGTGTCGTACCAGCGGCGGATCGAATCTTCGCCCGCCGTGTCGATGACATAGTTCCAGCCGCCGGCCGGATGCTGACCCTGGATCAGGGCATCGGCCGCCTGGGTCGCGGCCGTGTAATAAAGATCGTCGCCGGTCGCCCGCCAGGCGTCCAGAAAGATCTGTCCCATCTCCGGCGTGCCCGGCGCCTGGGTCCAGATCATGGTCGGATAGGCCTCCATCTCGCCCCAGCGGCGCGACAGGTCGGGCAGGTAGGACCAGACATAGCCGCCGTTCACCGCCACTTTTTCCGTCATGAAGCGGGTGGCGCGGGCCATGGTCGCCAGCACCTGGGCGCGCGTCGGCTCGGCCGCGCGCCAGCCGGCCAGAGGCGCAGCCAGAGCGGCGCCGGCCGCAGTCGCCAGACAGGTGCGTCGGCTCAGCATCGAAGACCCCTTCGTTTCCTGGATGTCCGACGCTCTGACGGCGACTGGCGGAATGACACCGCTGGACATGTCTGGAAATATAATAATACTTTTCGGCAAATGGCTAGGGAGGAAAGGCCATGAAGTGGCGAGTGGGCGGCTTGGCCGCAGCGGCCTTGGTCGCGCTGTCGAGCATGGCCGGCGCGCAAGGCGCCGATCCGCGCGACGTATGGCGTATCCCACCCATCGATTTTTCCCATGCGGGCTATCGCGGCGGCGGCGTCGCCCCGGCCGTCCATCCCGCGACCCTGATCGTCACGCCTGTCGAGGGCGACGACGGCGCGCGAATCCAGGCGGCCATCGATCTGATCGCGGCCCGACCGGCTGACCGGCGCGGCCATCGCGGCGTGGTCCAACTGACGCCCGGATCCTATGAGGTCGAGGGCCAGGTGCGCATCGCGGCCGACGGCGTGGTGCTGCGCGGCGCGGCCGGTGGCGGCACGACCGTCGTGGCGACCGGCGTGGATCGTCGCGCCCTGATCGCCGTCGTGGGACAGGGAACTGCCGCGCCGTCCGGCGATCCCGTGTCGGTGGCCGGCGCCGTGCCGGTGGGGGCCATGCGCCTGCCGCTGGTCTCGACCGCAGGCCTCGCGGTCGGCGACCGGATCACGATCCGGCGGCCTAGCACGGACGCCTGGATCGCCGCCCTGGGCATGGACGATTTCGTCGGCTGGCGGCCCGAGGGGCGGCTGAACTGGAAGCCGGGCACGCGCGACATAGTCTGGGACCGCACGGTGACGGCGGTGGAACCGGGCGCCGTGGTCATCGACGCCCCCCTGACCACGGCGCTGGACCCGGCGATGGGCGGCGGTCTGGTCACACGCGGCCCGTCCACGCCGCGCATCCGCGAGGTGGGGATCGAAGGTCTGACCCTGGTCTCCGCCCATGATCCCGAACGGCCTATGGATGAGGATCACAGCTGGTACGCCGTCGCCTTCGACGGGGTCGACGACGGCTGGATTCGCAATCTGTCGGCGCGCGGCTTCGTCGGCTCGGTGGTCGATCTGGGCGAGACGACGCGGCGCATCACGGTCCAGGATGTCTCGGCTTCCGACCCCGTGTCCGAGATCGGCGGCTGGCGCCGACGGGTCTTCTATACGGCCGGTCAGCAGAGCCTGTTCGTCCGCTGCGACAGCCGCGACGGCATCCACGACTTCGGCCTGGGCCATGCGGCGGCCGGCCCCAACGTCTTCCTCGACTGCACCGCCACGGACGCCAGGGGCGACAGCGGCGCTCTGGAAAGCTGGGCCTCGGGCGCCCTGTTCGACGGGGTCAAGGTGCGCGGCGGCGCCCTGACCCTGACCCACCGGGGACGCGAGGCTCAGGGCGCCGGTTGGGCCGCCGCCAATTCCTTGCTGTGGAATTGTGAGGCGACAGTGGTCGAGGTGCGCAATCCGCCCGAGGCGCCCAACGCCGCCGTCGGCTGTCGCGGCGAACGGATCGGCGACGGGGTGCTGGAAGACCCACGCGTCCAGCCCGGCCGCGACTTCCACAGAGCCCAACCGCAGGAACCAGCGAGCCTGTATCGTTATCAACTGGAGGCGCGGCTGGGCGCTTCGGCCCTGCGCGCGCTCGACCCCGTCGTCCTGCCCGCGTCCGCGCGTGGAACGCCCAGCCTGACCGATGCCCAGGTCGCCGCCTGGCGCGACGCCCATCGTGCGTCCGACGACCGCCATCCCCTGACCCTGGCCGACGGCCGGTTCCAGATCGACGACCGCCCGGCCTATGTGCGCAAGATCGGCTTCGCCTTCTTCCAGGCCCAGATGCCCACGGCCGCCGCCGCCGCCTCAGGCCCCTTCCTGACCCGGTTCGCGCCGGGCAAGATCGGACCGGGCCTGACCGACGATCTGGACGCCCTGGTCTCGGGCCTGAACACCGGCGACGTGGTCCAGCACAACTACGGCCTCTGGTACGACCGCCGCCGCGTCGATCACGACTTCTACGGCTCGCCGGATCAGAAGGACGGCGAGGTCTGGGCGCCCTTCATCGAACTGCCCTGGGCCCGCAGTGGCACGGGACGCGCCTGGGACGGCCTCAGCAAATACGACCTGACCCGCTTCAATCCCTGGTTCTTCGACCGGCTGGACGGGTTCGCCGAACGGGCCGAGCGGCGCGGCGTCGTCCTGCATCACCGCATGTATCTGCAGCACTGGCTGCTGGAGAGCCGCGCCCATTACGTCGATTTCCCGTGGCGGCCGATGAACACGATCCAGACGACGGGCATGCCGATGGAGGTTCCGGCGGCCGAGGTCTTCTGGGACGTCTCCGACCCCGTGCGGCGCGACCTGCATCGGCTCTATATTCGCCATACTCTCGACGCGCTGAAGGATCGGTCAAACGTCATCTTCGGCCTCGACCCGGAATACACCGGCCCGGCGTCCTTCGTCCGCTTCTGGCTGGAAACCATCGCCGAATGGGAGGCCGAGACCGGCCGCTCGGTCTGGGTCGTGCTTGAGGCGCCCAAGGCGGTGACGGACGCGGTGCTGGACGATCCGGCCCTGTCGCGCGTCATCAATGGGGTCGAGTTCCACCATTGGACCTATCGCCCGGACGGGACGCTGTTCGCGGTCCAAGGCGGCATCGACAAGGCGCCGCGCGAACAGGTGGACGCCATCGCCCGACCGCAGGATCTGGCCAACGGCGCGGACCCCGCCCAGGTGCGCCGCGACCTGTGGAAATCCACGTCCGCCATGCGTTACCGCGCCTATCGCGAATACCGCGACCGCCGCGCCGACCTGGCGCTGCTGGACGGTGACGACGCCTATCCCGAGCTGAGCCGGGCGGTCGAGGCGGCCTTCCCGGCGGCGGCGCGAGCAGGGATGCGACCCTCCGACCGCGTCATCGCCGGACCGTCCTCCTGGGGCGGCGCCGACGCCGATGGGCGGTTGCTGGTCTATGCGATCGAAGGCCCCGCGACGCTGCGCCGACTGGCCCGACCGATGACCGTTCGCTGGGCCAGCGGCCAAGGCGTCGCCTGCCTGCCCGCCGGTGCGACCCGCCTGGAGAGCACGGACCAGACCCTCTGGGCCGCCTTGCTCGAACCGACCAACGTCTGTGCGAACTGAACCGAAGGAAATCCCATGACGCTCGCCGCCATCCTCTCGTCCGTCGCGCTGCTCGCCGCCCCCCAGGCTGCACCCGCGCCGCCGCCTGGGGGCACGCCCATCACGCCGATCCAGGCGTCCAAGATCATTCTGGTCGGCGACTCGACCACGGCGGTGATCGGCGGCTGGGGCCCCAGCTTCTGCGCCGACCACGTGACCTCCTTCGTCGCCTGCGTGAACCTGGCGCGGGGCGGGCGCAGTTCGGGCAGCTATTTCGCCGAAGGCTCCTGGGATCTGGCGCTGGCGGAGATGTCTACACCCGGCTTCGTCCAGACCTATGTGCTGATCCAGTTCGGCCACAACGATCAACCGGGCAAGCCGGGCCGCTCCACCGATCTTGCGACCCAGTTTCCCGCCAATCTGAAACGCTATGTCGAGGAGACCCGCGCACGTGGCGCCATCCCCGTCCTGCTGACGCCGCTGACACGGCGTCAGTTCGTCGACGGCCGGCTACAGAACGACCTGGTCCCCTGGGCCGATGCGGTGCGCAAGGTCGCCGGGGAGACGGGCGCGCCCTTGGTCGATCTGAACACGTCCAGCGCCGCCGCCGTCCAGGCCCTGGGGCCGATGATGTCGGCTCGCTTCGCCCAGTCGCCGCCGTCGCCCGAGGTCGCGGCCGCCCTGCTGACCGGCACGACCATCCCCGGCTCGACCGGCGTGACGCCGGCGCCGGCCACGCCTGCGGCCCAGGCCCAGAATAACGCCGCCGTCGAGCCGCTGGGCCAGGCGCGCGTGTCGTTCGACTACACGCACCTGGGGCAAGAAGGGGCGGACTTCTTCGCCGCCCTGGTGACGCGCGATCTGATCCTGGCCGTGCCCGCCTTGCGTCGGGTGCTGGTGCCCTGAGGCGTGCGGCATATAATCATATTATTTGGTTTGCTGACTTTTGAGCCGGCCTGGCTTACGACCGCAGGATGAGCGCCAGCAACGATGCCCCGGTCGGTCCCCTCAGATCGACGCAGGTTCTGTCCACGCACGAGCAGATCGTGCGCGCCCTGGCGCAGGACATCCTGACCGGCCGCCTGGCGCCGGGCGAGAAACTGCCGCTGGAGGCCGATCTGCTCGACCGTTTTGGCGTGTCGCGCACAGCCTTGCGCGAAGGTCTGAAGACGCTGGCGGCCAAGGGGTTTCTCAGCGTCAAGACGCGTGTCGGCACCCGCGTGACCGACCCCGTCCACTGGAACTATTTCGACCGCGAAGTCCTGACCTGGCAGGTCTCGGGCGGCATGGACGCGGACTTCAGGCGTCAGTTGGCCGAGGTGCGTCGCGCCCTTGAACCGGCCGCCGCCGCCTTGGCCGCCCAGCGCCGGACGACGGAAGATCTGGTCGCCATGCGCCACGCGGTGCAAAAGATGCAGGTCAAGGCTCTGTCCGAGCACGACTTCGCTTTGGCCGACCTGGCCCTGCACGTCGCCATCGGCGCGGCGTCGCAGAATCCGATGATGCGCTCGCTGGCCAGCGTCATCGAGACGGCCCTGCTGGAGGTCTTCACCCTCAGCCCGCCGACACGCGATCTGCGGCTTCAGGCCGACACGGCCGCCGCCCACGAACGCATCGTCGATCTGATCGAACGACAAGATGGCCCCGGCGCCGCCGAGGCCATGCTGTTCGTGATCGACGCCGGCTACGAGCGGGTGGAAGCCGAGCGTCGGGGATAATGGCCCGGCCTCAGCGGCGTGCGCGGGCTTCCAGTTCGCCGATGCGGCGGCTGAGGTAGGCGGTGTCGTCGGCCGACGGGCTGGTGCGGGTGTAGGCGGCGTCGAGACGGGCGAGATCGCCGGCTTCGACGCGGATGTCTGCGGCCTCGGCGCGGGTGACGGCGCCCGAGCGTTCGGATGCGGTCAGGGTGGTTTCCAGGTTCGTCAGTCGAACGCGCGCCGTCAGGTTGGCGGCAGGCGGCGTCGTGCCGGTCGGGCCGTCGCCGACACGCAGGTCCAGAGCATCCAGGCGCGCGTCCAGATCGGCGCGTTCTGTGGCGTTGATCGTCCCGTCGGCGTTGTAGCGGGTCTCGATCTGGATCAGGGCCTGATAGTCGGTTTTCAGGCGCGTGGCCTCGGTCCGCGTCAGACGGCGAGCGGTCACGGCGGCGTCCACGCGGGCGTTGAAAGCGGCGCGGCCCTGGGCGGCCGTGTCGGTCTCTTCATAACCCGAAGCGCCAGACTGCAACGTCTGGGTCAGTGCCGTGTAGCGGGCGTTCAGGTCCGCGCGTTCCTGGGTATTGATGCCGTCCGCGGCGTAACGGGTCTCCAGATCGACCAGGGCGGTATAGTCCGACCTCAACCGCGTCGCGGCCGAGCTGGACACCGAACCGGCGCGCAGGCTGGCGTCCACCTGGGTCGAGAACTGGCTCTGGCCGTCACGCAAGGGCCGGCCGCCGCGCAGCCAGGCCTGATCCATGGCCGAGAGGCCGAGCCGATCCCCGAACAGGGCTCCGACGACGGCGCCGAGGCGGTCCTGGGTCGTCGATGGGGCTTGCGTCTGGGCGCCGGCGGCGCCGGCGGCGAGGGTCAGGGCGGTCGTGGCGACCAGGGCGAGGCGGATGCTGGGCATGGATGCGGCTTTCGGGCGTCTGTGGGACCCCAAGAACGACCCGCGCCTTGCATTGGTTGCCGCCTTCGCCAACCGGTGTGACGCCGCCTAGCCCCGAATGAAGTGCGGCACGAAGCGCGAGGTGTTGCGGGTGATGCGGCCTACGTCCTCGCGCAGGCTGATCCCCGCAGGCTCTGTCCCGACCACCCACGACCCGACGATCACATGGTTGCCGTCGAAGTTCGGCGGATTGCACAGCGCCTGGCGGATGTAGCGCCCCTCGCCATAGCCGCCGTCCACGACCTCGGCCGCGCTCAGCCCCTGGTCGATCAGTTCGACATTGTCGCCTTCGCGCGAGAACAGCGGCTTACGCACATAGGACGAGCCCAGAGCGCTCTCGGCCGGATCGCCCTCGAAATAGCTCTCCAGCAGGTTTGGATGGCCCGCATGCCGCTCCCACAAAAGGGGCAGGATGGCCTTGTTGGACAGGATGCTCTTCCACGCCGGTTCCAGCACGGTGACGTCGGCGGTCGGCAGGGGGGCGGCGTATTCGTCGCGCAGCATCTGCTCCCACGGATACAGCTTGAACATCGCCTGGATGATCCAGTTGTCGTGGTCCACGAACCGGCCGTCGGCGTTCAGGCCGATCTGGTCGATGGCGACGAACTGCGGGTCCAGCCCGGCCTGGCGCGCCAGGTCTTCGAGAAAGCGCACCGTCTGGCGGTCCTCCACGAAATCGGCGTCGGAGGCGAAGTGCACGAAGCCGCCGTTCGGGAAGATGGCCCGGAACCGGTCGACCAGCTTCTCGTGCAGGCTGTTGAACTGATCCGCATCGGCGGGCAGGGCGCCGGCCTTGATCTGATCCTCCAGCCACAGCCACTGAAACACCGCCGTCTCATAGATGCTGGTCGGGGTGTCGGCGTTGTATTCATAGAGCTTGGCCGGCCCCGTGCCGTCATAGGCGAAGTCGAACCGGCCATACAGGGACGGGTCGCCCCGCTTCCAGCTGTCGGCCACATAATCCCGCATGGTCTCGGGAATATCGAGCTGCTCCATCAGCCGCTCGGACTGGACGGCCTCGTTCACCAGCTCCAGGCACAGGCCGTGCAGTTCCTCGGTCGGCGCCTCGATCCCGCCCTCGATCTCGGCCAATGAGAAGGCGTAGGCGGCCGTCTCGTCCCAATAGGGTTTGCCGTCGGTATGGCGCCAGGTGAAGCCGAGTTCCTCGGCCTTGGCGTCCCAGTCGGTGCGGGGATCGAAGCGCAGACGCTCCATGGATCAGGCCGGGTCTTTGTCTGGAGCCGACTGCCCGATGCGCGGCGTGACCACCGTCACCTCCGGCTGGCTCAGGCGGGCCAGGACGTCGTCGGCCGACGAATGGCCGGGCAGGATGCCGGCCTCGCGCAGCTTGGCGTCCAGGTCCGCGCCGGTGCGGCGGTCTTCCAGGGCCTGGTTGGCGTTCAGCTTTTCTTCCTGGATGGCCTGGCGCTGCTTGATGCGTTGCAGGCTGTCGGCGGCCGAGCCGATGCGCGACTGGGCGCCGGCCGAGTTCAGGGCGACCGAGGTCTGGGCGCGCTGGACGGAATCGTTGACCTTGACGATGTCGATCTCGCGACGAAGCGTCTCGATCTTCTGGTCGGTCGAGGCGATGGCGGTGCGCAGGCGCGTCTCGGCCGTCTTCATGTCCTCGATCAGCGGGCCGCGGCTGGTGATCTCGACCTCCAGCTCGGCGATGCGGCCGGCGACTTCGCGTGCCAGGTCGGTCTTGCCCTGGCTCATGGCCGAGCGGGCCGAGCTTTCGTATTTGGCGATCTGGTCGCGGAAGCTGACCATCTCGTTCTCGGCCATGCGGCGGCGCGCCACCAGGCCGGCAAGGTCGTCGCGCGCCTTGCCTTGAGCATTGTCGGCGTCGCGGATTTCCTGATCGAGGATCTTCAGCGCATTGGCGTCGACGACGCCCTGGGCGGCGTCATGGGCCGAACCCCGAAACAGGGCGGACAGTTTTCTGAGCATGGACATGGTCGGTCTTCCGGGATCAGGCGGCGTCGGCGCCGAAGGTTTCACGCAGTTCGGTGGCGTCGATCGCATTCTCGGCCA
>NZ_JBAZPR010000015.1:0-101356 GCF_041648115.1 Brevundimonas sp.
CCGGCCTCCTGCTCGCGCAGGATCCCGATGATCTGCTCTTCCGTGAATCTTGATCGCTTCATTCTGTCCGTCCTTTCGAGGGGCGGACTCTAGCTATTCCTGGAGGAGTTTCAGGGGGTCACGTCAAACCTGATGCCTCGTGGTCCCGCGAACCTAGACCGGATTTTCCAGAGCGAGCCTCAGAGCGCGGCGTGACCACCGGCAGCGTTGAACTGCTTTGCACATCTCAATCGAACGGCACCCCTACCAACTGTTCGGTGGTGTTTGAGTTACCCTCTGGCGTGGGCTTCGGCGAAGCCGCGCTCCGCTCAATGCGTTCGGCAAGGTTCTCGCCAGCCACTGTGGATGCCGGCGGTAGCCACAGGTTCACCGTCAGCTTCGGCGAGGATTAGAGCCTAGATGATTCTCAGAATGGTTTGACACCGCCCTGTATTACCCAGCGGCGGCGGGAGCGACCGACACCCGGTTTGACAGCCTAACCGATTGATCCAGCCCGGAAGGTCACTTCCTCCGGGCTTACCAACAATCCTGTGCTTGGGGGCGGCGGGTTAAGCACCCACCGCCTTCCGCAACACTTCATTGATCCGTCCTTGCCAGCCAGGACCAGATTCTCGCCATAGGGCAAGGACATCCCTGTCTAGTCGAAGGGACACGTGCTCCTTGGTTACGTCTGCTTTTGGACGTCCCCTCTTAAGTGTGCCCGACGCTTGGCGGACGACATCGCCGCCACGACTGATCTCGGCTCGCTTGAAGACTTCCGGCGACCAAGCCGGAGCGTCATCAGAATCCTGCCAATTCGGTGTAGTAATATTCTCGTTCTTGGCCATTGCATTTTCTCATAGAGATGATGCGGCGCCCATTGTCGCGAGGTGTCCAAACCAGCATCACGACTTCGTCGTTGAGCTGGCCCATGGTTTGATAACGCGTCTCTCCATAATCGTGGCGATCGTCCTCGACAGTGAGGCAGATGCCAGTGAACACCAAGTTGGCGCTGCGGAAATCCAGACCTCGCGCTTTTAGGGTCTGGCGCCGCTTTGCCTCATCGTAGCTTATTTCCATTGTGGTTGATCCTAAGCGCCCTCTTCAGAGGGTTTCCGGGGCCTTTCGGCAAGTTTTGGGCGGTCATGTTTGGTCTCTTTTACTTGTTGGATTCGTTTTTCGTTGGATTACAGGTCGTTGGTTTTTTTCTGGGCGTAATTGATTTTTGGCTTACTGTTTTGTCTGCGTTTTTCAGTTTCACATTTTTCGGACGCATAGCGCCTGCCGGAGGCTTCACTCCGACAGCATTAATGTAGCACAAAAATTGACGCCGTCAATTGCGGTGCTACAATAAATACTCCGCGATGTGGCTGCGGATTATCCCTCCCCTGCATGGCGCATTCCTCCTATATCGCCAGCCTGTTCCTTTCGGAGTTCCCCCATGGCCTATGTCGCTCGCACCGATCGTCCCTCGGACAAGGCCGCGCGCTATCTGGAGGTCGAGGCGGAGATCCTGGCCGTGCTGGAAGGCGAACCGAACGTGACGGCGCGGATGGCGACGGTCGCTTCGATGCTGGCGGATGCGTTCGAGCACTATTTCTGGACCGGCTTCTATGTCGTGGCGCCGGACAAGACCGACGAGCTGGTGGTCGGGCCGTATCAGGGGACGCTGGGGTGTCTGCGGATCGCGTTCGGGCGCGGGGTGTGCGGGACGGCGGCGGCGACGCGCCAGACGCAACTGGTCGAGGACGTTCACGCCTTTCCGGGTCACATCGCCTGCGACAGCCGCTCGGCCAGCGAGATCGTGGTTCCCGTGCTGGACGCCTCGGGCGCGTTGATCGCGGTGCTGGACGTGGATGCGACGACGCCCGCCGCCTTCGACGCCGAGGATCAGATCGCGCTGGAGCGGTTGATGGCGAAGGTTTTCGCGGTCGGTTGATCCCGCCACGCCCGGCTCTATGGTCCTCCGCGACATGGAGGATCAGATGACACAGCGGACAGTCGCAATCACAGGCGGGCATGGCGTCCTGGGCCGCGCGGTGCTGGAGGCG
Organism: Brevundimonas sp.; assembly: GCF_041648115.1. Lineage (GTDB taxonomy): Bacteria > Pseudomonadota > Alphaproteobacteria > Caulobacterales > Caulobacteraceae > Brevundimonas. The sequence continues at coordinate 2,031 of NZ_JBAZPR010000015.1, forward strand.
GCGTTGAAGGCCGGCTGGCAGGTCGCGGTCATCGATCATGCGGCGGGCCATCCCGTGCCGCAGGGCGTGCTGGAGGTCGGCGGGGTCGATCTGACGGACGCCAAACAAGCGCAGGGCGCGATCGATGCGGTCATCGCACGGTTCGGGCGGCTGGACGCGCTGTTGAATATTGCCGGCGGCTTCGTCTGGCAGACGACCGACGATGCGGAACCGGCCTGGGACCGGATGTACGCCCTGAACGTCACCACCGCCTTCAACGCCAGCCGCGCCGCGCTGGATGCGCTGAAGGCCTCGCCCGAGGGTCGGATCGTCAATGTCGGCTCGGCGGCCGCTCTGAAGACCGACGCCGGCATGGGGCCCTATGGCGCGGCCAAGGCCGGGGTCCACGCCCTGACCCAGGCGCTGGCGGACGAGTTGAAGACCACCCGCGTCACCGTGAACGCCGCCCTGCCCTCCATCATCGACACGCCCGCCAATCGCAAGGACATGCCCGACGCCGACCCGGCGACCTGGGTGGCGCCGGCCGATCTGGCGGCGGTGATCCTGTTCCTCGCCTCGCCCGAGAGCCGGGCCATGACCGGCGCCCTGGTCCCCGTGACGGGCCGCGTCTGATGCGCAGCGACCGGGTCCGCAGCGTCCTTTATCTGCCCGCCTCCAATGCGCGGGCGATCGACAAGGCGCGGACGCTGGATTGCGATGTCGCCGTGCTCGACCTGGAGGACGCGGTCGCGCCCCAGGCCAAGGCCGATGCGCGCACCGCCGCCGTCGAGGCGGTTCGCGGCGGCGGGTTCGGGCCGCGCCTGGGCGTGCGGATCAATGGGCTGGACACCGAATGGGGGCTGGACGATCTGGCGGCGATGAAGGCGGCGGGGGCCACACTGGTGGTCGCGCCCAAGGTGGAGACGCCCGAGGCGGTCCACGCCTTGTCCGCCGGCCTGGCCAAGGGCTGCGCCCTGTGGGCCATGATCGAGACACCGCACGCCCTGATGGCGCTGGCCGACATCGCCACGGCGGACGGTGCGCTGGACGGGCTGATGCTGGGGGTCAACGACCTAGCCAAGGCGCTGGGGACCGGTGCCTCGCCGGATCGCGAGCCGTTCAAGCCGTGGCTGGCGATTCTGGTCGCCGCCGCGCGGGCCAATGGCTTGCTGGCCATCGACGGAGTGTTCAACCGGATCGACGACGCGGACGGTCTGGCGGCTGAGGCGGCGCAAGGGCGGCTGTACGGGTTCGACGGCAAGAGCCTGATCCACCCGTCCCAGATCGCCGCGGCCAACGCCGCCTTCTCGCCGTCGGACGCCGAGATCGCCAACGCCCGCGCCGTCGTCGCCGCCTTTGCCGAGCCGGACGCCGAGGGTCAGGGCGCGATCCGTGTGGACGGGGCCATGGTCGAACGCCTGCATCTGGAGCAGGCGCAGGCGCTGCTGGCGCGAGCGGAAGGCTGACCTCCTGTCTCCTCCCCACTTGTGGGGAGGGGGACCGCGGAGCGGTGGAGGGGCTCTTGAAGTCCCACAGACGCCTGTGATGCGGTGCAGAACCCCTCCGTCTCTCCGCTGCGCTTCGAGCCACCTCCCCATGAAATGGGGAGGAGACGGGTGTGGACCCTAGCCGCCTTTACGCAACCGCCCTAAACCTCGCGTCGAAACTCAGCGGACCCGCCTTGCCCCTATCTGCCGACACGCCTTCGAAAATCCCGGCCTGGGTCTGTGCGCCCGGCGTGCTGAAGGTCCCCTTTCTCGACGTCTTCCTGGCCGACTACGACCTGCATCGCCTGCCAGGGGACGAGGTTCAGGCGGTGCTGGGCTGGGGGATGAAGCCGACGGCGGCGGCGGGGCGGCGGTGGGCCGAAAAGAACGGGCGGCCCTATGTGGCGCTGGAGGACGGGTTCCTGCGCTCGGTCGGGATCGGCGAGGCGGGGGCGACCAGCCTGAGCCTGATCGTCGATGATCTGGGCGTCTATTACGATGCGACGCGGCCCAGCCGGCTGGAGCAGTTGATCCAGACGGCCGACGACTGGTGCGACGCGGCCATGACCGCCCGAGCACGGGGGCTGATCGACCGGATCGTCGCCTCGGGCGTGTCCAAGACAAACATGGGCGGGCCGCTGGACCCGGTCCTGCTGAAGCCCGGCCGGCGTGTCCTGATCGTGGACCAGACGTTCGGCGACGCCTCCATCGCCCATGGTCTGGCGACGGCGCAAAGCTTTGACGCCATGATCGCAGCCGCCCGGCGCGACGAACCGGACGCCCAGTTGATCGTCAAACGTCATCCGGCGGTGGCGGCAGGCAGGAAGCGCGGCTGCGTCACCGACCTGGCTGGCGTGACCTTGGTCGATACGGACGTGCGGCCCGCCGACCTGCTGGCGGCGGTGGATGCGGTCTATTGCGTCACCTCGGCGCTGGGGTTCGAGGCCCTGTTGCGCGGCTTATCCGTGCGATGTTTCGGGGTGCCCTTCTATTCCGGCTGGGGCCTAACGACCGATGCGGTCCAGACCGGAAGGCGCGGCGTGGCGCGGTCTATCGAACAGGTCGCCGCCGCCGCCCTGATCGCCTACAGCCGCTATGTCGATCCGGTGACGGGCGAGCGGTGCGAGGCCGAACAGGCGCTGGAACGGCTGATCGCGCTGCGCGACAGGGCCGACCGGCTGGCGGGGTCGTGGTCGGCGGTGGGGTTTGCGCCGGCCAAGCGTCCGCCTGTGCGCCGGCTGCTGAACTCGCCCAAGGCGACGATGCGCTATTTCATGTCGCCGTCGCGGGCCGCCGCCCATGCGACCGCGACGAACGGTCGGCTGATCTGGTGGGCGGGCAAGGAGAGCGAGGCGACGCGACAGGCCGCCGCTTCGTTCAGCGGCCCGACGGTGCGGATGGAGGACGGCTTCATCCGGTCGCGCGGCCTGGGGTCCGATTTCGTCGGCGCCCTGTCGGTCGCCCTGGACGACCAAGGCGTCTATTACGACCCGTCGCGGCCGTCGCGTCTGGAGACCCTGATAGAGACGACGCAGGCCGCGCCGCAGCAGCTGGCGCGCGCTGGAGCGCTGGGCGCGCGCATCGTCCAGGCGGGTCTGTCGAAATACAATCTGAAAGGTCAGGCGCCGGCCGGTTGGCCTGCGGATCGCGAGATCCTGCTGGTCGTCGGCCAGGTCGAGAACGACAAGTCGATCCTGCTGGGCTGCGAGCCGGACCTGGCCACCAACTCCGCCCTGGTCGAGGCCGCGCGGGCCGATCATCCCGACGCCTTTCTGATCTATCGCAACCATCCCGACGTGCTGGCGGGCAATCGGCCCGGTAAGTTGGACGCCTCGGCCATGGCCTCGGTGGACGCCAGCGCGGACGGGCTGGACATCGTCGACTGTCTCAACGCCTGTCGCCGGGTGGCGACCCTGACGTCCCTGACGGGGTTCGAAGCGCTGATGCGGGGCAAAGCCGTGTCGGTCTATGGGCGGCCCTTCTATGCGGGGTGGGGACTGACCGATGACCGGTTGGCGTTTGCGCGTCGGACGCGCCGGGCGACGGTGGATCATCTGATACTGGCGGCGCTGATTCACTATCCGATCTATGTCACGCCCATGGGCTGGCCTTGCGAGGCCGAGGATCTGGTGGAGGCCCTGATCGCGGCGCGCGACCAGCCGACGCCCAAGGCGCCGCGCGGTCAGGTGCAGCGCTGGGCCACAGGAATCCTCGCCAGTCTCGACCGCAGGCCGCCGCCGTCCTATTGACGCGTTCTGATAGGAAACGGACTGTCCTCAAGCAGCGAGACGCCGCGCGTCGAGCGATAGGAACAACACTCCTCAAGCAGCAAGGCCCCGCGGGCCGAGCGATAGGAACAAAAAAGTGACCCACGCCGTCATCGCCGCCACCGGCCTCTTCACCCCCGAGCAGTCGGTCTCCAACGCCGAACTGGTCGACAGCTACAACGCCTGGGCCGACGGCTGGAACGCCCGCCACGCCGCCCAGATCGAGGCCGGCGAACTGGAGGCCAAGGCCCACTCATCGCCCGAGTTCATCGAGAAGGCGTCGGGCATCAAGAGCCGGTTCGTGCTGGACAAGGCCGGGATCATCGATCCCGAGCGGATGGCCCCCAACCTGGCCGAACGCTCCAACGACGAGATCTCGATCCTGGCCGAGATGGCGGTCAAGGCCGCGCGTCAGGCGATCGAGGCCTGGGGCAAGCCGGTCAGCGAGATCGGCGCCGTCCTGTGCGCCGCCTCCAACATGCAGCGCGCCTATCCCGCCATGGCGATCGAGGTGCAGCAGGCTCTGGGCATCGAGGGCTTCGCCTTCGACATGAATGTGGCGTGCAGCTCGGCCACTTTCGGCATCAAGACGGCGACGGACTTCATCGCCGGCGGCTCGGTCAAGGCGGTGCTGATGGTCAACCCCGAGGTCTGCTCGGCCCACCTGAACTTCACCGACCGCGACAGCCATTTCATCTTCGGCGACGTGGCGACGGCGGTGATCGTCGAGTCTTCCGAGACGGCGGGACCGGGCGGCTGGGACGTGCTGGGTACGCGGCTGAAGACCACATTCTCGAACAATATCCGCAACAACTTCGGCTTCCTGAACCGCAACGCGCGCGACACCGAGCATCTGGATACGCCGGCCGCCGACGACAGCGTTCAGAACGACAAGCTGTTCATCCAGCAGGGCCGCAAGGTCTTCCGCGACGTGGTGCCGATGGTGTCGGACATGATCGTGGATCACGCCGGCGAACTGGGCCTGGATCCGAACGAACTGAAGCGGCTGTGGCTGCACCAGGCCAACATCAACATGAACACGATGATCGGCAAGAAGGTGCTGGGGCGCGAGCCCTCGGCGGACGAGAACGTCATCATCCTGGACGACTACGCCAACACCTCTTCGGCCGGGTCGATCATCGCCTTCCACCTGCACAACGACGGGTTCGAGGCGGGCGACACCGGCCTGATCTGCAGCTTCGGCGCCGGCTATTCCGCCGGGACGGTCTTCGTCAGGAAGCGCGCTTAAGATCTAAAGCCGGGGCAGGAACAGGACGAAGTCCAGGCTCCACAGCCCTGGCCCATTGGCGATCAGCCAGATCAGGATCACCATCAGCAGGGTCTCGGGCAGGTCGAAATAGCTGGAGAGGCGATAGCCGAGACTGGTCCCCTCGACAGACTTGGACGCCACCGTCACCAGGGCGACCAGGCTGATGATCAGCAGCACCAGCGCCGCCAGGCTGGTGAACAGGCCCATGATCAGCAGGGCGCCGAAGGCGAACTCGCACACCGAGACGAACCGGGCGGTCTGACGCGGCGCGGCGACGCCGGCCTCGACCATCGTCTTCTGCATCTTCTCGGCTTGAGCCGGCGTGAACAGCTTGTAGAAGCCGGACAGGAAGAACATTCCCCCAACCACGACCCGCGCGATCAGGGGCGCGATGTCCATCAGCGCCGGGACGCCCAGGCCGAAACCGCGATAGAGGTCGATCATGTGGAAAAGGCTCCGCCTGGATGGCGGAGCCTTCAATGCCTCAGGGTTGGGTCGGTTGCCCCGGAGGATGGGTCGCCTTCCATTCCATCGCCCGACGGATGCGGTTCTCGACGCTGGGATGGTCGTAGAAGATGAACTCCTCGACGGCGGAGGGCGACGGGGCGCGGTATTCGGCGGTCTTGATCAGAGCCTTGGACAGGCCGTCCGGTTCATTGGCGTGGACCAGCGAAAAATGATCGGCGTCCTCCTCCATCGTCCGCGTCATGGTGGAGAAGACCGGGGTCGCCAGGACGCCCAGGAAGGCCAGAACCAGCGCCAGCACGGGAAGTCCGGCCGGATCGGAGATGTCGCCCACCCGGTCGGCACTCAGCAGGCGGTGCGCGACTGGATACAGCCGATCGGTCAGCCAGAAGGCCAGGGCCGACAGGATGACCAGAATGCCGACGGTCCAAAGGATGTGCGCATGAGCGTAGTGGCCCATTTCATGGCCGACCACGCCGCGCACCTCGGCCAGATCCGCGCCCTGTTTGAACATGGTGTCGCTCATGGCCACGCGCGCTGTGCCGAACAGGCCCGAGACGTTTGCGGTGTAGCGGTCGGACTGTTTGGAGCCGTTGTAGATGAAGATCTTGTCCGACGGCGTGCCGGTCTGTTTCGCCAGCGCCACGACGGCGTCGCGCACCGGGCCGTTTGGCGCGGGCGTATAGGTGTTGAAGATCGGCTCGATCACCAGGGGCGAGATCACCAGGCCGATGACGATGAAGGCCGCTGTCACCGCCGACGCCCACGCCCACCAGAACCGCCGCGCACGCCGGATCAGGGCGTAGATGGCCACCAGCAGCAACGCGGTCACGACGACCGAGATGGCCGCCCCGATCACCGCCTCGCCCAGCCAGCCGCCCAGGGCCTGACTGGTCAGGCCATACTGTTTCTCGCGCCACCAGCTTTCATAGATCGCCCACGGCAGGGTCAGCGCCCAGCTCATGATCGAATAGACCAGGGCGACGGCGAAGCTGGCCACCAGTGGGCGACGCCGACGCCGCTCGATCCGGCTGCGGATCGCGACCAGCAGGCCGGTGCGCACGATGACCCAGGCCGCCAGCGCCGAGACCAGGAACGCCCACAGGATCAGCCAGTGCGATCCGTGAGTATAGGCGACGGCGCGCGCCGTCTCTTGCGGCGACAGCGTCGCCAACCATTGGGCCGTGGCGACCGCCGGATCGAATTTCGTCATGGATTCTCCCTTGAGAGAACCAAAGCGCGTGACCCGCGTTCTGTCAGGTTAATTCCCGTCCATGATGATTCTTGCTCGGCCACGCTTGAAACTGTCATCAGTTTTTGTCACCCATTCGGTTGTCGAGAACAGGGGATTTCCCGGATGGCTCACAAGACGCCTAAGCAGGTGCTCGAAAGCTTGGCCCAAGACATCGCCGCCGTGCTGAAAAGCATGGGCGGTTCCGCGCATCAGAATATGGTCGTGGACTGTGTCGCGGCGATGAAACGCCAGCGTGGAGAGGCCGTGAACGCGCCCGATCTTCGCCAGAAGATCATCGAGACCTTCGAACAGTATCGCGACTGGTTCGTGCGTCCGTTCGGCGAAGGCTCTCAGCGCTGGGCTCTCGCGGGCGACTTCGGCTGAACCGCCGGCCCTGAACGCGAAAGGCGCGCTCCTTGCGGAGCGCGCCTTCGTCGTTCTGACTGATCCTTCGGATCAGAACCGACGGATGTAGCTGACCGAATAGGCGTCGGCCTTGCCCGCATCGTCACGATAGTCGCGACGGGTCCAGTCGGCCCGCACGCCGTTCACGCCATCCAGATAGTAGTTGGCGCCGGCGCCGTAGTTCCAGCTGTCCGCACCCACGTCGGTTTTGGCGCCGGGCAGTTCCTGCTTCAGCTCGGTGTGGCCGTAGCCGCCGCGCGCGAACAGTTCCAGCTTGTCGGAGACCGGGTATTTGCCGACCACGTAACCGGCGGCGTCCCACTCGTGCTTGATCGAGCCATCGACGCCGGCGACGGTGAAGTCGTCGTCCTTGACGCCGACCGAGGCTTCGGTTTCCAGCGCGATGTAACGGTTGAGGTTTACGCCCAGACGACCGGTGACGGCGCCCGTCGTTGCATTGTCACCTTCAAGATGAGTGTAACCCAGAGAGCCGTAACCGCGCGGCTCGGGATTGGTTTGAGCAAAGGCCGGAGCGGCGATTGCGGAAACGGCGACGGCGGCGAGAAGAATGTTACGCATTGTTTCTTATTAACTCCTAGATGTGATGACCGGACCGATCATCAGCCCCATCCAGCGAGTGCATAAATAGGTCAGGCCGTCATCTGTTCCAGAGGCTGAGAAACACAACGAATGCCTGTGGACGCCGGGACACATACGCCGTTCCGCCAAGGTTGGCGGTTTTGTGACAAAGAAAAAGGGCGACCTCGGCAGAGACCGCCCTTCGATACTTCCCCCACCCCGTCATCCTCGGGCTCGCCCCGAGGACCAGGCGTTGGTCGGGCTGTGCTTCAAAATCGTCGCACCAGCGGCGGCGCCTCCGATCCTCGGGTCGAGCCCGAGGATGACGACGTGTGTGAGGCCTTAGCGGTCCTTCTCGCGCTCCACGTTCAACGCCGCCTGCGCCGCCGCCAGGCGCGCGATCGGCACGCGGTAGGGCGAGCAGGAGACGTAGTCCAGGCCGGCCTTCTCGCAGAAGGCGATCGACGACGGGTCGCCGCCGTGTTCGCCGCAGATGCCCAGCTTGACCTCGGGTCGCACCGCGCGACCGCGCTCGGCGGCGATCTCGATCAGGCCGCCGACGCCGTCCTGGTCCAGACGCACGAACGGGTCGGTCTCGAAGATGCCCTTGTCCAGATAGGCCTGCAGGAAGCGCCCTGAGTCGTCACGGCTGATGCCGAAGGTCGTCTGGGTCAGGTCGTTGGTGCCGAAGCTGAAGAACTGGGCGTATTCGGCCAGGTCTCCTGCCCGGATGGCGGCGCGCGGCAGTTCGATCATGGTGCCGACCAGATAGTCGATGCTCTGACCCGTCTCGTCGAACACCGCCTTGGCGGTGCGGTCGGTCAGTTCGCGCAGGAACTTCATTTCCAGACCCAGGGCGACCAGCGGGTGCATGATCTCCGGCAGCGGGGCCTGGCCCGACGTCTTCTGCACCTCCAGCGCCGCCTCGATGATGGCGCGGACCTGCATTTCGTAGATCTCGGGATAGGCCACGCCCAGGCGGCAGCCACGGTGGCCCAGCATGGGGTTGGTCTCGTGCAGTTCCTTGGCGCGACGCTTCAGCTTGTCGGCGTCGATGCCGGACGAGGCGGCAAGGGCGTCGATGTCTTCCTCGGTGTGCGGGATGAACTCGTGCAACGGCGGGTCCAGAAGGCGCACCGTCACGGGCAGGCCGGCCATGATCTCGAACAGCTCGACGAAGTCCGACTTCTGGAACGGCGCGATCTTGGCCAGGGCCGTGCGGCGGCCGGCCTCGTCGTCGGCCAGGATCATCTCGCGCACGGCGGCGATCCGGGTGTCGTCGAAGAACATGTGCTCGGTGCGGCACAGGCCGATGCCCTCGGCGCCGAAGCCGCGCGCGGTCTTGGCGTCCAGCGGGGTCTCGGCGTTGGCGCGGACCTTGAGGCGGCGCACCTTGTCGGCCCAGGCCATCAGCGTCTGGAAGTCGCCGGTCAGTTCGGGCTCGATCATGGCCACGGCGCCGTCCAGCACCTCGCCCTTCGAACCGTCGATGGTGATGATCTCGCCGGTCTTGAAGGTGCGGCCGCGCGCGGTGAACGTGCCCTTGGCCTCGTCGATGTGGATTTCGCCGGCGCCGGAGACGCAGGCGCGCCCCATGCCGCGCGCCACGACGGCGGCGTGGCTTGTCATGCCGCCGCGTGCGGTGACGATGCCGCGCGCCGCATGCATGCCGTGGATGTCCTCCGGCGAGGTTTCCTCGCGCACCAGGATGACCGCCTCGCCCAGGCCGGACATGCGCTCGGCCTCGTCGGCGTCGAAGACGATCTTGCCGGTGGCGGCGCCGGGCGAGGCCGGCAGGCCGGCGGCGACCACGGTGCGTGCCGCATCCGGGTCCAGCGTGGGGTGAAGCAGTTGGTCCAGGGCCGACGGCTCGACCCGGCTGATGGCCTCTTCCTGGGTGATGACGCCCTCGGCCGCCAGATCCACGGCGATCTTCAGCGCCGACTTGGCCGTGCGCTTGCCGTTACGGGTCTGCAGCATCCAGAGCCGGCCCTGTTCGACCGTGAACTCGATGTCCTGCATGTCGCGATAGTGGCTTTCAAGCTTGTTCACCACCTCGACGAACTGGCCGAAGACCTCGGGCATGGCCTCTTCCATCGAGGGGGCGGTCTCGCCCATCTCCTCGCGGCCGATCCTGGTCAGGGACTGCGGCGTGCGGATGCCCGCGACCACATCCTCGCCCTGGGCGTTGATCAGGAACTCGCCGTACAGGCGCGCCTCGCCGGTCGACGGGTTGCGGGTGAAGGCCACACCGGTCGCCGAGGTCTCGCCCATATTGCCGAACACCATCGACTGGACGCTGACGGCCGTGCCCCAGCTTTCGGGGATGTCGTGCATGCGTCGATAGAATTTGGCCCGGTCGTTCATCCAGCTGGCGAAGACGGCGCCCACGGCGCCCCACAGCTGGTCCTTGGGATCCTGCGGGAAGGGATGGCCCAGCTCGCGCTCGACCACGGCCTTGTAGTCGGCGACCACCTTCTGCCAGTCTTCGGCCTTCAGGTCGGTGTCGATGGTGACGCCCAGCCGGTCCTTGTGCTGGTCCAGCACCTCTTCGAAATCGTCGTGGCTGAGGCCCAGCACGACGTTCGAATACATGGTGATGAAGCGGCGATAGCTGTCGAAGGCGAAGCGGCGGTCGCCCGACAGTTTCGCCAGACCCTCGACCGTCTGGTCGTTCAGACCCAGGTTCAGGACCGTGTCCATCATGCCCGGCATCGAGGCCCGCGCGCCCGAGCGGACCGAGACCAGCAACGGGTTGTTCACGTCGCCGAACGTCTTGCCGACGATGGCCTCGACCTGATCCAGAGCGGCCTTCACCTGGGCTTCCAGATCGGCGGGATAGGTCTCGCCGTTGGCGTAATAGTGGGTGCAGACCTCGGTGGTGACGGTGAAGCCCGGCGGGACCGGCAGACCCAGCGAGGACATTTCCGCCAGATTGGCGCCCTTGCCCCCGAGAAGGTTCTTCATCGACGCGTCGCCGTCGGCGGAGCCTCCGCCGAAGCCGTACACCCACTTGGTCATATTGCAGTCCCTGAGCTTTTCGGATCGTCCGGCGGGTTGGCCCCGCTCGCACATGCAGCACGATCTAGCGCGGAGGAACCGGCTTGACCATGGCGGATGTAACAATGCGTGAGCAGGTAACCGGTTTCCTTGGTGGCGCACTCGCACAACCTTGACGTCACCGCCTCCTCCCCATTTCATGGGGAGGGGGACCACGAAGTGGTGGAGGGGTTCTTTGACGCATGAAGGCTCCGTCTCGCGCGCACGCATCCTGCGCCGCGCCCTGACGCCGCCTGAAGCCCGGCTGTGGATCCACCTGCGCCGCCGCAGCCTCGACGGATTGAAGTTCCGCCGCCAGCACCCGGTCGGCGTCTATGTGCTCGACTTTTATTGCGCCGAGGCGATGCTGGCCGTCGAGGTGGACGGCGAAAGCCACGCCGACCGTTTCGAATACGATGCGCAGCGCACACGCTGGCTGGAAAGCCAGGGCATTTATGTCATCCGCTTCTCTGCGGAATCGGTGCGGGTAAATCTGGGCGCGGTTCTGGATGTCATCGCCTCGACCGCAAGAGACCGAATCCGCCGCTGACCTGACTGTCTCCTCCCCATTTCATGGGGAGGTGGCGCGGCGAATCTTCGCGCCGTGACGGAGGGGTTCTTCACCCCATCACAGCCGTGGGACTTCAAGAGCCCCTCCACCACTTCGTGGTCCCCCTCCCCACAAGTGGGGAGGAGACGATGCGGCTAGGTCCCGTCTCCTCCCCATTTCATGGGGAGGTGGCGCGGCGCGCTTGCGCCGTGACGGACGGGTTCTTCACCCCATCGCAGCCGTGGGACTTCAAGAGCCCCTCCACCGCTTCGCGGTCCCCCTCCCCACAAGTGGGGAGGAGACGATGCGGCCCCTACCCCGCGATCTGACCGAAGTCTGCGACCTGGCCCATCACGTCGCGCACCTGGCCCAACAGCTTCAGGCGGTTTTCGCGTTCGGCGGGGACGTCGGAGTTGACCAGCACGTCCTCGAAGAACCGGTCCACCGGGGCGCGCAGGCGGGCCAGGGCCGTCATGGCGGCGGCGAAGTCCTCGGTTTCCAGCGCGGCCTCGACGGCGATGCGGGCGGCGCCGACGGCGAAGGCCAGGACGGTCTCGGGCTCGGGCTGGTTCGGCAGGCCGGTCTGGACCATGCCGGTCGGCAGAGGGCCCTTCTTCTCCTCGGCGCGCAGGATGTTGGAGGCGCGCTTGTAGCCAGCCAGCAGATTGGTGCCGTCGTCGGTGGCGAGGAAGGCGGCCAGCGCCTCGACCCGACGCACGATGCGGACAAGGTCGTCGTCGCCCAGAGCGAAGACGGCGGCGACGAGGTCGTGGCGCTGGCCTCGGTCGCGCAGGAGGACGGTCAGGCGGTCGGCGAAGAAGGACGCCAATTCTGACCCAAGGGACAGCTTGTCGACCTGACGCTCTACCTTGCCCTGACTTGTGATCAGCGCAATTGCAGGAGCGAAAGCGTCATCGGTTAGAGCAAGGCGGATTTCATTATTCAGAATCAGACGAAGCACGCCCAGCGCTGCTCTACGCAACGCGAACGGGTCCTTCGACCCCGTGGGCTTTTCGTCGATGGCGAAGAAGCCGACCAGGGTGTCCAGCTTGTCGGCCAGGGCGACGGCGACCGTGACGGGCGCGGTCGGGACCGTGTCGGCGGGGCCTTGTGGCTTGTAGTGGTCGCGAACGGCGTCGGCGATGCGGTCGCGCTGGTCACGGCCCCACCCGCGGTCGGCTTCGCCTCCCGGTCCCTCCCCATGAAGGGGAGGGAGAGGATCGGGCGCGAATTCTCCCTCCCCTTCATGGGGAGGGACGGCGGAGCGCAGCGAGGCCCGGGTGGGGAAGTTCGTTGCGGTGCGGGCGTAATAGCCGCCCATGATCCCCTGCAGTTCCGGGAACTCGCTGACCATGCCCGACAGCAGGTCGGCCTTGGATAGACGCGCCGCCATCTCGGCTTCGTCCGCGTCGGCGCCCACGAGGGGGGCGATTTCGCGGGCAAGCGCCGTGATGCGCTCGACGCGGTCGGCCAGAGTCCCCAGTTTGGCGTGGAAGGTGACGCCGGACAGTTTGGCGTTCCAGGCGTCGAAGCCGACCTTCTGGTCCTCGTCCCAGAAGAAGCGGGCGTCGTTCAGGCGGGCGGACAGGACTCTGGAGTTGCCGGCGGCCAGAGCCTTGCCGCCGTCGGTCGCCTCGACGTTTGCGACGACCAGGAAGTTGGGCGCCAGGCCTTCCTTCGACGGATCGCGCACGGCGAAATACTTCTGGTGCACCTTCATCGACAGGCGCACGACCTCAGGCGGCAGGGCCAGGAACTGCGGGTCCATGTCGCCCAGGATCGGGGTCGGCCATTCGGCGAGACCCGCCACCTCGTCCAGCAGGCCGTCGTCATCGACCAGGCTCAGACCCCGCGCGGCGCAGGCGGCCTTGGCCTGTTCCAGAATGCGCAGCTTGCGGTCGGCTGCGTCGATCAGGACGAAGTTCTTCTCCAGTTGGGCGCGGTAGTCGACGAAGTCGCTGACCTTCAGCGGCTGGCCCGAGCCCATGAAGCGGTGGGCCTCGGTGATCGCGTCGGACGGTATGCCGTCGATCTCGAACGGCACGACCTTGCCGTCGAAGAGGCACAGGATGCGCTTGATCGGACGCACCCAGCGCAGCGTGCCGGAACCCCAGCGCATCGACTTGGGCCAGGGGAAGGTGCGCACGACATGGTCCACCGTCTCCGCGACCAGATCGGTCGTGGCGCGGCCCTTGGACGACAGGACCGCGAACAGGACGCCGTCACGCTCGGTCAGTTGATCGCGGGTCAGGCCGGTCTTGCGCAGGAAGCCTTCCAGCGCCTGTTCGGGCGCCGAGGCGCGCGGGCCCTTGACCTCTTCCTCGCGGTCGGGCGTGGCGACGGGCAGGCCGTCGATGACCAGGGTCAGGCGGCGCGGCCCGGCATAGGTCGTCAGCGCATCCCAGGTCAGGCCAGCGGCCTTGAGACGGTCGGAGACCATGCGCTCAAGGTCGCGCGCGGCGCCCTGCTGCATGCGGGCGGGGATTTCTTCGGAGAAGATTTCGAGGAGGAGTTGGGGCATCAGGCGGTTTTCCGCTCTTGTTCGACGTAAGCGAGGGCGCAGGCTTTGCAGAGGTCGCGGATGCGGCCGATGTAGCTTTGACGTTCCGCCACGGCGATGGCGCCGCGGGCGTCCATCAGGTTGAACAGGTGGCTGGCCTTCAGCACCTGGTCATAGGCGGGCAGGACCAGCGGCTGATCCTGCGGCCCGCGCATGTCGAGCAGGCGCGAGACCTCCGACACCATGTCCTCGAACCGGCGCTTCAGCCCGTCCACGTCATAGCCGTGGAAGTTGGCCTCCGACTGCTGGCGCTCGTTTTCCAGGAAGACCTCGCCGTAGGTCAGCCCCTCCTTGGTGAACTTCAGGTCGTACACATTGTCCACGCCCTGCACATACATGGCCAGACGCTCCAGCCCGTAAGTCAGCTCGCCCGAGACCACATCGACCTCGATGCCGCCGACGCCCTGGAAATAGGTGAACTGCGTCACCTCCATCCCGTCGCACCAGACCTCCCAGCCCAGGCCCCAGGCGCCGACGGTGGGGTTCTCCCAGTCGTCCTCGACGAAGCGGATGTCGTGCAGTTTCGGATCGATGCCGATGGCGGCCAGAGAGCCGAGATAGAGCTCCTGAAGATTGTCCGGGTTCGGCTTCAGGATGACCTGGTATTGGTAATAGTGTTGGAGCCGGTTGGGGTTCTCGCCATAGCGGCCGTCGCCGGGGCGGCGCGACGGTTGAACGTAGGCGGCCTTCCAAGGCTTGGGGCCGAGCGCGCGCAGGACCGTGGCGGGGTGGAGCGTGCCGGCCCCGACCTCGATATCATAGGGCTGGAGAATGGCGCAGCCCTGCTCGCCCCAATAGCGGTGGAGCGTCAGGATCAGGTCCTGAAACGCGAGCGGCTCGGTCGAGGTGGTCAAATCGGGCTCGTGGGGAGGGGCTGGAAAAAAGACGGCGGACCATAGGGCCCGCCGCCTTCCGCTTCAACACGCTACCAAGCGAGCGATTGTATGGCCCGTATTATTGGGGGGTCGGAGCAGCCTCGTCGCCACCGTCAGCGGCAGGATCAGCCGCATCGACCGGAGGCGTGGCCGAGGTGTCGACCTGACCGTCGGTCGGATTGGCGACCGGGGGCGAGGCTGTGGTGGTGGTGGCCGCAGCCGGTTCGCCGCTCGGAGCGGTGGCGGCGGGCGCGACCTCTTCCGCAGGCGCGGCGGCTTCGGCAGGGGCTGCAGCTTCAGCCGGGGCGGCGGCCTCTTCATCGCCCATGGCGGCCATGGAGTTCGCCGGGTTCAGGACCTGATCGATCGGGAAGATGGCGCCGTTCGAGGCGTCCAGTTCGGCGCTGACCACGGTGGCGCCGTCAGCCTTGATGGCCGACCCTGTGCCGTCCAGCAGGACCTGGCTGTCGGCGGCGGTCGGAACGCCGCCCTTCTTGCCCATGATCTGGTCGGGCGTCACATCGGCGACGATGACGTGATAGAGCAGCAGCTGACGCAGCTCGGCGGCATTGGCCGGGTCCATCAGACGCGTGCGGTCCGCCTCAGGCAGGGCGGCGAAGGCCGCGTTGGTCGGGGCGAAGATGGAGATGGCCGGGCGCGTCGCCAGGGTGTCGGTCAGTTGCGCCGCGTCGAGGGCCGCCAGAAGGGTGGTGAACTGGCCGCTTTCCTTCAGCTTGTCGACGACAGTCTCACCGGCGGCCGGCGTGGCCTCGGCGACTTCTGTCGCGGCCGGGGCGGTCGCCTGGGCGGTGGGCGCCGCAGCCTCGGGCGCGGCAGGCATGGATGGATCGGTCTGCGGCACCGGGGCCTCAGCCGGAGCGGGCGAGGTCGGCGGGGTGACTTCCTGAGCGAAGGCGGGAGCGGCCATCAGGGTGACGACGGCGGTTGCGGCAAGCAGTTTTGCACGAAGCATGGCGATATCCTTTTTCTGTTTGAGGATCGCTTCCGGGAGGTGGCGATCCGTTCCAGTCATCGGAACTGCGGACTCAAATCAGAACACCGTGATCTGGTTCCGAGATTTTGATACAATCGGTAACATTCGTGATGATCGAGTCGAGACCTTGGCGATATCCGCGCTACAGAGGGCGAATGGCCAGTATTCGGCCACAAACCTAGAACGCTACTGAACGGCCAGCTGCGTTGCTGTGACCCAGGCTGTTGGATGGGCGACGGCGAGCGTTCGCGCCGCCGCCTGGGCCGCCGCTTCGGTGAGATACAGGCCGAATACGGTCGCGCCCGAGCCGGACATGCGGGTCAGGGCGACCTGGGGCGTGGCGGAGACGGCGGCGAGCGCGTCCGCGATGGTGGGCGTCAGGGCCAGCGCCGGGGGCTGGAGGTCGTTGCGCTGAACCGACAGCCAGTCGATGACGGCGGCGACGGACCAGTCTTGCGGCGGATCGGGACGGTCGGACGAACGCATCGGTCCCGCATCATAGGCCCGGTAGACGGCGCCGGTCGGCGACGGGACGCCGGGGTTGAACAGGACGGCCGCCAGCGGCGGCAGGCGTGGCTCGTCGGTCAGCACGTCTCCCCTGCCCTCGGCCAAGGCAGTGCGCATGCGCAGGCACATGGGGCCGTCCGCGCCCACGACGCCCGCGACTGCCTCCAGCGCCGCATCGTCGATGTCCAGCGACAGGGCGCGGCGCGCCAGCTTCAGCGCCGCGCCCGCGTCGGACGACCCGCCGCCAAGCCCGGCCGCGATGGGCAGGCGCTTGTCCAGCGTCACCTTCAGCTTGGGTTCGCCGGCGCCTGTGACCTCGCCCAAACGCCGAAGTGCGCGCAGGATCAGATTGTCGGGCGCAGCGCCCAACGCCTCGCCGAAAGGGCCGGTTACGGTCAGGGAAAGCCGGTCAGCGGGTTCGACGGAGACCTGATCCCCCACATCGGCGAAGGCGACCAGGCTGGACAGCGGATGATAGCCGTAGGCGTCCACCGCCCCGACATGCAGGAACAGATTGATCTTGGCCGGAGCCAGGGCGGTTAGCGCGGGCATGGAAACTATTGAGAGACGCCCTTGGCAGGCGCGGCGCCATCCAGCCCATTGGCGATCTTGCGCTCGACATCGGCGCGGCGCTCGGGTTCCGGCTCCAGCACCAGGACGCGGTTCCACAGCCAGACGGCCTCGCGTTCGCGGCCCACCCGCCAATAGGCGTCGCCGAGGTGGTCATTGATTTCGGCGTTGGCGGGTTCCTTGTCGACGGCCTGTTCCAGGGTGTCGACGGCGGTTTCGAACTGGCCCTGCTTGAACTGGGCCCAGCCCAGCGAGTCCTGGATGTTGCCGTTGTCGGGTTCCAGCGCATGGGCGCGGGCGATCATGTCGGCGCCCTCCTGTACCCGCAGGCCCTTGTCGACCCACAGATACCCCAGATAGTTCAGCATGTCGGCGTCGTTGGGCGCGGTCTGGAGGGCGGCCCACAGCTCGGCCTCGGCCTCGGGCGTGCGGCCCAGGGCCTCATAGGCGGCGCCGCGCAAGAAGTGGACGCTGGCGCCCTGATCGGCGACGTTCAGCACCGGCCCGTCCAGCAAGATCAGCGCCTCGTCATGCTGTTTCAGCTGCATCAACTGCCCCGCCAGGACCAGGGCGATGCGGCGGTCGTCGGGGCTGGCGGCGGCGGCGCGGCGCAGTTCGGCCAAGGCGTTTTCCGACTGGCCGTCCTCTTCCAGCGCGATGGCCAGTTGGGCGCGGGCGGCGGCGTAGAGCTGGGGATCGTCGGTCCCGACGCGCGACAGGGCGCTGCGGGCGGCCGACTTCAGCCCGGCGCGCGACAACACCTGGGCCAGCTGGAACTCGGTCTCGTCGTCATCGTGCAGGTTCTGCGCGAGGCGCAGATAGACGGCGGCGAACTCGTTGCCGCGTTCGGCCGACGCCTGGGCGGCGGCGGTGATCAAACCCTGGGCCGCGCCTTCGCGGAAGTCGGGCAGAACCGGAGGCCGACCGCCGTCGCGCACCCGCTGCAACGCGCGGACGACGCCGGGATCGACGGGCTGGATGGCGATCGCGGCTTCATACAGGGCGATGGCGTCGTCGCGACGGCCGCGCCGTTCCATGAACTCGCCATAGGGGCGTTTGAACAGGGCGCCGACCCCTGCCACGTCGGCCGCGGCCTTCAGCTCAACCTCGGCTTCGGCATAGTCGCGACGCTTTTCCAGCAGGGCGGCGCGGTTCATGCGGGCGAAGGCCAGGGTCAGGGGATCGCCGCTGATGGGCGCAGGCTGAAGCGCGCGGGTCCAGTCCCCGGCCGCCGCCGCGATCCACGGCGCGACCAGCAGGCCGGCGCGGGCATGGGGGGCGCCGATGGGTTGCTGGGCCAGGGCGGCGTTGGGCGTTTTTGCGTCGCCGCGCACGAAGTCCTGAACCAGCCGGACCAGACGACCGCCCTCGACGAAGGCGGGCGAGGCGGTCGCATCGGTGGGGGCCAGCGCGGCCGCCACGTCCAGATCGCCGGTCAGCAGGGCCGAGGTGAAGGCCTGTTCGCGCACGCGCGGCTGTTCCGGCGCCAGTTGCTCGGCCTGGGCCAGATAGTTCGAGCCGATCGCGCCCTCGCCCTGCATCAGGGCCAGCTTGCCCGCCAGATACAGGCCATAGGCGCTGCGGCCCTCGGCGTTTGTCGGGATCGGCGCCCAGACCGCAGGGATCGGCGGCGTGACCGGGGTGTCGGTGATGATGATGTGGGGATCGGGCGCGGCGTCCTGGCCCGAAGCGGGAGGCCCCGGCTCCACGATGACGGCCGGCGGCATAGCGGCCGGGCCGTCCTGAGCCGGCGTGGTCGGTGTGGGCATTTGCTGGGCCGCAGCCTGCCCGGCCATGGCCAGGGCGAGAACGGTCAGGGAGGCGGCGAACAGGCGCGAACGGGAGGCGATCATGCCTCGACCCTTCACGCTTTCACCCGCCCCCGCAAGAGGACAGATGATTGCTTCCCCACTCCGCTCATCCCGGCGAAAGCCGGGACTTAGGTCTTTGGGCGAAAGGCGCCTATGTCGGAGGCCGGTGGTCATCCGACGCACGGACGATGTGAAAGCACTGGGTCCCCGCTTTCGCCGGGATGAGCGGGTTAAAGGGGTTATTCCGTCACATGTTCGGATAGTTGGGACCGCCGCCGCCTTCAGGCGTAGTCCAGACGATGTTCTGCGACGGATCCTTGATGTCGCAGGTTTTGCAGTGGACGCAGTTCTGGGCGTTGATGACGAAACGCGGATCGGTCTTGGCGACCTCGTCCGCATAGACGACCTCATAGACGCCCGCCGGACAGTAGAGCCGGGCCGGCTCGCCGTATTTGGGCAGGTTGACCTGGATCGGCTTGGACGGGTCCAGCAGCTTCAGGTGCGCGGGCTGGTCCTCGGCATGGTTGGTGTTGGAGATGAAGACCGACGACAGCTTGTCGAACGACAGCTTCCCGTCCGGCTTGGGATATCTGATTTGCTTATGGTCGGCGGCCAGGCCCGTCGAGGCGGCGTCGGTCTTTTCGTGCTTCAGCGTCGGGACCGGCGACCAGCCGCCCAGCAGGGTGCGGCACCACATGTCGAACATGCCGAACGCCCCGCCCAGGGTCGTGCCGAACTTGGACAGCAGGGGCTTGGCGTTCTTGACGACGGACAGCTCCTTAAAGACCCAGCTCTTTTCGAAGGCGGTTTGATATTCGACCAGTTCGTCGCCGCTGCGCCCGGCCTGAACCGCGTCATAGGCGGCGTCGGCGGCCAGCATGCCGGTCTTCATCGCATTGTGGCTGCCCTTGATGCGGGGCACGTTCACGAAGCCGGCCGAGCAACCGATCAGGGCGCCGCCGGGGAACGACAGCTTGGGAATCGACTGCAACCCGCCCTCGGTGATGGCGCGGGCGCCGTACGAGATGCGCGTGCCGCCTTCCAGGTGCGGGGCGATGGACGGGTGGTGCTTGAACCGCTGGAACTCGTCGAACGGCGACAGGAACGGGTTCTTGTAGTTCAGGTGGACCACATAGCCGACGGCCACGTAGCGGTCGCCGAAATGATACAGGAAGCTGCCGCCGCCGGTGTGCTCGTCCAGCGGCCAGCCGGTCGTGTGCTGGGCCAGGCCGGGCTGGTGCTGTTCCGCCGGAACCTGCCACAGCTCCTTCAGGCCGATGCCGTATTTCTGGGGCGACTTGCCGTCCTGAAGCCTGTGCTTAGCGATGATGGTCTTGGCCAGGGAGCCGCGCACGCCCTCGGCGATGAAGACATATTTGCCGTGCAATTCGATGCCGGGTTGAAAGTCGCCGGTCGGTTTGCCCTCGCGGTCGATGCCGAACACGCCGGCGACGACGCCCTTGACCCGACCCGTCTCTTCTTCCCAGACGACGTGACTGGCGGCCATGCCGGGATAGACCTCGACGCCCAGAGCCTCGGCCTGCTCGCCCAGCCAGCGGGTGACATTGCCCAGCGAGGCGATGTAGCAGCCGTGATTGTGCATGAAGGGCGGCAGCAGGGGCATGGGCAGAGACGCCTCGCCCTGCGGACCCAGCAGCAGGAATTTATCCTTGGTGACCGGCGTCTCCAGCGGCGCGCCGCGTTCCTTCCAGTCGGGGAACAGTTCGTTCAGCGCCTTGGGATCGATCACTGCGCCCGACAGGATATGGCCGCCGACCTCGGCCGCCTTTTCCAGCACGGCGACGGTGATGTCCTTGCCGTCCTTTTCGGCGCGCTGCTTCAGACGGATAGCGGCCGACAGGCCGGCCGGGCCGCCGCCGACGATCACGACATCGTATTCCATGACCTCGCGTTCGACGCCTTCCAGCGCCTGCAGCGGCGGCAGATTGTCGATGATCGCTTCCTGACGGGCGTTCTCCGCGCCGCCTTCGATGGCTTCTTCGGCCATGATTTCCCCTGAATCCCGGTTGTCCGTGTGGTTATGCCGCTTATCGGAAGGTGACGCGAGGGCGGTCAAGGCTTATCGGTAGCCCGAGACATGAACGCGCAACCCCATGACATCGCTGCAGTCGAAAGCCTGCTCGCCTTCTGGCGGGATGCGGGGGTGGACGCCTGCTATGCCGATGCGCCCGTCGATCACACCCATGTGGCCCCGCCGCCAGCGGTAAAAGCCGTGCAGAAGGCGACCGCCTCGGTCGTCATGCCGCTGGCCGGAGCGAACGCCGCCGACGCCATCGCCGAGGCGCGCCGACTGGCGGCCGGCGCGGCGACGCTTCAGGATCTGGCGGCGGCCGTCGCGGCGTTCGAGGGCTGTCCCCTGCGCGGCATGGGGGCGACCCAGTCGGTGTTCGGGCGCGGCAATCCCAACGCCTCAGTCCTGATCATCGGCGAAGGCCCCGGCGGGGACGAGGACCGGATCGGCCAGCCCTTCGTCGGCAAGGCCGGTCAACTGCTGGACCGGATGCTGGCGGCGGCGGGCCTGACCGACAAGGTCTTCATCACCAACACCGTCTTCTGGCGCCCGCCCGGTAATCGCACGCCCAGCCCGCAGGAGCAGGCGGTCTGCGCCCCCTTCGTTGAGCGCGCCTTCGCCCTGCTGCAACCCAAGGCCGTTTTGTTGCTGGGCGCGGCCTCGGCCAAGTCCGTGCTTCAGGCTGAAGAGGGGATCATGAAGCTGCGCGGCAATTGGAAGGAATGGCGTCTGGCCGAAGGCGCGGTGTCCGCCCCCGTCATGCCGACCCTGCACCCGGCCTTCCTGCTACGTCAGCCCCAGGCCAAGCGTCAGGTGTGGGCCGACCTGTTGGCGCTGTCCGTTCGCCTTGAAACGGACTCGGTTGAAGAACAAGGCTAATCGCTGCATGCTCGCATGCTGACGACCGATCGCCATACACGCGCCTAGTAGATTACGCGCGTCGCCAACGAGGGGGCCGCCGCTTATGTTTCTGTTCCGCCGCGCGTTCCTCGCGCCGACGCTTGCTGTGGCTTTCAGCGCCCTAGCGGGCGCGGCCATCGCCGAAACGCCTTACGGATCAACGGCCGAATCGAGCGCTGGTTCCGCCCGCCCCACGGCCCTCAGCTCTGCGGACCGCATCTCCTACACCACCGCCTTCGACGCCCTGCGGCGCGGCGACATCGAGACCGCCCGCGCCTCGGCGCGCCAGGCGCAGGACCGGGTCCTGTTGGGTCAGGTCGAGTTCGAGAGCCTGTTCCACCCCGACCATGTCGCCACCTATGAAGAGCTGACGGCCTGGCTGGAAAACTATTCCGACCTGCCGTGCGCAGACCGCGTCTATACGCTGGCTTTGCGTCGCCGCCCCGATGGCGCGCCCGAGCCCATGCGGCCCGGCGGCGTGATCGGCCGGACCTGGAACAGTCTGGTGACGGCCGTTTCCGGCGGCGGCGTCGACGACCCGGCCAAGGCGGCCCGCGTCGCCTACAACAACGACGACCTGACCGGCGCCTCGGCCATGGGCCGCCAGATCGGCGACTGGTGGACGGTCGGCCTGGCGGAATGGCGACTGGGCCAATTCCACGAATCCTTCGCCGCCTTCGAACGCGTCGCCAACGATCCGACCGAAGACCCCTGGGTTCGCGCCGGCGCCGCCTACTGGACCGCACGCGCAGCCGGCCAGTCGGGACGTCAGGATCGGGTGACCGACTATCTGCGCCTGTCGGCCCAGTGGCCCGCCACCTTCTATGGTCAGATCGCCCTGCGTCAGCTGGGCGAGGAGCCGACCATCGAGAACATGGGACCCCGCGCCTATGAGGCCGAGCCGCGCCTGCGCCGCGCCGCCTATGTGCCCAAGAGCGCCGCCGTCGAGCCGACCGCGCTGGAAGCTTTCGTTCAGGCCGATGCCCGCGCCCGCCGCACCGTCGCCTTCTATGAGGTCGGACGTCGCGCCGACGCCGAGAGCGAGCTGCGTTCTGGCCTGCGCACCGCCGTCGGCGACGCGGCCAAGATGTGGACGGCCTTGGCGCGCGCCATCATGCCGGTCGGCAATGCGGACGCGACCCGTATCGACGCGACCCGCTATCCGATGCCGGACCTGGCGCCCGAGGGCGGCTTCGTCATCGAGAAGTCGCTGGTCTATGCGCTGGCGCTGAAGGAAACCGACTTCAATCCCAACGCCCGCTCCAGCGTCGGCGCCTATGGGATCATGCAGGTGATGCCGACGACGGCGGCCGAGATGACGGGAGATCGCACCTTCGTTTCCGACCCGTCCAAACTGCTGGTCCCGGCCGTGAACATGCGTCTGGGCCAGACCTACATCAACCGGATGCTGGCCTTGCCGGCCTTCCAGGGCGACCTGCTGCGGGCCGTGGCCTCCTACAACGCCGGGCCGGGTCCGATGCTGGCGGCGGTGCGCAAGCTGGGACCGGACGCCGATCCCCTGCTGCTGATCGAGACGATCGATGTGCCCCAGGCGCGCGACTACGTCGAAAAGGTCGTGGCGAGCTACTGGATCTATCAGCGGCTGTTCGGCGCCCCGCTGAAGACGCTGGACGCCCTGGCGTCGGGCGCCAAGGCCGTTCCGGTCGCGCTGGACTATGTCGCCCCGCCGCCCCAGGCCGAGCCAGTCCTGATCGCCGAGGCGACCACCGTCGCCGGCGTTCGCTAGAAGACCGTAAACAGCAGGCTGGCCCAGAAGGCTGCGCCGATCAGGGCCGCCAGACCATAGCCCATGACCGGATGAATGCCGCGCGAGACGGGTTCGGCCGGATCGGTCGGGAGGGTCGGGCTTTTCATTCCCAACGGATAACAGCGTCCGTTTAACGCGGCGTCAGCCGGGATGGTTTTCGCCCGTTAAGCCCACGTCGAAGCCAAGGCCTCCGCCTCCCATTGGCGGAAGTCGGGGTGGTCAAGAAGGGCCGCCAGGTAGGTCACCGCCGTCCCGTCGTCGCCATGATCGGCAAGGTCGATCTGGAAATGCCGCACCCGCGCCGCGACCGGAGTGAAGAAGATATCGGCGATGCATCTCTGACCAAACAGCCAGGGACCGTCGATGCCGAAACGCCTGCGCATCTGACCGAACAGCGCGACCAGCCGCGCCAGGTCGCGGTCCAGCGCAGGATCGGACGGGGTCTCGGCCCGCGCCTCTCCCACCATCGGATGATCCGGCCCCGTGCCGCAGAAGCTGCGCAGCGCCGAGAATCCCGAATGCATCTCGGCCGTCGCGGACCGGGCCAGGGCGCGCGTCATGGGATCGGCGGGCCATAGCTTCGCCTGCGGATAGGTCTCCGCCGCCCATTCGGCGAGGCTGAGCGTGTCCCAGATCAACTCGCCGCCGACCCGCAGCGCCGGCACGAAGCCAGACGGCGACACGGCCTCCAGCGCCGCCTTGTGTTCCGGCGTGTCATAGCGGGCGTCGATGACGGAGAAGTCCGCGCCCGTCGCCTTCATCGTCAGCCAGCCGCGCAGCGACCAGGTCGAATAGGCCCGCAGCCCGATGATCAGTTCCATTGCAGGTCTCCCGTTCGCTCTCTCAATGGCTGGACGCCAGCTTCAGCACAACCAGGCCCGAAGCCACCAGAACCACGCCCACGATCCTGAGCGGCGTCAGCGGCTCGCCCAGAAACACCGCCCCGACGACGAAGGCGCCCACCGCCCCGATCCCGGTCCAGATGGCATAGGCCGTGCCCAGCGGCAGGGTCTTCATCGCCATCGACAGCAGGCCGAACGATCCGATCATGAAGACCAGCATGCCGATGGTCGGCCACGGCTTGGTGAAACCGGCCGACGCCTTCATCAGAAAGGCCCAGACGACTTCGAGCAGGCCGGCGAAAAGAAGGAATATCCAGGCCATGACGGTCTCCCTTGCATGGCGAGCCGGGTCGTCCCGGCGGTCATGCCCGATGAAGGGAGAGGTCGTCCTCTGAGCCGATAATCTGGGACAGGCCGACCGGAAGTCAAGCGACGAACCTTGACTCCGAGCCCCTTGAGACCGACACGACCGGCCCATGATCACGCGCTACTCCCGCCCCGTCGCCGCCGCCCTCTGGTCGCAAGAGACCAAATACAAGATCTGGTTCGAGATCGAGGCCCACGCCGCCACCAAGATGGCCGAGCTGGGCGTGATCCCGCAGGAGGCGGCCGACGCCATCTGGGCCAAGGGCAAGGATGCGACCTTCGACGCCGACCGCATCGACGAGATCGAACGCACCACCAAGCACGACGTCATCGCCTTCCTGACCCATGTGTCGGAAATCGTGGGCGAGGAAGCCCGCTTCCTGCACCAGGGCATGACCTCGTCGGACGTGCTGGACACCTGTTTCGCGGTCCAGCTGGCGCGCTCGTCGGACCTGCTGATCGACGGCGTCGACCGGGTTCTGGCCGCGCTGGAGAAACGCGCCAAGGAGCATAAATACACACCGACCGTAGGTCGTTCGCACGGCATCCACGCCGAGCCGGTGACCTTCGGCCTGAAGCTGGCCGGCTACCACGCCGAGTTCCAGCGCGCCAAGCGCCGCCTGATCACGGCCAAGGAAGAGATCGCCACCTGCGCCATCTCGGGCGCCGTCGGCACCTTCGCCAATGTCGATCCGGCGGTCGAACAGTATGTGGCCGACCAGATGGGCCTGCAGGTCGAGCCGGTCTCGACCCAGGTCATCCCGCGCGACCGCCACGCCGCCTTCTTCGCCGCCCTGGGCGTCGTCGCTTCTTCGGTCGAACGCCTCGCCGTCGAGATCCGCCACCTTCAGCGCACGGAAGTCCTTGAAGCCGAGGAATTCTTCGACAAGGGCCAGAAAGGTTCGTCGGCCATGCCGCACAAGCGCAACCCAATCCTGACCGAGAACCTCACCGGCCTGGCCCGTCTGGTCCGTTCGGCCGTGACGCCCGCGATGGAAAACGTCGCCCTGTGGCACGAGCGCGATATCAGCCATTCGTCGGTCGAGCGCGGCATCGGCCCGGACGCCACCATCCACCTGGACTTCGCCCTGCAGCGCCTGGCCAATGTGGTCGAGCGGCTGAACGTCTATCCTGAGAACATGCAGAAGAACATCGACCGCCTGGGCGGTCTGGTTCACTCGCAACGGGTCATGCTGGCCCTGACCCAGGCCGGCATCTCGCGCGAAGACGCCTATGCCGCCGTGCAGGAGAACGCCATGAAGGTCTGGCGTGGCGAAGGGGTCTTCATCGACTTTCTGAAGGCCGACGACCGCGTCACCCTGCCCGCCGAACAACTGGAAGCCCTGTTCGACCTCGACTATCACACCAAGAACGTGGACGTGGTGTTCAAGCGGGTGTTCGGAGACTGAGACCATGAGCGAGCGCACGATCCGGCTCAATCCCCGGCTCGATCCCCGCGACTATGCGACGGCCTATGCGCGCGACGGCATGGTGCAGGTGCCAGACCTGCTGGACGAGGAAAGCGCCCAATGGCTGGACCTTGCGCTGGAACATGACACGGCTTGGCGCCTGTCGCTGAAGACCCCCGAAGGCGGCAAGCTGCTGTCGCCTCAGGAGATGGCCGAGTTGAGTCGTGAAGCGGTCACCGCCAGAATCCAGCACGCCTTGTCGGAAGCCCGCAGCGGATTCTCCTTCATCTATCTGGCCTATCCGATCATCCCGGCATTGCTGACCGGCCAGGACCAGGGTCACGCCACCCATGTCTTGCTGCAATTCTTCAACGACACGCCCTTCACCACCTTCGCCAAGGCGGTGACGGGCGAGGCCGGCGTGACCAAGATCGACGCCCAGGCGACCTGGTTCCGGCCCGGCGACTTCCTGACCCGGCATGACGACACGGGCGTGGGCGAACGGCGCGCGGCCTATACGCTGGGCCTGTCGCGCGACTGGCGGCCCGACTGGGGCGGTCAGTTGATGTTCCACGATGCGAACGGCGACATCGAGCGTGGTTTCAAACCGGGCTTCAACGTCTGGACCGTATTCAAGACGCCGCGGATGCACTCGGTCGCGCCGGTCGCCGCCTATGCCGGCGGCAAGCGTCGCTCGATCACCGGCTGGCTGCGCGACGACCCGCCGGTCAAGTGAAGGGCCCTACCGGCGACCGCAGGCAAGGCTTCGCTCCCGTGGTCGATGTGGAGACCCGGTTACTGATTCTGGGCAGCCTGCCGGGCGACACCTCGTTGAAGGCGGCGCAGTATTACGCCCATCCACGCAACGGCTTCTGGCCCCTGATTGGCGGCGTGCTGGGCGAAGACCTGGCCGCCCTGCCCTATGAGCGACGGCTCGAACGTTTGAAGGCGCGCGGCGTGGGTCTGTGGGACGTGATCGCTTCAGCGGAGCGATCGGGCAGTCTGGACGCGGCGATCCGCTCGCCCGAGGCGGCCGATCTGCGGGGGCTGGTCGAAAGCCTGCCCAACCTGCGGGCCGTCGCCTTCAACGGCGGGCTGGCGGCCCGGCTGGGGCGGCGCATTCTGAGCGATCTGGAGGGCGTCGCCCTGGTCGATCTGCCGTCGTCCAGCCCCGCCCATGCAATATCCTTGTCGGCAAAGGCGGACAGCTGGGCCATACTGGGAAAGTTTCTCCCGGATAGGCCTGCCGCCTGATGATCCTGACCCTTTCCTGCCCCGACCGCCACGGCATCGTCGCGGCCGTTTCCGCCTTCCTTCTGGAGCGGGACGCCAACATCTCCGACGCCCAACAGTTCGGGGACGCCTCCAGCGCCACCTTCTTCATGCGGGTGGTGTTTGAACCGGCGGACGGCGACGCCGAGACCGCGATCCACGACGCCTTTGCGCCTTTGGCCGAGCGGTTCGCCATGGACTGGACCCTGCGAGGTCCCGCGCCGCGCAAGGTGATGATCCTGGCGTCAAAGTTCGATCACTGCCTGGCGGACCTGCTGTATCGCTGGCGCATCGACGAACTGCCGATGCAGGTGACGGCGGTCGTGTCGAACCACCCGCGCGAGCTGATCGGCCATGTCGATCTGGGCGACCTGCCCTTCCACCACCTGCCGGTCAACGCCGCCGACAAGCCGGCGCAGGAGGCCGAACTGCTGCGGCTGATCGAAGAGACGGGGACCGAGCTAGTCGTGCTGGCGCGCTACATGCAGATTCTTTCCGACGACCTCAGTCGCAAGCTGGAGGGACGCTGCATCAACATCCACCACTCCTTTCTGCCCGGCTTCAAGGGCGCCCGCCCCTATCATCAGGCCCACGCGCGAGGCGTGAAGGTGATCGGCGCCACCGCCCACTATGTCACCCCCGACCTGGACGAAGGCCCCATCATCGAACAGGACGTCGAGCGGATCAGCCACCGCGACACGCCCGAAGATTTGATCCGCAAGGGGAGAGATATCGAACGCCGCGTCCTGGCGCGCGCCGTTCGTCGCCATCTGGAAGACCGCGTTTTGCTGCACGGCACAAAGACAGTGGTGTTCGAAGACTGAATGGTGAAGCTGCGATTTCTTGTCGCGCGACACGCATCCTTTATGCGGTTTCGAACGTAACGTTCCCGTTACCGCCTTGAGAGCGGCCCAAAGGGAACGAAACACAATGACCAATCTTCGCAATCTCATGCTCGTCGCCGTATCCGGCGGCGCGCTGATGGCGCTGGGCGCCTGCAACAACAATGAACCGGCCGCCACGGCCCCGGCTGAATCGACCGCCATGGCTCCGGCCGAGGGCGCCGCCATGGCCCCCGCGACCGATCCGATGGTGGGCGGCGCCGCCATGAGCCCCAACGAGACCATCGTCGCCAATGCGTCCAAGGCCTCCAACCTGACCACCCTGGTGTCGGCCGTGACCGCCGCTGGTCTGGTCGAGACGCTTCAGGGCCCCGGCCCCTTCACCGTCTTCGCGCCTGACAACGCCGCCTTCGAGAAGATCCCCGAGGCGACCCGCACCAGCCTGATGCAGCCGGCGATGAAGGCCGATCTGACCAAGATCCTGACCTATCACGTCGTCGCCGGTCGCCTGACGGCAGCCGACATCGCAGCCCAGGCCCAGGCCAACGGCGGCACCGCCACGCTGAAGACGGTTCAGGGCGAAGAACTGAAGGTTTCGGCCGGCCCGAACAACACCTGGGTCATCACCGACGCCAAGGGCGGCAAGTCCACCATCACCCAGGCCGACGTGGGTCAGTCCAACGGCGTGGTCCACGTCGTGGACACGGTCTTGATGCCGTAAAAATAATCGCGTCTCACCCATTTAGGGCTGAAACCAAATCTGGGCGCCCGAGTTATTGAAGGGCGCGAGACGCACAGTACGCCGGGTGAGACATCCCCCAACGTCCCCGGCAAAAAAGAAAGGGCCGCACTTTCCCCCGGGTGCGGCCCTTTCGAATTCTCAGATCAGCCAGAAGGCCGATAGCCTATTCGCCGGCGCGAATGCCTTCGCGGGCGATCGATGCCAGTTCGTCGATCTTGGAGCGAATCTCGCCTTCCGACACCGACAGGCCCGAGGCCTTGAAGTCGCCGGCGACCTTGCGGAACACGTCCTCGTCGCCCGGCTGCTCGAAATCGGCGCGCACGACGGCGGCGGCGTACTGATCGGCGCTCTCGATCGACAGGCCCATCTTTTCGGCCGCCCACAGGCCCATCATCCGGTTGCGCCGGGCGATGGCCTTGAACTCCTGCTCCTGATCGAGGGCGTACTTGGCCTCGAAGGCCTTTTCCCGATCGTCGAAGGTCGTCATTTCGCTCAGCATAGCTCCGTACGCCCCGCTAACGTCGGGGCAAGGGCCGTCTATAGACCGCCCATCCCTGAACGCAACATGACTTCACTCGGGTGGACATCCTGTCCCCATCCTTTGCGCCCTTCGCCATCCTCATTTGTATCGCGGCTCGCCATCGGCTAAGGAGACCCCGAACGAGATTGACTGCCCGAACGATTCCGAAACGCGCCGCCAGGACCGGGTCTTCCCCTCCATCATGGCCGCGCGATTTTTGTTTCTGGAGGGCGCCCGTAAGCGGGACCGGACGATGAACAGCAAGCGCAAGAAAATCTACGAAGGCAAGGCCAAGATCCTTTACGAAGGACCAGAGCCCGGCACCCTGATCCAGTATTTCAAGGACGACGCCACTGCGTTCAACGCGCAGAAGAAGGCCGTCCTCGAAGGCAAGGGCGTGGTCAACAACCAGATCAGCGAATTCATCATGTCGCGCCTGAACGGCATCGGCGTGACCAACCACTTCATCAAGCGCCTGAACCTGCGCGAGCAACTGATCCGCGAAGTCGAGATCATTCCGCTGGAAGTCGTCTGCCGCAACATCGTCGCCGGCTCGATGAGCCAGCGCCTGGGCATCGAGGAAGGCACGCCGCTGCCCCGCTCGATCATCGAATTCTACTACAAGAAGGATGAGCTCAACGACCCGATGGTCACCGAAGAGCATATCACCGCCTTCAACTGGGCCTCGACCCAGGAACTGGACGACATGCTGGCGATGACGGTGCGCGTGAACGACTATCTGTCGGGCATGTTCGGCGCCGTCGGCATCACCCTGGTGGACTTCAAGATCGAGTTCGGCCGCGTCTGGGAAAACGACTTCAGCCGCGTGCTGCTGGCCGACGAGATCAGCCCCGACAGCTGCCGCCTGTGGGACACCACCACCGGCGAGAAGCTGGACAAGGACCGCTTCCGCCGCGACCTGGGCAATGTCATCGAGAGCTATACCGAAGTCGCGCGTCGCCTGGGCATCATGAAGGGCATGCCGACGGTGATCCAGGGCGGCCTGCATTGATGAGCAGCGTCGAAGAGACCGGAGCCGTGTTCGCCCACGACGTCGACATGACGGGCGTCGCACGGTTTCGCCACTTCGGCGCAGAAGGTCCCCTATACGAAATCCTGGGTCCCAGCGGCGACGACAGGGTTCGGATTCGTGTCGTCCAAAGCGGCGAGGAACTGACCTATCCCGCCGCTGCCGCCCGACAGGATCCCAAGGCCTGATGTTCGCCATCGCTTTCGACCTGGTGGTGGCCGAAACGGAAGCCGTCCATCCGAAAGGCGTGACCCAGGCCTATGACGAGATCGGCCGCACGCTCAAGCGTTACGGCTTTGCTCGCATCCAGGGCAGCGGCTACGTCACCGAGGTCGAGGACCTGGCCAATCTGCTTCAAGCCATGAACGCGCTGAAGGCGCTGACCTGGTTCCCACAATGTGTTCGGGATGTTCGAGCCTTCCGCATCGAACAATGGTCCGACTTCACCCCCTTCATGAAAGGTAACGGCTGATGGCCAAAATCAAGGTTCACGTCTTCCTCAAGCCCGGCGTCCTGGACGTTCAGGGCAAGGCCGTCGAGGGCGCGCTGCAGGGTCTGGGCTGGTCGGGCGTCTCGAACGCCCGCGTCGGCAAGCTGATCGAGTTCGACCTCGCCGGCGCCGAAGACCCCCAGGCCGAGGCTAAGAAGATGTGCGAGCAACTGCTCGCCAATACGGTGATCGAAAGCTACCGCATCGAGGCGGCCTGACACTGACTGTTGAATGTAATGCATGATCGCATTACATTGACGAGATGACCACGCTGACCGTCACGAGCCGAGGCCAGGTGACCTTCCGCAAGGAGGTGTTGCAGCATCTCGGCATCCAGCCGGGGCAGAAGATCCGTCTGGATCTGCTGCCTGACGGGCGCGCGGAGCTGAGCGCCGAACAGATGACCGGCTCATGGTCCGACCTGTCCGGTTTCCTGAAGGGCCGGACGAACGGCGCGCGCCTGTCGATCGAAGAGATCGGCGCCCTGACCGCGCAGGCCGGCGAAGCCCCCGAGCAGCCGTGAACATCACCGCCGACACCAATGTCCTGTTACGGGCCGTCGTCGGCGACGACGAAGACCAGCAGCGTCTGGCGGTCGAGGCCCTGGAGACCGCGGATCGGGTCGCGGTCAGCACCCAATCCCTGTGCGAGTTCGCCTGGGTTCTGGCGCGGGGCTATCGCGCCTCTCGCGAGGACATCGCCACCGCCATTCGTCGTCTGCTGGATATGCGCAACATTTCGGTGGATCGCACGGCCGCCGAGGCCGGCCTCGCCGTGCTGGAAGCGGGCGGCGATTTCGCGGACGGCGTCATCGCCCATGACGGACAATGGCTGGGCGGGGAAACCTTCGTCTCGTTCGACGTTCAGGCGGTGCGGCTCTTGCATCGCAACGGCGTGAAAGCGCGCCTCCTGTCCGCCGCCTGATTTCTACAGTCCCGAGAAAGCCCCTTCATATGACCTTCACCCTCACCTCCACCGACATTCAGGACGGCGGCGTGCTGCCGGACGCCCAGGTTCATGCCAAGGGCAATGTCTCGCCGCACCTTGCCTGGTCCAGCGCGCCGGAGGGTACGAAGAGCTATGCGATCACCTGCTATGATCCCGATGCGCCGACCGGCTCGGGCTTCTGGCACTGGACCGTGGCCAATATTCCCGCCGACGTGACCGAACTGGCCAGCGGGGCCGGATCGGCCGGCGGACACCTGCCGCACAGCGCCATCCAGGGCCGCACCGACTACGGCCAGGCAGGCTTCGGCGGCGCCGCCCCGCCACCCGGCCACGGCCCGCACCGCTACATCTTCACCGTCTTCGCCGTGGATGTGGAAAGCCTGGACGTCACGGCCGACAACTCGGGCGCCGTGTTCGGCTTCAACCTGCACTTCCACACCCTGGCCAAGGCCTCGATCACCGCGACCTACGAAAACAAAGCGTGATCGCTGTCGGCCGGCCGCCCTTGTGGTGTCATGAACGCTGATTAGTTTGCAGTGCAACATGACAGACGCCGCCCTCGACACCGCCCTTCCCGTCCGCTCGCGCGGGGCGGTCGCCCTCGTGCTGATCGCCCTGGCCATGGGCGGGTTCGCCATCGGCGTGACCGAGTTCGCGGCCATGAGCATCCTGCCCGACTTCGCCGCCGGCCTGGGCGTCGATGCGCCGACCGCCGGCCATGTCATCAGCGCCTATGCCGCCGGCGTCGTGGTGGGGGCGCCCATCCTGGCGGTTCTGGGGGCGCGGCTGCCGCGCTGGCATCTGCTGATCGGCTTCATGGCCCTGTTCGCCGTCGGCAACGTGCTCAGCGCTCTGGCCCCCACCTATCATTGGATGCTGGTGTTCCGGTTCCTCAGCGGCCTGCCGCACGGCGCCTATTTCGGGGTGGCGGCCCTGGTCGCGGCCTCCATCGTGCCGCTGCATTTCCGCACCCGGGCGGTCTCGACCATCCTGATGGGGCTGACGGTCGGGACGGTGCTGGGCGTGCCCGTCGTCAACATCATCAGCCACGCCTATGGCTGGCGCTGGACCTTCGCCATTGTGGGTGTGCTGGCTGTGATCACCATGGCCCTGGTCGCCCTGTTCGCGCCCCGCGATCCAGCCCATCCCGATGCCAGCCCGTGGCGCGAACTGGGCGCGCTGAAGCGAAGCCAGGTCTGGCTGACGCTGGGCGTCGGCGCCGTGGGTTTCGGCGGCATGTTCGCGGTCTACGCCTATCTGGCCTCGACGCTTCAGGCGGTGACAGGCGTGGGGGCCGAGGTCCTGCCCTGGGTCTTCGCAGTGTTCGGCGTCGGCATGTTCCTGGGCAATATCCTGGGCGCGTGGGCGGCGGACCATGTGGGGTTCAAAGCGGCCGGCGGCCTGTTGCTGTGGAGCGCGGCGGCTCTGGCGCTGTATCCCATGGCGGCGTCGAACCTGTGGGCGGTGATGGGGGTGGTCTTCCTGATCGGCGGCGGCGGCGGCCTGGGCTCGGTGTTGCAGACGCGGCTGATGGATGTCGCCGGCGACGCCCAGACCCTGGCGGCGGCGCTGAACCATTCGGCGTTCAACACCGCCAACGCCATCGGCCCCCTGCTGGGCGGCATGGCGATCGCTGCGGGTTACGGCTGGACCTCGACCGCCTGGGTCGGCGTCGGCCTGTCGCTGGGCGGGTTCGCCATCTTCATCGTGGCCTGGCTGACGGGTCGGGCGCGCGTGACGGCCTGACAAGGCTTCAGAACCCTGCTAAAGGGCCGCGCCATGAGTGCAGCCGTCATCGTCTTCCCCGGTTCCAACTGTGATCGCGACTGCAAGGTCGCCGTCGAACGCTCCACCAGCGAGCCCGTCTCCATGGTGTGGCATGCCGAGACCGAACTGCCCAAGGGTCTGGACCTGATCGTCATTCCCGGCGGGTTTTCCTATGGCGACTATCTGCGGTGTGGCGCCATGGCGGCCCAGTCCCCCGTGATGCAGGCCGTCAAAAAAGCCGCTGACGACGGCGTCGCCGTGGTCGGCATCTGCAACGGTTTCCAGATCCTGTGCGAGGCCGGCATGCTGCCGGGCGCCTTGCTGCGCAACAAGGGCCTGAAATACGTCTGCAAGCCCATCGCCCTGACGGTCGCCAACGCCCAGACCCGCTTCACCGCCGGCTATAAAGGCCAGGCCGAAGTCACGATGACCCAGGGCAACGGCGACGGAAACTTCTTCGCCGACAGCGACACCCTGGCCCGCATCGAGGGCGAGGGCCAAGTGGTGTTCCGCTATGTCGACAACCCCAACGGCTCGGTCAACGACATCGCCGGCATCCAGAACGCGCGCGGCAACGTCCTGGGCATGATGCCCCACCCCGACCGCGCCTTCGAAGCCGAGCTGGGTTCGGCCGACGGCGCGACGCTGTTCCAAAGCGTCTACGCCGCCGCTTGACGGCAATCGCGGGTTGGTAGGCACGGCGCGGGCTCTGATGTCCGTGTTATCGAAAGTCCGCTGACGGCACGCCTGCGCACCGGCCGCCTTGTTCGCTTCGCCGTCATTTTCAGGTCAAACCCTGAGCCCGTCTAGATATCCTTGATCTGAGCGCGTCCGTCCGAAAGGTCTGCGGCCGCGTCGTCTTCGACCTCTTCGTCGTCGAACGCCTTTTCGCCGGCCTCGCGCCGGGCGGCCAGTTCACGGGCGCCGACGCCCAGGCCTTGCTCGATGGCGCGGTTGGCTTCGACCTCTTCTTCGAGCGAGGGTTGGTCGTTGTCGATGTCGGCCATGGGAGTTTCCTGTGTTGAGGGATCATCCTGACAACCGTTCGGTCCCGGCGATTGTTCCTACCGACCGAAAAACGGCTCCAGGCTGGCGCGCGACAGGGGGCGGAAGATCAGGAACTGGCCGCCGACCGTCACGGTGATCTCGTGCGCCTGAGGGCGTTGCAGCAGGGCGGGATCGTCCAGAGACACCGCACGACCCGAGGCGATGTCGCGCGCATCCAGCGGCGGCAGGGTCGGTCGACCATTGGCCGAGGCCAGGGCCGCCATGAAACCGCGAACCTCATTGGCCTGTTGCTCTGGCGTCAGGGCGGCGCGGACGCGGGTCCATGCCGTCTGGACCGACGCCGTCAGGGTCGAGGCATTTTGCGCCCGCCCCTCGCCCGCGACAGCAACGGCGGCGAAGGCGGCGAGGCACAGACAAAGAAGGCGGACCCGGAGCGTCATGTCCCACAGGATGAGGCCGCCGGTCGCCAATGCAAGCTTCACTTTTCTGGCTTTCGGGATGAACCTTCTGTCGGTTCGGCGCGTAAAGGCCGGATAAGCGTCGCACTGGAACCCGAATGTCCTCCATCATCCGCCCCACGCCCCGCCAGCGCACCCGGCGCCTGGTCGTCCTGGCCGCCGCCCTCTTCGCCATCGTCGTGCCGCTGGTTCAGAACCTGGCCGGCCTGGGCCTGAACCAGGCCGAGTTCGCCGCCGACGGGAACACCACCCTGCGGGTCGCCGGTTACGCCTTCTCGATCTGGGGTTTGATCTATATCGGCATCCTGGCCTATGCGATCCGCCAGGCCCTGCCTCAAACGGGCGAGAGCCCGCTGTTAGGCCGGATGGGCTTGCCGTCCGCCGTCGCCTTCTTCGGCATCGGCTTCTGGATCATCGTGGCGGCCATGAACCTGAAGGCCGCCAGCGTCGGGGTGATCTTCGCCTCGCTGATCGCCCTGCTGTTGCCGCTGCTGGCGGTTTCGGGACATATCCGCGCGCTGCGGCTGATGGATCGCGAGCGCATCCTGCTGGCCTGGCCGCTCGCCGCTTTGGCCGGCTGGCTGACTGTGGCCGCGCCGCTGAACCTGATCACGACGGTTACGGCGTTCGACGCCCTGCCCGCCGCCCTGTCGCCCAGCCTGTGGGCCATCGTCGCCATCGTTTCGGTCGTGGTCGTCGCCCTGGCGGTGACGGCGGTCCTGAGGACGATGGCCTATCCGCTGCCGACGGCCTGGGGCCTGCTGGGCGCCTTCGTCGCCGAACAGGCGGACAAGCCAGCCGTCGCCTTCACCGCCCTGGCCGGCGCCATCGTCCTGCTTGTCGGCGGGCTGCTGCTGACCTTCCGCCTGCGGCCGGGCATCGAACGCGCCCGTTAGTTTTCAGAACGCGCTTATTACTTTTCTCCCGCTCATCCCGGCGAAAGCCGGGACCTAGTGCTTTCGCATCTATCAGTGCGTCGGATGACCACTAACCTCTGATCTCACGCAGCTTGCGCCCAAAGGACTGGGTCCCGGCTTTCGCCGGGATGAGCGAAAAAGAGATGGATCAGGGCTTGGGCGTGTCTGTGATCGCGTTGTCCTGAGGTTCGTGATCGTCGGCGCCGACGCCGAAGGCGCCGTCCTCATCGAAACCGACGCTGCCGACGCCGACAGCCGAGCCCGTCAATCGTTGGCGACGGCTGGCCAGCGCAGCCTCCGGCGCCGCCGCATCCATCTGGCGCGTGGTGTCAGGATCGTTCGAGCGATCCATCTGCTGGCCTAAAGCGGGGACGATGCGGTCGGTGTGGGGATTGCTCATGCCGGGTCCTCCTCGGTGTCGTCGGCCTGTTTCTGGGCCTTTTCGGCCAGGGCGGAGGCGCCGGCGTCGTCGGCGGCGATCTCGGGCAGGTCGTCGTCTTCGGGGGTTGCGGCAGGGTCG
Organism: Brevundimonas sp.; assembly: GCF_041648115.1. GTDB lineage: Bacteria > Pseudomonadota > Alphaproteobacteria > Caulobacterales > Caulobacteraceae > Brevundimonas. The sequence goes on from NZ_JBAZPR010000015.1 coordinate 38,454, forward strand.
ATGGGGGCGTCGGTCATGGCGGCTCCTGTGGTTGTCGTCGGAATCAACCGTCTGAGATGTTCGATGTTCCCCGATCTTGCGCCGTGCGGGCTGACATTTGGCCCATCTGCGGCTAGAAGCGCCGCCCATGAGCGCTCCGCAAAAGACCCCCGAAAAGTCGATGGCTGAATTGGCCGCCGAATACGGCCTGGCCCCCAATGAATATCAGGTCGTCCTCGACCGGCTGGGCCGCGAGCCCAACCACGTCGAACTGGGCGTCTTCTCGGTCATGTGGTCCGAGCATTGCTCGTACAAATCGTCCAAGATCCACCTGGGCAAGTTCCCCACCACCGGCGAGCGCGTCATCTGCGGTCCGGGCGAGAACGCCGGCGTGATCGACATCGACGACGGCGACGCCTGCATCTTCAAGATGGAGAGCCACAACCACCCCTCCTACATCGAACCCTATCAGGGCGCGGCGACGGGCGTGGGCGGCATCATGCGCGACGTCTTCACCATGGGCGCGCGCCCGGTAGCCCTGCTGAACGCTCTGCGCTTCGGCGATCCCAGCCACGAGAAGACCAAGCGCCTGGTCAAGGGCGTCGTCTCGGGCATCGGCGGTTACGGCAACTGCGTCGGCGTGCCGACCGTGGCGGGCGAGACCAACTTCCATTCGGGCTACAACGGTAACATCCTGGTCAACGCCATGTGCGTGGGCATCGCCAAGTCGGACAGCATCTTCTATTCGGCCGCGCCCTCGGCGGGCCTGTCGGTGGTCTATTTCGGCTCCAAGACCGGCCGCGACGGCATCCACGGCGCGACCATGTCCTCGGCCGAGTTCGACGACGAGTCGGAATCCAAACGCCCCACGGTCCAGGTCGGCGATCCCTTCGCCGAGAAGCTGTTGATCGAGGCGACGCTGGAGCTGATGGCCTCGGGCGCCGTCGCCGCCATTCAGGACATGGGCGCGGCGGGCCTGACCTCCTCCTCGGTCGAGATGGCCGGCAAGGGCGGCGTCGGCATCGAGCTGAACATGGACGCCGTGCCCCAGCGCGAAGAGGGCATGAGCGCCTATGAGATGATGCTGTCGGAAAGCCAGGAGCGGATGCTGGCGGTCCTGAAGCCCGGCCGCGAGGCCGACGGCGAACGCATCTTCAAGAAATGGGGCCTGGACGCCGCAACGATCGGCGTCACCACCGACACCGGCCGTCTGGTTCTGAAGCATCACGGCGAGACCGTCTGCGACGTGCCCCTGGCGCCCCTGTTCGACGACGCGCCCCTGTATGACCGCCCCTGGGTCCAGCCGGAGCTGCAGCCCAAACTGAACCACGCCGAGATCCCCGCGCCCGAGAACTGGGCCGATGCGGTCATCAAGGTGATCGCCTGCCCCGACATGGCGTCCAAGCGCTGGATCTGGGAGCAGTACGACCGTCACGTCATGGCCGACACGCTGCAGGATTCGGCCACCGGCGCCGACGCCGGCGTGGTGCGGGTGCACGGCACGGACAAGGGTCTGGCCGTGACCTCGGACTGCACCCCGCGCTATGTCCAGAACGACCCCTATGAGGGCGGCAAACAGGCGGTAGCCGAGGCCTGGCGCAACCTGACCGCCGTGGGTTCGCGCCCCATCGCCATCACCGATAATCTGAACTTCGGTAATCCCCAGCGCCCCGAGATCATGGGCCAGATCGTCCGCGCCATCGACGGCATGGCCGAGGCCTGCCGCGAACTGGTTTTCCCGGTCGTGAGCGGCAACGTCAGCCTCTATAATGAAACCAACGGCGTCGCCATTCCGCCGACCCCGACCGTGGGCGCCGTGGGCCTGCTGCCCAACTATGACGTGGTGACCAACTTCTCGACCATGGCCGAGGGCGACACCCTGGTCCTGATCGGCCAGACGCATGGCGAACTGGGCGCCTCGATCTATCTGCGCGAGGTTCTGGGCCGCGAGGACGGCGCCCCGCCGCCCGTCGATCTGAAGCTGGAGAAGAAGACCGGCGACTTTGTGCGCGACCTGATCGAGGGCGGCGACCTGACCGTGGTCCATGACCTCAGCGACGGCGGCCTGATCGGCGCCGCCGCCGACCTGGTGCTGGCCTCCGATGTCGGCGTGACCTTGGACGCCACCAGCGCGACCCACGCCCACATCTTCCTGTTCGGAGAGGACCAGGCCCGTTACCTGGTCGCCGTGCCGGACGCCGACGCCATCATCGCCAAGGCGCGCGAAGCCGGTCTGCACGCCTCGGTCGTCGGCCGCGCGGGCGGCGACGCCTTTGGGTCCACCGACCTGTTCAGCATCCCCGTCGCCCATCTGCGCGAATGGCACGAAGGCTGGATGCCGGGCTGGCTGGGCGACGCCGCATGATCCGCGCCGCCCTGCCTGTCGCGTTGCTAGGCTTGCTGGCGGCCTGCGACGGCGGCGGTGATCCGGTGCAGCAGGCGCTGCGCGACACGTCCGCCGCCAACCATGCGGCGGCGGCCCGCACGACGGCCGAGACCCAGGCCGCCAGCCACGCGGGTCACGATAAGGCCGGCCCCACCCCCGGCGATCGGGCCTTCGCCGCGTCCGAAGCCGAGATGCACAAGAAAATGGCCGCCGCATCCGGCCAGACCGTCGATCAGGCCTATGTCGCCAAGATGATCGCCCACCACGAAGGCGCCGTCGCCATGGCCGAAGTCGCTCTGCGCGACAGCCGCGATCCCGAAATCCGGCGCATGGCCCAGAGCGTGGTGGAGGCCCAGACGCGCGAGATCGCCGAGATGAAGGCCTGGGCGCCGACCTCCGCTCCGGCGAACTGAGGATGGCTAAAGGACCCTATCTCGGGGGTGGAAAACGGGCGGGTCCCTCCAAAGCCAAGGCGACGCCGACGGGACGCTCTCGGGCGCAGAAGCCGGAGCGGGCTGCCGGACGCCCACAGTCCAAGCCGTCACAGATCACCAGAGACGAACTGAAGCATTTCGCCTTTCGCGATCGCTCCAGGGAGGCGTTCCTGGATGAGCTCGACCCCCTGCTCCGCGCCTGTTTCAAGAGCGGCTTCACCCGACCCAATGAGGTCGCCGGCCTCCTGAACAAGGCGGGCAAGAGCACCGCCTGCGGCCAGCCGTGGACGCCTCACCTCGTCTGGGGTCTTCAACGCTTTCTGTTCGAGCAGCGCGAAAAGAAGAGAGCCTCTCAAACGGCTCCAGCGGCGCCGTCGGCCCCGGTTTTGAAACCCGCACCCTCAAACCAACGCGCGAAGGATTCGGCCGCTGAAGATATGGCGCGGTTGCTCGGCGCCATCGCCAGGGCGTCACGCCCTCGCTGACGTCATTGATCGGCAGGCTTCAGGCCACTTGCAGTGTCCTCAATATCCCTCATATTGAGGAACGAGGAGAGCGCCGTGCCAAACTCTATGACCTTGAACGTCCGCGTCACCGGCCCGTTGAGTGACTTCGTTTCACAAAACGTGGGCAGGGACGGCGCCTATGAGAACGTCAGCGAGTATGTCCGCGACCTCATCAGACGTGACCGGGAGCGGGTCGAGGCTGCGAGTTTCGAACGGCTCAAAGCCGAGCTGACGTCTGCCTTCGCTGCGCCTGAGTCCAGCTACACGGCTCTCGACGCCGACGCCGTGTTCGCTCGCGCCCGACGCTGACCAACGTGGCCGACTTTCGAATTCAGGAAGGGGCCAGCCGTCGGCTTGACGACATCTACGCCTACAGCTGCGAGACCTGGGGAGAGGTACAAGGGCAGACCCATATCCGTCGTCTGTTTGCGTGTTTCGAGGACATTGCGGCCCGCCGTATCGCATGGCGCGCGATCCCCGCCGAGTTCGGCGTCGAGGGCTTCTACACACGATGCGAACATCATTACGTCTATTGGCGCATATTGTCGGATGGCGCCGTCGGGATCGTGACGATCCTGCATGAACGCATGCACCAGATCGCGCGTTTCAGGGACGATGCGCCCGGCTGAGCCGGCGATTTGCTTGAGGGACCGTCCTATGGACGCGACGACCGCCGACACCATCTTCCGCCCCGCCATACCGCCCCGGCGGACGGGCAAGCCCCTGTCGCTGCTGCCCTTTCTGTGGATCAGCTGGCGCGACCCGATCCAGATGTGGTCCGAACGGCATTTCACCGAGCAGCAACTGCATGGAAATAGCGCCTTCGGCGAAATCCTGGTGGTCAGCCATCCCGAGGGCGTTCGGCACGTCCTGACCGAAAACGCCGCCAACTACGAGAAGGGCGACCTGCAACGCCGAGTGTTGGGGCCGATGCTGGCCGAGGGCCTGCTGCTGACCGAGGGCGAGGTCTGGCGACGCGCCCGGCGCATCCTGGCGCCCCTGTTCACCCCGGCCAAGATGGCGACGCTGAACGCCCGTATGGCCGAGGTCTGTCACGCGCGCGTCGCCGCCTGGTCTCTGTCGGCGCGGGGGCGAGTGCTGGATATCGACAGCGAGATGTCGGGCCTGACCTTCGACATCCTGTCGGCGACCATGTTCTCGGACGAACTGGGCGGCGAGGCGCGCGGGTTCGAGCGGGCGCTGAACCAGTTCCTGGCCAATGGCGCACGCATCGATCCGCTGGACGTGCTGGGCGCGCCGGACTGGGCCCCGCGCCTGGGCCGACTGGCCAGCTTCCGCTCAGCCCGTTTCTTCGAGCAGCGCGTCACCACGCTGGTCGAAGCCCGTCGTGCGCGCATCGAAACGGGCGACGCCCCGCCGGCCGATCTGCTCAGCGCCCTGCTGCTGGCCAGGGATGATAACGGCGGACCCGGCTTGTCGGATGAAGAGGTCGCCGCCAACATCCTGACCTTCATCCTGGCGGGGCACGAAACCACGGCCCGCGCCCTGGGCTGGACCCTGCACCTGCTGTCACGCCAGCCGGAGTATCTGGCGCATCTTCAGGCCGAGGCCGACGCCTTCGACGTCTCCGATCCGAAATGGGCCGACGCCCTGCCCTGGACCCGCGCCGTGCTGGAGGAGACGATGCGCCTGTTCCCGCCCGCCCCAACCATGGCCCGCAAGGCCCTGGCCGACGACGAGATCGGCGGGCAGACGATCAAGGCCGGCGCCACCGTCATCATCTCGCCGTGGATCCTCCAGCGCCACAAGCGACTGTGGGACGACCCCGACGCCTTCAAACCCGAACGCTTCCTGCCGCAAAACCGCAAGAGCATCGACCGCTACGCCTACATCCCCTTCAGCGCCGGGCCGCGCGTCTGCATCGGCGCGGCATTCGCCCTGCAGGAGGCGATGATCGCCCTGGCCGCCATCCTGCGCGTCGCAGATGTCGAGGCCCTGACCACGGTCGAGCCCCGCCCGGTCCACCAGATCACCCTGCGCAGCCGCGAACCCATGCGACTGCGCCTGAGGACGCGGCGCAAGGGCTGATCAGCCCAATCTTGGCCGCAAATCCAGCGCGTCGTGGACCGTCGAAACCGGATCGCCGCGATGAGCACCACGCCCGCTGAACCCTCTGCCGCCGGGACGGTGGACAAGGTGGCGAAGGTCACCCTGGCCTTCTGGTTGATGAAGATTTGCGCGACGACGGTCGGCGAGACCGGCGGCGATCTGGTGTCGATGACGCTGAAGGTCGGCTACGCCGTCAGTTCGCTGATCCTGCTGGCCTTCTTCGTCATCACCCTGGTCGCCCAGCTACGGTCCAAGCGGTTTCACCCCGCCCTCTATTGGCTGGTCATCCTGTCCACGAGCACGGCGGGCACGACCCTGTCCGACTTCATGATCGCAGCCTGGGCCTGGGCTCCGCCACGGGCGCGACGATCATCGCCGGCGTCCTGATCGCCGTGCTGACGGCCTGGCGGCTGACCTATGGCTCGCTGAAGGTCGATCATATCCGCGAGCCGGGGGTCGAGACCTTCTACTGGCTGGCGATCCTGGCGTCGAACACACTGGGGACGGCGTTGGGCGACTTCCTGGCCGACACCTCGGGCCTGGGTTATCTATGGAGCAATGTCCTGATCTCGGGCGGCATCGCCCTGACCATCCTGGCCTGGAAGTTCACCCGCATCTCGACCACCGTCCTGTTCTGGATCGCCTTCGTCCTGACCCGACCCTTTGGAGCGACAATGGGCGACCTGCTGACGAAATCGCACGCCAAGGGCGGGCTGGACCTGGGCACGATCGGCTCGACCGCGGCGCGATTGGGCCTGTTGGTCGTGCTGCTGATCGCCACCACGGCTGACTATCGCAAATGGTTCACCGGAGCGCGCCCCGCGTGATCCGCCGTGTCTCATCCTTGAAGCTGGCGCTGATCTCGGCCGCCATCGGCCTCGTCTGCCTAATCGCCTACATCGTCGGCGTCGCCTTGAGCGGCAATGTCCACACCGTCATTCCCGGCGAGATCTATCGCGCCGGTCAGCCGCGCCCCGGCCTGCTGGACCGGATGGAGCGCCAACACGGAATCCGCACGGTGCTGAACCTGCGTGGTCCCAACCCCGGCTCACCCTGGTACGATGACGAGGTCGCCGACAGCCGTCGCCTGGGCATCCAGCACATCAACTTCCGCATGTCGTCAAAGGAAGAACTGACGCCGCAGGAGGTCCGAACCCTGATCGCCATCATGCGCGATGCGCCAAAGCCTCTGCTGATCCACTGCGCCGGCGGATCGGATCGCACGGGCCTGGCGTCGGCCTTCTATGTCGCCGCCGTATCCCGAGGCGGAGAGACGCGCGCCGAGGATCAGCTGTCGCTGCGCTTCGGCCATATCGCCCTGCCAAATCTGGACGCCTACGCCATGAACCGCACCTTCGAGCGGATGGAGCCGGAACTGGGCTATCCGAACAGCTAGACGCCGTCGCCGTTCCGCCACGAACCGTCTATAGGTCGCGCGGTCCTCCCATCGGATCAAACCCTTGCGCACCGCCGTCCTGCTCCCTCCGGGCTGTCTCTTTTCCGAAGCCCAGCCCAACTCGATGGAGACCGTCGTGCGGACGATGGTGGGCGCCGACCAGGCTGGCGAGACGCGCATTTTCTGCTGCGTCGGGGCGGACGATCACAATGCTCCCGGCGTGGACGCCCTGCCGCCGGGCCGCATCCGCATGCCGACCTTGATCGAACGGCTGCGCGCCTTTCGACCCGACGTGATCGAACATCATCAGCAGGTGAAACAGGCGATGGCGGTGCAGCAGGCCCTGCCCGAGACGCCCCATCTGCTCTATCGCCACAACGCCCTGCGCCCGCCGCGCCACCCCATCGACCGCTGGCGTTACAAGGCCCGCTATGATCGGCTGGACGGCCTGCTCTTCGTCAGCATCGCCGAACGCGACGCCTTCGTGCGCACCTTCCCCGACTTGGAAGACTGGGCGTTCGCCGTGCCCAATCCCATCGACGCCGGCGCCTGGCTGGCCTCGCCCGAGGATCGACAGCCGGTGATCGCCTTCGCCGGACGGGCGATGCCAGAGAAGGGCGTCGATGTCCTGTGCGCCGCCCTGCCCGCCGTGCTGGACGCCCATCCCGACTGGCGCGCCGTGCTGATGCTGAACGACTGGGGCAGACATGCAGAATGGGCCGCCCGGCATGTCGCGCCGCTGAAGCGGTATGGCGACCGGGTCGAGGTGCTGAAGTCCGCGCCGTTGGCGCAGGTGCGGCGGCGGATGCAGACGGCGGCCATCGCCCTGACGCCGTCGGTCTGGGACGAGCCGTTCGGCCTGACGGCGATCGAGGCCCATGCAGCAGGCGCGGCCCTGATCTCGTCCGGCCGCGGGGGCCTGCGCGAAGCCAGCGGGCCGCATGCCCTCTATGTCGATGCGGTGACGTCGCAGACGCTGGCGGCGGCGATGAAGCGGTTGATCTCGGCGCCCGAGGAACGGCTGGCCCTGGCGCGCGCGGGCCAAGCCTATGTCTTGGCCACCCATACGCCCCAGCGTCGCGCGGCCGATCTTCAGGCCGTGCGCCGGACCCTGATCGAGCGCCGCCGGGCCGCCGCCTGAGGCCTCAGAGGACCGGCACGGCCTGGGACAGGCGACCGCCGACGCGGATCGGCTCGACGCGCGTGGCCAACCCGGTCTTGTCGTCGGTCTCGACGAAGACGCCGCAGATGGTCGCAGGACCCGACGCTGGCATATAGCGACCGCCCGAGATGCGGGTGGTGAAGCGCCGCAACGGCTCTTCCTTCTCGTTGCCGATCACGCTGTCATAGTCGCAGCAACCGCCGGCGTCGGTCTGATAGGCCGTGCCGCCGGGCAGTATCTGGCAGTCGGCGGTCGGGACGTGGGTGTGGGTGCCGACGACCAGCGACGCGCGCCCGTCGCAGAAATGCCCCATGGCCATCTTCTCGGACGTGACCTCGGCATGCATGTCGACGATGACCGCGTCGGCGACAGCGCCCAGCGGAGCAGCGGCCAGTTCGCGCTCTACCGCGCCGAACGGATCGTCCATCGGGTCCATATGCACCCGGCCCAGCACGTTCATGACCAGAACGGTGCGGCCCGAATGGGTCTCGAACAGATTGGCCCCGGCGCCCGGCGCATCCATCAGGCGCGGATAGTTGGCCGGCCGGATCAGGCGCGGCTCACGCACGATATAGGTCAGCGCCTCGCGTTGGTCCCACGAATGGTTGCCCAGCGTCAGACAGTCCGCGCCCGCCATGAACAGCTCGCGCGCCGTGTTCTCGGTGATGCCGAACCCGCCCGCCGCGTTCTCCGCATTGATCACCACGAAGTCGAGCTTCAGGTCCCGTTTCAGGCCCGGAAGATGATCGCTGATGCCGTCACGACCGGACTTGCCGATGACGTCGCCGAAAAATGCCAGTCTCATTCGTGAAAGCCTTTAGCACGATCCGACCAATCCTCGACCGTCAGGCCAGCGACGCGTTCGAACTCGCCTGTGTTGCGGGTGACGACAGTCAGCCCCCGACTGCGGGCGTGACCCGCAATCTGATAGTCATAAGGTCCGATAGGGCGTCCCTGACGCTCCAGCACGGCGCGGATGGCCGCCGTATGCCGTGCGGCGTCTTCGTCGAAGGGAAGAATGTCAAGACGCGCCAGAAACGCCTCCAGCAGTTCGGCGCGGCGGGGATCCGCCAATTTGTTCGGACCTACCGCCAGTTCCATGACGACGACCGTCGAGAGATACAACGGCTCGCGCTCGGTTTTCAGACGGTTGATCAACGCAGCGCTGCGTGTCCGCAAAATGTCGATGCAGATGCTGGTGTCCAGCATAAAGCCGGTGCTCACCAGTCCTCCCGCTCTTGCATCCCCGGCTGATCCCGATCCGGCCAGTCCGGGATGCCGGGCCGGTCAAAGAAGTCGTCCCACAAGGCGTTCAGCGGCACCAGGCGCAGGCTCTTGCCCTCCTTGATGACGCGAAGCTCCTTCACGTCGTCGGGAAAGGCGACGGCCTTGGGCAATCGCACGGCCTGCGAACGGTTGGACTTGAAGACCGTGGCTTTCAGCGGAGGGCTCATGGCGTCGATATCGGCCTAGCGCATGTATATGTCAATGGGATATGCCACAATCCGCATAGCCCGCCTCGGTCAGAATCCCATCCAGTCGGACATCGTGCGGTTCCAGGTCCAGCCGCTCGACCTTCTGGCCGACGTAGGCGAAGCCGATGCGAAGCGCGTCGGGGCGGGCGGCGAAGGTGCGGTCGTAATAGCCGCCGCCCTGGCCCAGACGACCGCCCTGATCGTCGAAGGCCAGCAGGGGCGTCAGGATCAGGTCGGGCGTGACGACTTGCGCCAGCGGCAGGGGCGCGGGGCATCCGGCGGCGTCCAGTTCCAGCGGCTCCCCGGGCGACCAGGCGCGAAACTCCATGGGGGCGTCGCGCTGGACCACCACCGGCAGACACAGCCGGCGGCCGGCGGCGTTCAGCGCCACGGCGAGGGCGTCGGCATCCAGTTCGGATCCCATGGCGCGATAGAGGGCCACGATCTCGGCGGGCGGCAAGGCGTCCGCATGATCCGCCGCGCGCGACGCCGCCAGGGGATCGATCTCGGCCAGCCGCTTGCGAAGCGCCCGCGCGGCGGACCGGAGCTCATGCTTGTCCTGGATCATTCGGCCACCCCTACCAATGCCCCGACCCTAGCGAACCAAAGCGACGCGCACGCAATAGCAAAACGCACTCAGTAGCGGAGCGACCGCAGCCGGTCAGCGCGCGCGCTCAAGCAGGGAGCGACCGTGTCGCGAGAGATAGCGCAAGCGTGCTCATGCAGCGAGCCGCCGCGCGGCGAGCGGTAGCACACAAAAAAAGAGAGAAGTTGGCGGCGCCGCAAGAACCGTGAAGGGCGTTTAAATCCTCTCGAACCTGGGTAGCCAGGTGGGCTCCATATGCCCAGGCCCTCAAGCCCGGACAGGGACAGATCCCTTTGAGTGAATTAAGGTCGCGAGGAAATGTATGCCTTCGACGTGGGCCGCAGCAAGACCCGCCGTCGAGCAAGATAGGCCGTCGCCTCGCCTTGCGCCAGCCTGCGTCGAATCTTTGATCAAATCCCCTGGGCGATCTTCTCGATCCGGGCGGCGACGGCGTTCAGCGCCTCGGCGACCCCATCCGTCGAGGCCGGTGCCGAGACCATTGGGGACGGCCCCGCTTTGCCGCCGTTCAGGCGCGCCTCGTGCAGTTCGTCGGCCAGGATCAGGGCGGACATCAGGAACAGGCGCAGGTCGCCGACATGGCCCACGTCCTGGGCCACCTGGCGCACCTGGTTGTCGAACTGTTTGGCCAGGATGCGGACCCGCTCTTCCTGACCGTCGGCGCAACCCACCGCATAGGGCCGCCCGTTGACCTCTACCGTCACCGTCGCCATCAGCCGGCCTCGCTTTCAGCCAACACGCCGCGCACGGCCTCGGCGGCGCGGGCCAGGGCGTCGGAGGCCTCGCGTCCTGCAGCCTCCAGTTCGGCGACGCGCTGATCCGATGCACGGGGCGCGAACAGGTCGTCGTCCGCAATGGCGGGCGCCGAGGCGGGGCGCGCCTTCAGCTCCAGGATCTTGCGTTCCAGTTCGGCCAGGGCGCGGTCGATACGCGTCCTTGCGGCCGTGGTGGCGTCTGCCATCGGTCGCTCCTTCAAATTGCGTATAGAACCCGAGGACGCGTCGGGGTAAAGCGGCGCGCCCCCTTTTTCCGCCTTCCCAACAGAGGTCTCCACCGTGACCGACGCCAAAACCGCACCAAAGGCCACGCCCGAGCAGATGGCGAACGCCATTCGCGTCCTCGCCATGGACGGCGTCGAGAAGGCCAAATCGGGCCACCCCGGCATGCCGATGGGCATGGCCGACGTCGCCACCGTGCTGTTCAGCCGCTTCCTGAAGTTCGACGCGAGCCGCCCCGACTGGGCCGACCGCGACCGCTTCATCCTGTCGGCCGGTCACGGCTCGATGCTGATCTACGCCCTGCTGCACCTGACCGGCTACAAGGCCGCGACCAAGGAAGAACTGTCGAACTTCCGCCAGTGGGGCTCCAAAACCGCAGGCCACCCGGAATACGGCCACATGCCCGGCGTCGAGGTCACCACCGGCCCGCTGGGTCAGGGCCTGGCCACCTCCGTCGGCTTTGCGATGGCCGAGCGTCACCTCGCCGCCAAATACGGCGACGACCTGGTCGATCACCGCACCTGGGTCATCGCCGGCGACGGCTGCCTGATGGAAGGCGTGTCGCAGGAAGCCATCGCCCTGGCCGGCCGCTACAAGCTGAACAAGCTGCACGTCCTGTGGGACGACAACGAGATCACCATCGACGGAAAGGTCTCCCTGTCGGATGCGACCGACCAGAAGGCCCGGTTCAAGGCCGCCGGTTGGGCGGTCAAGGCCATCGACGGCCATGACATGAACGCCATCAAGGCCGCCATGAAATGGGCCACGCGTCAGGACAAGCCGACGCTGATCGCCTGCAAGACCAAGATCGGCAAGGGCGCCGCCACCATGGAAGGCAGCCACAAGACCCACGGCGCCGCCCTGGGCGCGGCCGAGATCGCCGCCACCCGCCTGGGCCTGGCCTGGGATCACGAACCCTTCGAAATGCCCCAGACCATCGCCGACGCCTGGCACAAGGTCGGCCGTCGCGGCTCCAAGGACCGCAAGAAGTGGGAGGCCCGCCTGGCCGCCTCGGGTCAGGCCGCCGACTTCACCCGCGCCATGAAGGGCGACCTGCCCGAGGCCGCCTTCGACGCCCTGAACGCCAAGATCGCCGAACTGATCGAGACCCAGCCGGCCCAGGCCACGCGCCAGTCCTCAGGCGCCGCCCTGGACCAAGTCTTCGCCGCCATCCCCGAACTGATCGGCGGCTCGGCCGACCTGACCGGCTCGAACAACACCTTCGTCGCCGGCACGCCGATCCTCGACGCGCCGGCCTATGAGGGCCGCTACGTCAACTGGGGCATCCGCGAGTTCGGCATGGCCGCCGCCATGAACGGCCTGGCCCTGCACGGCGGGGTCATCCCCTATGCCGGCACCTTCATGGTCTTCTCGGACTACAGCCGCCCGGCGATCCGCCTGGGCGCCCTGATGGGCGTGCGCGCCATCCACGTCCTGACGCACGACTCGATCGGCCTGGGCGAAGACGGCCCGACGCACCAGCCGGTCGAGCATCTGGCGGCCCTACGCGCCATCCCCAACCTTATGGTCTTCCGCCCCGCCGACACGGTCGAGGCCATGGAATGCTGGAAGATCGCGCTGGAGACCAAGACCGCGCCTTCCGCCATGGCCCTGTCGCGCCAGAAGACCCCCGCCGTCCGCACCCTCGCCGCGACCGAGAACCTCTCAGCCAAGGGCGCCTATGAGATCAAGGCCGCCTCGACCGAGGCCAGGGTCACCCTGTTCGGCACCGGCACGGAACTGGCCCTGGCCCTGAAGGCCGCCGAAAAGCTTGAAGCCGAAGGCACGCCGACCCGCGTCGTCTCGGTCCCCTGTTTCGAACTGTTCGAACAGCAGGACGCCGCCTACCAGGCCTCCGTCATCGGCCGCGGCACCGTGCGCGTCGCGGTGGAAGCCGCGATCAAGCAGGGCTGGGAACGGTTCATCGGCGAAGACGGCGCCTTCATCGGCATGACCGGCTTCGGCGCGAGCGCGCCAGCCGAAGTCCTGTACGACAAGTTCGGCGTCACGACCGACGCCGTCGTCACGGCGGTCAAGGCGCGACTCTAAAATCTGTCCTTCTCCCGTTGGGAGAAGGTGGCCCGCAGGGCCGGATGAGGGTCGGCTGGTGGGCCAGTTCGCACCACCCGACCCTCACCCTTTCGCGCAAGAACGACGGCTGTCGCCGCCGTGCGCTCAAGCCCTCTCCCAGCAGGAGAGGGACGGCTTGTGGAGATGTCGATGATTTCGGTTCGCGGTTTGCTGCTGACCATAGTCGTGGCCACGGCCTTCACCCCAGCCCCCTATGCCCAAGCTCTCGATATGGGCGTCCGCGCCACGCCTATCGTTATCGGATCATCATGGGCCGTACCGTCGAACGTCTATGGCGCGACGCGTGAGATCAACGTCTGGCTGCCCCCCGGCTATGCCGACAGCGGCAAGACCTATCCCGTTCTCTATGTCCTCGACGGCGGTCAGGATCAGGACTTTCACCACATCTCGGGCATCGCCCAGCTGGGAACCGTCGTCGGCACGACCCGCGACGTGATCGTGGTCGGGATCGCCTCGGTGGACCGCCGCAACGAACTGGCCCTGCCGACCACCGATCCCGACCTGATCGCCCGCTATCCGACGCAAGGCCAGTCCGACCGCTTCCGCCGTTTCCTGGCCGAGGAGGTCCAGCCCTTCATCGAAAACCGCTTCCGCACCAGCGGCGAGACGGCCCTGATGGGGGAATCCCTCGCCGGCCTGTTCGTGGTCGAGACCTTCCTCAAGGAACCCCAGATGTTCGACGCCTATGTCGCCGTCAGCCCCAGCCTGTGGTGGGACGGGGGCGAACTGGCGCGTCAGTCCGGCGCCCGCCTGCGCGACCAGTCGAACGCCCCGCGCACCCTGATCCTGACCCTGGGCGACGAAGGCCCCGAGATGCAGGCGCCGATGGACGTCCTGACCGCCAATCTGCGCGACTACGCCCTGCCCGGCGTGACCTGGAGCTTCACGCCCCGCCCGACCGAGACCCACGCCACCATCTATCATGGCGCGGCGCTGGACGCCTTCCGCCAGCTCTATGCGGAGCCTGCGAAATGAGCCGGCCCATGCACCGGCTCGGCGCGATCAGCCTGCTGGTCCACGACTACGACGCCGCCATCGCCTTCTATGTCGGCACGCTGGGCTTCGACCTCAGCGAGGACACGGACATGGGCGGCGGCAAACGCTGGGTGCGGGTCACGCCCAAAGGTGGCGAGACCAGCCTGCTGCTCGCCCGCGCTGCGACCGACGACCAGAAGGCCCAGGTCGGAAACCAGGCCGGCGGCCGCGTCTGGCTGTTCCTCGAAACCGACGACCTGATGCGCGACCACGCCGCCTGGCTTGCCGCCGGCGTCCACTTCCGCGAAACCCCGCGACATGAGACCTATGGCAAGGTGGTGGTCTTCGAAGACCTCTACGGCAACGCCTGGGATCTGATCGAACCCGCTACCGGAGCCTGACGCCATGAAACTCGGCACCCCGCTTTCCGACACCGCCGTCCGCGTCATGCTGCTGGGCTCCGGCGAACTGGGCAAGGAAGTCGCCATCGAGCTTCAGCGGCTGGGCGTCGAGGTCGTCGCCGTGGACCGCTATCCCAACGCCCCGGCCATGCAGGTGGCGCACCGCAGCCACGTCATCCCCATGACCGACCCCCAGATGCTGAACGGCCTGATCATGGCCGAGGCCCCGCACTTCATCGTGCCCGAGATCGAGGCCATCGCCACCGAGGTTCTGGCCGATATCGAGGCCGCCGGCATGGCCGTGGTCATCCCCACCGCCCGCGCCGTGCAACTAACCATGAACCGCGAGGGCATCCGCCGCCTCGCCGCCGAGGACCTGGGCCTGGCCACCAGCCCCTACGCCTTCGCCGGTTCGGCCGAGGAACTGGCGGCCGGCGCCGAGACCGTCGGCTATCCCAACTTCGTCAAGCCGGTCATGTCCTCGTCCGGCAAGGGGCAATCCTTCGTCGAAAGCGCCGATGAGATCGCCGACGCCTGGACCTACGCCCAAGACAGCGGGCGCGTCGCCGGCGCCCGCGTCATCGTCGAGGGCCGGATCGATTTCGACTTCGAGATCACCCTTCTGACCGTCCGCTCGCGCGCCGCCGACGGCGAAACCCGCACGGACTTCTGCGCTCCAATCGGCCACCGCCAGGTCAAGGGCGACTACGTCGAGAGCTGGCAGCCCCAGGCCATGACGCCCGTTGCGCTGGCCGCATCGCAGGACATCGCCGGCAAGGTCACCGACGCGCTCGGTGGCCTCGGGGTCTTCGGCGTCGAATTGTTCGTCAAGGGCGACCAGGTCTGGTTCTCCGAGGTCTCGCCCCGCCCCCACGACACCGGCCTGGTCACCTTGGCCAGCCAGACCATGAGCGAGTTCGCCCTGCACGCCCGTGCCATTCTGGGCCTGCCGGTCGATGTGACCCAGCGCGAGCCGGCCGCCAGCGCGGTCATCTACGGCGGCATGGAGGCGCAAGGGGTCGCCTTCGAGGGTGTCGCGGAAGCCCTGTCCGTCCCCACCGCCGACCTGCGCCTGTTCGGCAAACCCGAAGCCTTCGAGCGTCGCCGCATGGGCGTGGCCACGGCGCGCGGCGCCGATGTCGAGGAAGCCCGCGAACGGGCGCGAGAAGCCGCCGGGCGCGTGAAAGTGGTGCGGGGCTGACTCCGACCGTCTCCTCCCCATGCAATGGGGAGGGGGACCGCGCGTAGCGTGGTGGAGGGGCTCTTGAAGTCCCACGGACGCATGTGATGCGTCGCAGAACCCCTCCGTCACGGCGCGAAGGCGCGCCGCGCCACCTCCCCGCTCCGCAGGGAGGAGAATTGTGATCCTGCATTTCTACGACTTTAGTCGATTGGCCTTGTCCCGCATTGTGGTGCAAACCAAGGGCGAGGGCCGCAGTCAGCCGGCCGGGAGGGATCTGTCGTGGGCAAACTCAGCACACCCATAATTTTCGGCGCCATCGCCATTCTGGGGGCCGTGTCCTTGGGCATCATCGCCCTGCATCAGGGCGAGAGCATCAGCGCGGTCTGGATGGTGGTCGCCGCCGTCTGCACCTACGCCATCGCCTATCGGTTCTACGCCCGCTTCCTGGCCAACAAGGTGCTGAAGCTGGACCCCGCACGTCTGACGCCGGCCATGCGCCGCAACGACGGGCTGGACTATGTGCCGACACCCCGCAACGTCCTGTTCGGTCACCACTTCGCCGCCATCGCCGGCGCGGGGCCGCTGGTCGGGCCGGTGCTGGCCGCCCAGATGGGCTATCTGCCCGGCGTGCTGTGGATCCTGGTCGGCGTGGTTCTGGCGGGCGCGGTTCAGGACATGATCGTCCTGTTCATGTCCACCCGTCGCGACGGCAAATCTCTCGGAGATATGATCCGCACCGAAATGGGCACCATCCCCGGCATCATCGCCCAGGTCGGGGTGCTGATGATCATGGTCATCATCCTGGCCGTTCTCGCCCTGGTCGTGGTCAAGGCCCTGGCGGAAAGCCCCTGGGGCACCTTCACCGTCGCCGCCACCATCCCAATCGCCATCTTCATGGGCCTGTACACCCGCTATCTGCGGCCGGGCCGCGTGGGCGAGATTTCGGTCATCGGCGTCGTCCTGCTGATCCTGGCCATCATCGGCGGCGGCCATGTCGCGGCTGATCCGTTCTGGGGTCCGGCCTTCACCCTGACCGGCCCGACCCTGGCCATCCTGATGATGATCTACGGCTTCATCGCCTCGGTCATTCCGGTGTGGCTGTTGCTGGCCCCGCGCGACTATCTGTCGACCTTCCTGAAGATCGGCGCGATTGTGGCCCTGGCCATCGGCATCATCATCGTGCGTCCGCACCTGCAGATGCCGGCCGTCACCCCCTTCATCGACGGCACCGGCCCGGTCTTCGCCGGCGCCCTGTTCCCCTTCCTGTTCATCACCATTGCTTGCGGAGCGGTCTCCGGCTTCCACGCCCTGATCTCGTCGGGCACCACGCCCAAGCTGCTGGAGAACGAGAACCAGATCCCGCTGATCGGCTATGGCGCCATGCTGTGCGAAAGCTTCGTCGCCGTCATGGCCCTGATCGCCGCCACGGTGCTGGACCCGGCCGTCTATTTCGCCATGAACAGCCCGGTCGCCATCATCGGCAACGACGCGGTCTCGGCCGCCGCTGCGGTCGCCCAGTGGGGCTTCCACATCACGCCGGGAGAGCTTGAGCAACTGGCCCGCGACGTGGGCGAGAACTCGATCCTGTCGCGGGCGGGCGGCGCACCGACCCTGGCGGTCGGCATGGCCCACATCCTGTCCAGCGTCATCGGCGGCAAGGCCATGATGGCCTTCTGGTATCACTTCGCCATCCTGTTCGAAGCCCTGTTCATCCTGACCACGGTCGACGCCGGCACCCGTGTCTGCCGCTTCATGATCCAGGACCTGCTGGGCGTCGCCGTGCCCAAGATGCGCGAGACCAAGTCGTGGGGCGCCAACGTGGTCGCCACGGCCCTGACGGTCGGTCTGTGGGGGTATTTCCTCTACACCGGCGTGGTCGATCCGCTGGGCGGCATCAACAGCCTGTGGCCCCTGTTCGGCATCGCCAACCAGATGCTGGCCGCCGTGGCCCTGATCCTGGGCACCGTCGTCCTGTTCAAGATGAAGCGCGAGAGATACGCCTGGGTCACGATGATCCCGGCGACCTGGCTGCTGATCTGCACCCTGACGGCCGGCTTGCAGAAGCTGTTCCACCCCGAGGTCCGCATCGGCTTCCTGGCCCACGCCCGCAAGTATCAGGAGGCTTTGGGCGCCGGCGAACTGATCGCCCCGGCCAAGAGCGTCGGCGACATGCACCGCATCATCGTCAACGACTACGTCAACTCGGTCCTGACAGCGGGCTTCCTGTTCGTGGTGGTCACCATGGTGATCTACGGCGTGCTGGCGTGCCGCAAGGCCTATGCGAACAACCGGCCGACCGTGCGCGAATATCCCGAAGCGCACGACCTGACGCCGGCCGACGAAGCGGCGGACATCGCCCGTGCTTAACCCCTCGAACGACGACCTGCTCTGCCTGTGCCGCGATACCGCCCTGCGGTGGGGTCGCGGCGTCAGGCGCACGGCCGGTCTGATGATCGGCCAGCCGGACTATGAGACCTACGTCGCCCACGCGGCGGCGACCCATCCCGACCAGCCGCCGCTGGACAAGACGGCCTTCTTCCGCCTGCACGAACAGCGCCGCTTCGGCGGCGCCGGCGGCTTCAAATGCTGCTGATCTAGAGGCCGCTGGCGGGGGTTGAGGCCCTCGCCCGATCCTCCGCCTGCAATGCGGCGATGGCGGCCTCCATCGCAGGGTCGTCACCCGCCCGACGCTGGGCCACGCTACGCGGCGCGGCGATATCCGGCGTCACCCCATGCTTCTCCAGCCGCATGCCGCCCGAGGTCACGAAGTCCGCCCGGCTGAGCGTCAGTTTCCCACCGTCGGGCAGGTTGGTTTCCTGGGCGATCAGCACCGATCCGCCCGTCTTCTCGCCCACCACGATCCCGCGCCGCGCCTCCTGTAAGGCCGCAGGCGTCAGTTCCGCCGCGCTGCGGCTGCCCTGATCCACCAGAACCGCGACGGCGTTCGCCAGCGGATCGCGCCGGTCGCCGCAGTCCCCCGCCGCCCGCAGCACCACCGGCCGGCCGCTTCGTCCCGTCCGCGTCGCCCAGACCTGGTCGCGCGGCAGGAAACAGGTCAGGACCGATTCCGCCTCCATCAGCCGCCCGCCCGGATTGCCGCGCAGGTCCAGCACCACATCGACATCGGCGGGCAGACCTTCCAGTTCGCTGCCCATCCACGGCCCAAGCCCCTTGTCGAACTGCTCGACCCGCAGCACCAGCACGCCGGGCCGCGAGGTGTCGGCGGTGAAGGGCTCGACCGCATCCATGATGCGCGGCGTCAGGGTCGTCTCGCGACGCTGCCCCGTCTCGTCGGTCAGGACCAGATGCACCGGCACGCCCTCGTGCGTCTCGACATCCGGGCCCCAGGGTTGACCGTCCACGCTGTTCAAGGCCCAGCCCAACTGCACCCCCGCCTCCTCAGCCGGAGAGCCGGGGCGGATGCGTTCGACGGTCCAGTCGTCGGGCGTCTGGCCCCGCATCAGGGTCAGCCCCATCACGGCGCGCCGGGCGAACTGCGCCTCCTGACGCCGAACCGCAGCCGGCGGACTGGCGGCGGCATGACCGTCGTCCAGCAGTTCCAGCATCTGGTTGACGACCCGGTACAGCCCTCGCTCGTCGGTCGCCGCCAGGGCCTGGGGCCGGAACTGCGCCCGCGCCGCATTCCAGTCCACGCCGTGCAGGGTCGGTTCGTAATAGCCGCGCCGGACCTCGGTCCACACCCGGTCGAACACCCTCTGGTTCAGCCGCACGCGCTCGCGAGTCGGCGGCGCCGCGACCTGATTGAGGACGGGCTGGGCCACGGCCGGAACGCTCAGCGGCAGGCCGAGCAACAGGAGGCTGAAAATCCGGGCGGAAGCTCTGAGACGCATGGACGGCATCTGACGCTCTAAGCCTCTCGCGCTCAAGTCACGACTGCGCGTCATTCCGGGACGCGTTTCCCGTCCCAGGCGAAGACTCCGCCGCTGTCGGCCGGGGTCAGGTCCGACAACACCGCCAGCAACCGCTCTGCGGAATGGTCGGCTGTGAACAGCTTGCCCTCGGCCACCCCCTTCTGGAACGGCGCGCTCAGCCCCGTATCCACCGTGCCGGGGTGAAGGCCGGCGATCACCGCCATCGGGTGACTGCGCGCCATCTCGATGGCCAGATTGCGCAGGATCATGTTCAGCGCCGCCTTTGACGCGCGATAGGCGTGCCACCCGCCCAGCCGATTGTCGGAAATCGATCCCACCCGCGCCGACAGGGCCGCGAACACCGCCCTCTCATTGCGCGGCATCAGCGGCGCGAAATGTTTGGCGACCAGGGCCGGCCCCACGGCGTTGATCCGATAGTCCCGCATCAGATGCTCGGCCGTCATTGCCTTGAAGGACCGTTCCGGTTCGAACCCATCATGCAGCACGCCGGTCGCGATCAGGACCAGGCGCACGGACGGCCCCTTTCCTACCAGGCCAGCAGCAGCGGCGATGGAGGCTTCGTCTTCCAGGTCGAGGCCGCCCTGGGATCGCGACAGCCTGTGGACCGTCGCATAATCCCCGCCGCGCTCTACTGCGTCGGCCAAGGCGGCGCCGATCCCGCCCGAAGACCCGATGACGACCGCCGCTGCATCCCTCATCGTCCGCCGCTCCATCGCTCAATCACCAGACCAGAATGCCCGAGACACGTTGACACGATAAGTTCTTTGTATTTTAAAGTACTCATCTCAACGGAGTTCCCCATGCGCAGCCCCCTGCTGTCTCTCTCGCTTCTCGCATTCGCCTGCCTGTCCGCGCCCGCGATGGCCCAGACGCCAGCGCCCCAAACCACCGCGGTTACCCCGGCCGCCGCGACCGCCGTGATCCGCCAAAGCGATCTCGTCGCCGAATATTTCGCCGCTCCGGCGGGTGCGGCGTCGCGCGGCGCCGTGGTCGTGCTGGGCGGGTCTGAGGGCGGCTTCAACGGCTCTCGCGCGATGGCGCGCCGGCTGGCGGCCGACGGACTGGACGCCATCGCCGTCTCCTATTTCGGCGGCCCCGATCAGACGGCCAAACTGGACCTCATCCCGATAGAGCCTGTCGGCAAAGCCATCGACTGGCTGCGGGCGCGCCCCGGCGAGGGCGACGAGCCGATCGCGGTCCTGGGCGTCTCGAAGGGGGCCGAACTTGCCCTTTTAACCGCCAGCCGCGACGACCGCATCAAGGCCGTCGTCGCCGGCGTGCCCACAAACCTCGTCTGGCAAGGCATCGACATGAGCGGCGGCGAGACCGGCGCCTCCTGGACCGCCGCCGGCCAGCCCCTGCCCTATGTGCGCTACGAGATGCCGAACGGCTTCCAGGGCGTCTATCGCCTGTATGCCGACAGCCTGCCCAAGGCGTCACCGGACGCCGAGATCGCGGTCGAGCGGATCGCGGGGCCTGTGCTTCTGGTCTCGGCGACCGACGACGGCCTGTGGCCCTCGACGGACATGGGACGGCGCATCGAGGCGCGGCTGAAGGCCCACGCCTTCGCCTATCCGGTGACGCACCTAGCCTATGACCATGCCGGACACGGCGTCTTCGGCCCACCCATGGCCGAGGCTTCGCCCAATGTCCGCGCCCAGCTGCCCTTCCTGGGCGGCACGGCCGAAGGCCTGGTCGCGGCGCGCAACGATGTCTGGCCCAGGACCGTCGCCTTCCTGAAACAGGCGCTGGCGGACTGACGCAGGCTTGCGATCCGGCGCGTGACGGGCCAAAGCGGCCCGTCGCAACCGGACCCTGCCCATGCCCATCACCACGGTCGGCCTCGATGCCGACGACACCCTTTGGCACAACGAGACGATCTTCCGCCTGACCCATGCGCGGTTCGTCGATCTTCTGGCCGACCACGGCGACGAACCGACCATCGAGGCGCGCCTCGCCGAGACCGAACAACGCAACCTGCGCCTCTATGGGTATGGCGTGAAGGGCTTCACCCTGTCGATGATCGAGACGGCGATGGAGCTGACGGGCGGCGAGGCCCCGCCCCATGTGGTGCGCGAGATCCTGGCCGCCGGCCGCGAAATGCTGGCCCACCCGGTCGAGACCCTGCCCGGCGTGGACGAGGTGATCGCCGAACTGTCCGAAAAATACCGGCTCGTCCTGATCACCAAGGGCGACCTGCTGGACCAGGAACGCAAGCTGGCCGCCTCGGGCCTGGGCGAACGGTTCAGCGCCGTCGAGATCGTCTCGGAAAAGGACCGCGCCACCTACGACCGCGTCTTCGCCCGCTATGGCGCCGGCGCGGCCGAGGCCGTCATGGCCGGCAACTCCATGAAGTCCGACGTCCTGCCCGCCATCGCCGCCGGCGCCTTCGGCGTCCACATCCCCTACCACGTCACCTGGGCCCACGAACTGGCCGACGCCCCGGTCAACGAGCCCCGCTACGTCTCGCTGGCCCGCATCGGCGAACTCCCCGACTGGATCGCGGCGATCGCGGACGCATAAGGTCTTGCCCCCTCGCCACTCCCTCTCTAAACGGGCCGCTTAACCGATAAGCAGACGTGAGCGTCGCAGGGCCAGGCTCTGCGGGGACTTCTCGCGCGCCCAGAGAACGACAGAGAACGAAGGACGACGCAGCCCCTTGGACGCCTCGGACATCAGTCATGACGAACGCGACGCCATGGTGCGCGCGGCGCTGGCCGAACAGGGCGACAGCGGCGTGACCCCGCGTCACACGCGTTTCTACTTCTATGGCGAAGGCGACCACGGCGACCTGAACGAGGTCGCGCGTCGCGCCGGCTTCCTGACCGGAGGCGCCGACGATTCCACCACACTTGAGACCACCATGGCGGTGGACGAGGCGTCGTTCGCCGCGACCTCCGCCATGATGCAGACCTGGGCCGCGGCCTTCCAGCTGGACTACGACGGCTGGGACTGCGCGGTCGTGACCCATTAGCGTTCAATAAGAAGAAGAGCTGGCGATGCCCAAGCGCACAGACATCAAGTCCATCCTCATCATCGGCGCCGGCCCGATCGTCATCGGCCAGGCGTGCGAGTTCGACTATTCCGGCGTTCAGGCCTGCAAGGCCCTGAAGGCGGAGGGCTACCGGGTCATCCTGGTCAACTCGAACCCCGCCACCATCATGACGGACCCGGAGGTGGCCGACGCCACCTATATCGAGCCGATCACGCCCGAGATGGTCGAGAAGATCATCGCCAAGGAACGCCCCGACGCCCTGCTGCCCACCATGGGCGGCCAGACGGCGCTGAACACGGCCCTGGCCCTGGACGCGTCGGGCGCCCTGACAAAATACGGCGTAGAGATGATCGGGGCGAAAGCCGACGTGATCGACAAGGCCGAGGATCGCCAGAAATTCCGTGACGCCATGGACAAGCTGGGTTTGGAAAGCCCCCGCTCCAAGGCGGCTCATTCGATGCAAGAGGCGCTGGAGGGGCTTGAGTTCGTCGGCCTGCCCGCCGTCGTCCGCCCGTCCTTCACGCTCGCCGGCACCGGCGGCGGCATCGCCTTCAACCGCGAGGAGTTCGAGGAGATCGTCCTGCGCGGCCTGGACCTGTCGCCGACGACCGAGGTCCTGATCGAGGAATCGGTGCTGGGCTGGAAGGAATATGAGATGGAAGTCGTCCGCGACACGGCGGACAACTGCATCATCATCTGCTCCATCGAGAACATCGACCCGATGGGCGTCCACACGGGCGACAGCATCACCGTCGCCCCCGCCCTGACGCTGACCGACAAGGAATATCAGCGGATGCGGACCGGTTCGATCAACGTCCTGCGCGAGATCGGCGTCGAGACGGGCGGGTCGAACGTCCAGTGGGCCATCAACCCGGCCGACGGCCGCATGGTCGTGATCGAGATGAACCCGCGCGTGTCGCGCTCGTCCGCCCTGGCGTCCAAGGCCACCGGCTTCCCCATCGCCAAGGTCGCGGCGCGTCTGGCAGTCGGCTACACGCTGGACGAACTGACCAACGACATCACCCAGGTCACGCCCGCCTCGTTCGAGCCGAGCATCGACTATGTCGTGACCAAGATCCCCCGCTTCGCCTTCGAGAAATATCCCGGCTCGGAGCCCCTGCTGGGCACCTCGATGAAGTCGGTGGGCGAGGTCATGGCCATCGGCCGGACCTTCCAGGAATCGATGCAGAAGGCCCTGCGCGGGCTTGAGACCGGCCTGTCGGGCTTCGACGAGATCGAGATCGACGGCGTGGAAGGCGCGGACGGCGACACCGCCCGCAACGCCGTGGTGCGTGCGCTGGGCATCCCCACGCCCGATCGCATCCGCGTCATCGCCCAGGCCTTCCGCCACGGCCTGACGGTCGAGGAGGTCAACGCCGCCTGTTCGTATGAGCCGTGGTTCCTGCGCCAGATCGCCGACATCGTGCGCGAGGAAGGCCATGTGCGGGTCAAGGGCCTGCCGGCCGATCCGACCGAGTTCCGCCGCCTGAAGTCCAAGGGCTTCTCCGACGCCCGCTTGGCGCAACTGACCGGCGCGACCGAAAAGACCGTGCGCCTGGCCCGTCGCGGCCTGAACGTGCGCCCCGTCTTCAAGCGGATCGACACCTGCGCCGCCGAGTTCGCGTCGGCCACCGCCTATATGTATTCGACCTATGAGACCGGCGCCCTGGGCCAGATCCCCGAGTGCGAGTCCGAGCCGACCAACAAGAAGAAGGCCATCATCCTGGGCGGCGGTCCGAACCGGATCGGCCAGGGGATCGAGTTCGACTACTGCTGCTGCCACGCGGCCTTCGCTTTCGACGACATCGGCGTCGAATCGATCATGGTCAACTGCAACCCCGAGACCGTCTCGACCGACTACGACACCTCCGACCGCCTGTATTTCGAGCCGCTGACGGAAGAGGATGTGCTGGAACTGATCGATGTCGAGCGCTCGAACGGCGACCTGATCGGCTGCGTCGTCCAGTTCGGCGGCCAGACTCCGCTGAAGCTGGCCCATGCGCTGCAGGAAGACGGCATCCCTGTGCTGGGCACGTCCGTCGACTCCATCGACCTGGCCGAGGACCGCGAGCGGTTCCAGCAGATGCTTGAAGGCATCGGCCTGCGCCAGCCGCCCAACGGCTTGGCCCGTTCGGCCGAAGAAGCCGCTCAGAAGGCGGAAGAGGTCGGGTATCCCGTCGTGCTGCGCCCCTCCTACGTCTTGGGCGGCCGCGGCATGATGATCGTCCACGACCGCGAACAACTGGACCGCTACGTCCACGAGGCCATGCGCGTCTCGGGCTCTGACCCCGTCCTGATCGACCACTATCTGAACCGCGCCACCGAGGTGGACGTCGACGCCCTGTGCGACGACGAGACGGTGTTCGTGGCGGGCGTGCTGGAACATATCGAGGAAGCCGGCGTCCACTCGGGCGACAGCGCCTGCTCCATGCCGCCCTTCTCACTGTCGGACGAGATCGTCGCCGAGCTGAAGCGCCAGACCACCGAAATGGCCAAGGCCTTGAAGGTGCGCGGCCTGATGAACGTGCAGTTCGCCATCGAAGAGCCGCACAGCGCCGAACCCCGCATCTTCGTGCTGGAAGTGAACCCGCGCGCCTCGCGCACGGCGCCCTTCGTCGCCAAGACCATCGGTCAGCCGATCGCCTCCATCGCCGCCAAGGTCATGGCCGGCGTGCCGCTGAAATCCTTCGGCCTGGCGGACAAGCCCTACGACCATATCGCGGTCAAGGAAGCCGTCTTCCCGTTCGCCCGCTTCGCCGGGGTCGACACCATCCTGGGCCCGGAAATGCGCTCGACCGGCGAGGTCATGGGCCTGGACTGGAAGCGCGACGGCGAGGCCGACATGGCCCCCGCCTTCGCCCGCGCCTTCGCCAAGTCCCAGATCGGCGGCGGCACCACCCTGCCGACCTCGGGCTGCGCCTTCATCTCGGTCAAGGACGAGGACAAGCCCTTCATCGTCGATGCGGCCCGGACGCTGCTGGCCGAAGGCTTCACCCTGATGGCCACCGGCGGCACCCACACCTATCTGGTGGAACAAGGGCTGGAGGTCGGACTGGTCAAGAAGGTGCTGGAAGGCCGTCCGCACATCGTGGACGCCATGAAGAACGGCGAGGTCCACCTGGTCTTCAACACCACCTCGGGCAAGCAGTCGCTGCAGGACAGTTTCAGCCTGCGCCGCACCGCCCTGATGATGAAGATCCCCTACTACACCACCACCGCCGGCGCCCTGGCGGCAGCCCAGGCCATCGGCGCCATCAAGGCCGGCGACCTGGATGTCCGCCCGATCCAGGACTACGCCTGACGTTTACGAAATCTCCGGTTTCCGGATGTACGCTGCGAACGCGTAGCGGCTGGAAACCAGGGACATGCCGATCTCAAATCTCGACCTCGCCCTGATTGCGATCCTGATCGCTGAAGTCTTGGGGTTCGTCGCCTTCGCCAGGGACAAGCAAAAGGCCAAGGCCGGTCTGTGGCGCACGCCGGAGGCGACCCTGCTGCTGTTTGGCCTGATCGGCGGCCTGGGCGCCTGGATGGGTCAGCATCTGCTCCGCCACAAGACGCGCAAGGAGCCGTTCAGGACGCAGTTCGGCCTGGTCGTCGTGCTGCATTTGATCCTGCTGGCGGCCGGCGCCGCCTGGGTCATTCTGTAGCGGGATCGTCCTCACCCGCCACGATCCGCGTCGCGGCCAGGTCGGCGGTGACGTTGCCGACGGTGCGGAAGATGTCGGGAATGACCTCGACCGCCAGCAGCAGGGGCAGGACGCCCAGCGGCAGGCCCATGGCCAGGCAGATGGGGCCGATGGCGGCGAAGAAGCTGACCTGGCCCGGCAAGCCGACCGAGGCGATGGACACGGCGATGGCCGTCAGCCCGCCCGCGATCAACACGCCCAGGCTGAGCTCCACCCCATGCAACTGCGCCACATAGAGGCAGACCGCCAGGTTGGCGACGGGGCTGGTGATGCGGAAAACCGCCACCGCCAACGGCAGCACCAGACCAGCCGACGATTGCGGCACGCCCAGCCAGTCGCGCGCCCGCTCGATCATGACCGGCAGGCTGGCCAGCGACGACTGGGTCGAGACGGCGACGACCTGAGCCGGGGCCACGGCCCGAGCGAACCGGGCCAGCGAAATTCGTCCCCAGACGATGGCGACCACATAGGTGATCAGGATCAGGCCGATCTGGCTGAGGCAGACGATGGCGACATAGTGGGCCAGCGTCCCCGCCACCCCCAGCCCGGCCCGCAGGCCGACGCCCAGCGCCAGGGCGAACACGCCGAACGGCGCGGCCAGCAGCACCCAGTGGACGATCACGACCATCGTCTCAGCCACCGCCTCGAAGAAGCCGGCCAGCGGCCGGCGCAGCTCGGACTTGATCCGCGTCGCCGCAAAGCCGAAGGCGACGGCGAAGACCACGACCGCCAGCACCCCGTCGTCCGCCGCCGCCTTGATCACATTCGCCGGCGCCAAACTGGCCAGGAAGGCGCGCAGACCGTCCGTCCGCGCCGCCTCGCCCACGGTCGCCAGCGAATCGGCCGACACCCCCGCCAGCAGGCCCCTGCCGGCCTCCGGGTCGATGGGCCAGATCGCCAGCAGGCCCAGCCCCGCCAAGATGGCATAGACGGTGGCCCCGACCAGCAGCATGCCGAACACCACCAGCGACCGCACGGCGATCCGCCCCGTCGCCGCGGCATCGGCGATGGAGACGATGCCGGTCACAAGCAGGCTGAACACCAGGGGAATGACGGTCATCCGCAGCGCGTTCAGCCAGACCTGGCCCAGGCTTTCGACCACCCCCAGCGATCCGGTCAGCCAGGGGGCGTCGGTCCCTTGGGCCAAGGCCCCCACGACCACGCCCGCGACCAGGGCGGCGATGACGAAGAAGCTGAGCGAAGTGAAGAAGGCGGCGAAGCGAGAACGTGTCATGCGACAGGGCTAGCACTGCTTTCGCATCGCGCGAACACTGTCGTCGCAGGTCGAAACGCGATGTCGTTCCGCGCGTTGGGTGGGGGAAGGAGATCAATCATGTCCCGTCTGAACAAACTCGTTCCCATCCTCGGCGGCCTGCTGCTGTCCAAGGGCGGACGCCGCGTCGCCGGTCGCCATGCCGGCAAGCTGGCGCTGGCCACCCTGGCCTATGAGGTCTGGCGCAATCGCCGCGAAGGCGGCAAGCCGCAAATCACGCCTAAGCCGGCGCCCGAGCCCCGAGCGCGGTGGAGCGGTCGCCGGCCGCTATAGCGCTCGACTTCTGGGGCGGCGATGCGAATAGTCGCCTCTCGTCGCCTGGAGCCGACCCATGATCAAAGTCCATCACCTGAACGACAGCCGTTCCCAGCGTGTCCTGTGGCTGCTGGAAGAGCTGGGGGTGGACTATGAAGTCATCCGCTATGAACGAAATGCAGGCAACCGCCTGGCGCCGCCCGAACTGCTGGCTATCCATCCTCTGGGCAAGTCGCCGGTGATCGAGGACGGCGGGGTCAAGGTCGCCGAGACCGGGGCCATCGTCGAATATCTGCTCGACACCTACGGCCGGGGTCGGTTGCGGCCGGCGGTGGGGACCGAGGACGGTCGCCGCTTCACCTATTGGCTGCACTACGCCGAGGGCTCGGCCATGCCGCCCCTGCTGCTGAAACTGGTGTTCGGCATGCTTCCACGCCGCGCGCCGGCCCTGTTGAAGCCGCTGGTGAAGAGCATCGCGAACAAGGCCCTGACCAGCTTCGTCGATCCGCAGCTGAAGACTCATGTCGGCTTTTGGGAAGACGAACTGGGCCGGTCGGAATGGTTCGCGGGCGATCAGTTCACCGCCGCCGACATCATGATGAGCTTCCCCGTCGAGGCCGGCGCAGACCGGGCGTTCGACGCGGCGACGAAACCCCGCTTGAAAGCCTTCCTGGCCCGCATCCATGCCCGCCCCGCCTATCAGCGCGCCCTGGAGCGCGGCGGCCCCTACAGCTACGCGTGATCGGATCGTGATCGGGGCGACGCAACCTGTCGTCGCCCAGAACGTTAATAGGCCATGCGCCTTCAAACAATTCAGATCGTGGCCGGACTTGCAGCGGCCGTCGCCTTCATCCTGGCCTTCATGGCTGCAGGAGCCGCCCTTGTCTCGGGCCTGTTCATGCTGGCCGGTCTCGCGGCCGTCGCCTGGCTGGCCTACAGCCTGATCAAGGGCGTCCTGCGCCGCGATCCCAAGTCCGAACCTCCCGCCCGAGCCTGATGTTTTCATCGGCTCGGGGTCCCGCTCTTGAAAACTTGAGCGGGAAACCCTAGTATTGATGCCCGGCCGCGCCCGCCCCGCGGCCTTTTGTATGCTTACTCCGCGTCTTTCCAGTCTCCGGGCGAACCAGAAAAATCACGACACCAATGGAAAAAGTGCCGATGACGGGCGAGGGCTACCGTGTCCTCGACGATCAACTGAAGCAATTGAAGTCGGTCGAAAGGCCGAGCGTCATCGCGGCCATATCCGAGGCCCGCGAACATGGCGACCTGTCTGAAAACGCCGAATACCATGCCGCCAAGGAGCGGCAGGGCTGGATCGAAGGCCAGATCGCGGACATCGAGGACAAGATCAGCCGCGCCCAGGTCATCGACGTGTCGAAACTGTCGGGCAGCCAGGTCAAGTTCGGCGCCACGGTCACCGTGGTCGACGAGGATACCGAAGACGAGGCCCGCTACCAGATCGTCGGCGAGCACGAAGCCGACGTGAAGAAGGGCAAGGTCTCCATCGCCTCGCCCATCGCCCGCGCCATGATCTCCAAGGAGGTCGGCGACGTCGTCGAGGTCAACACCCCCGGCGGCGTGAAGGCCTACGAAATCCTCAAGGTCGAGTGGAAGTAAGCCACACTTCGCACGACCTTCTCCCTCCCCGTTCCGGGGAGGGTCGTCGCGCAGCGACGGGGTTGGGGCGGCCCGGCAGGGACGCACTGTCTGAAACATGTGAGGTCAGTGGGGTTTCGCTCCGCCCTCCCCACCCGACCTCGCTGCGCTCGGCCACCCTCCCCCGCAGGGGGAGAGAGAGCAGATGACACCACCCCTCTCCATCTGGGTCGTCTCCGACGGCCGCGCCGGCATCGAGAACCAGGCGCTGGGCCTCGCCGAGGCCGTTCAGCGTCTGACCCCTTCCGACATCGCGATCAAACACATCCGCTGGCGGCCGCTGTTCGACCGCCTGCCCTCGACGTTGAAGACCCCGGCCATGCTGGCGTCCGCGCCTCTGACCGGTCCGTGGCCCGATCTGTGGATCGCCACCGGCCGCGCGACCCTGCCCCTCTCGACCCGCGTCAAGGCCTGGAGCGGCGGCAAGACCTTCGTCGTCCAGACCCAGGATCCGCGCTGGGCCAACGACCGTTACGACCTGATCGTGGCCCCCGCCCATGACGAACTGTCGGGCGACAATGTCTTCGAGATCACCGGCTCGCCACACCGCATCACGCCGCAGCGGATCGCCGAGGCCGCGCCCGCCTTCGCCGACCGGATCGCCCCCCTGCCCCATCCGCGCGTCGCCGTATTGATCGGCGGCAAGTCCAGGGCCTTCGACCTGCCCGAGGCCCATGCGGCGGACCTGGCCGATCAGATCGCGGACGCCGTGCGAGCGTCGGGCGGTTCGTTGATGCTGACCTTCTCGCGCCGCACGCCCGACGCGGCCAAGGCGGCCATGACCGCCCGCCTGTCGAAACTGCCCGGCTGGATCTGGGACGGGACCGGCGACAACCCCCTGTTCGGCTTCCTGCATTACGCCGACCACGTGCTGGTCACCGAGGACAGCGCCAACATGGCCGCAGAGGCCGCCTCGACCGGCAATCCTGTCCACATCCTGCCGATGATCCCGCTGAAGTCCGGCGACAAGTTCGCCCGCCTGCACGACGACCTGCAATCACGCGGCGCGACGCAGCCCTTTGACGGCACGCTGGACAGCTGGACCTACGATCCCCTGGCCGAGACCGACCGCGCGGCGCGGGCCGTGCTGGAAGCGATGCGGGCGCGGTAACTCCCTTCCTTCGTTTTCGTCATCCTCCGGCGCGCAGCGACCGGGGGACCCAGCGGCGCACGAGAGCGCGAACCTGTCGCGGACGAACAGCTTCCAACATCTCGCAACGGACACATCGCCTTCGGCGCCGCTGGCTCCCCCGGTCTGCGCCGCAAGCGGCTTGCCGGAGGATGACGAAAGAAGACAACAACGCCCTCCATCACGTCCGATCTTGACGCAGGCGCGACCTAAGGTCGATCACCAGCTAAGGAGGGGCCTTAAGAATGGCTCGCAAAAATCTGCACTAAAGTGCACTCAAAAAAATTATAGTGGCGTTTAGTCGCCCCCGCCGCCGTCCGAGCCGCCGTCATGGCCGCTCTGATGATGCGTGTCCGACGTCGGGACCACCGCACCGCCGCCGTCCGACCCGTCGCCATTCTTCGTGGGCTTGGCCTTGGCGTTCACCGCGCCCATCAGCGCCACGCCAAAGCCCGATCCGATGGCCGTGCCCAAGGCGAGACCCAGGCCGATGTTATCCAGCGCGACGCCCAGCGCCACCCCGATCGAAATCCCCATGCCGACTCCGATCGGCAAAAAGGCTGCACCCTTGTTCGTCATCCCCATCTCCCCTTCTCGTCAGGCGAGACTAGCATCGCGCAAACGGGAATCACTGCCTAAATAGGCGTCATGACCCAAGCTCGTACCGTTCGCGTCGCCATCATCGGTTCCGGCCCCGCCGGCTGGACCGCCGCCATCTACGCCGCCCGCGCCTCGCTGAATCCCGTCGTCATCGCCGGCATCCAGCCCGGCGGCCAGCTGACCATCACCACCGACGTGGAGAACTATCCCGGCTTCGCCGAGACCATCCAGGGTCCGTGGCTGATGGAGCAGATGCAGGCCCAGGCCCTGCATGTCGGCACGGAAGTCATCCACGACATCGTCGTCTCCGCCGACCTGTCGCAACGCCCGTTCAAGCTGAAGCTGGACGGCGGCGACGAGATCCTGGCCGAAACCGTCATCATCTCCACCGGCGCCCAGGCCAAATGGCTGGGGCTGGAGTCTGAGGCCGCCTATCAGGGCTTCGGCGTGTCGGCCTGCGCCACCTGCGACGGCTTCTTCTATCGCGGCAAGGAAGTGGTCGTGGTCGGCGGCGGCAACACCGCCGTCGAAGAGGCGCTGTTCCTGACCAACTTCGCCTCCAAGGTCACCGTCATCCACCGCAAGGACGAGTTCCGCGCCGAGAAGATCCTGCAGGACCGCCTGTTCGCCCACCCCAAGATCCAGGTGATCTGGAACGTGGCGGTCGATGAGATCGTCGGCGTGGTCGATGGCATGGCCAAAAACGTCACCGGCGTCCGTCTCAAGAACGTCCATGACGGCTCGACCCGGGAAATCCCCGCAGACGGCGTCTTTATCGCCATCGGCCACGCCCCGTCGTCGGAACTGTTCAAGGGCCAGCTGGAGACCAACAGCGGCGGCTACCTGCGGGTCAAACCCGGCACCGCCTCGACCGAGATCGAGGGCGTCTGGGCCGCCGGCGACGTCACCGACGACGTCTATCGCCAGGCTGTCACCGCCGCCGGCATGGGCTGCATGGCCGCCCTGGAAGTCAGCCGCTTCCTCGCCGAAGAAGACCACGCCAAGGCTCACCACCCCATCAGCCACGCCGAGGCGGAGAAGATCGGGGTCTGGTAGGCTTCACTTGCATCTCCCTCCCCTTCAGGGGAGGGTGGTCGAGCGAAGCGAGACCGGGTGGGGACGGCCCCAAACTTCAGTAAGCCGACGCTTCCGTCAGCTCCGCCACATCCTCGTCCGACAGCGTCAGGGTCGCCGCCTTCAGGGTGTCGGCCAGCTGTTCGGTCGAGGTCGCGCTGACGATCGGCGCGGTCACGCCCGGCTGCGCCAGCAGCCAGGCCAGGGCCACCTGGGCGGAAGTCGCCTCGTTCTTCTGGGCCACAGCGTCCAGCACCGCCAGGATACGCACGCCGCGCTCGTCGAACTTGTCCTTCAGCATCCCCTCGCGCTTGGTCCCGACGATCTGGTCGATGGTCTTGTATTTGCCGGTCAGGAAGCCGCTTTCGAGGCTGAAATAGGTGATGACGCCCAGCCCCTTCTCGACCGCCACATCCTGCAACCCGCCCTCGAAGGTGTCGCGGCTGTAGAGGTTGTAGTGCGGCTGGATCGTCGCATAGGCGGCCAGGCCTTCGCGGTCGGAGATCGCCAGCGCCTCGCTTACCTGTTCGGCCGAATGGTTCGACGTGCCGATGGCGCGGACCTTGCCGGCCTTCACCAGTTTGTCCAGCGTGCGCAGAGTCTCTTCCTGCGGCGTCTTCGGATCGGGCCAGTGGGTCTGATAGAGGTCGATATAGTCGGTCTGGAGCCGGCGCAGCGACGCCTCGACCGCCGTCTCGATCCAGGCCGGCGACAGGTCGTTGTGGCCCTGGCCCATATCCGACCCGACCTTGGTCAGGATCTTGACGTCGTCGCGCCGACCGCGCGCCTTCAGCCATTTGCCGATGATGACCTCGCTCTCGCCGCCCGAATGGCCCGGAACCCAGCGGGAATAGGCGTCGGCGGTGTCGATGGCGTCAAAGCCGGCCTCGACGAAGGCGTCCAGCAGGGCGAATGACGTCGCCTCGTCCGCCGTCCAGCCGAAGACGTTGCCGCCGAACACCAGAGGCGCGATGTCCAGCCCGCTGGAGCCGAGCTTGCGTTTGGTCACGGTCGTCATGGGGGAGGTCTCCTTGTGGGGAGCGCTCGACATATGCCGCATCGCAGCGACCGCAACCGCCTCGGAAGCGGTTAGCCGAAGAGTTGAAGACCCGGCGGCGCGTAATCGACCGGCTGTCCCTGGCGGCGGCGCAGGGCGTAATCGACGGCGGTCTGAACCGCCTGTTCGTCGGTCGGCTTGGACAGAACGCCGATGGTCCCCGCGACGCCGTCGCGCACCATGCCGGGGTTGGCGGTCATGAACAGGACGGAGACGCCCATCTCCTGACCCAGTTCGCGGCCCAGGTTGATGCCGGTGGGGCCGTCGGACAGGTGGATATCGACCAGCGCAAGATCGACATCGTTCTCGCGCACCAGATCGCGCGCGGCCTTTGCGGTCGCGGCGACACCCAAGACTTCATGTCCCAGATCTTCCAGTACGAAACGCAGCTCCATCGCAACCAGGGTTTCGTCTTCGATGATGAGGATACGCGCAGTCATGGGGTCAGTGCTTATGCTCGGGAGCGTACACAACGCAACTTTGACCGATAGGTTTCAACATAACGCTAATTTCCAACAGCATTGGCGGCCCTGCGGCGCGACAGCGCCGTCGCCGGCAGATCGACGATGACCTTCAAACCTTCCGCCCGCCATTCGCGTTCCAGCCGTCCGCCTAATTGTCCCTGCACCGACAATGTCGCCAGCGACGAGCCGAATCCGGTGCGCGAAGGTTCTCCCTGCACGGTCGGACCGCCGCTTTCGGTCCAGGTCAGGACGAACCGATCCTCGTCGCGTGCGGTGGACAGATCGACCAGCCCCCCCTTTTCCGACAGGGCGCCGTATTTGGCCGCATTGGTCGCCAGCTCGTGGAACAGCAGGGCGACCGAGGTCGCGGCCTGGTCGTCGAACACGGCGTCGTCACCGTCGATCCTGACGCGCGGCGTCCCCGTCTCGTCGGCATAGGCCTTGAACAGGTCGGACAGGAAGGAATGCAGGGTGGTCGCGCCGATGGTGGTCTTTGACGTCTCGGTATGCGGCCGCACGAACTCGTGCGCGCGGGCCAGGGCGGCGATTCGCGTGCGAAGCGAGGCGGAAAAGGCCTTGGCCTCGGGATACTGTCGCGCCGACAGGGCCACCAGGGCCGTGATCACCGCAAAGATGTTCTTGATCCGGTGGCTCAGCTCCTGGCTGACCAGTTCGCGGCCCTGCTCCAGCTTCTTCAGCTCGTCGATGTCGGTCAGGGTGCCGAACCATCGGGTTATCTCGCCCTGTTCGTCGCGCACGGCGACGGCCCGGCCCAGGGTCCAGCGATAGACGCCGCTGTGATGCTTCAGCCGGTATTCGATCTCATAAGGCTCGCCGGTCTCCAGCGAATGACGCCAGATACCCCAGGCGCGCTGCTGGTCGTCGGCATGGAACATGTCGTTCCAGCCCTCGCCGTCCGTCGAACCGGCCGGCACGCCCGTGAACTCGTACCAGCGGGCGTTGTAGTAGTCGTGGAACCCATCCGGCAGGGTCGACCAGACCATCTGCGGCATGGCGTCGGCCAGGACGCGGAACCGGGTCTCGCTCTCGCTCAGCGCCCGCGCGGTCTCGGCCAGATCCGTCTCGATCTGCTTGCGCTCGGTGATGTCCACGGCGATGCCGGGAAGGCGAACGGCTTCGCCCGCGCGGTCGAAATAGACCTGACCACGCGCCAGAACCCAGCGCACCACGCCATTGCTGGTCAGACGGTATTCGCTGACGAATATCCCCTCGCCCGACTTGGCGCGTTCGATCTCGTCATGGACGCGGGCGACGTCGTCGGGGTGGACGCTGGCGGTGAAGACCTCGATCGGCGCGCCATTTTGGGCGGCGGCGGCGTCGACGCCATACATGCGGGCGAACCGTTCGTCGGCCACGACCAGATTTTGCGTGATGTCCCAGTCCCAGGCGCCGACATAGGCCGAGGCCTCCATCGCCAGGCGCGCGATGTGCTGGCTGCGATCCCGCTCCAGCAGGGCGCGACGCAGCTCCAGCTGGGTCATGACCTGTTCGGCCAGGGTCTTCAGCGCCATGGCCTGAAGCTCGGTCAGGCCTTCGGGACGCGGCTTTTCGTCCAGCACGCACAGCGCGCCAAGCGACACGCCGTCCGGCGTCTTCAGCGGATGGCCGGCGTAGAAGCGGATATGAGGCGCGCCCGTCACAAGGGCGTTGTCTGCGAACCGGGGATCCAGAAGCGCGTCCTTCACGATCATGGCGTCGTCGGCGAGCATGGCGTGGGCGCAGAAGGACAGGGGGCGCGGCGTCTCGCGCGCGCCCAGGCCGATCTCGGCCTTGAACCACTGACGCTCGGCATCGACCAGGCTGACGGCGGCCATGGTCGTCTCGCAGATGCGCGCGGCCAGATTGGCGAGGTCGTCGAACGACGCCTCGGGCGTCGTATCCAGCACGCCGTACTGTTTGAGCGCCCTCAGACGGTCAGCCTCGTCCCACCTAGGACATTCGACTTTGGGGTGGGTCAAGCAGGCGTCCTCGTCGGGCCGGTCACGTCCGGGCACGTGCATCAATGCCCAGACCTGTCAAAGCGTTGCAATGCGGGATTTCAGTTCGTGGGACGACCGACTTCTTCAACGTCCATGGTCGCCACGCCCTCGGGCGCGGGAGCGGCGGGCTTCGACGCCGTCGCCGGCCGTTCCAGGGCGGTCAGGCGGGCATTGATGGCCGCGACCTCGTCGCGGGTCGGCAGGCGGCGTCCACCCAGGCTGATCACGCCGACGACGCGCTGCTGACCATCGACCTCGACGGTGCGCAGCGGGGCGTCCTTGGCCAGGGCGTCGGGGTCGGGGCCGCCGGTCGCGGCGCCGGCGGCGATGGTCAGGCGGGGCCGCGAGAAGCGCGCCTCATCGATGACCGGCTCGCGTCCGTTATAGACTTTGCGGAAGGCGGCGGTTTCGCCATAAACGCCCTTCCAGCGATAGAAGATGTGCGCGCCGATCTGAGTCACCTTGGCCACCGTCGGCGCCCACCAGGGACGCACATAGTCGGCGTGATAGTGGGTGGCGGTGCCGACCTGCTGGGCGACCTCGCCGTTCAGCGCCTTCTCCGCGACCTTGCGCGCCCGGTCCCAGGCCCAGCCGACCGGCGCTTGGGCCAGCGAGCCGTCGCAGGTGAAGCTGAACTGGCAGCCCGTGGTCCGCTCGGCGCCCTCGAACACCACGCCGCACACCGTGTTGGCGTAGTTGGGATCGCGCACGCGGTTCAGCACCACCTGGGCCACGCCCGCCTGGCCGTTATCCGGCTCAAGCGCCGCCTCGAAATAGACGGCCTGGGTCAGGCAGCGCAGGGCGCGCCTGCGATCTTCGGCGCTGCCCTTGAACACGAACGGCAGGGCGGGACGCAGCGCGCCGGAAGCGGGCGCCATGGCGGCGTTCAATCGCTGGGCCTCCAGCCCGTTCTTGCCCAATTCCAGACCCGGCTTGCCCGCCAGGGTCAGGCTTTCCCAGCCCGGCGTCAGGCCATACAGGGCCGGTTGCAGCAGGCTGGGGTCATGACGCATGGCCATGGCCAGTTGCGACGGGGTCAGGCGACCTCTGATCGCCGCCAGCCCGCCCTCGCCCAGATCGCCGCCGGTGATGCGCGACACGGCCTCGGCGGTACGGTCCACATCCGGGCGCACGCTGGACCCGGCGGCCATTGCGACGCCCAGCACCGCGCCGGCCGCGGGCAGGGCCGCCGCCGAACGCCGCAGCGCCGTCCACATCGTCTTCCAGGGCAACAGGGTCATTCACCATCCACAGCCGCGATCGGCGCCATCGCCTCTCGCTGAAACCGCGCATCTAGTCGGACTTATAGGCCATTTTCCGGCGATCCGACGACCGTCGTTATCACGACCCCCGCTGCGCGACGGGGGTGGTCGCTCGAAACGCAAGGTGTAAAGCTGCGTTCCGACGTCGCGAGATGACAACTCGGCCGGGGAAGCGGAACAGCATGAGCCAAGGCGCGGCCTCACGGCGCATCGCGGGAATGGACGGCTGGCTGATCGGCCTGGCGCGCCTGTCCGCGACATCGCCCCTGCGTCGCGTGCTGATCGGCGTCGGCTTCGCCCTGGCCGGGCTGGCGGTCCGCGCGGCGGCGTCCGCCCTTTATGGCGAGGTGACCGGTTTCGCCATCCTGCTGCCGGCCGTGACCCTCGCGGCGCTGGCGGGCGGCTGGGCCGGCGCCCTTGCGGCCCTCGCCATCTGCACCGGAGGCGGCTGGGCCATCGTCGCCCTGACGACGACAGGCCGGGACGGGATCTTGAGCGCCATAGGCGGGGTCGCCACCTGGAACTTCGTCCTGGTCGGCCTGTTCATGGCCCTGGTCGGCGCGTCGTTGCGCAGCGCGATTTCGCGACTGAGCGAAAGCGAGACGCGGTTCAGGCAGCTGGCCGATACCGCGCCGTCTCCCATCTGGCTGCTGAACGCCGAGGGCGAGTTTGAGTTCGTCAATGCGGCGGTCTTCGCCCTGCATGGCCTGACCGTGGAAGCCCTGCGCGAGGGCGGTTGGAAGGCGGCGGTTCATCCCGACGACCTGGAGACCATCAAGGCGGCCGAGCGGTCCGCCGCCGCAGACCGCCTGCCCTATGAGATGGAGGGGCGGATCAAAGGGCAGGACGGCGTCTGGCGCTGGATGCGGGCCATCGTGCGACCGCGCTTCGACGGACAGGGCGTCTTCCTGGGCTATGCTGGCATCTCGTTCGACGTGACGGAGACGCGTGAGGCGCTGGAGACGGCGGCGCGG
Source organism: Brevundimonas sp. (assembly GCF_041648115.1). GTDB lineage: Bacteria > Pseudomonadota > Alphaproteobacteria > Caulobacterales > Caulobacteraceae > Brevundimonas. Next base: position 76,435 of record NZ_JBAZPR010000015.1, read on the forward strand.
GCCGAGCGTCGCCAGGCCTTCCTGCTGGACCTCAGCGACCGCCTGCGCGACCTGACCGATCCCGAAGAGATCATGGCCGATGTCGAGAGCGCCCTGGGCGCCCTGCTGGACGCCGACCGGGTCGGCTATGGCGAGGTGGATCAGGCGGCGGGCGTCGTCTCCATGAGCCGCGACTGGACCGCCGGTGTCGCCAGCGCCCAGGGCCAGTTCAGCCTGAACGCCTTCGGCGAAGGCCTGATCGCGGATCTGGCGGAAGGCCGCACGATCCAGATCGAGGATGTCCGAGAGGATGCACGCACGGCCGCCTTCGCCGACGCCTTCGAAGCCATCCAGACCCGCGCCTTGATCCGCGCGCCGCTGATCCGCACGGGCCGCCTGCGCGCCTTCCTCTATGTCCACTCCGCGACGCCGCGTCTGTGGACCGAGGCCCAGGTCGCCCTGGTCGAGGAGGTCGCCGCCCGGACCTGGGCCGAGGTCGAGCGCGCCCGTGCCGAGAGCGAGACCCGCGAGAGCGAGCAGCGGTTCAGGGCCGTCGCCGACACGGCCCCGGTCCTGATCTGGGTCACGCAGCAGGACCGCACGCGCGCCTTCGTCAACCAGGCCTATGTCGACTTCTATGGGTCGGACTATGAGACGGTGCGCACACTGGACTGGCGCGACGTGCTGCACCCCGACGATCATGCCCGCATCCTGGCGGAATCGGTGGCGGGGGAAGAGACGCACGAACCGTTCTCGATGGAGGCCCGCTATCGCCGGCATGACGGCGAATGGCGCTGGCTGAAGTCCTTCTCACGCCCCCGGCTGAACGGCTCAGAGGTCGTCGGCTTCGTCGGCGTGGCCTTCGATGTCACCGACATGCGCGTGGCTCAAGCCAGGCTGGAGGAGTCGGAAAACCGTTTCCGCACCGTCGCCGACAGCGCGCCGGCCCTGATCTGGATGAGCGACGACGCCGCGCAGATGGTGTTCGCCAACAGGCGATACCGCACCTTCTTCGGGGTCGAGGCCGACGGCCATCTGCCCGACAGCTGGCGCGCCCTGATCCACCCGGACGACGAGGGCGTCTTCGTCGCCGCCTTCATGCGTGCCTTCGAGGCCAGGGATCGGTTCGAGGCGCTGACACGGGTCAACCATCCCGTGCTCGGCCTGCGCTGGCTGCGCAACGAGGGCGTGCCGCGCTTCGACGCCTCGGGCCTGTTCCAGGGCTATGTCGGCGCCTGCCTGGACGTGACCGACGCCAAGCGCGCCGAGGACGACCTGAAACGGATCAACGAACTGCTGGCGGAGCGGGTCGATGAGGCCCTGATCGAAAAGGCCCAGGCCGAGGCCCAGCTGGTTCACGCCCAGCGGATGGAGGCGGTCGGGCGGCTGACCGGCGGGGTGGCGCACGATTTCAACAATCTGCTGACCGTGGTGATCGGCGCCCTGGACATCATCCTGCGCAGCGACGACCCGGCCAAGCGCAAGAAGCTGGGCGAGGCGGCCCTGGCGGCGGCGCGACGTGGCGAAAGCCTGACGCACCAGTTGCTGGCCTTCTCGCGGCGTCAGGCCCTCAGGCCCGAGCCGATCGACCTGAACGCCCTGATCCGCGAAAGCGAACCCTTGCTGCGTCGCGCCGTCGGAGAAGCGGTCGACTTCAAGGTGAAGCTGAAGCGCGGCGGCGCGCGCGCCAATGTGGACCCGGCCCAGTTCGAGGCGGCGCTGCTGAACCTGATCGTCAACGCCCGCGACGCCCTGGGCGACGTGACGGGGGCCAAGGGTCGCCATGCACGGATCACGGTCCAGACGCGGGCCTGCACCGTCGAGGCCGGCCATGTCGCCGAACTGGCGGCCGGCGACTATGTCTGCGTCGCCGTGTCCGACAATGGCGAGGGCATGTCGCCCGAAATCCGGGACCGGGTGTTCGAACCCTTCTTCACCACCAAAGGCGTCGGCAAGGGCACGGGCCTGGGCCTCAGCCAGGTCTATGGTTTCGCACGCCAGTCGGGCGGCGGCGTTCATATCGAGTCCGAGCCGGGACAGGGGGCCGAGATCTGTCTCTATCTGCCCCCCCTGTCCGTCGAGGATGCGGTGGCGGCGCCGGTCGCGGTGTCCCGGGACGACGCTCCCCTGGCCGAGGGCGGACGGATGTTGCTGGTCGAGGACGATCCCGGCGTCGCCGCCGTGGCGCTGGAAATCCTGGAAGGTTTTGGGCTTGAGGTCGATTGGGCCGAGAATGGCGACGACGCGCTGAAGTTCCTACACGCAGATCGCTTCGACGTGATGCTGACCGATGTGGTCATGCCCGGCGGCATGAGCGGGGTGGAGCTGGCGCGTATGGCGGCGGTCGAGTGGCCCGAGCTGCGGATCGCCCTGACCTCGGGCTATGTCGGCGAGGATGTGGACGCGGTGCTGGCCGACACGACCTGGCCGCTGCTGCGCAAACCCTATTCGTCCGATCAGTTGCGCGCCCTTCTGGAGCGACTGAGCGCCGCGCCGGCAAGCTGACAGGCAAAGAAAAACGCGCCGCAGAGCTGCGACGCGTCGATCTCTTCAGCAGTCGGCGTTGAGCCTAGCGGCGGGCCTTGCGCGCGGCGTAACGGGCGTCGCGCTTTTCCTTCTGCTCTTCCTTGGTCAGTTGCTTGCGCGCCTTGCGGTCGGCGCGCTTCTCGGCGTCGATCGCTTCCTGAGCGGCGAGGTCGGCAGCCATGCGGGCGGCGTCCTTCTCGGCCTTCTCGCGGCGCTGTTCAGCCTTGGCCAGCTCGTGTTGTTGACGCAGGGCTTCCTTCTCGGCGGCGCGCTTCTCGGCCAGCCGATCGAACTCGGGGTCGGGCGCAGCGGCCTTCGGCTTGAATTTGGCGAGCAGGGCCTTCTTGGCTTCCTGCTGGGCGGTAATGCGGTCGGAAAATCCGGTCTTCAGATCTTTCATGCGAAAGCGTCAGGGTTCCTTGTGAACGACCAGGGGCGGCCGTCGGGGGTCGGGCGGCGAGAAAAACGCGCATCCCGAAGCGGGGCGCACAAAGCCGATAACCGGGCGAAAATCAAGGTTCGCCCCCTGGAAATCGATCCTGTGCGTCATTTGACGTGCGACGGCGTCGCCATCGACACGCCTATTATAAGGTAGGTCGCGCCCGCCCGATGGCAAGGTCAGCCCTGCGGGCGGGCGCGACTGGCGTCGGGTCAGTTCGGCTTTTGAGCCTGGCCCACGGCCGTTCCGGCGGCTCCGCCGACAGCAGCGCCCACAGGGCCGCCCACGACGGCGCCCGCGATGGCGCCGCTGGCGGCCTTCTGTTCGACGGTGGCGCCGCACGCAGCCAAGGTCAGGGCAGAGGCGACGGCGGCAGTCAGGATGAGGGTTCGGGACATGATGCTTCTCTCCAAAAGGCCAAGCTTCAACGCGAACACCGCGTCGCGGTTCCGGGCCCTTCGCTCTAGTAGCGATTACGCGCGCTGTCACAATCTTGAACAGACCAAGACGGCACCTTTAGTCCGCTGCACCGCAACACGCCGATCGTCGGGCAGTTCCTGTGTAACCGAATACAGTATTCGATAGTTCGATTATGTCCGATGCGCCGGATTCCCGCCACAAGCCGCCAGCCATCTGAAAAATACCTAGTCGTTTCGCCACCTTAACCATCGGATTGCGAATCGAACACAATGAGGCCATAAAAGGCTGGCTAAAGGCCCATCCTCGACGCCCGGGCCACTGAGCCGAGCGCCGGAAATTGCAGGCTGGAATGCGACCGCAGAGTCGCCTCGCCGGCAAGACTACCCCCGGGGGCCGCGTTTCTCGCCCTGCTGAACAGGACTACCTCGTTGTCGCATTCCTCGCAGACGCGCGCCATTCTGCGCGCCGATCGTGTGGCCAAGATCAAGCCCATGACGGCCGCCGCAGCCTTTGGCGGTCTGGTGGGACTGGCGATCGGTTGCGCCTATCTGGGCGGCACGGCTGCGCGCGCGACGACGCTGCGCGCTCAGGCTGAACGGATTCAGGGCGCGACCGCCGCTGGTTTCACCGAAGAGGCGCTCGCCGCCGCCGCCGGCGGTCTGGACGCCAGCGCCCTGACCATCGCGCGTCGCCACGACCCCTATACCAGCGCCGGCTCGGCCCAGCGCGACCGACAGGCCGAACTGCTGGCCGCCCGTCTCGAACAACTCCGTGCGCCCGGCGACGCCAATCTTCGCCGCGCCAGCCTGACCGCTCCGACCGCCGCCCGCCCCTTCCAGATGGCCAACGCCCTGGACGCCAGCCGCGATCTCGATTGCCTGACTCAGGCCGTCTATTACGAAGCCCGCGGCGAAGGCGGCGACGGCATGAAGGCCGTGGCCCAGGTGGTTCTGAACCGCGTCCGCCACCCCGCCTTCCCAAAGACCGTCTGCGGCGTGGTGTTCCAGGGCGCGGCCCGCAGCACCGGCTGTCAGTTCTCCTTCACCTGCTCGGGCGTAATGCGCGGCCGCGTCAACCAGGCCGCCTGGAACCGCGCGCGCACCGTCGCATCGGACGCCATGTCGGGCTCGGTCTTCGCCCGCGTCGGCAACGCCACCCACTTCCACACCACCGCCGTCGCGCCGGGCTGGAGGTCGTCGCTGATCCAGGTCAGCCAGGTCGGCAGCCATCTGTTCTATCGCTTCGGCGGGCGTTCGGGCTCCAGCGGCGCCTTCACCTATGCGGCGCGGCCTTCGGCCCCTGCGGAACAGCCGCGCCTGATCCAGGCCGGCCTCAATCCGGTGGAGACCGCGCGTCAGGCAGGCCAGGCCGTGGCCTATACGATGGTGCTGGCGCAGGAAGGCCGATCCCTGCCGGCTCCGGCCGCCCAACCGGCGACGCCGCCACGTCCCGCCGCTGCGACGACCCCGGCGCCGACGGCCGCCCGCGCCGCCAACACGCAGCCGGCGTCGCGTCCCGCGCGTCCGGCCGAAGCCCCCGCCAAGACCGACATCGTCGAAACGGCCTCCACCCCCGCCTGATCGGCCCAGGTCTGGCGCAACGAGCGGCGGCTGGCTAAAGCGCGTCCAGGCCGATGTCGAGAACCGGCGCCGAATGGGTCAGGGCGCCGACCGAGATCACGTCGACGCCCGTCTCGGCGATGCCGCGAACGGTCGTCAGATCGACCCCGCCCGAGGCCTCCAGCACGATCCGCCCGGCGACGCGCGCCACGGCGGCCCTGAGGTCATCAAGGCTGAAGTTGTCCAGCATGATCACGTCCGGCGCCGCGCCCTCGTCGATCAGGGCCAGCACGGCGTCCAGCTGATCCAGACCGTCCACCTCGACCTCGACCTTCATCAGGTGTGGTGCGAAGGCCCTGGCCCGCCGCACGGCCTCGGCGACACCGCCGCACACGGCGACGTGGTTGTCCTTGATCAGAATGGCGTCATCCAGCCCGAAGCGATGGTTCATCCCGCCGCCGCAGGCCACGGCATGCTTCTCCAGCGCGCGCAGGCCGGGCGTGGTCTTTCGCGTATCCGCGATCCGCGCCCGCGTTCCTGCGACGGCATCGACATAGGCCCGCGTCAGGGTCGCCACGCCGCTGAGCCGCCCGACGAGGTTCAGCGCCGTCCGCTCGGCTGACAGGAAGGCACGGGCGTCGGCCTCGACCACCGCCAGCACCGCACCGGCGTCGAAGGCGTCGCCGTCATTGAGGCGCACGTCCACGAACGCCTTCGGATCCATGGCCAGCACCGCCAGCCGCACACAGTCGATCCCGGCCAGCACGCCCGGCTTGCGCGCCGCGAACGCCGCCTTCATGCGCGCGCCCTCGGGAATGCAGGCCATGGCGGTCACGTCGCCCGCCCGGCCCAGATCCTCGGCAAAAGCCAGTCGCACGACGGGTTCGATCAGCAGATCGGGAAGCCGTCTCATTCCGCCGCCTCCAGCGCCACCGGGCGCGTGATCCGCACCCGCGTATGGTCGGCGCGCGCCGCCGTCAGAGGATAGTCCGAACGATAATGACCGCCTCGGCTCTCGCGCCGATCCAGCGCCGCCTGGGCGATCAGCCGCGCCGCCAGCAGGACGGCGGCCGCCCCGTGCTGGGCCTCAAGCCGGTCGATCAGGGCGATCACGCCCGACAGACCCTCCGCATCGCGCACCACGCCTGCATGAGCCGTCATCGCCGTTCGCAGTTCAGCCATCGCTGCGTCGGGCAGGTCGGGCGCGATCTCGGCCGGAGCATGACGGCCGCCCTTTGCCTCCAAGGCTGCAGCCACGCCCGCACGCCGACCGAAGGCCGCCGCTTCGAGCAGGGAGTTGGAGGCCAGCCGGTTGGCGCCATGCACCCCCGTCGCTGCGCATTCCCCGACGGCATAGAGGCCCGGAACCGTGGTGCGTCCGTCCGCGTCGGCGGCGATCCCGCCCATGTGATAGTGGCAGGCCGCCATCACCGGAATGGGGCTGATGCGCGGGTCCAGACCGCTGCGCATACAGGCGGCGAAGACAGCGGGAAACTCGTGCGGGAAGGCCTCGCCGATGGCCGTGCGCGCATCCAGAAAGGCGCCCCGTCCTTCGGCCCGCGCTGCATGGACCGCCCGCGCCACGACGTCGCGCGGCTTCAGATCGGCGTCGGCTTCTTCGCCCAGCAGGAACCGCCCCTGACCGTCGATCAGCCGCGCCCCCTCGCCGCGCAAGGCCTCGGTCGCCAGGGGGGCGGGGTCGAGCCCTACGTCGATGGCGGTGGGGTGAAACTGCACGAACTCGGGATCGAGGATTTCGGCGCCGGCGCGCGCGGCCAAGGCCATCCCCTCGCCCTTCAGCGCCGCCGGGGTCGTGGTCGCGGCGAACAGGCCGCCCGCACCGCCGGTGGCCAACACGACCGCCGTCGCCGTGATCTCGACCAGACGATCGCCGCGCACGACCACCGCCCCGACCACCCGGCCGTCGGCGTCCTGCAACAAGCCTTTCAGTCGTGCGTCGTCCCACACCTCGATCCGCTTCTCGGCCCGCACGGCCGCGACCACGGCCGACAGGATCGCCCGGCCCGCCCCGTCGCCGCCGACACGCGCCACACGGGGAACGGAGTGGGCCGCCTCCAGGCTGACGACGAATCCACCGTCGGCATCCCGGTCGAAAGGCGCGCCCAGGGCCGCCAGCCACTCCACCGTCTCGCGCCCGGCGTCGGTCAGGGCGCGCGCCGCGACCGGCTCGACCAAGCCTGCGCCCGCCGCCTGGGTGTCCTCGGCATGGCGTTCGGCCGAATCCTGCGCCGTCAGGGCCGCCGCCATCCCGCCCTGCGCCCAGGCCGACGAACAGGCGTTCAACAACGGCTCCGGCGTCACGACCAGAACCCTGGCCCCCGCCTTCGCCGCCTCCAGCGCGGCCGACAGCCCCGCCAGGCCTGCGCCGACGATCAGAGGTCCGTCATGCCGCGTCCGGTTCATCCCCGCACTCCGAGATAGTTGAGGCCCAACTGCATCGCGCCTGCGGGATCGCCCCCGGTCATCGGCATCAGGGCGCCGACGGCCGCCGCAGCGCACACCGCCAGGGTCAGCAGATACAGCGCCAGGCTCTTGCCCGCCTCGGGCCAGCTCAGCGTGCCCCAGGCCGCGCGCCACACGCCGCGCTTCAGATGGCTGAACACCGACAGGGCCAGGAAGGCGGCCAGGATGAACCGCCCGGTGGACAGACCCCACCAGACGACCGCCACGCCGATGACCAGCAGCACGATCTGCTCCAGGCGTGGATGCACGCGGGTCAGCACCGGCCCGAGGGCCTTGGACCCGTCCAGCGGCGGCGCGGGGACCAGGTTCACCAGGTTGAGCATGGCGATGAAGAAGGCGCCCATCAGCCACTCGCCCTGCCCCAGCGCCATCCAGACCCCGACGAAGGGGATCATGGCCAGAAGGCCGAACGCCGGTCCGGCCAGTGACACCAGCACGCCGTCCCACTCGCTCTTCGGCTCGCGCCGCGCCTTGGCCAGTCCGCCCAGGAAGGGAATGATGTAGATGCGCGCCGGACCCATGCCGAGCTTGTTCATCGCCAAGGCGTGCCCCGCCTCGTGAACGAACAGGCCGATCAGCACCGCCCCCGCCACGATGGCGCTGCCCGTGACCCACCACAGAAAGGCGCCCATCAGGGCCGTGGAGGCCAAGGCCCAGACCAGGCTCTGGTCCTTCTCGACCGGGGCGTCGATGGCGGCGCGCTCGACCGGCGCCTCGCGCACGGCGGCGGCTTCGGGCCGGGGATCCCAGGGACCGGGGGCGGGTGTGGGGTTTGGGGTGTCGGTGTTGCTCATGGCGTCCAGATGGGCGCGCGCATCGGCCCCGTCGCCGGGACCGATCGCCGCGTCACGCTCAGATCAGCTCCACATCGACATGATGCCTGGCCTTGACCAGGTCATAGCGCGCGGGAACCAGCGGCGGCGGCAGGTCGATCATCCGCTGCACCGCCAGGCGACCGCGTTCGATCATGTCGGCCGGCACCGTGACCTCGAACTGCATGTGCAGCAGGCAGTCGTGGATGTTCTGAAGCGTGATCCGCTTCATGTGCGGGCACAGGTTGCACGGGCCAATGAACTGCACGCCCGGCACGTCGCCGGCCACGTTCGAGGCCATCGAACATTCGGTGATCATCACCACCTGTTTGGGCCGCCGTGTCTCGACATAGTCGGTCATGGCCGCAGTCGATCCGGCGAAGTCCGCCGCCGCCAACACGTCTTCCGGGCATTCGGGGTGGGCCAGGATCTCGGCGCCCGGATAGGCGGCGCGCATCTCGGCGATGTCGTCCACCGTGAACCGCTCGTGGACCTCGCAGCGGCCTTTCCAGGCGATGATCCCCACCGTGGTCTGGGCCGCGACGTTGCGCGCCAGATATTCATCGGGGATCAGGATGACGCGGTCCACGCCCCATTCCTTCGCCGCCCATTCCACCACCTGAACCGCGTTGGCGCTGGTGCAGCAGATGTCGGTCTCGGCCTTCACATCGGCAGTGGTGTTCACATAGGTCACGACCGGCAGGCCCTGATAGCGCTGCTTGATCAGCCGCACGTCGGCCCCCGTGATCGACGACGCCAGCGAACATCCGGCCCGCAGATCGGGGATCAGCACGGTCTTCTCGGGCGACAGGATCTTGGACGTCTCGGCCATGAAATGGACGCCCGCCTGAACGATCACCTTCGCGTCCGATCGCGCGGCCTCCTTGGCCAGACCCAGGCTGTCGCCGACATAGTCGCCGACCCCGTGGAAGATCTCGGGCGTCATATAGTTGTGGGCCAGGATCACGGCGTCGCGCTGGCGCTTCAGCCGGTTGATCTCGCTGATCAGCCGCGCCTGTTCGGGCCACTCCAGGGGCGTGACGTGGTCCTTGACCTTGGCCCACACCCCGGCGGTCTCCCGCTCAAGCTCTTTCGTCAGACCAAAGGCGCCGTCAGCCATGATCATCTCCCATACCCTTATGCTCAATGTTAGCATAAGCAGGAACAATGTAGGCCGATGCGGACGCGGTGCAAGAGGAAATCCAAACCGATCCTCGGAAGGCATAGGCAGCACGGATTTGCAAAAACCGTTCCCAAGACGGCCGACTTCGCCTAGATGACAGCCCACTTCTTTGCCGCTTCAAGCCTATTCGCGACATTTCCATGCAGGACACCATCCGCCGCATCCTCACTGCCCGCGTCTATGACGTGGCTGAGGAAACGCCTCTCGACCCGCTGCGCCGCCTGTCGGCGCGGCTGGACCGGCCCGTCCTGCTCAAGCGAGAGGACCTGCAGCCGGTCTTCTCGTTCAAGATCCGCGGCGCCTACAACAAGATCGCCGCCCTGTCGGAGGACGAACTGTCGAAGGGCGTCATCTGCGCTTCGGCCGGCAATCATGCGCAAGGCGTCGCCCTGGCCGCCGCCCGCCGCAATACGCCCGCCACCATCGTCATGCCGACCACCACCCCCGGCATCAAGGTCGCCGCCGTCCGCGCCCTGGGTGGCGAGGTGGTCCTGCACGGCGAAAGCTTCGACGAGGCCTATGCCCACGCCCGCCATCTGGAAAGCCAGACCGGCGCGGCCTTCATCCACCCCTTTGACGATCCCGACGTGATCGCCGGCCAGGGCACCGTGGGACTTGAGATCGCCCGCCAGCACGCCGATCCCATCGAGGCGATCTTCGTGCCCATTGGCGGCGGGGGTCTGGCCGCCGGGGTCGCGGCCATCGTCAAATTCCTGCGTCCCGAGACCCGCGTGATCGGTGTCGAGCCCGTCGATGCGCCGACCATGAAGTCCGCCATCGACGCGGGCGAGGTGGTGACCCTGAACGAGGTCGGCCTGTTCGCCGATGGCGTCGCCGTGCGTCGTGCCGGGACCGAGACTTTCCGCCTGTGCAAGGACCTGCTGGACGAGATCGTGCTGGTGGACACCGACGCCATCTGCGCCGCCATCAAGGACATTTTCGACGACAGCCGCGCCATCGCCGAGCCGTCGGGCGCCGTCGCGCTGGCGGGGCTCAAGGCCTGGGCCGCCGCCCATCCTGGAAACGGCAGCCTGATCGCCATCAACTCCGGCGCCAACCTGAACTTCGACCGGCTGCGTCACGTCGCCGAACGGGCCGAGATCGGCGAGGGCGCCGAGGCCCTGCTGGCCGTGGCCATGAAGGACGACCGCGACGACTATCGCCGCTTCCTCGACACCCTCGACGGTCGGTCGGTGACCGAGTTTAACTATCGCTGGTCCGGCGACGGCGACGCCCAGATCTTCGTCGGGGTGGCCTTGAGAAACGGACCGCATGAGCGTGACGACCTGATCGCGGCGCTGCGCTCGGGCGGCTACGCCGTCGAGGACATGAGCGACAACGAGACCGCCAAGCTGCACGTCCGCTACATGGTTGGCGGCCGCACCGTGGGCCTGCCGCACGAACGCATCCTGCGCTTCCAGTTCCCCGAACGGCCCGGCGCCTTCCTGCGCTTCCTCAACAGCCTCCAGCCCGCCTGGGCACTGACCCTGTTCCACTATCGCAACCACGGCGACGACGTGGGCCGGGTGCTGGCGGGCATTAGCGTGCCGCCGCAGGAGCAGGCCCAACTGACCGCTGCCCTGGCCGACCTGGGCTATCCTTACGTGGACGAAACCGCCAACCCGGCGTGCCGGCTGTTCCTGGACGGCGCCTGAAACGAAAGAAACGGCGACCGTCGCCGGTCGCCGCTCCTCACTTTCGGTTCGACCTTGCGCTTACAGCTTCTTGCTGAACCGCACGAAGAAGTAGCGGCCGCGCGCCGAAACCGGGGTCGCCACCGTGCTGCGGAACGGCTCTTCGTCCGTCAGGTTGTTGACGCCCAGGATCAGGTCGCTCTTGCCGTCGATGTCCCAGGACAGCGAGGCGTCGTGGGTCCAGATGGGATCGTTCCACGGCGCGTCGAAGGACACCGTATTCTCGATCTCGACGCCCGCACGGGTCTGCTTGCTCTGATAGTTCGAGAACAGGCCGGCGGTGAAGTCGCCCACGCTCCAGCGGACGGAGGTGTTGACCACCCACTCCGGCGAGTTCAGCTGTTCCTTGACCGGATTGGCCAGGCCAGAGTCTGAGGCGAACGGGAAGTCGTTGCGGTCCTCAAGCCAGGTGCCGGCGACGCCCAGGGCCAGCGAGCCCCACTCCGGCTTGCCGAAGGTGTCCATATTCAGACGATAGACGGCGTTGAAATCGACGCCCGACGCCTCCAGCCCGGCGAAGTTCACCTGGCTCTGTTGCAGATAGTCCAGGCCGCCCTGCGTGAGAGAACCGGGGCGGTCGTCGCGGCTGAGCAAGGCGCAATACTGGTTGGTGATGCTGGGCGCGTCATAGCAGCTGTTGACGATGTCCTGACCCGAGACTGCGGCGATGGCGTTCTCGATCTTGATGTTCCAGTAGTCGGCCGTCAGCGTGAAGTTCGGGATGAAGCGCGGTTGCAGCACCACGCCCGCCGTCCAAGAGTCCGAGGTTTCCGCCTGCAGATCGGGATTACCGCCGGCCGCGCCGAAGAACTGGGCCGTCAGCGGGTCTTCGAAGTCGTAGACCGCGCCGACCGTCACGCCGTAACGCGCCAGATCCGCCCGGCAGTTCGCCTCGCGCGAGCTTGTCCCCTGCGTGATGTTTTCCGCCGAGCAGGGATCGATCGGACGGAAACCGGCCGTCTGGAGCGGTGTGAACAGTTCGGCGATATTGGGCGCACGCACGGCCTTGGCCACGCCCCCGCGGAACCGGACGTCGGTCACCGGCGCCCAGACCAGGTCGGCCTTGAAGGTCTCCGTATTGCCGATGTTGGAATAGTCGCCGAACCGCGCGGCGGTGTTCAGCGTCAGGGTCTCGGCGAACGGCAGGTCCGTCAGCAGCGGGAAGCTGATTTCAACGAAGCCTTCCGACACCTCGAACTCGCCGGAGACGGCCGCCGTGGTGGCGTAGCGGAACGACACGCCCTGTTCGTCGAAGTCGTTCGGATTGAAGTCGCTCTGTTCCTTGCGATACTCGCCGCCGACGGCGAAGCTGATCGGGCCGCCCGGCAGGCTGAACCAACGCGAGAGATCACCGGCCAGGAAGCCGGAGACCACCGTCTGCTGGATCAGAGCGGTGTCGGTCACCTGCGGTCCGACGAAGGCCGAGGCTTCCGGGCTGACGTTGCCGAACCCGAACAGGTTCAGCGGGCGGCAATCCGAACCCGCGCCAGGCGTGAAGGTCTGGAACGGGTTGGGCACCGGCCCGCCGAACTGAGGATAGAGGCCCGAAATCGGCGGCGCCGCCGTAGGATCGAGGGTCGAGCGGCAGACCGCCTGGCCCGTCACCGGATCGGTGACGGCGTCGACGGCGGCGAAGAAGCGATCCTCCAGCCGCAAGGCATAGGTCGCGTCCTGCTCTGTGCGGCCATAGTTGAACGACAGCTCGTAGTTCCAGCCGAGGTCCAGTTCGCCCCGTGTGCCGAACACCGCGCGATAGGTGCGGCGATCATTGACCCGCTTGGGATCCATGACGTCGGCGTGGTCTCGCGAGAGTGCGATACCCGCCGTACCGGCGACGCTGGGATCGGCCGCGATCTCGGCATTGACCAAGGCCCTCAGCGCCGCCGGGATGAAGGGGTTCTCAAGCGAGATCGGGATGGAGTCGTCATAGGAGTTGTAGGGGCTGAACGTCGTGCCCTGGCTCCATGACGCGTTGATCTCGACGAACGGATTGAAGAAGGTCGAGAGGTTGTAGTTGCCCGTCAAGCTGACCGAATAGCTCGACTCCTTGGGCAACAGGCTCTGGCCGTCGAACACTTGCGCTGCGCCGTCGCCGCCCGACTGGTTGGAGGAGCCGGCATACAGGCCGTCCTGGAAGGGCCGCAGCTGACCCGTGACAGGATCGACAGTGTAGCAGCCATAACCCTGTTGTCCGTTGCGATTGCTGAAGCAGTCGGCGTTGACCTGCGGATTGGAGAAGGCGCCGGCCGGGTCCGCAAAGCCGTCGCCGTCCAGATCGATCCCGATAAGGCCGCTGGTGCTGGAGATCGAGAAGCGGGGATCGGCGATGAAGGCGCGCGGGGTTGCGGTCTGGGCGCGCGAGATCAGCGACGCATCGGTTCCGACGAAACGCGGCGCGCCGCCGAGCAGGATCGTGCGACCTCGCGTATCGGCCAGAGTGCGGCCGGGAGGCAGGGGATCCCCGACCTGGAAGAAGAGCGCGGGGTTGGTGTAGTCGTCGTAGGTGCCGTTATTCTTCGAGAAGCTGCGATCGCCATAGTAGAGCTCAGAGCGTTCGTTGCCCTGAACCCCGATCGTGAAGTTGCCGCGCCCATTGTCGAAGTTTCGGCCATGGAGCAGCGAGATATAGAATTCCTCGGCATCGCCCTCGCCGGACAGACCGCCCTGCACCGTCATCTCGGTGCCCTCGTAGTCGTCCTTGAGGATGAAGTTGACCACGCCGGTGACCGCGTCGGACCCATAGACGGCGGATGCGCCGCCGGTCAGGACTTCGACACGTTCGATCAGCCCGGCCGGAATGCTGCTGACGTCCACGGCGGCCGATCCAGGCACGCCGGCCACATAACGGCGCCCATTGACCAGGGTCAGGGTGCGCTCCGCCCCCATGCCGCGCAGGTTCAGGGTCGCGGCGCCGCCATTCGCCTGGGCCGAACTGGTCGAGGATTGCAGCGCCGGAATGCGGTCGAGCAGGTCGGCGACCTGGGTCACGCCTTGCGCCTCGATCGATTGCGCCGTGACCACCTGAACCGGCTGAGCCGCCTGGGTGGCGGCGGTCGCGGACAGGCGCGAGCCGGTGACGACGATCTCATCGACCTCTGACGGCTGATCCGGCGTGGATTGAGCGAATGCGGGCGTCGCTATCGCGCTCAGAATCGATCCGCCAAGCAGGATCGAGCGAAAAACGGCCTTGTTGTGCATGATCATCCCCCATTACCGCGAGAGGAGTCGCGGTGATGGCAAGGATTTTGCCGCAAAGCCGCCGCAGTCAATGAAAGAAGACCGAAAGCTGCAACTTTGTGTCAAAGCTGTCGCTTTCTCAGCACAATCCATGACGTGCTAAGCGTTAACCAGAGTTCAGGCAGGGCCTGATTCAAATCGCCATTCATCGTTCGAGATGCACCGCCGTAAACAAGAGGGCCCCACATCGCCTTGCAGCGACATGGGGCCTCCCGATCATCACAAGCGGGCCTCTCGCGTCGCGAGCAACGCGTTCAAGTCACGCCTTGTCGATCGCCGCGGCGATCTGGTCGCTGGAATGACCCGTCAGATCCTTGGCGATCTCGCCGACCAGCTTGCCTTGAAGGTCCTTGTGCCAGTGCTTGCGTAACTCACCCAGCGTCTTGGGCGCGGCGATCACCAGCAGTTCGTCGATCTTGTTGGTGACCGACCATTTGTTCAGCACCTCGGCGACGCCCATGGCGAAGCCGTCTTCAGCCTGGGTGTCGTTGTCGGGATTGGCTTCGTTGGAACGGCGCCCGGCCGAGCCGGAAACGCGATCCGCGATGGGCGGGTTTTCCAGCGGCGTCAGCTTGATGTCCGTGGCGTTCGTGTTCTTGAACAGGGCCAGCTTCTCGCCGTCGACCACCGCCACCAGTGCGCCATTGGAAAGTTTCATCGTCGATACTCCAGTCTGTAAGGATTGAGACAACGAACCGGGGCGCAGGCCGTTGCCTCGCGCGACCATTCCCATAGTGTCGCGCGACAAAACCGCCGTGAGACGACCCATGCCCGACGCCCTGCCTCTGGACCGCCGCCGCCTGATGGCCCTGGGCGCATCGGGCGTTGCGGGCGCGATCCTGCCGGGATGCGCGACGATGAGGGCCGCCGCGCCGCGCCAGACGGTGTGGACCTTTGATCGGTTGGCCGACATCGGCGGCGTGGCGACCAACGTCGAGGGCGACCCGACCCTGATCGACAGTCCCTATGGTCGCGCGGTGCGGTTCGACGGCGTGGACGACGCCCTGTTCATCGAGGACCATCCGCTGGCCGGCGCCGAGACCTTTACCTTCGAGGCCCTGTTCCGGCCCGACGGCGGCGCCTTCGAGCAGCGCTGGTTCCATCTCGCCGAAGAGGCGCCCGCCGGCCAGCCGCCGTCCCAGACGCGCTTCCTGTTCGAGATCCGCGTGGTTCAGGACCGCTGGTACCTGGACGCCTTCACGCGCGGCCCAGGCTACAACCACACCCTGATCTTTCCCGAGCGCCTCCACCCTTGCAGCCAGTGGTTTCACGTCGCCCAGACCTTCGACGGCGTGATGTACCGCGCCTATGTCGACGGCGTGCTGCAGGGCGAACATGCCGTCCCGTTCAAGCCTCAGGGGCCAGGCCGCGCCTCGGTCGGCTGTCGCATCAACCGCTTGAACTATTTCAAGGGCGCGGTGCGCCAAGCCCGCTTCACCCACGCCGCCCTGCCGCCCGCACGGTTCACGCGGCTCTAGGTTCTGAACTCATAAAGCGTTCGGGGATTTGAGGTTCTGAAAGGAGCCTTGGGATGGCGCGATACGATTTGAGCGAAACGGATTGACGTCTGAATCCGGGTGTTCGAGGCCTTGTCTGCCAGCTCGCCGTGATCGACAGTTCGATCATCCGGGCCCACCAGCACGCCGCCGGTGGAAAAAGGGGGTCCGGATCACGCCATCGGCCGTTCTCGTGGAGGACTGAGCACCAAGATCAACGCCCTGGTCGATCAGGACGGCCTGCCGTTGCGGATCGTGCTCTCGGCCGGTCAGGCATTGGACAAGGCCGCCGTTGAGGCCCTGATCGACGGCCTCAAACCCGCCAAGGCTCTGGTCGCCGACCGAGGCCATGAAGCCCAGGCCATTATCGACCCCGCCATCTACCGACACCGAAACGTCGTCGAGCGCTACTTCTGCAAGCTCAACCACTTCTGACGCGTCGCCACCCGCTTCGACAAACTCGTCCGCAACTTCCTCGCCGTCGTACTGCTCGCTTCAACAAGATTTTGGCTCAGAACTTATGAGTCCAGAACCTGGGCACCATCCCCTTACCTTTCCGCTCATCCCGGCTTTCGCCGGGATGAGCGGGAGATGGGGGGTCAGATCTCGATCAGCTCACGAATTCGGCTGCCCAGCGCCTCCATGGCGAAGGGCTTGGTCATGACGTGCATGCCGGGGTCCAGGTAGCCGTTGCCGACCACCGCATTCTCGGCATAGCCGGTGATGAACAGCACCTTCAGGTCCGGCCGCTCCAACCGTGCGGCGTCCGCCATCTGACGCCCGTTCATCCCGCCGGGCAGGCCCACGTCGGTGACCAGCAGGTCGATCCGCGCCTCTGAGTTCAGCAGCTTCAGCCCCGCCGCCCCGTCCGAGGCCTCGATGCACTGATAGCCCAGCTCGTGCAGGATTTCGGCGACCAGCATCCGCACCGTCGGCTCGTCGTCCACGACCATGACTGTTTCGCCCGCCTGGGCGCGCGGGGCCTCCTCGACCTCGGGAACCGCCTCGCCCTCCTCGACCGCGCCGTGGTGGCGCGGCAGGTAAAGGCAGACCATCGCCCCCTGCCCCGGCTCGGAATAGATCCGCACCTGTCCGCCCGATTGGCGCACGAAGCCATAGATCATCGACAGGCCCAGCCCCGTCCCCTCGCCCAGCGGCTTGGTGGTGAAGAAGGGCTCGAACGCCCGCGCCGCGACCTCCGGCGCCATGCCGGAGCCGGTGTCGCTGACGCAGATGGAGACATACTGGCCGGGGTCCAGATCCTGGGCCTTGGCCGTGCGCGCGTCGATCCATCGGTTGCCGGTCTCGATGGTCAGCCGCCCGCCGCCCGGCATGGCGTCACGCGCGTTGATGCACAGGTTCAGCACCGCGTTTTCCAACTGGTGCGCATCGATCAGCACGGGCCACAGGCCGGCGCCGGCGACCACCTCGACATGGATGCCCGGCCCCGTCGTGCGCCGGACCAGCTCCTCCATCCCGCGGATCAGGCGGTTGGGATCGGTCGGCTTGGGATCCAGGGTCTGGCGTCGCGAGAAGGCCAGCAGCCGGTGCGTCAGGGCCGCCGCCCGCTTGGCCGCGCCCTGGGCGGCGACGGTGAACCGCTCCACGTCGTTGTGCCGCCCTTGGGCGATGCGGTTGGAGATGATTTCCAGACTGCCGCTGATCCCCGCCAGCAGGTTGTTGAAGTCGTGGGCGATGCCGCCCGTCAGCTGGCCCACCGCCTCCATCTTCTGGCTCTGGCGCAGCGCCTCCTCTGCCTGCATCAGCGAGGCGGTGCGCTCTGCGACCTGGTCTTCCAGCGTCTCGTTGAACATCGCCAGTTCGGCCGCCTGGCTGCGCAGATCCTCGATATCGGTGTTGGACCCGACCCAGCGGGTAATCCGGCCCTCCTCGTCGTGGACCGGCTCGGCCCGCACCATGAAGGTGCGATAGACCCCGTCGTGCCGACGCACGCGAAACTCGGTCTCATAGACCTGGCCGCTCGCCAGCGCTCGGGACCAGGTCTCGATCGCCCGTTGCGCATCTTCGGGGTGAACATTGCTGATCCACCCCTCCGCCCCGTCCAGATCGCCATCCTTCTGGCCGGTATAGGCATAGACCTGGGGGTTAAACCAATACAGCGACCCATCCGCCCAGCTGGCCCAGATCTGGATCGGCGTGGCCTGGGCGAAGACCCGGAACTGGGCCTCGCTGTCGCGCAGGGCGGCCTCGCTCCTGGCGCGCTCGGTCGCTGACCGCACCCGTTCGGCCACGTCGCGCATCAGGCGCAGGTCGCTGTCGCTGTAATGGCGCGGCGTCGCATGGTTGACGAAGACCATGGCCACGACCCGGCCCTGCTCCATCAGCGGCATGTTGACGAACGACCCGGCGCTGATCCGCTTCAGCACCTCCGCCGTCGCGGCCGTGCGGGGATCCAGCGCCACGTCGGCGATGGTCACCGTCTCGCCGCGCTTGATGTTCTCGATGTAGGAGCCATGCTCGCGGAAGGCCAGGGTGCCGGCGATGCTGCTCACGCCCGGCTGGTTGAAGTCGCGCGCGATGGTGATGGTCTCGCCGACCGTGTCCACCGTGCCGTATCCCGCGCGGCTGACGCCCATCGTCTGGGCCAGAACCTGGGCGGACGCCTGGGCGATCTCGCCGGGGTCGGTCAGGTCGCGGATGGCGTCGTTCAGCTCCAGCAGGGCGTTCTGACGCGCCTCGCTCTGTTTGCGCTCGGTGATGTTGTTGAACAGGATCGCGACCTGCCAGGCGCCCGGCTGACCGATGCGCAGCGCCTGCACGTCGTACCAGCGGCCGAAGATGTCGGCGGGGTTTTCAAACCGCGCCGGCTGTCCCGTGCGCGCCACGCCGCCGTAAAGATCGAACCAGTGCTGCTCCAGCCCCGGTGCGATCTCGCTGACCCATTTGCCGTAAGGATCGACCAGGCCGGTCATCGCCTCGAACGCCTGGTTGCCCTCGACGATCTTGTAATCGACCGGCCGATCCGCCGCGTCGAACTTCATCTCGATGACGCAGAATCCCGTCGCCATGGCCGCGAACAGGGCGCCGTATCGCGCCTCGCTGACCGCCAGCGCCTTGGCCGCCTGATGCCGTTCCGTGACGTCCACGCCCTGAACGAAGATGCCCCAGACCTGACCGCTCGCGTCCTTCAGGGGCTGAAAGACGAAATCGACGTAGCGATCCACCGGCTCGCCGTTCGGTTCGGCCTGAACGGCAAACAGCGCGCCCTCGGCCCGGTGCGGCTCGCCTGAGCGATACACGCGGTCCAGCAGATCCAGATAGCCTTGGTCGACCGCATCGGCCAGCGTCTGCGCCACCGTGCGCCCCAAGACCTCGCGATGGCCGATCAGCTTTTGATAATTGGGATTGGTCAGCTCGAACCTGTGATCCGCCCCGACCAGCAACGCCATGAACCCAGGCGCATGGGCGAACATCTGAGTCAGATGATCGCGATCGATCCCGGCTTTCTCGGCCTGGCTGGAGACGTTATCGGGCAAGCACTTTCCCCAAAGACAGCGGTCTTGGTTTCACAAAACACAAAGCACGGCGACCGGTTGCAATCGATCCGTCCGGCGCCGGACACAGTCGTCTATCGCCGCGTTTCTGTGGACAAGGCAAGACGCTGATCCGCAACCGCGAATTTGATCCGTCCACCGATGTTCACAGGCTTGTCCACCGCCGCCGGGCCAGTCGTGCACACCGGGGCGAGATCGGGCGCTTGCCTCATAGCCGGTTTCATCGGAACGTCAACAGGCCAAGGGACACGGCGGCGCGGAAATCCAGGGGAGACCCCGGACATCAAGCGAACCGGCCCGGCTCTCCGACCCGGCGCGATCGGGCGATCTTCGGATCGTAACGTGCGGTAGGCGGGATTCAGGCTCCAGTCCTCGACGGTCTCAGGATCGACAAGGAACCGGAGAACCGGATCGGGATCGAGGGACGACACGGTCGCAATACCGTGGGACGCCCAAGACCAGGAGCGCGACGAGGTACAGCCGACCGCCCTTTCGGGTTCGCCCGAAACGACGCTGACGCCAAGGCCCTGACCCGAACGGCCAAGTCCAACCCGGACTTGGCGAGGGGACGAAGAGCACGGGCTTGCCCGCACGCTTCGTCCCCTCGCTCAATTGGGGCGCCGGCCATCTGCGCACGCACCGCAAACACCCGCTTTGTGATCGACCAAAGACCCTTTTGGCCGCTATATTGATTCACCTTGAATCGGGGATCGAATGCGCACCACCAAGGTCATACGACCGGCGAAACTGCCACTGTCGGGTTCGGCAATTTACGAGGGCGATGCGCTGACGACCCTGCGTCGGCTGCCTTCGGAAAGCATTCAGACCATCGTGACATCCCCGCCATACTGGGGGCTGCGTGATTATGACACGGACGACCAGATCGGCCTCGAAGAGACCCTGCCGGAATTCATCGCCAGCCTTCGGTCAGTGTTTAGAGAGGCCCGACGCGTTCTGGCTGACGACGGCGTATTCTGGCTGAACATCGGGGACGGATACACCAGCGGGAACCGAGGCTGGCGCGCGCCGGACAAGAAGAACCCCGCGCGCGCAATGAGCGTCAGACCGAACACGCCAGACGGGCTTAAGTCCAAAGATCTGCTCGGCATACCTTGGAGGCTCGCCTTCGCGCTGCAAGACGATGGATGGTATCTTCGCGCCGACATCATTTGGAACAAGCCAAATGCAATGCCGGAAAGCGTTAGAGATAGGCCGACACGCGCGCACGAATACATCTTCATGTTCACCAAGTCGGAAAAATATTCTTACGACAGACTTGCCGTCATCGAACCCAACGGCCGCAACCTTCGTTCGGTTTGGAATATTCACACCCAGGCGTTTCCAGGTGCGCACTTCGCGACTTTCCCTTCGAAACTGATCGAACCGTGCATCAAGGCGTCCACCAAGCCCGGCCAGTATGTGCTCGACCCCTTCTTCGGATCAGGCACGGTAGGCTTGGTCGCCCAGAACCTGGGCCGGGAATATCTGGGGATCGAACTCAATCCCAAATACGTGAAGTTGGCGGCTGAACGCCTGTCGGAGGGCGAAAGCAAGATCGTCAAGATCGCGGCATGACGTTCGTCCTGCCGATGCCCGAAACCCAGGTCGATTTCGCGACGTCCCTTTCCGGCATTCGTGAAGCGTTCTTGCAGAACGCACTGAGCCGCACGGTCAAATCTCTGAGCATTCCGGCGATCGACCAGGAACTCGCCACGCACGTCCCGCCTCATAGCCTGTCCATCCTCGCCGGCCACGGCCTGCGAGGTGAAATGATGTTCCCCGTTCCGGCGATCCTGAAAGAGAATCCCAAACTGATTGGCTACTATCGACTTCTGTATGGGTTCAGTCAGAAGGAATTCTACACGTCGGCGACCGGCTTCGGCCGGCTCAAAAGAATGGAAGAAAAGGGCGTCATCGCTCCTTCAGTCCTTGCGGACCTTCCGGCGGCCTGTGACGCCTTGGGCCAGGCGGGGGCCGTGCTGCTGTCCGCCATCGGAAGCAAGAAGATCAGTGCAGGTCTTCTCGACGATCTGACCCTACTGACTCTCGGCCCGCAGTTGCGAGGCGGAGCGAATGTTAGAAAAGGCGTCGCGGGCATCAAGACCGTATTCAACGCGATCCACGACATCGTCGCGTCTGCCGTCGTCAGCAGCACCGACACCAGGATCGAACTGAAGAATGCGGCCGGTCGAGCGGTCTTTATCGAGTTCGCACCAGACCCCGACATCATCATCCGTGAAGCGATGTCGTCGGGTTCGTATCGACAACTCATCGCCATTGAGGTGAAGGCGGGCTCGGACTTTTCGAATATTCACAACCGAATCGGCGAGGCCGAAAAGAGCCACCAGAAAGCCAAGAGCGCCGGCTTCGTGGAATGCTGGACCGTCGTGAATGTGGACAAGATCGATGTCGCAGTTTCTGAGAAAGAATCTCCCAGCACCAACCGCTTCTATCGGATTTCCGACATCATCCGAGAGGAAGGCGCAGCGTTCCTCGACTTTAGAGATCGCGTGATCTCATTGACCGGCATCGCGGACCCCGACTGACGCCGCGCCTTCCCAACGCCCCTATCCCCCCGTAAGTCAGGCGCATGACTGTACCGGGGAATCGCTTGCTGACCCGCCGCCGCGCTCTGATCGCGGGCGGTGCGGCCGTGGCGGCGGGCGCCGTGGGGCTTCGGGCCTGCGGGCGGGTGGAGGCGCCGGTGGACGAACAGGGTCGGGTGCGCCTGCGTTTCGCCACCGACTGGCGCGCCCAGGCCGAGCAGGGCGGCTTCTATCAGGCCCTGGCCAGCGGGGCCTATGAGAAGCGCGGGCTGAACGTCCAGATCGTCCAGGGCGGTCCTGGCGTGAACGTGCCGCACCTGCTGGCCTCGGGCGCCGTCGAACTGGGCATGGGCTCCAACAGCTTCATCCCGATGAACCTTGTCGCGGCCGGCGCCCCGGTGAAGGCCGTCGCCGCCTTCTTCCAGAAGGACCCCCAGGTCCTGATGGCCCATCCCGATCCGGCGCTGGAGACCATCGCCGACCTGACCGGCCGGCCCTTCCTGCTGTCCGATACGGCGGTCAGCACTTTCTGGGTCTGGCTGAAGGCCCGCTACGGCTTCACCGACGAGCAGCTGCGCCCCTACGCCTACGACCCCGCCGCCTTCATCGCCAACACGCGCGCGGTGCAGCAGGGCTATCTGACCAGCGATCCCTACGCCATCGAACAGGCGGCCGATTTCGATCCCCGGGTCTTCCTGATGGCCGACGAGGGCTATCCCTCCTACGCCGCCATGGTCCTGGCGCCCAACGCCTTCGCCCGCGACAATGGCGCGGCCTTGCGCAGCTTCATCGCCGCCTCGGCCGAGGGGTGGCGCGACTATATTCGAGGCGACGCCTCGGCCGCCGACGCCCTGATCCGCAAGGACAACCCGGACATGACCCAGGCTGTGCTGGACCAGGCCCGCGACAAGCTGCGCGACAACGCCATCGTCGACGGGGGCGACGCCGCCCTCTACGGCCTGGGCGCCCTGACCGAGGAGCGCTGGCAGGCCTTCTTCGACGTCACCTCCCAGGCCGGCGTCTATGAGGCGGGGCTGAACTGGCGCGACGCCTTCACCGACAACTATCTGCCCGGTCGCGGCTGACACGCCTTTGGTGTCGGAACCTGCCGTGGCGTTAGCGCGGGATTAAGTGGTCGAACCCTAGTGTGCGGGCTGCAATTCCTCACCGGAGAGCCGCCTTGCGCCGCGCCCTCGTCTTAACAACAGTCATTACCGCCGCCAGCGCGCTGGCCAGCGCCGCCGTCGCCCAGCAGGCGTCGACCAATCCATCCGGCCTGCGCTACCTGTCGTGGCCGGGCAAGCCGCCGGTCGCCGCGCGGTCCGTTCCTACGCCCGCCGTGACGCGGCCAGAGGCGCCGCAACCGACCGTCGTCGCCGCCAACCGCACCATCCCCGGCGCCATTCCTTTGGCCCGCCTGGCGCCCGCACCCTCCACCGCCACACCGCGCAGCAACGGCCTGACGCCCGCCAGCGCCTGGATGGGCCAGCCCGCCCCTGCCCCCGTGCAAGCCGCCCCTGCCCCCTACACCCCCGCGCCTCAACCGCAGGCGCCCGAGCCGGTCCAGAGCCAACCGCAACCGCAAGCCGAGGCTGCGCCCGCGCCCGCCCGGCAGCAGACGGTGGTCCAGGCCGCCCCCGAGCCCCAGCCGCAACCGGTCGAACCCGCCGCCCAGACGGCCGTCGCCGACCCCATGGCCCCGCGCCGCGACGCCCCCATCTATCGCCTGCAACGCCCCCAGGCCGGCGTTCCCGTGGACGCCGCCGCCGTCGCCGCCAATCAGCAGGCGGCCCAGATGGCCCCGACCGGCGACAACAGCGCCCGCTACTATTCGGTCCACCGCCAGGCCGGCCGTCATCCCGACGCCATCCCCGCGCCGCAGCAGACCTATCTGGACGCCCTGCCGGTCGAGATGACCCAGACGCCGCGCTCGAACGACCTGGCCCAGCCGGACGGTCCGCCGGCCCTGATCCGCAACGCCAACGGCTCGCTGCGCGCCGTGCCCCAGACCGAAGCCGACAACCTGCCATGAGCGATCAAGCCGTGATCGAACCTGCCGTGATCCCCGGCTCGCGCCTGCCGCAGCTGATCGCCCTGGCCGGCGAGGAGTCCAGCGAGAAGCGCCGCCTGCTGCTACGCGAACTGACCGACCACTTCTTCGGCGTTCCCGACCACAACGCCAACGAGACCGACCTCTACGGCTCGGTCCTGGCCAAGCTGTCCGACGAGATGGAGGTCGCGGTCCGCGCCGAACTGGCCGCCCGGTTCGCCGAGGCGCCCAACGCCCCCCACAGCCTGATCCGTCGCTTCGCCGACGACGAGCTGGAGGTCGCCGAACAGGTGCTGCGCGCCTCCAGCGTCCTGACCGACGAAGACCTGATCCACGTCGTGCGCAAGCGCGGCCAGGGTCATCTGCGCGCCGTCTCGGGCCGCGCCGTCGTGTCCGAGGCCGTGTCCGACATCATCGTCGAGCGCGGCGACGACGACACCCTGGACGCCCTGTTGCGCAACGACGGCGCCCGCCTGTCGCGCGCGGCGTCAGAGACCGCCGTCGAACGCGCCAAGGCCAATCCGGCCCTGCACGCCGCCACGGTCGAGCGCCAGAGCCTGCCCGCCGACCTGCTGAACGAGATGTATTTCGTCGTCGAGGCCCGGCTGCGTCACCAGATCCTGGAACAGAACGCCCGCATGGACCCCGACCTGCTGGAGGCGGCCCTGGCCGCCGGCCGCACGCGGGTCGCCACCGACGACGGCGCCCTGCCCGCCGACTATGCCGAGAACCTGGCCTATGTGGACGAACTGAAGGCCGCCGGCCAGCTGACGCCCCAGGTGCTGATCCGCTTCCTGCGCTCGAACGGCCGCACGCCCTTCCTGATCGCCCTGTCCAAACTGGCCGACATCGACTTCCACACCGCGCGCGGCATCGTCGAGCGCAAGGACCTGGACGCCCTGTCGGTGGTCTGCAAGGCGGCCGACATGGACCGCGCCGTCTATCTGACCTACGCCGTCGCCGTCCTGGGCGCCGAGGACAA
>NZ_JBAZPR010000016.1:0-100762 GCF_041648115.1 Brevundimonas sp.
CCGAGACGTCGCCGAAGATCGGCCAGTCCTTGTACAGGACGCGCACCTTGGGGTCCGCCTTCAGCAGGCCGTCGATCTCCGGCTGCATCTTCTTGCAGTAGGGGCAGTTGTAATCGACGAAGCCGATAATGGTCACATCGGCGTTCTCGGCGCCGATGAAGGGCGCGGCCGGATCCCGAAGCAGGTCGTTGAAACCCACCTGGGCGATGGCGGGCATGTCCTGTCCAGCCGCTGCGGGAGGGCTGGCGGGCGCCGCGCCGTTGTCGGCGTCGGCGGGGCCGCAGGCGGCGAGCGCGAGGACGGCGGCGAGGGCAGGGGCGAAGGTGCGGTTCATGGAAGCTCCGTGAGGCGAGGGGTCAATGCAGACGCGCGATTTCGGTCGCGATCTGTTCGGGGGCGATTTCCCCCATGTGGGCCTTGGCCAGGCGGCCGTCGGCGTGGAGGAACAGGGTCACCGGAATGCCGGCCGTGCCGTAGTGGCGCGGCACCGCCATGGCCTCGTCAAACAGGACATGGTCGAGGGCCAGCCCCTGGCTCTGCAGAAAGGCGCGAACGCCGGCTTCGCCCTCGCCCTGGTTGACGAAGAGGAAGCGCACATTCGGATGGGCTTTTTCGGCCTGGGCCAAAGCCGGCATCTCGCGCCGGCAAGGCGGGCACCAGGTGGCCCAGAGATTGATCACCGTGGGCCGGTCGCCCGGAGCGGAGAGGTTGATGGGCGGGGCGTCCATCGCGGCCAGCGTCAGGGCGGGCGGCGCCATGTGCTGCGTCGCCGAGGCCAACTGATGGGCGGTGGTCCAAACCAGGGCGCTGGCCAGCACAGGCGCAATGGCCCAAGCGCGTTCGCGCGGGGTGCGCAGCAGCAGGAAGGTGGCCAGGATCACGACCGGCGCGACCCAGATCCAGCTGAACCCGCCCTGCCAGACCGCGAACGCCCGCCACGGGTCGGCGCCGAAATACTCCCAATGCGTCGCCACGTGACCGAGGCGGGCGGCTGCCAGACCGCCGAAGACTAGGACGGTGCTCCACAGGTTGAAGCGCGGGCTGACACGGCTGGCCAGCAGTCCGGCGCCGATCATGAAGACGAATATGCCTGCGATGATGGCGAACCGTTCGCCCGACAGGACGAGCGGACCCAGGGTGATGGCGTTCATGCGGCGGCTCCGGCGCTCTGCAGGGCGGAGGCGACGTCTTCGGCCGACATCTCTCCGATCAACCGGCTACCCGGCGCTTCAGTCGCCGAAGGCGACAGGAAAATCATCGTCGGCGGCCCGACCACCCCGTGCCGCTCAAGAAGCGCGCGCGCCTCGGGGGTGCTGCGCGTGACGTCGACCTTGATCAGGTCGGTGTTCGAAAGGCCGGCGATCACGGCGGGGTCCTCGAACACCGTCCGCTCGATCACCTTGCAGCTGACGCACCAGTCGGCGGTGAAATAGACCAGGGCGGGACGTTCGCGGGCGCCGGCATCGGCGACGGCGCGGTCCAGCGCGGCCTGATCGAGCACGACCGCCGCGGTCTCCACCGGCGCGTCGGCTGTGACTCCGGCGGGACGCGCCAGGGGTTCGAGCGGGCGCCACGGGTCGTCCGCCCCGAGACTAAGTCCGACGAGCAGCAACAGGCCCCAGGTCGCGGCCGCCAGGCCGGCGACGCGGGCGACGCCGTTTCTCAGGTTCGGGCTCAGCGGCTGGAACAGGCCGAGGGCCGCCGCCAGACCGAGCGCCAGCGCCGCGCCGAGAGCCAGCGTCGCGTTCGGCGGCAGGATGCGGCTGGCCAGCCACCAGGCCATGCCCAGGAAGATGAAGCCGAACAGCATCTTCACCCGGTCCATCCACGGCCCGGCCTTGGGCAGGAAGCGCGCGCCGACCGTGCCGAACACGATCAAGGGCACCCCCTTGCCCAGGCCCAGGAAGAACAGGGCCGCCGCGCCCAGCCCAACGTCGCCGGTCTGGGCGATGTAGAGCAGGGCGCCCGCCAGGGGCGCGGTGACGCAAGGCCCCACGATGAGGGCCGAGACGAAGCCCAGACCTGCGGCTGAGGGCAGGGAGCGCCGCCCATCGCCGCCGTCGCGGGAGAGGCGGCTGGTCCAGGCCGAGGGCAGCTGCAGCTCGAAGCCGCCGAACATGGACGCGGCGAGGATGACGAAGACGACAGCCAGCGCGCCCACGGCCCAAACCGACTGGAGCGCCATCTGCAGGTTCTGTCCAGACCAGGCGGCCGCGACCCCCAGGAGGGCGAAGGCGATGGAAAGGCCCAGCACATAGGCGACGGAGAGCGTCAGGCCTCGGCGCGTGCCGCGCCCGTCCACGCCGCGTCCGATGACGCCGGCCAGGATCGGGTACATGGGAAAGACGCAGGGCGTGAAGGCCAGCAGCACGCCGAAACCGAAGAAGGCGAGCAGGACCCAGGTCGCCCCGCCCTGCAGCGCCAGGCGATCGACGAAGCCCGGATTGGCGTCCAGAGTGACCGCCGGCGATGACGCGACCGGCGAAGGCGCCGCCGCTCCCTCGTCGTTCTCGGGCGCGGGTGCAGCGCCCGGCGCCTGGATCGCCAGCATAGCCGCGGCCTGTGCGGTCTGCGCATCGGCCTCCCGCGCGGCCACGTCGGACTGCGGCCGGGTCGGCACGTCGATGGTGCGCGTCATCGGCGGGTAGCAGATCGAGTCTTCGAGGCAGCCCTGATAGGTGATGTTGACCGACGTCGGCTCGCCCGCCTGCGTCAACGTCTGCGCCGACAGGGTCGCGCGACCCGCGTCATGCCAGACGTCGACGACGCCGAAGCCCGGATCGTCTTTGGTTTCGCCGGCAGCCAGTTCCAGCGGCAGAGACTCCTTCCCGCCCGGCGTGCTGGCGACGGTGTGGTCACGATAGAGATAATGGCCAGGCGCAATATCCCAGGCAAAGGCTAGGTTGCCGTCAGCCTCACGCGTCACCGTCAGGGCGAAGGCCTTGTCAGGCGAAAGCGGAGCCTGACCCAAGGCCGAACCCGGCAGGGCGAAGGACAGAAGAGCGAGAGCGGCGGGCAGCAGTCGGCGGAAAAACCTCATGGCCATCTCGTGGGCAAGCGAGCTTAAGTCAGGCTTAAGCCGGAGCTTGCACGTCACAACGCATGAGATTGCTCGCCATAGAAGACGATCCCGTTCTCGCTGACGGCCTCCAGGTCGGGCTCAGCGCCTGTGGCTGGACGGTCGAGGTCGTCGGGCGGGTCGAGGACGCCCTCGCGGCGCTGGAAAGCTCGGCGTTCGATGCGGTCGTGCTGGACCTGGGTCTTCCTGACGGCGACGGCCTTTCGGTGCTGCGTTTCGTTCGAGAGCGCGACATGGATGTCGGCGTGGTGGTCTTGTCGGCGCGCGATGACAGTCGGGACCGCATAGTGGGTCTGGACGCCGGCGCGGACGATTATGTCGGCAAACCGTTCGATCTCGACGAGCTGGCCGCGCGATTGCGCGCGGTGCGGCGTCGCCTGCTCGGACGTTCGACCCCCGCCTTGCGCCACGGCGGGGTGACCATCGATCCCAAGTCGCGTCTGGCTTGGCGTGAAGAGGGGGACCTGCCCCTTTCGAGACGTGAGTTCGCTATCCTGGAGGCCCTGATGGAACGGCCCGCACAGGTCCTCTCGCGCAGTCAGCTGGAAGAACGCCTGTACGGCTGGCAGGAGGAGATCGGCTCCAACGCCGTGGAAGTGCACATCCACTATCTGCGGGCCAAGTTGGGAGCCGGCTTCATCCGCACCGTCCGCGGCGTGGGATACACCCTGCAATGAGCTCGATCCGCTTGCGTCTGTTCGTCACTCTCGCGCTCGTGACCGCCCTGGTCTGGGGCGGCGCGGTCGTCTGGGTTGAAATCCAAACCCGAGCCGAAGTGCAACGGGTGCTGGACCGGCGCCTGATGGAGTCGGCCCGCATGGTTTCGTCCCTGATGCAGGCCGGCAGCGTGCGCCCGGCGATCCAGGCTCCGGACACCGGGGCCGCGGATGTCTATGACCGTCAGCTCTCCTGCCAGATCTGGTCGCTGGAAGGCGATCTGATTGGTCGGTCCCAAAGCGCGCCTGCGGAGCGATTGTCGGAAGGGGGCGACGGATTTTCTGAGCGCACGATCCGGGGCGAGCGCTGGCGGGTCTATACGGTGCATGATCGTGACGCCGGTTTCCGGGTCATGGTCGGGGACAATCTGGCCGTTCGCGAACACCTGGTCGGCAATGTCGTCACCGCCTTGATCGGTCCGGCGGTCCTCGGCCTGCTGGCGCTGGGCGTGCTGATCTGGTGGTCGGTTGGGCGGGGGCTGGCCCCTATTCGACAAATGACCCGCAGCCTTGCGGTACGGGATGCGGAAGATCTGACGGCGTTGGACGTATCGCCGGACGCCCGCGAACTCCGTCCCTTCGCCCTGGCGCTGAACGACCTGATGTCACGCCTTGGCGCAGCGCGGCGTCGCGAGGCCGAGTTCACGGCCGCCGCCGCGCACGAGTTGCGCACGCCTCTGGCAGGGCTGCGTGTCCAGGCGCAGATTGCGGCGTCGTCTTCGGATCCTGCCGTTCGAAGCCGCGCGCTGGAGCAGATTCAGACCTCTGTCGATCGCACCGCCCGCCTCGTCACGGGGCTTCTCGCCCTGGCGCGCGAGGACGAGATGCCGGTTAGCGACGAAGATCGCCGCTGGGTGACGCTCCGATCACTGTTTGCGGGAGCGGAAGGCGATTCCCGGGTGTCGATCGTCGAAGGTGACGCCCTGCTGAATGTGGATCCGGATCGCTTCGGGGCAGCGGCCGCCAATCTCCTTGCGAACGCACAGGCGCACGCAGAGTCTTCAATCCTGATCAGCTACGACCCGACTTCCGGACGCTTGATCGTCGAGGACGACGGACCGGGCGTGGCCTTCTCGGATCTGCATCGTTTGGGAGGGCGTTTTTTCCGCGCGTCGAATGCCCCTTCCGGAGGGAGCGGTCTGGGCCTCTCTATCGTCCTCGCCACTGTGAAGGCCCATGGGGGACAGGTGCAGTTCTTGCGCTCACCAGGAGGCGGTCTTCGTGTCGAGGTGACAATTCCGGAGCAGGCGTCGGAGTCTTTGAACAACTCGACCAAGCGAGACTGACGGTATCAACCGGCTTCGGTGGCGTCTGTTGTCGGTACGATGATACGGTATAGTCCTATTGCCTAGTCGCCTGTCATAGCGGTGCTGGTTGGGCTTGAAGCAGAGTTGCCTGCCGATAGATGGCGACATCACTAGAATTTTATTACGTCGAATTTCACCAATGAATTCAACAGCACTGTTCAACTGACGGTAGCTCGCGCGGTATGGTGCGTGGATGAGAGAAAAGGCGCTGATAAATCAGCGCCTTCTGGTCTCTTGAAGGATCGAGTGGGAATAGTCTCGACCCTTCGGTAGCATTCGGTATTGCTTTCGAGGCGGACTCTAACAACCTGACAACATTGTGAATTCTGTCGAGACCCTTCGGAGCCATTCGGAGGGTCTTTTTCGTTTTGTTGGACTGGCCGACGGTGCGCCGCTGCATTGATCTTGCGGACCCTGGCTCATACCGTCCTGACATCGGGGCTACGCCCTGTCGTTATTCATTTCGAGCAAGTCATTGAGATGAATAGGAAAAAACCGTCTCGGCGCGACAGAATTCGAGGGCCGACGGACAGAGGCGATTATACCGTGCTTACCCACACTGCCCTGAAGAATTTGCGTCTGAAAGCAAGGGCTTACAAGAGTACCGACAGGGGCTGTATGTACGTTTATGTCTCGACGGGCGGCGCAATCTCATTCCGCTACGACTATCGGTTCAACGGTCGTCGAAAGACCTTGACGCTCGGGCGTTACGGCAGGGCCGGCTTGACGCTGGCCCAAGCCCGCGAGCGGTTGATCGAGGTGAAGAAGGCGATCGCGGACGTGGTGTCGCCCGCCACGGCAGTGATCAATGCGAGTTCGCCAAATGAGGTCTATCGAGACTTCAACTGTCTAACGCCTAGCCCGCATATGCCCAGACGGGCGTCGCCCTGGCCACGATCCCCGCATAGAATATCACGGAGTTCATCGGCCCTCCCGAAGCGGGGAATCCGAGGAGGGGACCTCCGCAAGCTGTCCACCTAGGATCTCGGCGAACGGAACTCCATGGCGGAGATCCAGGCAGGGCCCCTGTCGGCGTGCGTCGATCGCTCGCCGGGCGAGGTCTGCTTGCGGAGCAGTAAAACCGTCGCATCAAGCGGACTTTGTAACAGATTGCTCCTCCGGCCGAATAAAAGTATCCAGCGCGTGATGACCTGGTCAATGGCGACATGGGCAAGACTGATTCTGGCTGTGACCTTGGTCGCCGCCGTGTTTTTCGTCGCCTCGATCGCTGACGCCGCGACCTGCGCTCCCGAGACGCCCTCGGCTCACGCTGTGGTCGGTCAGGATACGGGCGATAGCGACCAAGGCGACCTTGAAGGCGGCCACGGATACTGCGCCCACGGGCACTGCCACCATAACGGAACCGCGCGCGCGGATGTCGCCGACGACATCGCGATGCAGATCTACGCACGCCCGGTTCACGCCTTCCCCTCCAGTGATTCTCCGTCGTCGATCTCGCCCGACGGCCTGAAGCGCCCTCCCAGAGTCTGACCCGGCGTCTGCGCATCCGTGCGCGCGATCTCGTGTCAAACCTCTGGAATATGAATCATGCCTCCCTCATATCGCAGGCCGCAGCGTTTCGCGGTCGGCTGCGCGCTGGCCGCATTGGCGGCCGTATTGGCCAGTCCCGCCTGGGCTGACCCTGCTCCGTCATTCGCCGAGCTGCTCGCACAGCTCGATCAAACTCCCGCCACCCTCGAAGCTGGCGCCCTGTCTGACGCCGCCGAAGCACGAGTCCGTCAGGCCCGTGTGAGGCCCAATCCGACGATCGCTCTCGAATCGGCGAACGCCTTCGGCACCGGTCCGTTCTCGGGCTACTCCAATGCCGAAACCACGCTGTCTTTAAGCCAGAGTCTCGAACTCTGGGGTCGACGGACGGCGCGGATAAACCTCGCGCGCGCCGAGGCGAGTACGGTCTCCCTGCAACGCGATCTTGCCATCGTCGATGCGGCAGGGCGGCTGGCCCTTACCTATGCGGAGGCCGAGGCCGCTCAACGACAGGCGGTGCTGGCCGAGGAAAACCTGACGCTCACCGTCGCGGATGCGCGCGCCGCATTGGCGCTCGTTGAAGAGGGCCGAGAGCCGCTTCTGCGGGGCATTCAGGGTGAAAGCGAGGCTGCCGCAGCCCGCGCCCGTCGCGATGAGGCCATAGCCGAACAGGAAGCCGCCTTCGCGCGGCTGACGGCGGTGGCCATGCTGCCGGATCCGGTCACCACGATAGACTCCAGCTTGCTGAACAGGATCCCTGCCGGTGCGATTCCCGCCCCGGCGGAGGCCCCCACGGTGCGGGTCGCATCCGCACAGCGCGATGCTGCCGAGCGACGCATAGCCATAGAGCGCATCCGCAGCCGTCCCGACGTCACGGCCAGCGTCGGTGTGCGGCGTTACGAAGTCGAGGATGCGACCGCCCTCACATTTGGCATCAGCCTGCCGCTGCCGCTGTTCGATCGCAACCGCGGCAACATCGAAGCGGCCCAGGCGGATTTCAGAGCTGCTGAAGCGCGGTTTCTGACTGCCCGCCAGAATGCCCAGGCGGACAGGGCGGCGGCTCGTGCTCGACTGTCGGCATCGGCAAGTCGTGTCGCGGCATCGGACGCGGGCGTGACCGCTGCCGACGAAGCCTACCGACTGTCTCGCATCGGCTTCGAAGCCGGCCGGATCTCGCAGCTCGAACTGCGGGTCAGCCGAACGGCTCTGGTCGCCGCCAGAACCTCTGCCGTCGATGCCCGTCTTGCACGGGTTCGGGCTGAAATCGAACTCGCGCGCCAGGACGGCCGCGCCCCCTTCCAAGGAGCCCAATGATGCGCAAGCGCACATCCAACAAAACCCTGCTGATCGGCGGCGTCGCCGCACTCGTTCTTCTTGGAGGGGCGGGTCTTTATATGGCCTTCGGTCGATCCGATCCGGCTCCCGCCGCTGCAGCAGAAAAGGCTGCACCGGCCGCCGAAGAGGCCGGCCATGCCGAAGGCGAAGCCCCACATGCCGAGGGCGGAGCCGAAGCCGAAGCGCCTGAAGGGTTCGTCGCCCTCAGCGCTGCCCAGGCCCAGGCTGCAAATCTGGTTGTCGTCGGCGTCGGCCGGGGAGGGGGGGCTGAAACCCGACTTTCCGGACGTGTCGAACCCATGATCGACGCACGGGCGGCAGTTGCCGCGTCTGTCGGAGGCCGCGTCGAGCGCGTGCTCGTGGCTCCTGGCCAGTCGGTAAGGGTCGGACAGCCCCTGGCCAGCATCGTGAGCGGCGAAGCAGCGACATTCAGAGCGGATGCCGACGCGGCTGCAGCTGGAACAGAGGCCGCGAGGCAAGTGTATCAACGCAACAGCAACCTCGCCGATCAGGGCGTTGTCTCACGCCAGGAAGTCGAAGCCTCGCGCGCTCAACTCTTGAGCGCCGAGGCGAACACCCGCGCCGCACGGGCTCGATCAAGCGCTGCGGGGGCTCCCAATGCGTCCGGGCGGCTCAGCGTGACGAGCCCGATCTCGGGTGTCGTCACGAATGTTCAGGTCGGACCGGGCGGATTC
Organism: Brevundimonas sp.; assembly: GCF_041648115.1. Lineage (GTDB taxonomy): Bacteria > Pseudomonadota > Alphaproteobacteria > Caulobacterales > Caulobacteraceae > Brevundimonas. The sequence continues at coordinate 8,621 of NZ_JBAZPR010000016.1, forward strand.
GTCGCCCAAGGCGGCGTCGTAGCCGAGGTGACCAACCCGGCGCGCGTCGAGATGGTGTTCAACGCGCCGCCGGCGCTGGCGGCCACGGTTCGTGCAGGCGCACCTCTCCGGGTCGGCAGCCCGGCTGGAGATTTCGACGCTGTCGTCACGGGTGTTGCGGCGGGCGCCGGCGCTGAAAGCGGTGCGACCGTCATAAGGGCGCGACCGACCGGGGGCGCTCTTCCGCCGGCCGGCTCTGCTGTCACCGGCGCAATCGTCACCGACCAGACCGCCGGCGGCCTGACTGTGCCGACGGAGGCCGTCCAGACTGTCGATGGCAATGCCGTCGTCTTCGTACAGGTTCCGAACGGCTTCCAGGCGCGCCCTGTGCTCGCCGGACGGCAAGCCGGAGGGCGGACAGAAATCCTGCGCGGCCTGACAGGCACTGAGCGTATCGCCGGCACCAATGCCTTCCTCCTCAAAGCCGAACTCGCCAAGGGCGAGGCCGAGCACGGTCACTAGGGGCACGACGCATGTTCAAATTCATCATCGAGCTATCGGTCAAATTCCGATGGTTCATCGTCCTGGCCACGGCGCTCGTCGCGGCCTACGGACTGTTCGAACTGACACGGCTTCCCATCGACGCCGTGCCGGACATCACCAATCGCCAGGTCCAGGTGACCACGGTCGCCCGCGCGCTCGCGCCGGAACAGATCGAACGGCAGGTCACCTATCCGATCGAGACGGCCATGGCCGGTATTCCCGGTCTGACCACGACCCGATCCCTGAGCCGCAATGGGTTCAGCCAGGTCACGATCATCTTCACCGACCAGACGGACATCTACTTCGCTCGCCAACAGGTCGCCGAACGTCTGGCCGGTGCGCGTGAAGCGATGCCGGACGGTGTGGAGCCGACACTGGCTCCCATCACCACCGGCCTTGGCGAGGTGCTGATGTGGACCATCGACTACAAACCCTTCAACAGCGCCAATCTGGCCAAGCCCGGCAAGCCGGGTTGGCAGGCGGGCGGGGGGTATCTAACCCCGGAAGGCGACCTGCTGACCACGCCTGAGAAACGGGCGACCTATCTGCGAACCGTGCAGGACTGGATCGTCGTGCCCCAGATGCGCACGGCTCCCGGTCTCGCCGGCGTGGACACGGTCGGCGGTTATGTGAAGGAGTATGCCGTCAGGCCCGATACGGCTCGACTGGCGAGTTACGGCCTGGGCATGAGCGATCTGATCCAGGCGCTCGACCGAGCCAACATCCAGGCTGGTGCGGGCTATGTCCAGCGCGCCGGCGAAGCGCTGACGGTCCGCACCGACGCCCTGGCCTCGACCATCGAGGATCTGGCCCAGGCGCCCGTCGTAAACCGAAACGGGCTGGTGGTTCGCGTCGCCGACGTGGCCACTGTCGAGATCGGTCAGGCGCCGCGTCTCGGCGGCGCCAGCCGTGACGGCCACGAAGCGGTGCTCGGCACGGCCCTGATGATCGCCGGCGGCAACAGCCGGACTGTTGCGCAGGCTGCGGGCGAACGCCTTGAAGAGGTTCGCAAGTCTCTGCCCGCAAGTATCGAGGCGGTGACGGTCCTTGACCGTAGCGCCCTGGTCAACTCGACCATCTCCACCGTGGCGCGCAACCTTATCGAGGGCGCACTGCTGGTCATCGTCGTGCTGTTCCTGCTGCTGGGCAATATCCGGGCGGCGACCATTACCGCCTTGATGATCCCCATCAGCTTCCTGTTCGCCGTCATCGGCATGAACCGGTTCGGGATCAGCGGAAACCTGATGAGCCTGGGGGCCCTGGACTTCGGCCTGATGGTCGATGGGGCGGTCGTCGTGGTCGAAAACACCCTGCTGATGCTCAGTCAGCGTCGAGCGGAAGCGGGCCGGATGCTGACCCGGCACGAACGGCTCGGCGTCGCCATGCAGGCGGCGCGGCAGATGGTCAAACCGGCCGCCTTCGGTCAGCTGATCATCCTGCTGGTCTTCACGCCGCTGCTTATGCTGGAAGGTGTCGAAGGCAAGACCTTCGTGCCGATGGGCGCAACGGTGATGCTGGCCCTGGTCGGCGCCTTCATCTTCTCCTTCACCTTCGTGCCGGCGATGACGGCGCTGCTGGTGCGTGACCCCAAGACGGTCGAGGTCGATGAGCAAGGCCACGCCCACGAACATGAGACGTTCTTGCTTCGCTTTGCGCGCCGCTGGATCCAGCCCGCCATCCGCGCAGCCGTGGATCGTCCCATGATTGTGCTGGTCTCTGCGCTGGGCGCCCTGGTCGTCGGTGGTGTGGTCTTCACGACCCTTGGCCGGGAGTTTATTCCGACGCTGGACGAAGGCGACGTCGCCATGCAGGCGCTTCGCGTGCCTTCCGCCTCGCTGGAGCAATCTCTGGCGATGCAGATGACCCTCGAAAGGGTGATTACCGCCCAGCCCGAAGTGGAGACCATGTTCTCGCGGACCGGCACCGCACAGGCCGCCGTCGACCCCATGCCGCCCAACATCTCCGACAGCGTGATCGTTCTGAAGGATCGCAAGGACTGGCCGGATCCCAAGCTTAACAAAGAAGATTTGATCGCACGTTTCGAAGCCGAGGCTTCCAAACAGATCGGTAACAACTTCGAGTTCAGCCAGCCGATCGAACTTCGCTTCAACGAACTGATCTCCGGCGTGCGTACTGACCTTGCCGTTATGGTCTATGGCGATGACTTCGCCACCATGCAGCGAGTTGCAGATCAGGTCGCCGGCGCCCTGCGCCAGACGACAGGTTCCGCCGACGTCCGGGTCGAACAGGCTTCTGGCCTGCCGACCTTGACCATCAGCGTCGACCGGTTCGCGGCGGCCAACTACGGCCTGTCCGCGGCCGACGTCTCCGAAGCCGTCTCGGCGGCGATCGGCGGCGCCCAGGCAGGTCGTATTTTCGAAGGGGATCGCAGGTTCTATGTCGTCGTCCGACTTCCCGACGGCGCGCGTAACGATCCGGCGGCCCTGGCGGCCCTGCCGATCGTGACCGCGACAGGGGTGACCGTGCCCCTGTCCTCGGTAGCGAGTATCCAGAGCGCGGAAGGTCCGAACCAGATCAGCCGCAACGACGGCAGTCGCCGGATGGTGGTCCAGTCCAATGTCCGGGGACGCGATCTGGGCGGTTTCGTCACGGATGCCCAGACGAAGGTCGATCAGATCCAGCTTCCGCCAGGCGTTCGCCTGACCTGGGGCGGGCAGTTCGAGAACCTGAAGCGCGCAGAGCAGCGACTGGGTCTGGTCATTCCGATCGTCTTCATCCTGATCGGGGTGCTGTTGTTCATGGCCCTGGGATCGTTCGCGGAGGCCGGTCTGGTCTTCGCCTGTGTCCCGCTGGCCTTGATCGGTGGCGCGCTTGCCCTGTTGCTGAGGGGCATGCCCTTCTCGGTGTCCGCCGCCGTCGGCTTCATCGCCGTCTCGGGGGTGGCGACACTGAACGGTCTGGTCCTGATGCAGGCCATTCGCGAGCGGTTGCAACTGGGTCAGACTCCGCGTGACGCCGCGATCGACGGGGCGTCCAGTCGTCTGCGGGCTGTCCTGACCACCGCCATGGTCGCCATCGTCGGCTTCATCCCGATGGCCTTGGCCCAGGGCGCCGGCGCCGAGGTGCAGAAGCCTCTGGCGACCGTGGTGATCGGCGGGCTGCTGACCGCAACCGCCCTGACCCTGCTGGTCCTTCCGACCTTTGCAGCCAAGGCAGTCCGTCACCGCAAGGATGAAGGGATCGAAGATTGATTGCTCGCAATCAGGACGACCGTCAGCAGCAGCGTACGCTGCTGACGGTTCTGGCGCTCAATGCAGGCCTCGCGGTTGCGCTCGGGGTCGGCGGCTGGTCCGCCGACTCCAGCGCCTTGCTGGCCAACGCCGTAGACAACACCTCGGACGCCGCAGTCTATCTGATCAGCTTCTTTGCGGTCGGCCGTGCGGCTTCATGGAAACGCGGGGCCGCGCGTTTCTCCGGCATCATGCTGCTTATATTCGGCGCCGGCGTCCTTTTGGACGCCGGTCGCCGTTTCCTTGTCGGAACCGAACCTATCGGCCCAACCATGATCGTTCTCGCCTTGGTTGCAGCCGTCATCAACCTCATCTGCCTGCAACTGATCCGTCGCCAGAAGAGCGGCGACATCAATATGAGGGCGGCTGAAACCTTCAGCTTCAACGACTTCGCGTCCAACGGCGGCATCCTCGTCGCCGGGGGGCTGGTGCTCTGGCTCAATCAAGCCTGGCCTGACCTGATTGTCGGCGTGCTCGTCGCCGCCATCGCGGTGAAGGGCGGCATCGATATCCTGCGCGACGCGGCCAGAAACCTTCCAGACGCAGGTGAGCCGACATGATACCCTACGATCCATCCAATAGCGTCCCTGCCGATGCGCGGCAGGACGTGAATGTGGATACTCCTGCGACCCTTCAACTTGACAGTGATCAACGGTCGACGATCGACATCCAATCCGTCCAAAGGTGGCGCAAGGCGGGCATTCTCGTCGGCGGTCTGCTGCTCGTCGGTTGCACGACGCTCGTCGCACCCTTGCCCGTGCTCGAACATCCTGTCGAGCAGTTGGGTCTGATCGCCATCCTGGTCTGCATCGTCGGCCGGGCATGGTGTTCGCTCTACATCGGCGGTCGAAAAAAGCAGGAAATCGTGTCTGCAGGGCCGTATTCGGTCAGCCGCAATCCGCTGTACGTCTTCAGTTTCATCGGCGCGTTCGGCATCGGCGCCCAATCGGGCAGCTTCAGCATCGGCCTGATTTTCGCGTTCGCCTGCTGGGTGGTCTTTCGGATCGTGGTCGGTCGCGAGGAACGCTTCCTGACGGATGCTTTCGGGAGCCAATATCAGAACTATCGCGAGCGCACTCCACGGTTCCTGCCCAAGCCCTCGTTGTGGCGAGACGAAGCCGAAGTCCTCGTCCGGCCCGTCTTCTTCGTTCGCACGGTGTGTGACGGCTTCTTCTTTCTCCTGGCGGTTCCGCTGTTCGGAGCGCTCGAACAACTTCAGCGACTCGGCGGCTTCGGCGCCGTTGTGCCGCTGCCTTGAGGTCGGGAGAGCCGGGATGACGACGTCCGAGCGAATGACGCCGAGGCCGACTTGCAGGGCGCGCCTTCGCAAGCCACGACGCGATCCCGCTCTTTCGATCATGTCGGTCGCCGAGATCGACTGCAACAGCCGACCCGCAAGGGCCGCCCCCAAGCCGGAACTCTGTTCATGACCAGCACGACACGACCGGACCATGCCGAAGGCGCGTCCGACGATCACGATCACGATCACGACCACGATCACGGCGGCATTCTGGGCTCCAATACCGAACTGATCTTCGCCCTGAGCAGCGGCTTCGCCCTGGGCGTCGGCTTCGCCCTCGAAAAACTGGTGGAAGGGCTTCCCGGCTGGATCCCCATCGCCCTGTTCGTGGCTGCGTATATCTTCGGGGGCTTCTTCACGGTGCGGGAGGCCTATGAGAACCTCCGTCAGAAGCGTTTCGAGATCGACACCCTGATGCTGGTCGCCGCCGCTGGCGCGGCGGCGCTCGGGGCCTGGGCCGAAGGCGCGCTCTTGCTGTTTCTGTTCAGCATCGGCCACGCGCTCGAACATTACGCCATGGGCCGCGCCAAGCGCGCGATCGAGGCCTTGGCCGAGTTGGCGCCGCGAACCGCTCATGTACGACGTGATGGGCAGGTCGTCGAACTGCCTGTCGAAGAGCTGGTGGTGGGCGATACCGTAGTGGTGCGTCCGAACGAACGACTGCCCGCCGACGGCTTCCTCGTGGTCGGAACCACGAGCATCAACCAGGCCCCCGTCACCGGCGAAAGCATGCCGGTCGACAAGCAGCCGGTCGCAGACCCTGTTGCGGCGCGCGAGCGACCGGCCCAGGTCGGATCGGCGTCTCTCGTTTTCGCGGGCACCATCAATGGCTCGGGCGCCATCGAGATCGAGACCACCCGCAAATCGAGCGACACCACCCTGGCCAAGGTGGTCCGTATGGTGAGCGAAGCCGAGACGCAGAAGTCTCCGACCCAGCGCTTCACGGACAGGTTCGAGCGCATATTCGTGCCCGTGATCCTGATTCTGGCCTTCGTATTGCTGTTCGCCTGGGTCGTCATCGATGAACCGTTCCGCGACAGCTTCTACAGGGCGATGGCGGTTCTGGTCGCGGCAAGTCCCTGCGCGCTGGCCATCGCCACACCGAGCGCTGTTCTCTCCGGCGTCGCCCGTGCGGCCCGCGCGGGGGTTCTGATCAAGGGGGGGGCACCTCTGGAAAACCTCGGCTCGCTCAACGCGATCGCCTTCGACAAGACCGGCACTCTGACGGAGGGTCGCCCACGCATCACCGAGATCATGACCGTGCGTGGGACGAAGGAAGCCGATCTTCTGGCGGCCGCCATAGCGGTCGAAAGGCTCAGCGACCACCCGCTGGCGGAGGCCATCGTGCGCGACGGCGTCGAACGGTTGGGCGATATCGCGATCCCGGTCGCGAGCGACGTAAAGAGTTTGACGGGCAAGGGCGTGACCGCTCAGTTGGGCGGCGAGACGATCTGGATCGGGAAGCCGGAGATGTTCGGCGTCGACGGCGTGGCGCCCCTCGGCGACGAAGCGACCTCTGTCGTGACGCTGCTGCGACTCCAGGGACGGACCCTGATGGTCGTGCGACGCGGTACGCGGGATCTCGGCGTCATCGGGCTTCTCGATACGCCTCGCGCGGCGGCACGGTCGACGCTAACGGCTCTTCGCGCCCTCGGCGTGGGGCGGATGATCATGATCTCGGGCGACAACCAAAAGGCCGCCCAGGCCATCGCCGGACAGGTCGGCTTGACGGAAGCCTGGGGCGACCTCATGCCGGAAGACAAGGTCGACGCCATCAAACGCCTCCTTGCAGACGGCAAGATCGCCATGGTGGGCGACGGGGTGAACGATGCGCCGGCCATGGCCACCGCGACCGTCGGCATCGCGATGGGCGCGGCGGGGTCCGACGTCGCGCTTGAAACCGCCGACGTCGCCCTGATGTCCGACGATCTGTCGCAGCTGCCCTTCACTGTTGGTCTCAGTCGGCAAACCCGCCGGATCATTCTCCAGAATCTCTACGTCAGCCTGGGCGTCGTCGCCTTTCTGGTGCCGGCGACCATCCTTGGCCTCGGCATAGGTCCGGCGGTGGCGCTCCATGAAGGATCCACGCTGCTGGTGGTGTTCAACGCCCTGCGCCTGCTTGGTTACCGCGACCGAAGCCGGCCCGCCCCTCCAACCGCAATCGCGGCCGGCCCCGTCGTCTCGCCCGGTCTTTCGAGTACATCGTCATGAAGCGTTTCGGTTGGATTTCCGTCATCGCGGTATTTCTCGCCCTGTCGGCCTTCGCCTTCGGCATGATCTCGCTGCAGACCCGTAAAGCCCCTGCGGCGGGTCCGCCCGTCAACGCACGTCCGATCTACACAGAGGCGAGCCACGAAGGCGTATCGACTGACAGTCCTTCTACCCGCGCCTATCGCGAAGCCAGCGCGCAGATGCACCAGGCCATGAGCATCAACTACACGGGCGACGCCGACATCGACTTCCTTCGAGGCATGATCGCCCACCACGAGGGTGCGCTTGCGATGGCCAAAATCGCCGTCGCGTATGGCGAAGCCCGAGACGTGCGCAATTTGGCCGATGAGATCATCGTGGCTCAGGAAGCCGAAATCATCCGCATGAAAATCCTCCTCGCGCGTCATGAGGACACGCCCGCGCCCGACGCCAGGCCCTGACGCATGGCCGGCACGCTTCATTGTGCGTGGCCGGAGCATTCATTGGCGAGAAGGCCGCTACGGCAAACGACGGAGGGGCGGCCCGAAACGACCGCTGAAGCCGCGGCCGGTGCTCGATACGCTCATCGCCATAGGAGTCAGCCTGTTCGTGGGTGGCGTCGTCTTCTGCATGGCTCTTCGGTTGCTCGGCGCCTACAAGGCGCCGCTGCATTTTGGGTACGGCGCCCACATGAGCACCACAGCGCCACTGCGGGGTCTGCGTCACGGAAGGGTGACTGAATGCCCAAAGCCGCCCTGACCGAGCCCTCGCCTCGCCCTCCGAGCGCGTGCGGTCCAATCCTTCGTGAGTGGCATCGATGGAGTGCGGTTGTTTTTTCCGGTCACGGCGTTAGGCCCTAATCGGGCCGCGTCAGAAGAATGCGATTGCCTTCGACGCTGATGGTGGCGTCGAGCGTCACGGCCGCCGTCTGGGCGAAGCCGGACGCATCGTCGAGACGAAACACCCCATACAGCCGCTCCTGCGCCAGGGCCGGATCGGTCACCACGATGGGAGTGGCGTTGTAGCGGTTGAACTCGTCGACGGCGGCCTGCAGGGTTTCGCCTTGAAGATCTAGGCGGCCGCTTCTCCAGGCCAGCTTTCGTTCTATCGTGGGCGCCGGCATCTCGGGCTCCAGGCGGATCAGGGCCGTGTTCGCGGCGTAGATCGCAGAGCCGGCCGTGACGAAGACGGCGTTTGCGCGTGAATCGCCCACCCAGACCTGAACCACGCCCTCGGTCACCATCACATCCGCGCCCGCTTCGCGCCGCCTTACCGAGAAGGCCGTGCCGACCGCTTCCACATGGACATCGCCTGCCGAGACGACGAAGGGGCGGGTCTTGTCCTTGGCGACCTGGAACCAGGCCTCGCCGGAGTCCACGACGACGGCGCGGCGCGCATCCGAGTATTCGACCTTGATCTGGCTGGCCGTATTGACCGCCATGGTCGATCGGTCAGCTAGCGGCACCCGACGGATCTCGCCCACTTCGGTGACGTAGACCTGTCCCTGATTTAGCAGAATGAACAGGCTCGCGGCGCCGGCGCAGGCGGCGATCGCGCCGCCTGCCCCCGTCCAGAGCGTCCGGCGCGTCAGCGTGGGTCGCCCGGCGCCACGCTTGTGGTCCGTCTGGTGTTGAGGCTGTCCGAGATCGTCCAGCATGCCCCACGAGGCTTCGGCCATCAGCAGGGCGCCGGCGCGTCGGGGATCTTGCGACACCCAGACCTTCAACTCCTGCTCGACCTGCGGCGTGTGGCCTTCACGGTCGATCCGCATGACCCAACGGGCCGCATCTTCGCCGATCTGATCGGCAGTTTCGCGCGCGCTCACGGTCGACCTCCGTCAAAATGAGGCGATCTGGTCGCCATTGCCCGAACCAGCAAGGCCAATCCCTTCACTGCGTCATTCTCGACGACGCTTTCTGTCACATTCAGCCGCTGTGCGATCTCCCTCTGGGAGAGGCCTTCGATCTTGCGCATCTTGAAGATCTCGCGGCAGCGCGGCGGCAGGGTCTCTATGAGCGCGAGCACCTGGGCCAGTTCGTTTCTGTCGGAGGTGATCCGTTCCGGGTTCAGATCGTCGGCATGGCCGGGCAGGTCGCCGATTTCACCGACGGCGTCGATGCGCACGACCTTGGAGCGTCGAATATGGTCGATCAACAGGTTGCGGACGATCTGGAAGAAGTAACCGCCGGGGCGGGCGACCGCTTCGAGCGCGGTGAGGCTGGACAGCTTGGCGTAGGCCTCCTGAATGAGGTCGTCTATGTCCTCGGGCGTGCGGCCGCGTTGCCGTAACCACGCCCGCACCGCCGGCTCGTGGGGCATGACTTCCCTTGCCACCCAGCCAGCGAGGCGGTTGCGAGACGTCTCAGTCGTCGGCGCTTGCCGGTTCACACCAACCAAATCTCCCGGTCCCAAGAGGGATGACGCCCCATTCTTATCCGACGCGGCCATGACAGCGCCACCTGTCTTTCCGCAGGTCAATCCTGGGCCCGTATCTGCTGGAGGTTCCGTCGATCCTCAGCCCTGTCGTCCGGCCAATAGGACCGAACGACCGGACAGGGGGCTCGCCAGCATCGACCATCAGAAGCTCTTCACGAGGGTAAGATAGTAGTTCGCCAACCGCGGATCACCGAAGGTGCTGTAGATTCGCGATGCAAAGACGCTGTCGACCGGCGGTCGCATGTTGAAGACATTGTTCACTCCGGCGCGCAAGGTGACGCCGTGTCCGAAGATATAGGAGCCCGACAAATCGTGATAAATCTGGCTGCCGATGGTGGCCGAGCCCTGGTTCAGCGACACGCTGCGGTCTGCGTTGACGAAATAGGAGTCGAAGTACCGCGCCTGCCAGGCAAGGCTGATCTTCTCGCCTGTCCATTGCACACGTGCAGCCCCTTTCCACTTCATCGTTCCGAACCCGGCCCTCAGGCCCAGGAAGTCGTCGCTGATCACACCCGCGTAATCGATGGTGGGCCCTTGCGGCACTTCCTGAAGCTCAAGCTTGCTGACGTAGGTGGCGCTGGCGTCAAAGTTCAGATCGCCACCGAACAGACTGCGCGTGTAGCTGGCTACGAAGTCGATGGACTCGCTCTCCGAACCCACCAGGTTTGCGATCGATGCGTCGATGCTGGTGATGCGGCCGACCGCAAAGCCATCGGACGGCGCAGCGCGGGTGACGCGATCCGGGTAACGCGTCAGGAAGGAGTCGAAGGCGGCCTGACCTCCGGGGGTGAAGCCGGGGAACAGCAGCTGGCTGGGATCGAAGTAGTTGTCGCGCTTGGTGATCCGCGTCCAATCGACCGAAACTCGAAGACCCGGAACGAAGGCCGGCGTGAAGATCGCCCCGGCCGTCAAGGTTTTAGATGTCTCGGGTTTGACGTCAGTGTTGCCTCCACGGAAACCCGGCACATAGAAGTTGCCTGGGAAGTCGATGTCCTCGATGCCGATCACCTCGTTGCCGCGAAGAGAATCCAGGGCCGTGGTGTAGAGGCGTTCCTGCGGAACCTTGACCAGATCCGTCAGCTTGGGCGTCAGATAGCCCGTCGCATAGGAGGCCCGCAGGGTGACCCCTGCGACCGGACGCCAGCGGACGCTGTAGCTGGGATTGATACTGGACTGTTCGGTCGTGGCCTCGACAATGGGGGCAGTGCAAAGCGAGGGCAGGTTCAGCGAAGGTAGGGGGCCCTCCGTAACGAAACACTGGAAGGCGGGTGACCCGGTCTCGCTGTAGCGCTCGTAACGCGCGGAAACGGTGAGCAGCAGTTCCTCAATCAGGGGAAGCGTGCGGCCCTCGCCGAAAATCGGCAGATTGATTTCGCCATAGACGGCGTCGACTTGCTGATGGCCGCGCGGCGAGTAGTTGACGACCGAGAAGTTCTGGGTGTTCTGCGCGGCATAATTCGCGGCCTGGTCCTGGCTCGTCCGTTCGAGGCGCAGGGTCACAGTGGGTTTGCCGCCGGGCAAGCTCACCGGCACCGGGCCGGCCAGTTGCAGCGACGTGGTGGTGATGTCGTTACGAGTCTGACCGTTGTTATAGCTGTAGGGCACCGGCTGGTAGACGTAGTTGAAAGCGGGTGGCAGCCGCACATCGCGAAGAATGTCCTGACTGCCGTTCTGGAACTGGATCAGGCTGCTTTGGTCGATGTTGGCGGGAGAGGGGTCGCTAGAGGTTTTGTTGCGGCCACGAGAGAAGTCGAGCACGGCCTGCCAGTCACCCGGCAGTTTCACAATCGCGCCCAGGACGCCTCTGTAGGTTTCGGCGATGGACTTGTTGGACTCGTAGTTGGCCCCGATGAAGGGCACCGTGACCTGGATGTCTTGCGTGAACGGATTATTGGGTGCGTCAGCCGCCAGATTTATGTTCAGGGGCACCGAGTTCGTTCGCGCGAGGCTTTCGGAACGGGTCCAGGCCGCTTCCGCATAGACCCTGAGCCACGAGGTGAACTCGCGTCGGCCGGCGATGGAAGCCGCCATCTGATCGATGCCATACAGCATCTCGCGATCTCCGCCCCCAGGAGCCGCATTCTCTGCAAGCCCCAAGGAATAGCCGTCGATGCCGGCGACCAGAGGCGCGACGCCGTCCGTGGCCACGCCTCGGAAACCGGCCGGGACGAAGGTGCGGAAGGATCCCAGCGTCGCGCCACCGTAGATCGGGTCCAACTGAAGAGGCGAGAAGTCCAGGGAACGAATATTCGGCGTCGTACCCAGCGGGGCGGCGAAGCGATAAAAATCGGGATTGTTCGCCAGGCCCTGCCGACGGCTGGCGAGGACCAGGTCTTCGCGGTCCCGATAGAAGAGGGGATCGGTCTGAGTCCAGTTGCCCGTGAACGTTATGTTGGTTCGCCCGTCTTCGAGCGACAGGCCGCCCGTGGCGTCGAAACGCTTGCCGGCCCGGCCGCCCTTGAAGGTGTTGCTGTAGGTCGTGGATACCTCGGCGCCGCGGTAGTCGCGACGAAGAATGATGTTGATCACCCCGCCGGTGGCGCCGTTGCCGTAGATGCCGGACGCCGAGGATGCGAGCACTTCAATTCGCTCGATCCCGGCCAGGGGGATGCCGACGATGCTGGTCTGGCCCAGGCTTCCGTCGCTGCTCGTCGTGCCCGCCAACCGCCGCCCGTCCACCAGGATCAGGGTTTCGCGCGAACCCAGGCCACGCAGATTGATGCTGCTGGTGTTGCGTGAGCCGGAATCGGCCTGATCCGAGGTTCCTGGAGAGGCGTTGACGCTCAACTGATTGCGCAGGAAGGTTTCGAGGTCGGGGGCGCCGGAGCGCCGGATGGCCTCGCCATCGATGACGACGAAGGGTTGGCTGTCGTCGGCGCTGCGTCTAATGCCGGTGTTCAGGGTCCAGTTTCGCGTGCCCTGCACGATGATGTCGGGCAAGGCGCCAGCCTCGACATACTCTCTATCGACGATCGAATAGCTGTTCGGGGCGGTCTTGCGCCAGTCGAGGGGGGTGCCATCAAGCAGGGCCGTCAAGGCTTGATCGACGGTCAGGTCGCCGGAAACGGCTCGGGTGGTGATGCCGCGAGCGTCATCTTCGCTGATCAGAACCTGCGTATCGGCCTGGCCGGCGAAAATACCGATCCCGATCTGTGCGGGAGCGGCAGGCACCGAAAAGGTGCGGGTCTGCGCGACTGCGATGGCCGGAGCCGCCGACATCGAGGTCAGAACGGCTGCCGCCAGATAGGCGTGAATGGAACCCCTGCACCGCATGATTTGCCCCCAAATCCATCAGGACATGCTTGTCCTGTGAAGATCGACGAAGGATTTGTATGCTTCCTTACAAAAATATGTCGCGAAAGGTTAAAATATGAAATGCGGGGTGTGACTGCACCCCGCATTTCACGCTGGCGTCACCCTAGTCGGCGTCAGACCGCACGACCTGGATGGGCAGATTCAGATCCTGAAGCTGAGGTAGGATCTTTTCCGCATCGCCAACGACGACCCAGACGAACTTGTCCGGATTGACGACGTTTCGGATGGCGGACTGCGCGTCGTCGAGACGAAGGGCGCCGAGCGCAGCCAGTTGATCCGAGAAATAGCTGTCGGGACGTTGGTAGATCGCATTCGAGCGCAGGGCGTCCAGAATGGATTTCGATGTCGATAACTCAGCCGGCATCGAACGCATTCGGCTATCGACGGAAAGCGTAAGCTCGGTTTGGGTCATCGGTTGGTCGCCGATGTAGCTCGCGACGATCTCCCGAATGGTCTGGATCGCTGCGCCGGTCTTGTCGGACTGTACGGGTGCGGCGACCATATAGTTCGCCGCATAGGCCTGAGCGCGGAAGCCGGCGCTGACGCCATAGGTCCAGCCCTTTCGCTCGCGCAGGTCGGTGTTCAGCCGGCCGAGAATGCCGCCGCCGAGACCGTCGTTGGCGACCTGAACGTCGAGAAGGTCGTCGATGTTGCGCAGGCCGGTATACTGACCTGCGAGGATGACGGACTGGGCCGAGTCAGGGCGATCGATCAAGACCAGTTGCGGCGCCGCCGATTGGGCTGGACGGGTGAAGTCCTTCACGCCGGCGGGGCCGGTCGGACGCCAGTCGCCGAAATGCTCTTCCAGAAGGGGCTGGACCACGTCCAGTGGGGCGCTGCTGACCACGAAGAGCCTGGCCTTGTCCGGCCGCAGCCAGGCGTGCTGGAAGGCGACCAGATCGTCGCGGGTCAGGGCGCGAACCGCCTCTTCGTCTCCCGCCCCGTGATCGTTGACGTAGGGCGAGGCGGCGTTGAGCAGCCCGATGAGGCGGCGGTCGCCAAGGGTTCGGGCATCGGTCGCTTCATCGGCTATGGCGGCCAACTGGCTGGTGCGCTGAAGCTCGATCCGATCCGGGGCGAAGGCCGGATTCCTGGCCATGTCGGCCAGAAGAGCGACGGCTGCAGGCAGGTTCCCGGTGGGGACAGACAGGGTGATGCTGGTCCTGTCCTTGGATGAGCCGCGACGGATGTCGCCTCCGAGGCGTTCCAGCTCGTTGGCGAACTGAGTCTGGCTGCGCGTGAGGGTTCCCTGATCCAGAAGATTCAGCAGCATTGTTTGCGCGCCGATGCGGCCGGGTTGCTCCGCCGCAGACCCGGCGTCGAACTCCAGCGAGACATAGGTGATCGGGCTGGCGGCGCGGCGGACATACTCCACGCCGAGACCATTGCTCAAAGACGGACGCGCGACTTGCGGGAAGTTGAGGGCCGGCGCATCGCCGACCGGAGGCATGGGGCCTCGCGCGCTTTCGCGCGGTGGAGCGACGTCCTGAGTTCCCGTCTTGGTCGAAACCGCAACATCCGCCGCCTCTGACTCGACGTAGCCGACACGAGGACCGGGCGCGAGGGTCAAGGCATACACGGGCCGTGTAAGCCATTGTTTGGCGACGGCCTGAATGCCGGAGGGCGTCTGCGCCGCCAGGCTGACCAGGCGATCCTTGAAATAGTCCGGTCCCTCGCTGAGGAAGCTGCCGTCCGCCAGGGCGTAGCCACGGTCGGACACCGCGTCGATGCCCGAAAGGCTGCCGGTCACGTCCAGGGTGATGTAGCGTTGGAGATCGTCCGCGGTCGGGCCTTTCGCGAGGAAGTCGGCGATCACGGCGTCGAGCCTCTTTCCGGCGGCGACGGGATCGACGCCTTCAGCCAGTTCGCCGGCGACGACGAACATGCCCCCGCGATCGGAAAGGCTCGCGCTTGCCGATGCGCCCGTGAACAGCTTTTCGTCCCGAACCAGGATTTGCTGAAGTGGCGATGAGCCGAGCGCGCCGAGAAGGCCTGCCGCCGCTTCCAGCGCCACGCCTTGAGGATCGTCCCGTCCGGGCACCGCCCAGGCTCGCACCAGTGTCGTCGCGGACACTCGATCGGTCATGGTTTCGTCTTTGCGGGCGGGCAGGGTCGGGACTGTCACGGGAGGCGACACGATGCGCGGCCCCGATGGGATGTCGCCGAAATACTGGGTCATCAGTCGCCGCGCCGTGGCGACGTCGATGTCGCCGGCCAGGGTCACAGTGGCGTTGTTGGGGCCATAGTGCGCCTGGAACCAGCTTTTGACGTCATCCAGCGTCGCCGCATCCAGATCCGCCATCGAACCGATGACGCTGTGACCATAGGGGTGGTCGGCGGGATAAAGCCCCTCCGTCAGTTTGTATTCGACAAGTCCGGCCGGCTCGTTGTCCCCCTGACGCTTTTCGTTCTTCACGACAGCCCGCTGTTCATCAAGGCGCTGCTGCGTGATGGCGCCGAGCAGGTGACCCATGCGGTCGCTCTCCAGGAACAGGACGCGTTCGAGTGCAGGCGTAGGCACGGTCTCGTAGTAGCTGGTCTTGTCCGCCTGGGTCATGCCGTTGTTCGCCGTGACGCCTGCGGCCTTCAGGGGCGTGAAGAAGTCGCCAGGGGCGTTCTCGCTTCCGCTGAACATCAAATGTTCGAACAGGTGGGCGAAGCCGCTCTTGCCTGCAGGCTCATGACGGGCGCCCACGTCATAGATCACGTGGAAGGACACCAGGGGCACGCTTCGATCCGTGTGGACGATGACCCGCAGGCCGTTGTCCAGCGTGAAGCTTTCGTACGGAATGCTTACAGACTGAACCAGCGTCTGCACGGGGACGGCGTCCTGCATCGACGCCCAGGCCGGTTGGGACAGGCCGAGCGCGACAAGCGCCGTGCCCGCGAGTGCGATGCGTCTGAAAGTCATGGTCTAGAAGCTCCCCGAAATGAGCCCGTTCTGTTGCGACGGCGATGCCGGCGTGCGGGCCTAGTTCCGACGAAGGCGAACAGGCTTTCCTTATCGAGCCGCTCTGTATCGTGACGGCCGAAGGGGCAGCCCCTGGCTGACTTCAGCGTTCTGCAAGAAACGCGGTCCCGGGCTCGTCATTTACGACATTGAACGCAAGTCCCCGCTGTTCGAGCTGTGGTCCGATCAGGGCCTTGTCGCCGACGATCACCCATATGAAGCGATCGGCGCGGATCGCGGCCGCGATCGCCGATCTCGCCTTATCGACGGTCATGTCCCGATACCGCGCAGCCAGGCCGCCTTGATAATCGTCAGGCCGTCCAAGTCGCCTGTTCTCCCGGATGGCGCCCAGGAAGGACTGTCCATCGTTGTAGGTCAGGGGCAGGGCGCGGACCTGATTGTTCACGACGAGATGGAACTCCTGATCGGTAAGGGGGGCGGTGGTCAGGAAGTCGGAGATATCGGTCTGGATGGCCGCAAGGGAGTCGGCGGCGCGATCCTGCTGGACGGGGGCGGAAACGACATAGCGGTCGCCGTGCGGGCGCGTCTCGACACGTCCCTGCACGCCGTAGCTCCACCCGCGCGTTTCCCTCAAGTCAGTGTTGAGGCGGCTGGAGAAACTGTCGCCCAGGGCGCTGTTCGCGACCGTGGCGGCCAGCCGCTGGTCGTCGTCGCGGAAGACGATGTCCTGGCCGCCGAAGATCAGCGCCTGGTCCGAGTCTGCGCGGTGGATGAGATAGATGCCCGGCGCAGCCGGCGCCGAGCGTGACGGGGATGCCGGAACGCCCGGCTGCCCTTCGGCGCCCCATTGCCCGAAAGAACGCTCAAGCATCGGCAGAACCTCCGACAGAGGTTTGTCGCTGGCGACATAGAGCGTCGCCTTGTCAGGTCGGATCCACGCATTGTGATAGGCGACGATAGCTTCGCGCGACCAGTCGTTGTCCGACGCCTGGGTCGGGGCGTCGGATCGTCCTTCGACCAGTTTGGAAATTGCGCCCTGCACGTCTGCGCCTTCCAGACGCGCCTCCTGCATGGCGTCGCGTCGCGCCTGTCGTTGGCGATCCAGGCTCTGGTCGGTGAAAGACGGGGTCATCAGCGATTCCGCCATCAGGTCCAGAGAGGACTGTAGATTCGGGCTCAGCGCCGACAGGCTGGCGAGCGTCTGGTCGCCCTGCGAGGTCACGTTGAAGGTCGCGCCCAGAGCGTCGCGTTCCAGCGACATCTCCGCTTCGCTGCGCTGTGCAGAGCCGTCGGTGAAAAGACCGACCAGAACCGGAAGGAGCGAAGCCGAGGCAGGCGGTGCTTCGGATTCGCCGATGTCGAACTGGACGTCCACCTGGGTCAACGGCGTCTCGGAACCCTTCATGTAGATGACTTCGATGCCGTTGCTCAGGCGCGCCTGTTCGGCCGCAGGGAAGGCGAGGTCTTCGAAGGCGCCGAGCGGGGGCAGGCCGCCGCGGCTGACACGCGGCGCCGGTGTCTCGGCCGTCGAACTCGTCGGCGCACGAACGGGACCGACCACTTCGAACGGCGCCGCCGCGCCTGGGAGTACGGTGAGCGCATAGGCGGGGAGGCCCAGCCATTTACGCGCGGCGGTCGTTACGCTGGCCGGTGTCTGGCCGGCCAGCCCGTCCAACTGCGACCGGTAGTTCGCCGGATCGCCCGTCGTGCGCATGGCGGCGGCCAGCAGACTCGCGCCGCTGGAATCCAGTGTGCGGATTCGCTGGGACACAAGGTCGGTGACATATCTGTCGATGTCGTCCTGCGCCGCGCCGAGCGACAGCATCTGGGCGATGGCGGCGTCGAGGCGTGCGCTGGCGACGGCCGGATCCACGCCTTCGCGGACAGAGCCTTCGATGACGATCAATCCGCCCCGATCACCCAGATCGAAGCTTACGGTCAGGATGCTGAAGGTCGAATCCCCTTCAGTCAGCTGCTTCTTGAATTCACTCGTCGACGGCCGTGCCATGACGCCCAGGGCGACGTCGAGAGCGAGCGCTTGCGGGTCGTCGTCTCCTGGCGTGGCCCAGGCGCGAAACAGGCGCGGCGAGGCGATGCGATCCGTCATCGTCTCCTCGCGACGGCTGGACGGCTCAGGCACGGGTGCGGGTGGAGGCGTGCTTATAGGGCCGGCCGGGATCCCGCCGAAATAGCGTTCGACCAGTCGCCGCGCCGTGGGGCCGTCGATGTCGCCGGCAAGGGTCAGGATCGCATTGCCGGGCGCGTAGTGCGCCTTGAACCACGCCCGAACGTCGTCGAGGCTGGCGTCGTTGAGATCCGACATTGATCCGAAGACGGTGTGCGCATAGGGATGTCCGGCCGGATAGACGGCTTCACGAACATGGTCCCGCACCCTGGCCAGCGGCCGATCGTCGGCCTGCCGCTTTTCGTTCTGGACTACCCCTCTCTGCTCATCGAGCGTGGTCTGGCTGACGGCGCCGAGCAGATAGCCCATGCGGTCGCTTTCAAGGAACAGCGCTCGTTCCAGACCGGCCGTCGGAACCCGCTCGTAATAGGCGGTTCTGTCTGCGCTCGTGACGCCGTTCAAGTCCGCACCAAGCTCTTGGAACCACAGGCTGTAGTCGCCGGGCGCATTCTCGCTGCCGTTGAACATGAGGTGTTCGAACAGGTGCGCAAAACCCGTCCTTTCGGGGGGCTCGGACGTTGATCCGACCAGATAGTCGACCTGGATCGTCACCAGACTGGATCGGTGATCGGGCTGAACGATCACCCGCAGCCCGTTCGGAAGAGTGAAGGTCTCGTAGGGGATCGAAATCTCTCGCACGACATCCGCGATCGGTGTCGGCTTCACATCGACGACTGAGGACGCATCGCTGCGGACCGCCGCAATCGCGGGCGACGTCAGGCTGGAACAGGCGAGGAGAAACATGAGCGCGCAGCCCCCGGAACGCATCGTCATCGTTGATCGCCTTTCGCCAGGACGGAAACTCGGCTGTGCTCGCCCGGCCGTGCTTGTAGCGTCGCAGAGGTGCGGCGTTGATCACGGGCCACCACGATCGAATAGGTTGATGGACCGGTTCTTCGAGACTGAAGTCCGCTGCCTCGCAGGAGCACGCTCAATCCGGCATCCGCGGTGTAGTCGCCTTTCAGCGCGTTCGTGCGGCGCGCCCTGACGGTTTCGTGCGACATCAGGATCTGGACCGTCGACGCCTGGCGCGAGAAGGCGTTCAGCCCGCCGATCGCGCTCTGGGCAGGGATGTTGAACCGCCAGGCTTCGCTGTCACGGGCGGCGCCGAGTAGGCAAACCGCCACGGCGGGAACCAGCGTGAGTGATCGCAACCAATGCACCATGTGCCCCGAACATGCGGCGACCCAAGAGCATCGCGCATGAGTCCAACGAAGCGGCGACCCGTTTCCTTACAGAGAGGCCCTTCGTGGCGTCGGCCGATCAGCGGGCGGCGGCGCGCGCCTCGGCCAGTTCGCGGGCGGCGATGACGAAATCCGACTGGAAGGCCAGGTCGGCCTTCAGGCTGGCGAACAGGGCTGCGCCGACGATGCGGCCGGCCTCGACGTCGCTGGCGTAGTGGACGCCGCAGATCATCCGGCTTTCGCCATAGGCCAGACCGCGCGCGAGGATTTCGTCGGCGCGGTCGGGCGCCATCTCGGACAGGACCAGCGCCCAGGCCCAGCCCAGGGCGGAGTGGCCCGAGGGGTAGGAGCCGCTGGCGGCCAGCCATGGCTCGGGCGTGATGCAGGTCTCGGCGGGCTCCGTCACGAAGGGGCGCGGACGGATGAAGCCGCGCTTGGCGGGGGTCTGGACGGTCTCCAGATCGCCCAGCATCCGGCCCAGCAAACGGGTCAGGGTGGGCATGCGTTCCGGGGTGAAGCGGATGCCCAGAGCCTCGTCGAAGACGCGGGGCGCGCTGGGGGTCTCGATCTCGTTGTCGGCGCGGGCCTGGGCCCAGCGCGGGGTGTCCTTCAGCGCGCGGGTGGCGCGATAAACGGCGATGTCGTCCTGTTCGCGCAGCGAACCGGCTTGCGGCGGAGGCGGAAGGAAGGCGGCAGCGTTCGGGGCGTCGTCCTTCGCCAGATAGCCGTGCGGATGGTCGCGGAAGCCGGTCCAGAAGGTGGGGGCGGATGCAGGCGCGCTGGCGCAGCCGACGAGGGCGAACGCCAGGGCCGTCGCCGTCAGGAGACGGGCGTGGGAAAATGTACGCATTGGGAACTCTGGGACTGTTGGATTTCAGGCGAGCTGGGCGCCGGGACGGCCGTCCTCGACGACCCAGGTGTTCAGGGTGGACAGGGTCGCCCTGGGATCGCGGACGTCGCTGATGGCCTGGTACCGCGTGGTCATCAGGCGCAGCGTGATGTCCATGGACATGTAGCCCCGAACGCGACTGTCGAAGAATTTGATCTGCGGGTTGTTCGGCATGTTCGCCATCAGGGAGTCGTAGGGCGGGCCCGAGGACGAGATGGAGGTGCCGACGAATTCGGTGGCGACCGTCGCCGACGACGGATCGGCGCTGACGCGCTTCACGTCGTTGGTCCAGAACGAATGATAGTCGCCGCTGAGCACGACGGGATTGCGCGGCTTCAGCGTCGCCAGGGCCTCGGTCATCCGGTCGCGGGCGACGGGATAGCCGTCCCAGGTGTCGGTCCAGTAGCGCGTCTGCGCATCGCCGTTTCCGAACCGCAACCCCGCCATCACCAGGTCCTGGCCCAGGATGTTCCAGCGCGCCTGCGATCTGGCCAGGCCGTCATAGAGCCAGTTTTCCTGTTCGAAGCCCAGGAAGGTGCGCGAGGGGTCCAGGCGATCGGGACAGGCCGCGTCGGTGACGACCTGCCCCTTGCCGCCGTTCGGGCCGTCGCTGCAGGCCTGTTTGGACCGATATTGCCGTCCGTCCAGCATGAAGAACTCGGCCAGGTTTCCGTATCGGATGCGGCGGTGGATCGGCATCTGAAGTCGAGCGTCGAGCCGCGTGCGGCGGATCGGCATGGCCTCGTAGAAGGCCTGATAGCCGGCGGCGCGACGCCGCAGGAAGTCGCTCGGCGTGACGCCGGGCGTCTTGGACCAGATGCCGGAGTAGTCGTCCTGAATTTCGTGGTCGTCCCACGTCGCCAGACAGGGCGCGGCGGCGTGCAGGCGCTGCAGGTCGGCGTCGGTGCGGTGCAGGGCGTAGCGGTTGCGATAACCGGCCAAGGTCGTGGCCTCTTCCAGGCCATAGGGGCGAACGACATTGGCCGCCTGGGCGCCGGTTCGGCTGTATTCGTAGATGTAGTCGCCCAGAAACAGGGTCAGGTCCGGCGCCTCGTCGGCCATGTGGCCATAGGCGCTGAAATAGCCCGACTCCCAGTTCGAGCAGGAGGCGACGGCTAAACGCAGCCGGTCGACGGCGGCGTTCGGTGCGGGCGCGGTGCGCGCCAGGCCGACCGGACTTTGCTGGCCGGCGGCGGTGAAGCGATACCAATAGGGGCGGCCGGGGCGCAGGCCCTGAACCTCGACGTGAACGGCATGGGCGGCAGAGACGTCCGCCGTCGCGCGTCCCGAGGCGGCGATGCGGCCAAAGCCTTCGTCCGTCGCGACTTCCCACACGACCTCGATGGGCGCCGACAGGCCGCCCAGGCCATCGGGCGCGACGGGATCGGCCGCCAGACGCGTCCACAGGACGAAGCCGTCGGGCCAGGGATCGCCGCTGGCGACGCCGAGCGGAAACAGATAGGCGCCGCCGGCCTGCGCCTGGCCGAAACGCAGCACGACCGGGGCGGCGACCAGGCCCGCGATCAGGGCGCGGCGGCTCAGCGGCAACGAAGGTTTGAGCATCAGCATCGGCGACGGTCCCGGCAGGCGAAAGCAAGAGGGCGGCGGGCCGGACGAACCGACCCGCCGATAGCGACCTGGCCTAGAAGTCCATCGTCAGGCGCACGCCGACGGTGCGGCCTTCATTCGGCGAACTGGTCGGACGGGCGCCGCCGTTGAAGTTGTTGCGGGTCTCTTCGTATTCGGTGTTGAAGAGGTTGCGCGCCCACAGGCCGACGCGCCAGTTGGCGTTCTCGGGTCCTGCGCTCAGGTTGGCGTTCCACAGCCAGTAGCCCGGCAGGACCGAGGCCGAAGAGGCGTTGTAGATGCCGTCGCGCTGATTGTAGTTGGTCTCGGCCCGCAGGGCGATGCCGGCCATCGACCAGTCATAGGCGATGGAGCCGCCATAGTTGAACTTGGGAAACTGCAGCGGCTCGCCCGAACGGTCGTTCGAGATGATGATGTCCCACGGGCCGTTGACCGGGTTGGCGGCGTTGGTCGCGGTGGGGTCGATGGCGAAG
This sequence comes from Brevundimonas sp., assembly GCF_041648115.1. Taxonomy (GTDB): domain Bacteria; phylum Pseudomonadota; class Alphaproteobacteria; order Caulobacterales; family Caulobacteraceae; genus Brevundimonas. The sequence continues at coordinate 30,864 of NZ_JBAZPR010000016.1, forward strand.
TATTCGTTATACTTGCCTTCCTTATAGCCGAAGTTCTGGCTGATCGTCAGGCCCGAGAACGGCGTCCACGTCAGCTCGATCTCGCCGCCATAGATTTCGGACTTGGGCACATTGGTGATCTTGCCCAGCTGGCCCGTCTCGCGGCTGTATTCGTTGCCCTGGATCTGCTGGTTTTCGTAGTCGTAGTAGAAGACGGCGCCGTTGACGCGCAGGCTATTGTCGAACAGGTCCGACTTGATGCCGGCCTCATAGGCGATGACGATTTCCGGCTTGAAGGACGTCCGCGACTGGCCGTTGTAGGTGGTGAAGCCGCCCGACTTTACGCCGCGCGCCACGCTGGCGTAGAGCAGGGCGTTGTCGGCCAGGTCGTATTCCAGGCCAAAGCGGCCGGTCCATTCCGACAGGGAGGTCTCGAATGTCGCCTCCGGGCCGACGGCGACGTTCAGGCGGCGCGTGCCGGTCGTGGTCAGGCTGCGGTCCTCGTTCTCGTAACGCAGGCCGGCGATCAGGCTCAGGCGATCCGTCAGGGCGAAGCTGTTGTGGGTGAAGACGCCGATGGCCTGGACCGACTGATCATAGGGCGTGTTGATCAGGTTGCGGTTTGCGCCGCGGAACTCGGTGTAGAAGCCGCCGTCGACGCTTTCGTCGGCATAGTGGGCGCCGACCATCCAATTCAGGCGGCCCGCCTCGTTCGACAGCCGGGCCTCCTGAGAGAAGGCCTTGATGTCGTTGTAGAAGTAGACGTCCGATTCCGCCGCCGGCGTGCCGTCCCAGTCGTTGTATTCCGAACGGCTGAAGGTCTGATAGGCGGTGATGGTGTTCAGCGTGGCCCAGCCCAGGTCGGCGCGGACGCGGGCGCTGAGGTCCAGGCCGTCATTGTCTCGGCCGGGCTTGGCGTTCAGGCTGCGACCGGACACGGCCGCAAGGGCCGGCGAGATCTGCCAGCCTGTGATCCGGCGCGCTGTATCGGCAGGGTAGGTCACGCTGCCGTCGAAGACCGGGTAGGGCGCGCGCAGGCGGAAGCCCAGGCCGTCCGACTTGTCGACCGAATAGGTGGCGGACAGATCGACCGTGACGTCCTGCGAGGCGTCCCAGGTCAGGCGGGCGCGCAGGGCGGTCTTGTCGCGATCGCCCAGCTTTTCGCCGGTCGTGCGGTGGTACTGCCAGGCGCCGCCCTGTTCGGTGACGGCGGCCAAACGACCCAACAGGCCGGGTGCGATCTGGCCCGAGACATAGCCTTCGACCTTGTAGCGGTCATAGGAGCCGTATTCGGCCGAGAAGCCGGCGCGTTGATCGACAGTCGGCGCATTGGTGATGATGTTCACCGCACCGCCGGTCGTGTTGCGGCCGTACAGGGTGCCCTGCGGCCCGCGCAGCACTTCCAGTCGCGAGATGTCGAACATCGCGCCCTGGGTGGTGATCGTATAGGGATGGGCGACTTCGTCGACATAGATGCCGACGGTCGAGGCGTTGTTCGAGGAGTATTCGCGCGTGCCGATGCCGCGGATGCGGAAGCTGGGCTGGCCGCTGCCGAACTGGCTATCGACCTCCATGTTCGGGACGACGTTTTCGATGTCGTTGATGACGTTGACGCCCTTTTCGCCGAGGTCCTGACCGCCGACGACAGTGAGCGCTATGCCGACGTCCTGGCTGGACTGTTCGCGGCGCTGGGCGGTGACGACGATGTCCTGCACCGTCGCGGTGTGGGCCTCGGAAGCGGTTTGGGCCGCTGCGGGCATAGCAGCAAAGGCGAGCACGACGCCGGAGGCGCCGAGGAGAAGACGTTGCATGTTGACCATCCTTCGGGCGACGCGCGGGGAGACCCCCTCCCTCGCGCGCCGAAGCGTTTCGGGGTGCTGTCGAACAGTCGTGATCCGGCGGTCAGGCGGGGCGACGACAAGCGCAGGGGAGGAGGCTGAAGCCGCCTTCGCCGCGCCAGAAAAACAACTGTTCGACAACGATGCGCCATTAGGCCGCAGCGGCGATGCTTTTGTGACGCTTAGCTGAAGTGTTTCTGTCAGGCGTGCCTATTCGGCCGGCATTTCTCGGATAACGCGTGTTCTGTCACGTGCGGCGCGTAACCAGTCGCAACGCACCCCTTTGTAAGTCCGTCGCCGTGATGTCTTCGCCTGTCGCGCGCGCCGTCAGGGCGGCGCCCTTGATCCACAGGGCGAAGCGCGTAGCCGCCAGACGATTCAGGTCGAACTCTGAGGGCCAGACGCCGACGCTGTTGTAATAGGTGCCCCCGCCTTCCGGCCCGCGCAGCAGCATGGCCAGATCCTGCAGGGACGGGTCTCGCCGCGCCTCTATACAGGCGCTCGCGATCAGCCGGGCGTAGCGAACGTAGAAGCCCTCGGCCTCCGGCTGGATCGACACGGTCGGCGCCATGATGCGCGCCCAACTGTCCAGATCGGCCGCAGCGGGATCACCCTCGGGCCGCTGACCGGCGAGATAGCGGGGCATGTCGCGGAACACGCTGTGCCACACCGCATCGAGAACGAACCGCCGCATGTCGGGCCAGTGATAGGCGATGGTCGAGGTCGAGGTGCCGGCGACGACGCTGACCGAACGGTTGGTGACCGTCGTCACTCCGCCGGCCAGCATCTGGTCGGCGGCGATGTCGAGAAGTTTGCGCCGCATGGACTCCGGCTCAAGACCTTCGGCGGGCGCCTTGGGCAGCACCAGATTTTCACGCCGCCACAAGGTCGCGGTCGCCGGGCCGTCGGGACGCCCGAAGACGTGATCGACCAGACCGCCCAAACCCTCGGCGACGATGATCGCATAGTCGGTGCGCCCCGAAAGCGCGCCGGCATAGAACTGCTCCATGGTCAGCCAGGCGACGAGCGGTCCGGCGAACTCGGCCAACCTGTCATCGACGGCCAAATGATTGCGCCAGGCCTCGCACCGCAGCGCGTCCCACCGGGCCATTAGATCGCGACGTTCAGGCCCGGCTTCTGCGTCCAGCAGCAGGGCTTCCCAAATCCGCACGAAACCCGCCTCAGACCTGGCGCGCAGGCTCAGATAGTGCTGGATCAAGGCCAGCAAGTTGTCCCGTTCGACGGGCAGGCCGGCGACGGCTTGGAAAAACCTGTCGTGAAACGCCGCGTCCCGGTGCAGGGCCTCTTCGCCCACCGCCTGGATCAAGCCGGACTTGGCGCCGAACAGATTGACTATGACGGTCGTGCTCTTGCCGACGGCCTGGGCCAGATCGCGCAAGGTAAGGCTGTTCAGCCCCTCTGCGGTCGCATGCGCGATCGCAGCTTCGACGATCTGCTGGGCGTCGATGGCGCGGCTGGTCGTTGCGGGAGCGAGCATGAGGGCTTCAATGCCGGGCAGACTGGCGTGTGTCGAGTGCGATCGAGCACTGCAACGACGTGTTCAGAAGGCGCACCGAACTCCTGACCAAACAGGAGCGACCTCGCTGTTTTAGAGATCAGGGCGTAAAGTCGATGGTGCGTTCGAAAGGGGCATCGACGGCGCGGCCGTTTTCAGTGATCGGGGTGACCTCGGCATCGCTCATCAGGGCAAGGGCGGCTTCGCCGAAGCCCAGGCCGGGGCGGCTTTCTTCCAAGACAACGCAGTCGGTGACGCGGCCGGACGCTAGGGCCGTGCAGCGCAGGCGGACGCTGAAGTGGTCGGCGGCGGGCTGCTGAACAGATGTGCGCTCGATGGCCGGGGTGGTTGCAGCTTCGAGATCTGCGTCACGCAGCATTGGGGCATTGGGGGCGCCCAGCAGGGTGGTCATCAAGGTCAGGCTGAGGATCAGGGTCATGGCAAATCTCGCTCGCCTGACATTAAGATTTGACGGCGACCTCTGTTCCCTCGAACGCGGAATTGTCCTGGAAGGTGTGGCCGAACTGTTGTGACGCTAACCCGCGAGCGGCGCATAGGGTCTGAGGCTGGCCTGGCGAGCGTCGCACAAGGTCTTCAGCCAAGTGCGCACAGTTCGCATGCGGGCGGTGTCGTGAACGTCCCTGTGGGTGGCCAGCCAGAAGCGGCGCTCGATCAGGACGGACGGCAGGACGCGCACCAGGCCTTTGGCGAGGAAGCAGGGCAGGACGCCGATGCCGCCGCCGGCCGCGATGATCTCCTTCTGGGCGCGGATCGAGGACGAGGCGACGTGGGGCGTCAGGCCGGGGCGCACCTCGTCCAGGTATCGCAGCTCCGGCGCATAGATCAGGTCATCGATATAGCCGACGATGTCGAAGGCGGCCAGGTCGTCGACAGTCCGGGGCGCGCCATGCTGCGCCAGATGGTCGGGCGAGGCGTAGAGGGCCAGCTGATAGGGCGTCAGCGGCTCGACGATCAGACGCGCGGCGTCAGGCGCGGCCAGGGTGATCGCCATGTCCACCTCGCGCCGGGTCGGCGACAGGAAGCCGGAGGTGGCCGCCAGCTCGATCCGCAGGCCGGGACTGGTGCGGCGCAAGGCGGGCAGGGCGGGGGCCACGATGCTGACGCCGAACCCTTCCGAGGCGCTGATGCGCACGACGCCGGCCAGGGTGTCGGACTGGGTCACGCGGGCGGCGGCCTCCATCGCGCTTTCGGCCTCCAGCCCCATGTCGAGCAACTGGGCGCCGGCCGCCGTCAGCTGAAGGCCGGTGGTGGACCGGACGACGAGGGTGGATTTCAGCGTGCTTTCCAGCCGCGCCACGCGTCGCCCGACGGTAGCCGCATCCACGCCCAGCCGCACGGCCGCGCCGCCCAGCGATCCTGCCCGCGCGGCGGCGATGAAGATGCGAAGGTCGTCCCAGTCAAACATGGCGAATGATCCCGTCATGCAAAAATGCAGAAAGCTGTCTGCAACTTTGCATTATCGACCTGCGGTGCGGGGTGATAGCCATAGGCAAACAAAAGAACGATCAGGGAGATCCAGGCCATGCGCGACATTCGCCACTTCATCGACGGTGCGGCCTTCGATGGCGCATCCGGTCGTTTCGGCGACGTGTTCGATCCCAACACGGGCGACGTTCAGGCGCGCGTGCAACTGGCCACGACCGGCGAGGTCGATCGCGCGGTCCAGGCGGCGCAGAACGCCTTCGACGGCTGGGCCAGCACCAATCCGCAGCGCCGCGCCCGCGTCATGTTCGACTTCAAACGCCTGGTCGAGGCGCGGATGGATGAACTGGCCGAACTGCTGTCGTCCGAGCACGGCAAGGTTATCGCCGACTCCAAGGGCGACATCCAGCGCGGGCTGGAAGTGATCGAGTTCGCCTGCGGCATCCCCCACGCGCTGAAGGGCGAGTATACGCAAGGCGCCGGCCCCGGCATCGACGTCTATTCGATGCGCCAGCCGCTGGGCGTGGTCGCGGGCATCACCCCGTTCAACTTCCCCGGCATGATCCCGATGTGGATGTTCGGCGTGGCCATCGCGGTCGGCAACACCTTCGTGCTGAAGCCGTCGGAGCGGGATCCGTCCTTGCCGGTGCGTCTGGCCGAACTGATGCTGGAGGCCGGGGCGCCGAACGGCGTGCTGAACGTGGTGCATGGCGACAAGACGGCGGTCGACGCCATCCTGACCCATCCGCTGGTCCACGCCGTCAGCTTCGTCGGCTCGTCCGACATCGCCCACTATGTCTATCAGACCGGCGCCGCCAACCATAAGCGGGTCCAGGCCATGGGCGGGGCCAAGAACCACGGCATCGTCCTGCCTGACGCGGACATGGATCAGGTGATCAAGGATCTGTCGGGCGCAGCCTATGGCTCGGCGGGCGAACGCTGCATGGCGCTTCCGGTCGTGGTGCCGGTCGGCAAGCAAACAGCTGACCTTTTGCGCGAGCGGATGGTAGCGGAAATCCCGTCGATGCGTGTCGGCGTCTCGACCGATGCGGGCGCCCACTATGGCCCCGTCGTCACCGCCCAGCACCGAGACCGCATCGCCGGCTGGATCGAGAAGGGCGTGCAGGAAGGCGCCGAACTGGTCGTCGATGGCCGCGACTTCAGCTTGCAGGGCCACGAGAAGGGCTATTTCATCGGCCCGTCGCTGTTCGACCATGTGAAGCCCGAGATGTCGTCCTACCAGGAGGAGATCTTCGGCCCCGTCCTGCAGATCGTGCGGGCGGAGACGTTCGAGGAGGCGCTGGCCCTGCCGTCGAACCACCAGTACGGCAACGGCGTCGCCATCTTCACCCAGAACGGTCGTGCGGCGCGCGACTTCGCCGCCCGGGTCAATGTCGGCATGGTCGGCATCAATGTGCCGATCCCGGTGCCGGTCGCCTATCATACCTTCGGCGGATGGAAGCGCTCGGCCTTCGGCGACATCAACCAGCACGGCATGGAGGGCGTCCGCTTCTGGACCAAGACCAAGACCGTGACGGCCCGCTGGCCGGACTCGACTCTGGAGTATTTGGACAGTTCATTCGTCATTCCGACGATGCGCTGAGGCCGTCATGGATTTCGCCCTTACCGACGACCAGCGCGCCATTCAGGACGCGGCCCGCGCCTTCGCCGACGCAGAGCTGGCGCCCCATTCGGCCCGCTGGGACGAGGACAAGCATTTCCCCGTCGATGTGATGAAACAGGCGGCCGAGATGGGCTTCTGCGGCATCTACACGGCTGAGGAACACGGCGGCATGGCCCTGGGCCGGGTCGAGGCGGCGCTGATCTTCGAGGAATTGTCGCGCGGCGACGTGGCGACGGCGGCCTTCATCTCGATCCACAATATGGCGACGTGGATGATCGACCGGTTCGGGTCGGACGATCTGCGCGGCCGGTTCGTGCCGGATCTGGTCGGTATGGAGAAGATCGCCAGCTACTGCCTCACTGAGCCCGGCTCAGGCTCCGACGCGGCGGCGCTGCGGACCACGGCGGTGCGCGACGGCGACCACTATGTGCTGAACGGATCCAAAGCCTTCATCTCGGGCGCGGGGACCAGCGACCTCTATGTCGTCATGGTCCGCACAGGTGGGGAGGGCGCGAAGGGCGTGTCCGCCATCGTCGTCGAGGCCGGGACGCCCGGCCTGTCGTTCGGCGCGCAGGAACGCAAGATGGGCTGGAACGCCCAACCGACCGCCATCGTCCAGTTCGACGACTGCCGCGTGCCGGTCGCCAACTTGCTGGGAGAGGAAGGCGCGGGCTTCCGCTACGCCATGGCCGGGCTGGACGGCGGGCGTCTGAACATCGCCGCCTGTTCGCTGGGCGGGGCGCGGCTGGCGCTGGAGACGGCTCAGGATTACGTGGCCACGCGTAAGCAGTTCGGCCGTCCGATCGGCGAGTTCCAGGCGCTGCAGTTCCGCCTGGCCGATATGGCGACGGACCTTGAGGCTGCGCGGCTGATGGTGCTGCGCGGCGCCTGGGCCATCGACAACGACCACCCGGAAAAGACCAAATGGTGCGCCATGGCCAAGCGCCAGGCCACCGACGCCTGTTTCCAGATCGCCGACGAGGCGCTGCAACTGCATGGCGGCTACGGCTATCTGAAGGACTATCCGCTGGAACGGATCGTGCGCGACCTGCGGGTCCACCGTATCCTCGAAGGCGCCAACGAGATCATGCGCGTGATCATCGCGCGGGAGATGGCGCGAGGATGATGACCTTGCGTGCGCCATCTGCTATTCTGACCATAATGGTCAGGAGCCTGTGATGCGTGAAGTCGGGATACTGGAAGCTAAGACTGGCCTGTCCGGTCTCGTGGCGGAAGTCGAACGTACAGGCGAGGGGATCGTACTGACGCGACATGGCCGCGCGGCGGCGAAGATTGTACCGATTAGTCAGATTCCGCAGCGTGATCCACAGACGTGGCGACAGGTGGTCGAGGGCATTCTCGCGCGTCGGGATGCTCAACCGGTCGTGGCGGGCTTTGACGACCTCAGTTGGGATGAATTGAAACGGATCGCGCGCGGTGATGATCGTTACGATTGATGCATCGGCGGCGGCCTCCTGGATTTTCCCGCGCCAAGCCTCGGCCGCCGCTGACGCTTTTCTGGCCAGCAGCGCTGATCGCCGCTTCGCGGCGCCTGGCATATTCGCATGGGAGGTAGGCAACCTGATTGCAACGCGGGCGCGTCGCGCAAATCTCGAACCCGGCGATTTGATCGATCGTCTGGCGGGACTGGGGATCGAGATTGCATCGTCGCCGACCAGCGAAAACGTGTTCGGTTTCATCGACGCCGCGATGAAGCACGACCTGACTTTGTTCGATACTGCCTACCTCTTGCACGCCCTTGGTCACGGCGGTGGGTTGGCGAGCCGGGACGCCGGCTTGCTGAAGGCCGCCATGGCTGCCGGCGTGGATGTTTTTGACCTGCGCGACTGACCGTCATGAGACGCATCAATGAAAAGGGACACATGGCGATGACGTCGAAGTCATGACCGAACCTGAAATCATCATCCGTATCGAGAACGGCGTCGGACGCATCACTCTGAACCGGCCCAAGGCGATCCATGCGCTGAACCGGTCGATGTGCGAGGCGATGACGGAGGCGCTGCTGTCCTGGCGCGACGACGTCTCGGTGCAGTCGGTATTGATCGACCATGCGGGCGAGCGCGGATTCTGCGCCGGGGGCGACATCCGCATGATCGCCGAGAGCGGGGCGGGCGATGCGTCTGAGGCCAGGGCCTTCTTCCTGGCCGAATACCGGCTGAACCATCTGATGTTCGAATATCCCAAGCCGATCACGGCCATCGTGGACGGCATCGTCATGGGCGGCGGAGTCGGGATCTCTGAGCCGGCGGACATCCGCGTGGCGACCGAGCGGACGACCTACGCCATGCCCGAGACGGGGATCGGCCTCTTTCCCGACGTGGGCGGGGGCTGGTTCCTGCCGCGTCTGCCCGGCCAGACCGGCGTCTGGCTGGCGTTGACGGGCGCGCGGCTGAAGGCGGCGGACACGGTGGCGCTGGGCATCCACACCCACTTCATCCCCCTGATCGACATCGAAGGATTCAAAGGGGCGCTGCTGTCGAATCCAACCGATCCGCTTGAAGAAGCGGACCGTTACGCCTGCCCGACCGAGCCGGAAGAGGCGCCGCTGAACGCCCACCGCGAGGCCATCGACCGGCTGTTCGGCTTCGACACGGTCGAGGAAATTTTCGCGGCCCTGGAGGCGGACGGCTCGGACTGGGGCCTGGCACAGCTGGCGCTCTTGAACACCAAGTCGCCCCAGTCGTTGAAGGTGTCGCTGCGCCAGATCCGCACCGGCGCAGGTCTGGCCAGCTTCGCCGAGAACATGGCGATGGAATACGCCCTGGGCGGTCGCGTGGTGCGGACCCATGACTTCCAGGAGGGCGTGCGCGCCGTGATCGTGGACAAGGACAATGCGCCGAAATGGTCCCCGGCGGACCTGTCGGGCGTTACGGATGCGACGCTGGACGCGCTGTTCGCGTCGCTGCCGGACAATGAAAAATGGACGCCGCTGCCCTGACAGCGACGCCGATATAGGGAGAGAGACCATGACCAAGATCGCCTTCATCGGCCTGGGCAATATGGGCGGCGGCATGGCCGCGAACCAGGCCAAGGCGGGCCATGCGGTCACCGCCTTCGACCTGTCGCCCGCCGCGCTGGAGCGGGCCAGCGCGGCGGGTTGCGGCTCGGCCGCTTCGGTCGCCGAGGCTGTGAAAGACGCCGAGGTCGTCATCACCATGCTGCCCGCCGGCCCGCATGTGCTGAAGGTCTATTCGGAGCAGATCATCGGCGCCGCGCCGTCATCGGCCCTGCTGCTGGACTGCTCGACCATCGACGTTGAGACGGCGCGCAAGGTCGCCGGTCTGGCCAAGGCCGCCGGTTACGCCTTCGCCGATGCGCCGGTGTCGGGCGGTACGGCGGCGGCGGATGCAGGAACGCTGGCTTTCATGGTCGGCTGCGACGAGGGCGAGTTCGGCCGCGTCGAGGCGGCGCTGGAGCCCATGAGCCGCATCACCATCCGCGCCGGCGACCACGGAGCCGGTCAGGCGGCCAAGATCTGCAACAACATGCTGTTGGGCATCTCCATGCTGGGCACCTGCGAGGCCATCGCCCTGGCCGAGAAGCTGGGCCTGGATCCCAAACGCTTCTTCGAGATCGCGTCCAAGTCGTCGGGCCAATGCTGGAGTGTCAGCAGCTATTATCCCTGGCCCGGCCCTGTGCCGACGGCGCCGTCCAACCGCGACTATCAGGGCGGGTTCGCCACGGCCATGATGCTGAAGGACCTGAAGCTTGCTCAGGATGCGGCGGCCAAGTCGGGCGCCTCGACGCCGTTGGGCGCTCAGGCTGAGGCCATGTACGCCCTGTTCGACGGCATCGGTCACGGCGGTCGCGACTTTTCCGCCATGCTGCAGATGTTACGCGGCCGGTTGTCGGATCTGAATCCCGCTTGAGGATCGACGCATCGTCGAAATGAGGTCTGCATCGTTCGGTGATGCAGACCTTTTTCATGTCTGCCCAGCGATTCGTTCTGTCGTCCTGCGGTGCGGCCAAGACGCGCGGCCGACACGCACCGCCATTTTTGCAGGCAGGTGTGGCGTGAGCAAAAACCTTCGCTTCCACAACGTTTTACTTGCTTTCCGTCGTTCTCGATGACCGACCTTCGGCGAGAAATAGCCTAAAATGCGGCCGAACGTGGCTTGCGGCTCACATTGCTCCTGTGTCATGTAACCGCTTACATCATCTATCGACGGATCTTCGAGAAGGGGCCGGGACGGTAGGGAGCAGGGAGAGACCGATTGGATATGGCCGCGCCAACCGCAGCGCCGTCTGCGACGCATGAGGGTTCGCCTTTCGCCAAGGCCGCGACCATGCGCGACGTGGCCGAACGCGCCCAGGTGTCGGTGGCGTCCGTCTCTCGCGTGCTGAACGGGCTGGGCGTGACCTCCGACGCGACGCGCCAGCGGGTGCTCGATGCCGTGGAACATCTGCGTTACGTGCCGCACTTCGGCGCCCGCAGCCTGTCGACCAGCAAGAACGACACGATCGGCGTCATCCTGCCCGACCTGTTCGGCGAGTTCTTCTCGGAGCTGATCCGGGGCATGGACCTGGCCGCGCGCGCCCACGGCAAACACCTGATCGTCTCCAGCTCGCATGACGGCGCTGACGACACCCTGGCCGCCGTTCGGTCGATGCGGGGGCGGGTGGACGGAATGATCGTGCTGTCGCCGCATCTGGGCGCGGCGAACCTGGCGTCGGAGTTCGCGGGCCGCATGCCAGTGCTGCTGATGAACGGCGGCAAGGCCGAGGCGGGACGCGCCGCCATCATGATCGACAACCACGGGGGCGCCGTCGCCGCCGTCGAACATCTGATCGCCACCGGCCGTCGTCGCATCGCCCACATTCGCGGCGCCGCCGGCAACATCGAGGCCGATACCCGCGCGGCGGGCTATGCCGCAGCGCTGGATGGTCATGCCCCCATCATCGTCGAGGGCGACTTCTCCCAGGCCTCGGGCCACCGCGCCGCGACCCGGTTGCTGGCCATGTCGGAGCGGCCCGACGCCGTCTTCGCCGCCAACGACATGATGGCCGTCGGCGCGCTTCTGGCCTTCCAGGAAGCGGGCGTGCGCTGCCCTGAAGACATCGCCGTCGTCGGTTTCGACGACGTGCCCATCGCCGCCCTGATGCGGCCCGCGCTGACCACCATGCGCGTCAATATCGCGGAAATCGGCCGTCGAGGCGTCGAACGCCTGATCGGTCTCGTTCAGGCCGGCCAGAACGCCGAGGCCCCGGACACCGCTTGCGAAATCGTTCGGCCGATCTTGGTCGAGCGCCAGTCCACCGCGGCGGATGCTTCCGCCAGGTTCAACAAAGGGTAGGCCAGCCATGTCGCTGAAAACCGATCCCGTCAGGAGGGGAGAGCTCAGGATGAACCAGTTCAACACGCGTAAGGCCGCCCTGGCCGCCGCATCGGCCATCGCCATCAGCATGGCGTTTGTCGGCGCGGCGCACGCGCAGAATGCGACGACGACGCTGCGTGGCGCCGTCTTCGACGGTCAGACGGCGGAAGCCGGCGCGACGGTCGTCGCGACCGAAGTTTCCACCGGGTATGCCACGCGTTCGCGCGTCGGCGGCGACGGTCGTTACGTGCTGTCGGGCCTGCGTCCCGGCACCTACCGCGTGCAGGTGACCAGTGCGGACGGTTAGACGGCGGAAGAGACCGTCACCCTCGCCCTGGGCCAGGTCGGAACCCTGAACCTGGACGTCGCGGCGACCGCCACGACCGGCGCGGCGACGGATGGCGCGACGGAGCTGGGCGACATTGTCGTCACCGGTCGCCGCGTCTTTGAGGTTCGCACGCCTGAGGTCGCCACCAATGTGACGCAGCAGCAGATCAACAACCTGCCGCAGATCAGCCGCAACTTCCTGAACTTCGCCGCTCTGGCTCCCGGCCTGCGGGTGACGGAAGACGACACCGAGCGGACGATCTCCGCCGGCGGCCAAACCGCCCAGGCGATCAACGTCTTCATCGATGGCCAGAACCGCAAGTCGCTGATCAACGACGGCGGTGTAGCCGGTCAGGACGACAGCCGCGGCACGCCCTTCCCGCAGGGCGCGGTGCAAGAGTTCCGCGTCATCAGCCAGAACTTCAAGGCCGAGTACGAGCAGGCCGGTTCGGCCATCATCACCGCTGTCACACGCTCAGGCACCAACGAGTTTCATGGCGACGTCTTCGCTTTCTATCAAGACCCGGATTGGGTCGCTCAGGACGAGATTTCCGAGCGTCGCGGCGCCGAAAAGGCCCCGGTGCGTCGTCTGCAATACGGCGCCAGCCTGGGGGGGGCGATCATCCAGGACCGCCTGCACTTCTTCGGCGCCTACGAGCGCAAGGATGAAGACCGCGTCGCCCAATCCTTCCTGAACCGCACCGAATACAACGACTTTTTCGCAGCGGATTTGGGCACGGTCTCGACGCCCTATGAGCAGGACGTCTTCTTCGGCAAGCTGTCGTGGCAGATCGACGACCGTCAGCGTCTGGAGTTCAGCACCGAATACAAGACGGAAGAGGACATTCGCGGCGCCAGCGGCCAGAACGCCCCGAGCCGCGCCGCCCGCAACAACGGCGAGACCCAGGCCTTCAACCTGCGCCACCAGTTCCAGGGTCAGCATTTCCTGAACGAGTTCGCGATCGACTATCTGAAGTCGAGCTACGAGCAGTCGGTGATCAACGGATCGGACTATGGTCGCGAATACGTCATTTTCCGCGATGACAGCGCGACCACGCCGGGCTTCCAGTACAATATCAACAACCGCGACTCGACCGTATTTACGGCCGGCGGTCGCGCCGATGCCCAGTTCCTGGAGCAGAAGAGCACGACGATCCGCAACGATCTGACCATCCCGGATCTGGCATGGATGGGCACGCACACGATCAAGATCGGTGCGAAATACTCGATGCAGAACTACTTTGTGCAGAAGGATTTCGGACGTAACCCGACGTTCGTCTACGACATCGAAGCGCGTCCCGAAATCAACGGCAGCCGCACCATTCCGGTCGCTGTGAACCTGGGGGTCGCCGTGCCTCCGGCTGACGTGGATAACAATGTCATCGGTCTGTATATTCAGGACGACTGGCAAATCACCGACAAGCTGGAAATCAACCTCGGCATCCGTTGGGATTACGAGGACAATGCGGTCAACAACGACTATCGCACGCCCGATTCCATCCGGAACATGCTGACGGCGATCCAGAACCTGCCCAACTATGATTTCCCGTCCTACTTCAACCCTTCGGACTATGTTTCCGACGGTGATCGCAAGGCCTTCAAGGGCGCCTTCCAGCCGCGCTTCGGCTTCTCGTATGATGTGTTCGGCGATGAGCAGACAGTCATCTTCGGTGGAGCGGGCCGCTACTACGACCGTATCGGCTTCAACTTCGCCTTCGACGAACGCTTCAAGCCCTTCCAATTCAACAAGAGCATCTACTTCTCGAACGCCGGTGGTCCGCGTGGCGGACAACAGACGATCGCCTGGGATCCGCGTTACCTGACGCCAGCCGGTCTCGATCCCCTGCTGGCGGCCAGCCCCGGCGCAGGCGAGGTCTTCCTGGTCAAAAACGACTTCGAGCCGCCGCGCACGGATCAGTTCAACATCGGCGTGCGCCAGAAGTTCGGACGCTGGCAGACGGCGCTGACCTTGGCCGCAGGTCACACCGAGGGTGAATCGGCCTGGAACATCGCCAACGCCCTCACCGAGACCGGAGGTCGGTTCAATGGCCCGACGCCAGGTTCGGTCGGCTTCACGCAGTTCCGCAACCTGATCTTCTTCCAGAACACTGACAAGGAACGGGACTACAAGGCGATCTACTTCACCGCCGACAAGCCGTACAATGCTGAGGATCGCTGGGGCTTCAACGTCGCCTACACCTATATGGACGCGACCCAGAACGGCAGCCGCGACAACGGCTACGGCGCCTTCGACTTCGACTACAACACGCCTGCCCAGTCGCCCAAATATCGGTCGTCCACGGACGAGCGTCACCGCATCGTGGCGTCCGGCACCCTGGGTCTGCCCGCCGACTTCCTGCTGTCGGGCATCGTCACCCTGGGTTCGGGTCTGCCGTACAACATCAACGACTGCCCGAGCGCGCCGGTCGGTGGTCCCAACATCTGCTGGAACGCGGGCAATCCCGAGAAGCGGGCCTTCTTCCCTGGCTTCAACTTCGCCTATCGTCAGGTCGATCTGCGCCTCACCAAGGGCTTCGACGTCTTCGGCGGACAGCGGGTCGAGTTCATCGCCGACGCGATCAACATCTTCAACTTCACCAACTTCAACGCGTTCGACACCGGCTTCAACAGCCCACGCTACGGCGCGGGAACCGGGGTCTTCCTGCCGACCCGCAGCTTCCAGGTGGGTCTGCGCTACTCCTTCTAAGAACCTGAGCCTGGGCCGTCTTCCGCTTGTCGGAAGGCGGCCTTTTTTGATTTCCGTAAAAACAGTGAGCGTGCCCATGAACCGCCGAAACTTTCTGATGCGAACGACGGCTGGAGCGGCCGCCTTGGCGGTCGGGGTTCCAGTGGCGGCGGTGGCGCAGCAGGCGGTTACGGGGGCGGTGAACGGGACGGAGCGGCGGCCCTTGAGGCTGGATCGCGAGATCGAGGAGCTTCAGGAGCGGACGTTCCGCTGGTTCGAGAAGGTCACGGATCGGCGCACGGGTCTGACGCCGGATCGCTGGCCTACGCCGTCCTTCTGTTCGGTGGCGGCGGTCGGGTTCGCCCTGACCTGCTGGCCGGTGGGCGTCGAGCGCGGCTGGATGAGCCGGGCCGAGGCGCGTGAGCGGACCCTGACCACGCTGCGGTTCTTCCATGACTTGCCGCAGGGGCCGGAGGCGACCGGCACTGCGGGTCACAAGGGGTTCTTCTATCATTTCCTGGACATGGAGACCGGGCTGCGGTTCGCGCAGAACGAGCTGTCCACCGTCGATACGGCCCTGCTGATCGGCGGCATGTTGTTCGCAGCCCGATACTTCGACGGCCGCCATGCCGACGAAGCCGAGATCCGCCAGAAGGCGCAGGCCATCTACGAACGGATCGAATGGCTGTGGGCCGTGATCCGCGACAACCGCATCACCATGGGCTGGCACCCCGAGAGCGGCTTCATTCCCTCGGACTGGCACGTCTATAACGAAGGCATGCTGGTGCTGCTGCTGGCCGTGGGCAGCCCGACACATCCGGTGTCGGTCAATGTCTGGCACGAATGGGCCGCCAGCTACGACGAGAGCTGGACCGATCGCTGGGGCAGCTGGCACCTGAACTTCGCGCCCATCTTCGGGCATCAGTACAGCCATATGTTCATCGACTTCCGCGGCATTCAGGACGCCTGGATGCGGGGGCAGTCGGCCCAGCTGGGCGAACAACTCGACTATTTCGAGAACAGCCGCCGCGCCGTCTATGCGCAACAGAAATACGCCCACGACAACGTCGCGGGCTGGGCCGGCTATTCGTCCGAGGTCTGGGGCCTGACGGCCTGCGACGGGCCGGGCGACTTCAAACAGGTCATCGACGGCAAGGAGCGCGAGTTCTTCAGCTATTCTGCGCGGGGACCAGGCGAGCGCGACGACGGCACCATCGCCCCCACGGCTGCGGCCAGCTCGATCGCCTTCGCGCCCGAGATCGTCGTACCCTGCATCAAGGCGATGAAGCAGAAATACGGGGCCGGCATCTATACCGAGTGGGGCTTCCTCGACAGCTTCAACCCGACCCTGACGGTGCGCGACGGGCCTTTGCAGCACGGCAAGATCGTGGACGGCGTCGGCTGGGTGGACGGCGACTATCTGGGCATCGACCAGGGGCCGATCGTTATCATGACCGAGAACCACAGGTCCGAGTTCGTCTGGCGCTACATGCGCGGCGAGCCCAATATCCGTCGCGGGCTGGAGATTTCGGGCTTCACCGGCGGATGGCTGAACGCATGACGCAGACCGCCCATAGGCGCGCGGCCTTGGCCCTGATGGCGGGAGGGGCGGCTGCGGCCTGCACCCCGCGCCGTGACGGCGAGACCGTGCTGCGCTTTTGGGCCATGGGCAATGAGGGCGGAACCGTCGGGCAACTGATGCCCGAGTTCGAGCGGCGCAATCCGGGCGTTCGGGTCTCGGTTCAGCCCCTGCCGTGGACGGCGGCGCACGAGAAGCTGCTAACCGCCTATGCCGGGGCCTCGCTGCCGGACGTCAGCCAGATCGGCAATACCTGGGTGGCGGAGCTGACGGCCATCGGCGCCCTGTCGCCGACCCCGCCCGAGGCGGCGAACCTGCTGACCGACCAGTTCCCGGCGGTGCTGGAGACCAACCAGATCGCCGGCCGAGCCATGACTACGCCCTGGTATGTGGACACGCGGCTGCTGTTCTATCGCAAGGATTTGCTGGCGCGGGGCGGTTTTGCGGTGCCGCCCGAGGACTGGGCCGAATGGAAGCGGGCCATGCACGCGATCAAGCGGGTGGCGGGGGGCGACAACTACGCCATCCTGCTGCCGCTGAACGAATTCGAGCAACTGCTGACGTTCGGGCTTCAGATCGACGAGCCGCTGCTGCGCGACCGGGATACGCGGGGAAACTTCTCCAGCCCCGGTTTCATCGCGGCCCTGGCCTTCTATCGCAGCCTGTTTGCGGAAGGTCTGGCGCCCCTGGCCTCGGCGACGCAGATTTCCAACGTCTGGACCGAGTTCGCCAAGGGCTATTTCAGCTTCTACTTTTCAGGCCCTTGGAGCGTGGGGGATTTCCGCAGCAAGCTGCCCGCGTCGTTCCAGCCGAACTGGGCCACGACCGGCGTGCCGGGACCGAACGGCCTGGGCGCGTCGGCGCCGGGCGGGTCCAGCCTGGCGGTGTTCAAGTCGTCGCCGCACCAGGACGCGGCCTGGGCGTTGGTCCGCTATCTGTCCGAGCCGGCCGTGCAGGCCCGGTTCAACACCATCGTCGGCGACCTGCCCGCGCGCCAGAGCGCCTGGGACATTGCGGGGGTCGAGCGTGATCCGATGTTGGCGCCGTTCCGGGGGCAGTTGGCGCGCGCCAAGGCGGTGCCCAAGGTACCCGAGTGGGAGCGGATCGTCACGGAGATGCAGATCGTCGCCGAACGGATGGTGCGCGGCGAATACAGCCCTGAGACCGCCGCCGCCGAGATCGACCGCCGCGCCGACCGCCTTCTGGAAAAGCGCCGCTGGATGATGGAACAGGGCAGGGCCGTATGACCGTGGTTGATCCGACATTGGCTAAGGTCAGGCCGTCGCGGGGACGCGGCGCACGCGAACGCGCCGCCTGGGCCTTCGTCGCCCCGGCCCTGATCGCCATCGGCCTGTTCTTCGCCCTTCCGGTGATCGCGGCCTTGTTGCTCAGTCTGACCGACTTCGACATCTACGCCCTGGCGAACCTGGACAATCTGCGTTTCGTCGGGCTGCAGAATTATGAGCGGCTGCTGACCAATCCCCTGTTCTGGGGGGCGATGAAGAACACCCTGACCTTCGCCGTCCTGGGCGTGCCGCTCTCCATTGCGGCCTCTCTGGCGGCGGCGGTGATCCTGAATGCGCGGGTGGTGAAGTGGCGGCCGATCTGGCGGGTGATGTTCTTCGCCCCGTACGTCACCACACTGGTCGCGACGGCCGTGGTCTGGCGCTATCTGCTGCACACCCGATACGGCGTCATCAACTGGGGCCTGGAGAGCATCGGCCTGCCCGCGGTGGACTGGCTAGGTGACCCGTCGACCTCGATCCCCGCCATCCTGATGTTCGTGGTCTGGAAGATCTTCGGCTACAATATGCTGATCTTCCTGGCGGTTCTTCAGACGGTGCCGGACGACCTTTACGAGGCCGCGCGCATTGACGGCGCCGGGT
This sequence comes from Brevundimonas sp., assembly GCF_041648115.1. Taxonomy (GTDB): domain Bacteria; phylum Pseudomonadota; class Alphaproteobacteria; order Caulobacterales; family Caulobacteraceae; genus Brevundimonas. The sequence continues at coordinate 49,078 of NZ_JBAZPR010000016.1, forward strand.
CGTGGAAGCAGTTCCGCCATGTGACCCTGCCGGCCATCGCCCCGACCATGCTGCTGGTCTCGATCATCTCGGTCGCCAGCTTCTTCCAGCTGTTCGCCGAACCCTATGTGATGACACAAGGGGGGCCGGCCCAGAGCACGGTGACGGTGCTCTACTTCATGTATGAAGAGGGCTTCAAATGGTGGAACCTGGGCTCGGCCAGCGCCGTGGCCTTCGTCCTGTTCCTGTGCATCCTGGCCATCACCCTGGTCCAGTTGGCCGTCGCCAAGCGGGTGGGGGCGTATCAATGAAAATCCGCGCGATCCTGCTCAACCTCGCCGTCGCGCTGATCGCCCTGATCGTCCTGTTCCCGCTGGTCTGGATGGTGTCGGTCAGCTTCATGGCGACGGGCGAGGCGGCCGTCTTCCCGCCGCCGCTGCTGCCCTCGCACTGGACGCTGGAGCATTACCGCGACCTGTTCCTGAACCAGGGCATGGGCCGTTATCTGTGGAACAGCTTCGCCCTGGCGACCCTGGCGACCATCCTGGCGCTCAGCTTCACCGTCCCGGCCGGCTACGCCTTCGCCAAGCTGAAGTTCGCCGGACGCGAGCGGTTGTTCCAGTTCCTGGTCGCCGCCCTCGTGGTGCCGGCCCAGATCGGCACCCTGCCGCTGTTCCTGATGCTGAAGTCGATGGGCCTGGTGAATACCTACGCCGGGGCCCTGGTGCCCTGGCTGGCCTCGATCTTCGGCCTGTTCCTGGTGCGCCAGTATGCGCTGAGCATTCCCGACGAGATGCTGGAGGCCGCCCGCATCGACGGCGCCAGCGAGGGCCAGATCTTCCGCCGCGTGGTCCTGCCGACGTTGCAGCCGATCATCGTGACCCTGGGCCTGTTCGTCTTCCTGGGCAGCTGGAACGACTTCCTGTGGCCGCTGATCATCCTGACGGATCAGTCGAACTATACCCTGCCGGTCGCGCTGGCCGCCCTGTCGCGCGAGCATGTGCAGGACATCGAGCTGATGATGGCCGGCGCCGTCGTCACGGTCGCGCCCGTGCTGATCCTCTTCCTCGCCCTGCAACGCTACTACATCCGCGGCATGCTCGCGGGCAGCGTAAAGGGCTGACCAGAACTGCGAGTTTCGATGCGTAACCTCCTGCTGGCCGCCGCCTCGGTCCTGACCCTCGCTCTGGCGGCGCCCGCCGTCGCGCAGGAGGCGCGCGTTCTCGACAGCATGGACGACGCGGCGCGGTGGGAGGCCAGCGCCTCGACCGACGTTCACGCCGCCGTCTCCGCCGTCGCCGGCCATGACGGACGGGCGGTGCGGCTCGATTACGATTTCGACGGCAAGGCGGGTTATGCGGTGCTCAGCCGGCCGCTGCCGTTCGACCTGCCCGACAACTACGAAATCAGCTTCTGGGTGCGTGGCGCCGGGCCGATCAACACCTTCGAGGTCAAGCTGACCGACGCCTCGGCCGACAATGTCTGGTGGAAGCAGACCGCCCGCTACGACTTCCCCGACGGCTGGACCCGGTTCGTCATCAAGCGTCGTCAGGTGTCCAAGGCCTGGGGGCCCAGCCCCGAAAACATCCTGCGTCGCGCCGAGCGGGTCGAGTTCGTCGTCGTCGCGGCCGACGGCGGCAAGGGGGCGATCGAGATCGACCAACTGACCCTGCGCGCCCTGCCGGTCGATCCGCCGGTCCCGCCCCAGCCGGTGGCCAGCGACGGACGGTCTGAGACGACCGCCGCCAACGCCGTCGATCTCGATCCGAAAACCGCCTGGACCCCGCCGGTGGGCGAGGCCTCGGCCCTGACGCTGGACCTGGGCTACGAACGCGAGTTCGGCGGCCTGACCCTGCGCTGGGGGGAACGCGGCGCGGCGGTGGACTATCGGGTTTCGGCCTCGACTGACGGGCGGGACTGGCGCGAACTGGTTTCGGTCCAGGGCGGCAATGGCGGCGTCGACTGGTTGCGCACGCCCGAGGCGACGGCGCGCTGGCTGAAGCTGGAGCCGTTGAAGCCCGTTCCGGCGCCGGGCGTGGTCGGTTCGTCCGGCGCGGGCCAGCGGCTGGGCGCGACCCAGGCGACGACCTATGCGTTGAACGAGATCGAGGTCGAACCGCTGGCCTTCGGCGCCGACCCCACGGTCTTCGTCGAGGCGGTGGCCAAGGAGAACCGGCGTGGCCTTTATCCGCGTGGGTTCTCCGGGGAACAGTCCTACTGGACCCTGGTCGGGGTCGATGGGGGCGGCGAGAGCGGCCTGATCGGCGAGGACGGCGCCATCGAACTGCGCCGGGCGGGGCCCAGCATCGAGCCCTTCGTCGTCGACAACGGCCGGCTGATCACCTGGGCCGACGTCGGTATCGAACAGGAGCTGAAGGACAACGACCTGCCGATCCTGTCCGTGACCTGGACCGCCGATGACTGGACGCTGAAGATCACCAGCTTCGCCGACGGTCAGGCCGATCAGGCGCAGTTGGGGGGGCGATACGACCTGACCAACACGTCCAGCCGGCCGCGCACCCTGACCCTGGCCCTTGCCGCGCGGCCGATGCAGGTGAATGCGCCACGTCAGTTCCTGGCCATCCCCGGCGGCGTCAGCCCGGTCGAGAAAATCGCTTGGGACGGCGCCGAACTGGCGTTGAACGACACGGTTCGGATACAGCCGCTGGCGACGCCGGATCAGGTCGCGCTCGCGACTTTCGATGCAGGCAGCGATCCTCAGTCCCTGATCCTGCCGTCCGCGCGGCGACCGGCCGTCCAAGCCCTGACGACGACGGACGCGACCGGCCTGGCTGCCGGCGCCTTGACCTATGATCTGACCTTGCAACCGGGCGAGACGCGCACGGTCGGTTGGGTGTCGCAATTGTCCGGCGAGGATCTGGCGCCCGAGCCGGTGGGGCAGGCGGCCGCGGTTCTGGATACGGTCGAGACACGGCTGGCCGCCGAATGGCGCGAGAAGCTGGACCGGGTCGAGCTGACCCTGCCGCCCGCCGCCCAGCGGATCGAGGACGCGTTGAAGTCTTCGCTGGCCCATATGCTGATGTCGCGTCAGGGGCCGATTCTTCAGCCAGGCACCCGCAGCTACAACCGCTCCTGGATCCGCGACGGGGCGATGATGGCCGAGGGGCTGAACCGGCTGGGCATGGCCGAGCATTCCGCCGACTATCTGCGCTGGTACGCCCCCTATGTGTTCGACAACGGCAAGGTCCCTTGCTGCGTCGATGCGCGCGGCGCCGATCCGGTGCCGGAAAACGACAGCCACGGCGAGTTCGTCTTCCTGGCCGCCGAAACCTACCGCTACACCAAGGACGAAGCCCTGCTGCGCCAGGTCTGGCCCCAGGTTCAGAAGGCCATCGCCTATATGGACGACCTGCGCGCCTCGACCCGGACGGCGGCGTTCGAGGCGCCAGATCAGCGGCATCTTTACGGTCTGCTGCCGCCGACGATCAGCCACGAGGGCTATTCGGACAAGGCGGCCTATTCCTATTGGGACGATTTCTGGGGCCTGCTGGGCTACAAGGACGCGGTCTTCATCGCCGAGACCCTGGGCGATGCAGACGCCGCCGCCCGCTATGCGCAAGCGCGCGATCAGTTCTCCGCCGACATCCGCGCCTCCATTGTCGCGACGGCGCAACATCACGACATCGACTGGATCGCGGGCGCGGCCGACCGGGGCGATTTCGACGCCACCTCGACCACCATCGCCCTGTCGCCTGCGGGCGAGCAGGATAATCTGCCGCCCGAGCTGATGGCGCGAACCTTCGACCGTTATTGGGAAAACTTCCAAAACCGGCTGACTAATCGCACGGCTTGGAAGGACTATACCCCCTACGAATGGCGGCTGGTCGGGGCCTTCGTGCGGCTGGGTCAGAAGGACCGCGCGCTGGCAGTGATGGACTTCCTGATGGCCGATCGCCGGCCCGAGGCCTGGAACGGCTGGGCCGAGGTCGTCGGACGCGAGAAGCGAGAGCCGCGCTTCATCGGCGACATGCCCCACGCCTGGATCAGCTCGGACTATATCCGCTCGGCGCTGGACCTGTTCGCCTATGAGCGGGACCGCGACCACGCCCTGGTGTTGGCGGCGGGCGTGCCGGAGGCCTGGCTGGATACGGCCGAGGGCGTCGGGGTGCGGGATCTGCGCACCGCCTATGGGCCGCTGACCTATGGCTATCGCAAGGAACGTCAGGGGTATGTGCTGACTTTGAGCGGTGAAGCGACGCCGCCGGGCGGGTTCGTGCTGCAATGGCCGGCGGGGCAGGGACGGCCGGAGCGGGTGCGGATCGACGGGCGTGCGGCGACGTGGGCGGGCGACGAGTTGGCGATCCCGCCCGGCGCGCGGCGGGTCGTCCTGAAATGATCCTTCTCCCCTTGGGGGAGAAGGTGAGGCCGGAGGCCTCGGATGAGGGGTATCTATCCGCTTCGAAACGGTAACGGCGAGGCTGGGGAAGCAGCCCCCTCATCCGTCTCGCTACGCGAGCCACCTTCTCCCCCGAGGGGAGAAGGATCTAGAGGCGTTTGAACGCCTTGCCAGTTGCGTCGAACAGATGCGCTTGTTTCGCGGGGACGTGCAGCGTCAGGCGCTCGCCCGCCTTGGCGCGGAGTTCACCCACCAGCTGAACCGTCAGGGTGTCTTCGGACGCTGGATGCTTCAGGTGCGCTATGGTCGTCGCGCCCAAGGTTTCCACGAACATGACCTCGGCGGTCAGCGCATCGCCGTCGCCGGTCGTGGTCAGATGCTCGGGACGGACGCCCAGGGTCACGGCATCGCCCGGCTTAGGCGAGGCGGCGTCAACCGACACCCGGATCGTCTCGCCTGCGGACGTCTTCACCGTAGCGCCAGCAGTCGAGGCTTCCACGATCTCAGCGGCAAGCAGGTTCATCTTGGGGCTGCCGATGAAGCCGGCGACGAACAGGTTGGCGGGGTGTTCGTACAGGTCCATCGGCGCGCCGACCTGCTCGATCCGACCGGCGTTCAGCACCACGATCCGGTCGGCCAGGGTCATGGCCTCGACCTGGTCGTGGGTGACGTAGATCATCGTCGTCTTTAGCTCGGCGTGCAGCCGCGCAAACTCGTAGCGCATCCGCACGCGCAGGGCGGCGTCCAGGTTGGACAAGGGCTCGTCGAACAGGAAGACCTCGGGCTCGCGCACGATGGCGCGGCCGATGGCGACGCGCTGGCGCTGGCCGCCCGACATGGCCTTGGGCTTGCGGTCCAGATAGTCGGTGATGCTCAGCGCCTCGGCGGCGGCGTGGACGCGGCGGTCGATCTCGCCCTTGTCCGTCTTGGCCAGCTTCAGACCGAAGGCCATGTTCTCATAGGCCGTCATGTGTGGGTAAAGCGCATAGGACTGGAACACCATGGCGATGCCCCGGTCCGACGGCGACAGATCGTTGACCACGCGGTCGCCGATGGAGACCTGGCCCGTCGTCGCCTCTTCCAGCCCGGCGATGGTGCGCAGCAGGGTGGACTTGCCGCAGCCCGAGGGGCCGACGAAGACGATGAACTCGCCGTCGGCGATCTCCAGATCGACGCCCTTCAGCACCTCGACGGCGCCGAACGCCTTCTTCACGTCGACCAGACGGACGTTCGCCATGCTTCCTGCTTCCCTTGCCCGTTCCTAGGCCCGTTCCTTGGGCCGTTTCTGTTTTGTCGCACCGTAACCGGTTACATCGCCGGATCAATGGCGCGATAGGTCTCAGCCGCAATCGAATTTGCAAAACTGCAAAAATGGTCTTTCGCAAAACCTTGGCGCTGGCTAGAAGCCCGCCACTGATCGCGGGGAGCATGAGATGACGCAGCGCAAATTTCTGATGGCGACGGCTTCGGTCGCGTGGCTGGCGGCCTCGGCCGTGCAGGCGCAGGATGCGTCTCAGGTCGAGGACATCGTCGTCACCGGCTCGCGGATCGCGGGCGGGGACCGGATCGCGCCGGTCGAGACGGTGGGACGCCAGGCGATCGCCGCCGCCGGGATCGCCGACGCGTCGCAACTGGTCCGCCTGGTCACCGCCAACTCGGGTTCGGAAGCCCAGGTCGATCAGCTGAACCAGCCGCAGAGTTCGGGCACGGCCCAGTTCAACCTGCGCAATCTCGGCCTCGGCTCGACCCTGGTCCTGGTGGATGGCCAGCGCTGGACCAACAGCGCGGTGGTGGCGACGGACGGTTCGGGTTTCGTCGATATCAACTCGCTGGTGCCCATGATCGCCCTGCAACGGGTCGAGGTGGTCAAGGACGGCGCCTCGGCCGTCTATGGCTCGGACGCGGTGGCGGGCGTGGTCAACTTCATCACCCGGCGCGGCGTGGACCGGCCCGAGGTCAGCGCCAAATACGCCGTCGCCGACGGGTCGGAAGAGAGCGTGATCGAGGCCATCGGCGGGCTGAAACTGCTGGGCGGCGACCTGACGCTGGCGGCCTCGCATTTCCATCGTTCGGCCCTGGGGTCGGACGAGCGGGACTTCACCCAGGCCGAACGCTATGGCCGCGCCGCCTGGACCGCCGTGACCAGCTATGGCCAGCCGGGTTCCTATTTCCGGCCCAGCCGCAACGGGTTCTCGCCCGACCCGGCGTGCGGCAATCCGGCGTTCGGGAGCGCCTATCTGAATTCGCCGACGGATGCGTTCTGCCGGCTGGACTATTCCGACTTCTTCGACCTGACGCCGGAGGAGACGCGGACGCAACTGTTCGCGGACTATCGTCGGCCGGTGGGTGACATGACCCTGTCGCTGCAAGGCGCGTGGTCGGCGACCAACACCATCGCGCGCCAGTCGCCGTCGCTGCCGATCCTGGCGCGGTCGCTGACGGTGCCGGCGAACCATCCCGACAATCCGTTCGGTGAGGCGGTGCTGTTCCGGGGGCGTCTGCTGGGCGCCGAAGCGGGGGCGTCGCAGGCCGAGTTCGATTATCGCACCTGGCGCATCGCCGGCGGTCTGGACGGGCGGTTTTCCAACGGCTGGGCCTGGAACCTGAGCGCGACCAGCAGCCGTCAGCATGTCGCATACGACAAGCCCGACACCATCGGCAGCGCCTTGCAGAACGCCCTGAACGGCCTGGGCGGAGCGGGCTGCAACCCGGCGACGGGCGCGCCCGGCGTCGGCGCCTGCCAGTATTTCAATCCGTTTGGCAGCGCCTATCTGGGGACCGGCACGGCGAACAGCGCGGCGCTGATCGACAGCCTGATTGGCTATACCGGCCTGCGTGGCGCCTCGACACTGACGACCGCAGACGCCTCGACCAGCGGCGAGGCCTATGCCTGGGCCGGCGGGTCGGTCGATGTCGCGGTCGGCGCCCAGTATCGCCGCAGCGGCTTCCGTCATGACTGGAGCGATCTGGTCAATGCGGGCGACCTGCTGACGGCGGGCGTGTCGCCCGACTTTGAGGGCGATCAGGAGGCGCTGGCCGCCTTCGCCGAGGCGCGCCTCCATCTGGGCGACCGAATCGAGGCGCAACTGGCGGGCCGCTACGAATCCTATGACGGCGACGAGGGCCGGTTCAGCCCCAAGGCCGCCATTCGATGGGACGTCACCGACGCCCTGGCCCTGCGCGCCTCGTGGGGGCAGGGGTTCCGCGCCCCGTCGGTCTATGCGCAGTCCGGCGCCCAGGCGTCGCAGCCGTCGGTGTTCGACCGGGGCGCCTTCGTCTTCGTCAACACCCTGACCTCGGGGCGGGCCGACCTGAAGCCCGAGAAGTCCGAGAGCCTCAGCCTGGGCGCCCTTTGGCGTCCTATCGAGGGGCTGGAGCTGGGTCTGGACGCCTGGCGGTTCGACTATACGGACCAGGTGGTCAAGGAGTCGGCGCAGGCCATCATCAACCAGGCGGCGGCCGATACGGCGGCTGGCCTGACCGGCACAGATGCGCAGGCCCGCATCACCCGCTCGCCCAGCGGCGCCCTGACCTTCGTCCAGCTCTATTTCGTCAACGCCTCGTCCATCGAGACGCAAGGGATCGACATGTCGGCCCGGTATCGTCACGGCCTGTGGGGCGGGGAGGCGACGGCCTCGGCGACCTGGACCTATGTGGACGCCTATGACATCCGGCTGAACGCCTCGGCAGGCCAGGTGTCGGGGGTCGGTTCGACCAATCTGAACAATATTGGCCGGTCCCTGCCGCGCAATCGCGGGGAGTTCGCCCTGGGCTGGAGCGGGGGCGCGCATGCCGTGACGGCTCTGGTCCACTATACCGACGCCTACGCCAACGACCGCAGCGGGATCACGGACGCCAGCATCGCCAGCCAGACGACGGTCGATCTGCTCTACAGCCGCGCTATCGGGGCCGATCTCGATCTGGCGGTCGGTGTGGTCAATGTCGCCGACAAGGCGCCGCCGCTGGCGCAGTTCGCCCTGGGTTACGATCCCGTAGTGGCCGATCCGCGCGGTCGGGTGTTCAGCGTCGGCCTGACGAAGCGGTTCTGATCCTCGCCTTGCGCGGTCAACCGGGCGGTGTATGCATCCCCTCTGGGGAGAATCCGATGACCGACGGCGAGACGACGCGCAAACAGGCGATCAAGGACCTGTCGGAGGATACGCTGGGCTTCGGCGGGGCCGAGGTGCGCACGGCGCGCGACCTGCTGGTGCGGCCGCGCCTGGTGCTCCAGGCCTGGATGATCGAGGGGCCGACCGGGGGCGGGCGCTACGCCAAGCCGCTGAAGCTGTATCTGACGCTGAACGCGATCATCATGCTGATCGTCTTTCTGAAGGGCGGGCTGAGCGGCTATCTGGAAGGCATGCCGGCGGAAATGCTGAACCCCCTGTTGGCGCAGGCCGGCAAGTCGCGCGACGCCTTCATGGCGGATGCCGACGGGTGGATGTCGTTCCTGACCATACCGGTAATGGCGCCGCTCTACGCCCTGGCGGCCATGCCGCTGTTTCGATTGTGGGACGCCGAAGACCTGGGCGTGCGCCGGGGGTTCCGGGCGTCCTTCGCCTATCTGAACGCCTGGACCGTGCCGATGCTGCCGCTGTCCTGGTTCGTGTTCGGGACGGGGCCGGCCGCCCTGATCGCCAGCCTGTTGATGGCCGTGCTGGGCTTCGCCGCCTTCCTGCGCATGGGACGGGGACGGTGGTATCGCGGCGTCCTGCCCGGCGTCGGCAAGGCCCTGATCCTGTTCGCGGCCATAGGCCTGTCGGGGGCGTTGGGGACGTTGATCGTGATCGTGATCGGTGTGATCGCCGGGGTGGCGGCCTGAGGCGGACACCTCGGAAAAACAGGGTGCAATCTGTGCACTTCGTCTGAAATCGGCGGCGGGCGAAATTGCACTGCACCCCGAAAACGCGTGCAAAGTGCAAGAAGGTGCAATTTGCGAGAGCGCTGACGTTTTCAAAGACCGGCCGGGATCATAGCGCGGTCTGAAGGGGCGTCAGGTCGATTGACGCTGCTGGACGAGAAGTAGTTGAAAACGCGGTGGATTGATTGCGGGATTAAGATGGTCAGTAAGGTTTGGAACGCTCCTAGTTTCAGCTGAGACTGAGCGGCACTGGACATACCCCGTAGACCAGTGCCGCCTTCCGCCGTCGGGCGGCTAAGTTGCGGGCGAATGCACGTGGATCGAGCCACATCACGAATTCAGTAGGTGCGTAGTCGGCGAACATCGCCATGGACTCTGCGAGCACGGCATCGAAGGCCTTAAGCACAAAGTCCGGCAGGCTGCTGCCCCCTATGTTCTGGCACCAGAAGTTGGGGGAGGGGCAATTGGGCTCAAGAACAAACACGTCGGGGCGATGTTCATCGTACAGCTCTTGGCTCGCCCGGTGCATCTTCGTCAGGTGGTTGAGGACAATGACGCCGTCGATGGCCGCGAATGGTACGCGTATGCCCGTCGCGTCTTTATAGAAGGACGCCTCGGTGAAGAGGCCGCTTTCAACGTGATTGAACGACGAGATGGGCTCGTACATGGAGCCGTCCCAAGCGACAACCAAGACCCCGGTCTGGGGTTTGGCCGTCTGAAAGCCGGCGATCTTTTCCTCGGCGCTGACGAGGAAGTCCTTAAGTTTGTTATCTTGGGGCAGGGTCACGTCGCCCGCGAACAGGGGAAGAGCCCGTTCCCGGATCTCAGACTTCGACAACATTGTCCGCGCAGGGAACTGGCGCGGGTTCTTGGTGCGTTTGTGCTGATGGTCGAGCAAACCTGGACACTTGACCTCAAACACGAAGACCCGCTCAGGCGTATCGACTACAAACTCCGGCCGCTTCTTGGACACCGGGTTGGTGGGCTCGTGGAGAAAGATAGTTCCCTCCGGCCAGTCAATCGACACAAGGGTGCGCAATACCGTGACTTCAAACAGTTTCTGGAGCAGATGCTCGAACATCTGCTGGCCATTCTTGTTCTGGGCGTAGGGTATCTCCGCCAACTCCTTCGCCAGTTGGAAGCCGAGGCCCGACGCGATCAGCTCGCAGGTGGCCAGCGCCTCAAGCAACTGCAGGCCAAATGCCGACGGCTTGGCAAAGTGATACTCAAGCCAGTGGCGCCCCGGCTTCCTGTAGGTCTGGTAATGCCGTTCGATCAGCACCATCAGCAAAGCGCGATCGGTTTCGGGTTTGGCGCCTTCGATAGGCGCGATGGGCATTGTCATGGGAGGCTCTGGTTGGCGAGCGTCCTATATGGGCCAGGAATCCCCGGCAGCAATGAGTCTGGCCACAGTTCACGGCGGCTGTACCATCGCGTTGAAAAAGCTACTGGGTTTTGCCGCGAGGGGACTTTTCCAAAGTCTCAGACACGTCAAAATCGGCTATGAACTGGCCCCCCAAAACCGACATTCGAGACACCCATGACCTACACCCTCTACGGCATTCCCAACTGTGACACGGTCAAGAAGGCGCGGGTCTGGCTGGAGCAGCAGGGGGTCGACTATGTCTTCCATGACTACAAGAAGGCCGGGGCCGATGCGGGGCTGCTGGGGCTGTGGATCGACGAGCATGGGTGGGAGAAGGTGCTGAATCGGGCCGGGACGACGTTCAAGAAACTGCCGGATGCGGACAAGGCGGACATCGACAAGGCCAAGGCGATCGCGCTGATGCTGGCGCAGCCGTCGATGATCAAGCGGCCGGTGCTGGACCTGGGGGATCGGCGGCTGGTGGGGTTTAAGCCCGAGGTCTATGCCGCCGCGCTTATCTGAGCCGGACGGTCGCGGCGACGCCGAAGTGGTCGGAGGGGTATTCGCCGTTGGTCGGCGCAGCGCCGAAGATGTGGGCCTCGACGGGGGCGAAGAACTCCGGCTCGACGAAGATGTGGTCGATGACGCGGTCGGGGTGACCCTTGGCCGGGTTCAGGGTGGTGGCGACCGAACCGCGGGGCAGGGCGCTGAGGAAGCGCGGGCCGGTCATGGTCGCCAGGCCTGAATCCTCCTGTGTCGCGTTGAAGTCGCCCATGACGATCAGCGGCACGCCTTCCTGGGGCAGCCAGCTTAGCAAGGACGAGATCTGACGCGCGCGCACCGGGCCGGCGTCGGGCTGCCAGGCCAGATGGGTGACGACGACATCGACCGGGCGTGCTTGAACCGAGACCCGAAGACGGAGCGCGGTGCGGAAGTCGTCCAGCGGTTCCAGCTTGATCGAATCCTCGGCCAGCACCGGCAGGCGGGTGAGCAGGGCGTTGCCGTATCGGCGGGGCGCCCCCTCCGGGTCGGTCGAGACGAAGGCGACGTGATAGCCGCCCAATTCGCGCGCCAGCATCCGGGCCTGGTTCTCCAGCCCGACGGCGGCGTCCTCCAGCACTTCCTGAAGGGCGATGACATCGGCGTCCTGGGCCTTCAGCGCCGCGATCAGCAGCGGCCGACGGGCGGTCCAGTCGCCCAGATTGTGCCAGATGTTGAAGGTGACGAGCCTTAGCCCGGCGGCGGGGCGGGCCGCCGGGGTGGTGGCGCAGGCCGCCAGTGGCGCAAAGGCGGCGGCGGCCAGCAGGGTGCGGCGCTGGATCACGCCGTGTTCAGCCCTCGACGTCCGTGCTGGGGCGGTCGTGGCCGTCGGCGCTCTCGGTCACCCACTTGCCGTCGGCGGTCTCGTATTCGATGGCGGCGGTCTCGTCGGGCACGCGCTGCTCGCGCGCGACGCGGACGGCGGCCGCCTTGGCGTCGTCATGGGTGGGATAAGTCTCGGAATAGGTGCCCCCGGACATATAGGCCCAGCCGCCGTCGTGTTCGACGATGCGATAGGTGACATGGGCCATGGGACGCGCTCCTGAGGTTGATGCTCGAACCCTAGACCGAACCGGCGCCGGCTGGAACGGCGACCTTACGAAGATTTCACGTAAGGCGGCGCATCCGTGGGCGCACCCTGCAGCCTCTTGTGATCAGAAGGCCGCCGCATCAGGCTGCTGCAACGGTTCAAGGGATACCCATCATGGAAGACTTCATTCCGATCTTCGCCATCTTCGCCGTCTTCGGCACGATCACGGCCATCGTCTTCGGCCCCACCTTCCTGAAGTACCGCGAAAAGCGCGACATGCAGGAGACCGTTCGTCTTGCGGTCGATAAGGGCCAGGAACTGCCGCCCGAACTTCTCGATGTGATGACCAAGGATGTGCAGAAGGGGCTGCCGTCGCGCAGCAAGGATATTCGCAAGGGCGTACTCAGCCTGGCGAGCGGCGTGGGCATCGCCGGGTTCGGCCTGGTGGTCGAGGGCACGAGCCACATCTGGGGCGGCAATGGTCAAGGCGCGCTGCTGGGCATCGCCTGCATTCCCGCGGCCATCGGCGTCGCCTTCATCATCCTGGGCTTCTTCAACCCGAATAAAGACTGACGTCCGCCGGAAGGGGGAAACGTCATGGTCAAGACACTCAGAGACTTTCACGATGTCGAGCTGGCCGCCCAGGCGGCGGCTGGGGGACGGCGAGAGTATGGCGAACTGGTCCGTCGGCATGGGTCGGCGGTGCGGGGGCTGCTGCGCCGGATGGGGGCCACGCCGTCCCTGTCCGACGACGTGGCGCAGGACGCCTTCCTGCAAGGGTTCCAGCGCTGCTCGGAGTTCCGGGGGCAGGGGACGTTTGCAGGCTGGATCAAGAAGATCGCCGCGCGGCTCTATCTGAAGCGGGTCGCCAAGGAGGCCCGCTATGTGGCCGAGGTCGAGACGGATCAGGCGGATGTAGTCGTCGATCGCGGCGGCCTGATGGATCTGGACGAGGCGCTGAAGACGCTCAACGAAACCGAGCGGGTGTGCGTGTCCCTGTGCCACGGCGCGGGGATGTCACATCCCGAAATCGCGGCGGCCATGAATTTGCCGCTCGGAACGGTGAAATCCCATGTCAAACGTGGTCTGGATAAACTTCGCGCGCGGCTTCAACCGGCGCAGGGCGACGGGAGGTCGATCCATGTCGGCTGATGAATTCGATCCAATGATCGAGCGGTTGTTCGCGCAAACTCCGCGACTGGCCGACGAGGCTCTGTTCCTGGCGACGTTGCAGGCGCGGATGGAGAAGCGGTCGCGCTGGCGGGTGCTGGCGTTGACGGCGGCCGGGCTGGTCGGCGGCGCGCTGGCGATTCGCGAGGGTATGACCGTGAACTTCGCCTCTGGCGGCGAGACGACGCTGGACCAAGGGCTGCGCGCGGCGGCGGCGACGGCGCAGGGCGCGGCCCAGTCGGGGCTGGATGGGCTGGGGATCGGCTCGGTCGATCTGTCCAGCGGCACGGGCGTTCTGGCCTTCTGGATCGTGGCCGGCGCCATGGCTGCGGTGCTGGCGGCGGGCGCGGCTCGACTGTCGCAAGACGTCTGAAGGTGACTTCACCGTTCGGCGGGCCTATCTGACCGCTTCACGTCAGGAGGCCCGGCGATGTCCGTCCATACCCAAGAGACCGTCAAACGGATTTCCGTGCCCGATATCGCGGGTCGCAAGGGCGGCGAGCCGATCGTCTGCCTGACCGCCTATGACGCGCCGATGGCGGCCCTGCTGGACCCGCACTGCGACGTGCTGCTGGTCGGCGACAGCCTTGGCATGGCGGTTCACGGCCTGCCCAATACGGTCGGCGTCACCCTGGAGATGATGATCCTGCACGGGCAGGCGGTCATGCGCGGCGCCAAGCGGGCCATGGTGGTCGTGGACATGCCGTTCGGCTCCTACGAGGGCGGCAAGGAGATCGCCTACGCCAACTGCGTGCGGGTGATGCAGGAGACTGGCGCCCAGGCGGTGAAACTGGAGACCAGCATCGAACTGGCCGAGATCGTCGCCTTCCTGGTCAAGCGCGGCATACCGGTCATGGGCCACGTCGGATTGCGGCCTCAGGCGATCTTGGCCGAGGGCGGGTTCAAGGCCAAGGGTCGCACCGATTACGAGCGTGAACGGGTCATGGCCGAGGCCAGGGCCACGGCAGAGGCGGGCGCCTTCTGCATCGTCATCGAGGGCGTCGCCGAATCGCTGGCGCGCGAGATCACCGAAACCATCGACACCCCGACCATCGGCATCGGCGCATCGGCCGCCTGCGACGGTCAGGTGCTGGTGATCAACGACATGCTGGGCATGTTCGACTGGACGCCGCGGTTCGTGCGGAAATACGCGGATCTGCGCACAGAGATCGACCGCGCGGCCGCCGCTTTCGCCGCCGATGTGAAAACCCGCCGTTTTCCTGCCGAAGTCGAGACCTACTTCTCGAAAAAGCCGGCTTCGCAGTAACGGACGACGTTGCGGGCGAGGAGCCGACCTTCTAGGGTCCGCGCCGGTTTGCATTTCGCGATTTTGGGGCGACGTTTCAGTGGTTGATGTCTTCGAGCAGGTCGAGGAGGAGCTTCGCTCCGAAAAGGTGAAGCGTCTGGCCAAGACCTGGCTGCCCGTCTTCGGCGTGGTTCTGGTGGTCGCCCTGATCGGCGCCCTGGGCTGGTGGGGCTGGGACAGCCTGAACACCAGCAAGGCCGGCAAGGGCGCCGAGGCCTATGATCGTGGCATGGAGGCTTTGAGGGCCGACAAGCCGATGGACGCCCGCGCCGCCTTCGAGGAAGCGGTCAAGGAAGGCAATGGCGCCTACAAGGTCATGGCTCTGCAGCAGCAGGCCGGCCTGGCCGTCAGCGCCAACAAGTTCCCCGACGCGGTCCGCCTGTTCGACGAAGCCGCCAAGGCGTCCAGCGATCCGCTGCTGTCGGATCCGCCCGCGCTTAAAGCCGCCTTCCTGATCATGGACACCGCGCCCCTGGCCGATATCGAGGCCCGCTTGACGCCGCTGGCCGAGGATGACCGCCCTCTGCGCGCCTTCGCCCAGGAAGCCCTGGCCCTGGCGCGCCTCCATCACGGCAAGACCAAGGAAGCCCGCGAGGCCTTCGTCCTGCTGCAACTGGGTCAGGACGTGCCGGACTCGATCCGCCAGCGCGCCCAGATCGCGGTCGAAAGCATCGACGCCGGGACCGCAGCCGCGATCAAGAAAATCATCGACGCCGCCGCCAAGGCCACGCCGCCCGCGCCCGGCGCAGCAAACGCAATGACCCCCTCGGCGCCTGTAGCGGCTCCCGCCGCCGCGCCGGCCGCCCAATAGTGACGACCCCTTACAGGACGCCCCCGATGAACCGAGTTCTGAAAGTCGCGCTGATCTGCGGCGTGGCCGCCACGGTCGCGTCCTGCGGCACCGTGCGTCGCAACCTGCCGTTCGGTCTGGGCGGCAAGGAAGAGGCCGGAGCCACCGCCTCTGCCGGTCAGCGGATTTCTGTGCTGGAGTTCGAACAGAGCCTGACGCCGTCGGCCGCCCTGTCGGGCCGTGACTTCTTCCTGCCCGGACCCCAGGCGATCACGGCCTGGACCCAGCCGGGCGGCACATCCGAGAACCTGGTCGAGCACGTCATCGCAGCGCCGAACTTCCAGATCGCCTGGAAGCGCGACATCGGTTCGGGATCGGCCCACGTCGGCAATGTCATGGCGCCCATCGTGGCCGCCGACGGCAAGATATTCGTGCTGGACGGCGAATCGACTGTCTCGGCCGTGTCGGCCGACACCGGCGAAATCCTGTGGAAGGCCAACGTCAAGAATTCTGAGCGTGACCGCAACGGCGGCTTCGGCGGCGGCGTCGCCGTGGGCGGCGGCAAGGTGTTCGTCTCTTCTGGCTATCGTTCGATGTCGGCGCTGGACGCCAACACCGGCGCGGTGGTCTGGACCCAGCGGGTGGACGCCCCGATCCACGGCGCCCCGACCGTGTCGGGCAACCGCGTCTTCGTGGTCAATGTGGACAGCCAGTTGTTCGCCTTCGACGCCGCCACCGGCGCCCAGGACTGGACCTATCGCGGAATCGCCGAGCCGGCGCGCGTCATGCGCGCCTCCAGCCCGGCCGTCAGCGGCAACACCGTCGTCGCGCCCTTCGCCTCGGGCCAACTGGTCGCGCTGAGCGCCCTGAACGGTCAGGCCGTGTGGGAAGAAACCCTGTCGCGCACTAGCCGCACCAGCGCCTTGTCGGAAGTTCGTGATGTGGCGGGCCGTCCGGTCATCAGCCGCGGCATGGTCTATGGCGTCAGCCACTCGGGCGTCCTGTCGGCGCTGGACCTGCGTTCGGGCCAGGCCAAGTGGCAACTGCCGGTGACGGGCGTGAACGCGCCGCTGCCGGTCGGCGACGCCGTCTTCGTCGTGTCCAAGTCGGGTCAGCTGATCACCGTCAATCGCGACACGGGCCAGATCTACTGGACGCGCGAGCTGAACGAGGGACGCGTCCGCAAGGAAGGCGGTCTGTTCGGCTTCTTCGACCGCGAACTGACGCCGCAATGGTCTGGTCCGCTGCTGGCGTCCAACCGCCTGGTGATGGTCAACTCGTTCGGCGAGGCCGTGGCCTTTGATCCCAAGACCGGCGCTGCGCAGACGACCCTGAAGCTGGGTGCGCCCGCCTATATCGCGCCCGCCGCCTATAACAGCGCCCTGTACGTGCTGACCGATAACGGTCAGCTGATCTGCATCCGCTGATTTTCAGCCCGAACTAAGCTAGAAAGCCGACATGGCTCTGAAGGTCGCCATCGTCGGCCGCCCCAATGTGGGCAAATCGACACTGTTCAACCGCCTCGTCGGCAAGCGCCTGGCGCTGGTCGACGATCGCCCCGGCGTGACCCGTGACCGGCGCTATGCCGACGGCAACATCGGCGACATGGATCTGACGCTGATCGACACGGCCGGCTACGAGGATGTCACCGACGACAGCCTGGAAGCCCGGATGCGCGAGCAGACCGAGGCTGCGCTGGACGACGCCGAACTGGTCATGTTCATGATGGACGCCCGCGAAGGCGTCACCGCCCTGGACCGGATCTTCGCCGAGCGCCTGCGCAAGGTGCACAAGCCGATCATCCTGCTGGCCAACAAGTCGGAAAGCCGCGAGAGCGGCGGCGGCGTCGGCGAGGCGCACGCCCTTGGCTTCGGCGAACCCGTCGCCATTTCGGCCGAGCACGGCGAGGGCATGGCTGACCTCTACAAGGCCATCCGCGCAGCCTCGGAAGACATCTTCATCGAAGAGATCGACGAGCCGGACAAGCCGATCCGCATCGCCGTCATCGGCCGTCCGAACGCGGGCAAATCGACCCTGATCAACCGCCTGATCGGCGACGACCGCCTGCTGACCGGGCCGGAAGCGGGCATCACCCGCGACTCCATCTCGGTTGACTGGGTGTTCGAGGGCAAGAACATCCGTCTGGTCGATACGGCCGGGATGCGTCGCAAGGCGCGCGTGCAGGAGAAGCTGGAAAAGCTGTCGGTCGCCGACACCATCCGGGCCATCACCTTCGCCGAAGTCGTCATCCTGATGATGGACAAGGACGACGCCTTCGACACCCAGGATCTGCAGCTGGCCGACCTGGTCGAGCGCGAAGGCCGCGCCCTGGTCTACGTAGCGTCCAAGTGGGACCTGGAAGACGAGCCCCAGGCGCGCATGGCCAAGCTGAAGGGCATGGCCGAGGACAAGCTGCCGCAATTGAAGGGTTCACCCTTCGTCGTCCTGTCGTCGCATAGTGGCCGGGGCGTCGAACGCCTGATGCCCGCGGTGCTTCAGGCCTATGACACCTGGTCGGTCAAGGTGAAGACCAAGGACCTGAACACCTGGCTGTCCATGGCCACGCAACGGCACCCGCCCCCGGCCGTGGACGGCAAGCGGATCAAGCCGAAATACATCGCCCAGACCAAGGCCCGTCCGCCGACCTTCGTGCTGATGGCCAACCGCGCCGAGTCGATGCCCGAGCATTACAAGCGCTATCTGGTCAACTCGATCCGCGAGAGCTTCGACCTGCCGGGCACGCCGATCCGCCTGAACGTCAAGTCCAGCGGCGTGAACCCCTATGCCGAGGGCGGCGCCAAGTCGGGGCCGGAACGCTACAAGGGCGACGCCAAGACCGCGCCGCGCCGCGTGATCAAGAAGGCCGAGAAGGAAGAGGCGCTGTCCAAACTGCCCGGCAAGGCGCTGGAGCAGAAGAAGACCCGCAAGGCCCAGCCCAAGATATTGGCCGGGCTGAAATCCAGCGCCTCCAAGAAGGCCGGCTCGTCCATTGCGGTCCAGAAGGGCGCCCGTGGCGGCGCCCGTCAGGTCTCGCGCTCCGGCCGGATTCGTACGGGCCAAAAGGGCGGCGCCAAGAAGTGACGGCGTGACCGACGCGGTCGCCCCCGTCCTTCCCGACCGGCCAACCTCGCGCTGGCTGATCCTGGACGGGCAGGGGCGGGTGCTGCTGTTCCACTTCGTCTTTTCCCAAGGACCTCTGGCCGGCACGGCCTTCTGGGCCACGCCGGGCGGCGGTTGCGAACCGGGCGAGACCTATGAGGACGCCGCCCGTCGCGAACTGTTCGAGGAGACGGGGCTGGTCGTTGACGATCCCGGCCCCCAGGTCGCCCAGGTCCGCGTCAGTTTCCGCCTGCCCGACGGTCGCATGGCCGATGTGGACCAGAGGTTCTTCCTGTTGCGCACGGAGGCGTTCGACCTGTCGTCCGCTGGCTGGACCGTTGAGGAGCGGGACGTCCTTGTGGCGCATCGCTGGTGGAACCTCGCCGACATCCGCGCCTCGACCGAGACGATCTGGCCGGCGGAGCTGGCGGATTTGCTGTCGAGCCTCTGAACCGTCCGTCTGCGGCCTTTCGAGACCGATTTTCGCTCGCAAACATACCGCTTGCTCGTCCGATGAAAGCGGCGCTTGGATTTGGGATCAATCTGGAGCGATTCATGACCACGACCCAGGTGTTCGACCTTCAGGCGGTTCAGAAGATCCGCAAGGGCGCCGTCCTTGTCGCCCTGCTGGCACTGGTCGGACTGACCATGGTGTCCCAGTCGGTCACCGGGGTGGACAGTCCGCTGCATGAGGGCGTCGAGGCCGTGGGCCTGGCCGCCATCGTCTTCGCCATCGTCGGCCGCGCCTGGTGTTCGCTCTATATCGGCGGTCGCAAGAAGGCCGAGATCGTCTCGCGGGGCCCCTATTCGATCAGCCGCAATCCGCTCTATATCTTCAGCTTCTTCGGCGCCTTCGGCATCGGCGCCCAGAGCGGCAGCCTGACCCTGGCGGTGCTGTTCACCCTGGCGTCGCTGGCGGTCTTCTATCTGACGGTGCGCCGTGAAGAGGCCTGGCTGGGCGCGACCTTCGGCGCAGACTATGCGGCGTACAAGGCACGCACGCCGCGTTTCTGGCCCAACATCGCCCTGTGGCGCGACGAGGCGGAACTGTCGGTGCGGCCGTCCTTCTTCCTGACCACCATCCGCGACGGCATGGTCTTCCTGCTGGCGATCCCGCTGTTCGAGGCCATCGACCTGGCCCAGGCCGAGGGCTGGCTGCGGGTTCTGGCGCGGCTGCCCTAAGGCGCGCGACCCAGCCGCACCAAAACGGCGTCGCGATGTGTGCGGCTGACCACCAGTTCGGCGCCGCTCTGCATCGTCAGCCGCCATGACCCGTCCGACAGGGGCTGCACACCCTCGACCCGCGCCAGATTGACCAGGGTGGAGCGGTGGATGCGGGCGAACAGGCGCGTGTCCAAACGCGTCTCCAGCGCCTGAAGGGTGTCGCGGACCAAGCCCTCGCGCCCGTCCCAGTTCAACACCACATAGTTGCCGGCCGAAGCGAACCATTCCACGGCCTGTAGATCGACCGAGGCGCGGCTTCTGCCGGTCGAGACCAGCAGGCGGGCGTCGTCGGGCTGAACCTGTCGGGCAAGGGCCAGTGCGCGGGTCAGGTGGTCGAGGCGACCTTGAACCTCGCGCGCCTTGCGCCACTGGGCGGCGGCCAGGCCGACGGCGACGGTCGCGGTATAGAGCAGCAGGGCGACCGGAAGCCGGTCGATGATCCGCTCGATCCAGTCATCCGGCGTGGGGGTCAGATGCAGGAAGGTCAGGTCGATCCGTGCGCCGAGGGCGGCGATCAGCGGCACGACGGCGACCATCAGCCCGGTCAGGACGCCCGCCGCCTTCCAACCGGCGCCCCATCGCCGCATCACCAGCCAGACCATCAGGCCGACGACCAGCCACGGCGCATAGGTCAAGGCGGCCCACAGCAAGGATGTCGGCAGAGTCAGGTCTGGCCGATCCCGTCGCAGGTACCAGGCCACGGACGCCACCGTCGCCGCATAGGAATAGGCTGTGAACCCCATCATGACGACGGCGACCGACGGCGTCCTCATGCCTGTAGGGCGCGACGCCGCAGGATCAGGGTCGCCGTCCAGATCACGGCCATCGACTGGAACAGGACGGTCGGCCAGAGCTGGCTCTAGGGCTGGGGCAGGAAGGTCAGGAAGTTGCCGGAGAAGGCGCTGAGCACCGCCGCGTGGGCGCTCAACATCTTCACCAGATGCTCGTATCTCCACAAGTCGGGCGAAAAAGGCCAGTCGCTGGGGCGTGAAAAGCGCCACAGATCCCACGCTGCGACAGACAGCGCCCCATAAGCCAGGGCAGCAGAGACCACGGGCGGGCCGTCCGAGCGGCCCAGGGCGATCAAGGCCAGCACCCAGACGCCGATGCCCAACGCGCCCAGAGTCGCCGCCCAGTCCAGCGGCCTGGCCCGGTCCTGGGGTCGGATGTCCGGCCGTTTGCGCCCCAGCACCCGCACGCCTGAGAACAGGGTCAGAGACGCCGTCGCCGACAGCGCCAGGAAGTAGGTGTTGAACCGCAACGCCGTCATCACCCAGGCGCAGGCCAGCAGGGTCGTCATCAACACCACGAAGGCGCGGCCCCACAGTCGATGCGCGCGCGACCCCTTGGCGGTCAACAACGGAGCGAAGCCGACCAGAACGGCGGCCATGCCGGTCGAGATGTGCAGGACGAGGAAAGGCTGGAGCAGGGTCATGTCCGGCCCATGACCGCTGCGCTCGACCAGCGGCAAGGCGCCTGGGACCGGATGCAGCCGTCAGGGACGAACGGTCAGTCGACCATCAGGGTTTCGCGCATCCTTGCAGCATCCCTGCCCGGAGGCAGGCCGAACTGGCGAGCGTATTCGCGGCTGAATTGGGACGGGCTGTCATAGCCGACGGCGAAACCGGTCTCGGCCGCGCCATCCAGGCCGGTCAGCAGTCGGGCGCGCGCTTCTCGCAGCCGCACTTGTTTGTGGAACTGCAGCGGGCTCATCGTCGTCACGGTGCGGAAATGGCGGTGGAAGGTCGACAGGCTCATCCCCGCCATGTCCGACAGGGCCTCCAGCCGCATCGGTTCGGCGTAGTGGGCGCGTATCCAGCTGATGGCGCGGCTGACGCCCGACAGGCGGCTTTCGGCTGAGCCGATCTGGCCCACAGTGGCGGCGTGCCGGCTGTGGAGCAGGCGCCAGACCAGTTCGCGCTCGATCATCGGCGTCATGACGGCGATCTCGCCGGGTCGGTCCAGAAGGCGCAACAGGCGCGCCATGGGCTCCAGCAGTTCGTCCTCCAGTCGAGTCACGTGGATGCCGGTCGGCGGCGGCTGATCCGAGGTGCCGGGGGCGTCGATCTCCAGCATCAGGCCGGCGATGGTCGCGGGGTTCAGGTCGAAGCTGAGGGCGCGATACGGCGCCTTGATGATGCTGCCGCACACCGGCAGTTCCGCCGACACCACCAGACAATCGCCGGCCCGATAGGAATAGACCGTCTCTCCCAGGATGGTCTGTTTGGCGCCGCACACCACGAGGCACAGCATGGGATCATAGGCGACGGCGATCATCCGCGTCTGCGCGTCGCTGCCATACAGGCGCAGGCCCGGCACGGCGGATCGCGACAGATCCGACGGCGCGTGGCGCGCGACGATGTCGGTCATTTCGGGCAAGAGGCTCATGGACGCATCCAACGCCCGTCGTCGCGTGCGCGCAAGCGGGCGGGGACAGTTTGACAGGATCGTGCAAGACTTCGCCCGGATCGCCCTAACGCGAGGAAGCTGAAACGGCGTCTTCTCCGTCCCGTCAGACAGAGGAGACTTCCCATGACATCGACAACTCAAAAGACTTGGTTCGTCACCGGCGCGGCCCGTGGGCTGGGCGCCGGGATCGCCCGCGCCGCCCTGGACGCCGGCGACCGCGTTATCGTCGCCGGTCGAAATCGCGACGCCCTGATCAAGGCCTTTGGCCCGGATAGCGACACCGTCCTGTCCGTCGCGCTGGACGTCACGGACGCAGCCGCCATCGCCGCCGCCGTCGAGGCCGCCGTGGCCCGCTTCGGCCGTATCGACGTACTGGTCAACAACGCCGGCTACGGCCATCTCGGCGTCTTCGAGGAGACGACCGCCGAGGACGCGCGCACCCAGTTCGACACCAATGTCTTCGGCCTGTTCGACATGACCCGCGCCGTCCTGCCGGTCATGCGCGCCCAGCGCTCGGGCCACGTGTTCAACATCTCGTCCATCGGCGGTCTGATGGGCGGCGAGAGCGGGTCGATCTATTGCGCATCCAAGTTCGCGGTCGAAGGGTTCAGCGAATCCGTCGCCCAAGAGGTGCGCCCGTTCGGCATCCACATGACCATCGTCGAACCGGGCTTCTTCCGTACCGACTTCCTGGATGCATCCTCGATCCGCTACGGCGACAATCCTATCGCCGACTATGCCGAGGCATCGGCCGCCATCCGCGCCTTCTACGACGCGCGCAGCCATAACCAGGCGGGCGATCCAGCGAAGCTGGGCTTGGCTCTGGTCACGCTGGCGAACGCGGAAAACCCGCCTGTGCGATGGTCGGCCGGCACGGACGCCATTGGCGTCGTCGAGATGAAGGCGGACAGCCTGAAGGCCGAGCTGGACACCTGGCGCGAGCTGTCTGCGTCGACCGACGGGGACTTCGCCTTCCGCGAAGAACCTAAGGTGGGAGGCGCCTGGGGCTGACCCCGGCCTAGACCAGCGCTTCCGTCGTCGGTCCGGCCTTCCAGTCGCGGAACCGGATCGTCAGCGGGGGCGTGGCGTCGCCGTTCGCCAGTTCGACGACCAGAGGTCCGATCTCGGACGGATGGGGCAGGCCGGACGGGTCCTCGCCCGGATAGGCCTGGGCGCGCATGGCGGTGCGCATGCGGCCCGGATCGACGATGCTGGCTCGCACAGGCGTGCTCTCGATCTCGTCGGCCCAGGCCTTCACCAGGGCCTCGGCGCCGGCCTTGGTCGCGGCGTACATGCCCCAGAAGGCCTTGGGCGCGCTGGCGACGCTGGTGGTGAAGTGGATGGCGCGGCCGGCGTCGGAGGCGCGCAACAGCGGTTCCAGCGAGCGGATCAGGCGATAGACGGCGGTGAAGTTGGTCTTCTCGATCTTGGCGAACTCGCGCGGATCGGCGTGGGACACCGGCGTCAGGCCTGACGGCCCCATGGTGGCCGCGGCATGGACCCAGATGTCCAGCTTCTTGAACCGTTCGAAGATGGCGCCGCCCAGCCGATCGATGGCCCCGCCGTCCACCAGATCGAACGGGATCAGGGTCGCGTGGCGGCCGGTGGCGGCGAAGATGGCGTCGTCCAGTTCCTCCAGCCCGCCCTGCGTGCGGGCGGTGGCGATGACGTGCGCGCCCGCCTTGGCCAGGGCCAGCGCGCTCTCATAGCCGATACCGCGCGAGGCGCCAACGACGAGGGCGATACGGTCGTGCAGGGGGAAGGCGTCGGTCATCCTCGGGTGGTAGGAGTGGCGACGCGACGGGTCAATGTGTTACATTGCATGACATTCAAGCGAGGCGATCATGGCGAAGTCGGCGACGCTCACCCTCCGGGTCAGCCAAGAACTCAAGGACAAGCTGGGCCGCTATGCCGAGCAGACTCAGCGTTCGCCTTCGGCGGTCGCCGAACGCGGCCTTGAAGCGTTCCTTGATCGTGAAATGGAAATGCAGATCGCTATCGACGCCGCGCTCGACGATTTCGAACATGGGCGCGTCGTGGCTCACGAAGAGGCCATGCGTCAGATCCAGGCAACTATCGACAAGCATCGGAAGACCGTTTGAGGCATGTCGAGTGGTCGCAGGTCGCACTGGCTCAATACCATTCCGCCATCGACTATCTCGCGGAACGTAACCCCGATGCGGCGCAGGATGTGGCGGATCGTATCCGAAGCACGATAGATGCTTTAGCGCGTCGCCCGATCGGTCGTCCCGGCGAGCGATCAGGCACCTATGAAAAGGCGGTGCTGCGCACGTCTTACATCATCATCTACAGCCTGGTCGGCGGTGCGAACGACAGCTTGCGTGTCTTGCGCGTCTATCACACCGCCCAGAATTGGACCGATTGGTCGCCGATGCCCGACGAAGAAGTCTAAGCCTACAAGCCCTACGCGCTGACCAGCAGCGACAACTGTTTGGCGCCGAACTCGCGGCCGCCTTCCTCGATCTCGCGATCCAGCAGGCGGGTGGGGTAGTCGCCGGTGAAATAGTGGTCGGTGAACTGGGGTGCGGCGTTGTTGCGGCCGGTCTCGCCCATCGCCTGATACAGGCCGTCGATGGACAGGAAGCCGAGCGAATCGACCTCCAGCAGGTCGCGCATCTCTTCCAGCGTCTTGTTGGCGGCCAGCAGCTGGGCGCGCTCCGGCATGTCGATGCCGTAGAAATCGGGGAAGAGGATCTGGGGGCTTGCCGAGCGCAGGTGGACCTCTGTCGCGCCGGCGGCGCGCACGGCGCGAACCAGCTTCAGCGAGGTGGTGCCGCGCACGATGGAGTCGTCGATCAGCACGACGCGCTTGCCGGCGAGAGCCGACTTGTTCGGGCTGTGCTTCATCCGCACGCCCTTCTGCCGGGCGCCCTGGCTGGGCTGGATGAAGGTGCGGCCCAGATAGTGGCTGCGGATGATGCCCATCTCGTAGGGGATGCCGCTTTCCTGGGCATAGCCAAGAGCCGCCGGCACGCCCGAGTCGGGCACCGGCACGACGATGTCGGCATCGACGCCCAGCTCGCGGGCCAGGCCCCGGCCCATCTCCTTGCGGACCTCATAGACCGAACGACCGTTCACGACCGAATCCGGGCGCGAGAAATAGACGTATTCGAACAGGCAGGGGCGAGCCACGCGCGCCGGGAAGGGTTTCATCGACCGCAGGCCGCTGTCGTCGATGACCACGATCTCGCCGTGCTCGATGTCGCGGACGAAGGTGGCGCCCATCATGTCCAGGGCGCAGGTCTCGGACGCCAGCACCCAGGCCTCGCCGACCTGACCCAGAACCAGCGGCCGGATGCCCAGCGGGTCGCGCGCGCCGATCATCTTGGTGCGCGTCTGCGCGACCAGCGCATAGCCGCCCTCGATCCGCGCCAGGGCGTCGATGAAGCGGTCGACGATCTTGGCTTTGCGGCTGCGGGCGATCAGGTGAAGGATGACTTCGGAATCCGAGGTCGACTGGAAGATTGCGCCTTCGCTGACCAGCTGGCTGTGCAGGAATTTGAAGTTGGTCAGATTGCCGTTGTGCGCCAGGGCGATGCCGCCCTGGTCCAGGTCGGCGAACATCGGCTGGATGTTGCGCAGGAAGGAACCGCCGGCGGTCGAATAACGGGTGTGGCCCACGGCCGCGCTGCCGGGCATCCGGGTCATCAGGTCGGCACCGCCGAAGGCCTCGCCCACCAGGCCCTGGTGACGTTCGGTGTGGAAACGCTCGTCCCTGACGCTGGCGATGCCGCAGGCTTCCTGGCCGCGATGCTGAAGGGCGTGCAGGCCCAGGGCGACGATGGCCGAGCCTTCGTCCGCGTCCGCGCCCCAGACGCCGCAGACGCCGCATTCCAGACGAAGCTGGTCGTCCTCCGGCTCGCGCCAGTGCTCGCGGTGGACGACGGGATCGGCGATATGGTGGCGCATCGTGGGGCTCCGATGACCGGGGAAACTTAAGGGGCGGCTTCGCGCGGCGAGTTAGGCTCTGATTGCGTCGGGGGCAAGGCTTCGTCGTCCGAAAATCCCCTGCGCACGGACGAATCGACCACGGGGGTGATCGCGTCGGCGCCGCGTCCGAGGCTGGGCAGGACGATCTGGATGGCGCGGGCCCCCGTCGCGCTGACCGGATAGAGGGCCGCATTGGTCAGCCAGCGCGGCGTCCGCTCGCCCGGCAGGGCCGCCACGACGACCAGATGCACGGCGCCGATCAGGACCAGGGCGCGGATGCCGCCGATCAGCAGGCCGAACACGCGATCGACGCCGCCAAGATGCGGATTGTCCTTGGCGCTCTTGGAGATCATCGACCCGACGAGGCGCAGGCCGAAATAGACGACGAAGAAGGTCAGGACGGCCGCCAGGATCGACCCGGCCCATTCGGGATCCACGAACGAACGGCCGATGCCGGCGGTCCACGGCAGGCTGATCAGCGCCACCAGGGCGGCCAGGGTCGCGCTGAGCAGGGTGATGACCTCGCGCACCCCGCCGCGCACCCAACCGGCGGCGACGGAAAACATGATCACCACAATGGCGAAGACGTCGTATCCGGTCACGCGTTCGGGATCCTGCGGCTGCTACGAGGGTCTAATAGCGGTTCTGCGAGATTCGTTCGACCACATCCGTCAGTCGCGTCACCGACGTCACCTTCACCCCCTTGGTCTTGGCGGTCAAAGTCGGGCTCAGAACCTGATCGAAGCCCAGTTTTTGCGCCTCGCGCAGGCGGGCCTCCGCGCGGCCGACGCTGCGGACCTCGCCCGACAGGCCGATCTCGCCGAAGACGACGCAGCCCTGGGGCAGGGAGACGCCGGTCGCCGAGCTGATCAGGGCCGCCGCCGCCGCGAGGTCCGCCGCGGGCTCGTTGATGCGCAGGCCGCCCGCGACGTTCAGATAGACGTCCTGATCGCCGAAGCCGAAACCGCAGCGGGCCTCCAGCACGGCCAGCACCATGGCGAGGCGTCCTGTTTCCCAGCCGATCACGGCGCGGCGCGGGGTGCCATAGGCGGATTTGGACACAAGCGCCTGCATCTCGACCAGCACGGGTCGAGAGCCCTCGATCCCGGCGAAGACGGCGGCGCCCGGCGCGCGCTCCTTGCCCTCGCCCAGGAACAGGGCGGACGGGTTGGCGACCTCGCGCAGGCCGCTGTCGCCCATTTCGAACACCCCGATCTCGTCGGTGGCGCCGAAGCGGTTCTTGCCGGCGCGCAGGATGCGGAACGGATAGCCGCGCTCGCCCTCGAAGGTCATGACGGCGTCGACCAGGTGTTCGACCACGCGGGGGCCGGCGACCTGGCCGTCCTTGGTGACGTGTCCGACCAGAACGACCGCCACGCCTTGCGACTTGGCCAGCCGCACCATTTCGCCGGCACAGGCCCGAACCTGGGTGATCGAGCCGGGGCCGCTCTCGTGCACGTCGGACCACAGGGTCTGGATCGAATCGACGATGACGATGTCGAACTGCTCGCGCTTCAGCGTGCCCAGGATTTCGCGCAGCGCGGTCGCCGCCGCCAGATTGACCGGCGCGTCGGCCAGACCCATTCGCTTGGCGCGCGCCCTGATCTGCTCGACGGCTTCCTCACCCGAGATGTAGGCCACGCGGGATCCCTTCAGCGCCGCCTTGGCCGCAACCTCCAGCAACAGCGTGGATTTGCCCACGCCAGGGTCGCCGCTCAGCAATATGGCCGATCCCGGCACCACGCCGCCGCCGCAGACGCGGTCGAACTCGGCCACGCCCGTGGTGATGCGCGGCGGTTCGGGCGTGTCGGACTGAAGGGTCTCGAATTGAATGCCGCGCGATCGGGCCGAGGTCGCAGCCGAGGGTTTGATCGCGCCGGGCGGGGCCGAACGGCTTTCCTCGCTGAGGGTGTTCCACTGACCGCAGGAACTGCACTGGCCCGACCATTTGCCGTGAACCGTGCCGCAGGACTGACAGACATAGAGGGCGGAATCGCGAGCCATGGGCTTCCTTAGCAGATCGGACGGTGTAGGCCGCCTGTTCGACGGCGCATGGCCTGTTTCCACGACAGTTTCGGTCGTACACGCAACCTTTGCCATACCAAGGTATTGAGAACCCGTCGCACGCCCTTGCTACTTGAGGCGACGCAACGTCAACATCCGACCTTATCCATCGCCGAGGCGCCCATGACCGATCCGACGTCCCAATCACAACCCGCCGTCGATCCGGCGCTCGTCGCCAGGGTCAAGGGAATGCTGCTTCAGCCCAAGATCGAGTGGCTGCGCATCGACAGCGAGTTCGCCACCACCAAGAGCCTGTTCACCCGCTATGCGATGATCCTGGCCGCCATCGGTCCGGTCGCGACGCTGATCGGCAGCGTGGCGTTCGGCCACGCCTCGATCGTCAGCGCCCTGGTGCTGGCCATCGTCTCCTATGGCCTGTCGCTGGCCAGCGTCTTCATTCTCGGCATCATCATCAACGCCCTGGCGTCCAGCTTCGGCGGCGCGCCCAATCAAGTGCAGGCGATGAAGCTGGCGGTCTATGCCTCGACCGCATCGTGGATCGCGGGCGTGTTCAACCTGATCCCGCTGCTCGGCTGGCTGTCGATCATCGGCGGCATCTACAGCCTGGTCCTGCTGTTCCTGGGTCTGCCGATCCTGATGAAGGTCCCGGAAGACAAGAAGGTCGTCTATTTCATCGTCGTCCTGATCGCTGGCATCGTGCTGGGCATGGTGATGGCCGCCATCATCGGGGCTATCGCCCTGACGTTCGTGGCCTCGACGGCTGGTCTGGCCGCCATGGGCGCAGGCTACTGAGATAGACGCGGCGCGCGGTGGGGACCGAGGTCAGCACTCCAGCTGATGGCCCCCGCCGCGAACGGCCTCTGATCGCTTTCTTCGTTCCACTCCGCCGATTCCGTGGCAGGATCGGCGGATCACGGGGATGGGGATTTTCATGACACTCTGCAAACGCGCCATTGCCGGCGTAGCGACGCTGGCGATGACCCTGATGGCGAGCGCCGCCTGGGCCGAGACGCTGGTCGTCACCGCCGACCGCATGGTCGATGTCGAGCGTGGAGTCTATGTCGCCGCTCCTGTGGTGGTGATCACCGATGGCCGGATCGTCTCCGTCGGCGACCGCGTCCCGGCCGACCTGCCGGCGGATGCGAAGCGTCTGGACCTGCCGGGTCTGACCCTGCTGCCCGGCCTGATCGACATGCACGTCCATCTGGGCGGCACCCCTTATGTCGCCGGTTTCGAGGCCCTGCGGTTCGCCGACGACTTCGAGCCGATCCTGCAGGTCCCGCATGCGCGCGCGACGCTGATGGCCGGATTCACCACGGTGCGGAATCTGGGCGGTCCGCCCTTCGCCGATGTCGCCCTGCGCCAGGCCATCGACGGCGGCTTCGTCGAGGGGCCGCGTGTCGTCCCGGCGGGGGTTTCTTTCGGCGCGACAGGCGGTCATTGCGATCATACCGGTCTGCCGCATTCGATGGAAATGCGGAACGAATACAACGCCGACAGTCCCGACGCCGCCCGTCACAGCGTGCGCGAGGTGCGCAAATACGGCGCCCAGGTCATCAAGGTCTGCGCTACCGGCGGCGTCTTCTCGAACAACACCGAGCCTGGCCAGCAACAGATGACCGAGGCCGAACTGCGCGCCGTCGCGGACGAGGCGCACATGTGGGGCCTGAAGGTCGCCGCCCACGCCCACGGGACCGAAGGCATCAAGGCCGCCATCCGGGCCGGCATCGACACCATCGAACACGCTTCGCTGATCGACGACGAGGGCATCCGCTTGGCCCGAGAGCACGGGACGTGGCTGTCGATGGACATCTACAACACCGACTTCACCCAGGCGACCGGCACCGAGTTCGGCGTCACCGAGGACAATCTGCGCAAGGACCGCGAGATCGCCCAGGCCCAGCGCGACAACTTCCGCCGCGCCCACCACGCCGGGGCGCGCATGGTGTTCGGTTCCGACGCCGCCATCTATCCGCATGGCCGCAACGCCGAGCAGTTCACCGTCATGGTCCGCTTTGGCATGAGCCCGGCCGAGGCCATCCGCGCCGCCACCTGGAACGCGTCGCAGGCCCTGGGACGCGAGGCCGACGTGGGCGCGGTGTCGGTCGGTCGTTACGGCGATCTGATCGCGGTGGCGGGCGATCCGCTGGCCGACGTGACCACGCTCCAGACCGTGCCCGTGGTCGTCAAGGGCGGCGAGGTAGTCAAGGACGCGCGGTAATGTCCGGCGCCGTCTAATCCACGTAGCGACGCGGGACGCGCGTTGTGATCGAGGTCAGCAGCTCATAGCTGATGGTCCCCGCAGCCGCCGCCGCGTCGTCGATGAAGAGGTTCGCGCCGAACAGCTCGACCGGATCGCCGACCGCGACGTCCAGGCCGGTGATGTCCACCGCGCAGACGTCCATCGAGACCCGGCCCAGCAGCGGTCGGGTCTGGCCCGCGATCCAGACCGCGCCCTGGGGCGAGTAGGACCGCAGCAGTCCGTCCGCATAGCCCGCCGCCACCGTGGCGACTCGCATCGGGCGCTCGGCGATGAAGCCGCGCGAATAGCCGACGCTCTCGCCCGCCGGCACGTCGCGCACCTGAAGCACCTGGGCCGTCAAGGTGGCGACGGGGGCGATCCGGGGATCGGGCCGTCCCTCCGGCCCGCCGCCGTAAAGGCAGATCCCCGGCCGCACGGCGTCGAAGGCGAACTCGGGGCCCAGGAAACAACCGCTGGAGTTGGCGAAGGATCGGATCACGCCCGGATAGCGATCCACCACGCCCGCAAAAGCGTCGCGCTGGCGCCGGTTCATCGGATTGGCGGGTTCATCGGCGCAGGCCAGGTGGGTCAGGACCAGGGCCAGGCCGTCGAAGGCCTCGGGCGCATCCTCGGGCCGGACGCCCAGCCGGTTCATGCCGGTGTCGATCTGCAGGCCGCACGTCCCGCCGCCCGCCGCCAGCCAGGCCTGAATCTGCGCGGGATGGTTCAACACCGGCCGCAGGTCCGCCGCCTTCAGCATCCCGGCGTCGTCGCCGTGGCAGCCGTCGAGCACATAGATGACGGGACCATCGGCGCCCAAGGCCGCCCGCAACCGAACCCCTTCCGCCGCTCGCGCCACGAAGAAGGTCCGCGCCCCCTCGGCCATCAGCCGTGTCGCTACGGCTTGCGCGCCCAGCCCATAGCCGTCCGCCTTGACCACCGGATGCACCGGCTGGCCGCTGACGGCGCCCAGCGTATGGTAGTTCCGCGCCAGGGCGCTGAGATCGACGGACAGGACGGCGGGGGTCAACATCCGCTCGTTATGCCCCAAGTTTTTGACGATGGAAGAGGGGAAGGCTGTTAGGTTTTGATCATGACGTTCGTTCCGCATCAGCCGAAGCGCAGCCAGCCGTTGTTAATCTGGCTGATCGTGGCCAGCGTAGGCGGTGTGCTGGCGACGGCGCCGGCGGGGGCCATGGCGGCGGCGACGCTCATGGGCTTCGGGACTGATCGTTCTGTTCCGGCGCAGATATTCTTCTGGACGGTTCTGACCCTTCCCATCGCAATCCTGGTGTCACCGCTCCTGGCCTGGATCGCCTATGGACTGAGACAGCCAAGACTGGCGCTGGGGTTGAGCCTTGCACCCTTGCTATGGGCGGCTGCTATAGGCTTGAGCGTTCTCGGTTCAGGACCGCGCTAGAAGACACGCAGGCGTCAAAGCGACTTACTCGTAGCTGACCTCTTCATAGCCGTGCGCCAGGTTGCCGAAGCGGACAGTGTCGGCGTCGAAGGCCAGTTTGACGATGCCGATGGGGCCGTGGCGTTGCTTGCCGATGACGACCTCGGCCTGGCCTTGCAGGCGGTCCATGTCCTGCTGCCATTGCAGGTGTTCTTCTGAACCCTCGCGCGGTTCGGCGCGGCCCAGGTAATAGCTTTCGCGATAGACGAACATCACGCAGTCGGCGTCCTGCTCGATCGAGCCGGATTCGCGCAGGTCGGACAGTTGCGGGCGTTTGTCGTCGCGCTGTTCCACCTGACGCGACAACTGCGACAGGGCGATGATCGGCACCGACAGTTCCTTGGCCAGGGCCTTCAGTCCGCCGGTGATTTCGGACACCTCCTGAACCCGGTTCTTCTGGCCACCCGCGTTGCCGGTCGTGACCAGTTGCAGATAGTCGACGATGATCAGGTCCAGCCCGTGCTCCATCCGCTTCAGGCGGCGCGCGCGGGCGGCAAGCTTGGACATGGACAGGCCGCCGGTGGCGTCGATGTAGAGGGGAGCCTCGCCGATCTCGACCGCTGCGTCGCGCAGCTTGCCGAAGTCGGTGGCGTCGATCTCGCCCTTGCGCAGCTTGTCCGACGACACGCCGGACGCATCGGCCAGAATACGCATGGCCAGCTGTTCGGCGCTCATTTCCAGCGAATAGAAGGCGACCACTCCGCCGTTGACCGTCTTGCGGCCCTCGGGTGTCGGTTCCCACTGATAGGCGCGGGCCACGTTGAAGGCCATGTTGGTGGCCAGGGCCGTCTTGCCCATCGACGGACGGCCGGCGAGGATCAGCAGGTCGGAGGGGTGCAGGCCGCCCAGTTTGCGGTCCAGGTCGTTCAGGCCCGTGGCCAGGCCCGCCAGCTTGCCCTCACGCTGATAGGCCTCGGCCGCCATCTGAACGGCGCCGGACAAGGCGTTGGAGAAGCTGACGAATCCAGACGACGGCTTGCCCGTCTCGGCCAGCGAATACAGGGTCTGTTCGGCCTGTTCGATCTGTTCGTCGGCGGGGGTCTCGGGATTGGGCGCCTCCTTGATCATGTCGCCGCCGATGCGGATCAGGTCGCGGCGCAGCGCCAGGTCATAGACGACGCGGGCATAGTCGGGCGCATTGGCGGCGGGCGGCGCGCGGTCCACCAGATCGGCGAGGTAGCGCAGGCCGCCGAACTCCTGAAAGGCCGGATCCTGCTTGAACCGCTCCATCAGGATGGTGGGCTCGGCCAGCATGCCCTGGCGGATATGATCCTCGACCGCATCGAACAGCCGCTGATGGAAGGGTTCGTAGAAATGCACTCCGCGCAGTCGGTCGTTCAGCCGTTCGAACACGGCGTTGTCGAACATCAGCGAGCCCAGCAACGCCTGCTCGGCTTCCAGATTGTGCGGCATCGAACTGACGCCGCCGTTTTCCATGGGCGAGGACGAGAAGGGCATGGGGGCGAAGGCGTTCATCGATTAACGCTTTAGCCGTCCCATACGCCTGCGTCAGACGAGGACGTCGCCTGCACCGTGGACAGATTGTTGGGGCTGGGGACGAACCGGAATTCCTCAATCGGATTTCGTCCGTCCTGCGAAGGATCGTCGATCCGCCTGACCCTATCGGCAGGGATACTCCGCCGCCATCCATTCGCGCATCGCCTGGGTCACGCTGATGTTGCGACGCGCGGCGGGAATGGTGTTGAAGCGGGCCAGGATCTGGTCCGGCGAGAAGCCGACCTTTTCCGGCATGCAGGTCGCGGGCGGTCGTCCGGCCGTCGTGGCGGCGGTCTGTTCGGCGCGAACCGTGCGGGCGGCGCCGCGAAACTCGGCCATCAGCCGGCGCGTGTCCGAGCGCAGCAGGGCCGTCGGGTTCTGAGGGATGGCGTTGGCGGTGGTCAGAAACTCCTGCACCGTCATGGCCTGAGCGGCGCCGGCGATAAGCGATAGCGCGACGACGCCTGCTGCGATGGTTCTGGTCTTCATGTCGGTCCCCTCCAGAGCCCCCTCTGGCAAGGCCAAGGTTGAACGCCGATATGTGTCGCAACTGCGGCGCGGTGGAGGGGCTAAGCTGAAGTTTTCGTAATCCGATCAAGGAAAAGGGCGCTCCGCAGAGCGCCCTTGCCTCATAGCTCGTCAGCTCGACCTCACCATTTCAGGCTGACGCGCGCATAGCCGTAACGCCCGTTGAACCCGAACGGCGAATAATAGGGGAAGCCCAGCACGCCGTTGGAGTTCAGCGTTCCCGGCACGAAGTCCGGGTATTCGTCGAACACATTGTCCACCCCGATGGCTACGCCGACGCGTTCCGTCAGCTGAAAACGGCCTTCCAGATCGACGACCGTCTTGGCGCCCGTGCTGTAGTCGTTGGCCGGAACCGACCCGGCCTGCAGCACGTCGCCATAGTAGGTGGCGCGGACGGTGGCGCCCCACTTGTCACGGCTCCAGTCCGCCGCCGCCGAGACCTTGGTGTCCGGCGTGCCGTCTTCGATGGTCAGGATGCGCTGGCGGGCGAACAGGGTCGGGACCGGGTTCAGCACCGACGACGAGGTCGGCAGGCTGTTGACCGACACATCGTTGATGTTGGCCGCCAAGGTGAAGTCGAAGTCGCCGAGCGTGTCGGTCGGCAGACGATAGCGGCCCACGATGTCCACGCCCTCGGTCGAGGTCGAGACGCCATTCAGGAAGAACCGCGCCGCCTGGATGCCTTGCGGGTCCAGCAGGCTGGCGACCTGGGGCGAGAAGGAGCGGTTGATCAGCTCCGAGAGCACGATCTGGTCCTCGATGTCGATCTTGTAGGCGTCCACCGTCAGGTCGAACCGGCCCAGGCGGATGACCGCGCCCAGCGAATAGTTGGTCGAGGTCTCGGCCTTCAGCGGGCGGGCGCCCAGGGCCGCAGCGACGGCGCTGGTGGCGGGGAAGGTGCCGGTCTCGACCACGGCGCCGTTCTGGATCACCGAGGCGGTGGAGGTGAAATACGATTGCTGCAGAGACGGGGCGCGGAAGCCGGTCGAGACCGAACCGCGCAGGGCGAAGCTGGGCGTGAAGTCATAGCGGGCCGACAGCTTGCCTGTCTGGGTGTCGCCGAAGTCGGAATAGTCCTCGAACCGCACGGCGCCCTCGACACGCAGCTTGTCGGTCAGGGGGATTTCCACGTCGGCGTAGGCGGCGAAGTTGTCGCGATCCACATCGACCGCGTTCGAGGGCTGGAAGCCGACGAAGCCCTGGGCGCCCCCGGTCAGGGCGGCATTGGCGCCCAGCGGGCCGCGATTGTAGCTTTCGGGCTGACCGGCCTCGATCTTGTAGTTCTCCCAGCGCTGCTCAAGGCCCCAGGCGAAGTTCAGCGGGCCGCCGGACAGGCCGACCTCGAACTCGCGGCTGAAGTCGGCGCCCAGCACCAGCTGGTCATAGATCAGGCTGCCGGAATCGAAGCTGGTCGGCGAAGCCGCGCCATAGGTCGCGTTCAGCGAGTCCTCGGTGCGGAAGTCCAGCGCATTGCGGCCATAGGTCACGCTGACGTCCGTGTTCCAGCCGGCCAGTTCGCCGCGCAGTCCGCCGGCCAGCGAGGCGTCCTTGGAGTTGATGGCCACCTTGGGTAGGAAGCCGTTGGGATAGATGGCGGCGACATTGTTGGCGTTGTCGGACAGGCGAGGGAAGGCGGCGCCTTCGCTGTCGCGGTCCTGATAGCCGGCCCAGCCATAGGCCTCCCAGCCGTTGCCCAGGCCCTTGCCGGCGTTGGCGAAGACCGTCCATTGCTCCACGTCCGGGTCGCCGAAGCGGGCGGTGATCGCGCCGTTCGCCGCCGCGCGGGGGTCATAGTCCGAGCGGTTGGTCGATTCGCGGTTCAGATATTCGGCCGACAGGGTCAGGAAGCCGTCGTCGCCCAGCGAGAAGCCCTGCCAGGCCGAGGCCGTCACAGTGCCGCCGTCCTGTTCGTCGCGTTCGCCACGCGCGGTCTTCACCGTGGTGAAATACTGGCCGTAGGTCACACTGGCGCCGCCGCCGCTGGAGGCTTCCTTCAGGCGCAGGTTCACCACGCCGGCGATCGCGTCCGAGCCGTACTGGGCCGAGGCGCCGTCGCGAAGCACCTCGACCCGGTCCAGGGCGCCGGTCGGGATGGTGTTCAGGTCGACGGCGGCCGAGCCGCGACCCACGACGCCGTTGACGTTGACCAAGGCCGAGGCGTGACGCCGGGTGCCGTTCACCAGCACCAGCGTCTGATCCGGTGACAGGCCGCGCAGGGTGATCGGGCGGATCGAGTCGGTGCCGTCGTTGGCAGACGGGCGCTGGAAGGTCAGCGACGGGACGGCCTGGGCCAGGGCGGTGGCGAACTCGGTCGTGCCGCGCGTCTGAAGCGCCTGCGCCGTCACCACGTCCACGGGGGCCAGGGTGTCCAGGCGCGAGCGGTTCTGGACCCGCGTGCCGGTGACGACGATGTCGTCTACTTGGGCGGCGTCATCGGCGGTCGGCTCAGCGGTTTGGGCGAAGACGGGAGCGGCGGTCAGCAGGGCGAGCGTTGAGACGGTCGCGAACAGGGCCGGGGCGGCGGCCCGTTGCAGGGTATTGCGCATTGAGAGATTTCCTAAGGCTTGTTTTTGGCGCGAGCGCGCATCGCCGTCGCTGATGGCGGCGGGCTTTGAAGTCGATCTGAAGTTCAAGTGTCGTACGGCCTCAGCCGCAACATCGCCCACGGTCGGGCGGCATCGCCACGAGATAAGGGGTAGTCGTCATCGCCGTCTCCAACCGCACGGTCGGGGAGATCCCGGCGGTCATGGCCATATCAGCGCGAAGGTGCGGCGGGTCAATCAGCGCGGCGCGCCATGTTTTCTGCGGCGAGCAATAGAAAATCTATCACCTGTGGTGAGTCAGCCAGTGATTGCGCCGAAGGGGTGTGCGCAGCGACGCTCAATTTTTAAGCAGCAAAAAGGGCGCATCCCTTGCGGAACGCGCCCTTGATGTCTTGGCGATCCGGCCCGAAGGCCGGGGTCAATCAGGCTTCGTCGCCGAAGCCTTCTTGTTGACCGGCGCCGCCTTCGATCAGTTCCTGGGCCGATTGCTCGGCGGCCTGGCGCTCATCGTCGAACTGGCTGCGGATCACGTCCTCGCCCTTGGCCTGACGCTCGGCTTCATCCATCGAACGGGCGATGTTGATCTTGACCGTGGCGCGGACCTCGGCGTGCAGGCGGACCGGCACTTCGTGGACGCCCAGGTTCTTGATCGCCGTGTTCAGGACGACTTGCGAACGCTCGACCTTGCCGCCTTCGGCCTGGATGGCCTCGGCGACGTCGCGGCCGGCGACCGAACCGTACAGGTGACCGGTTTCACCGGCTTGACGGATCATGATGTAGGTCTGGCCGTCGATCTTGTCGGCGACCTTCTGTGCATCGGCCTTGTTCTTGTCGTTACGTTGCTCGATGGCGACGCGGTCGAGTTCGAACGCCTTCAGGTTCGCGGCGGTGGCCCGACGGGCCTTGTCGCGCGGCAGAAGGAAGTTACGGGCGAAGCCGTCCTTGACGGACACGACGTCGCCGATGGCGCCGAGATTCTCGACGCGTTCAAGCAGAACGACCTTCATCTCACTTCACCACGTAAGGCAGGAGGGCCAGATAGCGAGCGCGCTTGATGGCCTTGGCCAGTTCGCGTTGCTTCTTCTGGGAGACGGCGGTGATGCGCGAGGGCACGATCTTGCCGCGTTCGGAGACGTAACGCTGAAGCAGCTTCACGTCCTTGTAGTCGATCTTCGGCGCATTGGCTCCCGAGAACGGGCAGACCTTGCGGCGACGATAGAAGGGGCGGCGGCCGGCGGCGCCGGAGCCCGCCGGTGCGCCCGGGGTCGGGGCGCCCGAGCTGATGGGGGTATCGGTCATGTTCCGGGTTCCTTATTCGGCGTCGGCGGCGGCGTCTTCGCGCGGGGTGCGCTCGCGCTCACGCTCGCGTTCACGCTCGCGACGGGCCAGCAGCGGCGACAGTTCCAGGTCGAGTTCCTCGACGCGGACGGTCAGCCAACGCAGCACGTCTTCGTTGATCGACAGCTGACGCTCGACCTCGGCCATGGCGGCTGGCGGGCAATCGACTGCGAGCAGCGAATAGTGAGCCTTGCGGTTCTTTTTCACGCGGTACGTCAGGTTGCGCAGACCCCAGTACTCGATCTTGGCGACGGAACCGCCGCCTTGTTCGATCAAGCCCTTGATGGTGTCGTTCAGCGCTTCGGCCTGTTGCGCCGAGATATCCTGGCGCGACATGACCGTGTGCTCGTAAAGAGCCATGCGGTATTCTCCCTTGTGGGCGTCGGCGTGGAAACGACCGGGTAAGTCGATCCCCACGATGGCTCCTGGCGCGGCGGCCGGACCGAACGTCCAACCCTTTGGTGTTCCGCGACAGGACCGAAGCCCTGGAAAGGCGGGGCCTATAGGGGAAAAGGAGCGGGGAGGCAAGGATGACGGCAGGCGCTTGTGACGCCTCGCGACCCCGCCTAAACCAGCCTCATGCCGAAGCTGACGTCAGCGGTCGATCCGCAAAGCCCCAAATACAAGTCCCTGCACGCGCACAACAGCGCTCTGGTCGCCGAACTGCGCGACCATGTGGCCAAGGCCGCGCGCGGCGGGTCCGACAAGTCGCGCGAGCGTCACGTCGCCCGCGGCAAGCTGTTGCCCCGCGACCGGGTCGAGCGGCTGCTGGACCCCGGTTCGCCCTTCCTGGAGGTCGGGCAACTGGCGGCGCACGGCATGTATGACGGCGAAGCGCCGGCCGCCGGCGTCATCGCCGGGATCGGCCGCGTCTCGGGCCGTGAGGTCATGATCGTCTGCAACGATCCGACGGTGAAGGGCGGCGCCTACTTCCCCATGACGGTGAAGAAGCATCTGCGCGCCCAGGAGATCGCCGAGCAGAACCGCCTGCCGTGCGTCTATCTGGTCGATAGCGGCGGCGCCAACCTGCCGCACCAGGCCGAGGTCTTCCCTGACCGCGACCATTTCGGCCGCATCTTCTTCAACCAGGCCCGGATGAGCGCCAAGGGCATCGCCCAGATCGCCTGCGTCATGGGCCTGTCCACCGCCGGCGGGGCCTATGTGCCGGCCATGTCGGATGAGACGATCATCGTCAGAAACCAGGGCGCCATCTTCCTGGCCGGCCCGCCGCTGGTGAAGGCCGCGACCGGCGAGGTGATCTCGGCCGAGGAGCTGGGCGGGGCCGAGACCCACGGCCGCCGCTCGGGCGTGGTCGATCATGTCGCCGAGAACGACGAGCATGCGCTGGAGATCGTGCGGTCCATCGTCGCCAATCTGAACACGACCAAGTCGGTCGAGATGGATGTTCGTGAACCGCGCGCGCCGGCCTTCGCGGCCGAAGAGCTGTATGGTCTGATCCCTGACGACGTCCGCGCGCCCTATGACGTGCGCGAGGTCATCGCCCGGCTTGTGGACGGGTCCGAGTTCGACGAGTTCAAGACACTATATGGCTCGACGCTGGTCTGCGGCTTCGCCCGCATCTGGGGCTATCCGGTCGCCATCCTGGCCAACAACGGCGTCATTTTCTCGGAAAGCGCCCAGAAGGGCGCGCACTTCATCGAACTGGCCAGCAAGCGGAAGATCCCGCTGCTGTTCCTGCAGAACATCTCGGGCTTCATGGTCGGCGGCAAGTACGAGGCGGGCGGCATAGCCAAGGACGGCGCCAAGCTGGTCACGGCCGTCGCGTCGGCCGAAGTGCCCAAGTTCACCGTCCTGATCGGCGGCAGCTTCGGGGCCGGAAACTACGGCATGTGCGGCCGCGCCTATTCCCCGCGCTTCCTCTTCACCTGGCCCAACAGCCGCATCGGGGTGATGGGCGGCGAACAGGCCGCCAGCGTCCTGGCCACCGTCCACCGCGACGCCGAAACCTGGAGCGCGGACGACGCCGAGGCCTTCAAGGCGCCGATCCGTCAGAAGTACGAGGACGAGGGCAATCCCTACTACGCCACCGCCCGCCTGTGGGACGACGGCGTCATCGATCCGGCCCAGACTCGCGACGTGCTGGGCCTGGCGATCAGCGCCAGCCTGAACGCCCCGATCCCCGAGACGACCTTCGGCCTGTTCA
The DNA here is from genome assembly GCF_041648115.1 of Brevundimonas sp. GTDB lineage: Bacteria > Pseudomonadota > Alphaproteobacteria > Caulobacterales > Caulobacteraceae > Brevundimonas. The sequence continues at coordinate 88,956 of NZ_JBAZPR010000016.1, forward strand.
GGATGTGATGATACAGCCTGTTCACGTCATCGCCGCCCTGATGCTGGCCGTCTCGTTCGCGGCGCGTGCATTCGCCGAAAACGCGCTGAAGACCATTCCCGCCGAATATCAGGGGGAATGGAGCAGCGTGCCGGAAGCCTGTGGCAACCGCGAAAGCGGCGAGCGTTTCGTCATCAGCGACAGCTCGATCTCCTATTTCGAGGAGGGAGACAGCGTCGTCGAAGTGACCCGCATCGATGCAAACTCGATCCACCTCGTCGTCGATTACGAGGATTATGATGGGATCGAACGGCTCTATCGCACGCTCATCCTGTCCGACGACCGACAGACGCTCAGCTTCTATTATGGCGATGGCCCCGAGGACGTGAGCCGCCGCTGCCCCCAAGGAGACCCCCATGGCGAATGAAAATACCCCGGCGGACATCGACGCTCTGGATGTGACCGACGCGGAGGCGGCCGAGATCAATTCCATCGCCCAGCCGCTGGTCGCGGACCCCGCGCCGGATGCGAACGACGATCTGGTGCAGATCGATTCCACGACGGACGGCATCGTCTTCGTCACCATCAACCGGCCAGAGAAGAAGAACGCCTTCGACGCCGCGACCATCGCCGCCCTGCACGAGACGTTCGAGACCCTGCACGGCGCAGACCGCGTGCGCGCCGTCTTCATTCGCGGGGCGGGGGGCACCTTCAGCGCCGGGGCCGACCTGAACTGGATGCGCGACGCCGCCGGCTGGTCCGAGAGCGACAACCGCGACGACGCCATGGGCCTGGCGAAAATGCTGAAGGCGCTGCACGATATTCCGGCCCTGACGGTGGCCTTGGTCGAGGGCAATGCGATGGGCGGCGGGGCCGGCATCGTCGCCGCCTGCGACATGGCCGTGGCGGTCGAAGGGGCGCGTTTCGCCTTCTCCGAGGTCAAGCTGGGCCTGATCCCGGCGACCATCGCACCCTATGTCGTTGAGGCCATCGGCGCCCGCCGCGCCCGCCAGCTGTTCCTGACGGGAAACAGCTTCGACGCCGACTATGCCGCCCACACCGGCCTGATCGACCTGGTCCTGCCCGAGGGTTCGGTAGAAGAGTTCATCTCGATGCTGAGCGACAGCCTGACCGGCAATGCGCCCGGCGCGATGGGCGAGGCCAAGCGTCTGGTCAACGACATCGCCCACCACAAGATCGACTCAGGGCTGTTGGACGAGACCGCCAAACGCATCGCTCGCGCCCGCGTGTCCGACGAAGGCCGCGAGGGCGTGCTGGCCTTCCTGGAAAAACGCAAGGCCAACTGGACGGTCTGATTGCGTTGACCGGCCGTCGTTAGCGGCGGCCGGTTCAGCCTTAAGATTCAGGCGTAGTTGAAGCTGATCGATATGCGATCGGCCTTGGCCAGGTTGATCGGCACCTCGTGCCGCAGCCAGCTTTCCCACATCAGCACCGTGCCGGCTTGCGGCTTCAGATAGACGAACGGGCGTTCCGCCTCCGACGCCTCCTCGGTCACCGAGGGGCGGGCCATCATGAAGGGCAGGCGGGGGTCTTCCAATTTCAGCGACGAGGCGCCGTCGGGGATGTCGATATAGACGGTGCCCGACAGGAAGGCGTGCGGGTGGATATGGCCGGTATGGCCGCCGCCGGGCTTGAGGATATTGACCCACAGATTGTCGAGACGCGGCTTCCTCGCCAGGTCGAAGTTCAGCGCCTTGGCGTAGGCCACGGCGTGCCGATCCAGGTGGCGCTTCAGCTCCGCGAACTCGGGAAACCGCTGGGGCAGGTCGTTCAGCGATCCGTAGGAGGTGTAGCCGCGATAGGCGTTGGCCTTGCACCACCGGCGGCCGGCCTCGTCCTCCTCGGCCATCATGCGGATGACGTCGATCAGCTGTTCGTTGAAGTCGGGCCAGCCGCGCCCTTCGGCGAGGGAGGCTTCATAGACCTGGGTGATGAAGAGGGGGCGCAGGGACATGAGAGGGGCTTAACGCCTGCCGCGTCGCGTGAGAAGGGTCGTGCTCTGCCTCTCGCCTGATGCGCACGATCCGGCTAAGACCGCTTCATGTTCAAGTCCGTCCTTGTCGCCAATCGCGGCGAAATCGCCTGCCGTGTCTTCCGCACCGCCAAGCGGATGGGATTACGCACCATCGCCGTCTATTCCGAGGCGGATGCAAACGCCCTGCATGTGCGCGAAGCCGACGAGGCGGTGCTGATCGGCCCGGCGGCGGCGCGCGAGAGCTATCTGGACGGCGCCAAGGTGCTGGCGGCGGCCAAGGCGACGGGGGCGGAGGCGATCCACCCCGGATACGGCTTCCTGAGCGAGAACGCGGACTTCGCCGAGGCCGTGGCGGCGGCGGGCCTGATCTGGATCGGGCCGGACCCGTCCTCGATTCGGGCCATGGGGCTGAAGGATGCGGCCAAGGAGCTGATGATCCAAGCTGGTGTGCCGGTGACGCCGGGCTATCAGGGCGCGGACCAGTCGGAGGCGACCCTGACCGCCGAGGCCTCGCGGATCGGTTATCCGGTGCTGATCAAGGCGGTCGCGGGCGGCGGCGGCAAGGGGATGAAGCGGGTCGATGATCCGGCCGATTTCGCCGCTGGTCTGGCCAGCGCCAAGCGCGAGGGGGCGGCGGCCTTCGGCGACGACCGGGTGCTGATCGAACGCTACATCACCCGCCCGCGCCACATCGAGGTTCAGGTGTTTGGCGACAAGCACGGTGATGTCGTCCACCTGTACGAACGCGACTGCTCCCTGCAACGCCGCCACCAGAAGGTAATCGAGGAGGCGCCGGCGCCCGGCATGAGCGATGCCGTGCGCGCCGCCGTGACCGGGGCTGCGATCAAGGCGGCCAAGGCGGTGAACTACGTCGGGGCCGGGACCATCGAATTCATCGCCGACGCCTCGGATGGGCTGAAGGCGGACGGCATCTGGTTCATGGAGATGAACACCCGGCTTCAGGTTGAGCATCCCGTGACCGAGAGCGTGACCGGCGTCGATCTGGTCGAATGGCAGTTCCGCGTGGCCGCGGGCGAGCCGCTGCCGCTGAAGCAGGACGAGATCAGGCTGAACGGCTGGGCCATAGAGGCGCGCCTCTATGCCGAGGATCCGGCGAACGGCTTCCTGCCGTCCATCGGCCGGCTGGAGCATTTCGTCATGCCCGACGGCATCCGCGTCGATACGGGCGTAGAGCAGGGCGGCGAGGTCAGCCAGTTCTACGACCCCATGATCGCCAAGCTGATCGTGCATGAAGACACGCGCGAGGCTGCGGCGGCGCGTCTGGCCGAGGCGGCGGGCGAGGTCGAGGTCTGGCCGGTCAAGGCCAACGCCGGCTTCCTGAAACGCTGCCTGGAGCATCCACGCTTCGTGGCGGGGGACGTGGATACAGGCTTCATCGCGGCGGAGGAGGCGGCGTTGAAAGCAGCACCTTCCGACCAGGCGGTGGCAGCTGGGGCCAAGCTCGTATGTGAGGAATTGACCTGGCGTTTCCAAGGCCGTGACAACTCTGATGTATGGGAAACGCACATCAAAGGGCTGTTTGGTTTTCGTCTTAATGGCGTCGCTTCATCCAGCCTGACCTTGTCCGTTGAAGGCGAAAAACGGTTGGTTTCGCTGTCGCCCGGAAAGCTCCCCTGGACGTATGAGGCGATCGTTGATGGTCATGCACTGACCGTCAGCCAGTTGCCCGGAAACAGGCAGAAAGCTCAGAGATCAACTTTAGTCGTTAGCCCTGACGACAAGAAGTTCTTCTATCGTTTGGGAAATGAAGATGGCGAGGTCATTGTTTTTGAAAATGGTATTTCGCTGAAGGTTTCACCTTTTGTAGTAAATACGAAGGGGGCAGGCGTAGTCTCCGACGGCTCCCTCCGTGCTCCCATGCCGGGCAAGATCGTCGCTACACCCGTTAAGGCGGGCGACGTCGTCGCCAAGGGTCAGCCGGTCGTGGTGCTGGAAGCCATGAAGATGGAACACGCCCTAACCGCGCCGTTCGACGGGGTGGTGGAAAGCGTTGCGGTCTCAGTCGGGGATCAGGTCGTGGACGGCTTCGAGCTGGCGCGTATCACGAGCGAGGCGTGATCGTGGGTATGGGAGGCCTTGCGGCCTTGGCCGTGCTTGCGGGTCTGGCGGGCCAGCCCGAGACGCAGACTGTTCGGGTCGAAGGCGCGGACCTTGCGGACATGCAATGCGTCGTGGTGGCTATGGAGACCGTCGGCGTCGATGAGACGCAAAACGTCGCCACCGTCTCCAACGTCACCTTCTACATGGGCAAGCTTGCGGGGCGAGGAAACGTGAACCGATGGGACCGCGTGCTGGTGGGCTATCGATCAGGTCTGTCGGACGCCGAAAAGGCCAAGATGGTCGAGGATCACGGCGTGCGCTGCACTCTTGAGGCGCTTGTGGCCTCAATGGGGTTCGCCCAGCTTGCGCTCAGCGATGCGACCGCCGCGATGGCGAAGCCGGAAAACTAAAGCCCCACGCCGCCGATGGGGCGGGTGAAGATGGTGTCGCCGAAGGTGGCGATCAGGCTGAGGGCCGGCAGCAGTTCATGGGTTTCGCGGATCTGGGCGGACCAGGCGTCGTGGGTGGCCTTGCTCATCCAGACCTCGGTGACCCACAGGGCGTCGGCGTCGTTCAGGTCGTGGGCCAGGACATAGCTGTGGCAGCCGGGACGCTTCAGATTGGGGTCCAGCAGGCACAGCCCAAGTTCGTCGCGACGACCGGGATGGGCCGTCAGGCGGGTAATCAATCCGTACATTCTGGTCCTGTGTCGCGCCTGATGAGGGGAGATGGCGCTCAATCATCCTGGGCCCTGTAGATTAAGAATCTGGCCAATGCGCCTAAGGGCCACTACGTGGGGCCAATGCCGCTTCACATGATCAAGCTGGGCGTCGGGGTGCCGGACGTCGAATGGCTGGAAGCCCGCGCCGCCAAGGGCGGGCCTCTGGTGGTCCACACGCGAATGACGCCGAAACGCGCGACCGAGATCGAGGACGGCGGGTCGCTGTACTGGGTGGTTAAGGGGACCATCGTTTGCCGCCAGCCTGTGCTGGACATCGCCACCCTGGGCGAGGGCAAGCAGAGCCGCTGCGAGATCACGCTGGAGCCCAGGGTCGTCCGCACGGCGCCGATGGCGCGCCGCCCGTTCCAGGGCTGGCGCTATTTCGAGCCGAAGGAAGCGCCGGTGGACATGACCGAGCTGGATGCGGGCGAGGCGCCGGAGGAACTGGTGCGCCAACTTCGCGAACTGGGCGCCTGGTAGGCCAAATCCACAAAGTTTTTTGGGAGTTGACCCCGACGGGTCCGCATGGCCTGTGCCGCCTCCGATGATCGCGCTCAGCCCCCAGACCCGTTCCGCCTTCCGCGACCTGCTCAACCTGGCATGGCCGGTGATTTTGGCGCGGATCGGCATCATGACCATGGGTCTGACCGACGCCATCGTGGTGGGCAACTTCTCCAGCAAGGAACTGGCGTTTCATTCGCTGGCCTGGGCGCCGACGTCGATCGTCGTGACGACGGCGGTGGGCCTGATGCTGGGCGTACAGGTGATGACGGCGCGGATGCTGGGCGAGGGGCGTCGGCACGCCGTCGGCTCTGTGCTGCGTCGGGGCATGACCTATTCGTTGCAGATCGGCGTGATCTCCATGATCGCCCTGATCGCCATCGGCCCGTGGGGTTTGGGCAAGCTGGGGCTTGAGGACGGACTGGCAGAAGGCGCTGGTCCGGCCTTGGTCGTGTTCGCCCTGTCCATGCCCTTCTATCTGATCTCGGTGACAGGGCAGTTCTTCCTGGAGGCCCTGGGCCGGCCCAAGCCGGGCATGGTCGCCATGTGGGTGGCGAACGGGGTCAATCTGGCGCTGAACATCGTGCTGGTGCCGGACCTGCTGGGCATCGGTTTCGACGGCGCCTTCGCCTCGGCCTGGGCGACGTTCGGCGCGCGTGCGGCGCTGGCGATCTTCCTGGTGATCTACATCCTGCGCCTGCCCGAGGCGCGGTCGCTGGGCATTTTCGACAAGCCGGAGCGCGACCCCAAGGCGGCGCGCGAGCAGGTCAAGGTCGGCCTGGGCGCCGGCGCATCCTATTTCATCGAAGTCGGGGCCTTTTCCGGCTTCACCTTCTTCGCCGGCCAGATCGGCACGGCGGAGACGGCCGCCTGGGCGGTGGTGCTGAACGTCTCGGCCATTGTCTTCATGCTGCCTATGGGGCTGTCGTCGGCGACGGCGGTGCTGGTGGGGCGCAGCTATGGCGCCGGCGACGGGCGAGGGGTGTTGCGCGCGGGACTGGTCGGGCTGGGGGTGGTCACGGCCATGACCCTGGTCGTGGCGCTGTTGGTCTGGCCCAGCGCGCATCTGATCGTCGGGGCCTACAACCGCGACCCGGCCCTGCTGGCCATTGCGGCGCCGGCCCTGGTTCTGGCGACCCTGTTCTTCGTGGCGGACGGCATCCAGGTCGTGGCGGCCCAGGCGAACCGAGCCGCAGGCGATGTCTGGTGGCCCACCATCATGCATTTCGCGGCCTATGGCGCGGTGATGATGCCGCTAGGCTGGGTGCTGGCGCACCAGATGGGCATCGACGGCTTGGTCTGGGCGGTGGTGATCGCCAGCCTGGCGTCCTCGACCCTGCTGACGGGGCGATTTGTCCGCGTAGCGCGTCGATTGCCGCAAGGCGTTTGAGGAAACGGCGCCGCCGCTCTATATCCCTGCGCTTCCCCAAACTCCTGGACGATCATGGCCCGCATCCTCATCACCTCGGCGCTGCCTTACATCAACGGCATCAAGCACCTGGGGAATCTGGCGGGCTCGATGTTGCCGGCCGACGTCTGGGCGCGGTTCAAGCGGGCCCAGGGTCATGAGGTGCTCTATATCTGCGCCACGGACGAGCACGGCACCCCGGCCGAGCTGGCCGCCGCCACCGCCGGACAGGACGTGCGGACCTATTGCGACGAGCAGCACGAGATCCAGAAGGCGGCCGGCCTGGCGTTCGGCCTCAGCTACGACTGGTTCGGTCGGTCGTCGAACCCGCAGAACCATCGCCTGACCCAGCATTTCGCCGAGACGCTGGAGAAGAACGGGCTGATCGAGGAACGGGTGGATCGGATGATCTATTCGATCGACGACGCCCGCTTCCTGCCCGACCGCTATGTCGAGGGCACCTGCCCCCACTGCGGCCATGTCGGCGCGCGCGGGGACCAGTGCGACAACTGCGGACGCCTGCTGGATCCCACCGACCTGATCGATCCCTATTCGTCGGTGTCAGGGTCCAGGAATCTGGAGGTGCGCGACACGCGTCACCTCTATCTGCTGCAGACCAAGATCGAGCCCCAGATCCGTGCCTGGGTCGATGGCAAAAGCGGCTGGCAGCTGCTGGCCAAGTCCATCGCCTACAAGCATCTGGACGAGGGGCTGATCGACCGGGGCATCACCCGCGACCTGGCCTGGGGCGTGCCGGTGCTGAAGGACGAATTCCCGCGTCCGGGCATGGAGGACAAGGTCTTCTATGTCTGGTTCGACGCCCCCATCGAATATATCGGCGCGACCGAGGAATGGGCTGAGGCGACCGGCAACACCTGGCGCGACTGGTGGCGGCTGGACGAAGGGGCGGAGGACGTTCGCTATGTCCAGTTCATGGGCAAGGACAACGTGGCATTCCACACTGTGTCGTTCCCCGCGACCATCATCGGCTCGGGCGAGCCGTGGAAGACCGTGGACCAGCTAAAGGCCTTCAACTGGCTGAACTGGTATGGCGGCAAGTTCTCGACCAGCCAGAAGCGCGGCGTCTTCATGGACCAGGCGCTGGGGCTGCTGCCGGCCGACTACTGGCGTTGGCGCCTGACGGCCTACGGCCCGGAACACGCGGATTCGGCCTTCACCTGGGAGGATTTCCAGGCCTCGACCAACAAGGACTTGGCCGATGTGCTGGGCAACTTCGTCAACCGGATCGTCAAGTTCGCCGAGTCGAAGTTCGACGGCGTCGTGCCCGAGGGCGGCGAGGCCGGCCCGGTCGAAATCCAACTGGAGGCCGACATCAAGGCGGGCATCGCCGAAGCGACCGAACAGTTCGAGGCCATGGAGTTCAGGAAGGCGGCCCAGGCCCTGCGCGCCGTCTGGGTGCTGGGCAACGAATATCTGCAGGTCGCGGCGCCGTGGACGGCTCTGAAGACCGACCGCGACCGCGCGGCGGTGGGGGTGCGCACAGGCCTGAATCTGGTGGCCCTGTTTGCGCGTATGGCGGCGCCGATCCTGCCGTTCTCGGCCGAGAAGATCGCCGCCTCGGTGAGCGCCAGCGACCTGAGTTGGCCCGGCGCGGACGAAGATGTGCTGAACGTGTTGACCATTGGCCAACCGGTCGCCGCCCAGGGCGTGTTGTTCGCCAAGATCGAGGACGTCCAGGTGGCGGAATGGTCCGAACGCTTCGGCGGCGCGGACGCCTGATGGGGCGGGTGGGGGATATGCGATGACGCCGACCCTGACGCCCCTGACCGACGAACGGCGCGCCGCGATTCGCGAGCGATTGGCGCGCACAGGCCGGACGCAGATCGACGGCGTCTTGACCCCGGCCGACGCTCAAGGACTGTATGAAGCGGCGACGACCGCTGACTACAATGTCGTGACGCGACGCGGGACGGGGCATGTCGATCTGCCCGCCGCCTGGCTGGCGTCACTGCAGCCGGGACAGAAACAGGCTTTGGGGCAGGCGGTGCAGGTCTCGGCCCAGACCGACTTTCAGTATCTGTACGACAATCACCCGATCTACGATCTGGTCGAGGCGGGGCAGGCGGCGCCGGTGTGGTCCGACCTTCTGGCCTTCCTGAACGGCGAAGCCTTTCTCGACCTGATGCGGGACGTGACCGGCGAGCCGTGCATCGCCCTGGCGGACGCGCAACTAACGCGCTTTCGCGCCGGACATTTCCTGACCGAGCATGACGACCATGCGGACGGCAAGAACCGCTTCTTCGCCTATGTGCTCAACCTGACGCCCGCCTGGCGGATCGAGTGGGGTGGCCTGCTGGCCTTCCACGGAACCGATGGCAATGTCGCCGAAGCCTTCACGCCGCGCTTCAACACCCTGAACCTGCTGAAGGTGCCCACGCCCCATTCTGTGACCCAGGTCGCCCTATCGGCGGGGGCGGATCGGATTTCCGTCACGGGGTGGCTCAGGGGCCGCTGATCAGGACTATTCGGCGAACACGACCGGCAAGCCTGCCGCATGCCAAGCCTGGATGCCGCCGGTCAGGTTGAACAGGGGCTGACGGTCGGGGCCGGTCGGGCCGACGAAGGCGCAGACCTGGTGGCTGCGGCCGCCCTTCAGGCACTGGACGATGATCTTCCTGTCGACAGGCAGGTCCAGCACCTCCCAGGCGGCGGGCATCTGGCTGAGCGGGGCCAGGATGGCGCCGTCGATGCGGGCGGCGGCGAACTCGTCCGGCTCGCGCACGTCGATCAGGATCGCCTCGCCGGATTGAAGCCAGGCGGCGGCCTCCTCGACCGTGACCGTGGCGACCGTCATGTCGCGGGCGCCGGAGCAGGGGCGGTCGGCGCGGCGGGCGCGGGCGTCGGGCTGGTCTCGGTCCGCTTCTGGCCCAGGTGTTTGGCGGCTTCCTTCTCGCTGATGTCGAGGAAGGCCGGGGCCGAGGCGTTGAACTGTTCCATATTGCCCGTGCGGACCACGACCTGGCGCGCTCCGTCCCAGATCATGTGCAAGGCGACGTAAAGAACGACGACCAGACCGACGTAGCCGATCCAGGCGAAGCGGTGCAGCAGCTTGGCGATATAGGTGGCGGCGACGCCCATCAGGGCGATCGACAGGATCAGGCCGAAGACCATGATCCACGGGTGTTCGTGCGCAGCGCCGGCGACGGCCAGCACATTGTCCAGCGACATGGTGATGTCGGCGACCATGATTTGCAGCAGGGCCGCGCCGAACGTCTTGCGCTTGACGCCCAGTTCCTCGGGCGAGGGGCCTGTGCCGTGCTCGATGCTGAGCGCCAGTTCGAGTTCCTTCTCGGCCTCGGCCTGGTTATGCGTGCGCTGCTCCTGCAGTTCGCGCCACATCTTCCAGCACACCCAAAGCAGCAGCAGGCCGCCGGCCAGCAGCAGGCCGACCAGGGCCAGAAGCTGGACCGTGATCAGCGCAAAGCCGATGCGCATGACCACGGCGGCGGCCAGGCCGATCAGGATGGCCTTCTTGCGCTGGTCCTGGGGCAGGGCGGCGGCGGCCAGGCCCACGGCGACGGCGTTGTCGCCGGCCAGGACCAGATCCATCAGCAGGACCTGGCCCAGCGCGGCGGCCTGGCTGGCGAATTCGGGAGACGAGAAAAATTCCATTTCCGCTCTCTAACGCCGGTGCGACCTTCTGTCAGCCGCGTTGCGCGCGCGCCGCCTCATAAAGCGCGACGGCGGCGGCGTTTGAGACGTTAAGGCTCTCGAAACCGCCCGGCATGGGGATCTTGGCCAGGACGTCGCAGTGTTCGGCGACCAGGCGGCGGATGCCGTCGCCCTCGGACCCCATGACCAGTACGGTGGGCTGGCGATCCAGCGCTTCTTCCAGCGTCTGTTCGCCCGTCCCGTCCAAACCCACGGCGCGCCAGCCCAGGTCGGCCAGCCGCTCCAGCGCGCGCGACAGGTTGGTCACCCGCGCATGGGGCAGGCGTTCGGTCGCGCCGACCGCCGCCTTGGCCAGGGCGCCGGCCAGGGCCGGGGCGTGGCGGTCCTGGACTATGATGCCTCGCGCACCGAAGGCCAGGGCCGAGCGGAAGATGGCGCCGACGTTCTGGGGATCGGTCAGTTGGTCCAGCATGACGATGATCCCCCCTTCTCCAGGTTTGGGCGCCGGATCGGCCAGCTCTTCCAGCGACACGCCTTCCAGCGGCTGGACCTTGAAGGCAAGACCCTGGTGCACGGCGCCTGGGGGCAGCATCCGGGTCAGGGCCTGGACCTCGACCACCTCGATCTTGTGACCGTGGGCCAGTTTGCCGTCTTCGATCTCGGCGGCGCGCTCGGCCGTGGCCAGCAGGCGACCCGTGCCGCGACGCGCGGGATTCGCCAAAGCGGCCAGGACGGGGTGGCGGCCCCACAGAAAATTATCGGCGTCCGACTTGTTCCGATCAGGCGCACGGGGCGGGCGGGGCGCATCGTCGCGCCCACCAAACCCTTGCGCGGCGGGCTTTTGACCCTTGTCGCGCGGCCCTTCAGGCCGGTTTCCGAAGACCGGTTTTTTACCGCTTCTACGGTCGTTGCGTTCTGATTTCGACGACACTATAAGACGCCCTCCGATTTGGAGCCCCAAGGGCTTTCGGGTCTGGGCGCCCCCTCTATCCTAGAGGAGGCGACAAGCCGAAGGCTTTTGTTTCGTCCCGCTTCTTTATAGCGGAAACGAGGGGTCCGACGGTTCGACAAGGCGCGCTGGGGGAATGTCCCGAGTGGCAAAGGGGGGGGACTGTAAATCCCCTGCGTAAGCTTCGTAGGTTCGAGTCCTACTTCCCCCACCACGCGCCTTGACGGATACGACGGATCAGGACCCGAAGAGGATCGGCTGCGGCGTTCCCTCGCGAACTTCCGCAGTTTCCGCGCGGGTATAGCACAATGGTAGTGCAGCAGCCTTCCAAGCTGAGGATGTCGGTTCGATCCCGTCTACCCGCTCCAGGTTTTTAAAAAGATCAGCATCGCGCCCCTCCGCTGACGGACCCGGGCCATCAGGAGTTTGGCCATGGCCAAGGAAAAGTTCGAACGGAACAAGCCGCACTGCAACATCGGCACGATTGGTCACGTTGACCATGGCAAGACGACGCTGACGGCGGCGATCACGATGGCTCTGGCCAAGGCGAGCGGCGGCA
>NZ_JBAZPR010000017.1:0-79865 GCF_041648115.1 Brevundimonas sp.
GCTTTAACAAGCTCAAGCACTTCCGACGCTTCGCCACACGGTTCGACAGGCTGGCGCGTCACTACCTCTCCTTCGTCCACATCGCCGCCTCCATGCTCTGGATGCGGTGAATGTCGATTCGTCCTAGCCCTGGTTGTCGAGCAGGAAGTGGGCCGTCAGGGATGCGATTGGTTGTGCACGTTCTTCCTGCCACGCCTCGGCCTGAACATGGGCGACGCGGCGGCCCGCGCGGCTTATGCGGGCGCGGGCGAAGACGTCGATGGGCCTGCCAGTTCGTAGATAGGCGACCGTCACATTGATCGGGCGGGGCAGGCGAGAGCTGGGGAAGATGATCGCCACCTGGGCCATGGCGGTCATTTCCAGCAGGGCGGCCGTCGATCCGCCGTGCAGGGCGGGCAACATGGGATTGCCGATCAGCTTATCTGCAAACGGCATGATCACCGTGATCTCGTCGCCGCTGACCAGGGTCTGAAGACCCAGGAAGCGGGCATAGGGCATGCGGTTCAGGATGTCGGTCATGCGACGGCTCGCGTCGAAGACTCGCGGGTCTGGTTGAGGATATAGGCGGACTGGGCGGCTGCGACGGGATCGGACGGGTCGTCCTCGAACGCCCAGGCACGCACGAAGGCGATGGTGGGGGTCAGGCGGTAGCAGAGCCCCTGGGCCAGAAGATCCTGACGCGGTCGCGCCGCACGCATGTAATCCACACGCAAATCCAGGGTGGCGATGGGCTGGAAGGTGTCGAGCGCCGTCCAGACCGCCAGGCCGCCAATGTGGTCGAGCAGGGTGGTGACGAGGCCGCCGGCGAAGACGCCGCTGTCGGGATCGCCTACCAGATCCTCGCGCCACGGCACGCGGATGCGCGGCTCGCCGTCATGCAATCCATCGAAGGCGAAACCCAGCGCGCCAGTGTGGGCGGCGCCGGCGGCCAGTTGCGGCAGGATGGTGGTCAGGAAGCTCTCTTGCATCGTGCGGACTGGACCTTCTGGCGCCGATTTTCTGGACATCTTGTATGAGGCGGCGACCTGACGGCGTCGAGAGCGTTACCGCAACATGATCCGCCCCGAAGACCTGCTGCATCCGACGCCTGCCGGCCTCTATTGTCCGCCGGGGGACTTCTATGTCGATCCGGTGCGGCCGGTGGATCGCGCCGTCATCACGCATGGCCATGCCGATCATGCACGCGCCGGGCATGGCGCAGTCTTGGCCACGCGCCAGACCCTGGCGATCATGGCCGAGCGCTACGGCGCCGATTTCACGGGCAAGCCGCAGTCGGTGGAATATGGCGAGGCGACCGCGATCAACGGCGTGGATCTGCGGCTGGTCCCGGCGGGTCACGTCCTGGGGTCTGCCCAGGTCGAGGTGCGGTGGAAGGGACTGACCATGGTGGTCTCGGGTGATTACAAGCGTCGCCGCGACCCGACCTGCGCGCCGTTCGAGCCCGTGCCGTGTCATGTCTTTATCTCCGAGGCGACGTTTGGGCTGCCCGTCTTCAGTCATCCCCCGGCGGAAGAGGAGGTGGGGCGGCTGGTGCGGTCGCTGGGCCAGTTCCCCGAGCGCGCGCATCTGGTCGGCGCCTATGCGCTGGGCAAGGCGCAACGGATCATCCGGCTGCTGCGCGAGGCGGGCTGGGATCGCACCATCTATGTCCACGGCGCGATGGAGCGGCTGAACGCCCTGTACGAACGCGAGGGCGTCGATCTGGGGCCGCTGGCGCCGACGCGGGATCTACCCAAGAATGCGCTGGGGGGAGAGGTCGCCATCGCCCCGCCGTCCGCCATTCAGGATCGCTGGGCGCGGCGGTTCGCCGATCCGGTGACGGCCTTCGCCTCGGGCTGGATGGGGGTGAAGGCGCGGGCGCGTCAACGGGGCGTGGAACTGCCGCTGGTCGTGTCGGACCATGCCGACTGGAACGAGCTGACGGCGACTTTCACCGAGCTGAAGCCCGAGGAGATCTGGATCACCCATGGCCGGGAGGAGGGCCTGCTTCGATGGGCCGAGATCAACGGCCAGAAGGCGCGGGCGCTGCGTCTGGTCGGTTATGACGAAGAGGACGAGGAGGCGCTGGACGTTCGCCCGGACTGAGGATCAGGCGGCTGACCGGTCGCCTTCGTCTTCAGAGAGCCGGTCGGCGTCGCCGGCCTCTTCCTGCGCCGCCGAAAGGGCGGCGTTCATCGCCATTCGCAGGCGTTCGGGCTTGATCGGTTTTTCGACCACGGCGGCCATGCCGATGGAAAGATAGTGTTTGGCGTCTTCCGGGTCGGCGTTGGCGGTCAGGGCCACGATGGGCACGCGGCCGACGGCGCCGGGCAGGGCGCGGATCGCCTGTGTCGCCTGAACGCCGTCCATGCGCGGCATCTTGATGTCCATCAGGATCAGGTCGTAGCGGCTTTCCTGAACGGCCTGAAGCGCCTCAAGGCCATCCTCGGCCAGTTCGGAACTGCACCCGAACATCTCGCACAGGGCCTGGGCCACGACGCGGTTGGTGGCGTTGTCGTCGACGATCAGAATGTGGGGGGCCGACTTAAGGTCCAGCCCGGACAGGTCGGACACGTTCGATTGAACTTCGACCTCCACGGCCGCACGCGGTGCAGTCAGATCGAAGGCGAAGGTGGCGCCGCGACCCTTGTTGTTTTCGGCCCAAATTCGGCCGCCCATGCGGTCGATCACTTGGCGGCAGATCGATAGGCCCAGGCCTGCCCCGTCGGGGCCGGAGCCGTGAACGAAGGGTTCGAAGATCGAGTCGACGCGGTCGGTGTCGATGCCGGGCCCGTCGTCGCGGATTCGGGCCTCCATATGGATGCTCTCGCCCTCCACCCAAGCCTTCAGGCCCGCCTCGACGACGCCGTTGCGGGCGAACTTGAGGGCGTTGCCGACCAGATTGTTGAACACCTGTTTCAGACGCGTGCCATCGATCACGGCGGCCAGCTCGGTGTCTCCTTCGTAACCGACCAACAGGGTGACGCCGTCCTGAGAGGCGCGCGGCTCCCACATCGACTGGATGTCGTCCATTACGGCCCGCAGAGCGGTGGGGGTGCTGTTCAGCTCCAGCTCGCCGGCTTCGGCCTTGGACAGGTCGACGGCGTCCTGAAGAATGCGCAGCAGGGTTTCCGACGAGTCCATGATCGTCTGGACGTGCGCCTGAGCCGCCGCGTTCAGCGGCTGGCGACGCAGCAGTTCGGCGACCGCCAGCACGCCGTTCATCGGCGTGCGCAGCTCGTGGCTCATGATGGCCAGGAACTGGCTCTTGGCGCGGGCGGCGGCGATGGCCTGGGCGCGCGTATCGCTGAGGATCGCGGCCTGTTCGGCCAGTTGTTCGTTCTGTTCGCGTTGGCGCGTATTGACCGCTTGAAGCAGCGTCGCGGCCGTGCCGACGCCCAGATAGGCGCCGTTGTGCGTGACGATGAAGCCGCGCAGCAGGGCGGCCGGGCCGCCCTTCAGCATGATGTCGCAGAAGGCGTCGATGCGAACGCCGGCCTCGACCACGGCCGGCTCGGGATCCATGGCGAAGGTTATGGGGCGCAGGTCGTAGAGGGCGTGGCCGAAGCGGGCTGCGATCTTTTGGAGGAAGGCGGTGCGTTCGACCAGCCCGACCGGACGATTTCCATCGACAACGGGGATGACGAGCGTGTCCGGCTCGCGTTCGAAACGCGCCAGCACCTCGCACCCGAGCGTCGTCGGAGCCACCGGCTTGGGACGCTCGGAAAGGGTCTCGATGGTCGGCATACTGCCCGGAACTCCTACTCGTTGGGACTAAAGCCCAAAATCGCTTGCGGATTGGTTAAGCTGGCGCAGCGTGATGCAAATCGATGCAAAGGGTGATTTTGCGCCGCATCCGGGTCTGGTGTATGAGGCCCGCCTGACCCATCTGGGTTCCCATCCCTTTGTGCATGCGCGCGGCCGACCGGCCGACCGCAGATTCGTCATGAGCGTCATCCTGGAAAAGACCCCAACATCGGCTCTCGTCCTGTTCTCCGGCGGGCAGGACAGCGCGACCTGTCTGGCCTGGGCGCTGGAACGGTTCGAGCGGGTTGAGACGGTCGGCTTCGACTATGGCCAGCGCCATCTGGTCGAGATGGAGGCGCGTCAGGCCGTGCGCGCCGGCATGACCTCGGCCCTGCCGCAATATGCCGGCCGGCTGGGCGACGACCATGTGGTAGACCTGACCGGATACGGCCGGATCGCCGAGAGCGCCCTGACCGCCGATCGCAAGATCGAGATGGACGCGCGCGGTCTGCCGACCACCTTCGTGCCGGGACGCAACCTGATCTTCCTGGTCGCGGCGGCGGCACTGGCGGATCGGCGTGGGCTTGAGGTGCTGGTCGGTGGCATGTGCGAGACGGATTTCTCGGGCTACCCGGATTGCCGCCACGAGACGATGGAGGCGATGGCGCGAGCGTTGTCGCTGGGGCTGGACAAGCCGGTGGTGATCGACACGCCTCTGATGTGGTTGACCAAGGCCCAGACCTGGGAACTGGCCGATACGCTGGGCGGGGCCAAACTGGTCGAGCTGATCGTCGAGGATAGCCATACCTGTTATCGGGGCGACCGGACGCATCGGCATGCGTGGGGATATGGCTGCGGCGACTGCCCGGCGTGCGAGCTGCGGGCGGCGGGCCATGCGGAATGGGTCGCGAGCCGGTGACCTATTCGGCCAAGGAAGTCTTTCTGACGGTGCAGGGCGAGGGCGGACAGGCGGGGCGGCCTGCGGTCTTCCTGCGCTTCGCTGGCTGCAATCTGTGGAGCGGGCGTGAGCAGGATCGCGCGACGGCCGTCTGCAGTTTCTGCGACACGGATTTCGTCGGCACGGACGGCGGCGGGGGCGGTAAGTTCAGGACGCCAGAAGCCATGGCTGACCATGTCGCCGCGATGTGGCGGGGGCGGGAAGGGGATCCGAAACTGGTGGTCTGCACCGGCGGCGAGCCCTTGCTGCAATTGGATGCTCCTCTGGTCGAGGCCCTGCATGCGCGCGGGTTCGAGATCGCCATCGAGTCGAACGGCACCCTGGCGGCGCCTGACGGCATCGACTGGGTCTGTATCAGCCCCAAAGCCGATGCGGATGTCGTTCAGGTCACGGGCCAGGAGCTGAAGCTGGTCTATCCGCAAGCCAGGGCCATGCCGGGTCGGTTCGAACATCTCGATTTCGAGCGGTTCTGGCTCCAGCCCATGGATGGCCCCGATCAGGTCGAGAACACCGCCGCCGCCATCGAATACTGCCTGACCCATCCCCAGTGGCGCCTGAGCGTCCAGACCCACAAATACATCGGCGTCCGCTAATGCCCGTTTTCGAGATCACCAAACAGGCGACTTTCGACGCCGCCCACCATTTCCCCAACGAGCCTGAAGGCAGCATCTATCGCCGCGTTCACGGCCATTCCTTCACGGTCGAGGCGACGGTGCGGTCTGAGGTGCTGGACGCCGAGCACGGCTGGGTCGCCGACTTGGGCGCGCTGGACCGGGCGCTGAAGGGGGCGGCGGAGACGCTGGATCACGGCATGCTGAACGAACACGAAGGCCTGGAACTGCCCAGCCTGGAGAACCTGTGTCTGTGGTTCGTCAAGACGTTGCAGCCCGACTGGCCGGGCCTGTGCCGGGTTCAGGTCGCCCGGCCGACCGTCAACGAGCGGTGCGTGCTGAGCCTGTAAGCGTCAGCAGCGCTTGCCCTGACGCTGGCGCTGTTCGCAGCGCCGTTGCTCGCGGTCGTAGTCGCGCTGTTCGCGCTCGCGGCGCAGCCTGGTTTCCTCATCCGAGGTGGTGACGGCGTCGAAGCCGGCGCCGACGACCGCGCCGGTGGCCTTGGCCGTGCCGCCGACGACCGCAGCGGTCCCGCCGACGACGGCGCCGACAAGGCAGCCCTGAAGCATCAGACAACCGCCCAGAACGACGACGATTTGAGATACTGAAACGAGACGATTTCGACGACGCATGAGGACGACTCCAGAGATTTGGAATAGTCGTCGATAATGATGAATGAGGGCTGACTTCAGGCCGTGCGTTGCGGCAGTAGCTTTCGGCGCTGGCGCGAGAGGGCCAGCGGCGTTCCGTCGGCGCCCCAGGCGGCGGCCTCGTCCACCGTCCAGCCCAGGCCCAGGTCCAGCATCCTGAACTCGAAGAAGGCCCAGCCGTCGGACGCCGTCTGCGGCGTCGGATCGGTCAGGATGTCGATGCGCAGGTCCACAGTCGTCATCGCCGACGGCGTTTTCGACAGGGTCCAGGCCGGCGGATAGAGGGCGTCCAGCAGGTAGCACAGCCCGACCTCGTCCAGCGGCCGGCCGTCCGCCATCCGCATCCAGGTGCGCTCGACCGCCGGCCGGCCTGCATTGCCGCCTAGGATGTTGGGGCCGCCGTCGAACCGATATTCGACGTGCTGCGAGAAGTGCGGGGCCATCGGGCCGTGGATGGTCGCCTTTGGGTTCAGGCTGTCCAGCGGCGGGGGTGGCAGGTGCAGGGGCGTGACCGGCGGCGTGGCCCCGTCCAGTCCGTATGTGCCGGTGGCATGGTGGGTCAGACGGCCGTCCTGTTCGGCCTCGACCGCCGCATAGACGACGTTGCGGCCGCCGCGCAGCAGGCGCGGGCGAAAGGCGACCTGCTCGCCGAACTTGGCCGCCGACAGGTATTGCACCGACAGGGTGCGCAAGGGCGCGGTCAGGGCCAGACCCTGGCGCATCGACTGGGCGCACAGGGCCGCCAGCAGGCCCCCGAACGGAAAGCCCTTTTCCGGCGCCATGCCCGACGGGCCGTTGGAGAAATGGCCAGGCACCGGGGCGGACAGGCCGCCGTCGTCCAGAGTCTGAAAGGCCAAAGCGGCGTCGAGGGAGATCGGCAGCGTCATTGCGCAATCCTGCGTCAGGCGAAGAGGCGGCGGAAGACCTGATGAAGATCTCCCGCCGAAGTCGAAGGAACAAGGCGGCGAACCGAGAGGCCCGCACGTCCGTTGCCAAACAAGACTGACTTGGACCGTTCTGATTTGCAACCCTTGCCAAATGGCTGACGCGGGGTCACTTTCGCCGCATGGGACGCACCGCAGACTACAGCCGCCAAAGCTGCTCCATCGCCGCCACGCTTGAGGTGATCGGCGACCCCTGGACCCTGCTGGTCATTCGCGACGCCTTCAACGGCGTCAGCCGGTTTGAACAGTGGCAGGACAATCTGGGCGTGGCGCGCAACGTCCTGGCCGCCCGTCTGAAAAGCCTGGTCCAGCACGGTGTGCTTGAGCCGCAGCTTTATTCCGAACGCCCGCCGCGCAACGAATATGTCCTGACCGCCAAGGGCAAGGATCTGTACGGCGTGCTGGTGACCCTGCACGGCTGGGGCGCCAAACACGTCTATGGCGACGCCGACAGCGGCATCGACATGATCCACAAGACCTGCGGCTCGACCCTGACGCCGCGCATCGCCTGCGGCTGCTGCAACGAGATCGTAAAGCCAAGAGACATCCTGCTGACCCGCGCCGAAAACCGGCCCACGGTCGGGGACGTGATGCCAAAGGAAGCGGCGTAAGCCTCAGCCTGCTGCCGCTTTCTGGCAGGAGGTCTGCTAGGATCGTCGCGTGTCCCGGTCCGAACGTCTTCTCGATCTGCTGAACGTCCTGCGGCGACATCGTCGGCCGGTGAGCGGGCAGATGTTGGCGGATGAGATGGGCGTCAGCCTGCGGACCCTTATCGCGACATCGCCAGCCTGCAAGCTCAGCGGCCGACGATCGAGGGGGAGGCGGGGGTCGGCTATGTGCTGAAGCCGGGCTTCATGCTGCCGCCGCTGATGTTCACGCCGGAAGAGATCGAGGCGCTGGTGCTGGGCTCGCGCTGGGTGGCGGATCGGGCCGATCCGCGCATGCGGGATGCGGCGCTGACGGCCCTGGGACGGATTTCGGCGGTGCTGCCGCCGGATCTGAGGGACGAGATGGAGACCTCGGCACTGCTGGTCGTGCCGGGCGCGCCGTTCCCGGCGGACCAGGTCGACCCAGGGCTGTTGAGGAAGGCGATCCGCACCGAGCGACGGCTGAGGCTGTGTTATCGCGACGAGGCGGGGGCGGCGTCGGAACGGGTGGTCTGGCCCTTCGCCCTGGCCTTCTTCGACCGGGTGCGGCTGCTGATCGCCTGGTGCGAGTTGCGAAACGATTTCCGTAGCTTCCGAACAGATCGCATCGTCGAGGCCGAGGTGATGGAGGCGCGCTATCCCGCCCGTCGCCAAACATTGATGAAGACCTGGCGCGAGGCGCACGAAAGGTCGAGAGCGTCCGAAGGCTGCTGACGGAAACTGGCGGCAAGATCGGTTAGGCTTCGTGGTGTTGGAAACCAGGGGGCAGGGCTGATGACCGAGATCGAGGACATTCTTCTGGCCGTCGCGGATCCCGAAACCAGCGCGCGGTTCTATGCCGGCCTGTTCGGCTGTCGGCCCGTCATGGCGGGGCCGGATCGGGTCTTGTTCGTGCTGAAGTCGGGTCGGGCGCTGGGGCTGTTGCGGCGGGCCGGGGACGGGCAGGTCTGCGAGGTGGATTTTCCTCTGGAAGGCGCCGCGGCGGTGGATCAGGCGCATATCGACTGGTGGGACCGGGGTGCGCGCATCCTGACGCCGCCGATGGATATGCAGCCGGGCCGAAGCTTCGTGGCCGGCGACCCGGACGGGCATCGGCTCAGAGTCTATGCCGTCGCCGCGTGAGTATTGTCAGACCTCGGCTTCGAGCCGATAGCCGACGCCGCGCACATTGGTCAGCAGGCCGGCGGCGTCGGCGGCGTCCAGCTTGCGGCGCAGATGGCTGACGTGGCTGTCGATGGTGCGTTCCAGAACGTCCTGATTGGGGAAGCAGGCCTGCATGATCTCGGCCCGGCTGAAGACCCGCAAAGGCACGCGCGCCATATGGGCCAGGATGCGGAACTCGGTCAGGGTCAGGTCCAGGCGGCGCTTGCCCGCCGGGGTGAGGATGGCGGCCAGATAGTTTTCCAGCTGGACCTCCAAGGGGCCGACGCGCAGCACCTTGATGGAGCGGTCGCCATTGCTGCGCCGCAGGATGGCCTGGGCGCGGGCCACGACCTCGATCGGCTTGAAGGGTTTGACGACATAGTCGTCGGCGCCGATGCGCAGGGCCTGCAGCCTGTTCGTGCTGTAGTCCAGGTCGCTGACCATGATCACGGGCGTCTCGCCGCGACGACGCACCTCGCCCAGCACGTCCCAGCCGTCGCGGATCGGCAGGCGAATGTTCAGCAGGACCAGGTCCGGTTTCAGCGCGGCGTGCAGGTCGGCGGCCTTCTGACCATCGGCGGCGACGACCGTGCGGAAACCCTCGCGGCGCAGACAGGCGTCCAGGGCCTCGACGCTCTCTGCGTCGTCGTCAGCGATCAGGATCAGGCTGCTCATCGCGCCGCCATCGCCCTGTCGGCCGCTAAAATCCAGCAAAACCGGACGCGTTCGGACAAGTTTCATCGCGCCGTCGCAAAGGCTTCACGCAGATAAAGAAAAACCCCCTTCCGCCGTGGCGGAAGGGGGCAGTCTGTCTGTCGTTCGGGAGGAACGCTTCAGTAGGAGGCGCGCAACTCGATGCCGAAGGTGCGCGGGGTGTTGAAGTTGCCGTAATCGCCCAGCGTGGCCCGGTTCGAGGGGTCACGACGATAGACGTAGGTCTCGTCCAGCAGGTTGCGCGACCACAGAGCCACTTCCAGCAGCGGGCCGCCGTCGCGGGTCGTGATGTCGGCGACCGCCAGACGGGCGTTGACCGTGAAGGCCTTGTCGTTCTTGACCGCGAACTGTTCGAAGCTGTGCGACGCATCGGCGTAGTTGGCGTCGATGTGGGCGCGCAGGGTTGCGCCCATGAACGGCGATTCCCAGTCGGCGGCGACCGTGCCCGAGTTTTCCGGCGTGAAGGCGATGAACACCTGTTGGATCACGCCGTTGAAGGGGTTCACCGTGTCCGGGATCTTGGCGTCCGTATAGGCGTAGGAAGCCGAGAAGCGCAGGTTGGCGGTGGCCTGGAACTGGCCTTCCAGCTCAAGACCGCGGATTTTGGTGGTGCCGGGCGCATTGACCGTTTCCAAGGTGTTCCGGGTGCCGGTGATCAGGCTGAAGTCGATCTGGCTGTCCGTGCGGTCCATGGCGTAGAGGGCCGCGTTCAGGCGAAGACGGTTGTCCAGCATGTCGCCCTTGAAGCCGATTTCGTAGGCCTTGACCTCTTCCGGGCGGAACGAGCGGTAGGTCAGCGAGCGCGACGAGGCGCCGCCGGCGCGATAGCCGGTCGAGTATTTGGCGTAGACGTTCATCCGGTTGGTGATGTCATAGGCCAGGGTGACCAGCGGATCGAAGCGTTTGACCGAGGTGTTGAAGGTCAGTTCGCCGGAAACGCCGTTGACGACCGGCAGGGCGTTGTTGACGAGTTCGAGCGTGCCGTCCTTGTCATCCCAGGTGTAACGGCCACCGACCGTCAGGTGCAGGGCGTCGTCCAGAACCGCAGGGGTCCAGGTCGCTTGACCGTAGACGGCCTTGGATTCCGAATGAGCCGTCGAGGCGCGGTCGGTGAAGCGCGATCCGCGGAAGGTCGGAGTGGGGTCGTTGATGGTGTAGCCGGTGCCGTCTGCATTCCAACGGTTGGTCTGCGGCGTGGCCGCGTCGTCCGAAACCGTTTCCTTGAAGTAGTAGAGGCCGCCGACGTAGTCGATGCGGTCGCCCAGCGAGCCGACAGCCTGGAGCTCCTGGCTGAACTGATGCTGCCAGAAGCCGGCCAGCGAATAGCGGCTGAAGGTTCCGTTCGGCACGCCGATCGGCGGACGGTGGGCGCCGCCGATGTTGTCCCATTGCTCGACATCGACGTCGCGGTAGGCCGTGATCGAACGGAGTTCGAGATCGTCGTTCGGACGGTAGGACAGGTGCAGGTTGGCGCCGCGGGTGTTGTCGACGCTCCACTGTTGCGGCACGCCGATGTCGGCCTGTGTCATGCGCTCTTCGCCCTCGACCCGGACCAGCGGCGACAGGCCGCGGATGTTGCCACGAGCGACGGTGGATGAGCCCGAAACGACCGGCGAGGTGAACGGGACGACGTTCAGGCCATTGGGGTTGAAGTTCAGCAGTTGGCTGTAGAACGGGGTGTTCTTGTCCTTGCCGATGTCGGCGGCCAGATCGGCGGTGAAGTTGTCGCTGGGGCGCCAGCGCACCTGGGCGCGCAGGCCGCGACGGTCGTAGGAGCCGAAGCCTTCTTCGCCAGGCATGATGTTCTCGGTCACCGGGCCCTGGGCCGAGACCACGCCGTCGACCTTGAAGGCGAAGTCGCCGATGGCCGGGAAATCGACATGCAGTTCCGAGTTGTAGGAGTCGAGGTTGCCGACGCCGGCGACGGCGCGCATGCCGAACACGCCGGTGGGCTTGCGGGTGACCAGCGACAGGGCGCCGCCTTCGGTGTTGCGCCCGAAGAGGGTGCCTTGCGGGCCCTTCAAGACCTCGACGCGCTCGATGTCCAGCAGTGCGGCGCCCAGGCCGTGCTGGCGGGCCAGATAGACGCCGTCGACATAGACGCCGACGCCCTGTTCACGGGCGGGCTGGTTGGCGTCGTTCGGCACGATGCCGCGGATGCCGATGGTCAGGGCCGACTGGCGGGCCTCGAAAGTGGTGATACGCAGGCCGGGGACGCTGCCGTCGGCGAGGTCCATCAGGCTCTGGACGTGGCGGTTCGCCAGATCCTCGGAATTGACCACCGAGATCGAGATCGGCGTGTCCTGCAGGTTCGTCTCGCGCTTGGTCGCGGTCACGACGATGTCGTCCAGGCCGGCGGGCTCGGCGTTCACGGGCGCCGGAACGGTTTGGGCGAAGGCGGAAACGGGTGCGGCGAGAAGCGCGGTCCCCAGCAGCAGCTGAAGGCGCAGTTTGGTTTGACGATGCATTTTTATCCCCTGCTTAGTCGGTGCGGGGATTACGGCGCCATTGCGATGCGCAGTTTACATCTGCGCGACACTGGGATGCATCTTTGATGTCTGGAGTGAAGACCGACATTCGGTCAATCTCAATATATTCTCCATTCGATCTCCATAATCGAAAGCGAGGGGGCGCGGCCGGCGGACGCGCGCCCCCTCGCCGGCCGGCCGCTACTTCCTCACATATTTGTCCAGGAAGGTCAGATAGGCGTCCTGGGCGGTGATGCGGTTGTCGCGACGGGTGAAGCCGTGCCCTTCGTTGGGGAAGACGACGTATTCGACCGGCACGCCATTGGCGCGGACGGCGGCGACCAGTTCGTCGCTCTCGACCTTGAGCACGCGCGGGTCGTTCTCGCCCTGCACCACCAGCAGCGGTTTGTTGATGCCTTCGGTATGGAACAGCGGAGAGATGCGGCGGTGGCGCTCGGCGTCCGTCGCCGGATCGCCCATCTCGTCATACAGGGCGATGCGCTGGGCGCCCCACCACGGCGGGATCGACTCCAGGGTCCGCACCCAGTTGGTGACGCCGAAGATGTCCACGCCCGCCGCGAAGGCGCCGGGATGGAAGGCCAGCGCCGCCGCAGTGATGTATCCGCCATAGGATCCGCCCATCACCGCCACCTGGTCGTCGGCGATCCAATCCTGCTGCCTCAGCCATTCGCCGCCGGCGACGATGTCGCGCAGATCGGCTTCGCCGTGCTTCTTGTCGTCCAGGTGGAAGAAGGTCTTGCCATAGCCGGAACTGCCCCGGTTGTTGGCGCCCAGCACGGCATAGCCGTGGTTCACCAGATGCTGGACCATGGCCGAATAGCCGCGCCGGGTCTGGCCGCCGGGACCGCCGTGGACCAGGACGATGGCCGGGGCCGGATTGGCGGCGGACGCGCCCTTGGGCGTGTAGAGCACCGCCGGGATCATGACGCCGCCCTCGCCGGGGTATCGGACGATGGTCGCCTCTACGAGGGCGTTCTCGTCGATGGCGGGGTTCAGGGCATGGGTCAGGCGTCGGGCCTGGCCCGTCGTCAGATCGGCGACGAACACATCCGCCGGGGAGGTGTCGGACGAGACCGTGAAGGCGATGATCTTCTCATCGTCGTTGAAGCGCACACTGCCGATGTCGCCGTCGGGCAGGCCGGTCAGGGCGACGGGACGGTCGGTCGTGGCGTCAAGCAGCGTCAGTTCGGTCTTGGCGTCGGCGTTCAGGCCCGAGACGCGATAGCGGCCGGTGGGTGAATAGAAGACGAAGCTGACATCCCAATCCGCCTGGATCAGCGGCGTGTTCGCACCGCTCGCCAGATCATGGCGAATGGCCTGCTGGAACTCGCCGTTCTGGTCCGTGCCGATCAGGACGGCTTTCGAATCCGGCGTGAAGTCGAAGGCCGTATAGGCGACATTCCCCTCATGCGGGGTCAGCAGCTTCGGCTCGCCCGGTGCAGTCAGATCGACCAGATAGAGGTCGTTGTTCGCGCTGGTCAGCGACTTGTCCAGCACCAGCCAGCGGCCGTCCGGCGAAAGGGCGGCGGGCGAGAAGCCGCCGGTGTTCTCGAACACCGTCCGATGCGCATAGGTGGTCGCGTCATAGGCGACGACGTCGAAGGCCGAGGCGTCGCGTTCGTTCGATGTGACGAAGAAGGTCTTGCCGTCCTGGCTCCAGCTCAGGAAGTCCGCCTTGACCTTGTCGCCCGGCGTCAGGTCGGTGATCGCGCCGTCGGGCGTCCGCACGAACAGATGGCTAAGTTCGTCGCCGCCCCCGTCCTGGGTGAACAGGATGCGCGCATCGGCGGGGAAGTAGGTCACCGGATTGACGGCGCTGGTGGTCGAGGCGGTCAACTGGACGGGGTCGCCGCCGGCGACGGGCAGGGCGTAGGCGTTGAACACCCCCGTCTGATCCGACCGGATCAGCACCGACTTGCCGTCCGGCGAAAAGGCCTTGGCCCCGCCGTAGCCCAGGCCATACGTCGTGGTGTCGAAGAACTGCGCCGCCGTATAGGTCGGCGCGGCCGGACTGGCGGCCGGCGCCGGTGCGGTCTGCGCCATCGCTGCGGTGGGAAGGGCGGCCATCAGGGCCAGTACGGAAACCAGGCAGGCGGTGGTGCGCATCGGAACCTCTCGTCGGTGGGATGACCGTAGGAGGCGACAGAACATCACGTCGGATGCAGCCTGTCTCCGATTTAATGAATCGTCGCTATGCAGCGACCGCCGCCGTGTCTCGAATGAAGCCGCCGCCCAGGACGCGCTCTGTGTCCACAGGGTCGTAAAGGGCGCAGGCCTGGCCTGGCGCCACGCCTTCCTCGCCGGTGTCGAAGGCGATGCGGATGTCGCCGTCGATCATCGCAAGGCGGGCGGGGGAGGGCTGACGGGTCGAGCGGACGCGGGCCAGGACGGGGACGTTCGCCTCGGCGGCCTCGACGATGGTGGCTTCGTCGCCCAGCCAGTTGGTTTCTTCCAGCGTCAGTGAGGCGGTCAGCAGCGCCTCGCGCGGGCCGACGATAACGCGGCGCGTTTCGGGTTCCAGCCTGGTCACGAACAGGGGCTCGCCCACGGCGACGTTCAGGCCCCGGCGCTGGCCGATGGTGTAGTCGGTGATGCCGGCGTGCTTGCCCAGAACCCGGCCGTCCATATGCACGATCTCGCCGGCCTCACGGCCTTGGGGGCGCAACCTGTCGATCAGGGTGCGATAGTCGCCGGAGGGGACGAAACAGATGTCCTGACTGTCCGGCTTGGCGGCGATCTTCAGCCCCAGTTCGGCGGCGACGCCGCGCACCTGGGGCTTTTCCAGATCGGCCAACGGGAAGCGCAGATAGTCGAGCTGATCCTGGGTGGTGGCGAACAGGAAATAGGACTGGTCGCGCGAATGGTCGATCGCCTTGCGCATCTGCGAGCGGTTGCCGGCGACGGCGCGGCGGACATAGTGGCCCGTCGCCATGGCCTCGGCGCCTAGGTCGCGGGCGACGTCCAGCAGGTCGCGGAACTTGACCGTCTGATTGCAGCGGATGCAGGGGACCGGCGTCTGGCCCTTCAGGTAGCTGTCGGCGAACTGGTCGATGACCGCATCCTTGAAGCGGCTCTCATAGTCCAGGACATAATGGGGGATGCCGATCATGTCGGCGGCCAGACGCGCGTCGTGAATGTCCTGGCCCGCGCAACAGGCGCCCTTTTTCTTTAGCGCCGCGCCGTGATCGTAGAGCTGAAGCGTCACGCCGACGACGTCATAGCCGGCCTTGTGCAGCAGGGCCGCGACTACGGTGGAATCCACGCCGCCCGACATGGCCGCGACGACCCGCGCCCCGACCGGCAGGCCGACGGCCGCCCGCGCGCTCTCGACCGCCGCATCCATGTCGGTGCGGACGATGTTCGGAACGGCGCAGATGTCTTGGACCAGGGTCATTGCGGCCATTTAGTGCGGAACCGGCGCGATTTCGAGGCCCACATACGAAAAGGGCCGCACCCGTCGCCGGATGCGGCCCTTCTTCGTCTTCGGGGAAACCCTTAGGAGCGGTAGCTCTGGATCCGCGTCGTGCGCAGACCCTGCATGCCCCATTTGTCGATGGCCTTCTGCCATGCGAGGAATTCTTCGGCCGTCAGGCGATACTTCGCCAGGGCGTCGTCAAGGCTCAGCAGACCGCCGCGCACGGCGGCGACGACCTCGGCCTTGCGCCGGATCACCCACCGGTCCGTATTGGACGGCGGCAGATCGTTCAGGGTCAGGGGCGTGCCAGTCGGTCCGACCACGTATTGTTCGCCTTTGCTATTCAGGCGTCGCTCTTGCAACATGGGCTTATGCCTCTTTCACCAACACCGTAGTGTCATGAATGTAGGCGGCCCCGACTAAGGTCCGTTTAAGCGTCGTGGTGAAGGAACGGATAAAATCCGTCCCTCCGCGAACGACTCTGTCAACCTTGATTGCGCGACGATTCATCGAGACTAACGCTTACTTACTCGCCGATCAGCGTTTGATGTTGATCAGCTCGGCCAGCATTTCATCGGCCGTGGTGATGATCTTGGATGAGGCGGAATAGGCCCTCTGGGTGGTGATCAGGCCGGTGAATTCGGCCGACAGATCGACCGTCGAGGACTCCAACTGCTTGGCCGCGATCTCGCCCGCGCCGCCCGTGCCGGCGGCCTTCAGATTGAAGGTGCCGGACTGAAGGCTGACGGCGTAGGCGTTGCCGGACACTTCACGAAGGCTGTCGGGGCTGGGGAAGGTGGCGACCGCGACCTGGGCGATGCGACGCATCACGCCATTGTCGAAGATGGCGGTGACGAAGCCGCCTTCGTCGATCTTGATCTCGCTCAGATTGCCGAAGGCCGTGCCGTTGGTGACGGTCGATTGCACCACCGAGGCGGTGTTCAACTGGCTAAGGCCGCCGGCCGAAGTGTTAAGGTCCAGCGTCACCGCCTGGGCGGCGATGCCCAGGCCGTCGGCCCAGGCGACCTGGCCCGCAGGCATGGTCAGGTTGTTCGGATCCGACTTGCCGAAGTCCAGCGTCGCCATGGTCGGGTCATCGAACAGACCCGTGCCCGCCGGCCAGGTCTTCATCGTTTCCACGTCGAGACGACCCGACGGGGTGAAGGCGACCTTGCCGATCTTGATCTGGCCGTTGGAGAAAGGCGTGCCGGTGACGACATCGCTGGCCGGCACGGACACGATTTCCGAATACCAGATGTTCGGTTCGTCGCTCTTCAGGAAGCGGATTTCCAGATTGCGCTGGCCGCCCTTGGAGTCCGAGACGGGGATGTTCATCTTGAAGTCGGGCTTGACGCCGACGGGGTTGTCGTCGTCCGCGTTGTACATCGCCATCGAATTGACCGACGGGTCGTATTTGGTCTTGGCCACGTTGGCGTTGCCCAGGCCGATGTCCGCCAGGTTGACCGTGTAGGCCGGTCCGGTCGCGGGCGTGAACTGCAACTGGGTCGGCGGCGTGCCGATCGGGGTCGCCGTGCCTGCGTTCGCGCCTGTGACCGTCAGGCCGGTCAGAGCGCCGGTCGTCGCGTCGAAGGTCGCGGCGCCGTTGATCCTCTGCGTGCCGGACTTGATGACCACATCGTGGGTATTGGCGCCAGTGCGCGTGTAGCGGACCGAGACGTCGTGCGTGCCGGCCGTCGGCAAGGTCGTGTCTGGGATGCTCTTGTAGGATTGTGCGCTGGCGGCCGCGGCCGGGTCCTGGCTGGAACGCAGGTTGGCGTTGATCTGGACGCGGGTGGTCGGTTCGGCGGTGCCGCCGACCGAGCCGATGTTGATCGAGCGCAGGCGTGACAGGTCGGACGGGTCAGTCGCGATCTCGCCGTTGGGATCCACTGGCCAGCCCTGCAGGTACAGACCGGCGCTGTTCTTCAGATAGCCCTGCTTGTCGACGGTGAAGGCGCCCGCGCGGGTGAACAGGCGGGTGTCGGTCGAACCGACGTTCTCGGCCTGGGTCGTCGTGACGAAGAAGCCCTGGCCGCTGACGGCGAGGTCGGTGCTGGAGGTCGTGCGCTGAAGCTGGCCTTCCTGGCTGACGAACGACCGCGTGTTGGTGGTCACGCCGCCGGCGGAATAGCTGCCGCCGGATGAGGACTGGCTGTTGACCAGGGTCTGGAACTCGCTGGCCGTGCGCTTGTAGCCGACCGTGTTGACGTTGGCGATGTTCTGGGAAATGGCCGCCAGGGCGGCGGAGTTGGCGGCGAGACCGGACACGCCGGCCAGCATTGCACTGTTGAGGCTCATGGAAGAACGCTCCTTAAATGAAGGTCATCGGGAAGGCGGCGGATCGCATCATGCGGCCGCCTCCTCGGTGGGGACGTTCGGATTCTCCGTATCGTCGGTGTCATTTTCGGCCTGCGCCTTGATCTCGTTCAGCGAGATCACGGTCGAAAGCGGAAGGATGGAGTCGCCGATCACCAGATACGGCGCGCCGTTGTACATTTCGACGCCGGTCACCCGGCCCTGGATCAGGGCCTGAGCATCGACCTTGGCGCCTGCGGCATTGGTCGCGGCGACCTTCAGCGTATAGACGCCGCCGTCCTCGGCCGTGCCGCCGTCCTTCAGCTTGCCGTCCCAGTTGAAGGTGTGCAGGCCGGATTTCTTGTCGGGTGCAGCGCCTTCCCAGACGACGGCGCCCTTGCTGTCGACGACCTGCAGCGTGGCCTTGTCGGCGTCGGCGCCCAGTTCGTAGGCCCAGGTCGCCTTTCCGTCGTTGAACTCGGTCGCCGTCCAGGCGGCGGTCACGCTCTTGCCGATGTAGTTGGCGGCGTTGTCGAGCCCTCCGCCAGCTTGCGCCTTTAGCAGGCTGGTCAGCAGGTCGTTGGTCAGCAGTTGCTGCTCGACGCCGGCCATCTGGGTCAGCTGGGCCGTGAACTGGTTCGAATCCAGCGGCGACAACGGATCCTGGTTCTTCATCTGCGTGGTCAGCAGGGTCAGGAAGGTCTCGAAGTTAGAGGCCAGGCCCTTGGTGCCGGTCGTTACGCGGTTTGCTGCAGCATTGGTTGTGACGGCGTCGACCATGGGGTCAGACCTTCAGATCGACGCGCTCGGGCGTCTGGGAATGATTGACCCAGGCGCCGGGCGCCGGGACGATGGGGGTGTCGGCCTGGGCCGCCAGGCGAGAGCCGCCAGCGAACAGGGCGTTGCGTTGCTGCTGGCGGTCGAAGGCGCCGCCGTTGCCCGCAGACGGATCGCGTTGGGAGAAGTCGAGCGCGTCTCCCGCGACCTGGAAGCCGGCGTCCTGAAGCTGGCGACGCAGTTCGTCGGCGCGACCCTTCAGGTCGGCGGCGGCGGCGGGATTGTCGAAGGCCAGGCGGGCCGACAGCTGACCGTCCTTGCCGATCTCCAGGCTGACATCCACGCGACCCAGGTCTTCCGGCGTCAGCACCATGTCGAACCGGGTCGAACGGCTGTCCAGCCTGCGCGCGATCTGGGCGGCGAGTTGGGTGGTGGTCTCGACGGTCGCGCGCGACAGGGTCGAGAGGCCCAGATCGCGATCAGGCGCGACGGCCTGCTGGATGGGCTGGGCATCGGTGGGCGCCGCGCTGGTCGTCGGTGCGGCGGTGGGGGCGACCGCGAGAGGCGCGGGGGCGGCAGCCGTGTCCGTCGTCGCCGTCGGTTTGGCCGACGGTGCCGAGGCGGCGCCAGCGTCCGCCAGAGACATCGTCTCTGCGCCCGTCTTCTTCGTGTTGGTCGTTTCGGCCGGGTCGGGCGTCGTGGCTGCGTTGCTGGTTTGCTGAGCCAGTTCGTGGCGCGATGGCTTGAGCAGCGGCGCGGCTTGGGTGGGCGCGGGCAGGGTCTGCGACGGCGTGTCGCTGGATGCGGCCTCGGCGTGTTGGTCGGATGCGGAGGCCGTTTCGGATTTGGCGGACAGTTCGGCCACGATCACTGCTGCGGCGATATCGGCCGATACGGCCGGCGTCGGTTTTGACGACGCCGCAACGACCGAGATCTGGACCTGGGCCGCCGGGATCTGTGCGGCCGTCATGGCCTGGGCGATGGGCGAGGGGGCGGACGGCTTGGCGGTGTCCGCTGGTGTCGTCTGAGCGGCGGCCTTGGCGTTATCTGACGAAGCAGTGATCAGTGTCGCGGCTTCAGCCGGTCGCGTCGCAGCATCCGCCACAGGCTGACCCGCAGGCGTGGGGACGGCTGCGGGTTTCTGGGCGCTTGCCATCAATGCCGACTGAGCGGGTTGGCTCTGGTCATTATCGGCCGTCCGAGCAGTTTCGCTCTGGTCATTATCGGCCGTGGTCTTGTCCGAAATCTTCGCTGCGGTCGGAGTCGACGCCGGTTTTGCGACCGCCAGGAGATCGCCGAGTTCGGCTGCAACCGCTTGGAGGGCTTCGGGTAGGACGATGGCCGCAGCGGTTTTGGTCATGATCTCGACCGACAATGAAGTCGCCGCCGCGACGACATCCGATGCCACGGCGTCTGTCGTGGCGGGGGGCGGCGCCGGCGCCGATCCTGTCGTCGAAACGAATGGCGTGAGCGTCGCCAAACCTTGCGCAGCTTTCACATCGACGGAGGTCGTCGTCGAGGGTGCGGTCTCGATTGATTGCCCAGCGGAAACTTCCACGGTCAACGGCTGCGGCGTCGCTGACGTCAATGGCGCAACCGGTGGCGTCGGCTGCGGGGTGGAGAAGAGTGAGGACGTGACGGCGACGCTTGCCGCATCGTCATCGTTCGCGGCGTCTTCGGTTCCTACCGCCGTCTCGTCGGAAACGATGGGCGGGGTTTGGGAGTCGGCAGTCTCGATCGTGGCCGTTGCAGAGGGCTCGACCATCAGGACAGGCGCGACGACGTTCGTTTCGTCACTGACGGCTTGGGTCAGGGTGACGCCGAGCGATTGAACGGTCGTCAAACGACCGGGCGCGACCCGCTCGACCGGCGCGGTATCGAGGCCTGCGTCCAGAACAGCGGCGATCTTGCTGGAGAACAGGCCGGCGTCGGCCATGTCTGCGCCCGAGGCGACAACCGGCGTTCTGGTCGAAACCGGAGCGGCAGGCGCAAACAGGGCGGAGGCGATCGACATGGAGGCGCGGCGGCTTTCGTGAGGGATAAGGTCGGCGCCTGCTGCGCCCAAGGGTTCGCCGCCATCAACGCAAGGGTCGGGCCAAGGCCTTAGTCGAACAAAAACAGTGGGTAAGGCAGGCCATCCGATGGGCGGTCGTCATGGCGGCGGTCGTTTATTGCCGCGCTATCGCCATTTTTTGCCCGGCTGTAGACGAACGCCCCTCGATGCGCGCCCAATCCCAAAACCGCATCTGTCGCTGTTGGCCCGACCTTTGCGCGTCTTGCCGATCATGACGGCTGCCCGATCTGTGATCTTGTTGAAAAACAATGCTCTGCATGAGCGGGGGCGGCGCGTGGCTGGGCAAGAACTGCGCGCGACAGTGCAGCGGTTGCCGGGTAGGGCGGGGGAGATGCGTCAATGTCGCTGAACTCGATCATGAACATCGCGACGTCGGGGCTGAAGACCGCCCAGGCCCAGTTGCGCGTCACCGCCGACAATATCGCCAACGTCGACACGCCCGGATACATCCGCAAGGTCGCCGATCAGTCCGCCGCCGTAACCAACGGCTACGGCTCCGGCGTCGATGTCACGCGGGTCCGTCTGGCGACCGACCGCTTCCTGCAGGCGGCGAGTTTGAGCGCGGGGTCGGACGCCGCGCGCCAGACCGTGCGGTATGAACTGTACGACCAGATCCAGAACCAGTTCGGCGATCCCAGCAGCGACAGCAACTTCTTCGCCCAGGTCGACAAGCTGTTCGCCAGCTACGCCACCCTGGCGGAAAGCCCGACCTCGTCCGCCGGGCGTCAGGACACGATCTACAAGACCCAGGCGATCTTCAACCAGGCCTCGGGCATCGCGGCCCAGATTCAGTCGGCACGTCAGGAGGCGGACGGCCGGCTGCAAAGCGCGATCGAGACCGTCAATCCGCTGCTGGAGCAGATCGCCAAGCTGAACAAGACCATCGCTTCCGGGACGGTCACCAATGAGGACGTGACCGGCGCGCAGAACGCACAACTCGGCCTGATCAACGAGTTGTCGAAATATATGGACGTGAAGGTCGAGGCCCGGTCGAACGGTGGCGTGACCCTGCGTACCAATGCCGGCACGACCCTGGTCGGCGAAGGCGCCGCGACCCTGTCCTATCAGGCGGCCGGCACGGTCGGCGCCATGACGGCCTTCTCCGACATCATGATCACCGAGCCCAGCGGCACGCGCTGGCCTCTGCTGGACGGGGTGTCGTCGGGGCAGATCAAGGGTCTGGTCGAAATCCGCGATGTCGATGCGCCGGCGGCTGCGGCGCGTCTGGGCGAACTGACCGCCAAGCTGGCGGACGAGTTGAACCGCGCCCACAACGCCAACAGCAGCGTGCCGGCGCCGACCCAGCTGACCGGACGCAACACGGGTCAGTCGCTGGAAAACGCCCTGACCGGCTTTACCGGAACGACGACGATCACGGCGGTCAATGCGGCGGGCGTGGTGCAGGCCTCGGCACGGATCGTCTTCTCCGGCGGCACGATGACGATCAACGGCGCAGCCGCCGACCCCACCACCTTCCTCAGCGTGCTGAACGCCCAGATGGGCGGGGCGGCGACGGCAGGATTCTCGGAAGGCAGGCTGCAACTGGACGGCGCAGGCGGAAACGGCGTCGCCATCGCCGACGATGCGACATCGCCCAGCGCCAAGGGCGGGCGCGGCTTCTCGCAGTGGTTTGGGCTGAACGACCTCGTTTCGACGACGACGCCCAGCTTTTATGAGACCGGCCTGACCCTGGCGTCGCAACACGGCTTCGATCCGGGCGAGAGCCTGACCCTGCGCTTTGCCGGTGAGTCCGGGTCGCGCCAGCGCGACATCACCGTCTCGGTTCCGACCGGAACGGGCACGATGGGCGAGATGCTGGGGGCGCTGAACGACCCCATCACCGGCGTCGGCCGTTACGGCGCCTTCAGCCTGGATGCGGCGGGCAAGCTGTCGTTCAAGGCCTACGATCCGTCCGCCACGACCATGAGCGTGGTCAAGGACAACACGACCCAGAATCCCTCGGGCGTTTCCATGTCGCAGCTGTTCGGCCTGGGCGCGACCGGATCGACGCGCGCCGGCGCCTATAGCGTCCGCAGCGACATCCAGCAGGATCCCGGCAAGCTGGCCTTGGCGCAACTGAACCTGTCGGCGGCGGCGGGAACGCCAGCGTTGAGCAAGAGCGACGGGCGCGGCGGGCTCGTGCTGGGCGACGTGGGCAAGAAGAACGTCGCCTTCGGTGCGGCCGGCGGAAACTCGGGCGGGACCAAGACCCTGTCGTCCTATGCGGCGGATTTCGCCGGCGAGATCGGCGGCAAGGCCTCGGCGGCCAAGACCCGCAGCGAGACCGCGACCGCCCTGGCCAAGGAGGCGGACAGCCGCCGCACCTCGGCCGAAGGGGTCAATATGGACGAGGAGCTGGTCAATATGACCACCTTCCAGCAAGCCTATAACGCCTCTGCGCGCCTGATCCAGGCGAGCAAGGACATGTACGACGTTCTGATCGGAATCCTGCAATGACGCGCGTCGCCACGAGCGGAAACTACCAGTCGGCGCTTCTCAGCCTCATGAATGCGCAGAGCCGCGCCCAGCAGGCGCAGGAGCGGATCGACAGCGAGAAGATCGCCACCGACATGTCCGGCTACGGCCGGGGCGCCGAGCAACTGACCAGCCTGACCTCGACCCAGGCGCGTCTGGACGGCTTCATCTCCACCGGAGAGGCCGTGGCGGCGCGGTTGAGCGCGCAGGACTTGGCCATGAGCCGCATCTACGAAGGCGGAACCGGCGCGCGCGAAGCCATCGCCACCAGCATGGCGGCGGGCAATATCACCAACCTGATGACCGAGCTGGGCCTGCAGTATCAAACGGTCCAGGGCGGACTGAATGCCGAGCACCAGGGATCCTATCTGTTCGCGGGCGGTCAGGGCGACATCGCTCCGGCGACGGCGGGAACCATGGCCGATTTGGCGACGGCGCCGTCGGTCGCCTCGACCTTCGCCAACGACACGCTGAAGCAGAAGTCGCGCATCGACGAGAAGACGACGGTCGAGACCGGCTTCCTGGCCAGCGAGATCGGCGGACCGCTGACAGAGGTGTTCCGCAACATTCAGGCCTTCCAGAACGGCACGCCAGTGACGGTGGGCGGGATGACCTATACGCCGGCCGGGGCCGGAACCCTGACTGGGCAACCGAACGCCGACGTCACCGCCTTCCTGAAGGCGCAGCTTGGCGAACTGGACAAGGCGAACGTCGGCCTGACCAACCAGACCGCCAAGAACGGCTTGATCCAGAACCATGTCGAGGCGGCGCTGGACTCTCAGGAGGGCCAGAAGACGGCCCTGCAGAAGATGATGCAGGACAAGTCCGGCTATGATCCCGCGCGCGCGATCACGGACCTGCAGATGGCCCAGGTCGCCATCGAGGCCTCGGCCCAGATCATCAACTCGCTGAAGAATACGTCGCTGTTGAATCTACTGCGTTAAGCGGCGGCATTAAAAAAGAAAACGGCTACGCTGGACCGATCGCCGTGCGAGAACGTATCATGAACAATGGCTCGTCTCGATCTGCGTCGAAAACTGTCCGTTCTCGCTGATGCTGCGAAATACGACGCCTCGTGTTCGTCATCTGGAACGTCGAAACGGAACTCGGTCGACGGCAAGGGGATTGGTTCGACCGAGGGAATGGGCATCTGCCACGCCTATACGCCGGACGGGCGGTGCATCAGCCTGCTGAAAATCCTGCTGACCAACTTCTGCATCTACGACTGCGCCTATTGCATCAATAGGGTGTCGTCGAACGTGGAGCGAGCGCGGTTCGATGTGGACGAGGTCGTCGACCTGACGCTGAACTTCTACAAGCGCAACTATATCGAGGGGCTGTTCCTGTCGTCGGGCATCATTCGATCCGGCGACTATACGATGGAACAGCTGGTCCTGGTGGCCAAGACCCTGCGCGAGGTTCACGATTTCCGCGGCTATATCCACCTGAAGCTGATCCCCGAGGCCGATCCCAAGCTGGTGGAGATGGCGGGTCTGTATGCCGACCGTCTGTCGGCCAATATCGAACTGCCGCGTGACGAGGCCCTGGCCCGACTGGCGCCCCAGAAGGACGTCGGCGTCATCAAGAAGGCGATGAGCCAGGTGCGGTTGGGCGTCGAGGCGGCCAAGCGCGACAAGATTAAACCGCCGAAGTTCGCGCCGGGCGGTCAGAGCACTCAGTTGATCATCGGCGCCGACGGCGCGCCGGACACCGAGATCCTGGACCGCAGCGCGTCGCTGTACGGCGGCTATGGCTTGCGGCGGGTCTATTATTCAGCGTTCAGCCCGATCCCGGATTCCAGCGCCATCCTGCCGTTGTCCAAGCCGCCGCTGATGCGCGAGCACCGCCTGTATCAGGCCGATTGGCTGATGCGGTTCTATGGGTTTTCAGCGCCCGAGATCGGCGAGGGGGCGACGGGCGGGATGCTGGACCTGGCGGTCGATCCCAAGCTGGCCTGGGCTTTGAACAAGCGCGAGCAGTTTCCGGTCGATGTGAACCGGGCTTCGCGCGAGATGCTGCTGCGGGTGCCGGGGCTAGGCGTGAAGGCGGTGGACCGGATCGTGTCGGTGCGGCGGTATCGGACCTTGCGGCTGGAGGATGTCGGGCGGCTGACGCGGTCGGTGGCCAAGATCAGACCTTTCATCACGGCCTTGGATTGGACGCCGGGCGGGTTGACGGATGCGGCCGACCTGAGGGCGCGGGTGACCAGCCGCACGCCCGAGCAATTGAGCCTGTTCTGATGGCGATCGCGACACTGGACGGGGAGACGGATTTTGACGCCTGGCGCAAGGCGGCGCGGATGTTTCGGCTGGCGGGGGTGGAGCCGGCGGCTGTGCGGTTTGCGGTGCGGGGCGAGCTGTCTGCTGTTCAAGGCGGGTTGTTCGATACACCCCATTCCGCTCATCCCCGCGAAAGCGGGGACCCAGTGCTGTCGCGGGGCACGATGTCTGGGATCGGCAGCGGGACATGCCCGGAGGGGGGAACGCCCAAAGATCTGGGTCCCCGCTTTCGCGGGGATGAGCGGAGGGAAATAGAGTTCACCGTTCCCGCCGCCTTCGTCGATCTGGCCAAGAACGTGATCCTGCACCGATCCGCCGACCGGTTCGACCTGATGTATCGACTGCTGTGGCGGCTGAGGAAGGAGCCCGACCTGATCAAGGTGATCTCCGACCGGGATGTCGCCGACGCGCTGGAGCGGGCCAAGAACGTCAGCCGGGCGTCGCACAAGATGAAGGCCTTCGTGCGCTTTCGTCAGGTTCACGACGACCGGGGGGAGGCCTGGATCGCGTGGTTCGAGCCGCCGCACCGGGTGCTGGAGAAGACCGCGCCCTTCTTCCAGCGGCGGTTTACGACCATGCGCTGGTCGATCCTGACGCCGGACGGTTCAGCCTTTTGGGACGGCGAGACGCTACGGTTCGGCCCGCCCGCGACGCGCGACATGGCGCCGGCCCAGGACGAGATCGAGGACTTCTGGAGGACCTACTACGCCTCGACCTTCAATCCCGCGCGCCTGAAGGTGAAGACCATGCAGGGCGAGATGGCCAAATCCTATTGGAAGAACCTGCCAGAGGCCGCCCTAATCCCCGAATTGATCGCCGCCTCGTCTTTTCGCACCGAGACCATGGTGGCCGCACCCGCGCCCGAACCCAATCCGCGCTTCGCGCGTCTGACGGCGCCGGACCTTCACGCAGCGCGGCCGGACGCCGAGGCCGTGCCTGACAGCCTGACAGATGTGGTAAACGGCGTTCAGGCCTGCCGCCGTTGCCCCCTGTATCGCGATGCGACCCAGGGCGTGTGCGGCGAAGGGCCAACGACGGCGCGGTTGATGATCGTCGGCGAACAGCCGGGCGATCAGGAGGATCTGGCCGGTCGCGCCTTCATCGGGCCGGCGGGGCAGGTGCTGGATGCGGCTCTGGCCGAGGCCGGCATCGACCGGTCCGATGTCTATGTCACCAACGCCGTCAAACACTTCAAGCACGAGCCGCGCGGCAAGCGCCGTCTGCACAAGACGCCGAATGCGGGCGAGGTGCAGGCCTGCCGTTGGTGGCTGGATGCGGAGCGGCGGTTGATCAAGCCCAGGGTGGTGCTGGCCCTGGGCGCGACGGCCGGCCTGGCGTTGTTGGGGCGCAAACCCGCCGTGATGCAGGAACGCGGCGCGCCGATCGCGCTGGAAGATGGATCGAGCGCCGTCCTGACCGTTCACCCCTCCTATCTGCTGCGTCTGCCGGATGAAGCGGCGAAAGCTCAGGCGCGGCGGCTGTTCATCGATGATCTGGTCGCGGTTCGACGTCGTATGGATTGATCCGAGAACGAATCCCGTTCGGCCGCGTTTGGCATCAGCGCCAGCGTGACAGTTGGGAAAAAACGAATGGGGGAGGCGGTCTCGACACGGTCGAACGACAAACATCCGCGCGAATGTCATCGCGCGTTGACATCGTCTGCCGGCTTGACCATTAGCGCGGTAGGGATTTCGGCTGTCTTGAGAGGCGGCCTGGGGAAGATCGCGATGTCCGACCGGTCGTTCGAGGCCCGATGAACCAGCCGCAGTATGAAATCGTCGATGCGGACGGCGCGGCGAAGCTGCGCCTGTCCGGCGACTGGACGACGACGGCTCTCGGCCGTCTGCCAACCGAGCTGAGCCGCGATCTGGAAGGGCGCGAGATCGCCAGCATCGACACCGCCGACCTGGGCCGGTTCGATACGGCCGGCGCCCTGGCCCTGGTGCAGGCCTCCAGCGGCCGTCTTTCCAAAAGCCAGTGGAAGGATCGTCCCGAGGCGGGCCGCATCTATCACATGATCGAACTGCTGGAGCGCGAGAGCGCCCCGGCCCCGAAACAGCCCAGCGCCTTCATCCGCACCTTCGCCAAGATCGGCCGGGGCGTCTATGATTTCGGCGCCGAGGCCATGCTGTCGCTGGCCTTCCTGGGGCGGTTGATGGCCGCCGTGGTCGAGGCCGCCAAACATCCCGGCGGCATTCGTTGGCCCGCCTGGGTCAGCCAGGCCGAGCGCGCCGGTCTGGACGCCATCCCCATCGTCATGATCACCAACTTCTTCATCGGGGCTGTGGTCGCCTTCATCGGCGTGGACCTGCTGACCGACTTCGGCGCCCAGGTCTTTGCGGTGCAGCTGATCGGCGTGGCCATGTTCCGCGAGTTCGCGGTGGTGATCGCCTCGGTCCTGCTGGCCGGGCGTTCGGCGTCGGCATTCGCGGCCGAGATCGGGTCCATGCGGATGAACCAGGAAGTCGACGCCATGCAGGTCATGGGCGTCAATCCGTTCCAGGCCCTGGTCATCCCGCGCGTGGCGTCTCTGGTATTGATGCTGCCGCTGCTGACCTTCATGGGCATGATCGGCGGTCTGATGGGCGGTCTGGTGGTGTGCTGGACCTCGCTCAACCTCGGTCCCGCCTTCTTCTTCCAACGCCTGGTCGAGGACGGGACCATGGCCCAGCACATGATGGTTGGCCTGGTGAAGGCGCCAGTCTTCGCCCTGGTCATCGCCGCCATCGGCTGCCGTCAGGGCATGTCGGTCGCCGGCGACGTCGAGAGCTTGGGACGCCGTGTGACGGCCGCCGTGGTGCAGGCCATCTTCGCCATCATCCTGCTGGACGCTGTGTTCGCCCTGGTCTTCCTGGAGCTGAACATATGACCGACGCTTCCAATACCGAGGCGGAAAATCTGATCGAGGTGCGCGGCCTGCTGAGCCAGTTCGGCGACCGCACCATCCACGAGAACCTGGACCTCGACCTTGTGCGGGGCGAGGTCATGGGCGTGGTCGGCGGGTCCGGCGCGGGCAAGACCGTGCTGCTGAACACCATCATCGGCCTGAAAGAGCCCGAGGGCGGCTCGGTCAAGGTGCTGGGCTACGACCGCGCGACCCTGACCGACGATCAGTCGGCGGATATCGAGCGGCGCACCGGCATCCTGTTCCAGCAGGGCGCTCTGTTCTCGTCGCTGAGCGTGCTGGAGAATGTCGCCTCGCCCCTGGTCGAGCACACCAAATTACCCAAGGCCGTCATCTATGAGCTGGCAGAGTTGAAGATCGCCATGGTCGGTCTGAAGCCCGAGCACCATCACCTGAAGCCTGCCGAACTGTCGGGCGGGATGAAGAAGCGCGCCGGCCTGGCGCGGGCGCTGGCGCTGGATCCGGAACTGGTGTTCCTGGACGAACCAACGGCGGGG
The DNA here is from genome assembly GCF_041648115.1 of Brevundimonas sp. Taxonomy (GTDB): domain Bacteria; phylum Pseudomonadota; class Alphaproteobacteria; order Caulobacterales; family Caulobacteraceae; genus Brevundimonas. The sequence goes on from NZ_JBAZPR010000017.1 coordinate 28,600, forward strand.
CTGGACCCCATCGGCGCGGCCGCCTTCGACGACCTGATCCGGCAACTGGCGGACGACCTGGGTCTGTCCGTCTTCATGATCACCCACGACCTCGATACGCTGTACGCCATCTGTGACAAGGTGGCGGTGCTGGCGGACAAGCGGGTCGTGGAAAAGGCCACGGTGCAGGAGCTGGAACGCTCCGACCATCCGTGGATCAAGGAATACTTCCTGGGGCCGCGCGGTCGCGCAGCCACCAAGACGGCGGCCTGAGGAGAGCCGACTATGGAAAGAGACGCACATTACGCCGCGGTCGGGATCGCCACCGTCTGCCTTCTGGCGGCGCTGGCCGTGTTCACCATCTGGCTGGCCCGGCTTCAGTTCAACAGCGACTACGACATGTACGACATCGTCTTCTACGGGCCGGTGAACGGCCTATCGGAGGGCGGCGAAGTGCATTTCAACGGCATCCGCGTCGGCGAAGTCACCGATTTGAACATCGACACCAAGCGTGGCGACCAGGTCATCGCCCGGGTGCGTGTGGACGGCACCACGCCGGTTCGCGTGACCTCGCGCGCCCAGCTGGAGCCGCAGGGCATCACGGGCCTGAACTACATCCAGATCACCGCCGGTTCGCCCAACAGCGCCCTGCTGAAGGACCAGTATCCCGACAATGTCGTGCCGGTGCTGCAAAGCCAGCCGTCGCCCATCGCCGAACTGCTCAGCGGTTCGGGCACGGTGCTGGCCCAGACGGTGGATGCCCTGAACCGGATCAACCGCGTCATGTCCGACGACAATATCCGCAGCTTCTCGACCAGCGTGAAGAATGTGGAATCCCTGACGACCGAGCTTGAAGCCCGCAAGGCCATCTTCCAGCAACTGGAAGAGGCTGTGACCAACGCCAATGCCGCAGTGAAGGAATATCAGGCCCTCGCTGTGGACACGCGTCAGATCATCAATACGGACGGTCGCCAGGCCATCGCCAACATCAACTCGGCGACGGCGGAGGCCCGCACGGCCATCGCATCGGCCAACCGGTCGATCAGCGGGCTGGAGCGTCCGCTGGGCGATTTCACCACCAACAGCCTGCCGCAACTGAGCGGCACGATCGAAGAGTTGCAGGACGCCACCCGTTCGCTGCAGTCCCTGATCGACGATGTCCGCGCCAGCCCGCGCGACTTCATCGGTCGTCCCCAATCCAAAGAGCTGGAGGTGCAGCCGTGATCCTTCGTCCTGTCCTTCGAATGGCGGCAGCCGCAGCAGTCCTGACGGCCCTGAGCGGGTGCGCCCTGCTGTCGAACCCCGACCCGGTGCAGAACTATCGGTTCGGCCTGCCGGTCGAGGCGCCGTCGGCCGTGGGCGACACGCCCGCGCCATTGACGGTCTCGATCCGCCGCATCGAGTTTCCGCAGGCGACCGGCGATGACCGCATCCTGGGCGTCACAGGTCTGGAGACGGCCTACATCGGCGGCGCGCGCTGGGTGTCGCCGGCCTCGACCCTGTTCGACGACAGCCTGAAGGCCGCCTTCGCCAACCGGGCCGACCGGATCCGCGTCCTGGGCCGTCGCGAAGCCGGCACGCCGCCCCTGGTGTTGCAGGTGACGGTCACGGCGTTCGAGGCGCGTTACGCCGCGCCGGGCGCCGCGCCGGACGTTGTGGTGACGGCGCGCGCGCAACTGCGCTCCACGCCTGAACGGCGGGCGGGGACGACCGGCGCCATTCGCCCGGAGGAGGGGCGTTCGGTCGAACGGGTCTTCACGGTGATCCAGCCAGCCGGCGACAATCGCGTGTCGGCCATCGTGGCGGCGTTCGATACGGCCACGCGCGATATCAATACCCAAATCGCCGACTGGACCATCAGCTCCGCCAACTGACGGCCGGTCGGCCTTCATCCCAGGGCCGCAGGACGCGGGCCTGCGGATGCGCTAGGCTGGCTCCGAATCTGACCCGGAGTTGTCATGAGTTTTTCCGCCACCGACGCCGCCTTCGAAGGCTTTCGGGTCGTTCGCCGTCATCCGGTCGTGGCCCTGGCCTGGGGCCTGGTCTATCTGCTGATGTATGTCGTCATGTTCGGCCTGGGCGCCGACAAATGGGCGGCCCTGATGGCGGCGGGCGAGGCGTTGGAACAGTCGGCCAATCCGTCGATGGCGGACTTCCAGGCCCTGGGTCAGGTCTATGCCGGCGCGCTGGCCTGGGCGGCGCCGGCCGGGCTGTTGATCGGCACGGTGTTGAGCGCCGCCGTCGCACGATCGGTCCTGCGTCCTGAAGAGTCGCGCTGGGGCTATGTCCGCGTGGGCATGGACGAGGTGCGCGTGCTTGTCGTCAGCCTGCTGGTCAGCATCATCGTGGGTCTCGCCTCTGGCGTGGGCATGGCCTTGGTGGGCGCCGCCATCGGCTTCGGTTCGGCATCGGGTCAGCCCCTGATGATCCTGGCGGGCGTGCTGCTGGTCTTCGCCGTCTTCGCCCTGATCGTCTGGCTGGCGATCAAGTTCAGCCTGGCCGTGCCGATGACCGTGGATCGCCGCAAGATCACGCTGTTCGAATCCTTCGGCGCCACCAAGGGCCATTTCTGGGCGCTGCTGGGCATGGCCGTCATCGCGGTCATCATGTACCTGATCGTCAGCATCCTGGGCATGATCATCGGCGCGGCGACCGACCTGATGACCGGCGGGATTCAGACCCTGGCCCGCTACGACGGCGTGGGAACGATGCAGATCCTGGCCCAGGCCTGGCCGGCCCTTCTGCTATCCTCGGTCGTCAACGCCTTCCTGTCGGCCCTGCAGTTGGCCGTGCTCTACGCGCCCTTCTCGGCGGCCTGGGCGGCATTGAAGCCGCGCTGAGCAACTTCCCCTCCATCGCCGTCGAGTCCCGGCGGCGATGGAGACAAAGGCGGCTAGGCGGAAGCCTTCGCCCGCTTCTTCTTGGCCGGTTCGCCGACCGATCCGCCCAAAGCCGCGACCCGCGCCTTGCGGCGGGTCTCGTGCCGATCAAGCACCTCCTTGAGGTATTTCCCGGTCCAGCTGGCGTCATTGTCCGCCACCTGTTCGGGCGTGCCGACTGCGACGATCTCGCCGCCGCCGTCGCCGCCCTCGGGGCCGAAGTCGAGCAGATAGTCGGCCACCTTGATGACATCGAGATTGTGCTCGATCACCACGATGGTGTTGCCCGCCTCGACCAGCTCCTGCAGCACCTCAAGCAGCTTGCGGGTGTCCTCGAAATGCAGGCCGGTCGTCGGCTCGTCGAGGATGTAGAGGGTCCGGCCGGTGGCCCGTTTCGATAGTTCCTTGGACAGCTTGACCCGCTGGGCCTCGCCGCCCGACAGGGTGGTCGCCGGCTGGCCCACCTTGACGTAGCCCAGCCCGACCCGCTCCAGCGTCAGCATCTTGTCGCGGATCGGCGGTACGGCCTTGAAGAAGGTCGCCGCTTCCTCGACCGTCATATCCAACACGTCCGAGATGGACTTGCCCTTGAAGACGATCTCCAGCGTCTCTCGGTTATAGCGTTTGCCCTTGCAGACGTCACAGGTGACATAGACGTCGGGCAGGAAGTGCATCTCGATCTTGATGACGCCGTCGCCCTGACAGGCCTCGCAGCGGCCGCCCTTGACGTTGAAGCTGAACCGGCCGGGGCCATAGCCGCGAGCCTTGGATTCCGGCAGGCCCGCATACCAGTCGCGGATCGGGCCAAAGGCGCCGGTATAGGTCGCCGGGTTCGAGCGCGGGGTGCGGCCGATGGGCGACTGGTCGATGTCGATGACCTTGTCGAAATGCTCCAACCCCTCGATTCGGTCGAAGGGTGCGGGGGCTTCTGACGCATTGTTAAGGCGACGAGCGGCGGCCTTGTACAGGGTCTCGATGGTGAAGGTCGACTTGCCGCCGCCGGACACGCCGGTTATGCAGGTGAAGACCCCGACGGGGATCTCGCCCGTGACGCTCTTCAGATTGTTGCCGCTGGCGCCGCTGATCTTCAGCATCCGCTTGCGGTCGATCGGACGGCGACCGTCGGCGGGGATCTCGATCTCGCGCTCGCCCGTCAGATATTTGCCGGTCAGGGACTTGGGATTGGCCATGACCTGGGCCGGCGTGCCCTCGGCGCAGACCTCGCCGCCGTGGATGCCGGCGGCCGGGCCCATGTCGATGACATAGTCGGCGGTCAGAATGGCTTCCTCGTCATGCTCGACGACAAGGACCGAGTTGCCCAGGTCGCGCAGCCCTTTCAGGCTTTCCAACAGGCGGGTGTTGTCACGCTGGTGCAGGCCGATAGAGGGTTCGTCCAGCACATAAAGGACACCGGTCAGGCCTGAGCCGATTTGCGACGCCAAACGAATGCGCTGGCTCTCACCGCCCGACAGGGTGCCCGACGCGCGAGACAGCGACAGATAATCGAGGCCGACGTTATTGAGGAACCGCAGCCGGTCGCCGATCTCCTTCAGAATGCGCCGGCCGATCTCCATCTGCTTGTCGCTGAGCGCCTCGGGCAGGGCCTGGACCCAGTCATAGGCCTTCTTGATCGACAGGGTGGAGATGTCGGCGATGTCCTGGGCGCCCACCTTGACCGCCAGGGCTTCGGGCTTCAGCCGCTTGCCGTGGCAGGCGTCGCATGGGGTCTCGGACTGATAGCGGGCCAGTTCCTCGCGCACCCATGCGCTGTCGGTCTCGCGCCAGCGGCGTTCCAGGTTCGGCAGCACGCCCTCGAACGGCTTGGAGACCTCGTATTTGCGGGCGTTATCGTCGTAGGTGAATTTGATCTTCTCGGCGCCGGTTCCATACAGAATCGCCTTGTGCGCCTGAGCCGGAAGCTCGCGCCACGCCACGTCCATCGAGAAGCCGTAGTGGCGGCTGAGCGACTGCAGCGTCTGGGTGTAGAGCGGAGAGGGGCCGCGCGCCCAGGGGGCGACGGCGCCCTTGTGCAGTGTCTTGTCGCGATCCGGGATCACCAGGTCGGCGTCGAAGGCCAGCTTGACCCCAAGGCCGTCGCAGACCGGGCAGGCGCCGAAAGGATTGTTGAACGAAAACAGGCGCGGCTCGATCTCGCTGATCGTGAAGCCCGAGACGGGGCAGGCGAACCGCTCCGAGAACAGCAGGTTGCGCGGTGCGGTCTCGCCCTCGGCCGTGCTCGCCCATTCGGCGTTGGCGATGCCGTCGGCCAGGCCCAGGGCCGTCTGCAGACTGTCGGCGTAGCGGGCTTCCTGGTCAGGCTTGGTGACGATCCGGTCCACGACGATATCGATGTCGTGCTTGAACTTCTTGTCCAGCGTCGGGGCTTCGTCGATCGGATAGAATTGCCCGTCGATCTTCAGCCGCTGGAAGCCCTGACGCTGCCACTCGGCGATCTCCTTGCGATACTCGCCCTTGCGGCCGCGCACGACGGGGGCCAGCAGCAGAATGCGCTCACCGTCGGGCAGGGCCACCAGCTTGTCGACCATCTGGCTGACGGTCTGGCTCTCGATCGGAAGGCCGGTCGCGGGCGAATAGGGCACGCCGACCCGCGCCCACAGCAGGCGCATATAGTCGTGGATCTCGGTCACCGTGCCGACGGTCGAGCGCGGGTTCTTGGACGTCGTCTTCTGTTCGATGGAGATGGCCGGCGACAGGCCCTCGATCAGGTCCACGTCCGGCTTGCCCATCAGCTCCAGGAACTGGCGCGCATAGGCCGACAGGCTCTCGACATAGCGACGCTGGCCTTCGGCATAGATGGTGTCGAACGCCAGGGACGACTTGCCCGAGCCCGAAAGCCCGGTCATCACCACCAACTGTTCGCGCGGAATATCGAGGTCCACACCCTTGAGATTATGCTCGCGGGCGCCGCGAACGCGAATGAAGTTGTGCTTTTCGGTCATGCTGTCCGGGAACGCGGAGGAGGCCGGTCGGGTCCGGCGCGACATCGCTATATGGGGATGAATCGCAGGATTGAAGCAAGAACATTGTGGGAACATTGCGGCGGTCCGCAGGCTGGGTTACCGTGCGGCATGGCCGATGGTTTCGACATCCATCTGAACGAAGATCAGGCGCGGCGGCTTAAGGCTGCGGCCGAAGCTGCAGGCGTTGAGCCGACGGCCTATGCGCTCCAAGCTTTGGAAGGCGTGATCGGCAATATCAGCATCGCAGGCGTCAGCGAATATCCGGCGGCTTGGGTCGCGGAGGACGCCGAACGCTGGGCGGAATATGAGCGGACGGGGGAGACAATTCCGCTTGAGGACGCGCTGGCCGCCTTTGATGCCGCTTTGGACGAGAAGCTGCGCGCGAAGGCGAGATGAAGTTTGCCGTCGTCGTGCTTCCGTCTGCGGAACGGGATTTACTGCGACTGACCTCTTTCCTGGCTGAAGCGGCGCCTTCGGCCGTAGAGCGAATGCGGGCGGTGTTGAAGGCAGCGCTACGGTCGCTGTCCGATATGCCGGACAGGGGGCAGAAGATCGACGATAGGGACCGGCGACTTAAGGCGCCGTTCGGCGAAGGCGCCTATGTCATCATCTATCGGGTCGAGGTGCGGCGGGTAGTCGTCTCGCATATCTTCCACTCTCGTGAAAATTGGCGGGCCTGACCTATTCCGGCGACCAAGCCTTTGTCGGCCGGACGAACCGCTCGCCCTTGGTTAGGATGACGCCGCTGGCGGTGGCGACGCCCAGTTCCAGGCTTTCGGCGATGCGGCGGGCGCGTTCGATGAAGTGATTGGCGGCGACGGGCGGGCACAGGGCGCGGGCGGTCTCGACGAAGAGCTCCAGCCAGCGGTCGAAATGGCGGGCGTCGATGGGCAGGGGCAGGTGTTTGGGCATGGGCCGGCCCTGATAGACGCCGGTGGACAGGGCGACCGACGACCAGAACAGCTTCATCTGCGCCAGATGCGGCGCCCAGTCGGTGATGCGGGCCGCGAAGATCGGGCCGATCAGGGCGTCGTCGCGGACGCGGGCGTAGAAGGCTTCGACCAGGGCGTCGATCATGGTCTCGTCAATGCCGGTCTCGTCACGCAGACGCTGGACTGCGGCATCACGACGCTCGGCGGCGCCGGCTGGATCTTCGATGCGGAAGCGGCTTTGCATCGTCGCCGTTTACCCGGCGAAATCCTATTGGTCGAGGAAGTCGCCGGCGTTGAAGGTCAGGACGCAGATCGCGTCGTCGCCGGTCGCGTCGGTCGAGCAATAGTCGACGCTGAACAGGTTGGCTTCGGCCTTGGCGGTGGACCGGAAGGTGCGGCCGTCGCGCTGGAAGGCCGAGCTGATCTTGTCGCTCCACGGCGCGAGCGCAGCGGCGAAGGCGGTCGCGGGTGCGCCAGTGCATGTGAACACCAGCAGTTCAGCGCCTTCGCCATTGTCCGTGCGGCGATAGGCGCCCGCTGCGGCAGCTTGTTCCAGACAGGCGGCGTAAAGATGGGCGTTTCGAGTCGGCTCCTGAGTCGGAACGGCGGTATAGTTCGGGGGCGCAGGCGGCGTGTCCGGGACGCTGGCGCAAGCGGCCGACGCCATGGCGGAAACGAGCGAGAGGCAGACTAGAGGCTTCATCGAGGCCTCCTGACGGTCAAGCTTCTCACGCGGCCGTGTTCGACACCAGACTTGCGCATTGCAGGATTACAACCCATCCTCCTTGTTCTGACGCGTTTTGCAGAAGGTTTGACGATCATGATCATCGCATTGGCCACCGGTTCCGCCCTGTCCGCCATGCTGCTCGTGATCCTCAATGTCAACCAGCCAAAGCCGAAACGCGTCCCCGTCCGCACGCGCGACACTCGACAAGGTCGCCGCCAGGACGCCTGACGGCGTAACCCTATTCGATAATCTGAGCCTGACGTTCGGCGCCGAGCGCACGGGCGTCGTCGGCCGCAACGGCGCGGGCAAGAGCACGCTGCTGTGCCTGATCTCGGGCGCTGCGACGCCGGCCGAGGGCGCGGTGGCGCGCGCCGGGTCGGTGGGTGTGCTGGATCAGCGCTACGACCCTGAGCCGAACGAGACGGCGGCGCAGACTTTAGGCGTGGCGCAGGATCTGGCCATCATTGCGCGGGTGCTGGACGGCGAGGGGACGGCCGACGATCTGGCCGAGGCCGACTGGACGCTGGAGGTGCGGCTGGGCGAGGCTCTGGCCGCCGTGGGTCTGTCGGAGGTGGCGCTGGATCGGCTGACCGTCAGTCTGAGCGGGGGCGAGCAGACACGTCTGAGGCTGGCGGGCCTGATGCTGGCGCGGCCGGATCTGATCCTGCTGGACGAGCCGACCAATCATCTGGACGTGGAGGCGCGGGCGCTGGTCGCCGAGGTGATCGGGCGCTGGGACGGCGGGGCCGTGGTGGTCAGCCATGACCGCAACCTGCTGCGTCGGATGGACCGGATCGTGGAGGTGTCAGGCTTGGGCGTGGCGATCTACGGCGGCGGCTATGACCTGTATGTCGCGCGAAAGGCGGCCGAGCGGGAGGCGGCGGAGCGAGGGCTGGCCGAGGCCGAGCGCGATGTTGCGCGGGCGGGCGCCGAGGCGCAGAGGCGAACCGAAACCAAGGCGAAGCGCGACGCGGCAGGGCGGCGCAAGGCGGCCAAGGGCGATCTGCCGAAAATCCTGCTGGGCGCACGGGCCGAGCGGGCCGAAAACAGCGGCGGGCGTGACCGGCTGCTGGCCACGCGACAGGCCGAGGCGGCGCAAGGTGCGCTGGCGGCGGCGCAGGAGCGGGTTGAACGGACGCGGGCGATGGCCATCCCCATGCCGACGACGGGATTGGCGGGCGGGCGAACGGTGCTGACGCTGGATCAGGCGTCGTGGGCGACGCCTGAGGGGCGGACCGTGGTCGGGCCGATCGACCTGAGACTTGTCGGGCCTGAGCGGGTCGCAGTCACCGGGGCGAACGGGGCGGGCAAGACGACCTTGTTGCGGCTGATCACAGGCGATCTGGAACCCACGGCCGGGTTCGTCGAGCGGCCGGTGCGGGCGGTCCTGCTGGATCAGGAGGCGGCTATTCTCAGGCCGGACGAGACGCTGGTCGAGGCGTGGCGGCGGCTGAACCCGCAAGGGAGCGTCAACGACGCCCAGGCGGCGCTGGCGCGGTTCCTGTTTCGCAATACGGCGGCCCAGCGCCGGGTCGGCGACCTGTCAGGCGGGGAACGGCTGAGGGCGGCCCTGGCCTGCGTCATGACCGGCACGACGCCGCCGCAACTGCTGGTGCTGGACGAGCCGACGAACCATCTGGATCTGGACGCCATCGCGGCCGTGGAGGCGGCGCTGACCGCCTATGACGGGGCGCTGATCGTCGTCAGCCACGACGCAGACTTCCTGGCCGCGTTGGAGATCACGCGCACCTTAGCCCTGTGATCCGACTTGGACTCCAAGTCAGAAAAAACAGTCCAACGAGTCTAACGAGTCCAACTTCTGGATGGATTTGAGTTTTCAAAGACCGAACGGATCATCATCGCACGGCTTGACCCCAAGACAGGTCGATTGTCGATGGTCGAAGTCAAGTCTCTGATCCGTCTAGGCTTTGCTGACAGAAATGGGATGGCTAGGCCACGGATGTCGCCTCCAGCCGTCAGCCCCAGGCTTCGACGGCGCCCTTGCGACGGACCATCGAGGGGCTGGTGAGCTGTGTGCGCGGTTCGGCCTCGGCGCGGCCGAACAACCAGCCTTGGCCATATTCGACGCCTGCGGCCTTCAGCTCGGCGGCGACCCCGTCGGTCTCGATCATCTCGGCGATGGTTTCCAGCTTCATCGAGCGGCACAGTTCGACGATGCTGTGCAGCATGGCCTTGGACCGTTCGTCCGTCTGGATGTCGCGCACGATGGCGCCGTCGATCTTGACCGCATCGACCGAGAGTTTGCGCAGATAGTCGAAGGCGGCGGCGCCCGCGCCGAAGTCGTCGATACAGACCTTGATCCCCGCTTCGCGCAGGGCGGCCAGGCGACGGTCGGCGGCCTCGATGTCGGCGAGGGCGGACGTTTCGGTGACTTCGACCATCAGACGCCGGCGTTCCTCGGGCGCGCCGGCGGTCATGCGCAGAAGCTGTTCGACATAGGTGTCGTCGCCCAGTGAGGCGCCGGAGACGTTGATGGCCATCTTCAGCAGGCCGGCGCCCGACTGACGCATCCGCTTCAGCACCTTTTCCGCCACGGCGAGATCGAAGGACTCGATCAGATCCAGCTCCTCGGCCATGCGGATGGCGTCTGCCGGGCCGGTATTTCCGTTGAAGCGGGTCAGGGCCTCGAAATGGTGGACGGCGCGGGAGTCGAGGTGGACGATGGGCTGATAGTGGACCTGGAACTCGCGCGACTTGACCAGGCTGCGGAAGGTCTCGGCGTCGCGGAAGGTGCGCTTCAGCGAGTCCGCGAAGGCGATCTGCGGATTGATCAGGCCATCGCCCTTGAGGCAGCCCTCGATGGCGAACCGCATGGCGCGCAGGACGCACAGCGAGTCCGATCCGGGCGGCACCGGCGAACTGAAGGCTTCGGCGCCGAGCGAAAGGCCTTCGGCGCGGCCGGCCTCAATGATCTCTGCGGCGATGTCGCGGCGGTCGTTGGCGGGACGCAGCAAGGCGAAACGCACGCCGGTCAGCTGGGCCGCGCCCGAACCGTCGATGGCCGCTGATTGCAAGGTCGCCTCGATGCGGCGGTTCAGACGGTCGGCGGCGTCGCCGCTGACGTTCTCCAGGCCGCGAATGTCCAGGAAGGACAGGGCGAGGTCCGTGTTGGCCTCCAGCACCCGCCCGGCGTCGGCCAGGAATTCTTCCGCCTCCAGCAGAGGGCGGGTTTCAAGATCTTCGAGCGCGAAGGCCGGGCCTTCATAGGAGATGGCGCAGGATACGGCCGGCGCCATCTGCGGCAGGACGAAGGCCCGGAACGTGGCGCGACGCACACGGTCGGGTCCTGCCGCCACGAGAATGGACGTAGAGGGAATGCGCACGCCGGACTTCATCTTGCCCAGGGCCGTCAGGGTGGATGCGCCATCGTGCAACAGATCGAGCAGCGGTCGGCCGGTCCAGGTCGCGCCGGCGTCCTCGCCCGCCGACGCTCCAGCGCCGATAGCGAAGGAGACAACGCCTTTCGGGTCCACCTCCACCAGTGTGTCGGCGGATGCGAAGGCCAAGCCTAGCAGGCGGGTGGTCAGCGTCATGAAGGCATGCTGACACGCAGTCGCTTAAAAAATAGGCAATAATCCTTAGGCGCAGGCTCGAAACTCATTTGCAATATCGATGAAATCTTAGCGAGATTTCTCTGCAACCGCAGGGATTCAGGCCATCCGGTTGATGGCGACGGCGCGTCCGTCGCCCAGCGCCGCGCGGCCGTCGGCGGCATAGGCGGAGGCCGGCGTGCGAGCGGCGGTGACCTCCGCCGCGATGGCGCGGACCAGGCCCTCGGAAATCTGACGGGCGGCGTCGACGGCGCGACCGTGGCGGGTCAGCACGGCGTCGAAGTCGCGCGTGGCGTCGATCAGGGTCTTGCGATCTTCGAGCGGCGCTCCGCTCAGCAAGGCCGGGTTCGCCTTTACGTGGGCGGAATCGCGACGATAGAGATTGGCCATCTCCTGGGTCTCGGCCAGGCCCGAGGCCACGTCCTGGGGGCGGCCGTCGGCGAAGGCGAGGGTCTCGGCTTCCAGGCGTTCGGTCAGGCGCAGCGTCAGCGCGGTCAGTTGCCGCACACGCGCCTGTGCCAGTTCTGTGTCGCTCATTGCCGCCCCTCCTGCATCTTCAGCATTTCGGCCATGACGGTGTTGCTCAGGCCGATACCGCCAGCCTTGACCGTGTTCTTGGCCATTTCGTCCAGCATGAAGCTGCGCCAGGTCGCCTCGCCCTGGCCGCCGCCGAACAGGCCGTCGGTCGACAGGCCCTCGAACATCGGCTTCAGCATCTGCGAGATGAAGGTGGCCTCGAATGCTTTTGCGGTTTCCTCGATCTTGTCGCGGTTCGGCGCCGTGGGCGCGGCCGCAGCGGGACGCAGCAGATCGGGGGAGACGGTCAGGTCGCTCATGCTCACATCACCTCAATGTCGGCCTGGAGGGCGCCGGCGGCCTTGATGGCCTGAAGAATGCTGATCATGTCGCGCGGGCTGACGCCCAGGGCGTTCAGGCCGTTGACCAGGGTGGACAGGCTGGCCCCGCCGCCGACCATGCGCATCTGGGTGCCCAGGTCCTCTTCGACGCTGACCTGGGTGGAAGGGACGACGGCGGTCTGACCTCGACTGAAGGGAGCCGGCTGGCTGACGATCGGCTGTTCGTCCACCGAGATGGTCAGGTTGCCCTGGGCGATGGCGACCCGAGAGACGCGCACCGCGTCGCCCATGACGATCACGCCGTTGACCTCGTCGATGATGACTTTGGCGGGGGTGTCGACGCTGACGGCCAGGTTCTCGATCCGGCTGATGAAGCCCGCCATGCCCAGTTCGCCGGGCGCGCGCAGGGCGACGACCGTGCCGTTCTCGGCCAGGGCCGAACCGGGATAGGCGGCGTTGACGACGGCGGCGACACGCTGGGCCGTGGTGAAGTCGGGGTTGCGCAGGTTCAGGCGCACCTCGTTCATGTTCGCCATCTGGAAGCCGGTCTCGCGTTCGACCAGGGCGCCCGAGGCGATACGGCCGGCGGTCGGCACGCCGCGCGTCACCGACGAGCCCGAACCACCCGAGGCCGAGACGGCGCCGGTCTGGACCGAGCCCTGAGCCACCGCATAGACCTGACCGTCCGCGCCCTGAAGGCTGGTGACGACTAAGGAACCGCCCAGCAGGCTTTTCGCGTCGCACATGGAGGCGACCGAGACATCGATGCGCGAGCCGGGCGTGGCGAAGGCGGGCAGGTCGGCCGTGACCATGACGGCGGCCATGTTCTTGGTGTTGGCGTTGGCGCCGCGGATATTGACGCCCAGCCGCTCGGTCATGCCTTCCAGCGACTGGCGGGTGAAGGGGCAGTTGCGTAAGGAATCGCCCGTGCCGTTCAGCCCCATCACCATGCCGTAGCCGACCAGTTGGTTGCCGCGCACGCCCTCGACGGCGGCGATGTCCTTGATGCGGGACTGCGACTGGGCCAGCGCCGGACCGGCCGCAGCGGCGACGGCGAGCGTCCCGATGGCGGCGGCGGCAAGGCGGGCAAGCAGATTTTGCATCGGTCAGGCGTCCACGCAAGGTTACGCCTGCATCCTTGCGAGGATCGTGCCGAATAATTAACGATGTGAATTCAATGCAGGCGGGCTTTGCAGCGAAAGGGAAGCGGCAGGATTTGCCGGGGCGTTAACCAAACAGTCACCGCCGCCCGTCATGCATGAGGTCATGACGCGGAGCACCTACGCATGAAGGTTGTCGGCCCCAACGGCGTCAGCACGCCCGCGAGCACACGCGCGACGCGATCCGCCAGCGGCTTTTCGCTGGGCCAGGCGCCGGCTGCGGCGTCGCCTTCGGCGGCGACGGCCAGCGCTGCGACCGGCGGCGTTTCCGACGTGTCGGCTCTTATGGCCTTGCAAGGGATCGAAGGGCCGCTGGAGAAGCGTCGCCGGGCGATCCGACGGGGCGGGGGCCTGCTGGACCGCCTGGAAGAACTCAAGCTGGCGCTTCTGACCGGCGACGCCGATGAGACCTCGCTGGATCAACTGGCGCGCACCCTGCGCGAAGAGCGCACCGACGACGGCGACGAAGGGCTGAGCGCCCTGCTGGACCAGATCGACCTCAGGGCCTCGGTGGAGCTGGCGAAGGCCGAAATGCGCGATAAACGCGGGTGAAGCGGAAAAATCGCCTAATCTCAGAACGCTAAGCTTGGTCAGTGAGTGACATTTGTCACTGTAAGCCCTCGGATCGCCATAATCGGATCACGGATTCGAGAACCACATTGCCGCGACTCGACAGGCTGATTATACGGCCATCTGCGCCACAGGGGGGCGCGTTAGAGAGCGTGAGATCGATGAACGCTTTGGCGTCCGTTGTGTCCGACGAAACCGGCCCGTATCGGCCGTCTGACAGCGAGCCGTTCATGAACGAACGGCAACAAGCCTATTTCAAGAAGAAGCTGCTGGCTTGGAAGGACGACATCCTTCGCGAGTCCAAGGGCACGGTGGTCAATCTGAAGGCCGAGACCGAAAACCATCCCGATCTGGTGGATCGCGCGTCATCGGAATCCGATCGGGCCCTGGAACTGCGCACCCGTGATCGCCAGCGCAAGTTGATCTCCAAGATCGACGACGCCCTGCGCCGGATCGAGGACGGCTCCTACGGCTATTGCGAAGATACGGGCGAACCCATCAGCCTGGGCCGTCTGGAAGCCCGCCCGACGGCAACCCTGTCGGTCGAAGCCCAGGAACGCCACGAACGCCGCGAACGCGTTCACCGCGACGACTGACCTTCAGCCCGTTCAGGCGGGCAGGGCGGGGGTCAGATCGGTCTGTCTGAAGTCGTCGCCCTTGAACAACAAGGGGGCGTCGCTTTCCTTGGCCAAGGCGTAGGCGAAACAGTCGCCTAGGTTCAGTTTGGCGGGCGTTCGCTTACCGAAATCGATTTGTGCTTGCGCGGCCACTTTCGCCGTTGCGGCCGTCGCTGGCGCGACCTTTATCCCAAAGTTGGCAATCAGGGCGTCGAGGTCTGCAACGCCGTCGCCGCCACGCAAGCCGTGGATTCGCGTATGCGCTTCCCAATAACCGATGGGCGACAGCACCGCCTCTTCGGTCGCCAGGATGGTCAGTATCTTGAGCTTCTCCGGCTCGTCCAAAAGCACGGCCACCAATGCGGAAGCATCGACGACGATCATTTGGGCAGGCCGTCCTCGTCATAGAAGTCGTCGTCGGTCAGTAGCGGCCCCAGGATGGGAAGCGACTGGAAATGCGCGACGATGGCTTCCGCCGCCGCGATCTTTCGATCGATCTCCGCCTGTCTGGCCGTATTCGCCCGAGCTTCCCGATCGCGCGCCATCTCATCGACAAGGTCGGTAATGGACAGGCCTTCGCGTCGCGCAAGACTGCGCAGCCGCTCGGCGACATCTGGCTTTCTGATCTGCACGGGCGCGTTCATGATGGTGGTAACTTTATCATGACAACCCGCTCAATCCAACCCGCGCCTTGACTTCGCCGGGTTGCGGGGCGACCTAGCCGCCTCGCTTTCGAGGTCGTCTACCCATGTCCGTCAAGGTCCGTTTCGCCCCGTCGCCCACGGGTAAGCTGCACGTCGGCAATGTCCGCACCGCCCTGGTGAACTGGATGTTCGCCAAGGGGCAGGGCGGGTCGTTCGTGCTGCGGATCGACGATACCGACCTGGCGCGCTCCACGCCCGAGTTCGAACAGGGGATCGAAGACGATCTGACCTGGCTGGGGATGCTGTGGGACGAGCGTGACAACCAGTCCAAGCGGTTCGACCGCTATGAGGAGGCTGCCGCGCGTCTGAAGGCCTCGGGGCGGCTGTATCCGGCCTATGAGACGGCCGACGAACTGGACCGCCGCCGCAAGGTGCAGTTGTCGCGCGGCCTCCCGCCGATCTATGACCGCGCCGCCTTGGAACTGACGGATGAGCAGAAGGCCGCCTACGAGGCCGAGGGCCGTCGTCCGCACTGGCGCTTCAAGCTGGACGGCAAGCGCGTCGCCTGGGAAGACCTGGCGCGCGGTCATGCCGAGGTGGACACCGCCTCCATGTCTGACCCGGTGCTGATACGCGAGGATGGCCTGTTCCTCTACACCCTGCCGTCGGTGGTCGATGACATCGACATGGCCATCACCCACATCATCCGGGGCGAGGACCACGTCACCAACACCGGCGCGCAGATCGAAATCTTCGAGGCGCTGGGGGCGACGGTTCCGGGTTTCGCCCATATGCCGCTGCTGGTCGGGGCCGACGGCGCGGCACTGTCGAAACGTCTGGGCTCGCTGTCGATCAGCGACATGCGCGACCAGGGCTATGAGCCGATCGCCATCACCAGCCACCTGGGCCGGATCGGCACGTCCGATCCGCTGGAAGTCGGCGCCTCGGTCGAGGCCTTGGGTCAGAGCTTCGCCTTCTCCAAGATGGGTCGGTCGCCGGCGCGTTACGACACGGCGGATCTGGACCGGCTGAACGCCCAGGCCCTGCATGTCATGGACTATGCGACGGCTCAGCCGCGCCTTCAGGCGCTGGGCGCCGATCTGGGCGAGACCTTCTGGTCGGTGGTGCGCGGCAATCTGAACAAGTTCGCCGATGTCGTTGAAATGGCGAAAATCGTCCAGGGGCCGGTTCAGCCGGTGATCGAGGACGTCGCCTTCATCGAGACGGCGCTGCGTCTGCTGCCGGACGTAATCGACGAGAACGCCTGGTCGGCGTGGACCTCGGCCGTGAAGACCGAGACGGGCGCCAAGGGCAAGGCGCTGTTCATGCCGCTGCGTCTGGCGTTGACGGGGCAGCAGCATGGGCCGGACATGGCGGCCATGGCCCCGTTGATCGGTCGCGAGACCATCCAGCGCCGTCTGAGAGGCGAGGCGGCCTAAGCCGCCTCGACCCGGATCAGGCGTTGCAGACGGCCAGTTCGTCGGCGCTCAGTTCGACGCCCTTGTAGGAGAAGGCGGTCACGGCGCCGAACTTCTGAACAACACGACGGCAGGCGCGCGTGGCGGGCTGTTCCGTGCCGCCGGCGGCCGTGCAGGTCGCGCCTTCGCAGGACCAGCGTGCGCCGTCGATGATGGTGGCGCGGTCAGGGGCCTTGGCGGCGTCCGCGAGGGTCAGGCTGGTGGCGGCCGGCGTCTGGGCGACGGCCGGAGCGGCGGCGAACAGGGCTGCGGCGATGAGCAGGGCGCGCATGAAAAACTCTCCGAAATGAAGAACGGCGGCATGCCGCTGCGCCCCAATGTCAGTTTTCCATAAAAACTGTCAATACGTAGTCGCGCGAATATTAGCGACGATCACTTACCGCTGATCATGTTTCAACTGCGGCGCGTCGCCGCCGGCCTGAACCTGGGCCATAGCCTCTTCGACGGTCTCGGCGACGGTCCAGGCGTCGAGGAACGAAGGCGGGGTCATGCCTTCCTCGACGCTGTGCTTCATCAGGGCGAAGAAGCCGTTCCAGAAGCCGTTAAGGTTTAAAAAGACCACCGGCTTATGGTGCAGATCCAGCCGCTTCCACGACAGCAGTTCGACGACTTCTTCCAGGGTGCCGATACCGCCGGGCGCGACCACGAATGCGTCCGACTGATCGTACATCAGTTGTTTGCGCTCGTGCATCGAGGTGACGACGACGGTCTCGACCTCGTCGAACAGGCGCTCGCGGCTGCGCAGGAAGGCCGGCATGATGCCGACGACACGCCCGCCCGCTTCGTGCGCCCCGCGCGCCGAGGCGCCCATCAGGCCCACGCCGCCGCCGCCATAGACCAGCCGCCAGCCGGCCTCGGCCGACGCCTTGCCGAAGGCGTAGGCCGCCTCGGTGTAGGAAGGATCGGCGGTTTCGGAGGCGCCGCAGAACAGACAGACGGAGGAGCCGTCGAACGGCAGGAACGAAACGGGGGGCAGGGACATGAAGCCTCGAAGAAAACGAATACCCGATCTGGCCATGGCCAAACCAACGGCGCTCAAGCTAACACAGGCTCAAGCCGCTGGGTCGCCAGTCCTATATCGTAGAGGCGCAGGATGAAACGTCGGATGATCGTCGCGTGTGTCGCGGTCTTGGCTGCGGCGGCCTGTTCCGACCGGCAGGGCGGCGTTGCGGGGCCGACGGGAGCGGACGAGGCCTCGCCCTGGGTCCGGCCGCCGCTGATCGACGGGGTGATGCGCGACGGCGGGGTGTTGGTCGTGCGCGGGGCGGCGGGTCCGAACGCGCGTGTCGTGCTGCGTGCGCCGGGTGCGGCTGCGGTGGCGGCCAGCGCGGATGGGGCGGGCCGATTCGAGCTCAGGCTGCCGCCCCTGCACGGCGATGTGCGGTTCACGCCCGAGGTGCAGGTGGGCGAGGACGCCGCCGTCTCACCCGAGACATTGGTGGTCATTCAAGGTGGGGCGGGGCCTGTCGTGCTGATCGCCCCCGGCCAGCCAACCGTGCGTCTGGACGGCGCGGGCGGCTTGGACGCGGTGGATTCGGACGGGGCCACGCTGATGGCGTCCGGCCAGGCGCAAGGGGCTGCGCCCGTTGTGACCATCAATGGCGTCGGCGTGACGGCGACGGCGATCGGGCGTGGGCGGTGGCGGGCCGTCACGGGGCAGGCGGGCGCAGCGACGATCACGGTGAACGGCAAGAGCGTCGACCATCCGGGTGCGGGTGTGGCGACCGGGTTCGTCATCGAGCGCGCGGGGCAGGGCTGGCGGATCACCTGGCCTGTGGCGCCGAATGGTCGCCAGTCGGCTTGGCTGCCGGACCGGGGTGTTAATGTTCTGGAAACCAATTCGGTTAACTAAGAGGTTCGTCCTCAGGGACACCATCACCGAACCTTATTTCAGCCCGGCGCCCCCGCCGGGCTTCTTTTTGATCCCGTCTCAGCCCTTGTCGGCCGTTTCCTTCGCCTTTTCCGTGC
This sequence comes from Brevundimonas sp., assembly GCF_041648115.1. Classification (GTDB taxonomy): domain Bacteria; phylum Pseudomonadota; class Alphaproteobacteria; order Caulobacterales; family Caulobacteraceae; genus Brevundimonas. The sequence continues at coordinate 46,964 of NZ_JBAZPR010000017.1, forward strand.
GGTCGCGGAACAGGGCGGCGCGGGCCAGAAGGATCAGGGTGACCGGCGTGGTGACGGTCAGGAACAGGCCGATCAGGATTTCGCGCGGCATAAAGCGCCCCTCGACCACCGTGAACCACACCACAGACGCCGCCAGCACCAGCGCCATGCCCAGGGTCGCCCCCAGGGTCGGCGCGTGGACACGCTCGTAAAAGGTCTTCAGCCGCGTCAGGCCGACCGCGCCCAGCAGCGACAGAGCCGATCCACCGACCGCCAGACCCACGACGACGATGGCGGCCCATGCGGGAACTTCAGCTTCGGTCATTCGATCACCTCGCCGCGCATCAGGAACTTGGCCAGCGCCACGGTGGCGGCGAAGCCCAGCATCCCGATCACCAGGGCCGCCTCGAAATAGAGCTGGCTGTTGGTGCGGATGCCGAACACCACGACCAGCAGCATGCCATTCAGATAAAGCGTGTCCATGCCGAGGACACGATCCTGGGCGCGCGGGCCGTGGATGATTCGCCACGCGGCCAAGCCCATGGCGCAGATCAGCATCAACTGGGCCAGACCCAGGCCCCAGGTCAGCACCGCCGCCGTCATTCGAAGATCTCCATCAGCCGGCGTTCGTAGCGGTCCTTGATCAGGCGCACCCAGGTCTCTTCGTCCACCAGGTCCAGCACGTGCAACAGCAGCCGACCGGTCGCGGACTCGTATTCGACCCATAGGGTGCCGGGCGTCGAGGTGACGATGATGGCCAGGACCGCCAGGCCATAGCGGTCGCGCAGATCCAGCGGGATATGGATGAAGCCGGACTTCCGCTCGTGGCGACGGCGGCCCAGGATGATCTGAGCCACGGCCCAGTTGGAGCGCACCACATCGCCGATGACATCGATGGCGAGGCGCGCCATGGCCTTCGGCGCCTTCAGGCGCACACGATCCACGCCAAGGGCCAGCATGATGACCGGCGCCAGCAAGGCCAGCAGCAGGGCCAGCACCAAGGAGGGCGGGGCAACCGAGGCGCTGAGCAGGATCGAGGCGACGAACAGACCCAGCGACAGGACGGGGTAGGGCAGGATGCGTCTCATCGGCCGCCTCCGCCCAGCACGGCGTTGATGTAGCCCTGCGGCTCGGCCAGCCAGGCCGCTGTGTGGTCGGTGTAGATCAGGGCGGAGCCGGCGAAGATGGCCAGGAACACGCAGGCGCCGAGCAGGGCGGCGACCGCCGTCAGTTCGGCCGCGCCCACGACGAATGCCGGCGCATCCTCGTCGCGGGTCCAGATGGCGCCGACCCCCAGACGGGTCAGGCCGATCAGGGCGCCGAGGCTGGATACGGACAGCACCGCCACCAGCATCCATTGCGCCGGGCCGCCCACGTTGACCAAGGCGTCGATCATCGACAGCTTGCCGACGAAGCCCGCCAGGGGCGGCATGCCAGCCACCATCAGGGTGCAGATCAGAAAGGCACCGCCCAGGGCCGCCACGGCCGCCGGGATGACCAGCCCAGGCTCGTTGCGTTCCTCGTCATCGAACGGATCACGATACTCGTCGTCGAAGACGGCGCGCGCCTCGCCGACATCGGCCTCGCGTCCTCGCTGCAGGATTTCGGCCAGAAGGAACAGGGCGGCGCAGGCCAGAGTCGAACCGATCAGATAGAAGAGCGCGCCGCTGAGCGCCGCCGTATCGCCGACCCCCAGGATCGCCAGCACGGTGCCCGACGAGATCATCACCCCGAACCCTGCAGCGCGCGACAGGTCGCGCGAGGCGATCAGGCCGAAGGTGCCGAAGGCGATGGTCGCCAGGCCGCCGAACATCAGCCAGGTCAGGCCGAACCCGGCGGACGCCCCTGCACCGGCGCCGAACAGCAGCAGGCTGAGGCGGATGATCACATAGACCCCGACCTTGGACAGGATGGCGAAGACCGCCGCCGCCGGGGCGCTGGCCGCCGAATAGGTCGAGGTCAGCCAGAAGCCCACCGGCCACATGGCGCACTTGATCAGGAAGGCCGTGCCCAGCACCGCCGCCCCGATGTGGAACAGGCCCAGGTCGCCCGCCACAATGGTCGGCACCCGCGTCGCCAGATCGGCCATGTTGAGTGTGCTCGTCACCCCATAGATCAGGCTGACGCCGATCAGGAACAGCAGCGAAGCGGTCAGGTTGACGGCGATATAGATGACGCCCGCCCGCACCCTGGCCTCGCCCGAGCCGTGCAGGGCCAGGCCGTAGGAGGCGGCCAGCATAACCTCGAAGAAGACGAACAGGTTGAACAGGTCGCCGGTCAGCAGGGCGCCGTTGACGCCCATGATCAGAAGCAAAAACAGGGCGTGGAAGCGCGGCCCGGCCCGGTCCCAGCGCGCCAGGGCGAAGATCAGGGCGCACCCGCCCAGCACGCTGGTCAGGGCCACCATTATCGTCGACAGCCGGTCGGCGACCAGGACGACGCCGTAGGGCGCGGCCCATGATCCCAGGCGATAGACGCGCGCGGTGTCGCCGCCGCCCACCGCGCCATTGGCGCTCTCGTGCAGCAGGATCAGGGCCATGACCAGAATGGCCGCCATGGCCGCCAGGCTGAGCGATGCCTTCAGGATGCGACGGCGCTCGTCCACCAGCAGCATGGCCGAGGCGATGATCATCGGCAGGACGATAGGGCCGATGATCAGATGGGCGTGCCAGTCGGTCATGCGTCAGGCTCCTTGCCGTCGACATGGTCGCTGCCAGTGATGCCACGCGCGGCCAGGATGACCACCAGGAACAGCGCCGTCAGTGCGAAACTGATGACGATGGCCGTCAGGACCAGGGCCTGGGGCGTAGGGTCAGTGTAGCGTGCGGGGTCCGAGACCTCGCCCGCCAGCACCGGCGGCGCGCCCGACTTCAGCCGCCCCATGGCGAAGATGAAGATGTTGACCGCATAGGACAGCAGCGACAACCCCATGATGACCTGGAAGGTGCGGGGCCGCAGCAGCAGCCAGACGCCCGAGGCCGCCAGCACGCCGATGGCCAGGGCGAGAACCAGTTCCATCATGACGGTTCTCCTTCCTCGGCGTCTCTCTGCTTGGGCTTGCGCAGCGACTGGTGCGCCAGGGCGACCAGGGTCAGGACCGTGGCGCCCACGACCAGGACGACCACGCCCAGATCGAACAGCACCGCGCTGGCCAGGGGCACACGGCCCAGGATCGGCAGGTCGGCATACTGGAACCAGGAGGTCAGGAAGGGATAGCCGAACAGCCAAGACCCGATCCCGCTGAGCGCGGCGATCACCAGGCCGGCGCCGATCCAGAAGATGGGCCGGATGGCCAGCCGCTCCTCCACCCACCGGGCGCCCGAGGCCATGTATTGCAGGATGAAGGCGATCGACAGGGCCACGCCAGCCGCGAATCCGCCGCCAGGCAGGTCATGACCACGCAGGAACAGGTGCACGGCCAGCAGGATGATGAAGGGGAAAATCCAGCGCATGACCACGCGCGGGATCAGCATGGTTTCCTTCAGGGTGTCGCCCTCGGACCGTGTCTCGTGATCCCGGTCCGAGGCGTTCTGGGCGCGCTGCTGGCTGGGGCCCGACAGGGTGTCGTCGGCCGGGCGGAAGCGACGCAGCAGGGCGAAGACGGTCAGGCCGACGATGCCCAGGACCGTGATCTCGCCGAAGGTGTCGAAGGCCCGGAAATCGACCAGGATGACGTTGACGATGTTGCGCCCGCCCGCGTCCTTGTAGGCATGCTCGACGAAGAAGCGGGAGATCCCCTCGACCGACGGCCGCGTCATGACGGCATAGGAGATGGCGGCCAGGGAAGTGCCGACGGCGGCGGCGATGATCAGGTCGATGCGACGGCGGCGACGCGAACGCCGCTCCATGGCCTGCGGCAGGCGGATGGTCTCCAGCCGTTTGGGCAGCCAGCGTAGGCCCAGCAGCAGCAGGACGGTGGTGACGACCTCGACCAGCAATTGGGTCACGGCAAGATCCGGCGCCGACAGCCAGACGAAGGACAGGCAGCTGGCCAGGCCCGCCCCGCCCATCAGAACGACGGCCGCCAGTCGGTGATACTTCGCCTGCCAGGCCGCAGCGACCGCACAACTGGCGCCGATCAGCCACAGGCCCGCGAAGGCCCAGTTCGACAGAGTGAGCGTCGGCATGATCGGCGTTATGATCAGCCCCGCGCCGATTGCGGACAGGCCACCCGCCAGCAGGGCGACAAGGACGATGGCGCGCAACTGCGGTTGTTGTCGCGTCGCGCCGAACAGGTGGACCAGGGCTTCGGACCCCTTGAACAGTCCGGTCATGGCCCGTTCGAACAGCCAGCCGCCGTTCAGCCGCTTCCAGCCCCAGGGGCCGCCGCGCGGATTGGCGTTGATCCGTTTGCCGAAGACGACATACAGGCCCACGCCCCCCGCCAGGGCGATGAGGCTCAGCACCAGCGGCAGGTTGAACCCGTGCCACAGGGCCAGGCTGTAATAAGGCAGATCGAAGCCCAGCACCGAAACAGCGGCGCTCTTCAGAAACGGACCCACGGTCACGGCCGGGAAGATGCCGACGACCAGACACAGGGCCACCAACACCTCGACCGGACGCCGCATCCAGGCGACCGGCTCGTGCGGCACGCGGTCCAGCTTGGTCGGGGGCGGGCCGAAGAAGGTCGTGTGGATGAACCGCAGCGAATAGAGGACGCTGAAGGCGCTGGCCAACGTCGCCAGGGCGGGCAGGAGCAGGTTCAGTCCGTGGGTGTTCACGCTGGCCACCGCCTCGGCCAGGAACATCTCCTTGGACAGGAAGCCGTTCAACAGAGGCACGCCCGCCATCGCCGCCGCCGCCACCATGGCCAGGGTAGCGGTGAAGGGCATGAAGCGGAACAGGCCGCTGAGCTTTCTCATATCCCGCGTGCCGGCCTCGTGGTCGATGATGCCGGCGGCCATGAACAGCGAGGCCTTGAAGGTGGCGTGGTTCACGGTGTGGAAGATGGCGGCGATGCAGCCTAGCGGGCTTCCCAGGCCCAGCAGGAGCACGATCAGGCCCAGGTGGCTGATGGTCGAATAGGCCAGCAGACCCTTCAGATCATGCTGGAAGATGGCGCACCAGGCGCCCAGCAACAGGGTCGCCAACCCCATTCCGCCGACGATCAGATACCAGCTCTCGGTCCCCGCAAAGACCGGCCAGAACCGGATCAACAGGAATATCCCCGCCTTCACCATCGTCGCGGAATGCAGATAGGCGCTGACAGGCGTCGGCGCGGCCATGGCTCGGGGCAGCCAGAAGTGGAACGGAAACTGGGCGCTCTTGGTCATGGCGCCCAGCAGCAGCAGGATCAGGGCAGGCAGATACAGCGGACTGGCCTGGATCGCATCTCGCGAGGCCAGGACGACATCCAGATCGTAGCTGCCGACGATCCGTCCGATCAGGATCATGCCGACCAGCAGGGCGATCCCGCCCGTCGCCGTCACCGTCAGCGCCATGCGCGAGCCTTCCCGCGCGGCAGAATTCTGGTGCCAATAGCCGATCAGCAGGAAGGAAAAGAGGCTGGTCAGCTCCCAGAAGACCACCAGCTGGATCAGGTTGCCCGACAGCACCACCCCCTGCATCGCGCCCATGAAGGCCAGCAGGAAGGAGAAGAAGCGCGGCACCGGATCCTTCGGCGACATGTAATAGCGGGCGTACAGCACCACCAGTGCGCCGATCCCCAGGATCAGGGCGCTGAATAGCCACGACAGCCCGTCCAGCCGCAGCACCAGATTGACCCCCAGCGACGGCAGCCAAGGAATCTCGTAGCGCAGCGTCTCGCCGTCCTGAAACATCGGCCACAGCGCCGCCAGACACCCCAGGCTGATCAAGGCCACGACCCACGACAGTATGGCCGCAGACGTTCGTGCATGACGCGGCAGGCCGGACGCGACGACGGCGCCGAGGAAGGGCAGGACCAGAATGACGACGAGGAGGAAGCTGATGGACATTGCGGCGGGGCGTCTCTCCGAAGTCTCGCGTGTGGCATGGCCGAACGCTCAAGGTTGAGCATGGTTCGACGCCTGCGACACCTACGAAGTCAAACGCCGCCCGTCAAAGCGACACCGCAGCGCGGCAAACGCCGCCGACTGCGGAGGTCGGCTCAATACTTGCTGTCTTTTGAGGAGGTTGTTCTCAAGGCCTGTCAATACAGCGGCCTTTACTCCCGAGTGGCTCCGCGGGTAGGATTCGAACCTACGACCAGCCGATTAACAGTCGGCTGCTCTACCACTGAGCTACCGCGGAACATGCTCGGGAGGCGGGCCTATAGCAGCGGGCGTTCTGATCTTGCAATGGGAAATTGAGCAAATCGACCCGATAATCATCGACGATCCCGAAGACCCGCGTGTCGCGGCCTATCGTGATATCCGCGAGCGCGATCTGACGGGCCGACAAGGCCTATTCATCGCCGAGGGGGAGGTAGTGGTGCGGGGGCTGGCGTCGGCGGCGTCACGCTGCCGGTCATTGTCGTTGCTGCTGGCCGAGAAGCGAGTGGCTGCCCTGACGGATGTGATGCAGGCCCTGCCGCCTGCGACGCCCGTCTATGTGGCGCGCCAGCCGGTTCTGGACCGGATCGCCGGGTTCGAGCTTCACCGGGGCATATTGGCCCTGGGCGAAAAGCCTGCGCCGCCGTCGCTGGCCGACGTACTGGCGGGCGTGGGGCCTCAGGATATGTTCGTCGTCGCCACCGGCATCGGCAATCACGACAATATGGGCGGGCTGTTCAGGAACGCCGCTGCGTTTGGCGCCAAGGCGGTATTGTTGGATCCGACCTGCTGCGATCCCTTTTATCGCAAGGCCATTCGCGTCTCGGTCGGGGCCGTGCTGCGCACGCCGTTCGCTATCGCCGAAGCCGAGGTCATCGTGGACGCGCTGAAAAAGGCGGGCGTCGAGGTGCTGGCCCTGACGCCGTCGGCGACGGAGCGCCTGTCGGAGTATCGACGCACGGGGCCGGTCGCCTTGGTGTTGGGGTCGGAGGGGCCGGGTCTGCCCCGTGATCTGATCGAGAGCTGTCGGCCCATCGGTATCGCCATGGCGGGCGGGTTCGATTCGCTGAACGTCGCCGCCACCAGCGCGGTGGCCCTGCATCATCTGACGACGACGGCTCATTCTGATTGAGACCGGAAACGCGAAGGTCGCCCCGAGGGGCGGCCTTCGTCCGTATCGTCGCGATGGAGGCCTGACCGGGAATCGAACCCGGGTGCAAGGATTTGCAGTCCTCTGCGTCACCACTCCGCCATCAGGCCGCTTTTTGTCCCCGATTTCTCGGGGGCGGTCATCGCGAGGGCCGTTCGCTATCAGATCGGATTGTCCGCTGCAACGCACGGACCTATAAGCGCGCGAGTTTTCCTCCCGGATTATCGTTGAAGGCTGCCTACAGATGGATTTCACCGCCGAGCGCAAGGCTATGGTCGACTCGCAGGTGCGGGTGAACGACGTGACGGATCGCGCGATTCACCTGGCCATGATGGCCGTGCCGCGTGAATCGTACTGCGCGCCCGACCGCGCCTTCGCCGCCTATTCCGAAGAATCGGTCGTCATCGCCGGCGATCGCCGCCTGATGCCCGCCCGCGATGTCGCCAAACTGCTGCAGGCGGCCGATGCACGGACAGGCGAGAAGGCCCTGGCCATCGCCGCTCCCTACGCCGCCGCCTTGCTGTCGCGTATGGGCGTGACGGTCACGGCCCAGGAATCGGACGACGCCGTCTTCGCCGTGGTCGGAGAGGCCCTGGCGGCCGAGGGCGTGACGACGGTGGTCGCGCCGCTGGCCCAACCGGCCGGCGAGGGCTGGGACCTGATCATTTCCGAAGGCGGCGTGCAGAGCCTGCCCGAATCGTGGGGCGCCGCCCTGCGTCCCGGCGGCCGTATCGTGGTGGTCGAGCGTCGCGGCGCTATCGGCAAGGCGGCCCTGTATGTTCAGACGCGCGAAGGGCTGTCGCGCCGCGAACTGTTCGATTCGTCCCCATCGGTCCTTGCCGAGCTGACGCCGGCCCCCACTTTCGCGCTGTAAGACAAAGAGACGCGCGGTTGCGACGGAAATCCCGTTCGCAACCGTGAAGAAAACTTAACTGGCGTGTGGTTCGGTCAGGCCGCAGTTACGCTTGAGAAAACATTCGGGCGTTCCTCGGGGCGTCGGGCAGGGACGGATAATGTTGAAACGCTCGCGTGTGCTGGCTTCGGCCGCAGTGGTCGCCGTGATGACCGGCCTTGGCGCGCCGGCCTGGGCCGAGACGCTGCAGGACGCGATCGCTCTGGCGTATCGTACAAACCCCAACCTGTTGGCCCAACGCGCCAACCAGCGCGCGCTGGACGAGACGGTGGTCCAGGCCCGCTCGGGCCTGCGCCCGACGCTGAACGCCTCGGCCGGCGTCAACTACACCCGCAACGATTTCCCGGCCGTGACCCAGTTCGTCGATACGAACGGCGACAGCATTCCCGACACCCAGGTGACGACCTCGTCGTCCGAAAGCGACGGCGCCAATGCCGGCGTCAGCCTGAGCCAGAATATCTGGACCGCCGGCCGCGCCTCACGCGTCATCGACCAGGCCCGCGCCAGCGTGCTGGCCGGCCGCGAAAACCTGCGCCAGATCGAACAGTCGGTCATGCTGTCGGTCATCCGGGCCTATGTGAACGTGACCCGTGACATGGAAGTCCTGCGTATCCGTCAGGAGAACCTGACCGTGCTTCAACGCCAGCTGGAAGAGACCAGCGCCCGGTTCGAGGTCGGACAGATCACCCGCACAGACGTGGCCCAGGCCGAAGCCTCCTTGGCGCAGTCTCAGGCCGATCTGGCCAACGCCCAGGCTCAGCTGTCCACCTCGCGTGCCGCCTATGCCGCCGCCGTCGGCCAGTCGCCGTCCGATCTGGAGGCCGCTCCGACCCTGCCGGCCGTGCCGACCGACTTCGATGTCGCCATCGAGACCGCGCTTCAGCGGAACCCCGCCGTGCTGTCCGCGACCTACACGTTGCAAGGTGCGGAGGCCGCCGTCGCCGCCGCCCGATCCGAATATCTGCCGTCCGTGCGCGCCACCGCCTCCTACGGCGGATCGACAAACGATCTGAACGATCTTGGCCAACTGGCCGACCGCCGCAGCTTCACCGCCGGGGCGACCCTGTCGGTGCCGTTGTTCACCGGCGGGCTGAACCGTTCGCGCGTGGCCCAGGCGCTGGAACGCGCCAACGCCGCCCAGATCACAATCGAGGGCGAACGCCGCACGGTGTTGCAGAACGTCAGCTCGGCCTATGCCCAGGTTCTGTCGACCCGCGCCACCGTTTCGGCCGGCGCTGAAGCCGTCCGCGCCGCCTCGGTCGCGGCCGAAGGCGTGCGTCAGGAGGCCCAGGTCGGTCTTCGCACCACGCTGGACGTGCTGAACCAGGAACTGGCGCTGCGAAACGCCCAGACATCGGTCGCCAACGCCCGCGCCGCCGAATATGTCGCCCGCGCCTCGCTCCTGTCGGCGATGGGCCAGTTGGAAGGTCCGTCGTTGAACCCGTCCGTCGACGTCTATGATCCCGCGACCAACTACGATCAGGTCCAGGGTCGCAGCGGACTGCCGTGGGACGGCGTGATCGAGACGCTGGATCGCGTCGCCTCGCCGCCCATCGTCGGCGCCGTGGACGCCGCCGATGCGCCGATCGATGCGCAGTTGAAGGGCGAGGTCGTTCGCACCGCGCCGCAGAACTGACGGCCGCCGAATACGGACCGAAACCGCCCGTTGATTCCGACGGGCGAAGATGCGACGACAAGGCATAGGTCCCGAACGATCCGTCGTTCGGCGTCCGCCCATTCGCGGCGTGCGGAGCGTTCCGTAAGCCAACTTCTTCCCAGGCCTCGCCCAAGGTTGCGCCATGACCGATCAGTCCGCCCAGGAACCGACCATGGAAGAGATCCTGGCGTCGATTCGCCGGATCATCTCCGAAGACGAGGCCCCGGCCGAGACGCCGGCGGCTGCTGCGCCTGAAGCCACGCCTGAGCCTGTGCCCGAGCCCCTGGCGGCCGAGACCATCTTCGCCGCCCCGGTCGAGCCGACGCCGGAACCCGCCGTCGAGGACGATGTGCTGGAGCTGACCGACCGTTACGAGGCGCCGGCCGAAATCATTGGCGACCTGGACGTGGTCGAACATACGCCAGAGCCCTATCAGCCAGAGCCTGAACCCTCGCCGGTCTATGCCGAATCGGCGCCCGAGCCTGCACCCGCCCCCAGCTCCGGCTACGACACCCTGGTCGGCGACAGCGCGGCCGCCAGCGCCGCCTCGGCCTTCGCCGGCCTGGCCGCCTCGTTCAAGAAGCCGGAACCGGCCCAGGCCGCGTCGGGCGACCTGCCTTTCCTCAGCGGCAACACCGTCGAGGCCATGGTCGGCGAGATGCTGCGTCCGCTGCTGAAGGACTGGCTAGACAACAATCTGCCCGGCATCGTCCAGGCGGCGGTACAAAAGGAAGTCGAACGCATCGCGCGCAGCGCCTAGCCCTTCGCTTCACCGCAGACTAATCGAAGGGCGGCTCCTGCTGGGGCCGCCCTTTGTCATTCGAGGCCCCGTGTGGCCGCGCCGCTTGCGCCGCACGACAACGATCAAAGAAGTCCCATGCTTGAGAAGACCTTCGAACCCCAGGCCGCCGAGCCCCGTCTGTACGCCCAGTGGGAAGAGAGCGGACTGTTCGCGCCGCGCGCCACCGCAGCGACCGACGGCGCCGCCGATGCCTATTCGATCGTCATTCCGCCGCCGAACGTGACCGGCAGCCTGCACGTCGGCCATGCGCTGAACAACACCCTGCAGGACATCCTGGCCCGCTATCACCGGATGAAGGGCAAGGCGGTGCTGTGGCTGCCCGGCACCGACCACGCCGGTATCGCCACCCAGATGGTGGTCGAACGCCAGATGGCCGCAGCCGGCAATATCAGCCGGCGCGACATGGGCCGTGACGCCTTCATCGAAAAGGTCTGGGAATGGAAGGCCGAGAGCGGCGGCGCCATCGTCCAGCAACTGCGCCGCCTGGGCGCATCCTGCGACTGGTCGCGCGAGCGGTTCACGCTGGACGAGGGTTTGAACGCCGCCGTGCGCAAGGTCTTCGTGCAACTGCACAAGGAAGGCCTGATCTATCGCGACAAGCGGCTGGTGAACTGGGACCCGCATTTCCAGACCGCCATCTCGGACCTGGAGGTCGAGCAGCGCGAGGTCGAGGGCGCCTATTGGCATTTCGCCTATCCGTTGGCGGACGGCGTGACCTACGAACACCCCATCGCCTTCGGCGAGGACGGCAAGGCGACGGAATGGGAAACCCGCGACTTTATCGTAGTCGCCACGACCCGGCCCGAGACTATGCTGGGCGACACGGGCGTGGCGGTCCACCCCGAGGACGAGCGCTATGCCGGTCTGGTCGGCAAGTTCGTGACTCTGCCCATCGTCGGTCGCCGCATCCCCATCGTCGCTGACGACTATGCCGATCCGACAAAGGGCTCGGGCGCGGTGAAGATCACGCCGGCGCATGATTTCAACGACTTCGGCGTGGGCAAGCGGGCGGGTCTGCCGTCGCTGAACATCCTTGATGCCTTCGGCCGTATCACCGGAGACGACACGCCCGACGTTCCGGCTGAATACGTCGGCATGGACCGTTTCGCCGCGCGCAAAGCCATCGTCGCCCGCGCCGAGGAAGAGGGTTGGCTGCGCGAGATCGAGAAGACCAAGCACGTCGTGCCGCACGGCGACCGCTCCGGCGTTGTCATCGAGCCGTGGCTGACGGACCAGTGGTACGTCGACGCCAAGGTCCTGGCCCAACCCGCGCTAAAGGCGGTGGAGCAGGGCGACACGGTGTTCGAGCCTAAGTCGTATGAGAAGATCTACTTCGAATGGCTGCGCAACATCGAGCCGTGGTGCATCTCGCGCCAGCTCTGGTGGGGCCACCGCATCCCGGCCTGGTACGGGCCGAACGGCGAGATCTATGTCGCCGAGACGGAAGAGGACGCCCGCGAGCAGGCGATAGCGGACCATGATTCCGAGGTCGCCCTGACCCAGGACGAGGACGTCCTCGACACCTGGTTCAGCTCGGCCCTGTGGCCTTTCTCGACCATGGGCTGGCCCGAGAAGACCGAGGACTTGGAGCGGTTCTATCCGACCAGCGATCTGGTCACGGCGGCGGACATCATCTTCTTCTGGGTCGCCCGGATGATGATGATGGGTCAGCACTTCATGGGCGAGGTTCCTTTCAAGCGCGTCATCATCAACGGTCTGGTTCGCGACGAGAAGGGCCAGAAGATGAGCAAATCCAAGGGGAACGTCATCGACCCCTTGGGCATCATCGACGAGCTGGGCGCCGACCCGCTGCGGTTCACCATGGCCATCCTGTCGGGCACGCGCGACATCAAGCTGTCGAAGCAACGGATCGAGGGATACCGCAACTTCGGCACCAAGCTGTGGAACGCCGCCCGCTTCAGCCAGATGAACGAGGCGCGCCGCGTCGAGGGCTTCGATGCCGCGACGGTCGAACAGACGATCAACCGCTGGATCCGCGGTGAACTGACCAAGGCCGAGCGCGCGGTGTCCGAAGCCATTGAGGGCGGGCGGTTCGACGATGCGGCGGGCGCCCTGTATCGCTTCGTGTGGAACGTCTTCTGCGACTGGTATCTGGAACTGGCGAAACCGGTGTTCAACGGCGCAGATGAAGCCGCCAAGGCCGAGACGCGGGCCATGACCGCCTGGACGCTGGACCAGACGCTGAAGCTGCTGCATCCGGTCATGCCCTTCATCACCGAGGAACTGTGGGCCGAGCTGGGCAGGGAAGGTCCGGCGCGCGAGGGGCTGCTGATCGGCGCCGAATGGCCCGTGCTGCCGGACGCCTTCATCGACGCCTCGGCCGAGGCCGAGATTGGCTGGCTGGTCGATCTGGTCGGCGAAATCCGGGGGCTGCGCGCCGAGATGAACGTGCCGCCGTCGGCCAAGCCGCCGCTGGCCTTCGTCGCACCGGACGCCGTCACGGCTGAACGGCTCGCACGCCACCGCGACCTGATCCTGACCCTGGGCCGCGTGTCCGAGGTCGGATCGGCGGACGCCGCGCCTACCGGGGCCGTGACCTTCGTCTCGGGCGGATCGACGGTCGCGCTTTCGCTGGCCGGCATCATCGACCTGACCGCCGAGCGGGCGCGTCTGGAAAAGGAAATCGCCGCCTTCGACAGCGACATCGGCCATGTGAACAAGAAGCTGGGCAATCCCAATTTCGTTTCACGCGCCGCGCCGGAAGTCGTGGACGAACAGCGCGCGAAACTGGCCGAGGCCGAGGCCGGGAAGGTCAAGCTGCAGGCGGCGTTGGCGCGTCTGGCCTCGCTGTGAGCCCTTCTCCCCTCGGGGGAGAAGGTGGGCTCCGCAGGCGCTCGGATGAGGGGGCTTTCGCCGCCCCCTTGTCGTCGGCCTGTCGTGTTTCAGGCAGCCCCCTCATCCGTCACGCTCCGCGAGCCACCTTCTCCACCGAGGGGAGAAGGGCGTGAAGGTTCGGATCGACCAACTGCTTGTCGCGCGAGGCCTGTTCGAAAGTCGCTCGCAGGCGCGCGCGGCGATCGAGGCGGGGCTGGTGGTCGCCAATGGCGTGGTCGTGCGAAAGGCTTCGGAGCAGTTCGCTGACGACGCTGAACTTCAGGCCCAACCCGCCCACCGCTGGGTCGGGCGCGGCGCGTTGAAGCTGGATCACGCCCTGAGCGTCTGGCCTGTGTCGGTCGAGGGCAGGGTGGTGCTGGACGTCGGCGCATCCACCGGCGGCTTCACCGAGGTCTGTCTGGATCGCGGTGCGGCTCAGGTGTTCGCCGTCGATGTCGGCTTCGGCCAGATGCACGCGCGGGTCGCCGCCGACCCGCGCGTGGTCAATCTGGAACGCACCGATGCGCGCGATCTCGCGACCGATCTGATCTCGCGGCCGCCGTCGTTGATCGTCTGCGACGCCAGCTTCATCAGTCTGGCGAAGGTGCTGCCCGCCGCGCTCGACCTGGCGGCTCCCGGTGCGGACCTGATCACCCTGATCAAACCGCAGTTCGAGGCCGATGGGCCGGGTGGCGGCAAGAAGGGCGTGGTCAAAGACCCGCAGGCCCACGCCTTGGCCGTGCAGCGTGTCCGAGACTGGCTGGAAGCTTTCGGCTGGACCGTGCAGGCCACGACCGAAAGCCCCATCACGGGCGGCGATGGCAATGTCGAGTTCCTGCTGTGGGCCAAAAAGCCCAATTAAACGGGCTCAAGTAGCGCGAAGCGCGATAGCCCCTAACAAAGAGAAACCGCCGGAGGACTGATCCTCCGGCGGCTCCCGTCACGTCGTCGATCGACAGGGGGGCTGAAAATTAATCGACGACGCGATAGCGGCCGTACTGGTCGGGGCAGGTGCGGACGTATCGGGTGTCCGTGCGACCATCGGGCAGACGGACCTGGCTTTCGGCCAGACGGCATCCGTCTGAATTCTGATAGGATTCGACCGGGCGCGAGCGGTCGTCGTAATAGCCGCCACGGTCGTAGGCGTAGTCGTCGCGACGGTCTTCGTAACGATAGCCTTGATCGCCGGTGTAGCGATCGTCGTAGTAGCTGGGCTGGCTGTAGCCCTGGGCGTAGTAGCCGTTCGAACCATAGCTGCTCTGGTAGCTGCGGCAGGCGTCCGAGCTGGACCGGCCGACCTGCGAACCGACCACGGCGCCGAGCACGCCGCCCAGGATGCTGCCCTCGGTGCGGCGACCGCGTGCGGCCAGCTGCGAGCCGATGACGGCGCCCGCGCCCCCGCCGATGACCGCGCCGGCGCCGGTGCGGCCCTGACGTTCACGCGAGCAGGGGTCATAGGACTGGCCGCGCCCGTAATTGTAGGACGGGGCATAGGCGCCGGTGCCGTAGTTCTGGCTGTAGCCGTTGCCGTAATAGACTTGCGCCGACGCCGTGAGCGGGGCGGCCGTGACGCCGAGCGCCAGGGCGGCGACGGCGGCGAGCGATGTTTTCATGAGACGCATTTTCCAACCCTCTGAGGACCGAACGGTTTCCGTCAATCGTTAACGGCCAAGCCTCGTGTCTCGTTGCAGAGAGATTTACGATCGCGAAGCTGAACGGCAATTGATCGACACGTTCATATTCGTTCATCTTTATCGGGCCTGCGGATCACGTCCGCGAGAGGGCGTGCGGGTTGAGCGGGGAGGCGCGCGCGGCTAGAAGCCCGCCGATGGACATCTTCACCATCGACCGCGTCGGCGGCCAGGGCGACGGCATCGCCCAGACGCCGTCGGGGCCGGTTTTCGCCGGCCTGACACTGCCCGGCGAGGCGGTGCGCGGGTTGGTCGTGGACGGGCGGCTGGAGCAGGTCGAGATCGTCACCCCCAGCCCTCACCGGATCGCGCCGGTGTCGCCGCAATATGGCGATTGCGGCGGGTGTTCGCTGCAGCACTGGTCAGAGGGGCCTTATCTGGACTGGAAGCGCGAGCAGGTGCGGCTGGCCCTGGCGCGCGAGGGGATCGAGACCGAGATCGAGGCGACGGTGGCGACGCCGCCCGGAACCCGCCGCCGCGTCGCCCTGCATGCCCGGCGGACCCAGGACGGTCACGTGGTGCTGGGGTTCAAGGCGCGTCGCTCGTGGCGGCTGGTCGAGGTGCGAGCCTGTCCCGTCGCCGATCCTCGAATCGTGGCGGCCATTCCGGCGCTGGCCGAGTTGGCCGCGGCCTTCTTCGAACATCCGAAATCCGCGCCGACCCTGCATGTCACCTGGACCCTGTCGGGGCTGGATGTCGATGTGACGGGCGTCGAGCGGCGTTCGGGCGGGGGCCTGTCCGCCGACGCCCAGATGAAGGCGATCCAGGCCGCGCACCGGGCCGATCTGGCGCGACTCAGCCTGGCGGGCGACACCCTGGTCATGGCGCGCCAGCCCATGGTGGCGTTCGGCCCGGCGACCGTATCCCTGCCGGCCGGCGGGTTCCTGCAAGCCGTGCCTCAGGCGGAAGAGGCCATGGTCGCGCGGGCGGTCGCGGCGGTTAAGGGGTCCAAGAAGATCGCCGATCTGTTCTGCGGCGCGGGGACCTTCACCTTCCCCCTGGCGACCGTGGCGCCTGTGATCGCAGCGGATGCCTCCAAGGCGGGCATTGCGGCGCTGAAGGCCGCAGTCGGCTCGGCCAAGGGCATGAAGGCGATTACCGCAGAGGCGCGTGATCTGTTTCGACGGCCGCTGAACCCCTATGATCTAAAGGGCTGCGACGCCATCGTGTTCGACCCGCCGCGCGCCGGCGCCATCGACCAGACGGCCCAGATCGCCGCAACCAAAGCCTCGGTTGTGGTCGGGGTGTCGTGCAACCCCCAGACTTTCGCGCGCGACGCCCGCGTGTTGATCGACGCGGGCTTCCGGTTGGAGACGGTGACACCGGTGGACCAGTTCCTGTGGTCTTCGCACGTCGAACTGGTGGGAGTTTTCAAGCGATGACCGTGGACGAGCAGAACGACGAGGATGGCGGCGGTTTCGACGCCGAGGATTGGACGCGGCTGAAGCCGTTCGTCGGCGCGGTCGCCACGCTGGACGATGTTCAAGCGCGCCGCGCGGTCTTCGCCCTGGGCGAGACGGACGACCCGCGCCCCATCGTCATGGACCTGCCCCAGCCCGTGATCTGGTGGGAGGAGGACGGCGAGCAGGCGGCGGTGGCAGTCCAGGCCGAGAGCCACCTCGGCCCTGACGGCGAGGAGATGGAGATCCTGGGCCTGATCCTGCCGGACGGAGAGGGGGCGGTGGCCCTGATGGAGGATGTCGATCTGGTCGACGATACCGACCCGACCTGGCGCGACCTGGTCACCCGCGCCATCGATCCGTCGGCGGCGGACGACTGATCAACCAAAAAGCTCAAGTTGCGGTCGTGCGTCGGCTGGCACGCGGAACTGGGTCTCGTCCAGCAGGCGGTGCGGCGTATCGAGGCCATAGCGTTTGACGGCGGCCTTGAACCGCGCCCCGATCAGTTCGGCGACCGGGCCGGTTCCCTTCATACGCTGGGACCAGTCGGCGTCGTAATCCTTGCCGCCGCGTGTCTGGCGGATCAGGGACATGACGCGGGCGGCGCGGTCCGGGCGGGCGTCGGCCAGCCATTCGCGGAACAGGTCCTTGATCTCGAGCGGCAGGCGCAGGGTCACATACATGGCCCGCGTCGCCCCGGCCTTGGCGGCGGCTTCTAGGACGGATTCCAATTCGTGATCGTTCAGGCCGGGGATGACGGGCGCGAACCCCACGCCGACAGGACAGCCCGCATCCGCCAGGCGGCTGATGGCCTCCAGCCGTTTGGCCGGCGTCGACGCGCGGGGCTCCATCGCGCGGGCCAGTCCCCGATCCAGCGTGGTGATGGAGACGAAGGCCGAGGCCAGCCCCGCCTTGCCCATCGGGCCCAGGATGTCGGCGTCGCGCGTGATCAACACCGACTTGGTGATGATGCTGAATGGGTGATTGAACCGTTGCATGACCTCCAGGATCGAGCGCGTCGATTTCAGATCCCGCTCGACCGGCTGATAGGGGTCGGTGTTGCCGCCTATGTGGATGCGTTTGCACCGGTATCGGGGTGCGAGGAACGCCTGCTCCAGCAGACTTGCGGCTTGGGGCTTGAAGAAGATCCGGCTCTCGAAATCCAGGCCCGGGGATAGGCCCATCCAGGCATGGGACGGACGGGCGTAACAGTAGATGCAGCCATGTTCGCAACCTTTGTACGGGTTGATGGAGCGGTCGAATCCGATGTCCGGGCTGTCGTTCCGGGCGATGATGGTGCGGGCATGCTCCGGGGTGAGGGTGGTGCGCAGCGGCGCGGCCTCGGCGTCGTCGCGCGTCCAGCCGTCGTCGAACGACTGATGCTGTTCAGGCTCGTAGCGGCCGGTGGCATTCGAACGCGCCCCTCTTCCCTTGGCGGTTTCCATGGGAAAGACGATGCGACATCATCTGGAACAAAGCAAGAACATTTGTTCTCGCTCTTGGTCGCCTCAGTCGGGGCCGATGACCATGCAGGTGACCCGACGTTCGGCCAGGGCCTCGCAGGCGGTCTTGGCGCCGGCTTCCGTCAGGCCGACGAAGCGCGAGCGATACCAGTCGCCGGCCGTCTGGACGTTGCGCTCGGCGGTGGCGAACTGGGTGCGGAAACGGCGGTTCAACTCGGTCAGCCAGTCGCTGGCCACCTTCTCGTTGCGGAAGGCGCCGACCTGAACCGCCCAGCGCCCGGCGGGCGTGCGGGCGGCGGCGCGGGCCGGCTCTCGCGCCGGGGGCGGGGTCGCGCGACGCGGCGTGGTCGAGGGCGCAACGGCTGCGCTGGATGGCGCGCCGTTCAGCGAGGCGGTGACATTGTGGGGCGCGCGGGGGTTCGACGAAGAGGCTGCGGCCTGGCCGATGGCTTGGGCGGTCGCGGCGGCGCGCTGGTTGGCTGCGCGTTCCGAGGGGGCAGGGGCGACGCGGGTCGGCAGCGCTGCGGGCGGAGGGGCCGCCGTATAGGCGACGGCGGTGGATTCGGCGCCGATGCCGTCCTCGTCGTCATTGACCGAAGCATAGGCGATCGGGGCGTCGGCGATTGCCGATCCGACGCCGAATCCGCGCTGTTCGAAGAAGGTCTGGGCCACCTGGATACGCTCGCCCTGAGCGCGGCGGCGTTCGACCTCGAAGCCGGTGTCCATCAGTTCGGCGACGTGGGCGTTGCGGCTGGCGGTCGAACGGCCGCCCAGCACAATGGTGATCAGCCGGCGTCCATCCCGCACGGCTGAGGCGGCGAGATTGTACCCGGAGGCATTGGTATAGCCGGTCTTCATGCCGTCATAGCCGCGCCCTGTGGGCAGAAGACCGTTGGTGTTGCGGTAGTTGCGGCCGTTGAAGGCCCAGTCGTGCAGACCGAAGTAGCTGTAGTATTGCGGGAAATCGCGCATGATGGCGCGGGCCAGGATAGCCTGGTCGCGCGCTGACGTCAGCTGTCGGGCATCGGGCAGGCCGTTGGCGGTGTAATAGCGGGTCTGGCTCATGCCCAGCTGTTCCGCCTTCAACGTCATCATGTTGGTGAAACGGGCTTCCGACCCCCCGATATGCTCGCCGATGGCCAGGGCCATGTCGTTGGCGGACCGCACGGCCGTGGCGCGCATGGCGTCGTCCAGGGTGATGGTCTGTCCGGCGGCGAGGCCCAGTTTCGACGGCGGCTGCGAGGCGGCGCGCGGCGAGACCGTCAGCACGTCGTTGACGTTCGCCTTGCCCTGAGAAAGGGCCTCGAATGTCAGATAAAGCGTCATCATCTTGGTCAGGGACGCCGGATAGCGGCGGCTGTCGGCGTTGCGCGCGAACAGAACCTCGCCGGTGGCGGCGTCGATGACGATGGCGGCGTAGCGACTGTTCTCCTGCGCCGAGTAAGCGACCTGAGCCTCGATCGGCCTGACATTCGCACCCAGCACCAGCGAAAGCGCGAGAACGGCGAACAGGCCACGGCGGAGAAAAGCAATCATGGGTGTACAACCCTCAGTGAGCAGGGCGCGACAGGCCCCCCGGCCGACGCGATGGAAGGGTTAGCATAGGAAGCACGGGTTTCGTGGTGGTTAACCGCTCGTCAACGGGAATTTGAACCGCCAACCAAGGTTATCATCGATAATATGCTGCATTGCACAATAAGCTTGAAAAACCTTCGCACTTGCAGCATAAGGAAGGCCTGCGAGGATACCCTCGCCTGAATATTTCCGCTCAGCGCCCGTCAGCACGGGCCACATTTATCGGAGAGACGACTATGGCCGACGCTACCGAAACCGTGAAGAAGACCGCCGATCAAGTCACCGCCGCCGCCGCTTCGGCCGGCGCCAAGGTCAAGGCTCAGGCCGAGACCATGCAGGCCGCAGGCACTCAAGCCTTCCGCGAAGGCATCGAGAAGTCGACCGCCTCGATGGCCGAGCTGAACGCTCACAGCAAGAAGAACCTGGACGCCATGGTCGAGTCGGCCACCGTCGCCCAGAAGGGCGCCGAAGCCCTGTCGCAACAGGCGCTCGGCTTCGCCAAGTCGTCCTGGGAAGAGGGCGTCGCCGCCTCCAAGGAACTGTCGACCGCCCGTTCGGTGCAGGAGTTCTTCGAACTGCAAACCGCCTGGGCCAAGAAGTCCATGGAGCGCTACGTCGCGGAACTGACCAAGACGAACGAGATCGTCACCGCTACGGTCAAGGACAGCATCAAGCCGATCAACGAGCGCGTCACCGCCTCGGTCGAAAACTTCCAGGCCGCTCGCTAAACAGCGAAACGTCTTGAGGATCGATAATGCCCCGGAGTTCGCTCCGGGGCTTTTTTCGTTTTGGATTCGTCGTTTGCACTTCACGCAATCCGTGACTGGACGCCGCTTCAATTCAGGCCATCATTCCCTATCTGTTGGAGACAAGACGACTCCCCGATTACGGAATACGAATGCCCATACAAAGGCCCGGTGATACCGGGGGCGGTCAAGGCACCGCCACCGTCACCGAAACAAAGCCCAAGCTTCAGAAGCCCTCGCTGTATCGGGTGCTGATCCTGAACGACGATTATTCGCCGATGGAATTCGTCGTCTATGTGCTGGAGCGGTTCTTCCAGAAGAGCCGCGAAGAGGCCACCCGCATCATGCTGCATGTGCATCAGCATGGCGTGGGCGTCTGCGGCGTCTTCACCTACGAGGTCGCCGAGACCAAGGTCGCGCAAGTCATCGAGACCGCGCGTCGCCACCAGCACCCTCTGCAATGCACGATGGAAAAGGACTGAGAGGAACCTCCCGATGCCTTCATTTTCCCGTCCTCTCGAAGAAACCCTGCACCGCGCGGTAGGATACGCCAATGCGCGCAGGCATGAATATGCGACGCTGGAGCACCTACTGCTCGCGTTGATCGACGACCCCGATGCGACCGGCGTCATGCAGGCCTGCAACGTCGATCTGACCGCGCTGAAAGCGGCGTTGACCCTGTATGTCGACAACGATCTCGCTGCCCTGGCCACGGCCGATGGAGAGGACGCCAAGCCGACCGCCGGCTTCCAGCGCGTGATCCAGCGCGCGGTGATCCACGTTCAATCGTCCGGCCGCGAGGAAGTGTCTGGCGCCAATGTGCTGGTCGCCATCTTCAGCGAGCGCGAGAGCCATGCCGCCTATTTCCTGCAAGAGCAGGACATGACGCGCTACGACGC
The DNA here is from genome assembly GCF_041648115.1 of Brevundimonas sp. Classification (GTDB taxonomy): domain Bacteria; phylum Pseudomonadota; class Alphaproteobacteria; order Caulobacterales; family Caulobacteraceae; genus Brevundimonas. Next base: position 68,046 of record NZ_JBAZPR010000017.1, read on the forward strand.
GGTCAACTTCATCGCCCACGGCATCGCCAAGAAGGCTGGCGCCACAGAGGCCCGTCCCGCCAAGGGCTCATCGCCCGAAGAGGCCGAGGACCAGTCGGCCGTCAAGTCGGGCGGCGAGGCGCTGGAAGCCTATTGCGTCGATCTCAACGAGAAGTCGCGCCAGGGCAAGGTCGATCCTCTGATCGGTCGTCAGGCCGAGGTCGATCGCTCGATCCAGATCCTGTGCCGCCGGACCAAGAACAACCCGCTGCTGGTCGGCGATCCCGGCGTCGGCAAGACCGCCATCGCCGAAGGTCTGGCGCGCAAGATCGTCAACGGCGAGGTGCCCGATGTCCTGAAGGACGCCACCATCTACTCGCTAGACATGGGCGCGCTGCTGGCCGGCACCCGCTATCGCGGCGACTTCGAGGAGCGCCTGAAACAGGTGGTCAAGGAGCTGGAGAACCACGAGAACGCCGTGCTCTTCATCGACGAGATTCACACGGTGATCGGCGCCGGCGCGACCTCGGGCGGGGCCATGGATGCGTCCAACCTGCTGAAGCCGGCCCTGGCGTCGGGTTCGCTGCGCTGCATGGGTTCGACGACCTACAAGGAATATCGCCAGCACTTCGAGAAGGACCGCGCCCTGGTGCGTCGCTTCCAGAAGATCGACGTAAACGAGCCGACGGTCGAGGATACGGTGAAGATCCTGAAGGGTCTGAAGACCTACTACGAGCAGCACCACAAGGTCCGCTACACCGACAGCGCCATCCGCACCGCGGTCGAGCTGTCGGCGCGCTACATGACCGACCGCAAACTGCCGGACAAGGCGATCGACGTGATCGACGAGGCGGGCGCCGGCCAGATGCTGCTGGTCGAATCCAAGCGCAAGAAGGTCATCGGCCAGAAGGAGGTCGAGGCCGTCATAGCCAAGATGGCCCGTATCCCGGCCAAGTCGGTGTCCAAGTCCGACACCGAGAGCCTGCGCGAGCTTGAGGTCGATTTGAAGCGCGCGGTCTTCGGTCAGGAACAGGCCATCGACCAGGTTTCGGCAGCGATGAAGCTGGCGCGGGCGGGTCTGCGCGACCCGAACAAGCCCATCGGCAGCTTCCTGTTCAGCGGTCCGACCGGCGTCGGCAAGACCGAGGTCGCCAAGCAACTCGCCGCCACCCTGGGCATCGAGATGCAGCGGTTCGACATGTCCGAATACATGGAGCGCCACACGGTCAGCCGCCTGATCGGGGCCCCTCCCGGCTATGTCGGCCATGACCAGGGCGGGCTTCTGACCGACGCCGTCGATCAGCATCCGCATTCGGTGGTGCTGCTGGACGAGATCGAGAAGGCGCACCCGGATGTCTACAACATCCTGTTGCAGGTGATGGACAACGGCATGCTGACCGACGCGGTCGGCAAGAAGGTGGACTTCAGGAACGTCATCCTGATCATGACCACCAACGCCGGGGCCGCCGACAACGCCCGCGCCTCCATCGGTTTCGGCCGGGGCAAGGTCGAGGGCGAGGACGACAAGGCCATCCAGCGCCTGTTCGCGCCGGAGTTCAGAAACCGCCTGGACGCCATCGTGGCCTTCAAGCCGCTGCAGGCCGACACGATCCGTTCGGTGGTGACCAAGTTCATCCTTCAGCTGGAAGCCCAGCTCGCGGACCGCAACATCACCATCGAACTGACCGACGAGGCCGCCGACTGGCTGGCCAAGAACGGCTTCGACGAACTGTATGGCGCGCGTCCGCTGGCGCGGGTCATTCAGGACTCGATCAAGAAGCCGCTGGCCGACGACATCCTGTTCGGGCGTCTGACGCGCGGCGGACACGTCAAGGTCCAGTTGAAGGACGGCAAGATCGACTTCGACATCGCAAGCGCCAACGCGCCCGCGAAGGCCGAGGAAGAAGAGACGGCCTGATCCTTAAAGGATCGAAGGCGGAGGGCCCGGCTGGAAACAGCCGGGCCTTTTTCTATGTCGCCTTGTAGGGCGAAAGCTCCTCGGCCATCGCCGCCATCTCGGCCTGCATCGCCGGGCGTTCGCCGTCCAGATAGCGGGCGACGGGATCGCGCAGGGCCGGGTCGGCGATGAAGTGGGCGGAATAGACGGGGGAGGGCAGGTATCCGCGCGCGATCTTGTGGTCGCCCTGGGCGCCGGCCTCGACGCGGGACAGGCCGCGCGAAATGGCGAAGTCGATGGCCTGATAGTAGCAGAGCTCGAAATGCAGGAAGGGCACGTCTTCCAGAGTGCCCCACTGGCGGCCGTACAGGGCGTCGCGGCCGATGAAGTTCAGGGCGCCGGCGATGGGCGTCTGGTCCCGGAACGCCATGACCAGGGCGATCCGGTCTGCCATAGTTGCGCCGACGCGGCTGAAGAAGTCGCGCGTCAGATAGGGCTGGCCCCATTTGCGCGAGCCGGTGTCCATGTAGAAGGCGAAGAAGGCGTCCCAGTGCGCCTCGGTGATGTCAGCGCCGGTCAGGACGCGGATATCGAGATCGGCCTGGGCGTCCCGCCGCTCGCGCTTGATGGTCTTGCGACGGTTGGCCGACAGGGCGGCGAGGAAATCGTCGAAGGTCCGATAGCCGTTGTTGCGCCAGATGAACTGGATGTCCTGGCGCGGCAGCAGGCCCGCCTCGCCTATGGCCGACCATTCGGGTTCGGTCGGGAAGTTCACGTGCAGGGACGAGACGCCAAGCCGTTCGACCAATGTCACCGCCCCCTGGATCAGGGCCTGGCGCACCGTCGCGGCGTCGGTCTCGGGGTGGTTCAGGAAGCGCGGGCCGGTCGCGGGCGTAAAGGGCACGGCGCCCAGCAGCTTGGGATAATAGCGACCGCCCGCCCGTTCATAGGCGTCGGCCCAGCTGTGGTCGAAGACGTATTCGCCCTGGCTGTTGCCCTTCAGATAGAGGGGCATGACGCCGAGCACGGCGTTGTCGTCATCGCGCAGGGCCAGATGGCGCGAGGCCCAGCCCTGACGCGGCGCGGCGCTGCCCGAGGCCTCGCAGGCGTGCAGGAAGTCGTAGGAGACGAAGGGATCGCCGGTGGACTGCGCGCACGCATCCCAGGCCTCGCGGCCGATGTCGGCGATCCCTTCGTGAACCGAGATCTGAAAGATCAGCGGATCTCCACGATCGCATCGATCTCGACGGCGAAGCCGAGCGGCAGTTTGTAGACGCCGACCGCCGAACGGGCGTGCTTGCCCGCATCGCCGAAGACCTCGACCATCAGGTCCGAGCAGCCGTTGATCACTGCGGGTATGGCGATGAAGTCGGGACCGGCCTGGACGAAGCCGCCCAGTTTGACGATGCGGACCACCCGATCCAGGTCGCCGTCGCAGGCCGCCTTGATCTGGGCGATCAGGTTCAGGCCGCACAGGCGCGCTGCATCAGTGGCCTGTTCGGGCGTCACGTCCACGCCGACCGTGCCCTTGATCCCGCCCGAGGCGTCGTTCGACAGCTGGCCCGAGATGGTGACCTGATTGCCAGACTGGACGAAGGAGACATAGCTGGCCACCGGCTTGGCGGGTTCCGGCAGGGTGAGGCCGAGTTCGGCGATGCGGGCTTCGATGCTCATGGGGGCTCCTGTTTATCTGGGCGCGGTTTAGCGCGAGGCGAGTGCGGCGTCACGTCCATCGCGCGGCTTTAAAGGTTCGCCAACCGCGCCGTGTCATGGTGCGATCATGGATATGCACCTGACCCCCGATGTCGCCGCCTTCCATGCCGTGCTGGCGCGGTTGTCCCCCGACGACCGGGCGCGCGTGGACGCCGCCGTCGGACCGGCCGCGCTGAAGGCCGCCGAGGCCGCGCCGCACTGGGATTTCGAAATGCCGGCCAAGGCGGTGGACGCCCTGTTGGGCGCGGATGCGTCGGACGATGTGCGTCGCGGCCTGGTCGCCGCCTGGGCGCTGCAACTGCCCGACCGCGCGGCGGCGATACGTTTGCCGGCCGAGGTGATGGCTCTTTATCCCTACTGGATCGAACAGCTGGCGGCGTTTCTGGGCAAGGCCGAGGGCGACTATGTCTTCGACCACTGGTCCAAGGACGTGCGCTTCACCCTGGCGCTCAGCGTGCCGGGCGCCAAGAGCCAGGTGATCGACCTGAGTTCGCCGGTCGGGCCGGGCCAGATCGTCAAACACGTCCGCGACGGCTGGGGCCTCAAGCCGCTGTTGCGCTATCTGGCGGCGGGCGCCAAGCGCGAGCCGTGGCTGGAGGTTCACACCGAAAGTCGCTGGCTGAGGGGCTTCAACGAGGATGGCTGGAACGAGGCCTGGGCGACGGCAGCGGAGCTGTGCCGCGCACGGCCGGAACTGGCGGGCATGATCGGCTCCAGCTGGTTCTACGATCCGCCCCTGACCGAGATCAGTCCCCGCCTGGCGCACCTGCGGCTCAACCCCCTGAACGGCGGCGCCTTCATGGTCCATCAGGGGCCGGCGCCGATCCACACTGAGCGGGCGGCGACGGCCTCGGCGTCGAGGAAGGCGTTGATCGACAGCGGGGAATACACCGCCCGGTCGTGGCTGATGATTTGGCCGAGAAAGGAACTGATCGCCTGGGCGGATAGGCGCAAGGCCGGCTGAAACGTCAGGCCGTCGCCATCGCCCACGCGGCCGTGACCGGCTGGATGTCCACATCGGCGGCCTTTGCCAGGCGGATCAGCCGATCGATGTCCTCGGGGCGACAGCCGTAGGGCGTGGGCGCATCGCTGACGTCGTGGCCATAGGCGATCAGCCAACCCCTGGACGCCGCCGTCTCCGCCACCAGCGCCTCCAGATCGTAACCGGGCAGGCGGCGGCTCTCCAGGCCGATGGCCTGCAGGAGGTTGCGGTCGGTGCGGCCGGCGTTGATCCCGTCGCGCACCCCGCGCCCGCACAGGAAGCGTTTGTCGATGATGGCCTTGGACCCCAGGGCGCAATCCCCGAAGGGATAGGCGAAAGTCTGCATCCGATACCCGTCCAGCCGCTCGCCCACCCAGGCGGCGTTGCGGGCCAGGCTGGCGTCCAGTGCCGCAGGCGACAGGGTCAGGGTCGAGACGTGTTCGTAGGTGTGGCAGCCGACCTCATGCCCGGCCTCATGCAGCGCCTGCAGATGCTCCACCTCAAACTGCGGCAGGTCCAGATTGCGCCCGCCCGCCAGGCCGCCGCAGACATAATAGGTCGCCTTGACGCCATGCTGGGTCAGGATCGGGCCGGCCTCGGTCCAGGCCGATGCCGGGATGTCGTCGAACGACAGGGTGAGGACGCCGCGCGCGGGCTGGACCGTGGCGGGGCGGACATCGAGATAGCGGCCGGCGCGGCGACGCATCTTGTCGAGAAAGGCGTTCATCCCGCCCTTATGGCCGAACGGGCTTAAGGCCGGGTTTCACACCGTGACGGGCTGGGCCGTCAGACCGCGCACGCCGAAGATGCGGCGATAGCGTTCGATCTCGGCCGGATCGCCGACGGCCTTTTGCGGATTGTCCGACAGTTTGACGGCGGGCCGTCCGCCGGCCTCGACCACCTTGCAGACCAGCGATATGGGCTCCAGTTCCGGCGCAAAGGCGGGCGAACAGTCGCGGAAATCGTTGGTCAGATTGGTGCCCCAGCCGAAGCTGAGACGGGCGCGGCCGTGGAAATGGGCGTGGGTCGCCTCGATCCCGTCGATGTCCATCCCGTCCGAGAAGATCAGCAGCTTGTCCTTCGGATCGCGCCCATGCGCGCGCCACCAGTCGATCAGGCGGTCGCCGGCCGGGATGGGCGGGGCCGAGTCGGGCCGGAAACCGGTCCAGTCCGCCACCCAATCGGGGGCCTGCTCCAGAAACGCTTCGGTGCCGAAGGCGTCGGGCAGGACGATCAGCAGATTGCCGACATAATGCCTGCGCCACTCGTCCAGAACATCATACGGAACCTGGGCCAGCGCTGCTTCGTCGGGCGCAAGCGCCGCCATCACCATCGGCAGTTCGTGCCCATTGGTCCCGATGGCTTCCAGATCGTTCTCCATCGCATGCAGCACATTGGACGTGCCGATGAAGGACGATCCCAGCCCCTCCTTCAGCGCCTGAATGCACCAGCGTTGCCACAGGAAGCCGTGCCGCCGCCGCGTGCCGAAGTCGGACAGGGCCAGATCGGGCAAGGCGCGCAGCCGCTCGACCTTGGACCACAGCCGCGTCTTGGCGCGCGAATAGAGGATGTCCAGCTCGAACCGGCCCAGCCGTCGCATCCCGACGCGGCAGCGCAGCTCGTTCAGGATCGCCAACGCCGGGATTTCCCACAGCGTCACCTCGGCCCAGGCGCCCGAGAAGGTCAGCACATACTGTCCGTCCTGAACCGACAGATCATAGTCCGGCAGGCGATAGTCGGTCAGCCAGGCGATGAAGTCGGGCGAGAAGATCTGCTTCACCCCATAGAAGCTGTTGCCCGACAGCCAGACCAGTTCCTTGTTGGTGAAGCGCAGGGTGCGGGCGTGATCGAGTTGCTCACGCAGGGCGTCGATGTCGATCTCGTCGGCTAGACGCACGGTCGTCGTGCGGTTGATGACCTGGAATACGACCGGCACGTCGCGATGCTCGCGCCAGATCATCTGCAGCATCAGCAGCTTGTAGAAGTCGGTATCCAGCAGGCTGCGGACGATGGGGTCCAGGCGAAAGCCGTGGTCATAGGCGCGTTTGGCGAGGTCCATGACGCTTCCTACGGCTTCAGCGCGCGTCCCGCCACCACCGCGTCTTTGCCGAACTTCTCGCGCAGCTTGTCGATGGCGCGTTCGGTCTTCAGGGTGCGGGTCTCGGGGGTCTGGAACAGGCCGGCGGGCGCGTCCTCGGCGTCCTGAACATCGGCCATGCCGATGCCGATCAGGCGATAGGACGGGCCCAGTTCGGGCTTCAGCAGGTCACGCCCCGCCGCAAACAGGGCGCGCGCCGTCTGGACCGGATCGGGCAGGCTGATGCGGCGGGTCACGATCTTGAAATCGGTGCGCCGCAGTTTCAGCACCAGGACCCGACTGGCGACGCCGTCGCTCCGAGCCTTGGACGCCAGCTTCTCGCACAGGGGCCACAGCTCGGCCTCCAGCGCCTCGGCCGAGGTCAGGTCTTCGTTGAAGGTGGTTTCGGCGCTCATCCCCTTGCGGTCGCGTTCGGGGTTCACGGCGCGGGCGTCCCGGGCGTGAGCCAGGTCGTACAGGCGCAGGCCGGACTCGCCATAACGTTTGACCAGATCGCGCACATCCGCGCGGGCCAGATCGCCGATGGTCGAATAGCCGTCGCTGCGCAGCGCCTTGCCGAACACCGGGCCGACGCCGGGCAGGGTGTTGACCGCGCGCGGCGCCAGCAGGGCCTGGGCGTTGGCGGCGCCGACGACGGAAAACCCGCGCGGCTTGTCCATCTCTGACGCCATCTTGGCCAGGAAGCGGTTGGGCGCCAGGCCGATGGAGACGGTCAGGCCGGTCTCTTCCTCGATCTGTTTCTGAAAACGGATCAGCTGAAACGCCGGGGGGCCGCCGTTCAGTCGTTCGGTGCCGGACAGATCGACCCAGGCCTCGTCCAGCGACAGCGGCTGGATCAGCGGCGTCAACCGACCCAGCGCCCCCAGGATACGCTGCGATTCGAAGACGTATTTGGTGAAGTCGGGCTTGATGACCACCGCCTCGGGACAGGCCTTCAGCGCCTTGAACATCGGCATGGCGGAACCGACGCCGTACTGGCGCGCGACATAGCAGGCGGTGGAGACCACGCCGCGCTTGCCGCCGCCGACGATGACCGGCTTGTCGCGCAGTTCCGGCCGATCGCGCTTCTCCACCGAGGCGTAGAAGGCGTCGCAGTCCATGTGGGCGATGGACAACTGGTCCAGTTCGGGGTCGGCGACGATGCGCCGCGACCCACACGCCGGACAGCGGCGCTCGGGCGGCCCGGCGGGGTCTTCGCCGGTCCACAGGCAGTCGCGACAGATGGCCTTGATGGCCACGCTTAAGGTCTCCGTAAGGTTGGCTTCACCCCAACTTAAGACTGCTCGCCTACGAATGCGACCAACGAGGCGTCCCGCGTTCGAGGGTCGCGCAGGTCAGGTGATGATGTCCAAGAAAGTCCTCATCGTCGAGGATAACGAGCTGAACATGAAGCTTTTTCATGATTTGCTCGATTCCCAGGGCTACGAGACTCTGCAGACCCGCGAGGGCTTGCAGGCGTTGGCCCTGGCGCGCGCGCACCATCCCGATCTGATCCTGATGGATATCCAACTGCCCGAAATCTCGGGTCTGGAAGTCACCAAGTGGCTGAAGGACGACGAGGAGCTGAGCCATATCCCCGTCATCGCCGTGACCGCCTTCGCGATGAAGGGCGACGAGGAGCGTATCCGCCAGGGCGGGTGCGAGGCCTATATCTCCAAGCCCATCTCGGTGATGCATTTCCTCGAAACCATCCGGCAGCACCTCGGATGAGCGCCCGAATCCTCGTCGTCGACGATGTGGACGTGAACGTCCGCCTGCTCGAAGCAAAGCTGACCATCGAATATTACGACGTGCTGAGCTGCAACGACGGCGCCTCGGCCCTGGCCATCGCTGCCGAGCACCAGCCGGACCTTATCCTGCTGGACGTCATGATGCCCGGCATGGACGGGTTCGAGACCTGTCGCCGGCTGAAGGCCCAGGCCGAGACACGCCATATCCCCGTCGTGCTGGTCACCGCGCTGGACGGCCGTCAGGATCGGATCCGTGGGTTGGAAGCCGGCGCCGACGACTTCCTGACCAAGCCCATCGACGATGTGATCCTGTTCGCGCGGGTCAAGTCGCTGACGCGATTGAAGCACGTCATGGACGAGCTGCGTGAGCGCGAGGAAAGCGGTCGGCGCTTGGGCGTCGATTCGGATGGCGCAGCGCGGCTGCGCAGCGAGGGCGGGCGCGTTCTGATCGTTGATGACGACATTCGTCAGGCCGAGAAGATGGCGGCCGAACTGAGCGGCGAGCACCGCGTCACCATCGAATCCGATCCCGAGGCGGCGCTGATCGCGGCCAAGGGGGCGCTGGACCTGATCATCGTCAATGTCGCCGCCGCCAGCTTCGACGGTCTGCGGATCGTGGCCCAGGCCAAGTCGGGCGATGCGCGTCGTGCACCGATCCTGGCGGTGGTCGAGCCGGTCGAGCGGCCGCGCATGGTCAAGGCGCTGGAACTGGGCGCCGCCGACATCCTGCCGCGTCCCATCGACACCGAGGAGCTGTCGGCGCGGGTCCGCACCCAGATCCGACGCAAACGCTACACCGACTTCCTGCGCCAGAAGCTGGACAGCAGCATGGAGATGGCCGTCACCGACGCCCTGACCGGCCTGCACAATCGTCGCTACATGACCGGCCAGCTACAGGCCCTGGTCGGGCGCGCCGCACAGGGCGGGGCCCAGGTCGCGGCGCTGGTGCTGGACATCGACCACTTCAAGTCCGTCAACGACAGCTTCGGTCACGACGCCGGAGACGAGGTCCTGGTCGAGTTCGCCGTGCGCCTGGCCACCAACGTCCGCGCCGTGGACCTGCCGTGCCGGATGGGCGGTGAGGAGTTTGTGGTCGTGATGCCGGGCGCCAGTCTGGAAGACGCGGGCCGCGTCGCCGAACGGATTCGCCGCGATGTCGCTTCCGCCCCATTCCGGGTCATGGGGGGCAAGGAACAGATCACCATCACCATCTCGATCGGCGTGGCCGCCACGACCGGCGACGGCGACACGCCCGAAGGTTTGCTGAAACGCGCCGACGAAGGCGTCTACGAGGCCAAGGCCGCCGGTCGCAACAGGGTCATCGCCAAGGCGGCCTGATCAACCGCCCAGACAACGAAAAACGCCCGGCTGGATGTCAGCCGGGCGTTTTCAATTCTCGGCTGATCAAGTGCTTACTTGATCTTGCCTTCCTTGAACTCGACGTGCTTGCGCACGACGGGGTCGTACTTCTTGACGACCATTTTCTCGGTCATGGTGCGGGCGTTCTTCTTGGTGACATAGAAGAAGCCGGTGTCGGCCGTGGAGTTCAGGCGGATCTTGATGGAAGCCGGTTTGGCCATCGGAATTACCTCTGCGACGGCGAAAGCCGCTTAAAATAAGAGGCGCGGAACATACTCAGGATCGCCCCAAAGTCAACGGGCGCGATGCCACGTTGATGCGGTCGGATGCACATATAGTCTGAGCGCATGAAAATCGTATCCCTGCTGGCCGCTGCGGCCCTGATTTCCCTGTCGTCCGCCGGTGTCGCGACGGCTGGACCGACTCCGACCCAGGACGCCTTCATGGCGCGGCTGAACGCTCTGTGCGGCCAGCGATTCGAAGGCCGGGTCGTCACGACAGACGCCGCCGACGCCAAGTTCGCCAGCGAGCGGCTGATCATGCACGTCCGCGACTGTTCGGCGGACGAGGTGCGCATTCCCTTCGCGGTCGGCGACGACCGCTCTCGCACCTGGGTCGTGACCAAGACGGACGCGGGCCTGCGCCTGAAGCACGATCACCGGCATGAGGACGGCACGACGGACGTGCTGCACTTGTATGGCGGCGACACGGCCGGCGCCGGCACGGCCGAGCGGCAGGCGTTCCCGGTAGACGCCGAATCGATCGCCCTGTTCAACGCCAATGACGCGGCGGTCTCGACCACCAATGTCTGGGCGATGGAGGTCCATCCCGACCGGATGTTCGCCTACGAACTGCGTCGTCCCAACCGCCATTTCCGCGTCGAGTTCGACCTGACCAAGCCGATCGCCGACTAAGGATTAGACGACGCGCCATGCCTGAAGCGGCCTCACGGTGGCGCAGGCCGGGCCGCCGTCGCGGGCGCGGCCGGGCAGGACGACCTCCAGCAAAAGCCCGCCGCGCGCCTGCGCCAGCAGATCGGCGGGAATGTCGTGGATGTCGATCTTGGCGCGTCGGCTCCATTCGCTGGCGTGCTGGCCCGCAGACGCGCCGATGGCGATATAGACGAACCGCCGCGCCGGCCCCTCGCGTCGCACGAATGTCCCGGTCAGCCGCCCGTCGTCGGACAGGGTGACCGGCGCATCGAAGCTGATCGGGCCGTCGTCGGCGATGCGCGGCTCGACCGGCATGTTGGCCTTGTCCTGCAGGCTGTAGGCGACGCCTGCGACCGGGTCGGCGATCGTCAGGCGCAGGGTGATCGTCGATCCGGCCATGTCAGTCCCTGTGTTCGACCGTGTGCCGGCCCCGCACCATCCGCACGAACGGCAGGGGACGGTTCGGGTGTTCCAGTCTCTCCGCCAACTCCCCCAGCACAAAGCGGGTGATGGCGGGCAGGTCCAGCGCACGAGCCTCGTCCAACGGCAGCCAGGCAATCTCGTCCAGCTCGCCCGATCCGGCGGTCGGTTCCGGGCTCAGCAGGGCCTCGGCCGAGGCCATGAAGAACCGAGCGTCGAACCGCCGTGTCCGGCCCGGCGGCGTGATGGCGCGGGCGATGTAGGACAGGACCGACAGGTCGGGCAGGGCGCCCGCCTGCCGATACTCGCGCCACGGTCCGGCGACCGAGGCGCTCGGCGCGGGTCGCCCCAGGATCAGCCCGGTCTCCTCAAAGGTCTCGCGCACCGCCGTCAGGGTCAGGGCGCGGGCGCGCCGGGCGGGCAGTTCGCCTTCCAGCCGCCGCGCGACATCTGACGACAGGTCGCCGGTCGCGGCGGCGGTGAAGTCGCTACGGTCGATTCGCCCGCCCGGGAACACCCATTTCGACGCCATGAAGACATGCCCCGGCGCGCGCCGTCCCATCAGCACCTCGGGTTTGCCGCCGCCCCGCGTCAGGATCAGGGTGGCGGCGTCCTTTGGCCGCTGGGCCCCGCCGACGCGTGGAGCGTCGGCTAGGTCCTGAGCGGCGTCGAAGGGGGCGGTCACGATAATCCTCCCCCATCGGGGGAGG
>NZ_JBAZPR010000018.1:0-73611 GCF_041648115.1 Brevundimonas sp.
GTCGCCGCCCAGTCGGTGGACCGCGTCGCCGTCAACGGCATCATCGACCAGGGGCTGAACCACAGCCAGGTGATGCAGACCGCCGCCTATCTGACCGACCGGATCGGCGGGCGGATGACCAACTCGCCGCAGATGCGCGAGGCCGAACGGTGGGCGCAAGCGCAGTTCACCGACTACGGCCTGTCCAACGTCCGCGCCGAAGGGTTCGAGTTCGGCCGGGGCTGGTCCATCGTCCGCTCCAGCGCCCGCATGACCGCGCCGCGCCCGCTGGACCTGCGCGCCATTCCCGTGGCCTGGACGCCCTCGACCAATGGAACCATCAGCGCCGGGGTGATCGTGGCCCCGATCTCCAAGGTCGAGGACTTCGACAAATGGCGCGGCAAGCTGGCGGGCAAGATCGTCATGCTGTCCCAGCCGGGCACGGGGTCGGAGCCGACCGAGCCGGCCTTCCGCCGTTGGACCGCCACCGAACTGGCCGAGCGCAACACCTATAACCATCCGCAGCATTCGCCCGCAGCGATGGAACGCCAGCTCAAGACCGCCAACTTCGCCAATGAGCTGGACACCTTCCTGGTCGAACAGGGCGCCTTGGCCTGGGTGCGGATTTCCCAGCGCGACGGCGGCCTGCTGCACGGCACGGGCTACACCTATCAGGTCGGCGCCACGCCGAAGCTGGCGGGGATGGAGCTGGCGGCGGAAGATTATCGTCGCCTGGCGCGCCTGGCCCTGACCGATGCGCCGCCGACGCTGGAGCTGAACAGCGAGGTCCGGTTCCACGACGAGGACGGCAACGCCTACAACATCCTGGCCGACATCCCCGGCACAGCGCGCGGCAGCGAATACGTCATGGCCGGCGCCCACCTGGACAGCTGGGTCGCCTCGGACGGCGCCGTGGACAATGCGGCGGGCAGCGCGGTGGTCATGGAGGCGGCGCGCATCCTGAAAACCCTGAACGTGCGGCCCAAGCGCACGATCCGTTTCGCGCTGTGGAACGGCGAAGAACAGGGCATTCTGGGCTCGCTGGCCTATGTGGACCAGCATCTGGCGACGCGTGCGCCGTCGAACGATCCGGCGCTTGCGGGCCTGTCGAACAATCGCACCTGGCGCAGCCGCTGGCCCATCGAGCCGCGCGCGGGCTATCGCGACCTGGTGGCCTATTTCAATCTGGACAACGGCTCGGGCAAGATTCGCGGCATCAACGCCGAGGGCAATGTCGCCGCCGTCCCGATCTTCCAGGAATGGCTGGCGCCCTTCGCCAGCATGGGCGCGACTACGGTCTCGCTGCGCAACTCGGGCGGCACCGACCACGTCTATATGCAGACGGTGGGCGTACCCGGCTATCAGTTCATCCAGGACCCGCTCGACTATTCCAGCCGCCTGCACCACACCAGCATCGACAGCTACGACCACCTGAAGGCCGAGGACCTGCGTCAGGCGGCCGTCATCCTGGCCAGCTTCCTGCTGAACGCCGCCAACCGCGACGAGCCCCTGCCGCGCATGCCGCTGCCGACCCAGCCGACGCCGAGCGATCCGTTCGAATACCCGGCGGTGGACTGAAAATTGCCTCCCTCTCCCGGTGGGAGAGGGCTTGAGCACACGGCGGCGCAGCCGTCGTCCTTGTGCGAAAGGGTGAGGGTTCGGTGGTGCGATCTGGCCCACCATCCGACCCTCATCCGGCTCTTCGAGCCACCTTCTCCCGGTGGGAGAAGGGCGATTATGTCAGGTCACGCCCGCTCGACGCACATGGCCACGCCCATGCCGCCGCCGATGCACAGGGTCGCCAGGCCCTTCTTGGCGCCCGACCGCTTCATCTCGAACAGCAGCGTCGTCAGGATGCGGGCGCCCGAGGCGCCGATGGGGTGGCCGATGGCGATGGCGCCGCCGTTGACGTTGACCTTGGCCGGGTCGAGGCCCAGCTCCTTGACCACGCACAGGCTCTGGGCCGCGAAGGCCTCGTTGGATTCGACCAGATCGAGATCGGCGACGCTCCAGCCCGCCTTCTCCAGCGCCTTCTTCGAGGCCGGGATCGGCCCTGTGCCCATGATCGAGGGATCGACGCCGGCCGTCGCGTAGGAAGCGACGCGGGCCAGCGGCTCCAGCCCGCGGGCCTTGGCCTCGTCCGCACTCATCAGCACCAAGGCGGCGGCGCCGTCGTTCAGCCCGGACGCATTGGCGGCGGTGACGCTGCCGTCCTTGGCGAAGGCGGGCTTCAGCTTCTGCATCAGCTCCAGAGTCGCGCCGTGGCGGATGTATTCGTCCTTGTCGACCGTCACGTCGCCCTTGCGGCCGGGAATGACGACGGGAACGATCTCGTCGTCGAACTTGCCGGCGGTCTGGGCCGCCTCGGCCTTGTGCTGGCTGGCGAGACCGAATTCGTCCTGGGCCTCGCGACTGATCGACCATTTGTCGGCGATATTCTCGGCGGTCTGGCCCATGTGATAGCCGTTGAAGGCGTCCCACAGGCCGTCCTTGACCATGGTGTCGACCAGGGCGACGTCGCCCATCTTGTGTCCGTTGCGCAGGGCTTGTGCATGCGGCGCCTGGCTCATGCTCTCCTGACCGCCGGCGACGACGATCTTCGCGTCGCCCAAGGCGATCTGCTGGGCGGCGATGGCCACGGCGCGCAGGCCCGAGCCGCAGATCTGGTTCAGGCTCCAGGCGGCGGCCTCTTTCCTGACGCCGGCGCCCACAGCGGCCTGGCGCGCAGGGCCCTGACCCGCGGCGGCCTGAAGCACATGGCCGAGGATCACCTCGTCCACCTCGTCGCCCGACACGCCGGCTCGCTCAAGCGCCGCCTTGATGGCGATCTCGCCCAGCTTGGACGCCGGCAGGGACGACAGGGCGCCCAGGAAAGAGCCGACCGGCGTGCGCGCGGCGGAAACGATGACGACGTCGGTCATGGGATTTCACTCTCTGGAGAATAGGTCTGCGTGACCGTTTTGCCGCATCGCGACGCCTTCGTCACCTGCGACAATAGAAGCCCGGCCGGATTCAGCCCTTCGTCACCCTGTCGGCGCATTGTCGCGGAACGATAGAAGCGATCCATGGATTGGAAGGGCTATGCTTCGTACGCTGAAACGTCTCGTCACCCACGTCTGCACGCCGGACGAGCTGGACATGATCGAGCACTATCCGACACGCGCCGAGAAACTGGCGGACCTGTGGGTCCATGTCGTCGGCCTGATGCTGGCGGCGGTCGGCGGGATCATCCTGGCGGGACTGGCGGGAGTCTACACGGGCATCGGCGGCGTCATGGCGACGGCCATCTACGCCCTGTGCCTGGTCGGCATGCTGACGGCCTCGACCATCTACAACTGGACCAACCCCTGCGCCGCGCGGCCTGTGCTGCGGCGGCTGGACGAGGCGGCCATCTTCCTGATGATCGCCGGCAGCTACACCCCCTTCACGACCCAGCGGTTCGAGGGGCTGTGGTCCATCGGCTTCACCACCCTGATCTGGACCCTGGCCTTCATGGGCGCCGGGGTGAAACTGTTCGCGCCGCGCATCTCGGACAAGTTCTGGAGCGGCGTCTATGTCGTCTTTGGCTGGCTGGCGGTCGCGGCCCTGAAGCCGATGGTCGAGACGGTCCATCCCGTCGCCTTGGCCCTGCTGGTCATCGGCGGCCTGATCTACACCGCCGGCGTCTTTGTCTTCGTCAGCCCGCGCGTGAAGTTCCGGCGCGCCATCTGGCATGGCTTCGTCGTCACGGGTGCGACCGTCCACTGGACGGCGGTTCTGGTCGGCGTCGTCCTGGCCCCGGCGATGAGCCACGGCTGATCCGTCCGCACACTTTCTGTATGGGGCGCGCATTGACGCCCCCTCTGGCGCTTCGCGGCGCAAGGGGAGATAGTGATGCGTTGCAACATCGCGAGAACAAGCGTGGCTGACGAAAAAAACAAGGGCGGAAACAAGAACGAGGCGAACGCGGTCGTCATCAAGAAGTATGCGAACCGCCGTCTCTACAATACGCGGACCAGCGCCTATGTGACGCTGGAGGACCTGGCCGCCATGGTGCGCGAAGGGGTAGACTTCGTCGTCTATGACGCCAAGACCAATGACGACCTGACGCGCCAGATCCTGACGCAGATCATCTTCGAGGAAGAGAGCCGGGGCGAGGCCCTGCTGCCCGTCCAGTTCCTGCGTCAGCTGATCGGCTTCTACGGCGGGTCGATGCAGGGGGTTCTGCCCTCCTATCTTGAGATGTCGCTGGCCAACTTCGGCCGCCAGCAGGAACAGTTCGCCAGCCAGGTCGGCCGCGCTTTCGGCGCCGGCTCGGGTGCGACGCTGATCGAGGAAACGGCCAAGGCGAACATGGCCATGTTCGAACGCGCCATGCAGATGTTCCCGGCCTTCGGCTATCCGCGCGCCGAACCAACGGCCGCGCCCGAGGCCAAGCCGGAGCCCGCGTCTGAGGCGCCCGACGCTCTCGACGAAATGCGCCGCCAGATGGACGAGATGCGCCGCCAGATCGATAAGCTGGCGGGTGGCGCCAAGCCCAAATGACCGACCGGATTCAATCTGTCGGCGGACCGGAGCGGGTGGATCGCCGCGAGGGCGACCGTCGCGAGCGCGAGCGTCGCGAACGCTCGGCCTCGCGCGCCCTGGTGCCGGTCGATGCGCCCGCGCCCGACATCGACGCCCAACCGGCCCCGGCAAGAGCTGCCGTCCCCCCGGCGCCGGAGCCGGGCGCCAGCGCCTTCGTCGCCCAGCAGATGGGTCAGACCGGACAAAAGCGCGGTCTGCGCGGCGGCCCGCCGGTGCTGGACGCCGCCCGCTCCGCCTATCTCGGAGCCGAATATTCCGGCGCGGCCGAGCGTCGTCCGGTTGCGGGCAAGGCGGCCAAGACCGACATCTGATCCGGCGGCACGGGGTTTGCTGGAGGCGCGGCAGATCGCCCTCAGCCGGACCTGCCCATGCCCGCCGTCTTCGCCCTCGCCGCCAAATTCTTCGACGTCGCCGTGGTCGCCCTGATCTTCACGGCTTTTTCGTAGGGCCTATCGCGCTTCGCGCTACTTGAGGCCATTGTTCGTGGGCCTATCGGCCTTCGACCTACTTGAGGCCGTGTGGCTCACGCACCGCCGAAATCGAAATCCTTGCGAGACGAGATGATCGTCACGATGAAGCCGGCCAGCACGTCCAGCAGGATCATGATCACGATCAAAAAGAAGGTCGAGGTCGCAAAGCCCGGCAGCAGAAGGAACTCCACCAGCACGGCAATGAACAGGATCATAGACAGGGCGTGATTGATGATGGCGACCCGCTGGCTGGAGGTCGACTTCACCAGCTCGAAGAACAGCAGGATCAGGCCCAGGAACAGGATCAGGTCGCCCGACCCGATCGTCCATTGCGCGCCCGAGGTCATGGTGATCGAGAACAGCGGATCGCGCAGCAGGGCGTCCGCCTGGACGATGGCGCCGCCGCCCGACCCGCCGAACAGCACCACGATATTGTAGAGCACCACGGGGATCAGCAGCAGCGGAATGGCGATCAGCATGGTCGGTCCTCTTCGCAGCCCGCCCGACGGCTACGCCTGTTCATCATGAATAGCTCCGTTTGCGAATCCTCGCCACAGCAAGGCTTCAGCGCTTGGGAAACCCGCCCGCGCGACTGAGCGCCGACGGCGCCTGCCGACCGATGGCCTCGCCGATCCAGCGGGCCGTGGCGATCAGGGCGTCCAGATCATACCCCGTCTCGAACCCGCCACGCGCCAGCATATAGACCAGGTCCTCGGTGGCGATATTACCCGTGGCGCCCGGTGCGAAGGGACAGCCGCCGATGCCGCCGACCGACGCATCCAGCACATCAATCCCGGCCTCGACCCCCGCATAGGCGTTGGCCAGGCCGGTGTTGCGGGTGTCGTGGAAATGCAGGCGCAGGGTTGCGTCCGGCGCTACGGCTTTCGCCGCATCGACTTTCCGCGTTACCGCCCAGGGATCGCCCGCGCCGATGGTGTCGGCCAGACCGATCTCGCCTACGCCCATCTCGGCGATGGCGCCGACCATGTCGGCGACCTGATCGACCGAGACCTCGCCGTCGAAGGGGCAGCCCCAGACGCACGAGATCATGGCCGACAGCGCCGGCGCGCCCTCTGACGCCTCCGCATTGTGTCGCCGGGCGACGATCTCGCCCAGCATCACCAGCTGATCCTTCACCGCCAGGCCCTGGTTCTTCAAGCCGAAGCCGTCGGTGGCGGCGACCGAGACATTGACCTCATCCACCCCGGTCGCCAGCGCCCGGTCATAGCCCTTGCCGTTCAGAACCAGGCCGATGCGGCTGCGGCCCGCCTCGTGCGGCAGGGCGGCCATGACCTCTTCGGCGCCGGCCATCTGCGGCACATATTTGGGATGGACGAAGGAGACGGCCTCGATCCGCTTCGCCCCGGCGCCCTCCAGCCGTCGCACCAGATCGGCGCGGACGGCGGGGGCCAGCACGGTCTTCTCGTTCTGCAGCCCGTCGCGCGGACCGACCTCGACGATCTGGATGAAGCGGCCCATTACGAGCCTCCCGCGCCAGCGCCCAACCCGTTCCGGGGCGGCGGCGCATAGACGGTCAGGCTGACCTCGTCCCCACCCGAATAGTTGAAGCCATTGACCACCCCGACCGCGCGGCCCGACACGCCCAGCCGGGCCGCTGCGGCGCGGAAGGCGTCGGCGTCGCGCCCCTCGACGATGGCGGGACGCCCCTCGGCCAGAGCCTGGGCCGCGCCTTGCGCGTCGGTCAGATCGGTGTCTCGCCCGGTCAGGAAGACGAAGCTGGGTTCATGGAAGCCCGTGATCGCCACCGGACCCGGCGTGCGGCCCTGGCGCGGATGCAGGTCGGCCGCCTCCAGCGCCTTCTCAAGCTGGGGCGCGACAGCCAGCGGCCGCAGCTGCCGGATCGTGCCGGCCAGGGCCGCATGGGCCACGATGCCGAAGGCCAGCGAGGCGACCAGCGCCGCCACAGGCGCCCGATTCAGCAACAGGAAGCCGCCCATCGCCCCCGCCGCCAGCGCCATGACCACGGTCAACGCCGCCCAGGTCTGGGCCGTCGAGGTGCCATAGACCGTCAGTCCATAGACGGTGATGCCGATGATCAGCAGAGCCGCAAACGCCGCCAGCGCGGCGCCGGTGATCCTCGACACCTTGCCGATGGGCTGGGCCAGGGCGGCGGCGGCCAGCAGGGCCAGCGCCCCGAAGGTCGGCAGGGTATAGTGCCACAGCTTGGTCGGGGCCAGTTCGAACATCAGCCAGCCGGGAACCAGCCAGCAGACCAGGAAGCGGATCGCCGGCTCGGCCCGCCGGCTCCACCCCGTCGAGACGGCGGCGGGTAGCAGCAGGGTCGAGGGGAAGAACAGCAGGGGCGCCAGCAGCAGATACATGCCGGGGAAGCCCGAATGGCTTTCATGCGCACCCGCGATCTTGGGCGCCAGATCGCCGCCGATGGCCTCGCGCCAGAAACCGCCGTCGGTGGCGATGGTGATGGCGATGGCCCACGGCCCGACCATCAGCGCGACCAGCGGCAGCCCCCAGCCCCAGCCGAGGCGATAGAGCCATTTCACGTCCCGATCCCAGATCGACAGTGCGATGATCGCCAGGGCCACGACCAGGAATCCGATCGGTCCCTTGATCAGGATCGACAGGCCGATCCCAGTCCAGAACAGCAGTTTGTGCGGTCGGATCGGTCGTTCACCCGCCCTGGTCGCCATATAGATGCGCGCCAGCGCCGCCATGGCCAGGGTGGTCGCCCCGCACAGCATGGCGTCGGTCTTGGCGATCCCCGCCTCGGTCGACAGCAGGAAGGTCGCCCCCATGATGGCCCCGCCGAAGAAGCCGACCCGGCTGCCCAGCATGGCCGACCCGGCCCAGGCCACGGCCCAGGCCGCCAGCATCGCCCCAAGCAGAGACGGGATGCGATAGGGCGCGATCTCGCGGTTCTCGACATCCGAGGTCAGCCCGACAGCGACGGCCTGCATCCAGTAAATGCCGACCGGCTTCTTCCAGCGCGGTTCGTCCTGATAGCGGATATCGACGTAGTCGCCGCTTTCCAGCATCTGGGATGTGGCCTGGGCGAACCGGCTCTCGTCGCGATCCAGCGGCGGCAGCAGCAACAGGCCGGGCAGGCCGGCGATCAACGTCAGCAGGGCCGCGAGAACCGGCCCGCGCCAGCCGGCGATGCGGCCATCCAGATCGAAAGTCTTCATCTGGCGATCCTTACACGGCCACCGCGCCCTCGTCAGCCGTCTCCCCTAAGCGTTCGATCTCGGCTTGAATCCGAGCATGATTCACGTTTCAGCTGAAACCGCTGCGCAGTTCCGTCGGAAACGATCATGCTCTATGGAGCGCCAATGACCGCCGAAACGCCCGAAATCTCCGTCGTCGTTCCCGTCCATGACGAGGCGGGCGCCGCCGTGCCCCTGGCGCGCGAGATCGCCGCCGCCTTCGCCGGGCGTTCGTACGAGATGATCTTCGTCGACGACGCCTCCAGGGACGCGACCCTGGCCGAGCTGAAGGCCGCCATGGCCGAACTGCCGGCCCTGCGCGTCCTGGCCCACGGGACCAATGCGGGCCAGAGCCGGGCGGTCCGCACCGGCGTCCTGGCGGCGCGCGCGCCGGTCGTGGTGACGATGGACGGCGACGGCCAGAACCCGCCCGCCGACGCGCCGCGCCTGGTCGACGCCCTGCTGGCCGCCCCCGCCGACGTCGGCCTGGTCGGCGGCCGTCGCGCCAAGCGTCAGGACACCGAGGCCAAGCGTCAGGCCTCGATCTGGGCCAACCGCATCCGCCGTCGCTTGCTCGGCGACGACGCCGACGACACCGGCTGCGGGCTGAAGGCCTTCCGCCGCGACGTCTTCCTGCGCCTGCCCTACTTCGATCACATCCACCGCTACCTGCCGGCCCTGATGATCCGCGAGGGGTTCAGGAACCAGTACCTCGACGTGGACCACCGCCACCGCGAGGTCGGCCGCTCGAAATACACCAACTGGGGCCGCCTGCGGGCGTCCTTCTCGGACCTGCTGGGCGTCATGTGGCTGAAGACGCGTTCGCGCCGGCCCGGCGCGATCTCGGAGTTCTGAAACACCGTCTCCTCCCCATTTCATGGGGAGGTGGCGCGACGCCCCTTCGCGTCGTGACGGAGGGGCCGGCGCCGCATCGCAAACGCCTGTGCAACTTCAAGAGCCCCTCCACCGCTACGCGGTCCCCCTCCCCGCTTCGCAGGGAGCAGACATGAAAAAGGGCGGGGTCTCGCGACCCCGCCCTTCTGCATTTCAGCGTCAAGTGGCTTGGACTTAGAAGTCCATGCCGCCCATGCCGCCCATTCCACCCATGTCAGGGGCGCCGCCGGAGCCGCCCTTCTTGGGGGCGTCGGCGACAGCGGCTTCCGTCGTGATCAGGATGCCGGCCACCGAAGCGGCGTCTTGCAGGGCCGTGCGAACGACCTTGGCGGGGTCGATGACGCCCATCTTGACCAGGTCGCCGTATTCTTCGGTCTGGGCGTTGAAGCCGAACGAGGCGTCTTCGTTTTCCAGCACCTTGCCGACCACGATCGAGCCTTCGACGCCGGAGTTTTCGGCGATCTGACGGATCGGAGCCTGCAGGGCGCGACGGATGATCGCGATGCCGGCGTTCTGGTCGGCGTTGTCGCCCTTGACGTCGGCCAGGATCTTGGAGGCCTTCAGCAGGGCGATGCCGCCGCCCGGAACGATGCCTTCGTCAGCCGCGGCGCGCGTGGCGTTCAGGGCGTCGTCGACGCGGTCCTTCTTTTCCTTCACTTCGACTTCGGTCGAACCGCCGACGCGGAGAACCGCGACGCCGCCGGCCAGCTTGGCCAGACGTTCCTGCAGCTTTTCCTTGTCGTAGTCGGAGGTGGTGTCTTCGATCTGGCGCTTGATCTGGGCCACGCGGGCTTCGATCGCGTCCTTCTCGCCGACGCCTTCGACGATGGTGGTGTCGTCCTTGGTGATGGTGACCTTCTTGGCCTTGCCGAGCATGTCGATGGTGACGCTCTCAAGCTTGATGCCCAGGTCTTCCGAGATGACCTGGCCGCCCGTCAGGATGGCGAGGTCTTCCAGCATGGCCTTGCGGCGATCGCCGAAGCCCGGCGCCTTGACGGCGGCGACGCGCAGGCCGCCCCGCAGCTTGTTGACGACCAGGGTCGCCAGGGCTTCGCCTTCGATGTCCTCGGCGATGATCAGCAGCGGACGACCCGACTGCACCACGGCTTCCAGGATCGGCAGCATGGCTTGCAGCGAGGTCAGCTTCTTCTCGAACAGCAGGATGAGCGGCTCTTCGAGCTGAACCTCCATCTTGTCGGCGTTGGTGATGAAGTAAGGGCTCAGGTAGCCGCGGTCGAACTGCATGCCTTCGACGACGTCGACGGTGGTGTCGGCGGTCTTGGCTTCCTCGACGGTGATGACGCCTTCGTTGCCGACCTTGGCCATGGCCTGGGCGATCAGCTCACCGATTTCGCTGTCGCCGTTGGCCGAGATGGTGCCGACCTGGGCGATTTCCGAGTTGTTCGAGACGGGCTTGGACTTGTCCTTGATCTCTTGCAGGACCAGCGTGACAGCCTTGTCGATGCCGCGCTTCAGATCCATCGGGTTCATGCCGGCGGCGACGGCCTTGAGGCCCTCTTGCACGATGGCCTGAGCCAGGACGGTCGCGGTGGTGGTGCCGTCACCCGCCTTGTCGTTCGTTTTCGAAGCGACTTCGCGGATCATCTGGGCGCCCATGTTCTCGAAGGCGTCTTCCAGCTCGATCTCTTTGGCGACCGACACGCCGTCCTTGGTCGAGCGCGGGGCGCCGAAGGACTTCTGGATCACGACGTTGCGGCCCTTGGGACCCAGGGTCACCTTGACGGCGTTGGCGAGCACGTTGACGCCGCGCAGCATCTTGTCGCGCGCGTCGGTGTTGAAATGTACGATTTTAGCGGCCATGCGGGCTGCTCCTTTGGTGTGAGTGGCGAGTGGTTAGTGGCGAGCGGCGAGGGATCTGAAACTGGGGCGACGGCGGCGGCTTCACTCGGAAACCTGCTCGCTGCTCGCCACTGATCACTCGCCACTGAGGGCTGAGCCTTAGCTCAGCACTCCGAGCACGTCCGACTCTTTCATGATGATCAGGTCGTCGCCGTCGATCTTCACTTCCGTGCCCGACCATTTGCCGAACAGGATGCGGTCGCCGGCCTTCAGTTCCAAAGCGTTGACCTTGCCGGATTCGTCACGGACGCCGGGGCCGACGGAGACGACCTCGCCTTCCTGGGGCTTTTCCTTGGCGGTGTCGGGGATGATGATCCCGCCCTTGGTCTTGGATTCTTCTTCAACGCGCTTGACCAGCACGCGGTCGCCGAGCGGACGGAACGCCATCGGACTTCTCCCTGTAAAACCCCCGGATCGGGGCGTTTTTGAAACGGTGTGCGGCATTCCCGCGATCGCCGTTTTGGCAGCCAACCAGCGAGAGTGCTAACGCGAGCGGGAGTTAGGCAGACGGGGGGGCATCGTCAAGCGGCGTGCCCTCAATCGCCTGCGAAACTTCCGCGACAACGCGACGCGCGCATGAACCGAAAATGAATGCGGACCTCTGGGGTCGTTCAAACACGGGCAGATAAAACCGTTTCAACGCTGATGCTTCTCCCCCTCGGAAAGGCGCATCGGCCCGAAACAAAGGAGACGGAACATGTCAAAGCTGCTGAAGATCACCGCTGTCGTCGCCGCCCCGGTCATGGCTCTGAGCCTGATGGCCGCTCCGGCCTCGGCCCAATCTTACGGGAACGGGGCGCGTGACCGCGACAACACCGGCCGCAACGCCCTGATCGGCGCCGCTGTCGGCGGCATCGCCGGCGCCATCTACGGCAATGGCGACGGTCGCTACATCGCCGGCGGCGCCCTGGGCGGCGCAGCCATCGGCGCGGTGGCCTCGTCCTCGAACCGCGGTTCGCGCTGCGACTATTATGGCGGCGGCCAGTGCTATCGCAACCAGGGCCGCTGGGATCGCGGACAGGGCTTCAACAGCCGCAACGGCTACGATTATCGCTATGAGAATCGTCGCTATGAATCGCGCGGCGACCACCGTGACTACCGCGACTATCGCCGGGACGACCGCGACTATCGTTACGATCGCCGCTGGTGATCGCGCGACGGCCTGAAAGACACCGAGGGCTCGGCCGCAAGGTCGGGCCCTTTCCTCGTCAGCCGAGCAAACGCGTCATCAGGGCCGCCGTGGACGGGTCGAGTTCGGCCGAAGGCCCGCCGGCGTCTACGTCCTTCAGGATCGCCCTGGCCAGCACCTTGCCCAGTTCGACGCCCCATTGGTCGAAGCTGTTGATGTCCCAGATCACGCCCTCGACGAAGGTCTTGTGCTCATAGAGGGCCAGCAGGGCGCCCAGGGTCGCGGGCGTCAGCCGCTGCATGACGATGGCGGTCGAGGGGCGATTGCCGGTGAAGGTGCGGTGGGGGGCCAGACGGGTCGCGTCCTCTCCCGACAGCCCCTGGGCCAGACCTTCGGCCTTGGCCGCCTCGGTCGTCTTGCCCAGCATCAGGGCCTGACCCTGGGCCAGGGCGTTGGACCACAGCGGCGATTCCGGCGCGTCGGCGTGGGTTTTGGCGACGATCACGAACTCGGCCGGGACCGTCTGCGGTCCCTGATGGATCTGCTGGAAGAAGGCGTGCTGACCGTTGGTGCCCGGCTCGCCGAACACGACGGGGCAGGTCTGGCGCGTCACCGGCGTGCCGTCGCGATGCACCCGCTTGCCGTTCGACTCCATCTCCAGCTGCTGCAGGAAGCTCGGCAGCCGACGCAGGGCGTGCGCATAGGGCGCCACCGTCCGCGCCGGCCGATTCAGCCCATCGACGTTGAACACCTGGGCCAGGGCCAGCAGGATCGGCGCGTTCCCCTCCAGCGGGGCCGAGACGAAATGGTCGTCCATGGCCGCCGCCCCGGCCAGCATCTGTTCGAACACGTCCCAGCCCAGGGCGATGCCGCACGACAGACTGACCGCCGACCACAGCGAATAGCGCCCGCCGACCCAGTCCCGGAAGGCGAACGTCCGGCCGCATCCGAACGCGCCCGCCTTCTCCGGCGCCGCCGTCACCCCGATGAAGTGTTTCGTCATCCCCTCGGCCGGCAGCGACGCCGCCAGCCAGGCCTTGGCCGCCTCGGCGTTGGCCAAGGTTTCCTGGGTCGTGAAGGTCTTGGACACCACCACGACCAGGGTCGTCTCGGGGTCCAGGCCCGTCAGGGCTTCGGCCATGTCGCGCGGGTCGATATTGGCCACGAAGCGCAGGTCGATGGCGGGATCAAGCGGACGCAGCGCATCCCACACCACGCGCGGCCCCAGGTCCGACCCGCCGATGCCGACATGGACGATGGCCTCGAACGTTTTGCCCGTCGCCCCCGCCTCGGCGCCCGAGCGCACTGCGTCGGCATAGGCCTTCATGTCCGCCCGAACCGCATCCACCTCGGCCGAGACCGGCTCGCCCAAAGCCTTGAAGTCGGCGCCGGGCGCGGCGCGCAGGGCCGGGTGCAGCACCGCCCGACCTTCGGTCAGATTGACGGCCTCACCCGCAAACAGGGCCGCGCGACGCCCCTCGACGTCGGACGCCCGCGCCAGATCCAGGCAGGCGTCGAAGGCCGCTTTCGTCCAGCTCTGTTTCGACAGGTCCAGATAAAGCCCCGCCGCCTCGACCGACATCCGCGCCAGCCGATCGGGATCGGCGGCGAACTGATCCACGATCCGGGTCTGGGCCGCCTCGACGGCGGTGCGATCGAATGTCTTCCAGGCGTCGTCGCGGCTCATGGCGTCCTCGGTCGGTGTAATGGCGATTGGAGAGGGTAAACACTCGTTTACGGGTCGGGGGTAAACAGGTTCAACGTCCTAGCGGACGGTGAAACAGGAAGTCATCCCAATGTCCTGCGGCCTCGCGCTTTCGATCGCCCTGGCGATGTCCAATCCCGCCGTCGCCCTGGCGGCGGATCAGCCGGCGGCGGTGCCCGGCGCGCCGATCTCGGTGGCGACCGAGCCCCTTTTCGCCGACATCATCTCACGCTCGACCAGCCTGAAAGCCATGGTCGATGGCTGGGCGGCCGCCAGGGCCGCCGACGACGCCGCCTTCTTCACCAGCCAGGCCTTCACCGGCTTCAAGGCCCAGACCGAGCAGTTGGCCGCCCTGGACATGCAGGGTCACCTGATCCTGAAGGAGCGCGGAACCGACGGCGACCTGAAATGCATCCTGCGCGGCATCTCCGAGGACATGCCCAAGAAGGTCGCCGCCGTTCAGGCCGCCGCCAGCCCGGCCGAACGCGCCGTGGCCCTGTCGGAACTGTCCTATCTGCTGAACGACAATGTCGAAGTCATCACCGCCCCGCCCAAACCGGCGGTCTGACCCGATCTAGAGGGCGTTCAGCGTCTCCAGCACGCCCTTGCCGTAGCGATCCAGCTTGGACTGGCCGACGCCGGAAATCGCGCCCAGACTGTTCAGGTCGCCCGGCTCCGCCTCGGCGATCTCCAGCAGGGTCTTGTCCTGGAAGATGACATAGGGCGGGACATGCTGTTCGGAGGCGCGGTCGCGGCGCCAGGCGCGCAGAGCCTCGAACCGGGCGCGGACGTCGACGTCCATCGTCTCCAGCGCCGCGTTGCGGCCTTCGCCGGTGCGGTCGCGGCGATTGCGCGGATTGCCCGAGCGCGTGCCGGCGTCGAAGCCTGCGGGTACGCGGCGAACCTCGATCTTGCGTTCGGCCTTGTAGACGGCGCGCACCGCCTCGCCGTCGCCCAGTCCGACCAGGGGCTTGCCGTCGTTGGCGTCCTCGACCAGCAGGCCTTCGAACAACAGGTGATCGACGATGTCGCGCCAGCCGTTGGGCGAGATGTCGGCGCCGATGCCCCAGGTGGACAACTGCTGCTCCCACGGCTGGACTGCCTTGGTCCGGCCGGTCAGGTGGTCGACGATCCGGCCCCGGCCGAACCGGCCACCCAGACGCTGGACCGCCGCCAGGGCCTTTTGTGCGGGGACGGTGGCGTCATAAAGAAGGGGCGGGTCGCCGCAGATGTCGCAGACGCCGCAAGGCTCGGCGTCTGTCTCGCCGAAATAGCGGCGCACGGCCTGGGCGCGGCAGGCGGCGCCGTCCAGCATGGCGAACAGCTGGCGCGCCTTGCGCACCTGGACCTGCTTGACCTCTTCGGCCATCGGGCGGCTGTCCAGCCGGCGCAGGGCCCAGGCGATGTCGGAGGGGCCGTACAGGGTGATGCCCTCGGCCGGTTCGCCGTCGCGACCGCCCCGGCCGATCTCCTGCCAATAGGCCTCCAGCGAACCGGGCGGATCGGCGTGGATGACGAAGCGCACGTCGGCTTTATCGACGCCCATGCCGAAGGCGATGGTGGCGACCATGACGGCGCCCTCCTCGGCCAGAAACCGTTCCAGCCGGCGGTCGCGTTCGCGCGTGTCCATGCCGGCGTGATAGGCGATGGCGTTGGTCCCGGCGTCGCGCAGCGCCTGGGCCACGCGGTCGCAACCGTCGCGGCTGCCGCAATAGACCACGCCCGACTTGCCCCGCCGCTCGCGCACCAGTTCGATGACGCGGGCGTCGGTCTTGGCGCGCGAGGCGCTCTCCTTGCGCTCGGCCGACAGTTGCAGGTTCGGACGGGCGAAACTGTCGACGAAGACCTTGGCCTCCTCCAGCCGCAGCGAGCGCAGGATGTCGTCACGGGTGCGGGCGTCGGCGGTGGCGGTGACCGCGATGCGCGGCACGTCGGGGAACCGCTCGGCCAGCAGACCCAGGTTGCGATAGTCGGGACGGAAGTCGTGGCCCCATTGCGAGACGCAGTGGGCTTCGTCGATGGCGATCAGGCTCAGCGGCAGTTCCGCCAGCCGGTCCATCATGGCGCCGGCCGCCAAGCCTTCGGGCGAGACGTAGAGCAGGTCCAGATCGCCGGAGCGGGCCGCCGCCCAGATGGCCGAACGCTCGTCCAGCGACACCCCGGAATCGAGCCGAGCCGCAGCGACGCCCTGCTGTTTCAACGCCTCGACCTGGTCGGTCATCAGGGCGATCAGCGGCGAGACCACCAGGCCCAGGCCGGGGCGCAGGATGGCGGGAATCTGGTAACAGACGCTCTTGCCGCCGCCGGTCGGCAGGACGGCCAGCACATCGCCGCCGGACAGGATCTGCTCGACCACCTGCCCCTGCATCCCCCGGAAATCGGCGTGGCCCCAGACGCGCGACAGCAGGGCCCGCGCGTCGTTCAGGTCAGGCGTATCGGTCGAAGAGAACTGGGGCTGCGTGGCCGACATCCTTAAGCTGTGCACTCTTTGTTCCCATATGCGAAGCGCCGCCGGCCGCGAAAGCGACCGACGGCCTCATCGGATGGGGATGGTTCAGTGGGCGGGGGCTTCGGCGAACTGGCCGCCGACGCGGTAGCGCCACAAATAGGAAGGCGCGATCGCCGCCATGCCGGCCGGATGGTCGATGCCCAGGTTGCTCAGGCCCAGGGCGTCGGACGCGACGACATTGTCCTTCTCCAGCATCAGCACCTGATCGCGGGTCAGCGGTGGTGTGACGCCGACGAACCGGCCCAGTTGCAGCAGCGAGCCCAGGGGCTTGGCGACGACGAAGGGAACGGGGACCAGCATCCGGTCGCGGCCGGTCTCGCGGCGCACCAGTTCCAGCACTTCGCGGAAGGTATAGAGGCTCGGCCCCCCCAGTTCGAAGGTGCGGCCCGCCGCATCGACGCGGGTCACGCCCCGCGCGATGGCCTCGGCGACATCGCCGACATAGACCGGCTGGAACCGGGTGTCCCCGCCGCCGATCAGCGGCAGGACCGGCGACAGGGTCGCCATCGCGGCGAAGCGGTTCAGGAAGCCGTCGCCGGCGCCGAACACCAGCGACGGCCGCAGGATCACCGCGTCGGGATAGACGGCGCGCACCGCCTCCTCGGCCTTGGCCTTGGAGCGGCCGTAGGCCGAGGGGCTGGCGGCGTCGGCGCCGATGGCCGAAATCTGGACCAGACGCTGGACGCCCGCCGCCCTGGCGGCTTCGGCGATGGTCTTGGCCGCCTCGGTATGGACGGCGTCGAAGCCGCGCTTGCCGCCCGCGTCGTGCAGGACGCCGACCAGATTGACCACGGCGTCCGCACCGCGCACGGCGGCGGCCACGTCCTCGGCGCTGGTGATGTCGCAGCGCATGAACTGGATTTGGCCGGGATCGCCCAGCGGCTGGATCTCGATGGCCAGGACCGGGTTGCGCACGGCCACGCGAATGCGCCAGCCGCGACGCGCCAGGGCGCGCACCGCCTGCGACCCGATAAAGCCCGATCCTCCGAAGAGGGTCAGGACGCCGGGGGCGAGGTCAGCCATGGGGAAAGCTCCAGTCGAAATCCGTGTCGCGGGATAGACGATAGGGCGCCGCACCGCAACGCAAACGGGGGATTCCGCGATAGGGACAAGCGTGATCGGCCTCGCGCTTTCGCAGCGAAGTTGATGGAGGGCTGGGCGGAGCGCCGGGCCTTCGCCCGGAATGTGATTAGAGATTACCGTTTCGACGAAGGGTTGACGCTCCGCGCGGGTGGTTGGCCTGCAAGCTCGGGGCGTCGAGCGGTGGCGGTCTTATCGCCTAACCCCATAAGCCTGCGACAGGTCGGCGGGGTCTGCGAAACCCCGTCCCGAGTGCGATCGAGTATCCCCCTCGACCCTCCGACGGCGTTCGCCGCCGGCGCGGGCCGTTTCAGACCCGCTCCCGTTCCATCCGCTCCCGCCGCCGCAAGGTCGCAGGCCAAGCGAGCCCTCCGGGCGACGGGACGGGAGTATTATGCGGCGATTTGACCCCGTGGGCAGGAGAAGGAGGACATAATTCGGCAAGCGATTGAAATCGCTGAAAATGAACCAGCGTCATTGTGATGGCTGGCGTGCGTTTCTCCCTCCCCTTCATGGGGAGGGGCGGCGAAGCGGAGCGTAGCCGGGGTGGGGGCGTGTGAAGCGCTTCACCCGTTTTACGGCCCCACCCGGATCGCTGCGCGATCGTCCCTCCCCATGAAGGGGAGGGAGAAGCGGACGTTTACTGCCGTCCCACCAGTTGATCCACCGAGTTGCTAGTCACCGGGTGATACAGCGGTCGGGCCTCGCCGTAGATTCGGCGGGCGATGGGGCGGCCCCATTCGCTCTCGTTCCACAGGGTCTGGAACAGGGGCAGGACAAACTTGCGGCGGCCCTGGCTGGTCAGGAACTTTTCGGCCGTGGCGACAGCGGGTTGATAGCGGTGCGCCAGGGCGATCTGCAGCCAGCCGAAGGTCAGTTCGGCATTGCCCTCGTTCGCCAGGTTCAGGGTGCGCTCCAGATCGGCCAGCTGCGCATTGGTCAGCCAGTCGGCGTTGGCGCGCAGGCCTTCGGGACGCCAGCCCAGGAAGCGCTGGCGCTGCTGGGTGTTCCAGTTCGCCCACGCAATGGCCGAGGCCGGTCCCCTGTCCTTGAAGAAGGCGACGGCGGCGGCGTCTACGGGCGTGAAGGCGTCCGACACCGGCGCGACCGCGTTCGACGGCAGGCCGGGCTGATAGACCCATGTCTCCAGTTGCAGTTCGGATTCCAGACGCGTGTCGCCCTTCACCAGATTGGCGCGGATGTCGTCCAGGAACATGGCCGTGGTCATCGGGCGATAGGCGTTGCGGTCGAAATAGCCGCGCAGCCAGGCGTCGAACGCCTCACGCCCGACGACGCGCTCGATGGTGCGCAGGAAGGCCGAACCCTTGTCATAGGCGATGGTGTTCATGCCGTCGTCGGGATCGCGGCCCAGCAGGTTCAGATGCAGGCGCGTGTCGTCGGCCGGCAGGGACTTCAGCTCGTCCTGAAGTCCGTCCCAGCTCAGCACCTGCTCCTGAACCGCGCGATCATAGCCGTAGATCGACTCCATGATCCGGTTCTCGAAATAGGTGGTGAACCCCTCGTTCAGCCAGAAGTCGTTCCAGGTGGCGTTGGTCACCAGATTGCCCGACCAGGAGTGCGCCAGTTCGTGCGCGACCAGCGACACCAGCGAGCGGTCGCCGGCGATGATGGTCGGGGTGGCGAAGGTCAGTTTTGGGTTCTCCATCCCGCCGAACGGGAAGGAGGGCGGCAGGACCAGCAGGTCGTAACGACCCCAGCGATAGGGGCCGTACAGCTTCTCGGCCGCGTCCACCATTTCGGCGGTCGGCTCCAGCTCGGCGGCGGCGTCGCGCAGACGGCTGGGCTCGGTCCAGACCCCGGTTCGCTCGTCGAACGGAGCGAAGGCGATGTCGCCGACGCCCAGCGCGATCAGATAGGGCGGGATCGGATTGTTCATCCGGAAACGCCAGGTCTTCATTCCGCCCCCTTCAGAATTGGGTGCGGCCGGCTCGCCGTTGGGCGTCAGGTGGTCCGCGCTCATGACCACGGTCAGGTCGGCGGGCGCGGTGATGCGGGCCGAATAGGTCTGGCGGATGCCGGGGCTGTCCTGGGTCGGGACCCAGGTGCGGGTCAGGATCGCCTGGCCCTGGCTGAACAGGTAGGGTTTTTCGCCGCCCGCCGTCTGGGTCGGGCTGAGCCATTGAAGAGCCGCCGCGTCGGGACGAGTCGAATAGGTGACGACGATCTTGCGCCGTTCGTTCGGGACGAAGGCCGGGAAATAGACCGTCAGGGGCTGGCCCTTGATGGCGTCGTTGTCGCCGACGACATAGCGCAGCGGCTGACCCGCAGCGTCGCGCACGTCCTGGATGTCCAGGTTGCGGATATCCAGGATCACCTCGTTGGCGCCGGCGACCGCCAGGATGTCCAGGGTCGCCGTGCCCGACAGGGTCTTGGCCTCGAAGTTCGCGGTCAGGTCCAGCGCCACATCGACGACGCGGGCGATCTCGGGCCGGGCGTAGGTGTGGCTGTCGACCGCATCGGGACCGGGCGCAGGCGCGATGGCGGGCGGCGTCATCGACGCGCCCCCGGTCGTGGTGGAGCAGGCGCTCAGCCCCATTGCGGCGGCAAGGGCGAGGGCGGAGACGAGACCGAGCGCTTTGCGCTTCATCGAGGCTTTCCTGGGCTGACCGTAACGATTGGCCGGAGAACGCGCGGAAACGCCGAAAAGATCAAGTCTCGGTCAGATCGACCTCACGCCGCAGCGACCGGCGGCTGATGATGGGCGCGGAACAGCCGTCCCCGCTCGGCGAACAACACCCAGCCCAGGGCGATCAGGCCGAATACGGTGAAGCCCACTGACATCGGAATCGTCGTCCCGTTGAACTGCTGGCCCACCGCAAAGCCCAGCAGCGAGCCGACGATGGTGGAGATGAAGCCCTGGATCGAGGCGGCGGTGCCGGCGATCTTGCCCATCGTCTCCATGGCCATGGCCCCGAAGTTGCCGGCGATGAGGCCGAAACAGAACATGGTCAGGGTCTGCAGCACCGCAAAGGTCCAGATCGATTCATGGCCGCTGATCGCCACGGCGGCGTGGACGGCCGAGATGGCGGTGAAGCCGATCAGGGCCGTGTGCGAGATCTTGCGCGACCCCAGTTTCACTACCAGCCGCGCATTGACGATGGAGGCCACGGCGATGCCGCCCGCGATCAGGGCGAAGATGGCCGGAAAGGCCGCCTCGGCATGGAAGACATCGGCGAAAATCTGCTGCGCCGAGTTGATGAAGCCGAACAGAGCCCCGGTGATGGCCGTCATGGCCAGGGTGTAACCGATGGCGGTGCGGTCGGTCAGGGCGGTCTTGTAGGCCGCGGTCAGACGCTTGACCTGGATCGGCAGGCGATCCTCGGGCTTCAGCGTCTCGGGCAGGCGAAGCGACGCCCATACGATCAGGCCGACGCCGATCAGACCCAGCCCGGCGAAGATCCAGCGCCACGGCCCGACCAGCATGATCATCTGGCCGATGGACGGCGCCAGGATCGGCACGCCCAGAAAGACCAGGAAGCTGAACGACATGACCCGCGCCATGGTGCGGCCCTCGTAGCGGTCGCGCACGATGGAGACGGCCAGCACGCGTGTGCAGGCGCTGCCCAGACCCTGACCGATGCGGGCCATGATCAGGGTGTCGAAGGTCGGCGCCAGGGTCGCCAGAAGGCTGAACACCACATAGACGCCCACGCCGAACAGCAGGACGGGCTTGCGCCCGAACCGATCCGCCAGCGGGCCGTAGATCAGCTGGGCGCCGCCGAACCCGAGCAGATAGGACGTCACGACCCACTGACGATCGTTGTCGGTCGCCACGTTCAGGTCCGCGCCGATGTGCGGCAGGGCCGGCAACATCGAGTCGATCGCCAGGGCGTTCAGCGCCATCATCAGGGCGATGAGACAGACGAACTCGACGAAGCCGAGCTCCTTCTTGGCGGGCGCTGACGCGAGGGAAGAAGACATCCGGGCCAGATGCGCCGTCACGCCCCGATCCGCAACCGCAGCCCTGTCATAAATTGCTGCGATGCAGCAAAATCGGGGCAGCGAAATCAAGCTTGAACGCCAGGCGCCTCGCCAAAGCCAAGAAGCTTCGCTAGAGGAAGTCATGACAGAACAGATGACAGCACAGGCGGCGCTGGACCGCCTCGAAACCCTCTACATCCAATCCGTGACCAACCTGCGCGACGCCGTGCGGGATTTCGTCAACACCGGCGAGCGGCCCGATCCGCTGAAACGCGCCGAAGGGGTGTTCGCCTATCCCGAACTTCGCATCCGCTGGGACGGGGATCGCCCCCAGGACCTGGAGCCGCGCGCCTATGCCCGGCTGTCGAAACAGGGCAGCTACGCCACCACTATCACGCGGCCGGACCTGTTCCGCCCCTATCTGACCGAACAGTTGGGCCTGCTGGAGCAGGAATACGCCGCGACCTTCGAGGTCGGGCTGTCGCGCCAGGAAATCCCCTTCCCCTATGTGACGGACGGGCTGGAAGTCGCGCTGGACCGGTCGATGACGGCCGCCCTGGCGCGCTGGTTCCCGACCACGGACCTGGCCCATATCGGCGACGAGATCGCCGACGGCCTGTTCGAAATGGGCGGCGACTTCCCCCTGTCGCACTTCGACGGCTTGCGGACCGACTTCTCGCTGGCGCGGCTGAAACACTACACCGGCACGCCCGTGGACGACGTTCAATCCTATGTCCTGTTCACCAACTACAATCGCTATGTCGATGAGTTCGTGCGCTGGGCCATCGAACAGCTGCAGACGCCGGGCTCGCCGTATCAGACCCTGTCCTGCGCCGGCGGCGTCGTCATCACGCGCGACACCCCCAATCCCGAGGCGGCGATCAGCGACACGGCCTGGAAGAAGCACCAGATGCCGGCCTATCATCTGACCGCGCCGGGCCATAAGGGCGTGACCCTGGTCAACATCGGCGTCGGCCCGTCCAACGCCAAGACCATCACCGATCACCTGGCCGTCACGCGCCCGCACGTCTGGCTGATGATCGGTCACTGCGGCGGCCTGCGCGCCAGCCAGACCATCGGCGACTATGTCCTGGCCCACGCCTATCTGCGCGACGATCACGTGCTGGACGCGGTCCTGCCGCCCGACATCCCCATTCCGTCGATCGCCGAGGTCCAGCGCGCCCTTTACGACGCCACCAAGTCGGTCAGCGGCATGCCGGGCGACGAGGTCAAGCTGCGGCTGCGCACCGGCACCGTCGTCACCACCGACGACCGGAACTGGGAGCTGCGCTATTCCAAATCGGCCCTGCGCTTCAACCAGAGCCGCGCCGTCGCCATCGACATGGAAAGCGCCACCATCGCCGCACAAGGGTATCGCTTCCGCGTGCCCTACGGGACGTTGCTGTGCGTGTCGGACAAGCCGTTGCACGGCGAGATCAAGCTTCCGGGTCAGGCCAACCGCTTCTACGAAGGCTCGATCTCCGAACACCTGCAGATCGGCATCCAGGCGGTGGACCTGATGCGCAGCGAGGGCTCCAAGCTACACTCGCGCAAGCTTCGCGCCTTCGACGAGCCGCCGTTCCGGTGATCCAAAACTGTCTCCTCCCCACATCGTGGGGAGGGGGACCGCGCGTAGCGTGGTGGAGGGGCTCTTGAAGTCCCACAGGCGCCTGTAATGCGGTGCAGAGCCCCTCCGTCACGGCGCGAAGGCGCGCCGCGCCACCTCCCCGCTAAGCGGGGAGGAGACAGGTTCAGACCGCCGCCTTCTCCAAGGCGCCCGGTTCGACAGGGCTGGGCGCCGTGGCGGCCTTGCGGGTGTCCTGACGACGCGGCAGCCGCCAGACCTGGTGCGACCGATAGCTGGTTCCATCCCAGGCCAGGGCCGTGACTGTGATGGTCTTGGCGTCCCAGTCGATCTGGTTGAAGCCGGGCGGCGCCCCCCGCTCGCGGTGCGACAGCGTCCCGCACCCGACCGCATAGGAGCAGCGGTCGGCCAGGGGGATCGGCATGGCGAAGGGCACATGGACATGGCCCGTCATGATCAGATCGACCCCGGCCTCGGCGAAGATCAGCGCGGCCTCGTCGCCGCGCTTGACGTCGCCGGTCATCGGCGTGCCGACCATCTCGATCAGCGGATGGTGGCAGGCCAGAATTCTGAGCGCGCCGATGGGCGCCTGGCGCAGGGCCTCGGCCGCGCGTCGTGTCTGGTCCAGGTCGATGACGCCCTTGGACCAGTTGGGCCGCGCCTGCCAGCCACGCGCGGTGACCACGCCCCGCACCATGACATCGTTACCCAGGAACTGACCGTCGTGGGCGGGAAAACCGGTCGCCGTCTCAAAGGCGCGCCACGGATGAAGCACCCGCGCCACCGCGTCCCAATAGGGCACGTCGTGATTGCCCACGATGACGAAGCGCGGCTCGGGCATGGCTCGCATCCATTCGCCGGCCGCGGTGAATTCGCCCGGCAAACCCTTCTGGGTGATGTCGCCGGTGATCAGCACCAGGTCGTTGGGCGTGGCGTGGGCGTAGTCCAGGGCGGCGGCGCAGGCCTGTTTGTGCTCACAGCCGAAATGAACGTCGGAGAACTGAAGGATACGCCCCACCTAGACGCTGTCCTCGGCCGACGGCGGCCTGGGCGCCAGGGCTTTGAACGCCTTGGGCACGAAGCGGATCACGGCGTCGGGCTTCAGCAGCAGCGGCTCGCCGTCGATGACGGCGGGGATCTTGGATCGGGCGCGCACCTCGATCAGCTTGGCCGGCCGCGTCGAGACGGCCGGATCCTGGCGCCAGTCGCTGAACAGGGCGGTGGCGGCCAGGCGGAAGGCCTGGGTCGTGTCGCGGGGGTCCATGGCGGCCGCCTCCAGTCCGATGGGATCTTCCATCGCCTTGGAGATCATCGGGCTGATCAAAACAAGCGCCTCGGTGCGACGCTTTTCGCCGCCGTCCAGGCTGAAGCGCAGCCTTCCGGAAAAAGCGCGTTTCAGGGCGCGCTGCCCGTACTGCCAGGCCAGTCTGACTTTCCCCGTTCGCATCGCCTCGCGCGCCGGCGCCCACAGGGCGGGCGAACCCAGGATGGCCGCACAATAGAAATATTCGCCCTGGACCTCGCCGCCGGACACGGCCTGAGGCTCGCCCTCCTCCAAAGCGCGTTTCAACGCCAGTTTCCAGTCGGCCGTGCCGTACAGCGCCTTGGGCAGCATGTTCATGGTCCCGCCCGGCAGGGGCGCGATCATCGGGCCGTCGGGCCGCGCCTTGGAGGCGACCGACCGCGCCGTGCCGTCCCCGGCCAGGACGAAGATGACGTCCGGCTTGGCCGCGAAGGCGTCGGCGATGATCTGATCGAAATTGCCGCCCTCGAACGTCATCACCTCGGCCTTCAGGTCATAACCGGCCAGGATCGCCTCGGCCTCGGCGGCCGCGCGCGGTCCCACGCTGCCGGACAGCGGATTGACCAGCATCACGGCGTGCTTCAGGGCCGCGTGAGGCGTCAGGGCGGGCCCTGCATCGGCTTCGGGCGGTGAGATCGTGATGTCTGTCATGGCGGCCGAACGCCCCGCAGCCGCGCCCGTTCCCCGCAAGCGTCACCATATTTGTCGCATCGATGCGGAACCCAAGCGAGACCGATACGTTTGCGGATCCAGGGGCAGACACCCAGGCACAAAAGGATTTCACCATGAACAAGGCGATCATCGCGATTGCAGGCGCCGGCCTTCTGGCTTCGGCCTGCGCCAGCGACCCTTACGGCTACAACAACGGCGGCCCGAACCAGACCGTCCGTCAGGGCGCGATGGGCGCCGGCCTGGGCGCCGTCGCCGGCGCCATCATCGGCAACAACGTCGGCGGCGGCAACGCCGCGACCGGCGCCCTAATCGGCGGCGCCTTGGGCGGCGCAGCCGGCGCAGTCCGCGGTTCGAACCAGGACCGCAACAACCAGCAGCGCTACCGCGACAACCAGGGTCGCTACTACTACTGCTACGACAACCGCCAGAACGAGTGCTATTGGGACAACGGTCAGCGTCGTTACTGATCGCTAAGAACTTGCCGGTCGCGCAACTCAGCGACCGGCGCTAGGTTGAAGAGGCGGCTTGTCGAAGGACGGGCCGCCTCTTTTGCGTAATGGGCCGGCCAAGCCGGAGGAGGGTTGTGATGAAGCGATCGACTGGGCTGGCGATGCTGGCGATGGGACTGGTGGCGGCATGCGCGCCGACGCCGAAGCGGACGGCGCTGGTGGTCGGGGAATCGCCGTGCGTCTCGGGCCGGTTCGACGTCTATTTCGTTGAGAACCAGGCGAAGCTGACCGACGCGGCCTCGCTGCTGTTGCGCACCGCCGCAGACAAGGCCAAGGAATGCAACGTCAAGCACGTGCGGGTGCTGGGCCTCGCGGATGCGACCGGCACGGTCGAGGCAAATCTGAGCCTGTCGCAACGGCGCGCCCGTGCGGTCGCCGAAGCCCTGACCCACGCCGGCATGCCCGCGCCGGCGTTCGAGGTGAACGCCGCCGGCGATGCGGGCGCCGTCAACGCCTCGGGCGCGGACGAACTGCTGCGCCGACGCGCCGAGGTGTTCATCGAGACCTCGCCGCGCTGATCTGCGACGGCTGATCTGCGGCGATGAGGTGATGGCGCGGGGGCGACCGAGGGACTAGGTTGCGGCCGCCCCCAACGTCGGAAATCGCCCTTTGCGTCCCCTCGCCTTCCTCGCCGGACTGTTGCTGTGCCTGCTGTCGCTCTCGACGGTCAAGGCCCAGCCGGTCCAGAGCCAGCCTTCCGGCCTCATCGCCTTCGGCCCGCAACGGACCGTGCGGATTGAGGCCGAACTGGTCCCGATGTCGCAATGGGTCGCGCCCGGTTCGACCACGGTGGTGGCCGTGCGCCAGAAGATCGCGCCGGGCTGGCACACCTATTGGCGCAATCCGGGAGACAGCGGCGGGGCCACCAGCCTGGTCTGGACCCTGCCCGACGGCGTCACGGCCGATCCGATCCTGTGGCCCCTGCCCAGCCGCCAGCGGCTGATGAGCCTGATGAACTACGGCTATTCGGGCGAGGTGATGCTGCCCGTGCCGATCCATGTGCCAGCATCCGCCCGGCCGGGCGAGGTGCTGACCCTGACGACGGACGTGCTGTTCCTGGTGTGCAGCGACCAGATGTGCGTGCCCGAGCCGCTGACCCTCTCGCTGGCCCTGCCGGTGCGCGAGGGCGCCGCGCCGCTGGCGAAACCGTGGGGCGCCGAGATCGAACGGCTGGTCGAGACCGCGCCGCGTCCGGCGGGCATCGAGGCGCGCGTCACGGCCGAAGCCGGCAAGCTGGTCCTGACCGCGACCGGCGGACCGCTGGCGGGCGCCGGCATCGGACAGGCCTATTTCTATCCTTTCGATGGCGGGCGGATCGACCATGCGGCGGCCCAGTCGGGCCAGCGGGGGCCCAACGGCCTGACCCTGACGCTGACGGCCGGCAAGGATGCAACGCAGACGGCGCTGAGCGGCGTACTGGCGACCGACAAGGGCGCCTGGGAGATCAAGGCGGAGGCGGGCGCGCCTCTGGCGGGCGCCCAAGGCGGCGCGGCGCTGAAGCCGCTGGACGAAACCACGGCGACGCCGGCGAAGTCCGGCGCTCTGGTCTTCCTTCAGGCCCTGGGTCTAGCGCTACTGGGCGGGCTGGTGCTGAATCTGATGCCCTGCGTCTTCCCCGTCCTGGCGATGAAGGCGGCGTCGTTGTCAGCGACGGCCCATGATCCAGCGCGGGCGCGGCGCGACGGCCTGGCCTTCACCGCCGGGGTGCTGGTCAGCTTCCTGGTTCTGGCCGGCGCCCTGCTGGCGCTGAGGGCGGCCGGTCAGGCGATCGGCTGGGGGTTCCAGCTTCAGTCGCCGGGCGTGGTCTCGGCCCTGGCCCTGGTCATGCTGCTCGTCGGGCTGAACCTGTCGGGCGTCTTCCATGTGGGCGCCGGATTGCAGAGCGCGGGGTCCGGCCCCCTGTCGCGCCTGCCCGGATCGGCGGGCGCCTTCTTCACCGGCGTTCTGGCCGTGGTGGTCGCGGCGCCCTGCACCGCGCCCTTCATGGCGGCGGCCCTGGGCGCGGCGCTGGTCCTGCCCTGGCCGATGGCGCTGGCTGTGTTTCTGATGCTGGGGCTGGGTCTGGCCCTGCCCTATCTGGCGATCAGCCTGTCGCCCGGACTGCTGTCGCGCCTGCCGCGGCCTGGCGCGTGGATGGAGCGGCTCAAGGGGCTGCTGGCCTTCCCCATGTACGGGGCGGCGCTTTGGCTGATGTGGGTGTTCACGCGGCAGGGCGGCGTGGATGCGCTTGGCCTGTTGCTGACGGCGGCGCTGCTGCTGGCCTTCGCCGCCTGGCTGGTGGGGCTGGCCCAGGCCGCGCGCCTGCGGGACGAGCGACCCGTGCTGGCGACCATCTGCGCGACCGTCGCCTGCGTCATGTCCATCGGGCTGGCGGGCGTCGCGGCCGGCGCTGCGCGGGATGCAGACGCCTCGCCCCACAGCGAGAGCGGCCCCCTCGCCGCCCAACCCTGGTCGGCGGCGGCGGTTGCCCAGGCGACGGCGGCGGGGCGGCCGGTGCTGGTCAATCTGACCGCCGACTGGTGCGTAACCTGCAAGATCAACGAACGGACGGCCCTGTCTTCGCCCCGTGTCGCAAAGGCCATGAGCGAGGCCAACGCCGCCTATCTGGTCGGCGACTGGACCCGTCGCGACGACGCCATCACGCGGGAGCTTCAGGCGCATGGACGGTCGGGCGTGCCGCTGTATCTGCTGTATCGACCCGGTCAGGCCGAGCCGGAAATCCTGCCGCAACTGCTGACCGAAGGCGTCGTGATCGACGCGGTGACGGACTGAAGGATCAGCTCAGGAACCGCTGAACCGCCGCCAGGAACCGCTGCGGCTGTTCGATCATCACCTGGTGCTGGGCGCCTTCGATCCGTTCGAAACGGGCGGTGCGCGGCAGGCCCTCGAAGCCGTAACGATAGAGGCCTTCCAGCCGATTGCGGGGGGCCTCGGTGTCGCGCGTCCAGCCATAGACAACCGTCACCGGGGCGGTGATCTGGGACAGGCGCGGGCGCAGGTCCACGGTCAGGGCTTCGTACAGGCCCTGAGCCAGAACGCGTCGGTCGCCGCCCTGCAGGCCCAGCCCCTGGAACACCATGTCACCGGCCAGACCCATGTCCACGCCAAAGGCCGCGACCTGAGACTTTAGCGCCTGATCGCCGAACAGCAGCAGGGCCTGATAGCCCAGCCGCGCCAGGGGCTCGACCTGGGCCGAGGTTGCGCGGGCATCCACCAGCGACGGGAAGAAGGGCGAGGAATCGACCACCATCACCCGACCGATCCGGTCGCCCATATCGGCCGCGACACGCAGGGCGATCTGACCGCCCAGCGAATGGCCGATCAGGGCCGGGCGGTCGATCCGCTGTTCGCGGATATAGCGTTCGATTTCGCTGGCGGCCGGGCCGGCCAGACCGCCGCTGACATTGTCTTCTATGGCGGTTTCCCCGAAGCCGCGCACCGTGACCAGATGCACCCGGTAACGGTCGTCCAGCCGGTCCGCCGTCGAACGCCAGGCCGCGCCGGTCGAGCCCAGACCCGGAATGAAGATGATGTCCGGCCCGGTCCCGCGCGTCTCGACGATGATCCGGCTGGAGCTGAAAGCGGGCGGCTGAACCGCCTGAGCGGAAGCCTGGGCCTGAACGGCGGCGGGGACGAGGACGAACAGGGTCGCGACAAGCGAAACGAAGAGACGGATCATCATTCGCCCCTAACGCCCGATCACGGCGATCGGTTGACGGCGCGTTGCGGCTTATCGCCCCTTGAAGTCGGGTTTGCGCTTTTCGACGAAGGCGGACATGCCCTCCTTCTGATCCTCGAAGGCGAACAGGGAGTGGAACAGGCGGCGTTCGAACTGGACTCCTTGCGTCAGGGTCGTCTCAAGGGCGGCGTTGACCATCTCCTTGTTGGCCATGACCGCCAGCGGGCTTTGCGAGGCGATCCTGGCGGCGATCTTGCGCGTTTCCTCCAGCAGGGTGTCGTGCGGGAAGACGCGGGAAGCGAGGCCTGCGCGCTCCGCCTCGGTCGCGTCCATCATCCGAGCAGTCAGGACCATGTCCATGGCCTTGGACTTGCCCACCAGACGCGTCAGGCGCTGGGAGCCGCCGATGCCGGGGGCGACGCCGAGGTTGATCTCGGGCTGGCCGAACTTCGCCTTCTCGCTGGCGACGATGAAGTCGCACAACATGGCCAGCTCGCAGCCGCCGCCCAGGGCGAAACCGTTGACGGCGGCGATGATCGGCTTGCGGAAACGGGTGATGCGGTCATGGCCGAGGGCGAAATAGTT
This sequence comes from Brevundimonas sp., assembly GCF_041648115.1. GTDB lineage: Bacteria > Pseudomonadota > Alphaproteobacteria > Caulobacterales > Caulobacteraceae > Brevundimonas. Next base: position 29,650 of record NZ_JBAZPR010000018.1, read on the forward strand.
GCCCGTGTACATCTGGGCGTAGGTCTGGTCCGCCATCTCCTTGATGTCGGCGCCGGCGGCGAAGGCCTTGTCGCCCGAGCCGGTCAGGATGAGACAGCGCACGCCGTCGTCATGTTCGACGCTATCGAGGAAGTCGGCGAGGTCCTTGAACAGGGCCGAGTTCAGGGCGTTCAGCGCCTCTGGCCGGTTCAAGGTCACCACCGCATAGCCGTCGGCGTGACGTTCGATCAGCAGGTTGGAATAGGTGTCGGCCATGGTCGGTCTCCTCTGAAGGCGGTCATACAGGCGCAGAGCCAGACGATCTAGCGGCGCGGCATCAGCGCCAGGGTCAGGCCCGCCCGCACCAGTTCGGCGACGACCACCATGCCCAGCAGCAGATTGGCGGCGATCACCTGACCCCGCGCGCCCGACAGGTCCAGGGTCCAGCTGAAGACGGACGACAGGGCCAGGACCAGGGCCGAGAGCAGGATCAGGCCGACCAGCAGCATCAGGGCGACATGGCCCGCCTTCAACGCCGCCTGAAGCGTCGGCCCCTCGTCCAGCACGCGGGCGCGGCGGCGGAACAGGCGGGCGATCAGGCCGGTGGCGGCGGCCTCGGCGACGGCGGCGACGATCAGGGCGGCGACGAACCACCAGATCAGACCGCCCAGGTCGCCGGCGCGCAGACCTTGCACGAAGTGGACGAAATAGGCGCCCCAGACCAGGACGCCGACCACCAGACTGATCCACAGATGGATCTTGCGCATCGCTCAGTCCTCCGATCCGACCATGGCGGCCAGTTTCTGCACCGTGTTCCAGTTGCGGCCGGTGCCGACGCCGATCAGGCGCGGCTGAGCCTTCTCCGCCATCTTCGAGCGACCCAGACCGTCAGGGTGCCAGAAGAACAGGTCGCCGCCGGCGGGCTCGACCCGCTCGTCCCCCGCCGCAAAGCCGCGCAGGGTCTCGACAGCCCCATCCCTGATCCCCGCCTTCATCACCATGACCAGCAGTTTGGAGCCGTCGATCCCGGCCTCGTTTGCGAACGGATTGGCGGCCATAAGCGCCGCCCATTGCGCTGGCGTGCGTACGATCACCTCGATGGGGCGGCCGAAGTGGGCGGCGATCCCCCGCTCCAGCCTCGCCTCGACATCGGCCGGTTCGGCATCGCTTTCGACCACCAGATTGCCGCTGGCCAGAAGGGTGCGCGGATTGGCGAAACCGGCCTCGACGGCGATGGCCTTCAGCTCGGCCATCGGAACCTTGACCCCGCCGACATTGACGCCGCGCAACAGACAGATGCGGTGGCTCATGGCGTCAGGCTTTCTGGCAGGAGGGGCAGTAGAAGGTCGAGCGGCCACCCTGAACGATGCGGGCGACGACGCCGGTGCATTTGTCGCCTCTGCCCCCGCTTCCTTGGCATGGTTCGCCCTCGCGGCCATAGACGTCGAACCGGTGCTGGAAATAGCCTTGGCCGCCCTCGGCGTTGGCGAAGTCGCGTAAGGTAGAACCGCCCGCCGCGATGGCGTCGTTCAGGACATTGCGGACCTCGGTCGCCAGACGCTCCAGCCGCGCCTTCGACACCGAGCCGGCCGCGACCAGGGGCGAGATGCGGGCGCGGTACAGGGCCTCGCACACATAGATGTTGCCCAGGCCGGAAACGATCCGCTGGTCCAGCAGACTGACCTTGATGTTCTGCTTCTTGCCTGAAAAAGCCTCGACCAGATGGGCGCCGGAAAAGCAGTTTCCCAGCGGTTCGGGCCCCAGGCCGGCAAACCAGGGATGGGTCTCGACCTGATCGGTGGGGATCAGCCCCATGAAGCCGAACCGACGGGCGTCGGCGTAGCCTATGCGGGTCGCCGCGCCGTCGCGGATGGCGCAGCCGCTGAAATGCTCGTGCTTGCCGGCGATGGGCACCGCCTCCTCGAACTCGCCCAGCAGGGTCCCGTCCAGGGTGAAGCGGCCGGTCATGCCCAGGTGGGTGATCCAGGTCTCGCCGGTCGACAGGGGCAGGAGCAGATATTTGGCGCGTCGGTCGATCCGCAGGACCGTCGCCCCTTCCAGCCGTTCGACGAACAGCTCGGGGAAGGGAAATCGCAGGTCGGGCCGGTTGATCCTGACCCGCGACAGCCGCGCGCCCTCCAGAACCGGCGTCAGGCCGCGTCGGACGGTTTCGACCTCGGGAAGTTCAGGCATCAGGCGTCCTAGCCCGCCCGTGCGGCCTCGCCAAGCCAGGTCGCACATCACGCCGTCGTCGCAGGATCGACACGCCCCGTGGGCATAAGGGGCGGGCGTCCATCCGGGGGGGACGATCATGACGGACTTCACCGCAGACACCGTCCCACAGACCTTGCGAAAGCCTGTCGCCTTTCGATGGCGGATGCGCCTGTCCAGCGAGGAGACGGCCATCCTCGCCGCAGCCGCCATCGTGGGATTGAGCGCCGCCTTTCTGGTGTTCCCCGGCATGGACCTGGCGGTCAGTGGCCTGTTCCACCGGACCCGGGACGGCTTCTATCTGGCCGACGATCCGATGCTGCGCGCCTTGCGCAAGAGCTCGACCCTGGTGATGTCGCTGATGCTGCTGGCGGCGGTCGGGCGGTGGATCTGGCGGGTCCTGCGGCGGCAGAAAGCCGATCTGGCCGGGCGACGGGCCTTGTTCGTGATCGCGGGCCTGGCCCTGGGGCCGGGACTGGTGGTCAACGGCCTGTTCAAGGAAGTCTGGGGTCGGGCGCGGCCGATCGACGTGCGGATGTTCGGCGGCGACGAGGCCTTCACCGCCGCCTGGCTGCCCAGCACGGCGTGCCAGTCCAACTGCTCCTTCATCTCTGGCGAGGGCGCTGGCGCAGCCTGGATGGTGGCGGCGGCTCTGGTGTTGGCGCCGCGGCGCTGGCGACCCGTCGCGGGCGGACTGGCCCTGGCCTACGCCGTCAGCCTGTCGGCCAACCGCATCGTCTTCGGCGGCCATTTCCTGTCGGACGTTCTGCTGTCATGGGCGGTTACGGCCCTGGTGCTGGCCCTGCTTTATCGCGGCCTGACGGTCGCATCGGCGGCCATTCGCCGGCGCAAGCTCCGTGTCCTGAGCATCGCAACCGCCTGAGACCCGTTGCCGCCTGCGACATAATGCGCTTACGTCCGCCGCGAACGTGGGAATTCGCCGATGACAGACGCCGCCGCCGCCCCAAAGGGCCGGCTTGAACTCACCCTTCGCGCCATCGTGCTGGGGGTGCTGCTGGCGGTGGTCTTCACCGCCGCCAACACCTATCTGGGCCTGAAGGTGGGTCTGACTTTCGCCTCGGCCATTCCGGCGGCGGTCATTTCGATGGCCATCCTGCGCGGTTTCCGCACCTCGACCATCTGGGAGAACATGACGGTCCAGACCGTCGCCTCGGTCGGCGGCGCCATGAGTTCGATCATCTTCGTCCTGCCCGGCCTGGTGATGATCGGCTGGTGGCTGGAGTTTCCGTTCTGGGAATCGACGCTGATCTGCATCTTCGGCGGCATTCTGGGGGTGACCTTCTCGATCCCGCTGCGACGCGCCCTGGTGACCAACGGCGGCCTGCCCTACCCCGAAGGCGTCGCCGCCGCAGAGGTGCTGAAGGTCGGATCACGCGGCGCCGAACAGACCGAAAGCGCCGTGCGCGAGAACAAGTCGGGCCTGTGGGTCGTGGTCGCCGGCGCCGTCGTCTCGGCCGGCTACGCCCTGCTGGTCGCCGGCCGCGTCTTTGCGGGCGAGACGGCCAAGTTCTTCAAACTGCCGGCCGCCCTGGGCGGAGGCGCGACGGGCGTCGGCTTCGGCATGCAGTTCGCGCTTCTGGGCGCCGGGCACCTGATCGGTCTGACGGTGGGCCTGGCCCAGTTGTTCGGTTTGATCCTGGCCTGGGTCATCGCCGTGCCGATCCTGACCAGCCCCGACACCATCGCCTGGCTGACCTCGCACGGCCTGCCGTCCATCGCCGCGACCCTGCCGGCGGGGACGCCTGCTGAGGAACTGGCCATGACGGTCTGGAGCCGTGAAGTGCGATTCATGGGCGCCGGCGTCATCGGCGTGGCGGCCATCTGGACCCTGATCAAGCTGGCGGGTCCGCTGATCGGCGGCCTGACCTCGGCCCTGGCGGCCCAGTCGAAACGCTCGCACGGCGAGGTGCTGGAACGCGCCGAACAGGATATTCCGATCAAGATCGTCGGCGCCGTGTCGGTGGCGGCCCTGATCGCCATCGCCGGCCTGTTGACCTGGATCGCCCTGGCCTCGCCGACGCTGGCGGCGTCCGCGCCCCTGCTGGTCATCGGCGGCCTGGTTTATGTGGTGCTGATCGGCTTCGCCGTCGCCGCCATCTGCGGATATATGGCCGGGCTTATCGGCTCGTCGAACAGCCCGGTGTCCGGCGTCGGCATCCTGGCCATCATCGTCGCCTCGCTGTTGATGCTGGGCGTGATGAAGATCGCGGGCGTGCCCGCCGACGGGTCGATCATCGCCTTCGCCCTGATCGTGACAGCGGTCGTCTTCGCCGTCGCCGTCATCGCCAACGACAATCTTCAGGACCTGAAGACCGGCCAGCTGGTCGACGCCACGCCCTGGCGCCAGCAGGTCGCCCTGATCGTCGGCGTCATCGCCGGCGCCCTGGTCATCCCCTTCATCCTGAACAAGCTGAACGGCGCCTTCGGGTTCGAGGGCGGCCCTCCCGGCATCGCCAACGAGCCGCTGGCGGCGCCCCAGGCAACCCTGATCTCGGCCCTGGCGCGCGGCGTCATCGGCGGCGATCTGCGCTGGGACCTGATCGGTCTGGGCGCGGTAATCGGCGTCGTGATAATCGTGCTGGACGCGGTCGTGTCCAGGTCCACGAACGGCAAGATCAAGCTGCCGCCGCTGGCCGTGGGCATCGGCTTCTATCTGCCGGCGGCGGTGACGACGATGCTGGTCATCGGCGCCGTCGTCGGCTGGTTCTATGACAAGGCAATCAAGACGACCCGGTTCGCCGATGTGGCGCGCCGCATGGGCGTGCTGCTGGCGTCGGGCCTGATCGTCGGCGAGAGCCTGTTCGGCGTCTTCTACGCCAGCGTCATCGTCGGCACGAACAGCGACGCCCCCTTCGCCATGATCCCAGAAGGCTCGGCCTGGCCCGCCATGCTGGCCGGCATCGTCGTCTTCGCGGCGGCAGTGTTCGGCCTCTACAGCTGGACGCGCAAACGGGCCGAGAATGTCTGACGTCGGATGACGTCTCTCCCTCCCCCTGCGGGGGAGGGTGGCTGAGCCGAAGGCGAAGCCGGGTGGGAAGGTCAAGGCGACGCATCGCAGCCCTGACCTGGTTCAGATCGGTGCGCCCGGGCCTGGCCGCCCCCACCCCGTCGCTGCGCGACGCCCCTCCCCCGCAGGGGGAGGGAGAACTGCTAAGCCGCCCGCGTGGCCACCATCATATAATTGATGCCCGCGTCGTCGGTCTGGCTCCAGCGGTCGTGAAGCGGGTCGTAGTTCAGGCCGTAGGGGCCTTCGACCGTCACGGGTTCGGCCGCCAGCATCGCGCGGATCTCGTCGGGCTTCAGGAACTGGCGCCAGTCGTGCGTCCCGGCGGGAACCCAGCGCAGGATATATTCCGCCGCCACTTTGCCCAAGGCTAGGGACTTCAACGTGCGGTTCAGGGTGGCGACCATCATCACCCCGCCCGGCCGAACCAGACGCGAACAGGCGCGCACGAAGGCTTCCGGATCGGCGACGTGCTCGATCACCTCCATCGTCAGGACCACGTCGAACGGCCCCGCGCCCTCGGCCTCGATCTGTTCGACCGTGGCGGCGCGATAGGCGATGTCCAGCCCGACCATGTCGGCGTGCGCCCGCGCCGTGCCGATATTCTCGGACGAGGCGTCGATGGCCGAAACCTCGAAGCCCATCCGCCGCATCGGTTCGGCGATCAGGCCGCCGCCGCAACCGACATCCAGCAGGGTCAGGCCCTCGAAGGGCGCACGCGCCCTGGGGTCACGGCCCAGGCGCGTGCAAAGCTGGTCGCGGATCAGGGCCAGCCGCGCCGGATTGAACCGGTGCAGGGGCGCGAACGGCCCCTTCGCGTCCCACCATTCGGCCGCCTGGGCCGAGAAGCGGGCCACGTCGGCGGGGTCGATCGATGCGCCGAACGCGCCTTGCGACGAATTTTGCGAAAAACCATGCCCTTCGCGGGGTAGGCGAGACGGTGCGGCGTCGCTAGAAGCGGTCATGACGCGAGGGATGAACCTTCGCGCCCTTTCACGCAAGCAGGGGGCGGAACGCCACGATGACGCGGCCTGATTCTTCACGATCCGACACGACACGACTGGTGATGAAGTTCGGCGGCACCTCGATGGGCGACCTCGAACGCATCCGCCGTGCGGCGCGCATCGTCGCGGCAGAGGTGTCTGCGGGCAAGAAGGTCGCCGTCGTCGTCTCCGCCATGGCGGGCAAGACCAACGAACTGGTCGCCTGGACCGACGGCGCAGGTCCGGCCGGCGCCGGCCTGCCCCTGTCGGACGACGAATATGACGTGGTGGTCGCCTCGGGCGAGCAGGTGACCTCGGGCCTGCTGGCCGCGACCCTGCGCAACATGGGCTTCAACGCCCGCTCGTGGATGGGCTGGCAGGTGCCGATCGTCACCGACGACGCCCACGCCCGCGCCCGCATCATCGACATCCCCGGCGAGAAGCTGGGCGCCGCCGTCGATTCGGGCGAGATCGCCATCGTCCCCGGCTTCCAGGGCGTGACGACGGACGGCAAGATCACCACCCTGGGCCGCGGCGGGTCCGACACCTCGGCGGTCGCCGTGGCGGCGGCCCTGGGCGCGCCTTGCGACATCTATACCGACGTGGACGGCGTCTATACGACCGACCCGCGCATCGAGAGCCGCGCCCGCCGCCTGGCCAAGGTGTCCTACGAGGAGATGCTGGAAATGGCGTCCCTGGGCGCCAAGGTGCTGCAGACCCGCTCGGTCGAGCTGGCCATGGCCAAACAGGTGCCGGTGCGCGTGCTGTCTAGCTTTATCGAACCCGACGCGAATGGCGTCATGCCCGACAAGGGTGGAACCCTGATCTGCGACGAGGAGGAGATCGTGGAAAAACGTATCGTGTCCGGTGTGACCATGAGCCGTGACGAGGCCCGCATCACCCTGCTGGGTCTGTCCGACCGCGTGGACGCCCCCGCCGATGTCTTCACGCGTCTGGCCGAGGCCAACGTCAATGTCGACATGATCGTGCAGAGCCAGTCGCGCACGGCCGGCGCGGTCAACCTGACCTTCACCACCGGCCGTCGCGACGCCGTGCGCGCCGCCGAGCTGATGACGGCCGGTCAGGCGCAACTCGGCTTCGAGGAAATCCGCATCGACGAGGACGTGGCCAAGGTCTCGGTCGTCGGCGTCGGCATGCGCAGCCATGCGGGCGTCGCCCAGCTGATGTTCCGGGCCCTGGCCGACAAGGGGGTCAAGTTCCAGGCCATCTCGACCTCGGAAATCAAGATCAGCGTCCTGATCGACGCCGCATACGCCGAGCTGGCGGTGCGGGCGTTGCACGCAGCCTATGGGCTGGACGCGGTATAGGTGATCTGAACAGGGCGCCTATATCCACGAAAAGGGCGCGGGAGACATGATGCCGGCAGGCGGCGCGATGACCAGAGGACCTCGGATCCTCCTGCGCCAGATCCGCGAGGCTCTGGGCGGGGCCGGCGCCGGTGCGACGCCGGCGCAGGATCGTCTGAACATGGTCGTCAGGATCATCGCCCGGTCGATGGTCGCCGAAGTCTGCTCCATCTATCTGCGTCGCGCCTCGGGCGAGCTTGAGCTGTTCGCCACCGAGGGTCTGAACCCCGACGCCGTCCACAACACCCGCCTGCGGCCCGGCGAGGGCCTGGTCGGCGAGGTGGCGCGCCTGGGCCAGCCGATCAGCCTGTCGGACGCGCCGTCGCATCCGTCCTTCTCCTATCGGCCGGAAACGGGCGAAGATCCCTATCACGCCTTCCTGGGCGCGCCCCTGCTGCGCGGCGGCCGGGCCATCGGCGTCCTGGTCGTCCAGAACCGCACCGAGCGGCGCTATGACGAGGAGGAGGTCGAGGACATCCAGACCATCGCCATGGTCCTGTCCGAGACGGTCTCGTCCGGCGAACTGCTGGCCCTGGACGAGCTGCGCGACGTCGAACTGGCGCCCCACCGGCCAGAGCGGCTGAAGGGACAGAAGTTCTCGGACGGTCTGGCCTTCGGCCGCGTCGTCCTGCACGAGGCGCCGCTGGCGCCCGAAAAGCTGCTGTCCGAAGACCCGGCGATGGAGGAGGCGCGGCTGAAGCTGGCGTTGGCTACGCTGAAGACCGGGCTGGACGTCATGCTGGACAAGGGCCAGGGCCTGGCCGGTCCCTCGTTCGAGGTGCTGGAAACCTATCGCATGTTCGCCGACGACCGGGGCTGGAACAGGTCGCTGGAAGAGGCGGTAAGGAACGGCCTTACGGCCGAGGCTGCGGTGGACCGGGTGCGCAACGAACACCGCGCCCGCTTCGCTCAGGCGCGCGACCCCTATATCCGCGAACGGCTGCACGACTTCGAGGACCTGGCCAACCGGCTGCTGCGGGTGCTGGCGGGCGACAAGCCGGGCGAGCGCGAACTGCCCGACGACGCCATTCTGGTGGCGCGGAACCTGGGCCCCGCCGACCTGCTGGAATATCCGCGCGACAAGCTGAAAGGCCTGTTGCTGGAAGAAGGCTCGGCCGCCAGTCACGCCGCCATCGTCGCCCGCGCGCTGCAGATTCCCTGCGTCGGCCGTCTGATGGGCCTGCGCGACCGGCTGTCGGAAGGCGACATGGTCATCGCCGACGGCGAGACCGGCGAGACCTATCTGCGCCCCCGCCCCGACATGCTGGAGGCGGTGCAATCGCGCATGGCCGTGCGCGAACAGCGCCAGGCCGAGTTCGCCCAGCTGCGCGACGTGCCGGCCGTCACTCGGGACGGCCAGAGGATCACGGTCCTGACCAATGCGGGTCTCGCCGTCGATCTGGAGAATATGGTCGAGACGGGCGCCGAGGGCATCGGCCTGTTCCGCACCGAGTTCCAGTTCATGGTCTCGGACGAACTGCCCCGGTTGAACGCCCAGACGGCGCTGTACAAACTGGTGCTTGACGCGGCCGGCGACAAACCCGTCACCTTCCGCACCCTGGACATCGGCGGCGACAAGGTGCTGCCCTATCTGGAGGCCGAGCGGGAGGAGAACCCCGCCCTGGGCCGTCGCGCCATCCGCCTGGGTCTGGACCGGCCGTCGCTGTTGCGGATGCAGCTTCGTGCGCTGCTGGCGGCGGGGGCGGGGCGCGAGCTGCGGGTCATGTTCCCGATGATCGCCACGGTGGACGAGTTCCGGGCCGCGCGCGAACTGGTCGACATCGAATGCGCCTGGGCCAAGCGTCGCGGGCGCGCCCTGCCGGCCCTGCTGCGGGTCGGGGCCATGGTCGAATGCCCGTCCCTGCTGTGGCATCTGGACGCCCTGTTGCCGCTGACGGACTTCGTCTCGATCGGCACCAACGATCTGTTCCAATATATGTACGCCGCCGACCGGACCAATCCGCTGGTCTCGGATCGCTACGACCCCCTGTCGCCGCCGACCCTGCGCGCGCTCCAGACCATTCAGAAGGCCTGCGCCGACACCGGCACGCCGGTGTCGATCTGCGGCGAGCTGGCGGGACGACCGCTGGAGGCCTTCGCCCTGATCACCCTGGGCTTCACGCGCCTGTCGGCGCCGGCGGGCGGGGTCGGGCCGGTCAAGCGGATGATCCTGTCGGCGGACCTGACGGCGGCGCGGCGCGGCATGGCCAACCTGCTGAACCTGTCCACCGGCTCTGTGCGCAACGAGATCGAATCCCTGGCGCGCAAGCTGAACGTCGCCGTCTGACCCCCATGCGCGGCGTTGCTGGCAGGGCCGCAATCGTCTATCTGCGGCGACATAGACGGCGCTCGGGCGCAGTATTCTCCCGAACATGGGGTCAGGCGTAATGGCGCTGAATGCGGGGGTCGCACCCGACGCGATCAAGGCGATTTCTGACGGACAGGATCCGACGGCCGCCTTCGTCGACGCCGCGACCCTGGGCGAGGGCCTGCGTCATGCGCGCGAGCGGTCGGGCAAGTCCCTGGCCGAGCTGGCCGCAGAGACCAAGGTGCATCGCCGCTTCCTGACCGCCCTGGAACAGGGCGACTGGTCGTCCCTGCCCTCGCGCGTCTTCGCCCTGGGCTATGTGCGCGCCTATGCCTCGGCCCTGTTCCTTGACGAGCAACTGGCGGTCGAGCGGTTCAAACGCGAAAGCCCCGACACCTCGGTGCCGCTGAAGGCGCCCATCGGCATCGCCTTCGAGGACGTCAAACGCCATTCGCCGCGCATCGTCGCCGGCGTCGTCGCCGCGGTGGTGGCGGTGATCGGCTGGAACGTGTTCCAGCGCGCCAGCCTGCATCAGGTCGCCCACCCCTCCGACATCGCCGCCGTCCCCAAGACCTGGGCGAAGGGCGACGATCCCGACCCGCAGGTGGCTCTCAGCGCGCCGATGGCGGCGCCGCCCGACCAGACGACGCCGCAGCTCTACATCACGCGCGGGCTGGAGGCCGAACTGACCGGGGTCGACCCGACCGATCCCGCCGTGATCGCCGCCGCCGCCAATCCCGAGCCGGTGCAGAAGGCCTTCAACCCGCGCGGCGCCGTCTATGGCGCCCCGGCCAACGCCTCCATGGTGGTGATCCAGGCCAAGACGGCCGGCGCCCTGGTCGTGCGGCTGGGCGACGGTCAGGCCCTGTTCGCGCGCCAGATGGCGCCGGGCGAGGCCTGGCGCGCGCCGATCGGCGTGTCCGCCACGGTGGACGTATCCGACCCGGCCGCCTTCGACCTCTATTTGAACGGGGAATACGGCGGGCCGCTGGCCGGGGTGCTGACGCCCCTGGCCCAGTTGAACAGCCGCGCGGATCAGGCCGCCAAACAGCTGGCGGCGACCCAGGCCCGCGCCCAGGTCGAGGCCCAGGCGGCTCAGGCCCGAACCCAGGCCCAGACCCAGACGCAGCCTTCCGCGACTCCCGCCGCCTCATCTCCGACGCCCACGACGCCGAACTGATCGTCGGCCGTGGTCCCGCCGTCATCATCGGCCTATATGATCCTTCCATGAGCGATCACTCTCACATCCGACCCTGGCGCCATATCGAGCGCCGCAAGAGCCGCCAGATCCGCGTCGGCTCCGTCCTGGTGGGCGGCGACGCCCCGATCAGCGTCCAGTCGATGACCAATACGCCGACAACCGACGCGGCGGCGACCATCGACCAGATCCGTCAACTGGAAGAGGCCGGGGCCGATATCGTGCGCGTCTCCTGCCCCGACGTTGAATCGACGGCGGCCTTCAAGACCATCGCCCGCGAGGCCAAGATTCCCTTGGTCGCCGACATCCATTTCCACTACAAGCGCGGCATCGAGGCGGCCGAGGCCGGCGCGGCCTGCCTGCGCATCAATCCGGGCAATATCGGCTCCGCCGACCGCGTCCGCGACGTGATCCAGGCCGCCAAGGACAACGGCTGTTCGATGCGGATCGGCGTCAACGCCGGCAGCCTCGAAAAGGAATTGCTGGAGAAATACGGCGAGCCCTGCCCCGACGCCATGGTCGAGTCAGCCCTGAACCATGCCCGCATCCTGCAGGACCACGACTTCCACGAGTTCAAGATCTCGGTCAAGGCGTCCGACCCCTTCCTGACCGTCGCCGCCTATCAGCAACTGGCCGAGGCCATCGACTGCCCCCTGCACCTGGGCGTCACCGAGGCCGGGCCGCTCCGCACCGGCACGATCAAATCGGCCATCGGCATGGGCAATATGCTGTGGGCCGGGATCGGCGACACCATTCGCGTGTCGCTGGCCGCCGATCCGGTCGAGGAGATCAAGGTCGGGTTCGACATTCTGAAATCGCTGGGCCTGCGCCACCGGGGCGTGAACATCATCGCCTGCCCGTCCTGCGCCCGTCAGGGGTTCAACGTCATCGAGACGGTGGCGGTGCTGGAAGAAAAACTGGCCCATATTTCGACGCCGATGAGCCTGTCGGTGATCGGCTGCGTCGTGAACGGGCCGGGCGAGGCCCTCTATACCGACGTCGGTTTCACCGGCGGCGGCAAGGGCGCGGGCATGATCTATCTGAACGGCAAGATCGCCCACAAACAGGCCAACGACGGCATGATCGACCACATCGTCGACCTGGTTGAAAAGAAGGCCGCCGAACTGGACGCCGCGCGGGCGGCGGAACTTGAAGCGGCGGAATAGGCCGACATTCGCGGGTTGTGCAAATCTGACGCATTTCACAAACCCGTGATTGACGGCGTTCGCTCGTCGTGCGACCTCTGCGCAAGGTTCGGCCGGGGGGCCGGCCCATAATCCACTGAGGGGCCTATGATTTCCAAAACTTCTGCACGCCTTTGCGTGCGTATGCTCGCGCTTGTCGGCGTGGCGTTGTCCCTGCCTGCGTGCGCCACCGTGACGCGTGGCTCCAGCCAGCAGTTCACGGTCGAAAGCACGCCGCCGGGCGCCCAGGTCAGCACGTCGAACGGCTTCGAATGCCAGGCGACGCCCTGCACCTTCCGCATGCCGCGCAAGGACGCCTTCCGTATCACCGTGGCCAAGGAAGGCTATGTCGCCCAGACCCACGAAGTGACCAGCAGCGTCTCTGGCGCGGGCGGCACGGCCATGGCGGGCAACCTCCTGATCGGCGGGATCATCGGCGGGGCGATCGACGCCACCTCCGGCGCCATGAACGACCTCAAGCCCAACCCCTTGGTCGTGACCCTGCGCACGCCGGCCGAAGAGGCCGCTGCGGCTCGCACGCCCGCCCCGACGACGGCCGCCGGCGACCAGTAGGCCGAAATCGGCTCATGACAAAGAAGCGGCGGCGGGTGTGAACCCGCCGCCGCTTTCCGTTTCAGATCACCTTGAACAACCGCAGGGCCTGATAGCCGGCGGACAGAAGGACCACGGCGCCGACGCCGTAGGTCAGCACCCGACGCGGGGCGATGCGGGCGATGATGCCGGCGAAGGGCGCGGCGATCAGTCCGCCGATGATCAGACCCAGCACGGCCATGGCGTGGGTGGAGAAGCCTTCCGCCTCCTGCCAGTGGCCGGTCAGCAGGGCGACGAGGAAGGTCGCGGAAATGGCCGAGGTGACGAAGAACTCCGCCGTATTGGTGGTGCCGATCGAGGCGCGCGGGTCCTGACCGGTGCCGACCAGGGTGGTGGTGACCGTAGGCCCCCAGCCGCCGCCGCCGATGGCGTCGAAGAAGCCGCCGACAAGGCCCAGAGGCCCGGCGAACTTGCGCGGGAAGACCCGCTCGCGCGTCTGGCGGGTGGCGCGCCAGATGATCACCAGCCCCATGACGGCCAGATAGGCGGTGATGAACGGCCGGATCACGTCGCCGTCGATACTGGTCAGGACGAAGGCCCCGATGCTGCCGCCCACGACCCCGCCAAGGGCCAGGGGCACGAACAGCTTCCAGTTCACGTTCTTGTTGACCGTGTGCGACCCCGCCGAGGCCGCCGTGGTGAAGACCTCGGCCGCGTGGACGCTGGCCGACGCCGTCGCGGGCGGCACGCCGAACGACAGCAGGACGGTGGAGGAGATGACGCCATAGGCCATGCCCAGCGCCCCATCCACGATCTGGGCCAGGAAACCGACGAGGAGGAACAAAAGGAAGTCTTGCATTGGCGGCCCCTGAAACGCGGACGAACGGTGCGGTTTATTTCCCTAGTCGGTCAATAGGAGAAGAATTGGCGGCGGCTTGCAGAAGGGTTCGTCCCTCGAACACCGCCGCGATGGCGTCGCGCCCATCTTGCAGCACGGGTTGAAGCGGACAGGTCTCGACATCGGGGCAGGTCTCGCACGGCCCATAGGCGGTGCGCGAGGCGCAGGGCGCCAGGGCCAGCGGGCCTTCCAGCGCCCGGATCACATCGGCGAAGCTGATGGCGTCGGCGGGCGCGGCCAAGGCATAGCCTCCCGCCCTGCCCCGCTTCGATGTCAGCAGATGCTGGCGTCGCAGGTCAAGCAGGATGGCCTCCAGAAACTTGCGCGGGGCCGCCGCCGCATCCGCGATCTCGGCGATGGTGGCTGGCCCTCCGCCCGGAAGACCGGCCAGATGGACCATGGCGCGCAAGGCGTAGCGGGACCGGTTCGACAGCATGGTCCGTGATCGCCCGCCCGGAGCCTGGACGCAAGACGCCGTTCGCCGGTGCGGACGATCTCAGGCCGTGCGACCCAGCCGGGCCACCGCATCAAGGATCTGCGCGCCGTTGTAGGGTTTCAGCACCAGGGCCTCGGCCATGTCGGCGTTTCGGGCGGCGGCGGCGACATCGCCGGAGATGAAGATCACCCGCACGTCCCAACGCCCGGTCAGGACCTGGGCCAGTTCGACCCCGGTCATCTCGCCCGACAGGTTGATGTCCAGCAGGGCTGCGTCGATGCTGTGAAGGGCCGCCGCAGCCTCGGCCGCCGCCGCGCTGTGGAAGGGGCCGACAACGCTGTGGCCCGCCTCGGTCAGCAGTTCGGTCAGGGAGGCGGCGGCGTCCGGATCGTCCTCGACCACCAGCAGGGTCAGGGCCTCGACACCCGACGGCGGGACGGCGTCGAGGGGCGTCTGGCGCGTGACGACGGCGCGCAGGTCGCGCCAGACCTCGGTCGAGGGGCGGTCGGTGTCCAGATCATAGATGGCGGCCATGGCGTTCAGCTCCCGGGCGTCTTCAGGTGAGAGGTCTCCGCCGGTCTCGACCAAGCGGGTGTCGTACAGGCGGCAAAGACGTTCGACGCTGTCGGGGACAGGGTCGGTTTCGGTTTGAGCCCTATGGAGTCCAGATGGGGGCGGGCGGTCGAACATGCGTCCTCCTCATGGTTGCCTATTCAGGATTGTGGGCGCCAGCTAAACGGTTGAAGCCGGTTTCGTAACCGCGCCTGACGCCATCGTGACCGTGGCGTTATCGCCGATCACAAGCGCGGCGCCCGGCGTGTGAGACGGCTTGCAATCGACACGACCGCCCCCGGCGGGTAAGGACGGCCCCTTGCGTTTCCTCAGGATATTTCCGTCTTGCGACTGCCCCAGGCCCGTCTCGATCAGGTGCTCGACCGCTTCCACGAGGTGGAGGCGCGCATGGGCGCGGTCACCGACGGCGCCGAGATCGTGCGCCTGTCCAAGGAACATGCCGAGCTGAAGCCCGTCGCCGACGCGGTTCAGGGTCTGGCCCGCGCCCGCGCCGAGATGGCGGACCTGGAAGCCATGACGGCCGATCCCGAAATGGCGGCGATGGCGCAGGACGAGCTTCAGATTCTGAACGACACCCTGCCGGGCCTGGAACGCGAGGTGGCCCTGCTGCTGGCCCCGCGCGACGCCGACGAGAACGCCTCGGCCGTGCTGGAAGTGCGCGCAGGCACCGGCGGGGACGAGGCGGCCCTGTTCGCCGGCGACCTGTTTCGCATGTATTCGCGCTACGCCTCCACGCGCGGCTGGCGGATCGAGCTGGATTCGGCGACCGAGGGTGACGCCGGGGGCTATAAGGAAATCATCGCCACCGTCACCGGCGACGGCGTGTTCGGCCGGCTGAAGTTCGAGAGCGGCGTCCACCGGGTGCAGCGCGTGCCGACGACCGAGTCGCAGGGGCGCATCCACACCTCGGCGGCGACGGTCGCGGTCCTGCCCGAGGTCGAGGACGTCGAGATCGAAATCCACGACAAGGACATCCGCATCGACACCTTCCGCGCCTCCGGCTCGGGCGGTCAGCACGTCAACACGACCGATTCCGCCGTGCGCATCACCCACCTGCCCACCGGCATCATGGTGACGTCGTCGGAGAAGTCCCAGCACGTCAACCGCGACAAGGCGATGAAGAACCTGCGCGTCCGCCTGTACGACATGCAGCGCCAGGCCAAGGACCTGGCCCGCTCCGATACGCGCAAGTCCCAGGTCGGATCAGGCGACCGGTCGGAACGGATTCGCACCTACAACTATCCGCAGGGCCGGGTCAGCGATCACCGGATCAACCTGACCCTGCACAGCCTGCCCCAGATCATGGAAGGCGACATCGATCCGCTGCTGAACGCCCTGATCGCCGAAGATCAGGCCGCGCGTCTGGCCGATCTGGAAGCCGAGTTCGGCTGATCAGCCCAGCACGCCGGCGACCGGCAGCCACAGCACCAGGCCGGTGACGGCGGTATAGCCCAGGAAGGCGTGGACCGAGCGACGACGGCCGGCGGCGGCGGGATCGTTCAGGTCGGAACGATTGGCCCACAAAAGATAGGCCGCCTGGATGCCCCATCCCGCCAGGAAGGCGACGACCGCCCAGGCGCTGAGCGCCGCCAGCGCCGCGCCGGACGCCAGGACCAGCACACCGCCCAGGGCGATCACCCCGTCAGCAAGCTGATCGCTGGTCGGAACGGAGATCAGGCCCGACAACGCCCGTTGCAGACGCCAGTTGAGCCAGGCCTGATACATAAGCATCAGTCCGCCCAAGACGTAGAACACCCCGATCGCGCGTACAGCCCACTCCATGGCAGGAATAAGGCACCATTTTCGGCCGTTGTAATCGCTGAAAATGCAGGGCGATTCGAAACCTTAACGACCGGCGCAAAAGAGACACAACCGATGGTATCCCACCGCGCCCGCTATCCCCCGGCGGTCAGCGCCCGGATGACGGCGGGTCGGGCCTGCATCCGCTCGAAATGGGCCTGGACCTTGGGGAAGTCGGCGATGTCGACGCCGTCGCTGTCCAGCCAGGCCGTGAAGGTGAACAGATAGGGGTCCGCGACCGTATAGGCGTCGCCCATGGCCCATTCCCCGGTCAGGCCCGCCTCGATCAGGGCGAAGCCATCGCGCATGTTCTGCGTCACCTTGGCCGCCATCGACGCCTGGGCGGCGGCATCATCGCTCCAGCGCGCGGCGCGGCGGCCGTGGGCGTGGGCCACATGGACGGTGGTGGCCAGATAGAGGTTGAAGGCCTGCATCCGCGCAAAGGCGAACGGGTCGGTCGGCGCCAAAGCGCCCGCAGGCGCGAGCGCGGCGATATAGGCCAGGATCGCCGGACTTTCGGTCAACACGCCCTGATCCGTCGCCAGGGCGGGCACCCGCCCCTTGGGATTGATCGCCAGATAAGTCGGCTGGCGTTGTTCGGACTTCGAGAAGTCGAGCAGCCGGACCTCGAAGTCCAGGCCGGACTCCTCCAGCGCGATATGGCTTGCGCGGCTGCACGAGCCGGGAGCGGTATAGAGGGTCAGCATGGTCGAACCTCGGGTCAAAGAAAAAGGCGGCGAGATCGTCGCCGCCTTTCAGGGTCTTTACAGGTCCAGCAAGGCCCGCGCCGGATCTTCCAGCAGTTCCTTGACCCGGACCAGGAAGGTCACGGCTTCCTTGCCGTCCACGATCCGGTGATCGTAGCTGAGGGCCAGATACATCATCGGGCGGATCTTGACCTCGCCGTTGATGGCCATCGGGCGCTGGACGATGTTGTGCATGCCCAGAATGCCCGACTGCGGCGCATTCAGGATCGGTGTGGACATCAGCGAGCCATAGGTGCCGCCGTTGGTGATGGTGAAGGTGCCGCCCTGCATCTGATCCATGGTCAGGGCGCCGTCACGGGCGGCCTTGCCCAGGGCGCCGATGCCCTTTTCAATGCCGGCGAGGCTGAGGGTGTCGGCGTCACGCAGGACCGGAACCACCAGACCCTTGTCGGTGCCGACAGCGACGCCGATGTCGTAGTGGTTCTTGTAGATGATGTCCGTGCCGTCGATCTCGGCGTTGACGGCCGGGATCTCGTGCAGGGCCGCGACGACGGCCTTGGTGAAGAAGGACATGAAGCCCAGCTTCACGCCGTGACGCTTCTCGAACACATCCTTGTACTGGGCGCGCAGGGCCATGACGTTGGTCATGTCCACCTCGTTGAAGGTGGTCAGCTGGGCGGCCGTGTTCTGCGATTCCTTCAAGCGACGGGCGATGGTCTGACGCAGGCGCGTCATCTTCACCCGCTCTTCGCGCGGCTGATCGGCGCGCGGGGCGGCAGGGGCGGCTGCGGCGGCAGGAGCCGAGACAGCGGCCTGGCCGATGGCGGCGATGGCGTCGGCCTTGGTGATGTTGCCTTTGGGGCCCGTGGCGGCGATGGCCTTGGGATCCAGATTGTTCTCGCCGACGACGCGCTGGACGGCGGGCGACAGGGTTTCGTTCTTGGAACCCGAAACCTGGGCCGAGCCGGTGTTGGCCGGAGCAGCGGCGGCGGGGGCCGGCGCAGCAGCCGGTGCGGCGGCGGCCGAGCCGGAACCCGAGATCGAGCCGATCTTCTGGTTCGGGGTGACGGTCGCGCCTTCGTCGGCGGCGATGGTCAGGACGCCGTCAGCCGGGGCCGAAACCTCGACTGCGACCTTGTCGGTCTCGATCTCGACCAGCAGTTCGTCCTTCTTGACCGCATCGCCGTTCTTCTTGAGCCACTTGCCGACCGAGCCTTCGGCGACGCTCTCGCCCATGACCGGCACCATGATGTCGATGGCGGCGGCGGCAGGGGCGGCGGCCGGAGCCGCAGCAGCGGGGGCCGATTTGGTCTCGGCCTTGGCGGCCGGTGCGGCCTTGGCAGCCTGAGCGGGGGCAGGAGCGGCGGCGGACGCACCCTCGGTCACCGACCCCAGGATCGTGCCGGGAACGACGTTGTCGCCCTCGGCCGCCTTTATGTCGCCCAGCACGCCGTCGGCGGGCGAGACGACTTCCAGCGAGACCTTGTCGGTCTCCAGCTCGACCAGCAGTTCGTCCTTCTTGACCGGATCGCCGACCTTCTTGGTCCACTTCGCGATGGTGGCTTCGGTGACGGATTCACCGAGGGCGGGGGTCAGGATGTCGGCCATGTCAGGTCCAGCTCGTCTCTAGGTCGGTCTTTTATACGTGTATCAGGCGAAGGCTTCGGTCGTGAAGGTGTCGAGTTCCTTCAGGTGCCGGCTCATCAGGCCGGCGGCCGTGGAGGCGGAGCCCGGCCGTCCGACGTAGCGGGCGCGCTTGGAGGCGACGTCCAGCTTGTCGAGCGTCAGCTCCAGCCACGGATCGACGAAGGTCCAGCCGCCCATGTTCTTGGGCTCTTCCTGGCACCAGACCACTTCCGCCTTGGGGAAGCGGGCCAGTTCCTTGCGCAGGGACTGGATCGGCCACGGATAGAACTGTTCCAGACGCAGGATGTAGACGTCGTCCACGGCCTGGCCGTCCTTGGCCTTCTTCTCGCGGGCGTCCAGCAGGTCGTAATAGACCTTGCCCGAGCACAGGATGACCCGGCGGATGTCCTTGTCCGCCTTGATCGTGATCCCGGCGATCTCGGGACGCGTCTGGGCGTCGTCGTGTAGCAGGCGGTGGAAGGCCGAACCCTCCGCCAGGTCCGCCATGGACGAAACCGCCTTCTTGTGTCGCAGCAGGGACTTGGGCGTCATCAGGATCAGCGGCTTGCGGAACGGCCGGTGCATCTGGCGACGCAGGATATGGTAGTAGTTGGCCGGGGTCGTGCAGTTGGCGACCTGCATATTGTCTTCGGCGCACTGTTGCAGGAAGCGCTCCAGGCGGGCCGAGGAGTGTTCCGGTCCCTGGCCTTCATAGCCGTGGGGCAGCAGCATGGTCAGGCCGCTCATGCGCAGCCACTTGCGTTCGCCCGAAGAGATGAACTGGTCGATCACCACCTGGGCGCCGTTCACGAAGTCGCCGAACTGGGCTTCCCACATCACCAGCGTATTGGGGTCGGCCAGCGAATAGCCGTACTCGAAGCCCAGCACCGCCTCTTCCGACAGGGCCGAGTCGATGACCTCGAAATTGGCCTGGCCTTCGCGCAGGTTGTTCAGCGGGATGTAGCGCTCTTCGGTCGTCTGATCGATGATGCCCGAGTGACGCTGCGAGAAGGTGCCGCGCACCGAATCCTGACCCGACAGACGGATCGGGAAGCCTTCGTCGACCAGGGTGGCGAAGGCCAGGCTCTCGGCGGTGGCCCAATCCAGACCCTGGCCCGAAGTGATGGCTTCGCGGCGACCGTCGATGACGCGCTTCAGCGTCTTGTGCATGTCGACGCTGTTGGGAATGGTGGTCAGGCGGTGACCCAGGTCGGTCAGCTTGGCCAGCGGCACGGCGGTGTCGCCGCGCAGCTCGTCCTTGGGCGCCGCAAAGCCCTGCCATTGTCCGTCCAGCCAGTCGGCCTTCTCGGCGGACCAGGTCTTGCCGGCCTCGAACTGCTCGTCGAGGAACTTCTCGAACCGCTCGACCTCGGCGTCCACCTGTTCCTGGGTGATCACGCCTTCGCCCACTAGGCGCTGCGAATACAGTTCGCGGGTCGAGGGCTGGGCGCGGATCTTCGAATACATCAGCGGCTGGGTGAAGGTGGGATCGTCGCCTTCGTTGTGGCCAAAGCGGCGGTAGCAGAACATGTCCACCACCACGTCCTTGTGGAACTTCTGGCGGTATTCGGTGGCCACCTTGGAGGCGAAGACGACCGCTTCGGGGTCGTCGCCGTTGACGTGGAAGATCGGCGCCTGGACCATCAGGGCCACGTCCGACGGATAGGGCGAGCTGCGCGAGTTGCGCGGGCTGGTGGTGAAGCCGATCTGGTTGTTGATGACGAAGTGAAGCGTGCCGCCGGTGCGGTAACCCTTCAGCCCCATCAGGGCGAAACATTCGGCGACCACGCCCTGGCCGGCGAAGGCGGCGTCGCCGTGGATCAGCAGCGGCACGACCTTGGAGCGGTCCAGCGCCCACTGACCCTCGGGCACGCCCTCGTTGGCCTCGCGGATGTCGAACGCCTGTTTGGCGCGCGCCTTGCCGAGCACGACCGGGTTGACGATTTCAAGGTGCGACGGGTTGGCGGTCAGCGACAGGTGGACGTGGTTGCCGTCGAACTCGCGGTTCGACGAGGCGCCCATGTGATATTTGACGTCGCCCGAGCCCTCGATATCGCTCGGCACGGCCGAACCGCCCTGGAACTCGTGGAAGATGACCTTGTAAGGCTTGCCCATCACGGCGGCGAGCACGTTCAGGCGGCCGCGGTGGGCCATGCCCAGCACGACTTCGTCGACGCCCAGCGATCCGCCGCGCTTGATGACCTGCTCCAGCGCCGGGACCATGGCCTCGCCGCCGTCCAGGCCGAACCGCTTGGTGCCGGGGAAGCGCTTGTGCAGGAAGCGTTCGAACCCTTCGGCCTCGACCAGCTTGGACAGGATGGCCAGCTTGCCTTCCTTGGAGAAGGCGTTCTGCTCGAACTTGTCGGCGCCCTCGAACCGCTGTTGCAGCCAGGATTTCTCTTCCGGCTCGGCGATGTGCATGAACTGGATGCCGACCGTACCGCAGTAGGTGCGCTTGAGGATGTCCAGCACTTCGCGGATCGTGCCGGTCTGAAGGCCCAGGACGCCGTCCAGGAAGATCGGGCGGTCCAGATCGGCGCCGGTGAAGCCATAGAATTCCGGCGTCAGCTCGGGGTTCTCCACCGGCTGTTCGATGCCCAGCGGGTCCAGCTTGGCTTGCAGGTGTCCACGCACGCGATAGCTGCGGATCAGCATCAGGGCGCGGATGGAATCATGGGCGGCGGCGCGGATCACGTCAGCCGAGACATCGGCGGGCGCAGCCTTGGCGGCGGGAGCGGCAGGCGCAGCGCCGGGCTTCTTGGGATCAGGCTTGGGCGCCGGCCAACGGCCGTCGAAGACGCCGGTTTCCTCGGTGGGTTCGGTCGCCACGCCACGACCCCAGCCGCCGGCCTCGGCCGAAGCGGTCACCAGCGCGGCGTTGTCGCGCAGCTGGTCGAAGAAGGCTTTCCATTCCGCCGAGACGGAGCCGGGGTCCTTGGCCCACTTCTCCTGCAGCTCCTCCACATAGGCCGCATTGGACCCGTAGAGGAATGAGGTCTCGGCAAAGACCTGGTTCAGCCGACCGGCATCGTCCGCCATCGTTTCGCAATCCCTGGGCCCCGACGGACACATCTCCGTGAGGGGCGCGCCCGTCATATAGGCGTCGTTTCCTTATGGGTCATGACCGAAACGGGGCATTTGGGTGAGAAATTGGTCGCAGGCCCAAGAAAAAACGCCCCCGACCGAAGCCGAGGGCGTCCATCGATGCGTCACACGGCATTTTTGATGCCGAAAGCGCTCAAGTCGCGAGCCAGAGCCTGTCCTCCGGCTGATCGAAGATCAGGCCGGGGGGCGCGGCGAGCATAGCGCCCGCGCGCAGCGCGAAGGATCAGCCCTTCAGGACTTCGACCAGGGTCTTGCCCAGGCGAGCCGGCGATTCCGACATGCGGATGCCGGCGGCTTCCATGGCGGCGATCTTGGATTCCGCATCGCCCTTGCCGCCCGAGACGACGGCGCCGGCATGGCCCATGGTGCGGCCCTTGGGCGCGGTGCGTCCGGCGATGAAGCCGGCCATCGGCTTCTTGCGGCCCTTCTTGGCTTCGTCGATCAGGAACTGGGCGGCGTCTTCTTCCGCGCCGCCGCCGATTTCGCCGATCATGATGATCGAGGTTGTTTCCTCATCGGCCAGGAACAGCTCCAGCACGTCGATGAACTCGGCGCCCTTGACCGGATCGCCGCCGATGCCGACGGCCGTGGTCTGGCCCAGGCCTTCGTTGGTGGTCTGGAACACGGCTTCATAGGTCAGGGTGCCCGAACGCGACACGATGCCGACCGAGCCCTTCTTGAAGATGTTGCCCGGCATGATGCCGATCTTGCACTCGTCCGGCGTCAGGATGCCGGGGCAGTTCGGACCCAGCAGGCGCGACTTGGAGCCTTCCAGGCGGCGCTTGACGTTGACCATATCCAGCACCGGGATGCCTTCGGTGATGCAGGTGATGAAGGGGATCTCGGCGTCGATGGCTTCGATGATGGCGGCGGCCGCGCCCGACGGCGGGACGTAGATCACCGAGGCGTCGGCGCCCGTGGCGTCGCGGGCTTCGGCGACCGAGGCGTAGATCGGCAGGGTTTCTCCGTGCGAACCCGTCCAGCTGGCGCCGCCCTTGGTCGGGTGAACGCCGGCGACCATCTGGGTGCCGTGATAGGCAAGGGCCTGCTCGGTGTGGAAGCCGCCGGTCTTGCCGGTCAGGCCTTGGACGATGATCTTGGTGTCTTTGTTGACGAGGATGGACATGGGGATTCCGTTCTTGGGGACGTCAGAGGTTCAGGAAGGGGTTTTCGACTTGGACCGACCCGTAGGTCTGACCGTGATTGAGATCCTCGGAATAGAGGACCTTGGCGCCGATCTTTTCGGCGGCGGCGATGATGGCGCCATCCCAATAGGACAGCTGGTAGCGGCGGGCGTGGTCGATGCCGGCCAGCACCACCCCAGGCGTCACCGGCTGGCAGGGCTTCATGGCGATCACACGAATCCATTCTCTGGCCTCATCTGATGTCAGCGGCGGCGCGCCTTTGCGGGTAGAGACATTGTAGAACTCGGCCAGCACCTGGCCTGAGGTGCAATAATCCTGGGTCAAGGCGATCTCTCGCGCCCGTTCCCAGCGATAGCCTGCGTGTTCCTGTCCCAGTGCGGCGTAAAGCAGAATATTGGTGTCGAGGAAGACCTCTGAGTTAGCGATCAAACCGACGATCTCCGCTGTAGATCTCGTCTCGTTTGCCGGGTCGCCAGTCGCCCATGCGACCCTTGGATTCGTCGATCAGCTTCAGCAGCGCCTCGCGCGCCTCGTCCTTGGAGGCTTCCTGCTGCACCATGCTTGTCAGGAAGCCGCGCACCATCTCGTTGACGCTGGTCCGCTTCATGGCGGCCAGCACCCGCACCTTGTCGAGCAGGGCGTCGTCGATGGCGAGGGTCAGGTTACGGGTCATGAATCTACACGGGTTATGTGGAACACATAGGCCGTGCGGATCGGCCGGACAAGTCAGTTCCGGGTCGCTCGGTCGCCAACCTTGATGTCGAGCAACAGACCCAGCCGCCTCAACACCCAGATTTGGAGGTTCGTCAGACTGTAGAGGCGGGCGAACAGGGCGCGCTCGTGACCCGTTTCACGAGCCTTGGCGTACACCATTTGCTGACGACGACGCCGGCGACCGATCTCGATCGTGTCGCCTGTCTCCAGACGTCTGTCCCACTTGGCGCGCCAGGCGTCCAGTGAGATGGCGTCATAGTGGAGCAGCCAAACCGGCCGGCCGTTTAGAGGATCGCGAGCGCTTACGGCCTTCAGCGGCGCACCGTCCTGTTTGGCTTCATGGATGCAGGCCGTGACGCCGACCTTGCCGCGCCTCACGGCGTATTTGCCCATGTGGTGGCCCAGCAGCCCACGAACGAAAAACGCGCCTGCGCCCGGATAGAGGCAGTAGCTGAGCTCGGACCAGAACAGGCCGCTGTAAGCCTTGCGGGCAAAACGGGCTCCATACTCGCGGTCAAGATCGTCTCCGACGCGCCAGACCGCCTCAACGGTTGGAAAAATCACCAGATCCCGAGACGCGGGCGCCGCACTCAGCACGGCGTCAAGGCTCGCGTCGCAATGGATCAGTTCATCGATATCGACGACCACCAGCCAGTCCGCGACAATCTTGTCGTAAGCATCCTTGTAGACCCGTCGTTGTCGCGCTTCGACGGAAGTCGGGCGACCGCCGCGACGCGCCCAGAAGGCATCGTCGCAGACGATCAACGCCTCATCGCCCAGTCCGACGTCCGCAGGCCGGGGCGCGGCCTCGGCGGCTCCGTCGAAATAGACGCGAACCCGCGCGGCGCCTTTTCGTCGATAGTGATCGACGAAGACGGCGATGTGCCGATCCGGCGCCAGGGCCATGGCGACGACCTCGAACCGTGTCATCGCTTGCTCCACTGGCGCCGACGGCGTTCGGGATCAGCCGACGGCGGCCACAATCTTCTGGGCGGCGTCGTCCAGGTCGTCGGCGGCCTGGATGGTCAGGCCCGACTCGTTCAGGATTTTCTTGCCCAGTTCCGCGTTGGTGCCTTCCAGACGCACGACCAGCGGCACCTTCAGGCCCACTTCCTTGACGGCCGCGACGACGCCTTCGGCGATGACGTCGCACTTCATGATGCCGCCGAAGATGTTGACCAGGATGCCCTGGACGTTCGGGTCGGCGGTGATGATCTTGAAGGCCGCAGCCACCTTCTCCTTGCCGGCGCCGCCGCCGACGTCGCAGAAGTTGGCCGGCTCCTTGCCGTACAGTTTGATGATGTCCATCGTCGCCATGGCCAGGCCCGCGCCGTTCACCATGCAGCCGATGTTGCCGTCCAGCGAGACGTAGGCCAGATCCCACTTGGAGGCCTCGATCTCCTTGGCGTCTTCCTCGGTCTCGTCGCGCAGGGCCTTGATGTCGTCGTGGCGGAACAGGGCGTTGCCGTCGAAGCTGACCTTGGCGTCCAGGACGCGCAGATGGCCGTCCTTCATGACGATCAGGGGGTTCACCTCCAGCATGTCCATGTCCTTCTCGACGAAGGCCTTGTACAGCGCGGGGAACAGCGACTTGCCGTCTTCGGCCGCGTCGCCCGTCAGGCCGTAGGCGGCGCTGATGGCGGCGACGTCGGCTTCGGTCACGCCCGCGTTCGGGTCGATGACGATGTTCTGGATCTTCTCGGGCGTGTCGTGGGCGACGGTTTCGATGTCCATGCCGCCTTCGGTCGAGACGACGAAGGCGATGCGGCCATAGGCGCGGTCGACCAGCAGCGACAGGTACAGTTCACGATCGATGTCGGCGCCGTCCTCGATATAGAGGCGGTTGACCTGCTTGCCGGCGTCGCCGGTCTGGGCGGTGACCAGGGTGTTGCCCAGCATTTCCCTGGCGTGGGCGACGGCTTCCTCGACCGAGAAGGCCAGACGCACGCCGCCCTTGGCGTCGGCCGGCAGTTCCTTGAACTTGCCCTTGCCGCGGCCGCCGGCGTGGATTTGCGACTTCACGACATAGAGCGGACCGGGTAGCGACTTGGCGGCCGCCTCGACCTGATCGACCGACGTCACTGCGACGCCTTCGGCGACGGGGGCGCCGAAGCCTTTGAGGACCTGCTTGGCCTGATATTCGTGGATGTTCATGAGGGACCGTCGCAACCGCTGCTGGGAGAGTTGCGGGGCTTATAGGACTCTCTTTTGCATTGCGCTACCGACCTTCGGCCTACTTTAGCGCAGCCCTTCGCAGGTGCGAGCGTCCACAGGCCCCCTTTAGTCGACCCAGTCCTTCTTGAGGGTGCGCGACGCGCCGATCAGCAGGATCGCCGCCAGCACATAGAAGCCCATGCCGGTATAGATGGCCCACCGCAGGCTCTCGTCGCCGAAGCGCGGCGCCAGCAGGTCGCTCATCCAGCCGAAGTAGTAGAAGCCGACCGCGATCCCGAGCAGATTGTTCAGCAACAGGAACAGGGCCGAGGCGGTCGAACGCATGGCCGCCGGCACCAGATGCTGGACCGCCGCCGTGATCGGACCCAGCCAGGCGAGGTTCAGACCCGTAGGCAACAAGAAGATCAGGAAGGCCAGGGTTAGCTGCTGCGCATGGCTGCCGCCGCCGGGCAGGACCAGGCCGATCAGCCACGGCGAGTTCATCGCCAGGATGAAGCACGGCGCCGAGATCAGGAAGGCGATGGCGGGCGTCAGCGGATAGGCGCCCTTGCCCTTCTTCGACAGTTTGTCGGCGATCATGCCGCCCAGCCAGATGCCCAGGATGCCGCCGATCAGGGCGATGCCGGAATAGTAGATGCTGGTCTGTTTCAGGGTCAGGTCGAAGCTGCGCATGAAGAACAGGGGCAACCAGCCGGCGACGCCGTAGCCGCACACCGACGACGAGGCCGCGCCCAGGCCCAGCAGCCAGAAGCTGGGCTTACGGATCACGACCGAGGCCGTGCGACGCGCGATCATCAGGGATATGCCGATCACCACCGCCAGCAGGCCGCCGAACGCCAGCACCAGCGGATTGCCCAACGACGTGCCCATCAACCAGCTCAAGGCCCCGAGGATCAGCAGGCCGGTGCCGAGACCCAGCATGATCTGGGCGGCGATCTTGCCGGCCCTGTCCGTGCCGACGGGGGCGGCGGCCAAGGCTGCGACCTGAGCCTCGGTTTTGATCGCATCGGTCCCTCCCCGCCTGGGATCGCGCACCGTCAGACGCAGCAGCGGCGCGACCAGAACGCCCAGCAGGCCGACCACGATGAAGGCCGTGCGCCAGCCGTAGGTCGCGGCCAAGAGGCCGCCGACCAGGGTGCCCGCCGCCATACCCAGCGGAATGCCGAAGGCGAAGGCGGCCATGGCGCGCGCCCGCTGATGCGGCGGGAAATAGTCGGCGATCAGGGAATAGGCCGGGGCCACCCCGCCCGCCTCGCCGATGCCCACGCCCATCCGGCAAAGGAACAGCTGTCCGAACGAACCGGCCATGCCACATAGGGCCGTAAAGCCCGACCAGACGGCCAGCGCCCCGGTCATGATCCAGACCCGGCTGAACCGGTCCGCCATCCAGGCCAGGGGAATGGCCAATGTCGAATAGACCGAGGCGAAGGCGATGCCGCCCAACAGGCCGAACTGGCTGTCGGACATGCCGAACTCTTCCTTCAGCGGCGCGGCCAGGATGCCGATGATCTGGCGATCCAGGAAGTTCAGCATGTAGATCAGGATCAGGACCGCCAGCACATAGTAGCGATAGCCGGGCCGCTCTGGGCGAACCCCGCCCTCGACCGCCTTGTCTTCGACCGTCAGCGTATCCGTCGTCATCGGCGTTTCCCTCGGCATCTTTTTGTTCGTTGAGGCGAGCCTAGCCGCAACTCTGCTCACTGCAAACAAAAGGGCGGCGGCCCGGAGACCGCCGCCCCTCGTCGTCAGGCGTATCTGATCGGGATCAGAACTTCAGGCCCAGTGTGGCCGTGACCGTGCGCGGCGGGCCGTAGAAGCCGATGATCGAGTCGCCGGTCAGGGCGCCGGGGAAGCTGTAGCCGCCGACGCGGTAGCGTTCGTCGCCCAAGTTCTTGCCGTGGACGCCGAAGGTCAGGCGGTCGTCCGACGACGTCCAGACGATGCTGGCGTCATACATCCAGTAGGCGCCCTGATCGAGCAGCGGCGAAGGCGTCTCGAACTGCTGATAGGCGCCGCGATAGGCGACCGACGGGATGAAGGCGATCGACGAGCCGTTCTCCATGAACCAGTTGTAGGTGGCGCCGATCGAGCCGGTCCATTCCGGCGTGTTCTGGAAGTTGCGCTGCGACGACACGTCGACGACGCAACCCGGCAGGGTGGGGCAGGACGTATTGCCCGACGCCGTCGGAATATAGGCCAGGAACTGGTCGAAGCTGGCGTCGATATAGCTCAGCGAGGCGTTCAGCGTCAGAGCGCTGGTCGGGCGGAAACGGCCCTCGAACTCCCAGCCGCGGATCGAGGACGAGCCGACATTGTCCACCACCGAGGCGACGGTTGCGCCGGCCGGATACTGGGTCGTGATCTGTTGGTTCTCGTAGCTGGAATCGAAGATCGCCGTGGCGAACGTCAGGCGACGATCCAGCAGCGACCCCTTCAGCCCGATCTCGTAGGTCTCGACCGTTTCCGGCGCATAGCCGTTGACGGTGGCGGGGTACAGGACCGCATCGCCGCGCATGTCGAAGCCGCCGGACTTGAAGCCCTCGCCCCACGAGGCATAGGCCGTCAGATCTGGGCCGAACTTGTAGTTGACCGAGACGCGCGGGGTGAACTTCTCGAACTCGCGAGTGCGGGTGTAGTTGGTGCGCGGCGCGCCCAGCGGCACGGCGGCGTTGTTGCCGAAATAGGGGCTGCGGATGCCCAGATACTGCTGGCGGAAGACGGTGCCCTCCTTCTCGTCCTTGGTGAAGCGGCCGCCGACCGAGACCGACAGGGCGTCGGTCACGTCATAGCTGAAGTCGGCGAAGGCGGCGTAGCTCTTGGTGGCCACCGAACCCGAGGTCAGGGTCGTCAGATTGGCCAGGCCCACGACGGTGTCGAAGGCGCCCGAGGCGTTGGCGTCCATGTAGAAGACGCCGGCGACGCCGTTCAGGCGGCCTGCGCTGACCACCATCTGGAACTCCTGGCTGAACTGGTCGTCGTTATAGGCGGCGGGAATGTCCAGAATCGGTCCCGGCAGGTTGTCGAAGTCGATGTTGCCGCGCGTGAAGCCATCACGATAGGCGGTGATCGACTTGAAGGTCAGCAGGTCGCTCATCTCCCATTCGCCGGTCAGGGACACGCCGCGCGTCTGGACGCGGTTCTTGTCGCCGGCGCCGGCGTTGGTGTCGTACGGGTCCGACGGCGACGGCGCGGTCTCGCGGTGACCGTGACGGGCGTTGGAATCGTCGTTCACCAGGTCGCCGGCCAGGCGGAAGAACAGGCTGTCGGTCGGGGTCCATTCCGCACTGGCGCGGAAGGCGGTGA
Organism: Brevundimonas sp.; assembly: GCF_041648115.1. Taxonomy (GTDB): domain Bacteria; phylum Pseudomonadota; class Alphaproteobacteria; order Caulobacterales; family Caulobacteraceae; genus Brevundimonas. The sequence goes on from NZ_JBAZPR010000018.1 coordinate 58,939, forward strand.
CGTCCTTGTTGTAGTGTTCGTTTCCGGTGTTCAGGTTCTTTCCGTAGCCGTCGCGCAGATAGCGGGCCAGGGCGGCCGAGACCTTGAACTCGTCGCTGAAGGGCAGTTGGGCGCTGGCGATCACGTCGCGCTGATTATAGCTGCCGTAGGAGGCGCGCAGGCGACCCTCGGGCTCGTCGGCGTCGATGCGGCGGGTGACGTATTTGATCGCGCCGCCGATGGTGTTGCGACCGTAAAGCGTGCCTTGCGGACCGCGCAGGACTTCGACCCGCTCCACGTCGAAGATATCCAGAACGGCGGCCTGCGGGCGGGCCACATAGACGTCGTCGATATACAGGCCCACTCCGGGATCGAAGCCCCACAGCGGATCCTGCTGGCCCACGCCGCGAATGAAGGAGATCAGGGTCGAGTTCGAGCCGCGCGCCGCATTCAGCGTCAGGCTGGGCGTCGAACGCGCCAGTTCGGTGATGTCCAGGGCGCCGCGCGCCTCAAGCTGTTCGCCGCTGACGGCGGTGACGGCGACCGGCACGTCCTGCAGGCTTTCCGCACGACGGCGCGCGGTGACGACGATGTCGTCGACGGTGGCGGCATCCTGCGTGTTGGCCGCTTGAGCGGTCGCCTCCGCGTCCTGGGCGACCGAGGCCCCCCCAAGCACGCCCCACGCCGCGCCGGCCAGCAGCGCGCACTTCACATGACGGTTCATGATCCTAGACCCCTTGTTGTCGTTTCCAGCCCGATTGACGCTTTTATTCAGCGTTCAATGATTTTCACGGAACCTACCCGGTTTCATCCGGCTGTCAAACGCTGTGCTGACGCAAGGTCACTTGAGCTGTCGAGCGTGGCGCCGTTGCACCGGGGTTAGGTCGCGCCTAAGCCTTGCCGCATGAGCAAGCCGGACGCCGCAATCCCGACACCCCGCCCCGCCGCCGCCGTGCGTCGCAAGGCGGCGGGCGCTGCGCCGGCCCGTCGGGGTCGTCCGCCCAAGGCCCAGGCCAAGGCGGCGGGCGAGACCCGCGACCTGATCCTGGACGCGGCCGAGGATCTGTTCTCCAAGCACGGCTTCTATGGCGTCACCATCCGCGAGGTGGCGCGCGAGGCGGGCGTGGATACCGCACTTGTGCACTACTATTTCGGAGCCAAGCGCGAGTTGTTCGACGCCGTCTTCCTGCGACGGGCAGAGGTGTGGAATGCCGACCGGGTCTCCGCCATCGACCGCTATGCCGAGACGGCGGGGGCGGACATGACGCTGGAGGGGTTGCTGGAGGCCTTTCTGCGGCCGCCGTTCGAATGGTCGCTGAAGGGCGGGCCGGGCTGGAAACATTATTCCGCCCTGGTGGCCCAGACCAACGCAAACCCCAGTTTCGGCGGCGAGACGATGGCCCGCTATTTCGACCCGGCCATCCACCGGCTGATCGAACTGATCGCCGTGGTCTTGCCGGACGCCAGCGAAGTCGATCTGTACTGGGGCTATCACAATCTGTCGGGCGCCCTGACCCTGACGCTGGGCGAGACGGGGCGGCTGGACCGGCTGTCGAACGGCCGGGCGCGATCTGGCGATCTGGAGACGGCGGGCGACTATATGGTCCGGTTCGCCGCCGCCGGCTTCCGCGCCGTGGTCGGGATGTCGCCGCGCCGGCCTTAACCGAAGAAGATCGCCCACATCAGCCGGCCGGGCAGGAAGGTGAAGGCGCCGGCGACGATCAGGCCGCCGACGAACATTCCCGTCATGGCGCGCCGGTGGTCGGCGATGCGGTGACGACGCGCGGCATGGACGGCCATCGGCAGGGCGATCACGGTCCAGCCGCTGAGCAGGTGGATTAGCGACAGGCCGCCCGGACCGCCCGGATTGAGCCGGTGGATGAAGAAGGAGCTGACCGCCGTCGTCGCCATGGCCAGCACCCAGATCCAGCCCAGGGTCCGGTGCAGCCGGTTTCCCTTGACCCCGATCAGCAGGACGATGCCGATCGCCAGCGCCGTCAGGGCGGCGGCGACATGAATCTGGATCGGCTGCGGCGAGGCCAGCAGCAGGCGCCAGTCGGGGACGTGCGGTGTGAATCCCATCCGCGCCAGCCGCCCGTCATCGACCGCCAGATAGGCGACGAGTGGGACTATCAGCAGAGCGAGGGCCAGGACGGACGGCGCGAGACGGGACAGGCGAGGCATGGGAAATCTCCGTTTGCACCGTCCTGACTTGCCGCGTCCGGCCGCACATCCCGCGCTTCGCCAACGCCCATCTGTGCTGCGCCAACGCCCACCTGTCTTTCGCCCCCTCCTTTCAACGGGCGGGAAATCGTGGTCTCAAGGCGCGATCTTCCGATGCCGAAAGCCGCCATGACGCCCCTTGCCGCCGACCGCCGCCGCACCTTCCTGCGCGGCCTGATCGTCGCCGTTCTGGGCGGCGTCTTCCTGGCGATGACCGGGGCGTTCGGAACAGCGGGCGCGGCGTTAGGGCCACGGCTGGCCTATTGGGTCGTGGTCATGGTTCTGGGCGGGGTGTGGGGCCATTTGTGCAGCGCCTTTGTCAGCCGTTTTCTGGATATAGACGAGCGGCCGTGGCTGACCATAGCGGTCATGGTGGTGATGATCACCGGGCCGGCGTGCGTCCTCGTCTGGGCCGCGACGGGCCTGTTCTTCGCCCAGCGCCTGTACCCGTTGGCGGTGCTGCCTCAGGTGGTCGTGCCGGTCGTGGTGGTGACGGCGGCGGTCACGACGCTGAACGTTTTCCTGGGGCGCGCCCGGCCGGTTCAGACCCATGCGTCGCCGCCACAGCCGGCGGCCCGGCCCGTGCGGTTTCTCGAACGCCTGCCGATGAAGCTGAAGGGCGCTGAGATCCGGGCGGTGCAGGCCGAGGACCATTATCTGCGCATCCACACCGACCGGGGATCGGACCTGATCCTGATGCGGTTGTCGGATGCGGTCGAGGAGCTGGAAGGGCTGGAGGGCGCCCAGACGCACCGCAGCTGGTGGGTGGCGCGCGAGGCTGTGCGCGGTGTCGAGCGCGGCGACGGCCGGGCGACCCTGACGCTGGACGGCGGCCTGTCGGCGCCGGTCAGCCGCCGCTACGCCCGGATGCTGCGCGACGCCGAATGGTGGTGAGTGATCAGGGGGCTGGTTGCGCCGTCAGCATCGACGCCGGGGCCGCGCAGCCGGTCAGGGTGTCGTCGCCGATCTCGACCTTGGCCGTCAGCGGATAGGTGCGGTCGCTCATGCCGTCCGAGCATTCGGTGGCGATCAGGACGACGTTCAGGGCCTGGTTCAGGTCGGTGGAGCTGGCGAAGGTGGCGACCGTCCCCTGAACCGTCGCGCCACGATTGGGCGCACGCTGGGTCGGCTGATCGACGCGGGTGTAGATCAGGGCGTCGGGCGTGATCTCCACCCCCCAGAAGGGTTCGGCGCCGAGCGCCCGCACCGGCTTGCCCAGATCGACGCCGCCCAGGGTCGCGGCCGTCTCGGGCGCAGATGCGGCCTTGGGTGCGTTGGCCTCGCGGTCGTAACAGCCGGCCAGGGCGGCGCCGGCCAGCAGAACGGGCAATATGAAACGCATGGACGGCCTCCCTTTCGTCCTTGCGCAGGTGTGGTCGCGTGCGGCCTCGGTCAAGGGCGGAGCCTGGGTTATGCTGGCGGGATGTCGATTCGCCCCAGCGCCTACGAGTTCTTCGCCGGGGGCGGCCTGGCGGGTCTGGGCCTGTCGGCCGCAGGCATAGACACGGTCTTCGCCAACGACATGGATGCGGCCAAGGCGCGGGCCTTCGTCGCCAATCATCCGTACACGCCGTTTCGCCAAGGGGATGTCTGGGGCCTGACGGTCGAGGATTTGCCGGGGCGGCCGGACATGGCCTGGGCGTCCTCTCCCTGTCAGGACGTCAGCCTGGCGGGCGCGCGAGGCGGGCTGGAGGCCGGGCGATCCGGCGCCTTCTGGGGGTTCTGGCGGTTGATGCAGGGTTTGGCGGCCGAGGGGCGCGGGCCTCGCGTCATCGTGCTGGAGAATGTGATCGGCCTGCTGACCTCCGGTCAGGGTCGGGATTTCGCGGCCGTCTGTGCGGCCATGGCCGAGGCGGGATACACGGTCGGGGCGCTGGAGATGGACGCCGCCCATTGGTTGCCCCAGTCGCGGCCGAGGCTGTTCGTGGTCGCCGTGAGGGGCGAGGCGCCGCGTGCGGCTGGGCCGGTGTCGCCCTTTCATTCGCCGCGCCTGATCGCCGCCCATGACCGCCTGCCCGAGGCGGTGAAGGCGACCTGGGCCTGGTGGTCCCTGCCCGCGCCGTCGCAACGCAATCTGGATCTGGCGGCGGTGCTGGAGCCGGACGAGAACGTGAAATGGCTGGAGGATGCGGACGCCATACTGGCCCTGGCCGGGCCGCTGCACCGCGCTCGGATCGCGGCGGCCGTGGCATCGGGCCGGCGCTGCGTCGGAGCCGCCTATCGTCGGGTGCGGACCGAGGACGGGCAGAAGGTCCAGCGGCTGGAGGTCCGGTTCGACGGCCTGGCCGGATGTCTGAGGACGCCGGCCGGCGGGTCGTCGCGGCAATATGTGGTGGTGTGCGATCAGGGCCGGGCGCGGGTGCGGCGCCTGACCGGGCGCGAGGCGGCGCGGCTGATGGGGGTGGGCGAGGACTATCGCCTGCCGTCCAGCGAAAGCGCGGCGCTGAAGCTGATGGGGGACGCCGTCGCCGTGCCGGTGGTCAGGGCGCTGGCGGAGGGTCTGTTGCTGCCTGCGCTGCTGGATAGACGCGCGGCGGCCTGATCCGGCGAGGCGGTTAGGGCGGAATTGCACTCCAACGGAAAAACAGTGCAAGTCGTGCAAATTCACGTCAGCGCGTTGTTTTCGTTTAAGTAAAGTTCGGCCTCGAATTGCACTGGTGCAACAAGGTGCAATTTGCACGACGAAGTTGGACTCCGAAAAAACAGTCTAACGAGTCCAAGAGTCCAAGTCGTGGGGATGGCGATGTCAAAGACCGGGCATGCATCATAACCCGGTCCGACGTGGCGCTAAGGAAGATGACGATCCGGCGATCCAACAGGCTGAAAAAGCGGCTGTCCCTTTCGTCAAATAGGATGGCTAGAGGCGTTGGCGGCTACGAGGCGCCACTCTCTCTTCTTTTCCGCTCATCCCGGCGAAAGCCGGGACCCAGACCTTTGGGCGAAAGGCGCCTGAGATCAAATGTCAGTGGTCATCCGACAAACCAGCGATGCGAAAGCACGGGGTCCCGGCTTTCGCCGGGATGAGCGGGAGGAGAGGACTCGCCTGAACCCGCCGCAGGCCCTCGGGACGAACCCGAGGCGCCGGATCAAGGGTTTAGCGCTGGACCCACTGGCCCTGGGCGTTGCGGTACCACTGGCCCGAGGAGATGCGGGGCAGGAGCTGGGATTCGAACATCCGGGCGCCGGCGACATCGGCCGAGGTGCCGGCGTCGGTCGCGCTGCGGGCGTAGGCGGCGCGGCGGCCGGCGTTGGTGGCGTCGACGGCGGCGCGCAGGCCGGCGTCCGAGGTCGGGGTGCGGAAGCCCAGGAAGCCGTCGGCCTGTTCGCCGACCGTGCCGGCGGCCTTGGCCTGGTCGATCTGGGCCTTTTGGGCGCCGGTCTGGGCGATGGCGGCCCCGGCGATACCCATGGCGGCGACAGCGGCGCCGATGACGAAGAGTTTGCGGAAGGTCATGTCAGCCTGTCCCTTTCAGAAGAGAAGCGGGAAATCAGAAGAGGTTGGGGTTTTGCTGGAGCAGCGTCTGCAGCTCCTGATCCAGGCGGACGCGCACGTCGGCGTCCAGCTTGGCGTAGATCTGGATCGGCGCGACCTCAAGACGGATGGTAGGGGCGCAGGCCGCGAGGGCGACGACGACCGCTCCGAAGCCGAGGCCGGCCAGTTGGCGCTTGTGGATCATGACGTGGACTCCGGTACGGCCGAGAATGATAAGTCTAATAGCACGTCGCCAAGTGAACGCGCGCTGAATGGTGAAGTTCAATCGGCAGGCGCCGGGGTCGGCGTCGTCGGCGGGTCCGGCTCCTGCTGACCCTGGCGAGCGCGATTGACCGCCAGCAGGTCCGAGATCAGCTGGTTGGCGTTCAGGGTCGTGTCCAGCGTCAGGTCGATCTGGGTGTTCGACGGCAGGGGCAGTTTGCGGTTCAGGAACTGGCGGCTGATCAGCTCGGCGATCGTCAGGCGAAGCTCCTGGCGCTGGGGCGGATCGTGGCGGCCACGAATGTGGAACAGCACCGAGACCCGGCCGCCGTCCATACTGTTCACATCGGCGCTGAGCACGTCGAAGGACAGGTCCTCCATCGCCTGATAGGCCAGATCCTCGACCATGCCGGAGGGCAGTTCCTCGCCGCCGCCGCCCGCATTGACGTCGGTCAGGACCTCGCGCTTGATCGACAGCCGGCCCGGCTGGACCGCGCCCAGGGTGCCGGCAGTGATCCGCAGGCCCGTCTTGGGGTCCATGATGAAGGGCAGACGGCCCGAGACCACGGCGTCCAGCTTGACCTTGTCGTCGAAGCCGGTGTCGGCGACGATATCGCCCAGTTGCACCCGGTCCAGCACGATGACGCCGCTGTAGGGCTGGGTCGCGTCCAGCGGGACGGTGAAGGGCTCGACCGAGACCGTGCCGCCGCCGGCGACGACCTGGGCGCCGTCGATCAGGACGCCCGCCTCGTTGACCGAGAAGGTCACGTCCAGGGCCGTGACCGCCGTGCCGACCGCCAGACTGTCGGCCGTCAGCTTCTGGTTCGGGGCGGTGATCAGGGGCGTCAGGCTGCTGAACACCACGTCGCCGCGCAGGCCCTTGACTGCGCCGGCCGGGCTGACGAAATCCAGGCCCGGCGTGACCAGCCGTCCGCTGGAGGTCGGCTCGGCGTCCTTGGTCCAGTCGAAGCGGCCGTCGAAGCTGACGGAGCCGGTCACCGGCGACGCGAGGAAGTCAGCGGCCAGGGGGCTGAGCATGGCCGGCTGAAGGCCGTGTTCGGCGAAGGTCACATTGGGGGCGGAGATGACGATGCCGCCCGAACCCGTGCGGCCGTCGTGCGCCAGGGTCAGGCGACCTAGCGTATGCGCCGCCGCCTCGCGCGTGCCCTTCAGGTCGAAGGCGCCGCTCCAGCGTTCGTTGGCCAGGGTCGCGGAGCCGGTCGCGGCCAGGGGTTCGAATCGGGCGGGGGTCAGGGCGTCGATGGCCTTGGCGGCCGTGACGTTCGCCGTCAGGCCGACGCCCGCCTTGGTCCCGTCGACCGTGACCCGGCCAGACGCATCGGCGAAGCGCATGCCCAGGAAGGGCGCCTGGGCCGAGACCTGGTCAAAGGCGCCGACGACGCGCCAGACGCCGTCCTTTGACGTCAGCAAGGGACCGCCGGCGGGGCACAGTTTGCCGGCGACCTGATGCACGTCGTTCTCGTCCAGCTCCAAGCGTTCGACCGTCAGGTCCACGCAGTCCGGGGTCGCATAGGTCAGCCGCCCGTCGGTCATGGCCAGGACGCCGCGCATCCGGGCGTCGATGCCGCGCGCCAGGTCGAAATCGAGACGGGCGCGGCCGTCCAGCGTGGCCTCGAACCCGGTCTCGGTCAGACGCCAGTTCGGCACGGCGACGGTCATCTCCGGCAGGCCCTTGCCGCGCGTTGCGGTGACGGTCAGCGCGCCGCCGCCCGGTCGTCCCGGCTCGGCCTGATAGGCGCCCTCGCCGGCCTGGGCCACCGTCAGGACGCCGCCGTTGGCGGGGGTCAGGGTCACGGGGCGCGCCAGGGCGACCGTGGTTCCGGCCGTGCCGGTCGCGAACCGGATCGCCGGGGCGTTCAGGGCGAAACTTCCCAGCGCCCGCTTCATCTCGGCCAGCTCGGCGATGTCGTCGGGACCGACCGGGCCGAACAGGGGCCAGGCGCCGTCGGCGGCGCGCAGCGACCCGTCGGCGCCGATCTGGATCACGCCGTCGCTGACGACATCCAGGTTCACGTCGGCGCGACCGCGCTTCAAGGCGAGGTCGCCGAAGCCGAAGCGGTCGAAGGTCGCGCTCACCGGGCCGGTCGCCTCGAAGGCCGCGTCCTTGCCGCCGAAGGTCAGGGCGCGCGAGGTCAGCGACAGGCGGCTGACATTCGTCTGACCCATCCGGCCCGAGGCGGCCGTCAGGGACAGGGGCGCCTCAACGCTCCAGCGCAGGGCGTTGTCGCGCGAGACGGTCAGTTTGGCGTTCTGCGCCGTCGCCGCGACATCGGCGATGCGCAGGTCCGCGCCCTGGACCGCCGCCGCCTTCAACGCCGTGGTCGTGGCGCCCTCCAGACGGAAGGTCTCGATCCAGCCGGAGACGACGCCATCGAACTGGGCCGTGACATCGGCGTTACGCGCGCCGACGGTTTCGGTCCCCAGGCTCGCGCCGGTCAGGCGGGCGTCCAGAACCACCCGGCCGTCGCCGCGCCGGGTCTTCAGATCGGGATAGGGAAGGTCGCCGGTCAGGGTCAGATTGGGCCCCTGCCCTCGCGCGGCGGGCGTGGTGAAGGCGTCGGCCGCCGCCAGCAGGCGCAGCGCCACCCGATCGCCCGTGGTGGTCAGGTCCAGCGTCGCGGACAGGCCCCGGGCCTCGATCTCGCCGCTCTTCAGCGCCGCCGTGGGCAGGCGCGCCGCCAGCCGCATCAGCTTGCCGTCGTCGATCCGGGCGTCAGCCAGAATGTCGATGGTTCCGTATTCGGTGGACAGTCGCCCGCGACCGCCCTCGACGATGACCAGAGGCCCGCGCGTATCCGGGCGCGGCGGGCCGCCGGTGAACTCCTTGACCAGCGGGTCCAGCGAACCCAGCGACAGTTTCCCGCCCTTCCAGCTGGCGCGCACCACCGGCCGGACCAGACGGATGCGGCTGGGCGTGACGCCCAGGCCGGTCCTGGACCACGGCAGGGCCACCGCGTAATCGACCTCGGCCCGCTCGACCACAACATCGGGATTCTTGGGATCGCCGATGCGGATGCGGCCGACGAAGCCGTCGATCTCGACCCGCTCGACCTCGACATCGGCCTGGATGCCGCGCTGGTCCAGCCAGCCGACCAGAACGTCACGCGCCACTGCGCGCCGGTTGAGATAGAGGACGGCTGCCGCCACGCCGAGCAGCAGCGCCAGGATCAGCACCCCAACAGCAACAGCGCGCAGGACGCGGCGACGCGGCTTTGCCTTGGGTGACTGGCCCTTGGGCGTTGGGGCGGAGGTCTGGGCGGGGGTGTCGGTCAAGCGGATCGATCGCGGGATTGAAACAGGTCGCCGACCACCTTCGTCATCCTGACCCCAAGCACAAGATCAAAGCGTGACCGCCGGCGTTCGGCGGGCGTTCCTTGGCGGTGAAGCTGGGCGATAAAGGGGCATCGTGCGGGTCGAAGCCTGGCTGCGCGTTGCGGTTTGTGATCCGCATGTTAACCGTTTGTAACAGTCTGTCTTCCCAAACTGAGACAGAACAGGTATAGGACCGCCCTCGCGCCATGGGCGATCGGCGCGATCTTCGAGAACGAGTAACGCTTTGGCGCCACAGGCGTCGCAATACGACGGGGACCGATGGCTCAGTTCGACCCACGCCGCCAGCCGATGCGGCTCGCGCCGCACATGCTTACTGCAGTCGCGGCAATCTCGGTGGCGATGCTCGCCGGTAGAGCCTATCAACCCGCTCAGGCCGAAGAAGTTCCCGCGCTGACCTCGGCCCAGATGGCCGCCATGGAAGCCCAGGCCTTCGCCTCCGCCAACGCGCCCGCCGGCATGACCGCGCCCGAGGCCGTCAACGTCCAGATTCGCCGCGGCGAAACCTTCGAGCAGGCCGTCGCCCGCACCGGCGTCGCGCCGGAAGAAGCCAGCGCCGTCGCCGCCACCGTCGCCAACGCCTTCGATTTAGCCGACCTGCGCGCCGGCCTGAAGTTCGAGACCGCCATCGCCAAGCCGCGTGACGGCCGGGGCGACGCCCGTCTGATCGGCCTGACCATGCGCACCGGCCCGGCGTCCCAGTTGACCGTGTCGCGCAGCTTTGACGGCGCCCTTCGCCTGCGTTCGCTGGAAGAAAAAGTCACCCACGAGACCGTGGTGCTCAAGGGCGACGTCGAGCGGTCCCTCTCCGCCAGCGCCCGCGAACTGGGCGCCACCGCCACCATCGTGCGTTCCGCCAGCCGCCTGTTCGCCACCAAGTTCGACATGCAGCGCGACATCCGCTCGTCGGACGAGTTTACCATGGTCTTCGACCGTGAGGTGACCGAGGCCGGCCGCACCGTGGACGTGGGCGACCTGATGTACGCCGAACTGCGCGGCGTCACCTTCTATCGCTTCAAGCCGGCCGGCGCGAAAGACGCCCAGTTCTTCGACGCCAACGGCAAGAACCTGCGCTCTGCCATGATGCGCACGCCGCTGCAGAACTTCCGCCGGGTGTCCTCGGGCTTCGGCTTCCGCACCCACCCGATCTCGGGCTACAAGAAGATGCACCAGGGCATCGACTTCGCCGCCGGAACCGGCACGCCGATCGTCTCCCCCGCCGACGGCGTGGTGGTCGAGGCCCGTCGCTGGGGCGGCTATGGCAACTGGCTGCGCATCCGTCATAACAACGGTCTGGAAAGCGGCTATGGCCACCTGTCGCGCTATGGCTCGGGCATTCGCGCCGGCCAGCGGGTCAGCCAGGGCCAGATCGTCGCCTATGTCGGTTCGACCGGCGCCTCGACCGGCCCGCACCTGCACTATGAACTGTGGCGCGGCGGCCAGCGGATCAATCCCGCCGGCGTGCGCACCCAGGAAGGCACCGAACTGGCCGGCGCCGACCTGACCGCCTTCCGCGCCGAAAAGGCCCGCATCGACCGCATCATCGCCTCGGGCGGTCAGAAGCGCCCGGCGGTGCAGCAGGCCTCGGCCGAGGGCCTGCGCCCCGCGCACGGCTGATTTCTTCAGCCGACCAGACGGGGCGTCGACCGGCCTTCGCTCGGGCATGACAGGCCGTGAACCGCCACGTCGGCCTCGCCCAGCCTGAGCCCCAGCACGTCCAGCACCGGGTTCAGAACGCCGTCCAGCACCGGGCCCAGCGGTTCAAGCAGCCGGCCCAGAGCCTTGGTCAGGTCGCCGAGGCCCAAGCCCAGGCCGACGACGTTCACATCCACGTCCAGCCGGCCCAACAGGCTGGAGACCAGGCCGCTGGCGAAACTACGCGAGGCCACGGTCTTGATCCGCTGCGCCTCGATGTCGGCGGCGTCGAACCTCAGGGGTTTGAAGCCTGGATCGGCCGCCTCCATGTCGGCCTTGCCGGTGATGCCGACCAGACCCAGGGCCGACAGCAGGGTGGCGGGGCGCGGCGACAGGCCCGTCTTGAAATCGTCCAGCGTCGTCTCGTCCACGACGCCGATCGAAGCGCGCGCCAGGCCCGGCCGCACCTCGACCTCGACCGACCGCGCGGGATCGCAGGACAGGGATTTCAGCCGCGCCTCGGACGCCGCCAGCTCGACCAGGATCGGCAGCTCGACCTTCGCCAGACCCGACAGGGCCTGGGCCGTCCGTGCACGGACATAGAGCCGCGCCTGGGCCGTGCGGATGATCGGCTGGCCGTTCGCCGTCACCGTCAGCCAGGGCGAACGGTTGGGCCGTTCGCCGATGGCCAGGCTGGTCTTCAGATCGGCCAGGCCGGCGGGCACGCCCAGGTTCAGCGCGATCTGGCGGTCCCCGCCCCCGACCTCCAGCATCGCCATGGCCAGGTCCATGGCCGAGACGGACGCATCCAGCCCCTCGCGGATCCCTTGCGGCGACTGGGCCTCTACGCCGATCAGATCGCCCAGCTTCACCTTCGTTCCGACCGAGGCCGAGGCCAGCCGGCCCAGGACGCCGCCGTCGTCGCCGCCCGCCAGCCGTTCCAGCACCTTCAGCGCCCGACCCGCATCGACATCGGTCGCCAGCAGCCGGTCGTAGTCCCCGATCTCGATGTCCAGATCCGTCGCCAGGGCGTCGGTGAAACCCAGCAGATTGACGTCCAGGTCCGCCAGCCGACGATAGTCCATGAGGCTGAGCGAGACCTTTGAGCCGGTCAGGCCGCTCAGCACCTGGTTCGCCACCCCGCCGTCCAGCCGCGCCAGGCGAGAGCCGATGGAGAACATCGCCTTGGGCGGGGCGCCGGTCGAGGCCGAGGCCGTCGCGCGCCGCGTCACACGCACCTGATCCCGGCCCAGCAGAAGGCGACTGAAGAACAGGGGCGCGCGGCTGGTCACCTGAACCCGCACGGCGTTGGGCGTCTCGCCGCCCGCCGTGAACCGCGCTTCGCGCGCCTTGGCCGGGTCCGGCGCATAGACGCCGAGCGTGGTCGCCACCGTCACGGACACGTCGGGCGCGACATTGGCCTCGACCGTCGCAGAGGACGCCTGGCGCACGACGGCCTCGCCCCGCGACAGGTTCTGAACCGCCGACAGGGCCGCCAGATCCGCCGCCCCCTGGACCCGTCGTGTGTGCAGCACCAGCACGCCCAGATCGATGGTCACGGCCGTGACGATACACAGCACGCCCCCCGCGACGGCCGCGATCACGGCGACCGCCCCGCGCCGATCCGCGCCGAAGCGTTTACGCCAGGCGCTCACGAGTAGTCCCCCACATGGATCACCGCCGAGCGCCGGATGACGACCGGCGGACGCGGCAGCATGCCCCCCAGCGCCATGACCAGGCTGTCGCCGGAATCATAGACCACCACGACCCGCAGCCGCCCGGCCTCCTCCGCCACCTCGATCGTCATTCTATCGGGATCCAGCGCCACGCCCCGCACCGCCGCCGTCACCTCGCGCCGCGCCAGCCCGTCGCGCTCGACCGCGTCCAGCCCGCCCACCGCCGCCCGCGCCCCCTCCGACGCCAGGGCCTGAACCGACTGGGCCATCAGGAACCAGCCGCCATAGACGACGATGGCGATCAGCAGCAGCACCAGGATCGGCCCCACCAACGCAAACTCCACCGCCGCCGCGCCTTCGCGCCGGAACCTAGCCTGAGAGATGGAGCCGTGCCTGCCCATGACGACCTCGATAAACTCGCTCAGGTTGTATCCGCGGTGCGGTTAAAGGTTCGTGTGGCCGAAGTAGCTGGGCCGATTGGCGCCAACCGAAGCGCATTTCTCGTCTCCAAGCGTCAAGGCAGACAACAGCATCATCCGTCAACGTGATCGCTAGCGGTTCTCAACTGTATCATATTGGCACATGTAGGGCAGATCTCTATCGCGGCCTTGCCCTTAGGACACGCCGGGGGCGCCCTCATGATGAGATGCATGGAGGCGGAGTCGCGAGGTTCTGGAGAAGGCTGAACGACCCGTCGCCCTATGGTTGAATGCCGACACAGCAAGGGCTTGACGGTGCGAGTCGCAGAATTCGTTGCGTAAAGCCGATCTTAGGCGTAGAGCGGCGCTGTTAACGATTTGTTAACCAAGGCTTGCTTGCCGCCGAACGTATCGATTCGGGATGGCATGACTCTTGGAGGGGGTGAGGCGATCCGTCGGGGCTGGCGGACCGTCCTCTGGGCGGAAATGGGGTTGGGGAAATGAACGGTAGAACATTGCGACTCCGCGCGTATCGACGCGCCTGCTTCGTGCTGGGAGCAACCGTATTGATTGCCGCCGCATCGTCGGCTTCGGCGAAGCCGGCCGTCGACAACCTCGACGTCGGCAAGACGCTGAACGTCACCGTCACCGGCCAGATCGTTCCGCGCTGTGAGATCCAGGGCGGCGGCGACATCGATTTCGGCGAACTGACGGGCGGCGAGCGCGCCACGGCCCTGTTCGGATTCAACTGCAATGTTCCGTTCGACCTAGGCGTCACCTCGGCGCGCGGCGGCCTGGTCCATGTCACCAAGCCGCAAGGCGAGGGGCCGTTTTCGGGCGTCCTGCCCTACGACGTAACCTTGACCGTGCCGACCCTGCGCCCCGCGCCGCGGATGGTGCAGGCCAGTTTCAGCAGCACCGACCACACCGGGATGCTGAGCAGCGGCGACGGCATCGCCGCGGGTGGCGGCAAGATCGAGTTTCGGACCCGTCAACCCGCGGGCGCGGGTCTTTTGGCTGGGCAGTACACGGAAACCCTGACGGTGACAGTAACGCCACGCGTCTGAAGGATTTCGTACAGCATTCGTTCCTTCACTGAAGAATTGTTGGTTTACTTCAATGAGCGCGAATAGGCTTTTGCTTGAGTTGAGTAAAAGTAGTGTTATCGCCTTAGAGGCGAATAGTTGCGTAATCATAGCTAACAACGTTTTTTACTGTTGACGGACTTGTTAAGGAAGCGTTAAGTCCATCCCGATCGGACGGGGAGGGACTGCCGCCTCGATCGACTATTTTTCGCGAAATCATTCGCTTGGAGAGACTGAAATGAAGAAGTTCGCTTCCCTGATGGCTGGCGCTGCTGCGCTGGCTCTGATCGCCGCCCCCGCCATGGCCGACACCGTCTATCAAGGTTCGGTGACCACCAACACGACGGTCAACATTCCGTTCATCGGCCCGGTGAACCTGCAGAACACCACAAACAACACGGCTGCCGTTCTGGTCGCTGACCTGCTGAACCCCGGCCTGAACAGCAGCACTTCGCTGATCACCATCTCGGGCAGCTCGGCCGCGAACAACGGCACGGCTTCGAACGCTGACGGCGCGACCTTCACCCTGAAGGGCGCTGTGTCGACGGACTGCGCCTACTACACCGGCAACGCCTCGACCACGATCGACTTCGGCACCATCGGCATCTACG
>NZ_JBAZPR010000019.1:0-46310 GCF_041648115.1 Brevundimonas sp.
CCGGCCTCCTGCTCGCGCAGGATCCCGATGATCTGCTCTTCCGTGAATCTTGATCGCTTCATTCTGTCCGTCCTTTCGAGGGGCGGACTCTAGCTATTCCTGGAGGAGTTTCAGGGGGTCACGTCAGCAGCCGTTCCGTTGGTGCGAAGGCAGGCGGCAGTAGCCGTCGAACCTCAGTGGTTATCTCTGCTGTCGTCAGAGGCTGGTCGGCAGCCCTGAGGATTCTCAGAACCGTGCGGACGGCTTCTCCGTTTGGCTGCCTTCTTCCTTCGGCGTCCCGCAATGGTTGCTTGGGCCGAAAGGCGAGCAAGGCCGCATCGATCTTATCGAGATCAAGGCACGCACGGCTCTGCTCCGCCTGAAGGGCGCCGAGGTAGATGAGCAAGGCCTCTCGCCTGTCGAGCAGGCTGGATCGGTCCGGGTGGTCGTTTGATGCGTTCTCCATGGCGAAGAACGTAAACAGAACAGCCAGTTAGTCACCCCGGCTCTAGGTGACTTTGCGCCCTAACAGCGCCAACGGGAGAAGGACAGGACACGCCCACGTCCGCATCTGACGTAGCGTTGGTTTACGGCTGCGGTCATGACCGACGTCTATCGCATCCGCGCCGCTCAAACCTGGGCCCAGGCCCGCGCCGACTATCTGTCCGGCCTCAGCGCCGAGGCCGTGTGTCGCCGCCACGACCTGGGCCTGTCCGCCTTTCGCCGTCGCGCCCGCAAATACGGCTGGCGTCGCAGCGACCAGGTCGAGCCCCCGCCCGGCAAGATCGACCTCGGTCTCTATTCCGACCTGGACATGGACGACCTGGCCCGCACCGCGCGCCTGCGCTTCGCTGAGGCGGTCGAGAGCGGGCGCGCCACGGACGCCCGGCGCTGGCGGCGTCTGGCCGATGACCTGGCCCGCGAGGCCCGAGATTTCGACGCCGACTTCTTCAAGGGCATGAGCCGCGAGGCCATCGACGCTTGTCGCGTCACGATACGACGCGAGATCGCAGAGGAGGACGAGGCCCTGCTGGGTCCGCCGCCCGAGGACTGATCCCGTTGCGATCTGCTCGCAAAAATCTGCACGAAAGTGCACTCAAAAAATTCGGAGTGCACTTTTTCCCGCTCAGGCGGTCGGGGCCATCACTTTCAGGAACAGCACCCGCGCCGCGCCATAGTCTCGCGCGTCCAGCCGCTGATAGCCGGGCGTGTCGATCTCCGGCTCGTCCGACCCGCGCTCGAACACCACGATGGCGCCGGGCTTGAGCCAGTTGCCCTCCAGCAGCCGCGCCAGCGTCTGCTCCCCCAGCCCCTTGCCATAGGGCGGGTCCAGGAAGGCGATGTCGAAAGCCTCGGCGATGGGGCCGGGCCGCACGCCCAGGTCCGTGGCGCTGCGCCGATGCACCCGCGTGCGCCCCATAAGCCCATAGGCGTCGGCGTTCTCGCGGATGGCGCCGCGCGCGCCGTCGTCGGTCTCGACGAACAGGCAGAAGCCCGCCCCCCGGCTGACCGCCTCGAACCCCAGGGCGCCCGATCCGGCGTACAGGTCAATGACCCGCGCCCCCTGCAGGCTCTCGGCCCAGGCGGCATGTTCCAGCACATTGAACACGGCCTGCCGCGCCCGGTCCGAGGTCGGGCGCGTGCCCTGCCCGTCCGGCGCGACGATGGCCCGGCCCTTCAGGCTGCCGGCGACGATCCGCATCAGGCCTCAGGCGCCGCGAACTGCGCCCACAGTTGTTCGGTGGTCAGGCGCGGCCGGTCGCCCGCCAGCGCATAGGTCGCCGGCTTGCTCTCGATGCAGAACTCGTCCTCCAGCGCAAAGGCCGTCGGATCGTCGAAAGCCTGGGCCGAGACCATGGTGATCCCGCCATCGTTGGCGCGCCAGAACAGGCCGGTCCCGCACGCGGGGCAGAACTGCCGCGTCGCCCAGTCGGACGAGGCATAGGTCGCCACATCCCCCTGGACCTCGACGCTGTCGCCGCAATCGACGCTGAACAGGATGCCGCCCGAGATGTGTCGGCACGTGCCGCAATGGCAGGCGTGCATGCCGCCCTTGGGCGAGGCGGTGAAGCTCACCGCGCCGCACAGGCACCGGCCGGACAGGCGTGCATCCATCGTCAGGTCTCCAGTCGCCGCTTAGCGCGGCGTGCGGGGCTTGCCCCCTGGCGCGCGGCCGCTGGTGCCCGAGGGTCCAGCCGGCTTGCCGCCGCCGGTGCGGGGCGGCCGCGTCTCGCGGCTGCTGCCGCTGGCGCCGAAGCCGCGTGGCTTGAAGTCGCGCTTGCCTGCGTCTGCGCCCGCCGTGCGCGGCTTGTAATCACGCTTGGGACCGTCGCTGCTGCGCGCCGGAGCGCCGTCACGCGGCGTATAGGTGCGGGCGGGCCGATCACCATCCTCGCGGGGCGTGTAGACGCGCGCAGGGCGTTCGCCATCCTCGCGAGGCTTGTAGGCCTTCTTGGGATGGACGGTGCGGGGCGTCGCCTTGGCCCAGCCTTCCTTCTTGGGCGGACGCTCACGGCGCTCGACCGCATCGGCCTGGGCCGTCTCGGCGGCGCGGACCCGGCTGGGCTTGCGCGACGGATCGGACATGGCCGAGCCCGAGTTGCCCTTGAGGATCGGCGTCGACACCCGACGACCAGGGATGGGCGCCGGCGTCTCGACCGTATTGCCCATCGGCAGGTTCTCGGGCCGGATGTAGTCGGCCAGCAGCTCGCGGATCACGCGCGGCCCGATCTCCTCGACCGACCCGACGGGCAGGACGTCCAGACGGAACGGGCCATAGGCCAGGCGGATCAGCCGGTTGACCGTAAGGCCGACGGACTCCAGCACCTTGCGGACTTCGCGGTTCTTGCCCTCGGTGATCGAAACCGAAATCCACAGGTTGCTCGGCGTGCGGCCGTCCTCGGATTTGCTTTCCTTGGCCTTGTCCAGCGTCGCCACCATTGGACCGTAGGAGATGCCCTCCACGACGGCGCCTTTCTTCAGCTCGTCCAACTGCTCTTGGGTTATTTTGCCCCGCGCCCGCGCCCGGTACTGACGCACCAGCCCGGCCGAGGGCAGCTCCATCGCCCGGCTCAGCTCGCCGTCGTTGGTCAGCAGCAGCAGGCCTTCGGTCGACAGATCCAGCCGTCCGATCGAGATCACGCGCGGCAGGCCGGCCGGCAGGGCGTCGAACACCGTCGGGCGGCCCGTCGGATCCTTGTGGCTGGTCAGCAGGCCAGCGGGCTTGTGATAGCGCCAGACGCGCGTCGCCTGCGCCCCGCCCATGGGCTTGCCGTCCACGGTGATCACGTCGTCGCGCGTCACCAGGGTCGCCGGCGTGTCCAGGATGCGGCCGTTCACCGCCACCTTGCCCAGGCCGATCAGACGCTCGACCTCACGACGCGAGGCGATACCCGCGCGGGCCATGGTCTTGGCGATTCGCTCGGCGCGCAGGGGCGTGTCGGACGCCTTGTTGTCCTTGCCGCCGCCCCTATCCGCGCCCTTGTCGCTGCGCGGACGATCGCTCGCCCCCGCTCGCGCCGGCTTGTCGCCGAACCGCTTGGGGCCGTCTTCGCGAGGGCTGCGTGGCTTGTCGCCATAGGATTTCGTCCCGTCGCCGCTCTTGCGGGGACCGGAGGATTTAAAGGGCCGGGGCGACCGTTCGTCTTGACGGGCGCGGGGCTTCTTGTCGTTGTCGTCTGTATGGCGGACCATGATGAGCGGTTCATGCGCATGGCGCTGGACCAAGCGCAAGCGGCGGCGGACGCAGGAGAGGTGCCCGTGGGTGCAATTCTTGTCGATCCGGCCTCAGGTGAGGTAATTTCGACCGGCGCCAACGGTCCCATCGCCGCGCACGACCCCACCGCCCATGCCGAGATCGTCGCCATGCGCCGCGCGGCGACGGCGCTGGACAACTACCGTCTCACGGGCCTGACCCTCTATGTCACGCTGGAGCCGTGCGCCATGTGCGCCGGCGCCATCAGCCACGCCCGCATCGGCCGCGTCGTCTGGGCCGCCGACGATCCCAAGGGCGGCGCGGTCATCCACGGCCCTCGCCTGTTCGAACAATCCACCTGCCACTGGCGCCCGACGACGGACTCAGGTCTTCTGGGGCAAGAGGCGTCCAACCTGCTCAAGTCCTTCTTCCGTCAACGGAGGGGAACGGCTGCAGGCGGCGCACGTTAGAACGCCGCGAAAAGCTGCGCTGTTGGGCGTCGCCGTGGAGGGAATGTCGTTGTTCAAGCCGGATCTGCCGCAGTCGATCGTCTTCAGCGGGCTTGCCGCCCTGGCCCTTTTGACCGCCTGCGGTCCCGATCCCGACAAGGCGCCGCGTACCGGCGACGAGGTCAAGGAACGCGCCATCGACGCCCAGACCGCCCGCCAGCGCACCGGCGCCGAGATCCAGGACCGCACGCTGAACCGCGTCGTCCACACCGTCTATCTGTGCGACAATGGCGAGCGCCTGTCGGTCGATTTCGACAATCCGCGCCAGATGGCGACTATCCGCAACTCGTCCGGCGAGGCCATCGACCTGTATCAGGAACGCGCCGCCGACGGCATCTGGTACCGTGCCTCCAACGTCGAACTGCGCGGCAAGGGAGTCCTCGCCACCTGGTCCGTCGAAGGCCGCCAGCCCACGCAGTGCCGGGCGGTGGACTAAAACGCCGCCAGCCGCCGATCCAGCCCGTCGCGCACCGCGGGCCAGTCATCGTCGATAACCGCGAACATGGCGGTGTCGCGCGCCCGGCCGGTCCAGGTGATCTTGTGCTTGCGCAGCACGCCTTCGGCCTTGGCGCCCAGCTTCAGGATGGCGGCCTGGCTCTGGGCGTTAACGGCGTCTGTGATGATCTCGACCCGCACCGCGCCAGAATCGAACGCGTGGCCCAGCAACAGCCGCTTGCAGGCCGGATTGCTCGCCCCGCCCCGCGCCTGCGGCCGATAGAAGGTCGACCCGATCTCGCAGCGGCGATAGGCCGGATTGATCTCGTACAGGCTGGTCGTGCCGACCACCACGCGGTCCGACAGCCGCCGCACCGCATAGGCGATCCGTGTGCCCGCCTGCATCGCCGCCAGGGCGCTGTCCCACCAGGCTTCGAAATGCGCGCCATAGGCCGGCGCGACCATGATGTCCCAGGTCGCCGCGTCGCAGTCCAGCGCCGCCCGCACCTCGGTTTTCAGCCCATCCTCGAACGGCTCCAGCCGCACGAAACGGTCCTCCAGCGGGATCGTGGCGATTCGCATCACGCGGTCGCGCCTTCCTCGATCAGGAAGGCGCGCACCTTGGCGGCATCCACACCCTTGGCCACGAAGGCCTGGCCGATGCCGCGCGCCAGGATCAGGGTCAGCGCCCCGCCCTCGGCCTTCTTGTCGCCGGCCATCAGGGCCAGCAGCCGATCCGCCGCGAACACCCCCGCCTGCGCCAGCTGGGTCGGCAGGCCCGCCGCCGCGACCACCGCCTCGACCCGTTCCACATCGGCGGCAGAGCACAGCCCCTCGCGCGCCGAATACCGGAAGGCCATGCAGCACCCAAGGGCCACCGCCTCGCCGTGGGCCAGCGCACCCTCGGCGAAGCCGACCTCGGTCTCGACCGCATGGCCGAAGGTGTGGCCCAGGTTCAGCAGGGCGCGCCGCCCCGCCTCCTTCTCGTCCTCGCCGACCACCGCGCTCTTGATCTCGACCGAGCGGACCACCGCCCGTTCCAGCGCGGCCGGATCGCCGTCTGCGCCCGCCGCTCCCTCGCCCGCCAGCCAGTCGAAGAAGGCCGCGTCGCAGATCAGCCCATGCTTCAGCACCTCGGCCCAGCCGGACTTCACCTGACGCGGCGGCAGCGTCGCCAGCACGTCGATATCGGCCAGCACCAGACGCGGCTGATGGAAGGCCCCGACCAGGTTCTTGCCGCGCGGCGTGTCGATGGCCGTCTTGCCGCCGACCGACGAATCGACCTGGGCCAACAGGGTCGTCGGGATCTGCACGAAGTCGATCCCGCGCATGAACAGCGCCGCCGCCAGACCGGCCAGATCCCCCACCACCCCGCCGCCCAGAGCGATCACCACATCCTTGCGGTCCAGCCCGATCTCCAGCAACCGGTCCAGCACGCGCTCCAGCTCGGAGAAGGACTTGGACCCCTCGCCTGCCGGCACGGCCACGATCTCGCTCTTGACGCCCGCCGCCGTCAGCGACGCCATAAGGGCCTGGGCGTGGATGCCCGCCACCGTCTCGTCGGTGACGATGACCGTCCGCCCCTTGGCCAGCGGCGCGATATGCGCCCCCGCCTGCGCCAGCAGGCCGCGTCCCACCACCACGTCATAGGCCGCAAAGGCCCCGCCGCTGACCGGAATGATCGTCACGTCTTCGTCTCCGCACGCCGTCTGTGGCGCCAGTGCCGGCGCAGGTTCTTGTGAATGGCGTCCACCGCCTGGCCGTGCGAGCCCTGGCCCACGTCCACCGTCACGTCCGCCTCGCCATAGATAGGGTAGCGCGCCTCGGCCAAGCCGGTCAGCACCTCCAGCGGATCCTTGCCGCGCAGCAACGGCCGCGTGTCGCGCCGCGCCACCCGTTCCGCGATCACCGCCAGATCGGCCCTCAGCCAGACGGTGTCGGAACGCGTCTTCAGCAGGGCGCGCGTCTCGGGGTTCATCATCGCCCCGCCGCCGGTGGCCAGCACGATGGGCGGCCCCTCCAGCAGGCGGCGGATCACCCGCGCCTCGCCTGCCCGGAACTCGGCCTCGCCCAGGGCGGCGAAGATTTCCGACACCGTCATCCCGGCCGCCGATTCGATCTCCACGTCCCCATCGGCGAACGGCAACCTCAGCCGATTGGCCAGCCGGCGTCCCACCGACGATTTGCCCACCCCCATCAGCCCGACCAGGGCTATGGTGCGGGTCGGTCCCGGATTCGCGCGCCGCCTCATCCGGCGGCTCCGGCGGAACGGTCGGTCGAAAGGACGGCGAAGGCGGCGACGCAGGCAGGCATGATCGATCAAACCTCTACACCAAGCCCGCTCCCACGCCATCCGTTCGAAGGACGGACGGTGCGATGACGCCCCAGATCGAGGCCTTTCTGGAGATGATGGCCGTCGAACGCGACGCCTCGCCCCACACCCTGTCCGCCTATGGCCGCGACCTGGCCGACGCCGAGACGGCGCTGTCGGACGCCGGCGGCCTGATGAAGGCCGACGCCGAGGCGGTCGAGGGCTGGTTCGCCGACCTGTCGCGGCGCGGCCTGTCCGCCGCCACCGCCGCGCGCCGCCGGTCCTCCGCGCGTCAGTTCTATCGTTTCGCCCTGGCCGAAGGCTGGCGCACCGATGATCCGTCGCGCCGCCTCGACGCCCCGAAACAGGGCCGGTCCCTGCCCAAGGTTCTGACCCGCAACGAGATCGACGCCCTGCTGGCCGCCGCGGCCGCCCGCGACGCGGCGGCGGGCCTGCGCCTGGTCGCCCTGGTCGAGATGGCCTACGCCTCGGGCCTGCGGGTCTCGGAATTGCTGGGGCTCAAGGTCGAGGTCATCCGCCGCGACCCCGCCTATCTGATCGTGCGCGGCAAGGGCGGCAAGGAACGGCTCGCGCCCCTGAACACCGCCGCCCGCGAGGCCATCAAGGCCTGGCTGACCGCCCGCGATGAGAAGCGCAAGCCCGAGACGCCCGACAGTCCCTGGCTCTTCCCGTCATCCGGCCGCACCGGACATCTGACCCCGCGCCGCTTCGCCCAGTTGCTCGACGAGGCCGCGATCACGGCGGGCATCGACCCGGCCCGCGTCAGCCCCCACGTCCTGCGCCACGCCTTCGCCACCCACCTGCTGGAAGGCGGCGCCGACCTGCGCGTCGTCCAGACCCTGCTGGGCCACGCCGACATCGCCACCACCCAGATCTACACCCACGTCGCCACCGACCGCCTGGCCCAGGTCGTCCAGCAAAACCACCCCTTGGCGCGCGACGACTGACGGCGCATATTCGGGCCATGGCGCATTCATTCTACGTCAAGGCGATCTGGGACGCTGAGGCCAGCGTTTGGTACAGCGAGTCCGACATTCCGGGCCTCGTCCTTCAGACGGACACGCTGGAAGAATTCGAGGATCTGATCAGGCATTTCGCGCCCGACCTCCTCGCCTCCAATCTGGACATCCACGAACCCGTCGCTATTCGTTTCGAGGCGTCACGGCAACTCGATCTGGTCGCAGCCTGACCATGGCGTTGCGACTTTGCGGCCCGCGCGAGAATCGTTTCTAGATTCGATTCCGGGGAAGATTGATGGTTCAGGACTACTACAGAGACCTGACGCGACGGCTTAAGGATGCCGGCTTCGAGCGCGTTCCAGGCGGCAAGGGCAGTCACGAGAAGTGGCGAAATGCAGCGGGTCGCCAAGTCACCGTGCCATCCAAGCCCATGCGGATCATGGCCAACGAAATCCTCAAACAGGCCGGTTTGCCAAAGGCCTTCTGAACCGCCGCTTGCCCGGCGGCGTTGACCTCTCTAGGTTCCCCCGCCTTCCCCAAGGGCGCTCTTGCCCGCTCGCAGTTCCCGGACGCCTTGATGGCCACGCACTATCTCGACTTCGAAAAGCCGATCGCCGATCTGGAAGCCAAGATCGAGGAGCTGTCGCTGCTGTCCGACGCCTCGGGCGATTTCGACAACGAGATCGAGGGCCTGCGCAAGAAGGCCGAGCAGCTGCGCAAGAAGACCTACGCCGGTCTGGACCCCTGGATGAAGACCCAGGTCGCGCGCCACCCGCAGCGTCCGCACTTCATCGACTATGTCCAGAGCCTGTTCACCGACTGGAACGAACTGCACGGCGACCGTCAGTTCGGCGACGACCAGGCCATCCTGGGCGGCCTGGCGCGCTTTCGCGGCCGTCCGGTCGTGATCATGGGACATGAAAAGGGCCACGACACCGCCACCCGCATCACCCACAACTTCGGCATGGCCCGGCCCGAGGGCTATCGCAAGGCCGTGCGCCTGATGGACATGGCCGAGCAGTTCGGCCTGCCGGTCCTCAGCTTCATCGACACGGCCGGCGCCTATCCGGGCCTGGGCGCCGAGGAGCGCGGTCAGGCCGAGGCCATCGCCCGCTCGACCGAGCGCTGCCTGACCCTGGGCGTGCCCTCCATCGCCACCATCACCGGCGAAGGTGGATCCGGCGGCGCCATCGCCATCGCGGCGGCCAGCCGCGTGCTGATGCTGGAGCATTCGATCTATTCGGTCATCTCGCCCGAGGGCGCGGCCGGCATCCTGTGGCGCGACGGCGCGCGGGCCAGGGACGCGGCCATGGCGATGAAGATCACCGGTCCGGACCTGATGGGCCTGAAGATCGTGGATCGCCTGATCGAGGAGCCAGTGGGCGGCGCCCACACCGACCGCGACGCCGCCATGGCCAATGTCGGCGACGTTCTGGCGGAAGAGCTGAAAGGCTTCGAGGGTCTGTCGCCCCAACAGATCAAGAAGCGGCGCGCCGACCGTTTCTACGCCATCGGCGCCCTCTAGCCGAACAGCGTTAACGCAGCATCCACCATCGTCTGCCACGCTGCGACCTTCACTGGAGCGCATGGGGGTTTGCGACCGGCCATGATCACGACGACGGCGGGACAGACCGAAGCCTTTGCGGCATGAGCGGCGGCGAATCCCTGCGCGAAAGCGCCGTCTTCAACCTGGGTGGCGCGATCACGATGATCGTCGACGATTCGCCCTTCTCGCTGACGCTGACGTCCAACGCCTTGACCGGGTTCGGCATCCGGCCCGCCTTCGCCTGCGGCACAGGAACCCAGGCCAAGAAGCTGCTGACCGACAAGCCCATCGATCTGCTGGTCGTGGATACCGACATGCCCGACATCGACGGGTTCGAACTGGTGCGCTGGCTGCGCCGATCCGGGCCCAACCCCAACGCCTTCACTCCCGTCATCATGACCGCCAGCCACATCCGGCGCGGGCGTGTAGCCGAGGCACGGGACTGCGGCGCCAACTTCGTCGTCACCAAGCCGTTCAGCCCCGCCATGCTGCTGGAGCGGATCCTGTGGGTCGCGCGCGGCAGCCGGCCCTTCCTCGAAGTCGGCGACTATCTGGGACCCGATCGCCGGTTCCGACACAGCGGCTATGAGGGCGTCGAACGCCGGGTCGACATGATACGCAAGGCCAAAGGGATGGAGAGCCTGGCCCTATGACCGTCATCACCCACAATCAGCGCAAGTCGCGCCTGTCCGAGATGCTGGATCGCCCCGGCGGCGTCAGCGTCGGTGTCGCCCTGGCCCAGGCCAGGGCCAATCTGGACGCCTTGCAGGACCAGGCCCGCGCCATCATCGCCGACAATATCGCCGTGCTGTTGGCCAAGCCCGAGCCCGGCCTGATCGAGCCGATGCGGCTGGATCTGGCCTATTCCGCCTCCAGCCAGATCATCGACGCGGCCAGCCCGTTCGCGATGGACGACCTGTGCACGGCGGCGAAAGGGCTATGCGACCTGCTGGACGCAGCCCCGCGCCAAGGCGGATTCGACTGGCGCATCGCAACCGTCCACGCCCAGGCGATGAAGGTGCTGCTGTCCCTGCCGCCCGAGGAGCAGGCCGCCCGCAGCGCCATCCTGACCAATCTGCACGAAGTCCTGCGCAAGAAGCTGCCTTCCAGCGATCAGTCCGCGACCTGAGACGCCTTGCCGGCGCGCGTCTGCTTGCGCCACAGGGCGGCGTATTCCCCGCCCTGCCGCGCGACCAGCTCGTGGTGCCCGCCGCGCTCTACGATCCGCCCGGCTTTCAGCACCAGGATCTGATCGGCATCCGCCACGGTGGACAGCCGGTGCGCCACCACCAGGGTCGTGCGGCCATGACGCGCCTTTTGCAGGGTCTTCTGGATCGCGGCCTCGGTTCGGCTGTCCAGGGCGCTGGTCGCCTCGTCCAGGATCAGGATGCAGGGATCGGCCAGCAGAGCCCGCGCGATGCCGACACGCTGACGCTCGCCGCCGGACAGTTTCAACCCCCGTTCTCCCACCCGCGTCTCCATCCCGTCCGGCAGGCCGCGAATGAAGTCGGCCAGTTCCGCCGCCTCGGCCGCCGCCCAGACCTGGGCCTCGTCCGCATCGGGTCGGGCGAACGCGATGTTGGCGCCCAGGGTCTCGTTGAACAAAGCCACGTCCTGCGGCACCAGGGCCACCGCAGCGCGCAACGACGCCTGCGTCACCTGACGCGCATCATGGCCGTCGATCAGCACGCGCCCTTCCTGCGGATCGAGCAGACGCAACGCCAGTTTGACGATGGTGGACTTGCCCGAGCCGGACGGACCGACCAGCGCGGTCGTCGTGCCGGGCGCCGCAAAGAAACTGACGTTCTCCAGCCCATTGGCCCGCGCGTCGTGGCGGAAGCCGACGTTTTCGAACCGCACCGACGCGCCGCGCGCATCGACCGGGCGCGGCAGGGCCAGCGCATTGGGGGCGTCCGCGACCTGGGGCGTCTGACGCGTCACCTTCAGCATCTCCTCCATGTCGATGAAGGACTGGCGAATTTCGCGATAGGCGAAGCCCAGGATGTTCAGCGGCGCATACAGCGAGATCATGATCAGGACGGCCGCCGTCACGTCGCCCGGCCCCATCCGCCCGGCCGCCGCCTCGAACCCGGCCATCACAGCCATGACGCCCAGTCCCAGGTTCATCACCAGGGCCTGCATCCCGTTCAGCATGGCCAGCGAGCTGTTGGCCTTCAGCGAGGCCTCGGCATAGTCGCCCAGCGCCCGGTCATAGGTCTGGGCCGCACGCGTCTCGGCGCCGAACGACTTGACCGTCTCATAGTTCAGCAGGGCGTCGACCGAGACGCCGGCCGCCTCGGAATCGGCCGCATTCATGATACGGCGATGCTCCAGCCGCCAGTTGGACATGGCGAAGGTGGCGGCGGTGTAGATGACCACAACGACCACCGCGACGGCGGCGAACCGCCAGTCGTATTTCGCGCCCAGCACCCCCGCCGCCAGCACCAGCTCGACCCCGGTCGGGATCAGGTTGAAGGCCAGGATGCGCAGCAGGAAGTCCACCGCGCGTGACCCGCGATCCATCGTCCGCGACAGTGCGCCCGAGCGTTTGGTCTGGTGGAAGTCCAGCGACAGGCTCAGCGCATGGGCGAAGGCCTCGGCCGCCGTGGTGCGCTGGGCGGCGGATCTGACGGGTGCGAACACCACATCCGACACCAGCGGCGAGGCCGCCGACAGGAACCGCACGACCGTCCAGCCGATGGCGAAGGCCGCAAAGCCCAGACCGACGGCTGTCGCCGCGCCCTGCCCCGCCGCCAGCCGATTGACCGCCGCGCCCAGCACCAGGGGCGCCATGACGCCGAGCCCCTTGCCCGCCAGCGTCAGCAGGATGGCGCAGATCAGCCTCAGTTTCAGGTGCGGCGCGCCCGAACGAGCTACCAGCCGCGCAAGGTCCGCCAGCGCCGTCAGCGTCGGGGGTCCGTCCGTCTTGTCCTGTGTGCTCCCCGCCTGCTGCGCCTTGACCATCGGGTCACGCCTGCCGCCGGAGCGTTCGCCTCGTATCGCCATGATCCGCATATGGAAACCCAATGCGACCGGGGAAAGGCCACGCTGGCGCGTGACAGGGGATTAGTGGCTCAACCCAGGCCGACGACCGCCTCGATCAGCTCGTCCACCGCCGCTTCCTGTGTCGCCCACGAACAGACGAACCGCACCGATCCATCGTCGAACGGATAGCAGGCCCAGCCCAGGGCGTTCAGGCGTGCGTGCGCCTCGGTCGGCATGCGCACGAAGACGGCGTTGGCCTCGACCGGATGGGCCAGGGTATAGGGCGAGCGCCCCGCGATCCCCGCCGCCAGCTTCTGCGCCATCAGATTGGCATGCGCGCCGCCGCCCTCCCAGTCGCCGCTTTCCAGAAGCCCCAGCATCGGTCCCGACAGCAGGCGGGTCTTCGACGCCGTCTGCCCGGCCTGTTTCAGGCGGTTGTCCAGCCGCCGCGCCAGGCTCTTGTCGAACAGCACGATGGCCTCGGCGCAGTTGGCGCCCGCCTTGGCGCCGCCGAACACCAGCACGTCCACGCCCAGGCGCGGAATGTCCTTCAGGTCGAACCCGCAGGCGACGGCGTTGGTCAGTCGCGCACCGTCCATATGGACGCCGTAGCCCAGCGCCTTGACCGGCTCGATCAGGTGCCGCAGCTCTTCTTCGGTATAGACCGCGCCATACTCCGTCGCCTGGGTCAGCGACAGGGCGGCCGGCGGCTGGCGGTGACCGACCTCGGGTTCGGCCAGTTGCGCCTGCAAGGCCAGCGGATCGATCTTGCCCGAAAAGCCCGGCAGGCCGATCAGGCCGACGCCGTGGCCGAAGAAGCCCGGCGCCCCCGTCTCGTCGGTGCAGATGTGGGCGGCGTTGTGCGCCAGCACCGCCTCGTAGGGCTGGGCCAGCATCGACAGGGCAATGGCGTTGGCCGCCGTGCCGCTGAAGACGAAACGCACCTCGGCGTCGGCATCCAGCCGCTGGCGAATCTGATCGGCGGCGCGGGCGGTGACGTCGTCGGCGCCGTAGGCTCTAGCGAACCCCTTGTTGGCGCGCACCAGGCCCTCGATGGCGCTCAACGCCATGCCTGCGGTGTTGTCGGAGCCGAAATCGTAACGCATCAACTGGCCTTGAACGCGGTGACAGAGGCCGTTGCGCCGGGAATGGCGGACGACGGGTCATGGTCGCCATAGGGCACAGCGACCTGGTGCGGGAACGGAATCTCGATACCGGCGGCGTCCAGCGCCTCCTTGCCGCCCTGCATCAGATCGGCCTGGGTCTGCCACCAGTCACCGACCTTGACCCAGGCGTGCAGCGTCACCTGAACCGAACTGTCCAGCAGGCCCGTCACTCCCGTCCAGGGAGGCGGATCTTGCAGCACCGCCTCATGCGCCTCGGCCATGTCGACCAGCGCCTTGCGCGCCCGGTTCAGATCGTCGCCGTAGCCGACGGTGAAGTTGATCTCGATCCGGCGGGTCTGCTGGCCGGTCAGGTTGGTCAACGCATCGCTCAGAACCTTGGAATTGGGGATGACGATCTTGTGGTTGTTGGCGTTCGACAACTGGGTCGTGAACAGGTCCAACCGCTGCACCGTGCCGTTCATCCCGCCGACATCGACGATGTCCCCGACGCGATAGGGCCGCAGCACCAGCAGCATGATCCCGGACGCCACGTTCGACAGCGTGCCCTGCAACGCCAGGCCCACCGCCAGTGACGCCGCGCCCAGGACCGCGATGATCGAGGTCGTCTGCACCCCCAGCCGTTGCAGCACCGCGATCATGCCGATGATGAACACCACCACCCGCACGACCTGGACCGCAAAACTCAAGACCGTCGGATCGTGACGGAAACCCTTCACCCGTGACAGGGCGTTCCTCGCCGCCCGCGCCGCCCATTTGGCCGCGAAGACCGTGGCGACGAAGATCAGGATGGCGATGGTCAGGTTGATCGCGAAGTCGCCTGCCATATCGGTCAGCTTGGCGATCATGGCGGCGTCGATGGAGACGGCCTTGCGCCCTGCGGCGACCGCCTGGGCGACATCGGTTGGAAGAGGCGAGGACATGCGGCGGGTCTAACGCGTGGCGCGCCGATTGGAACCCCCGAAAGCCCGATTTCAGCCCTTTGCGATCCGCCCGCCGCCGCTTTCGATGGCGTCCAGCAGGTCCATCACGTCTTCGATGGTGTTGGCCTCTCGCGCCGGCTTGTCCCAGCGGATGCGGCTGACGCGCGGGAAGCGCATGGCCACGCCCGACTTGTGCCGGGTCGATCGGTTCAGCCCCTCGAAGGCGATCTCAAGCACTAAGCCGAAATCCCGCTCGGCCCGCACTGAACGCACTGGTCCGAAACGGTCGATGGTGTGGTCACGCACGAACTTGTCGAGCTGTTTCAGTTCCTCGTCGGTGAAGCCGAAATAGGCCTTGCCCACCGGCGTCAGCGCCCCCTCCGGCGTCCAGACGCCGAAGGTGTAGTCGGAATAGAAGCTGGATCGCTTTCCATGACCACGCTGGGCGTACATCAGGACGGCGTCGATGACGTGCGGGTCGCGCTTCCACTTGAACCACGGCCCCTTGGGTCGTCCCGCCAGATAGGGGCTGTCCCAGCGTTTCAGCATCAGCCCTTCGGCCGCGGCCCCGACCGGCGGATCGGCACGCAGGCGCGCCAGTTGGTCCCAGTCGGCGTAATCGACCACCGGCGACAGATGCAGCCGTTCGCCCGCATGGCCCGCCACCAGGGCCTCCAGCTGCTTCCGACGGTCACGAAGCGGCTGGCTTCGCAAGTCCTCGCCGTCCTGCGCCAGCAGGTCATAGGCGACCACCGCCGCCGGGAAGGCCTGCATGGCCTTGGCGTCCACCGTCTTGCGGTTCAGCCGCTGCTGCAAATCCCCGAACGGCGCCACCGCCCCGTCGCGCCAGACGATCAGCTCGCCGTCGATCGCGCCCTGGAACGCCAGGGCCTCCATCACATCGGGAAAAGCGGCCGAGATTTCGTCGCCGGTGCGCGAATAGAGCTTGCGGACCTCGCCCTCCAGCACCGCCTGGATGCGGATCCCGTCCCACTTCCACTCGGCGGCGTAGTCGGCGGGCGACAGCTTGGGCAGATCGACGGCCTCGTCGATGGCGACCGCCAGCATGACGGGGCGGAACCGGCCGGGCGCGTCGGGGCTGGGCCGCTCCGCCCTGCCCTCCAGCCAGGCGAACAGATCGGCATAGGGCGGCTCGACCGCGTGCCAGACCTCCTCAATGGCCGAGGCGTCGAGGGCCTGCAGCGTCGTCTGCGCCTCGTCCCCGTCCGGCGACGGCGGCGCCATCACGGCGTCCGGTCGCATCATCGCCGCCGCCGTCTTGGCCAGCCGCGCCGACAGCCCGACGCGCAAGGCCCCGGTCATCAGCTTCAGCAGCGCCCACCGCCCCTTCGGCTCCAGCGCATCCAGCCAGCCTTCCAACAGTCCCCTCACCTCGGCCCGACTGGCGGTGCGAAGCGCCTCGACCACCTCGGCCAGCTCCGGCTCGCGATTGGGTCGGTGATCGGGCGTCACGGGCCAGATCAGGGCTACGGTCTCGGCCAGATCCCCGACATAGTCGTAGGACCAGCCGAACAGCACGCCGTCCACCCGCCCCTCGACCGCCTTTCTGATCATGGCCGGCTTGGCGGCGTCGAAGGTCAGGTCGCCCGTCAGCGCCGCCAACGCCCACCCCCGGTCAGGATCGGGTGTCGCCCTCAGATAGTCGCGCACCAGCACCAGTTTCGCATTGCGCGAAGCCGTCAGGGACAGGCGATCCAGAAGCTCGGCGAAGGCGCGCATCGTCATCCATCTTGGGCGCGCGAAGCGTCGCCGTCCCTCCAGAACGAAGAACGCCCCGGAGGTTTCCCTCCGGAGCGCATCTCAAGTCTGCCGTGGGTCAGTTGAGATCACGGCGGTGATCAGACCACCGGCTACGGCGGCCAGAACCACGTCATTGCCTTTGCAGGTTTATTGACAGCCCTGTGGCGGCGCGCGCAAACCATAGCGGTTGTAGTCGTCGCTCACCGCATAGGCGTTCTACCGATACCGCTGACCATAGCTCCAGGTCCGAACCTCATAACCCCGCGGGGGCGCATAGTGAGGCGCGCTGTAGCGGCGCTCGGCCCGTTGCCAGCGATCATAGTCGCGTTGTTGCTGGCGATAGTCCTGGCGGTCCTGACGGTGGTCGCGGCGATAGTCGCGACGGTCTTCTCGCTGCTCGTAGCGATGATCGCCGCGCGACTGGGCCGATGCCGCGCCGGCGGCGCCCAGGGTGGTCGTGGCCATCAGGACGGCCATCGTGGCGGTGAGGATCTTTCTCATGATCGTATCTCCATCTGCGCCGAAGAATTTCGACTTGAGCGCAGTTATGGAGCGCGGCGACTGAGGCGTGTCTGAACCGCCGTCAGCGCCTGAGGTTCATCGCGGGAACACGTCGCGGCCGCAATCAGGCGGCGGCGGCGGTCTCGGACGGCGGCAGCGCCATCTGGCCGACGGCTTCGCGTCCGCCCCCGACCCGCCCCATCAGGGTCGCCAGGGCGCTGAAGTCGATGGGCTTGTTCAGATAGGCGTCGGCTCCGGCGTCCAGGCCGGCCTCGTGATCTTCGGTTCGGGCCGAGGCTGACAGAACGACGATGGGCGTGCCCGCATTTCGGCCCCCGCCGTCGCGAATAAGTCGGGTCGCGGTCAGGCCGTCCATGACCGGCATGTTCACGTCCATGATGATCAGGTCGAACGGCTGATCCTGGGCGATCTCGACCGCAATCTGGCCGTTTTCGGCCGTCGAGGTGACGTGGCTGGCGGAACTCATCCAGGCCTCCAGGATCATGCGGTTCACCGGATGGTCCTCGACCACCAGCACCCGCAGCGATTCGCCGCCTTCGATCTCGGCGAAGATTTCATCGGCCGCGACCGGCTTGGCCCACTCCACCACCTCGGCCTCGATCTCCAGGGTGAAGCACGAGCCCTCGGCCAGCCTGGAGGTGACGGTGATGTCGCCGCCCATGATGTTGGCCATGCGCCGCGCAATGGTCAGGCCCAGGCCCGTGCCGCCGAACCGGCGCGTCGAGGAAGTGTCGACCTGGGTGAAGGGCAGGAACAGCCGCTCCAGGTCCGCCGCGGCGATGCCGGTGCCGCTGTCCTTGACGATGAACTCGAACCGCACACGCTGGTCCGAAATCCGGTGGCCACGCACGATATAATGAATCTGGCCGGCCTCGGTGAACTTGACCGCGTTCGACAGCAGGTTCTGAACCACTTGGCAGACTCGCAGCGGATCGCCGCGCACCACCGTCGGGATCTCGCCCTCCAGGGTCGAGACGAACTCCAACCCCTTGGCTTCCGCCTGGGCCTCGAACGGGCCGGTGATCCGCTTGTGCAGGCTGTCGACGGCGATATCGATCACCTCGAAGTTCATCTTGCCCGCCTCGATCTTGGTCATGTCGAGGATGTCGTTCAGCAGCGACAGCAGGTTGTCGCCCGAGTTGCGGATGATCGACAGATACTCCCGCTGCGTCGTCTCCAGACGGGTGGCGCTGAGCAGTTGGGCCGCGCCCAAAACGCCGTTCATCGGCGTGCGCAGCTCGTGAGAGATCACGCCCAGGAAGTTCGACTTGGCGTCGTTGGCCGCATTGGCCTTGTCGCGCGCGGCTTCAAGCTCCTCGATCAGATGAGCCTGATGCGACTGGAAGGCGCGGATGCGCTCTTCGCGCAGCAGGGTCATGGTCACCAGGACGAACAGGCCCGCCGCCGTGAACGGCAGGACGGCCAGCATGGACCAGAACTCGCTGGTGCCCCACAGGCTGAACAGAATGACCGCCGCCGCGGCGCCGTAGGGCGACGAAATTATCATGGCCTGACGCGGCGAGCTGCGCAGCTGGGCGAACACCAGCACATAGCCGGAGATGATCAAAGCCAGGGCCAGCGGCCGTCCGAAATCGGAAGGCGAGAACCAGGCCAGCAGGGGCGCGATGGCCCAGGCGCCGGTCGTCACCGTGGCGACGATGGGGAAGATCATGCCCCATCCCGTCTCGACCTGGTGGCTCAGCCGCTTTTCGACCATGCCGCGCACGGAGCCCGCAGCGACCGTCAGCCCGAACCACAGCACGGCCTGCCACAAGCCCACCGTACCCATCAGGCCCAGGGCCCAGGACGCGATGATCATGTAGCGCAGGTACTGCGTCTGCAGAATGGCGGTCAGCGCCTGGGCTGCATCCCCGGCGCGTTGATCGCCCGGAAGCGCCTTCGCGAGGCCGTCTGATTCCACCATAAGCCCAGATCCCCACGTTCTGTTTGGTCGCGTGACGTTAAGACGAAGGTTCTAAGACGATGTGAACGCTGTTTTTTTGGTCATGCGGGGTTTCCCGCCTCCTCCGGCGTCAGCGCCTTGATCGACAGGGCGTGTACGGGTCCGGCCATCTCGTCTTTCAGCAAGGCGTTCACCGCGCGCTGGCGGGCCAGGCGCGATTGCCCCTGGAAAGCGGCCGAAACGATCACCAGATTGAAGTGGCTCTCCCCGCCGGGCTTCGCATCCATACCGCCTTCATGGTGGTGGCCAGCGTGTCGCCAGCTGTCATCTTCGACCTCAAGCCGTTGCGGCGAGAGCCCATCCATCAGTTTTGCACGAATAATCGTCGCGACCGGGCCTTCAGACATGATCGATTCCTTGATGCGGTCCAATTCGGCCCTACACTTCGGCTGATGTCCGCCTCCTTTCAATACAAGCCGCGCTTCACCGACATTCGGGTCAAGCCGCCCAAGCCCGATGAAGAGGCGGCGAAAGCCGACGTCCTTCACCTCAAGCCGGGCGAAAAGCCGTGTCAGTGGCCCGACTGCCGCAAGGCCGCCGCCGCCAAGGCGCCCAAGTCGCGCGAGCGGCTGAACGACTTCTATGAATTCTGCCAACCCCACGCCGGCGAGTACAACAAGGGCTGGAACTTCTACGCCGGGATGAGCGAAGGCCAGATTCGCAACCTTCAGGAGAACGAGGCCATGACCGGCGGCCGCCCGACCTGGGAAATGCAAGCCGGCAAGTTCACGCGTGAGGCCGCCGCCTTCGCCGCCAAGATGGGCACGTCCAACACCACCGGCGCAGGCTCATGGCGCGACAGCTTCGGCCTGTTCGGGCGCAAGGGCGACCAGGCGCCCCAGTCTCCGACCGAGGATCGCCGCATCGGCAAGCTGGAACGCACCGCTCTGGCCGACCTGGATCTGGATCCCGGCGCAGACAAGGCCAAGATCAAGGCCCAGTACCACGACCTGCTGAAACGCTTTCACCCCGACACCAACAACGGCGACCGGGGCGCGGAGGCCAAGCTGCAACGTGTCATCAAGGCCTGGAAGACGCTCAAGAAGGCCGGCCTGGCCTGACCTCGCCTATTCGGCGTAGATCATCTTGCGGGTCATGCCGCCGTCCACCGTCAACACCTGACCCGTGACGAAGCCCGCGTCGGCCAGATAGAGCACGGCCTGGGCGATGTCCTCGACACGCCCCACCCGGCCGACGGGATGCTGGTCATGATCGACGGGTCGCAGGTCGTCGTCGCCGGAAATCCAGCCCGGCGCGATCGCATTCACCCGCGTCTTCGGCCCCAGGCTGATGGCCAGGGCGTGGGTCAGGGCGACGATGGCGCCCTTGGACGCGGCATAGGCTTCGGTCTCAGGTTCCGACATGAAGGCGCGGGTCGAGGCCATGTTGATGATGCTCCCGCCCTTCGCCAGCAGCGGAATGGCGCTGCGGGTCATCAGGAAGGCGCCTGTCAGGTGGCTGTCGACCGTGTTGCGCCAGGTTTCCAGCGACAGTTCGGCCAGCGGCCCGTTGACGGGATCAGCGACGCCGCCGTTGTTCACCAGCAGGTCCAGTTCCGACCAGCCGAGTTCCTCATAGGCTTTGGCGACCGAGGCCTCGTCGCCGATGTCACACAGAATCTGGCGGGTGTCGGTGCTCATGCCGGCCTTCAGGTCGAAGGACGCCACCTCCCACCCGCATGCGCTCAACGCCTTGCAGATGCCCCAGCCGATCAGACCCGCGCCGCCCGTCACGATTGCTTTCTTCATGGTCCCGAAACCGGCGACGACCGGCTTGGTTGCGCCGGATCAGGGCTGACCGGCGGCCTGGCTGGTCGAGGCGGTCATCATCGGGGCCGAAGGTTCCCGGAAATAGCGGTCGATGCCGTCCGCAACAGACTTCATCAAACGACGGCGCGCGCGCTCGTCGGTCAGCAGCCGCTCGTCCTCGGGATTGGTGATGAAGCCCATCTCCAGCAGCACGGCCGGCACGTCCGGCGCCAGCAGCACGGCCAGACCGGCATCGCGGTGGCTGCGGCGCAGCAGCGGCTGGTCCGAGGCCTCCAGATGGGTCAGCAGAACGCGGGCGAATTGGGCCGAGCGGTTCTGGGTCGCGCGCTGGGTCATATCCAGCAGGATGCGATCCACCGACGGGTCGCGGCCCGGCAGGTGCAGTTCGCGGTGCCAGTTGTCGCCGCGCGTGAACTCGCGCACGGCACGGCCCGCGCCCTGTTCCGATAGCGTATACACGCTGGCCCCGCGCAGCGCGGGATCGGCCCCGGCGTCGGCGTGCAAAGAGATGAACAGGTCGGCGTCCGACTGACGTGCAATCGACACCCGGCGATACAGGTCAACGTACCGATCATCGGACCGGGTAAGGCGCACGCGATAACGACCGTTCTTCTCCAGTTCGGCCTTCAGCGCCAGGGCGGCGGCAAGAGTGACTTCCTTTTCTTTAGCGGTGGCGCCGCTGGCGCCGGGATCGTTGCCGCCGTGGCCGGCGTCGATGACGATCAACGGCCGTTCGGCCCGGCGCGGCGGCGCGCTGGGTCGCGGCGCAGGCGTGTTGGACGCGCGTACGGCCGCGCCGGTCGCCTTCAAATCCACGACATAACGATAGTGGCTTACGCCGTCGCCGGGCGGCAGCAGGAAGCGTCGTTCGATCTCGCTGCCTCGCGCCAGTTCCAGCTGAACCCGCGACGACCCGCCGGACCATGTGACTTCATAGGACCGCACCAGGCCCGATCCGCCGCCGCTCAGCCCCCGTCCCGGCGCCACGCCATTCAGGGCCAGGACCACGCGGCCCTCGCCGCCGGCGTCGATGACGCGGCCCTGCGCCGACTTGTCCAGATCGATGACGACACGGGTGCGGTCGCCGTCGGCGCCGAAGCGCACGGCCAGCACGTCGCCCTGGGCGCCCCAGGCGAAACCGCGTGTGGCGAACAGGCCGACCATGCAGATGACCACGAAGGCAAGGGCGGTCATCGCCCATTCCTTCGCGCCCCAGCGCATCAAACCTGTCAAAACGCGACCGCTCATTGCGACGGCGAACCCAATTCAAGCCTACTCGATCCTCAGGATGCCAGAGGCTCGTGTGCAGGGGGTTAAGGCGAACGCCTTTTAATTCTCCAGTTGCGTGACTATGCTGTGAACGCTCGCGAACCGATCGCGCCGATTTCGCCTCTGCGAATCTTGGCGCGCCCTCCTCGCGGCGTGACTTTCACCAATCCGAGAACCGCCCCGGCATCGCCGATGGTTCGAAGAGCGGACCAGGGACGCGGCCTTCCCAAGGGATTGGCGCGCCCGGTTCAGGACCGACGACTTCAATGGGCCTTTCCGCCTGCGTTCCCCAACGGCTTGATCAAGCCCGCTTCGCCGTTCTCGGCGAGGGGATGTCGCGCGCGCCGGCCCCCACCTTCATTCGGCGAGCCGCCATGACCCTGCCCGGTGTTCCGGGACGGTCGGCCTGCGCGCGCCAGAGAGAGACTATCCATGTCAAAGACAATGCTGATCGATGCGGCGCATCCCGAGGAGACCCGGGTCGCCATCGTGGACGGACGGCAAATTGAGGAATTCGATTTCGAATCCCGTGCGAAGCGCCAGCTTCGCGGCAACATCTACCTCGCCAAGGTCACCCGCGTAGAGCCCAGCCTCCAGGCTGCGTTCATCGAATACGGCGGCAATCGCCACGGCTTCCTGGCCTTCAACGAAATCCACCCGGACTATTACCAGATCCCTGTCGCCGACCGCGAAGCCATCATGGCCGAAGCGCACGACGACGAGGACGAGGACGATCTGGACCGTGAGTCCGCCGGCGACGACGTCGATCCCGAAGGCGCCCTGGCCGACGAGGAACGGCTGAAGCGTCGCCTGATGCGTCGCTACAAGATCCAGGACGTCATCAAGCGCCGCCAGATCCTGCTGGTTCAGGTCGTCAAGGACGAGCGCGGCGCCAAGGGCGCGGCCCTGACCACCTGGCTGTCGCTGGCCGGCCGCTACTGCGTTCTGATGCCCAACACGGGCAAGGGCGGCGGCATTTCGCGCAAGATCACCAACACCTCCGACCGTCGCCGCCTGAAGAGCGCCGTCTCGGCCCTGGAAGTGCCCAAGGGCATGGGCCTGATCATCCGCACGGCCGGCGCCAAGCGCACCAAGGCCGAGATCAAGCGCGACTATCAGTATCTGATGCGTCTTTGGGAAACGATCCGCGAGACCACGCTCTCGTCTCACGCCCCCTCTGTGATCTACGAGGAAGAGAATCTGGTTCGCCGCGCCGTGCGCGACATGTTCGACAAGGATTTCGACGGCATCCAGGTCGAGGGCGTCGAGGGCTTCAAGGAAGCGCGCGACTTCATGCGCGTGCTGATGCCGGCCCAGGCCAAGAAGGTTCACCTGTATCGCGGCTCGCGGCCCCTGTTCGCGGCCAACGGCATCGAGGAACTGCTGACGCAGATTCACCAGCCGGTCGTGCCGCTGAAGTCCGGCGGCTATCTGGTCATCAACCAGACCGAGGCCCTGGTGGCCATCGACGTCAACTCGGGCCGCGCCACCAAGGAACGCAACGTCGAGCAGACGGCGTTCAAGACCAATATGGAAGCGGCCGAAGAAGCCGCCCGCCAGCTGCGCCTGCGCGACCTCGCCGGCCTGGTCGTCATCGACTTCATCGACATGGATGAGAGCAAGAACAACCGCGCGGTCGAGCGTGTGTTGAAGGAAGCCCTGTCTTCCGACCGCGCCCGCATCCAGATGGGCCGCATCTCGCCCTTCGGTCTGATGGAAATTAGCCGCCAGCGTCGCCGCCTGGGCGTGATAGAGGGCGCGACCGAGGCCTGCCCGCACTGCCAGGGCACCGGCCGCATCCGCTCCGCCGAATCGGCCGCCCTGATGACCCTGCGTGCGGTCGACATTGAGGCCGGCAAGAACGGCGCAGGCGTCGTGGTTCTGAAGGTCTGCACCGCCGTCGGCCTGTACATCCTGAACCACAAGCGCACCTATCTGCAGTCGCTGCTGGAACGTCGCGGCCTGAACGTCATCGTCCAGATCGACGACAGCCTGGGCCAGGGCGAGCACAATATCGAGCGCACCGAGACCAACGAGGACTTCGTCGCGCCCGAGATCGAGATGCCCAATCTCGACGACGGCGATTTCGACGCCTCGCTTTACGAAGACGAGGATGAGGACGACGACGAGGAAATCGTCGGCGACGACGATGACGACGATGTCGAGGGGCTGGACCGCGAGGACAGCGACGACGACGAGCCGCGCGAACGTTCTGAACGCGCCGAGTCCGGCGGTCGTGATCGTGGTCGGGGCCGCAATCGCCGCCGTCGCGGCGGTCGGCGCGACGAGGAGACCGTCGAGGTCGCCGAAACCTCGGAAGCCGCCGACACGCTGAACGTCGACGACGCCTCGGACGACGAGGAAGACGAGAACGGCCGTCGCCGTCGCCGTGGCCGCCGTGGCGGTCGCCGCGTCCGCGAGGATGGCGAGCGCGACGTCTATACCTGGGTCCGCGGTCGCACCCCGTCGCTGGACGACCCCTATGTATGGTTCGACCCGCTGAACCCGGGCCGCCCTGAACCGCGTAACGAACGTCCCGAACGCGCCGAGCGTCCGGCAGAGGCTCAAGCCGAGGTCAAAGGCCTGGACGCTGTCGCCGGCGAAGGCTCCGGCGAGGAAGGCGGCCGTTCGCGCCGTCGCCGTCGTCGCGGCCGGGGTCGTGGCGACGCGCCCGTCGGCCACGAGATCAAGGTCGAGAACCGCGCCACCAACGAAGGCATGCCGCCCGACGGCTCGCCCGAGACCCCGATGGCCGTCATCGTCGAACCGACCGGTGAGAGCGTCGAGGCTGCTGCGCCGGCCATCGCGCCCGAGCCCCAACCCGAACCTCAGCGCCGCCGCGTGCGTCGCAAGTCGGCCAGCGCCAATGTCGAGATCGCGGCCGAACCGCATCCCGACACGGCCATCGAGCCGAACGAGGCCACGGTCGAAGGCGCACCGGTCGAACTGGACGTGACCCCGCACGAGGCCCTGGTCGCCGAGCCGGTCGCCGTCGCCCCGGTCGAGCAGCCTGCCGCGCCGGTCGCTCCCCCCGTTGTGGCCGAACCACAGCCGGCCGTCCTGGCCGAGCCGTTCGTGGCGCCGACGCCCGAGGTCGATGTCGAAGCGATCATCGCCGAAGATCCGAACCAGATCGTCGCACCGCCTGAAAAGCCCAAGCGCGGGTGGTGGCGCCGCTGATCGGTCACGATTAGACTGTCAGGATGCAGGCGGGGCCCGGTCGCTATTGGAGTAGAGCCATGAGGTGGCTTCCCCGATCTGCATCTCGTGTTCTGGCGGCGGCGACGGCGGGCCTGATGGGTCTCGTCGTCGCCGGCCAGGCCTCGGCCCAGAGCCTGATCCGCGACACCGAGGTCGAGGGCATCGTACGCGAATGGGCCGACCCGGTCTTCGTCTCGATGGGGCTGAACCCCACCGACATCCAGGTCTTGCTGGTCAATGACAACGACCTGAACGCCTTCGCTACGCGCGGGCGGATCATGGGCGTCAACACCGGCCTGATCCTGCGCACCAAGACGCCCGGCGAACTGCTGGGCGTGATGGCGCACGAGGCGGGCCACATCAAGAACCGCCACACGCTGCGCGATGGAGCCCAGAACGCCGGCAAACAGCCGATGTTCATGACCATGGCCCTGGGCGCCCTGGCCATCATAGCGGGGGCGCCGGACGCGGGCGTGGCCCTACTGGGTTCCAGCCAGTATTTCGGCGCCTTGGGCGCCTTGCAATATATGCAGAGCCAGGAGGGGGAGGCCGACCTGTCAGGCGCGCGGGCGCTGGAAGGCGCCGGCGAATCGGGCGCGGGCCTCGTGTCGTTCTTCGAGAACTTCCGCTCGCAGGAGGTCTTCTCGGACGCCCGCCGCTATCCCTATTTCCGCAGCCACCCCCTGTCGTCGAACCGGATCGAGACCCTGCGCCGCTATGTGCAGGAACAGCCGCACTACGATCATCGCGACAGCCCCGAACGCCTGGCCCAGCACGCCCTAATCCTGGCCAAGATCCACGCCTTCATGGATCCGCCGAACGCGACCCTGCGAGACTATCCGTCGACCAACACCGCCTTGCCCGGCCGCTACGCGCGCGCCATCGCCTGGTATCGCGACGGCCAGACGGAAAAGGCGCTGACGGCGGTGGGCGACCTGATCGCCGGCGACGTGAACAACCCCTATTTTCAGGAACTGAAGGGCCAGATCCTGTTCGAGGAGGGCCGCCCCGCCGACGCCGTCGCCGCCCACCGCGAGGCCGTTCGCCTGAAGCCCGACGCGCCCCTGTTGCGCGTCAACCTGGCCCACGCCCTGATCGAGACCAACGACAAGGCCAATCTGGACGAGGCCGTCGATCAGCTGAAACACGCCGTCGTCGCAGAAAAGGAAAACACCTTGGCCTGGCGCCTGCTGGCCCAGGCCTATGCCTCGCAAGGCAAGGAGGGCGAGGCGCGCCTGGCCTCGGCCGAATACTATTTCGCCGCCGGCAGTGAAAAAGAGGCGACCCAGTTCGCCCTGCGCGCCCGCTCCATGCTGGACCCCGGCTCCATCGAATGGCGCCGGGCGGTGGACATCGTCCTGGCCTCGGGCGCCACGCCCGACGACATACTGGACCTCGACCGACGCGACGCCGCGCGCCGACCGGCCAGCCTCAACTGACCCCTTCCCCGACTGCGAGCCTCAATGACCGACGACGCCTCCACGCCAGCGCCTGCACCCCAGACCGCCAAACCCGCCCCATTCAGCGGGGCTCTGGCCGGCTATCTGGCCCTGGGCCTGTCGGTCATCGCCCTGGGTTTCTCGGTCGCGCCCTATTTCAACGCCGGTGAGTCCGACGTTCGATCCTATCTGCTGGAGCACCCCGAGGTGCTGCAGGAGACGCAACTGGCGCTGCAGTCCAAGGAAGCCGAGGCCAGCGTCGAAGAGAGCAACCAGGCCGCCGCCGCAAACGCCGGCCTCTTGGCGCCCGATGCCCGCGACCCCGCCTTCGGTCCGGCGAACGCCAAGGTCACGGTGGTCGAATTCTTCGACTTCCGCTGTCCCGGCTGCAAGGCCGTTGCCCACGACTATCGCGCGCTGATGGCCGCCCATCCCGAGGTCCGCTTCGTCTTCAAGGACTGGCCCATCCTGGACCGCGGCGACGACATCACCTCGCAATACGCCGCCCGCGCCGCTCTGGCCGCGCATCAGCAGGGCAAGTATCTGGAGGTCTATGACGCACTGATGACCGAGCGCGCCTTGTCGATCGAGTCCATCGACGCCATCCTCGCCGCCAACGGCGTTGACATGGCCCGCGCCAAGGCCGCCATCGCCGCGCCCGACACCACCCGCCACATCGCCGACATCCACACCACGGCCGCCGCCCTGCGCCTGCGCGGCACGCCCACCTTTTTCGTCAACGGCAAGGCCAGCCCCGGCATCGACCCGGCCGAAATCGCCAAGCTGATCGAGGCGGCAAAGCGCTAGCCTACCCTCTCCCGTTGGGAGAGGGCTTGAGCCTCCGAGAGCGCAGCGATCGGCAAGGCGAAAGGGCGAGGGGTTACGGTGTGCGACACGATCAGCGTCGTAACCCCTCATCCGGCCCTTCGGGCCACCTTCTCCCTATGGGAGAAGGAAAAGCGTGTCACGCCTCGCCCAGCGTCATCTCCCCGCCGATCCACTCCACCCCCGCATGGCGCAGGGCGTCGTTCGCCGCCGCCTCGTCGCCCATCGCCTGCTCGGCGCGATAAAGAACGTAGTAGCTGTACGGATCGCTGGGCCAGTCCTTCAGCAGTTCGGCGATCTTGGCCTTGGCCCCCGCCGCATCGCCGGACGCCAGCATCGCGGCCGCCAAACTGCGGCGCGTCGGATACCAGATCATAGGCGGATCGCCGCCCTCGGGCGCCATCGCCTGGATCGCCGCCGCCCGGCCATAGGCGGCGATGGCGGCCGGATAGTCCCGGTCGATCATGGCCGCGCGGCCTTCCAGCACCTTCTGGAACAGTTCGGCGAAACCAACCTGGCGATCCGCCATCGGTCCCTTGAACGCCTTGTTGGCCAGCAAGGCCGCGATGGCCTGGGCCTCGACCCGAACGGCCGCGGCATCGCCCCGCCGCGCCGCCGCCTCGCCCCGCGCATAGCGCCAGCCCACCCGCATCAAGGGCCGTCCCGCGTTCGGTTCAGGCAGGGCCGCGACCTGAGCTGCCGATCCGAACCGGCCGTAGAGCGCATAGGCGTCCGCCGCCATCACCTGGCGATAGGTCACATAGGCGTCCTCGCCGGGCTCCGGCGCGGCCGACAGCTGCGGGTAGGTCGCTAGATACCAGTTGGCCAGCTCCAGCCCCCGCTCGGCGCCGCCCGCCATCAGGGCGCCGCCCATGCCGAAATGGATGTTGTGGGCGTGCAGTCTCATGCCGCGAATACCGCCGGGCGGGCTGGCCAGCCGGTCGTAGGTCTTGTCCAGCGCCACCGCATTGACGTTGGACATCATCGCGTCCTTGTACCGCCCCACCCGATAGAAGGTGTGCGACGGCATATGGACCAGGTGGCTGGCCCCCGGCGCCAGCAGCGCCAGCCGCTCGCCATAGGCCAGCGCCCGATGCGGATCGTCAGACCATTCCGTCAGGTGGATA
Organism: Brevundimonas sp.; assembly: GCF_041648115.1. Taxonomy (GTDB): domain Bacteria; phylum Pseudomonadota; class Alphaproteobacteria; order Caulobacterales; family Caulobacteraceae; genus Brevundimonas. Next base: position 28,363 of record NZ_JBAZPR010000019.1, read on the forward strand.
TACAGGTGGATGGACGCCGGATCGTTCGGCTTGACCGTCAGGCTGTGCTCCAGGATCGCCATCGCGCGCGTCACTGCCGGATCGGTCGCCTTGCCGTTATCGTCCCACCATTCGCCCTCGGGCTGCAGCATCCAGGCGTCGGCGGTGATGGACCCCACCGACACATCGTCGGGATGGCGTTTGGCGATCCGGTCCATGGCGCGGGCGAAGCGAAGAGCGCGCGTGTTTTCCTTGCCGGAGTAGCGTTGGATCAGGGCATCGATCATCTGGCGCTGCATCGGCGTGGCGTCGCCGGCCAGCGGCCGGGCTTCGCGCGCCGTTCTCAATCCTGTGGCGATGGATTCAGGGTCGTTCCCGCCGCCGTTCAGATTCGGCCCGATGGCCCAGGCCTCGCCCCAGGCGCACATGCCGCACGACGGATCCAACTGCCTCGCCTTGCGGAAGGCCCGCACCGATTCCGAATGTTCGAACGCCCAGCGCAGCCGCACCCCGTGGTCGAACCAGGCCTGGGCCTCCGGGTTCTTCGTATCGACGGCGAAGCCCTCGTCGCCGAAGCCGGGGACCATGACCATGTCCGCCGTCGGCTGGACATCGCCGACCGCGCCCACGCGCCCGCAGACCTGGGGATTGGCGATCAAGGCCAGGGTCGCCGCCGTCGCCGTTGCGTCGGCCACCGCCACCGGCGCGATCAGACAGGCGACCGAAACCGTCGCGACCCACAGACCCTTGCGCATTCCAGCCTCCCCCGCTTGCCGACCTTTGTGCGCCTAATTGGCCGCCTCGCCAATCACCCGATCAGGGCGTGGTGACGGGCAAGGTGTCGGCGGCTCGGCCGTCACCCGCAGGGGCCGCAATGCCCAACATCCGCGCCAGGAAGGGCTGAACGTCCACGCTGTCCAGATCGGTTAGTCGCCGCCCCGCCACGACGCCCGGCCCGTGGGCGATAAAGACCGCCGCCATCTCCGGCGCCTGATTGTCATAGCCGTGGGCGCCGCCCGCGCGGGTCACCGGCCGGTCGCGCGTCGCCGTCAACCAGCCGGTCTCGACCAGGCAGACGATCTGGGCCACGCGCGGGTTGGAGCCATAGACCAACCTCGCCGGCACATCGGCCTTGTTCCAGCATTCCATATGGGCATGACGACCGACCAGCTTCTGCTGCACCTCGGCCTCGCGCCCCGGGGCCGGGTCGGCGGTCAGGACCGCTCTGCCATAGCCGATCTTCAGCGCCGCCGGGTCGATGATGTCGTCGATCCAGACCACCCGGTCCGGCGAGGTCGCGGCCATGCCGTGATCGGACACCACGACCAGCATCGTCCGATCATAAAGCCCCCTCGCCTTCAGCCCCTCGACCAGCTGTCCCATGGAGGCATCGACCGAGGCCACGGCGGCGCCCGTCTCGGCCGCATCGGGGCCGTTGCGGTGGCCGGCGGTGTCCACGATGTCGAAATACAGGGTCTCCAGCTTCGGCCGCTGATCCATCGGCAGGTCCAGCCACGACAGCACCCGATCCACCCGCGCATCGCCCGGCATTCCCTGATCGAAAGGCGTCCACTGGCTGGGGCGCACGCCGTCAATCTCGACCTCCGATCCCGGCCAGAACATGGTGCCGGTGCGAATGCCGGCCTTTTCCGCCGTGACCCAGATCGGCTCGCCCTGATCCCAGAAGCCGGTCTCCTTGCTGGCCATGGTGAAGACGCCCAGCTGCGCGTCGGTGAAGCGGTTGCCGACCACGCCGTGATGGTCGGGGTGCAGGCCCGTCACCAGCGTATAGTGGTTGGGGAAGGTCACGCTGGGGAACGACGGCCGCATCGGCCCGAATGCGCCGCCCGCGACCAGCGCGTCCATTACCGGCGTCTGACCCTTGCCCAGATAATCCGGCGAGAACCCGTCGATCGAGACCAGAATCACCAGATCGGGGCGTGCCGACTGCGACGACGAGGCGGAAACGACCGGGGATTGCGAGACGGGTTGGACCGAGACTGGCGCGATCGCGCACGACGCAACCACAACGGCGGCGACCAAGGCCAGGCAGGAGGCGGGAAGACGGGACATAAGCTTACTCACAGACGACATTGAACCATTGCCTAAACTTAATGGACGACAGGCGCGCGACGGCTTGTGGGAACATCGTTCTCGCGCCAAGCTTGCGTCATGGAAACCGTCATCGACATTCGCGGCCTGACCAAGACCTATGGGACGGTGAGGGCCCTGGACGGCCTGACCCTGTCGATCCCGCGTGGCGGGGTCTATGGCGTTCTGGGCCCCAATGGCGCGGGCAAGTCCACCCTGTTTCGCACCCTGCTGGGCCTGATTCGCCCGACCGAGGGCGAGGCGACGGTGATGGGCGGACGGATCGGCGATCCGACCTCGATGCGCCGTATGGGCTCGATGATCGAGACGCCGCGTTTTCCGCCCTTCATGACCGCCCGCCAGGTGCTGGAATGGCTGGCCCGCGCGCACGGCGGCGTGACGTCGGCCGAGATCGACAACTGGCTGCAACGCGTCGGTCTGACCGAGGCGGCGAACCGACGCGTGAAGGGCTTTTCGGTCGGCATGCTGCAACGCCTCGGCGTCGCCGCCGCCCTGATGACCAAGCCGGACCTCGTCATCCTGGATGAGCCGACCAGCGGCATGGATCCGCCCGGCATCCAGGAGATGCGCGCCCTGATCCGCAGCCTGGCCGACCACGACGGCGTCACCGTCATCCTGGCCAGCCACCAGTTGCAGGAGGTTCAGCGCGTCTGCGACCGCGTCGCCATCTTCAACAAGGGCAAGGTGATCACCGAGGGCCGGGTCTCCGACCTGACCGCCTCGGGCGAGCGTCTGCGCCTGTCCGTCACCCCCCTGGCCAAGGCCCTGTCGTTGCTGGGCGAGCGCGCCACGCTGGACGGCGACGCCGTGGTGGCCGCCGTGCCCCGCGCCGAGGCCGCCGCCGCCATCAAGGCCCTGGTCGAAGGCGGCGTCGATATCGAAGAAGCCCGCTGGATCGGCGCCGACCTGGAAGACGTCTTCATGAGCGAAACCGGCTGGACCGGCGTGCAGGAGCAAAACCGTGCTGGCTGACGCGATCCGATCCGAAACCTACCGCCTGTCAAAGAACCGCACCGCCCTGTTCTGGAGCGTGTTGTTCATACCGATCATGGGCGTCCTCCTCGCCACCCTGGGCTTCGTGGTCGCCAAGGCCAACGAGGCCAAGCTGGCCGGCAAACTGCCGCCCGAACTGATGAAGGGCGGCCCGCTCGATCTGGGTCTGACCCTGGTCAAGAGCGCCGGCGACTTCGCCAATCCGGCGATCCTGATGTTCGTCCTGATCGGCGCGGCGACCATCTACGCCGGCGACTATCGCTGGGAGACCTGGCGCTTGATCAGCGCGCGTAACACCCGCCCGAACCTGCTGATCGGCAAGGTGGCGGTCGTGGCCCTGGTGATTGTGCTGGCGACCTTCGCCGCCCTGATCTCTGACGTAATCGCCAGCCTGATCCAGGCGGCGGTGTTCGGCCGGCCCATCACCTTCTCGATGACCGGCGCAGCGGCGACTGATTTCGGCCTGCTGACTCTGACCTCCTGGGCTCGGATCCTTCAGTTTACCATGCTGGGCCTGCTCGGCGCGGTGGTGACCCGCTCGCTGCTGGCGGCCCTGTTCGCGCCGCTGGTGATCGGCGTGGCCCAGTTCTTCCTGCCGCAGCTTCTGATGCCCATGGGCGTGACGACGGACGGCTGGCTGCTGCCCTTGCTGTCGCCCGGCTTGGCCACGGACCTGCTGAAAGCCGTCATCCAGGGCGGCATGGCGGCGACCGAACTGCCCGATCACGCCGTCGCCAAGGGCGTCATCGGCCTGGCCCTGTGGATCGTCGTGCCCTTCGCCGCCGCAGTCGCCTGGTTCAATCGCCAGGATCTGTCGAAGGAATAGGCGGCGGCGGACTGCGCTCGCCTTCCGCGACCAGCCAGTCGCGGAAGGCGTCGACCGCCGCATCCCTGCGTCCCTCCGGCCGCAGGAAAGCGAACCACGACGGCCGCTCCACGAAGCCGAACGGCGCCGCCAGCCGCCCCGCGATGACGTCCGGCGCCACGAAGGCCCACGGCGCGATAGCCACGCCAAGGCCCGAGATGGCCGCCTCGACCAGCGAATGGTTGTGGGCGAACTCCCGCTCCGTCGTCACCGTCGGCAGAGCCACGCCCGCCAGTTCCGACCACGCCGGCCAGGCCCGACGGAAGGTGGCCGAGCGCAGGCGCGGCGCATGCGCCACGGCCTCCAGCGTCGGCAACCCCGCCATCAAGGTCGGCGTCCCGACCGGCCCCTGATACTGCGCCAGAAAGCGCGTGGATTCGGTGCGGACATGGACCTGATCCGGCTCGACGATGCGGATCGCGCCGTCGAACCGATCACGCCGATAATCGACCGTCGCATAGGATTCCGACAGCCTGACCCGCACGTCCGGATGGGCCTCCAGAAACCCCGGCAGGCGTGGGATCAGCCATTTCAGCGCGAACGTGCCCAGGCAAGAAATCTCGATCTCGCGCGCCGCACCCTGGCGCACGCCGTCGACGGCATCGGTGATCGCGCCAAAGGCCGGCGTCAGCCGCTCGGCCAGTTGCGCCCCCGCCTCGGTCAGGGTCAGCGCATGACGCGGCCCCGTCACCAGGGGCACGCCCAGCGAGGCTTGCAGCGCCGCGATCTGGCGGCTGACCGCGCCGTGGGTCACGCACAGCTCGGCCGCTGCACGGGTCATGCTTCTGTGCCGGGCGAAGACCTCGAAGGTTCGCAATGCATTGAGCGGTGGCGGCGCACGGCCCGACATGTGATCTCCCCTCACAGACACCGACCCGCTTAATCGATTTCTGCGCCTTGGGAAATCAGGTTCAAGCTTGGCGATGCCGCTCCCTAACCCGCCCCCAAGACCGCCCCGCCCCTCACGCCAGGACCAGATCGCCTATGGCCTGTGCATTCTGCTCATATGGGTCATGGCGGTCGCCGCCATCCTTGACGGCTAGAGCCGCTTCTCCATGAAGACATCGGCGCGGGCATAGGGCGTCGGCCGTGCCGGCAGATGGACGAAGCCGAAGCTTTCATAGAGGGCGATGGCCGGCGTCAGCGCGCTGTTGGTCTCCAGATAGAGCCGACCCGCACCGGCCACCCGCGCCGCCGCTTCGCAGGCCTCCAGCAGGCGCCGGGCCAGTCCCAGGCCGCGCGCGGCCAGCGTGACCGTCATCTTGCAGACCTCGACCCCGTCGTCGGTCGGGACCAGGGCGCAGCATCCCACGGCCTCTCCGTCCCGCTCGGCGATGAAGATGCGCCCGCCCTTGTCCAGGAACATCCCCTGCGGATCGTCGATGGCGACCCGATCCTTGGCCTCGACGGCGAACCCGCCCTCGGCCAGCCAGGCCGTATTCAGCTGCGCCCAAACGGCGGCGTGGTCGGGACGATAATCAACGATCGAAACGCTCATTCACCCCTCATGCCCCGTGTCCGCGCAACGCAAAAGGGCGGTCGGATTGCTCCGACCGCCCTTCCGGCGTTTGGTCATGCGACCAAATCCTAGTCTTCGTCGCCGCCTTCGAAGGCCAGGACCGGACCGGAGTCCTTGCCCTTGGCTTCGACGTCGCGATCGACGAACTCGATGACGGCCATCGGGGCGTTATCGCCATGGCGGAAGCCGGCCTTCATGATGCGGATATAGCCGCCGTTACGCTCGCTGTAGCGCGGGCCGAGCGTTTCGAACAGCTTGCCGACTTGCGGCACGTCGCGAACCTGGCTGATGGCCTGACGACGAGCGTGCAGGTCGCCCTTCTTGGCGAGGGTGACCAGCTTCTCGACGAAGGGGCGCAGTTCCTTCGCCTTGGGCAGGGTCGTGGTGATCTGCTCGTGCTTGATCAGCGAGGCGGCCATGTTCGCGAACATGGCGGTGCGGTGGCTGCTCGTGCGACCGAGTTTACGATGGGCGGCGCCGTGGCGCATCAGGGTCTCTCCTACTCCGGAACCGGTATCCTCAAAGGGACCTGGAACCGTAATCTTCTAACCGCCCCGACATTCTCCCAAGGGAGACGGGCGGAGGGTTGAACTTAGATCTGGTCGTCGAACTTCTTGGCCAGGTCTTCGATGTTTTCGGGGGGCCAGTTCGGCACGTCCATGCCGAGGCTGAGACCCATCGTCGTCAGAACTTCCTTGATCTCGTTCAGCGACTTGCGGCCGAAGTTCGGGGTGCGAAGCATTTCGCCCTCGGTCTTCTGGATCAGGTCGCCGATGTAGACGATGTTGTCGTTCTTCAAGCAGTTGGCCGAACGAACCGACAGTTCCAGTTCGTCCACCTTCTTCAGCAGCGCCGGGTTGAAGGGCAGGTCGGGCTTGCCGTCCGACTGCTCGACAGCCTTCTTGGGCTCTTCGAAGGTGATGAAGATCTGGAGTTGGTCCTGCAGGATGCGCGCCGCATAAGCGACGGCGTCAACCGGCGTGACCGCACCGTTGGTTTCGACTTCCAGCAGCAGCTTGTCGTAGTCCAGCGACTGGCCCTGACGGGTCGGCTCGACGCGGTAAGCCACCTTCTTGACCGGCGAATACAGGGCGTCGACGGCGATCAGGCCGATCGGCGCATCTTCCGGACGGTTCAGTTCGGCGGCGACATAGCCCTTGCCGTTCTGAACGGTCAGTTCCATGCGGACCGACGCGCCGTCGTCCAGCGTGCAGATGACGTGGTCGGGGTTCAGAACCTCGATGTCCGCCGGCACGTCGATCTGGCCGGCCGTCACAGCGCCGGGGCCTGTGGCGCGCAAGGTCATGCGCTTGGGGCCTTCAGCGTGCATGCGCAGCGCCAGTTGCTTGATGTTCAGGACGATGTCGACCACGTCTTCCCGCACGCCTTCCAGCGACGAGAATTCATGAACGACGCCGTCGATCTGGATGGCCGTGACAGCCGCGCCTTGCAGCGAGGACAGCAGAACGCGACGGAGCGCGTTGCCAAGCGTCACGCCGAAGCCACGCTCGAGAGGTTCGGCCACCAGGCGCGCCTTGCGCTGGGCGTCGGAACCGGTCTCGATCTGCGGCTTCTCGGGACGGATCAGCTCTTGCCAGTTTCTTTCGATCATTTTGTCCCTCGAACGGGTTTCGCCTGCTCCGGCCTTGTCGACGAGGCCATGATGGAGCGGACGGAGATGGGGGGTGCCTTAGAACGCTATCGCTTAGACGCGACGACGCTTGGGCGGACGGCAACCATTGTGCGGCATCGGCGTGACGTCGCGGATGGTCGTGATCGTCAGGCCGACCGACTGCAGAGCGCGCAGGGCCGACTCACGGCCGGAACCCGGACCCGAGACGTTCACTTCCAGCGTCTTCACGCCGTGTTCCTGAGCCTTCTTGCCTGCATCTTCAGCGGCCATCTGTGCGGCGTAAGGGGTCGACTTACGCGAACCCTTGAAGCCCATGTGTCCGGCCGAAGACCACGAGATCGCGTTGCCCTGGGCATCGGTGATCGTGATCATGGTGTTGTTGAACGAAGCATTCACGTGGGCGACGCCCGAGGTGATGTTCTTGCGCTCGCGCTTCTTTACGCGACCCGGTTCCTTGGCCATGTGTCTGTCTTACTTCTTCTTGCCGGCGATCGGCTTGGCGGGACCCTTGCGGGTGCGGGCGTTCGTATGGGTGCGCTGACCGCGGACCGGCAGGCCCTTACGGTGACGCAGGCCGCGGTAGCAGGCCAGGTCCATCAGACGCTTGATGTTCATCGACGTCTCGCGGCGCAGGTCGCCCTCGACGGTGTGATCCTTGTCGATCGTCTCGCGGATCGACAGGACTTCGGCGTCCGTCAGCTGGTTTACCCGGCGGGCGGCTTCGATGCCCACCTTCTCGGTGATGTCCTTGGCGGCGGCAGGGCCGATGCCATGGATATACTGAAGCGCGATCTCTACGCGCTTGTTGGTCGGGATGTTGACGCCAGCAATACGGGCCACGAAATTCTCCAGATACGCGTTAGTCAGACGCAACAAACGCTCCGGTCAACAGACCAGGAGCGTGGCGCCCTTCGCGGGAAGGCGCCCTTATACATGTGATTCACGAGGCGTCAACATCTGGAGGCGCGTCAACGCGGCGGACGGCCGAAGTCCACGCCGACAGTGACCCGCTGCCCCTCGACGGGTTGGCCGTCCTCGGTAGGGGGCTGGAAACGGAAGAAGCCGGAGACCTGGAGGCCTGCCGCGCCGAAGCCCAGGCCAGGGGGCGACTCATCGACCACACGACAAGCGTCAAGCCGGCTGTCCAGTCGGATGACGCACGACAGCTCCACCCGCCCGTAACGGCTCCGGGCGCCCTGGGGGTGGTTGGCGCGGATCTGACCGATGGTGGGGCCGGTGACCAGGCGCGGGCCGGTCGAACCGCTGCCTGTCCCCTGCCCGCCCAAACCGAAACCAGGCTGGGGCGACGGAGCCGGGGCGATACCCACGACGGTGGCGGGTTCGGGCGCTTTCACGGGCGGAGCGGGAACCTCGCGCGGGCGTTCCTTGGGCGGAGGCGGCGGCGTGTGGATGATGCTGGGCGCAGCGGGCGCGCCGCCGCCTGTCTCGGGCGCGGGCGGTTCGTTCGAAATGGGCGGCGGGGGATCGTAGAGCACGACCTCGAACGGCGGCGGGTCGACCAAAGGCGTCTGCGCCGGCCCCCTCACCCGCCCCAGCAACAGGAACAAGCCGATCTCGGCGACGGCGACGACGACGAACAGGCCCGCCATGCGCCAGCGACGCAGGCGGGTCTTCTCAGGCTTTAGGTCGGCGTGTTCGGTCATCAGGCGATCAACGCCCGAGATCGCAAATCAGGCCAGGGCCTCGTCGATGGCCTTGGCCACGGACTCGATCGTGCCCATGCCGTCAGCCTGCGTCAGCTTGCCCTGGGCTTCGTAATAGGGAAGCAGCGGCGCGGTGTTGCGGTTGTAGGCCTCAAGCCGGACCTTGAACGATTCGGGATTGTCGTCGGGGCGGCCCTGTTCGGCGAACCGCTTGGCGATCCGTTCGGTCAGGGCGGTGTCATCGACCTTCAGCCTCACGACGGCATCGATCTGGACGCCGCGCTTGGCCAGCATCTCGTCCAGCGCCTCGGCCTGGGCCACGGTGCGGGGGAAGCCGTCGAAAATGGCGCCGCCGGCGGCCTCAGCCTCCGTCAAGCGGTCCTCGATCAGGGCGATGACGATCTCGTCCGTGACCAGGTCGCCACGCGCCAGCACGTCCTTGACCTTGAGCCCCAGATCCGAGCCAGAGGCGATCGCCGCGCGAAGCATGTCGCCGGTGGAGAGTTGGACCATGCCCTTCTCTTCCACCAGCCGCTTCGCCTGGGTGCCCTTGCCCGCCGCCGGCGGTCCGAACAGGATCAAGTTCATGCTTCAGCCCTCCCCTAGGCGTCTGTCAGCTTAAGACTTAGCGGCGCACGGGCGTGGGCGCGCCACGACCGCCACGTCCGCGCAGCTTGGCCTTCTTGATCAGGCCTTCGTACTGGTGCGCCAGCAGTTGAGACTGAATCTGGGCCACAGTGTCCATCGTGACCGAGACGACGATCAAGATAGACGTTCCGCCAAAGTACAGGCTGTTGCCCATCTGGGCGACCAGGAACTCGGGCAGCAGGCAGACGGCCGTGATGTAGGCGGCGCCGATCACGGTCAGACGGGTCAGGACATAGTCCAGATATTCCGCCGTGCGCTTGCCCGGACGGATGCCTGGCAGGAAGCCGCCGTATTTGCGTAGGTTCTCGGCCGTATCCTCGGGGTTGAAGGTAATCGAGGTGTAGAAGAAGCAGAAGAAGACGATCAGGGCGGCGTACAGCGCCATGAACAGCGGCTGGCCGTGCGTCAGCTGCGCCGTCACCAGCGGCAGCCAGCTCATCCAGCTGGGCAGATCGGCGTTCGCCGTCATGGTCGCTACCGTCGTCGGCAGCATCAGCAGCGACGAGGCGAAGATCGGCGGGATCACGCCTGCGGTGTTGACCTTCAGCGGCAGGAACGAACGCTCGCCCCCGGCCATGCGGTTGCCTTCCTGGCGCTTCGGATACTGGATCAGAAGACGGCGCTGGGCGCGTTCCATGAAGACGATGAAGACCACGGTGGCCACGGCCAGGATGGCGATGAACAGCAAGGCGAAGGCCGACATCTGGCCTTGCTGAGCCAGGCCCAGCAGGCGCGCGATCGTGGACGGCAGGACCGCCACGATACCGGCGAAGATGATCAGCGAGATGCCGTTACCGACGCCGCGCGCCGTTACCTGCTCACCCAGCCACATCAGGAACATGGTGCCGCCGGTCAGGGTCACGACAGTCGAAGCGATGAAGAAAATGCCGGGATTGTCGACCAGACCGGCCGTGCTGTTCAGGCCCGCCGCGATGCCGAAGGACTGCGCCAGCGCCAGGAACACCGTCAGATAGCGGGTGTACTGGTTCAGCTGCTTGCGGCCGCTTTCGCCGCCTTCCTTCTTCAGCTTCTCCCAGGGCGGATACACGGTGCCCATCAGCTGCACGATGATCGAGGCCGAGATGTACGGCATCACGTTCAACGCGAAGATGGCCATACGCTCGACCGCGCCGCCCGAGAACATGTTGAACATGTCCAGGATGCCGCGCTGACCCGACGGGTCCTGGAAGAACTGCAGGAAGGCCTGCGAGTTGATGCCCGGGATCGGCACGTACGTCCCGATCCGATAGACCAGGAGCGCGCCCAGCGTGAAGAGCAGGCGCTTGTGCAGCTCGGTCGCTTTCGCGAACGAGCCCATGTTCATATTGGCGGCGAGTTGTTCTGCGGCCGAAGCCATTATGCGTCCCCACGACTGATTGAGTCGTCAGATAGGCGAGAAGCGGCGCTCTTGCGAGGCCGCTTCCGTTCTTTCGTCGTCGCAGCGGTATTCAGGCCACGGCCTAAATGACCGCGACGACGCGTTGCTTAGGCTTTGGCGGCGGCGCGCTTGGTGCGGGCCGAGATCTTGTTCTCGTCGCCGCGCGGCGCCTTGGGAGCCGGGGCCTTGCCCTTGGCGGCGTTGCGCTTCTCGACGCGCGCAGCAGCCTTGGCTTCGGCTTCGATGCGCTGTTCGACGACGGAGCCACCGGCTGCTTCGATGGCCTTTTTGGCACCCGAGGTGGCCGACCAGACGACCAGGTTCAGCGCTTGCTTCAGCTCGCCGGTGCCCAGAAGACGCACGCCGTCCTTGACGCGACGGATCACCCCGGCGGCGACCAGGGCGTCGCCCTTCAGTTCCGACTTGGCGTCCAGCTTGCCGGCGTCGATGGCGTCTTGCAGGCGCCACAGGTTCACTTCGGCCAGCTTCAGAGCGTTGGCGTTGTTGAAGCCACGCTTGGGCATACGCATGTACAGCGGCATCTGGCCGCCTTCGAAGCCGCCGATGGCGACGCCCGAACGCGACTTCTGACCCTTGACGCCACGGCCAGCGGTCTTGCCCTTGCCAGAACCTGGGCCACGGCCGACACGCATGCGCTTCTTGTGCGCGCCTTCGTTGTCGCGGATTTCGTTCAGTTTCATATGCCTGATCCTTTCGGGTGCTAGCGCCCGGACATCGTCCGAACTCGGCTTGGAAAAATTGAAGGGCCGCTGATAGGCGACCCTTTGGGTATTCGCAAGAGCAGAAACGCCCTCCCCCGTGTTCGGGAGAGGGCGAAACGGCTTACTTTTCGACGATCTCGGTAAGGTGGGCGACCTTGGCGATCATCCCACGAACCGAAGGCGTGTCTTCCAGGGTCGATTCACGACCCAGGCGGTTCAGACCCAGGCCCACCAGGGTGGCGCGCTGGTCGTTCTTGCGGCGGATCGGCGAGCCGGTCTGCTTGACGGTGACAGTTTTCTGTTCGGCCATGATTTAGGACTCCACAGCTTCGGGCGTCGAGGCGCCGTCGTTGCGACGGCCCATCAGATCCGCGACCTTCTTGCCGCGCTTGGACGCGACTTGACGGGGCGAGGACTGGACCTTCAGCGCTTCGAACGTGGCGCGGATCATGTTGTAGGGGTTCGAAGAACCGGTCGACTTGCCCACGACGTCCTGGACGCCGAGGGTTTCGAGCACGGCGCGCATCGGACCACCTGCGATGACGCCGGTCCCGGGAGGGGCAGCGCGCATCATGATCTTGCCGGCGCCCCAACGGCCGTTGCCGTCGTGGTGCAGGGTGCGGTTCTCGCGAAGCGGAACGCGGATCATGGTCTTCTTGGCTTCTTCGGTCGCCTTGCGGATGGCTTCCGGCACTTCGCGCGCCTTGCCGTGACCGAAGCCGACGCGACCCTTGCCGTCACCGACGACCATCAGGGCTGCGAAGGAGAAACGACGGCCGCCTTTGACGGTGGCGGCGACGCGGTTGATGTGGACCAGCTTCTCGACGATGTCCGAATCCGGACCATCGGCTTGGGGGCCATTGCGGTTGTCACGACGGTTGCGGTCGTTGCCGCCGCCGCCACGTTGGGGTTGATGCGCCATCTGTCGCGTCCCTTAGAAGTTCAGGCCGGCTTCACGCGCGGCTTCCGCCAGCGCCTTGACCCGTCCATGATAGATGTACTCGCCACGGTCGAAGACGACGTCCTTGACGCCCTTCTCGATGGCGCGTTCGGCGATCAGCTTGCCGATCGCGGCGGCCGCAGCCGTGTCCGAACCACGCTTGCCCTTGCCGCCTTCCAGCGACGAGGCAGACGCGACGGTCACGCCTTGGGCGTCGTCGATGATCTGGGCCGAGATGTTCTTGTCCGAACGGCTGACCGACAGACGAAGGCGACCGTTGGCGACAGCCTTCAGGCGGCGACGAGTGCGCTCCGAGCGGCGCTTGGCTTGTTGTCGAAGAGAAAGAGCCATGACTTACTTCTTCTTGCCTTCCTTGCGACGGACCTTCTCGCCCGCGTAACGGACGCCCTTGCCCTTGTAGGGCTCCGGCGGACGCAGCTTGCGGATGACCGCGGCGATCTGACCGACGGCTTGCTTGTCAGCGCCCGAGACCTTGATCTCGGTTTGCTTCGGCACTGCGAAGCTGACGCCGGCCGGCGGAGCGATATCGACTTCATGCGAGAAGCCGAGTTGCAGCGACAGGGCGTCGCCCTTCATCGCGGCGCGGTAACCCACGCCGACCAGTTCCAGAGACTTCTCGAAGCCCGTGGTGACGCCGACGACCATGTTGTCGACCAGGGTGCGCGACAGGCCCCACATCGCGCGACCGCGTTGCGTGTCCGACCGCAGACCCAGCGACAGTTCGTCGCCTTCCTGGGTGACTTCGATTTCGTCTGCGACGGTCCAGGAGCTCTCGCCCTTGGGGCCCTTCACGGTGACGTTCTGGCCGTCGAGCGTGACAGTCACGCCCTTCGGCACAGCAATGGTTTTCTTGCCAATACGGGACATATCAGTAGACCCTGCAAAGGACTTCGCCGCCGACGTTAGCGTCGCGGGCGGAGGCGTCGGACATGACGCCCTTCGAAGTCGAGAGGATCGAGATGCCGAGGCCGTTCTTGATCGGCTTCAGATCGCCGATCGCCGAATAGACGCGGCGGCCCGGCTTGGACACGCGAGCGATCTCGGCGATGACGGGCTGACCGTCGAAGTACTTCAGCTCGATCTCGAACTGCGGAAACTCACCCGGGTTCTGAACCAGGTTGTAGCCGCGGATGTAGCCTTCGTCCTGCAGCACGTCGAGGACGCGCTGACGCAGACGAGAAGCGGGGGTCAGCACCTTGGAACGCTTGCGGGTCGCCGCGTTCTTGATGCGAGCGATCATGTCGCTCAGGGGATCGTTGATCATCATGTCTGTTCGCTCCCCTTACCAGCTGGATTTCGTCAGGCCAGGGATCTGGCCCTGGTTGCCGAGTTCACGCAGCGCAATCCGGCTCATCTTGAGCTTGCGATAGAACGCCCGCGGACGACCCGTCACTTCGCAACGGTTGCGAATGCGGCTCGGCGCGGAGTTGCGCGGCAGTTCAGCCAGCTTCAGGCGCGCGTCGAAGCGCTCCTCCAGCGGCAGGTTTTCGTCGTTGGCGGTCGCCTTGAGGGCGGCCCGCTTCGCGGCATACTTCGCAACCAGGGCCTTGACGGCTTCGTTACGGTTTACGGCGCTTTTCTTAGCCATTGTGCTCTTCCCTTCCCGCTCAGTTCTTCACGAACGGGAACTTGAACTCGGTGAGGAGAGCCTTGGCTTCCTCATCGGTCTTGGCCGTGGTGCAGACGACAATGTCCATGCCCCACATCTGATCGATCTGGTCGTAGTTGATCTCCGGGAACACGATGTGTTCCTTCAGACCCGTGGCGTAGTTGCCGCGACCATCGAAGGACGTGCCCTTCAGACCACGGAAATCCTTCACGCGCGGCAGCGCGATCGTGATGAACCGGTCCAGGAACTCGTACATCTGTTCGCCGCGCAGGGTGACCTTGCCGCCGATGACCATGCCTTCGCGCAGCTTGAAGCCGGCGATGGAGTTACGGGCCTTGGTGGCGACGGCCTTCTGACCGGCGATGGCCGTCAGGTCCTTGAGGGCGGTGTTCGCCTTCTTGGAGTCCGCGACAGCTTCACCGATGCCCATGTTCAGGACGATCTTGTCCAGCTTGGGCACCTGCATTTCGTTCGTGTAGCCGAACTTTTCCTTCATCACCTGGCGGATGCGAGCGTGATACTCGACCTTGAGGCGCGGAGCGTACTTTTCGGTAGCCATCAGATGACGTCTCCCGTCGTCTTGGCGATGCGGACCTTGGTGTCCCCATCGATCTTGAAGCCGACGCGGGTCGCCTTGCCGTTGACGTCGGCGATCGCGACGTTCGACAGGTGAAGCGAGGCTTCCTTGTTCTTGATACCGCCCTGCGGGTCAGCCTGGCTCGGGCGCGTGTGGCGCTGAACCATGTTGCAGCCTTCGACGAGGACGCGGTTTTCGGTAGGCAGGACCTTCAGCACGTTGCCCGTGCGGCCCTTGTCCTTGCCGGTGAGGACGACGACGCGGTCGCCCTTCTTGATCTTGGCGGCCATGTTACAGGACCTCCGGAGCCAGCGAGATGATCTTCATGTGGTTCTTGGCGCGCAGTTCGCGAGGAACAGGGCCGAAGATCCGCGTGCCGACGGGCTCGTTCTGCTTGTTGACGATGACGGCGGCCGACTTGTCAAAACGAATGACCGAGCCGTCCTTGCGTTGGATGTCCTTGGCGGTGCGCACGACGATGGCGCGAACGACGTCGCCCTTCTTCACGCGGCCGCGGGGGATGGCTTCCTTCACGGAGGCGACGATTGTGTCGCCGATCGAGGCGTAGCGGCGCTTGGAGCCGCCCAACACCTTGATGCACATGACCCGGCGGGCGCCCGAATTATCGGCCACTTCCAGGTTAGTTTGCATCTGGATCATAAGATCAGATCCTTCTGATTACGAGGCGGAGGCGTTGGAAAGGACTTCCCAGCGCTTCAGTTTGGATTTCGGGGCGCACTCGACGATGCGAGCGATGTCGCCGACTTTGAGCGCGTTGGCTTCGTCGTGCGCGTGATACTTCTTCGAAAGACGAACGATCTTCTTCAGAACAGGGTGCAGCAGCGTGCGCTCCACCTTCACGACGACGGTCTTTTCGCCCTTGTCGGACACGACCACGCCTTCAAGAATTCGCTTGGGCATATTCGTTTCCTTACGAGGCCGCACGCTTCTCGCGCAGAAGCGTCGAGATGCGAGCGATGTCTTTGCGGACTTCACCGACGCGGTGAGTCTTTTCCATTTGGCCGGTGGCCGCCTGGAAGCGCAGGTTGAACTGTTCCTTCTTGAGCTTCAGCAGCTCGTCGGACAGTTGGTCGGTCGTTTGCGACCGCAGATCGGCGATCTTGGTCATTAGGCGGCAGCCTCCACATGCGCGACGCCGGCGTCGATACGGGTCACGACCTTGGTGCGGACCGGCAGCTTGGCGGCGCCGAGACGGAGCGCTTCGCGGGCGACGTCGTCCGGCACGCCGTCGATTTCAAACAGGATACGGCCAGGGTGGCAGCGCGCGGCCCAGTGATCTACGGCGCCCTTGCCCTTACCCATCCGGACTTCGGCCGGCTTGCCCGTGACGGGCAGGTCGGGGAAGACGCGGATCCAAACGCGGCCCTGACGCTTCATCTGGCGAGTGATCGCGCGGCGAGCCGCTTCGATCTGACGCGCAGTGATGCGTTCCGGCTCCAGCGTCTTCAGGCCATACGACCCGAAGTTCAGCGAGAAGCCACCCTTGGCCGAGCCATGGATCCGGCCCTTGAAGGCCTTGCGGTACTTGGTCTTCTTCGGTTGCAACATGACTTAGTTCTCACGTCCCCGGTCGCGACGCGGACCGCGGTCGCCACGGGGGCCGCCGCGTTCGCGGCCTTCGTTCGAGGACGGACCCGAAGCTTCCTGGGCCCAACGCTTGTCCTGCGCCATGGGATCGTGCTCCAGCACTTCACCCTTAAAGACCCAGACCTTCACGCCGATGATGCCGTAGGTCGTCTTGGCTTCGTAGAAGCCATAGTCGATGTCGGCGCGCAGCGTGTGAAGCGGCACGCGACCTTCGCGGTACCATTCCATACGTGCGATTTCCGCACCGCCCAGACGGCCCGAGACATTCATACGAATGCCCTTGGCGCCGAGACGCATCGCCGACTGCATCGAACGCTTCATGGCGCGACGGAAGGCCACGCGGCGTTCCAGTTGTTGCGCGATGTTTTCAGCGATCAGCTGCGCATCGGTTTCCGGCTTGCGGACTTCGATGATGTTCAGGTGAACTTCACCTTCGGTGCGCGCCGAGATGTCCTTGCGGAGCTTCTCGATGTCAGCGCCCTTCTTACCGATCACGACACCCGGACGGGCGGCGTAAATGGTGATGCGGCACTTCTTATGCGGGCGCTCGATGATGATGCGCGACACACCGGCGGCGCCCAGACGTTCCCGCAGCCACTCGCGCAGCTTCAGGTCCTGGTGCAGCAGGCGGGAGTAGTCGGCGCCGGCGGCGAACCAACGGCTGTCCCACGTACGGTTCACGCCGAGGCGCAGACCGATCGGATTGATTTTCTGACCCATCAGGCGGCCTCGCCGGCTTCACGGACCACGATGGTGATCTCGCTGAACGGTTTCAGGATGCGCGACGAACGACCACGAGCACGGCTCGCGAAACGCTTCATCACCAGGTTCTTGCCCACATAGGCCTCGGCGACGACCAGGTTGTCGATGTCGAGGTTGTGGTTGTTCTCGGCGTTCGAGATCGCCGAATACAGGACCTTGCGGACGTCGGTCGCGATACGTTTACGGCTGAATTCCAGCTCGTTCAGCGCCTTCTGGACCGGCATGCCGCGGATCGATGCGGCGACCAGGCCCAGCTTTTGCGGGCTGATGCGTACGTTGACCAGCTTTGCGCGGGCCTCTGTCGGGGCGACCCGACGTTCATTTTTTGTCTGGGCCATCAGTTACTTCCTTTTGGCCTTCTTGTCCGCCGCGTGACCCGGGAAACTCCGGGTCGGGGCGAACTCGCCGAGCTTCATGCCGACCATCTCTTCCGAGACCGACACGGGCACGTGCTTCTGACCGTTATGGACGCCGAACGTCAGACCGACGAACTGCGGCAGGATGGTGGAGCGGCGCGACCACGTCTTGATCACGTCCTTGCGGCCCGACGTTTGAACGGCGTCGGCCTTCTTGAGCAGATACCCGTCGACAAACGGGCCTTTCCAGGAGGAGCGGGCCATTCTTAGCGAGCCTTCTTAACGTGGCGGGTACGGATGATGTACTTGTCCGTAGCCTTGTTCTTGCGGGTACGGGTGCCCTTGGTGTCCTTGCCCCACGGGGTAACCGGGGTACGACCACCAGAGGTCCGGCCTTCACCACCACCATGCGGGTGGTCGATCGGGTTCATGGCGACGCCGCGAACGTGCGGGCGGAAGCCCATGTGACGCTTGCGACCGGCCTTGCCCAGGTTCTGGTTCATGTGGTCGGGGTTCGAAACCGCGCCCACCGTGGCGATGCAGCCGTCCAGGACCATGCGCA
>NZ_JBAZPR010000020.1:0-38308 GCF_041648115.1 Brevundimonas sp.
GCCTGGCGGATGATCGCGGCGGGGAAGCGATGGCGCTTGAACGATAGTGGCTTCACGAATTGCGATCTCCGATCAGGCCATTAGGCGGTCTGAAGTGGAGACAAGTTAGCGTTAGACTGACAGCACCTGATCGCACGCTTGGGCTTGGCGATGTTGGCGGGACTGCTTGTTCTGTTCTTCTTCCGGGGGCGCAGAGGCGAGGATAGGTTAGAATGAAGTGTGTGCTGTGAACGGCATGATCTCCAATCGCAGCGCCAACCAACCCGCTGAGGATTTGCGGCTGAGGTGACCGTCCTCTTGCCGTGTCGTCAATCCGGCGTGAGCTCGCCTTCACCTCTATTAACCTTATCGCCTTGAAGTTGTTTGGTCGCAGGGGCGGGGATGGTCTTGCCTATCGGGGCGGGATGTCGGACCGTCGGGGTGAAGGCCGATGCACGTCGGGGTGGCGGCGTCGGCTGAGGTCGAGAGGGCGGGATGGTGCGCGGATCACGTCGGCGGTGGGGGCTGGGCCTGGCGGTTGTGGCGCTGGTGGTCGGTCTGGCGTGCGTC
The DNA here is from genome assembly GCF_041648115.1 of Brevundimonas sp. GTDB lineage: Bacteria > Pseudomonadota > Alphaproteobacteria > Caulobacterales > Caulobacteraceae > Brevundimonas. Next base: position 550 of record NZ_JBAZPR010000020.1, read on the forward strand.
GGGCTAGAGATGCGGCGTGATTTCGAGCGGGTTCGGGCCCTGCGTCAGGAGACGGCGCAGTCGCACAAGGCGCGCGAGGAGCTGCAGACCGTCTTCTCGTTGATGCAGGACGCCGAGACGGGACAGCGCGGCTATATCATCAGCGGCGATCCCGATTTTCTGGTCCCCTATACGATCGCGACCGAGCGCCTGGGCCGGGAGTTGCCGCAGCTGAGGGCGGCCTATGTGGGCGATCCGGTTCAGCGCACCAACATCGCCGAGCTGGAACGACGGATCGCGGTCAAGCAGGCGGCGATGCGCGAGGCGCTGGAGGCCCATGATCGGCGCGGCCGCGAGGCGGGGCTGACGGCCGTCGCCACCGGCGGCGGCAAAGAGGCGATGGATCGTATTCGCGCGACCATCGACCGGATGACCGAGATCGATGCGCGTGCGTTGACGGCGTTGACCCAGCGGGTCGAGGCGCGGTCGCGTTCGACTGAGGCGATGGTGACGGCGATGTTCGTGGCGCTGATCGCCCTGGTGGCAGGGGGCGCGGCTCTGCTCGTGCGCTATGTGACGACGAGGCGAAGGCTGCTGGCCGAGGTTCGGGCCACGGCGGCGCGGCAGGAGGCCATCTTCGACAGCGCCATCGACGCCATACTGACGCTGAACCCCAGCGGCACCATCGAGACGATGAACGCCGCCGCCACGCGGATGTTCGGCTGGTCGGCGCAGGAACTGGGCCGGCGTGACGTGGCCGTGCTGCTGGAGGCCAGCGACCAGGGTGACAAGGGACTGATGGCGCGGATCCGCGCGGGCGGGGCCGATGCGACGGGTGGGTTGGTGCAGGAACTGACGGGACGGCGGCGAAGCGGCGAGGCGTTTCCGGTCGATGTCGCCTTCAGCCCGCTGGAACTGCCGACCGGCGTGCATCTGGTGGCGGTGGTGCGCGACATCACGGATCGGCGTCGGGTCGAGGAGCTGAAGAAGCAGTTCGTCTCGACCGTTAGTCATGAGCTGAGGACGCCGCTGACCTCTATCGCCGGGTCGCTGGGCCTGCTGGCGGGTGGTGCGGCGGGCAGCCTGTCGGAGCGTGCAGGTCGCCTGATCGGCATCGCCCATTCCAACAGCCTGCGGCTGGTGCGGCTGATCAACGACATTCTGGATGTGGAGAAGCTGGAGTCCGGGCAGATCAATCTGGAACTTCAGCCCATCGACCTGCGCGAGGTCGCGATCCGGTCTCTGGATAATGTGCGAGGATACGCCGACGGGCTGGGGGTCAGGCTGGAGCTGGCCGAGGGGCCGTCGGCGCCCGTGATGGGGGATATAGATCGACTGGTGCAGGTGGTGGTCAATCTGTTGTCGAACGCGGCCAAATTCTCGCCCGAGAGCGGCACGGTCGAGGTCGCGGTCATGCCCGAGGCGCGTATCGTGCGGCTGAGCGTGCGCGATCACGGGCCGGGCGTGCCCGATGCGTTCCGGGCGCGCATCTTCACCAAGTTCGCCCAGGCCGACGGATCGGACACGCGCCAGCGCGGCGGCACCGGCCTGGGGCTGGCGATCGCCAAGGAGATCGCCGAGCGGCACGGCGGGCGGCTGTGGTTCGAATCGGCGCCGGGCGAGGGGGCGACCTTCCATCTGGACCTGCCGATGACCGTCGGCGACGCCGCGCCGCAGACGACGTACGGGCCGCGCCTGTTGATCGTCGAGGACGATCCCGATGCGGCCGAGGTGCTGCGGATCATGCTGGCGCAGGACGGCTTCGACGCCCTGGTCGCCGGCAGCGCCGCCGCCGCGCTGGACGCCGTCGAGGACGAGGGGTTCGCCGCCATTCTGGTGGATCTGCAACTGCCGGACGCGGATGGGATCGGCCTGATCCGGGCCCTGCGCGAACGGCCCGGTACGGTGGACACGCCGGTCGTGGTCGTCTCGGCCGATGTGGCCCGAGGCCGTGCGCGAGGGCGGTCGCTGGAGGTGATCGACTGGCTGGAGAAGCCGTTCGATCAGGAGCGTTTGCGCAGCGCCATCGCCGCGGTGCTGGAGCGGTTGGGGCGTCAGGCGCCGGTCATCCTGCATGTGGACGACGACCCCGACATTTTGCAGGTCACCGCCGAGACCCTGGCGGGGATCGCCGAGATCACCCACGCGGCCAGCCTGTCGCAGGCGCGCAAGGTGTTGGCGCGGGCCAGGCCGGATCTGGTGATCCTGGACCTTGGGCTGCCGGACGGGTCGGGGCTGGAGCTGCTGCCCGACCTAGGCGAGGGGGCCAAGGGGATCCCGGTCGTCGTCTATTCCGCGCAGGACATGGATGCCGCGCTTGGCGAGCGTGTCGAGGCGGTGCTGGTCAAGTCGTCGGCGTCGCTGGCCGATCTGGCGCGGACGGTGCGGCGGCTGACCTTCACCCCGCGTGATCGCTGAGAGGAAACCCCATGCCCCTGACGGTGATGCATATCGACGACGAGACGGACATCCGCGAGGTGGCGGCGTTCGCGCTGGAGCTGGACTCCGACCTGGCGTTGATCAGCGTGGGGTCTGGGGCGGAGGCGCTGGCGCATCTGGAGACGGGGCCGGCGCCGGACATCATCCTGCTGGACGTGATGATGCCGTCGATGGATGGACCCAGCGTGCTGGCGCGTCTGCGCGAGATCGAAGGGCTGGAGAAGACGCCGGTCGTCTTCATGACGGCGCGCGCCCAGAGCGAGGAGGTCGAGCGACTGAAGGCCTTGGGGGCCATCGGCGTGGTGGTCAAACCGTTCGATCCCATGACCCTGGCGCGCCAGCTGCGGGACATTCTGGCGGCGGCGGACGCATGAGCAACGATCCGCTGGCGGCGCTGAGGGCCGAGTTCTGCGTCCGGGCGGTCGAGGATCGGGCCGTGTTGGCGCGGGCTTTGGCGGTGGGTGATCCCGATCGGGTGGAGCGGGTCGCACACGGTCTGGCGGGATCGGCCGGGCTGTTCGGGTTTTCCGATATTGGCGCGGCGGCGCTGGCGGTGGACGATGGGTTCGCGTCGGGGCGAGGGCTGGATGCGGCGGCGGCTGACAGACTGATCGCGGCGCTGGACGCCTTGCCCTGATCTATTCGTAGTCGATGCTGAGGGGCAGGGCGGCGACGGATTCGGACGCGCCATTGGCGGGACGCAGGCGGCCGGAAACCCGCAGCATGTCGCGGCCGTCCAGGTCCATGTGTGAGGTGCGGGTCACCGACACGTCGCCGGTGTTCTCACTCCAGATCTGCAAATCCTCGACCAGGGCGACGCCCTCGCTGGAGGTCAGGGTGCGGGGCACGCGGATGCGATAGACCCGGCCCGGATCGCCGGTGACGCGGATCACCGCAGGCGCATTGGGCTGGATGTCGGCGCTCAGCGACAGGGTGGCCACGCGCTGCTCGGGCGAGAGCTGGATCGGGCGGACGGAGACGATGCTGAGGCTGCGTTCGATGCTGATCGTGGCGCGCGCCGGTTCCTGCGCCAGCGCGGGTAAGGCGAGGACGAGGAGCGGCACGGAGATAATGAGGACGCGAAGGGGTGTCATGACACCAGTTGAACCGTGACGATGTAGTCGAAGCTGTAGACGCCGCTGGCGGCGTTGGCAGACAGCACGACGTCCATGCCGAGCTTCAGGGTGGCGGTGCTGAGCAGGCCGATGGGGTTGAGGTCGAAGGTCAGGCTGGCCGCCTCCGTCGGGGCCGATCCGGCGCGATAGGTGGCGCCGCTCAAACCGCCGACCCTCAGCCGGGATATGGTCGCGGGGCCGCTGCCGGTGACGGGGGTGATGGTGACGCGGATGTAGCGCAGGGCGCACAGGCCCGACAGGTTCAACAGGCCGCAGTTGATCGACAGGGTCGGCGTCGTCACCGAACCGGATGTCAGCCGAATGGCGTCGCCGCTGGTGCGGGTCACGGCGCCGGCGGTGGAGATGCTGAAGGTCGTCGCAGACGTGCCGCGAATGGTCGTCCCCAGGGTGGGCGCCGTCGCGGGTGATCGGGTAACCGAGGCGTCGGACTGGGCCAAGGCCTGACGTGGTGCTGCGAAAAGCAGGCTCATTGCGATGAGCAGGACGATGGCGATACGGTTCATTGCCGGACCTCGCCTTCGATGCGGACCAGGAAGCGGCCTGCGTCCACGAAGCCACCCTTCGCAGGTACGACAACGCGGGCGCCTTCGACCAGAGAAACCCCCAGGGCGTGGGCCTGATCTCCGTCCAGCCGGACATCATAGACGCCGGGCCGCACGCGTTCGAAAAACAGCACCCCGGCGTGATCGCTGCGGCCGGCGATGGGCGCGCCGGCGCCTTGCGGGACCAGTTCGATGGCCAGGGCGGCGAGGGGACGCGGCTCGCTAGAGCCGCGCACCAGCAGGGCCAGCAGTTGCACCTCGGCGCTGCGCTGCATCGGATAGTCGATCTGGGCGGCTTGGCCTGGACGCGGCACGATCTGGATGTCGGTGGGGCCGCCGACCAGGAAAGGATCGTCGACGCCTTCGGTCGTTAGGCGAATACGAGCGGTCGGCACGTCGCCCAAGCCGGTGGCGTAGACGCGGCCGTCGGCGTCGGTGGTGACGCCTCCCGCGTTGGTGTCGGCGACGATGCCCGGCACGCCCGGCTCGCCGACCTGGCGCAGGCCGTCGCCGTTCTCGTCCACCCAGGCATTGATCGCGACGGATCCGCCGCCAGCCACGCCAGGGCGGATGATCCGGTAGCCTTGCCGGCCAGGATCATAGCCGAAGCCGAAGCCTAGCTGCAGGCCGACCCGCCAGTCCTGCCGACGGGTTTCATAAGCGACATTCAAGGCCAGGTCGAAACGCGGCGCCCTCCAGAGGTGCGAAGCTTGCACAGCCGTTGACGGCTGCGGGCCCAAGGCGCGGATGGCGCCAAAGCGCAAGGCGGCGGTGGGGCTGAGCTGCCAGTCGGCGGTGACATAGGCCGTGTCCAGGCTGGGGTCCGGCGATATCTCATAGGTCAGGCCGGCGCGGGTCTGAAGCCGCGCTGAGATCAGGGTGTTGATATCGAATCCGCCCAGCCATCGGCGGCGATCGGCGCCTGCGGTGGTTTCGGCCTCATAGGCGATGTTGCTGGAGGCGTAGTAGCGGCCGATGGGGGCGGAGGCGCGCAGTTCGGCGGTGGTCAGGTTGACGCCGTCGGTGCGAACCAGGCGGCGCGCGTTCAGCGAAATCGGCACGACCAGGCCGCCGGGCGCCGTCCACTGGCCGTCGGCGCGAATGTCGGTGGCGCGTGACAGGGGCGCCTGATCGAGGGCGCCGAGATGACGCGTCTCGTCGATGAAGCCGGCGCCATATTCGGAATGCCGGCCGATCAGGGAGACGCCATAGGCGCGCGTGGCCAAGCCGACGGAGACGCCGCGTCCGCCCTGGTCATCCAGGGCGGCGTCGATCTGGGCGGCGACGGGCCCCAGCGAACTGCGGACGCCGGCCGTGCCGAGGGTGCGGCTGTCGCGCCCTAGAGGTTCATAGCGCGCGGCGCCGGCGCTGAGGGTCAGGCCCGGCGAGAGGCCGTAATCGACGGTGGCGACCAGGCGCAACGCCCCCACATCCTGACCGCCGATGGGATCGCCCACATCGAAGACGGTCAGCCCCTGTTGGACGGCGCTGAGCCGCACGACGAACCGGCCCGGTTCCAACTGACCCGAGCCGAAGTTGATGCGGCGCACGACCTCGCGAATCTGCCCCTGCGAGCCGTAGAAGACCAAGCGGATCGTGTTCAGGCCGAAGGCCAGGGGCACGTCCAGAAACTCGTAGCGCCCCTGGACCGGCGAGGTCTGGGCGCGTTGCAGCACCTCGTTGACATACAACTCCACCTCCTCTCCCAGGGCCAGTTCGCCGCGCAGATTGAGCGGGGTGGCGAGGTCGAGGTTTTCCAGCGGCGCCGACGAATAATAGACCCCGCGTCCGGCGACGCCGGAGACGCCGATGGGCATTGAGGGGGAGAAGACGTCGCCGATGCTGGCGCGTGTGCCGCCCAGCGGCCCCAGGGCGTGGCCGTAGGGATCCTTGCGCGTCAGGGCGACGCGCACGGCGTTGATCGCGCCCTCGTCGTCAGAACCGACGTAGCCTTCGAAGCCCGCATAGAGCAGGTCGCCGGCCGCGCGCACGTCGTAGCGCCTGGCGTTGTCGACGCCGTCGCGCGCGACCTGACCGCCGATATTGACGTCGAAGGCAGGCGGGCTGGCCAGACGATAAGGGGTGGATTGGCGGACCACATCGTCCTCGGCGTCTATGACACCGGCGGCCGCCTGGCGACGCGCGCGTTCCGCCCGCTGTTCGAACGGCAGGGCGCGCGTGGTGGTCACCATCAGCATCTGGGCGCTGGTGTCCGCCTTCAGCTTCACCGGCAGCAGCTGTTCGATCAGGTCGGTGCGAAGATAGAGGTCGTCGTCATAGATGGCCGCCTGGTCCGCCCCGAACCGGATCGTGCGTCCGGCGACCTTGGCTTCGCCCGTCGCCAGATCGACGGTGATGCGATTGGACGGATCCAGCACCCAGCCCTCGGCGCGGCGCTGGGCCGGGAAGACGCCGACGGCGAGGTCCAGCACGCGCGAGAATTCGCCCAGCGGTACAAAGACGCCTGCCCGCGAGGCGTAGACGTTCATGGACTCGGTCAGGGCGATGCCCCCGGCGTCCACCTCCATCCACAGCAGGTCGTCGGCGCTGAAGGGCTGGGGATCGGCGGCGATGACCAGATTGCGCACCAGGCTGTCCTGGGCCGTCGCGCTCCAGGCGATGCCCGACGTGGCCAACGCCATCAGAGCCGCGCCGGTGGAGCGCGCCACCGTCACGGAGCGATCAGGGTCGTGGTCGCCAGCACCTGGCCCTTTTCCGCGTCGTCGTCGCGATAGACGATGGTCAGGGTCTGGCCCGGCACCACGCCTTGCGGCAGGGCGGCGATCACCGTGCGGCGCGCGACCTCGGGATAGACGGCGACGCCGCGCACGGCGGTCAGGGGACGGCGTCCGGCGGAATCTTCGACGAAGATCTCCACGTCGCCATAGACCGAGTTGGCGCCGTTGCGCACCAGATCCAGCGACAGCAGGGTCTGGGCGCCGTCCTGGGTCAGGGAGACGCGGTCGATGCCGGCGCGCGCGTCCACGGCGCCGTCGCGGACGATGACCGGAATGCTGACACTGAACAGGGCCACGACCTGAAGCGTCACGTCGTCACCGCCGGCCGCGGCCTGATCGACGGTGAAGCCGGCGTTCTCGGGCGGAAGGGCGGTGACGGTCAGGTGACTGCGGTGCTCGCCGTCGCCGCCGGGGCGGGCGCGCACGCGGATGGCCTGGCTCTCGCGCGGCTGCAGGGTGATGCGGCGCGGGGTGTACTGCACGAGGTCGCGCGCCGAATCGAGCGTCGTCTCGGGATGGTCGGCGGCGGCCACGATCTGACCGTCCGCCGTCATCACCCGGTCGATCAGTTCGACGGAATAGGTTGCGGGCTGGTCGCCCTGATTGAAGACATAGACCGTGGCGCTGCGTTCGCCGGGGCCGAACACCACCCGCTTGGGCGATATGTTCAGGTCGGCCCCCACCTGCGCGAACACCGGATCGGCGATCGCGAGGAAGGCGACGGCGGGCAGCAGGTAACGAAACATCTTCACTCCGAGCCAATACAACGGCGACGCGAAGCGACGATGATCCTTCAAGCCTTCCGCTTCGTTAAGCGCGGTCCGCTCGGAGTTGTCGACCTGGAGCGGATACATGGCCTTAGTTGTAGGCGGCCGAGACGGTGAAGGTGCCAGTATAGGCGCCCGTCGTGGTGGTCGAACCGACGGGGACCGAGCCGCCAACGCTGAAGGCCAGAGAACCGGCCGAGCCCAGGGCGTTGGACAGGGTCTGGCTGGCGGCAGAGCCGGTCAGGCTGTTCGACGTCGTCACCGTCAGGGTGTCGGACCCGTTCGCCATCGAGAAGGTGGCGGGGATGGTGACCGAGACCGACTGGCCCCCTTCACCGGCGACAGAAAAGGCCGCGGCGGCAGGCGTATCGCCGGACGTCAGGCCAACCACGCCGCCGGTGACCGAACGCGCGCCGGCCGCGCTGACCACGACCGTGCCGGAGCCCGTGCCGGGACGCACCACTGTGCCGAACTTCAGATCGGCCGTCTTGGTGATGGTCAGGGGGCGGATCACGGTGATCGAACCCGACCCGGTGGCCGAGGATTGGGCCATGGCCGGAGCGGCGACGGCGGTCAGGACGAGGGCGGCGACGGCGATCAGCGTTTTCATCATCAGCTCCAACTGAGTGACGGCGCCGGCTGGGCGTCGTCGTTGGAGAGCCAAATCATCCCGAAACGCAGAGGAGTCCACAAGCCGAACGTGCAAAATGGCCTAAACATAACCAAAGTTATAGCCGGAGAGCGAATTCGTTAGCATGCTGCGTTTACCGGCCTGGGTTGTAAGGCAAACGCACTGTTAACCTCCTGGGCTGCAATCATGACCTGTGGCGTAGCAACTCAAAGGCATAGCTTGGAGGCGCGAAACGATGCGCTGGACCGTTCTTATCGTCGATGACCATCCCCTGATCGGCCAGGCGCTGGAGCTGTCGATCCGCGTCGCATATGCCCACCTGGACGTGGCGCGCGTGCTGTCGGCCAAGGAGGCCGAAGCCTGCGCCAAGACCCTGGGTGGTCGGATCAAGCTGGTGATGCTGGATCTGCTGTTGCCGGACGCCACGGGATTCGATGCGCTGCTCCGCCTGCAACTGCTGTTGCCCGATGCGGACTTCGTCATGGTGTCGGCGCGGGTTGACGCCCATTCGGTGGCGATGGCGCGGGCGTTCGGCGTGAAGGGCTATTTGTCCAAGGCGGCGCCGGTCGAGACCCTGGTCAACGGCGTGGGGGCCATCATGCGGGGCGAGCAGTTGTTCCCGACCGAAACCGCCGCCGATCCGGTCGCCATCGATTTCCATCGCCGCGTCGCCCGCCTGTCCGCCGCTCAGCTAAGGGTGCTGCGGGCGCTGGCCGAGGGCAAGCTGAACAAGGAGATCGCGGGCGACATGAACCTGACGGAGGGGACGGTGAAACAGCATGTCTCGGCCATCCTGAAGAAGCTGGAGGTCAATAACCGCAGCCAGGCGGTCCTTGCCTCCGCACCCTTCCTGCGCAATGCGGGCTGAGATTGGGCGTCAGGCGGCGTAGTATTTGCGGTAGGCCTGATAGTCGTAGCCGGCGTGGCCATAATCCTGTCTCGCCTGGACCCTGACATCCACCTGGGTCAGGGTGACGCCCAGGATGCGTGCGCCGGATTGGTTCAGGATGCGGACGGCGGCGGCGACCGCGCGGGCGGGCGTTGTGCGCCAGCGGGCCAGCAGCAGGACGCTGTCGGCCTTGCCCGCCAGGACGCGCGCGTCGGCCAGGACCAGCACCGGCGCTGTGTCGATGACGATCAGATCGAACGCCTGACGCAGCTCTGTCAGCAGGGCGTCCATGGGCGGGGCGGCGAAGAGATCGTCCGCCGACAGGCCGGCTCCCGACAGCGGCAGGACGTGTGCGCCTGATGCGGGGTCCAATACCAGAAGGTTTCGCCAGGACGCCGCGCCGTGCAGCGCCTCGGCCAGACCCGCATCGGGATCGAGACCCAGCATCCGCGTGACGCCGCGCCGACGCGGGTCGCCGTCGATCAGCAGAACCCGGCCGCCCGACCGGGCCGCGACGCGGGTCAGGCAGACGGCGGCGGTGGTCTTGCCCTCGCCGGGCAGGGCGGAGGTGACGGCGACGATGCGGCCGGCCGGCTCGCCCACGACGCTGACGATGGGGGTGATGGAGGTGCGCAGGGCGCGAAACGCCTCGGTGAAGACCGAAAGGGGCCTTTGCAGCACCAGGTCGATGGGATGCAGATCGCGGTCTTCCACTGCGGCGACGGACGAGGCCAGCGGGATCGCGCCGATGGGGGGCAGGCCCAGCTTGCGTTCGATGTCTTCGGGGCCGCCCAGGCCGGTCTGCATCGTATTGGCGACGGTGACGGCGAGCGCGCCTGCGCCGACGCCCAGCACCAGACCCAGCGCGAGGCTGAGCATCAGGTTCGGCGCGCTCTGCGAGGTCGGGGGCGTGGCGCGCGAGACGATGCGCGCGTCGGCCTGTTCGACGCCGGTCTGGGCGCTGGTTTCGCGATAGCGGTCCAGGAAGGCGCGGTAGATGGCGCGGGCGGCCTCGGCTTCTCCCTCCAGTTCGCGTAGGCGCACCGAGGCGGCGTTGTTGTCGGCCAAGGTCCCGCGTGCGGTGCTCAGGCTGGACTCGACCGAAGCCGTGCGCTGGCGGGCGACCTGGGCCTGGGCGTCCAGATTGGAGACGACGCGGCGGATCTCGGCCTGGATCTGGGCGTCGATGTCGGCCAGTTCCTGGCGGGCGCGGATCATGTCGGGGTGCAGGGAGCCGTAGCGGACGGACAGGTCGGCGACGCGGGTGCTGATCGCCGCACGTTGGGCGCGCAGGTTCTGGACCACGGGCGAGGTCAGGGCCTCGCCGACATCGTCGCCGTTCGATCCGGCGGCCATCTGGGACCGGGCGGTGCGCAGGCGCGCGTCCTGCTCGGCCTGTTGGGCGCGGGCGGTCGCCAGTTGCTGGTTATAGACCGAGATTTCCTGCTCGGTCAGGGTCGCGCCCTGGGCGCTGAGCAGGCCGTTGTCGATCCGGTAGGTGGAGACGGCGGCGTCGGCGGTCTCGACCTGTCGGCGCAAGTCTTCCAGCCGCTCGCCGAGGAAGGCGTTGGCCTGGCTGTTGGCGTCGAACTTGGCCGTCAGCTGGGACTGGAGGTAGCGTTCGGCGAAGGCGTTGGCGATGCGGGCCGCCTTGGTCGGGCTGTCGGAGGTGAAGCCGACCGCCATCGAATAGGTCAGGCCGACGCGGCGCACGGTCAGGCGGTGGCTGACGGCGTCGGTGACCTGCTGGCGTTCGATCTCGCGGTCGGGTAGCGCGGCGCGGCCGATCCGGTCCGTGAAGGCGGCGAGCGGGGACTTGCGTAGTCGGGCGTTGAACTCGGGATCCTGGGTCAGGTTCAGCGCGTCCACGACGCCGGCGGCGAGCTGGGGCGACTTCAGCACCTCGACCTCGGTGTCGACGATGGCGGCCTCGGCGTCGAGGGCGGACAGGACGGCGGGACCGGCGACGACCTGTTCCTTGCGGGTGTTGATCTGGAGATTGGTGGTGGCGGTATAGACCGGCGTCTGGCCCAGCATCAGGGCGAGGACGATCAGAGCGACGACCGCCGCTACCGCCATGAACAGGCCGGCGCGACGGCGGAATGCGACGACGTAGCGTTGGAGGTCGACGTCGTCGTCGGAAGGCATGGTCCCGAAAGCAGGGTCGTTCGTCTGTGTCATCGCGCCATCGAACGGTGATCGTCCGTGTCAGTGGTGCGGCGTCGCCTTCAGGTTGTCAATCTTCGCGCGGCTCAGAACTGGGCGGTGGAGCCCACGTAGAACCGCGTGTTTCGGTAACTGGGGCCTTGGGCGGCGCCGGACGAGGACTGGTCGAGCCAGGTCAGGCCAGCGGTGAAGCCGTAGCGGCGATTGACCCGGTAGGCCGCGCTGATCCCGGCGCCCAAGCGCGTGTCGGTTCGCGCCAGGCCGTTGTAGGCGTCGTCGGCATAGGTCGCTTGGGCCGTCAGGATCAGGTTGCGCAGCAGCTCGTGATTGACGGTGAGCGACAAGTCGGTGCGCAGGGCGCCGGCCGCGCCGATGACGCCCGTGTCCTCGACGGTTCGCGCCGCCGCCGCCGTGACGGTGGTCAGTTGGGTCGGGAACCAGGACAGTTTGGCCCGACCGCCGAAGCCATCAAGGTCGCCGAACGCGGCATCCTCGAAGTCCTGTCGGATATAGCCGGCGGCGATCTCGCCCCGGACCAAGGCGCCCAGTTCGAAATCCACGCCCGTCAGGGTCTGATAGCCCGATGAGGTCCGCAGAGGGCGTCCGGCCACTTGCTCGTAGTCGCGGTCGTCGCCAATGACCTGCAGGAAGATCGCCGTGGCGGGGGAAAGAGCATAGTCGGCGCGGCCGATCAGGGTGAAGACCGTGCGGTCGCGGTCGTCCTGTTCGACCAGGGCCCGGGTGTCGCTGAAGCCGTCGCGATAGTCGTAGCGGTGAACGGCGGCTCGCGCCGAGACGCGCAGGCGTCCCATTGCCCGTTCGGCGCCAAGATGGGCTGAGGCCAGGTTGAAGGCGACGGGCCGCTGGGTGATCGGATCGGCGCCGGCGGCGGTGCGCGCTTCGTGGGCCTTGGCGTAGTCGGCGCTGGCGACGATCTCGGCGCCGCGAACCACGTCCAGGCGGCCGGCGGCGCCCAGGCCCCAGTCGGTGGTGTTTTCGCTGTCGAAGTCGAGGTTACGATCGATGACGGCGCGGCCGTGGGCCTGAAGCGCATGGCGGGACCAGTTGGACCTGGCGACGATCTCGGGTCGGAGGCGGAAAGTCGTGGCGGCCTGGGGCGCGTCGTCACTGGCGAAAACATTGTCGTCTTGGACGACGTCGAGCTGAAGCCGTGGAAAGACGGTGAAGCCGCCGGTGCGGATGCCCAGGGCGTCATAGGCGGGTTGAGGGCGGTCGCGCACGGCGACGGCGCGGTCACGAGCGAACAGGTCCGCCGTGCGATCCTGGGCCGTGCGCAGGGACTGGGCCGAAGCCTCGGACCCGCCGAACAGGGCCAGTGCGGCGGCGGCCGGAAGGATGTCGCGTCGCATCGGCCCCCGCCTTTCGCTTCAACCGTTCTCGTACTGTCGCCACCAGGCGACGAATTTTTCCAGCCCAGCCTTCAGCGGCACCTTGGGCTGATAGCCGCAAAGGGCGTTCAGTTTGGAGATGTCGGCATAGGTGGCTGTCACGTCGCCCGGCTGCATCGGACGCATGACCTTCTTCCCCTCGACGCCCAGGGCGGCTTCCAGTGTTGAGATCATCTCCATTAGGCCGACCGGCTGGCTGTCGCCGATGTTGTAGACCTCATGCACGTTCTGAGCCGGCGGGCGGTCCAGAACGGCGACCACGCCGTCGACGATATCGTCGATATAGGTGAAGTCGCGCGCCATCCGGCCCTCGCCATAGACCTCGATGGGCTCGCCGCGCACGATCTTCTGGGTGAAGCTGAAATAGGCCATGTCGGGCCGGCCCCAGGGGCCATAGACGGTGAAGAAACGCAGGCCGGACTGGGGAAAGCCGTAAAGCTTGGCGTAGCTCTGGCTCATCAGTTCGCACGAGCGTTTGGTCGCGGCGTAGAGCGAAACGGGATTGACCGTCGGGTCATCCTCGCGAAAGCCCAACCCTTCCAGCGACCGGTCGCCATAGACCGAGCTGGACGAGGCATAGACCATGTGGGTCACGCCATTGTGCCGCGCGGCCTCCAGCATCGACAGGTGGCCGGCCAGGTTGGACCGCTCATAGGCGAAGGGATTCTCCAGCGAATACCGAACCCCCGCCTGGGCCGCGAGATGGACGATCCGCTTGACGCCGGCGTCCGCGACCAGTGCGCGCATCTGTTCGTGATCGGCGATGTCGGCGCGTACCATGCGAAAGCCGTCGCGCCCTTCCAGCCGGGCGGCGCGGGCCGCCTTCAGGCGCGGATCATAGTAGTCGTTGAAGACATCGACGCCGATCACCTGTTCGCCACGGTCCAGCAGGCGCTCGGCGACATGCATGCCGATGAAGCCGGCCGCACCGGTAACGAGGATCGGCGACCCCATCAGCCGCGCCCGATGCCCATGTAGCGGAACCCGCGGCTCTTCATGTCCTCGGGCCGATAGATGTTGCGCAGATCGACCAGGACCGGCTGCTTCATAAGAAGCTTGATGCGGTCCAGATCCAGGGCGCGGAACTGGTCCCATTCGGTGACCAGGACGACGGCGTCGGCGCCGACGACGGCATCATAGGCGCTGTCCTTCATCTCGACGTCGGGCAGCAGTTTGGCGGCCTCGTGCATGCCTTCGGGGTCGAAGGCCTGAACCTTGGCGCCGGCGGCGATCAGGGCGGGCACGATGTCCAGGCTGGGCGCGTCGCGCATGTCGTCTGTGTTCGGCTTGAACGTCAGGCCCAACAGGGCGACGGTCTTGCCCTGGACGCTGGTTCCCAGTGTCGTCGCGACACGGTCGGCCATGGCCTTCTTGCGCGCATCGTTGACCTCGACCGTGGCTTCGATCAGTCGGGTCGGGGCGCCGTACTGCTGGGCGGTGCGGACCAGGGCGATGGTGTCCTTGGGGAAGCACGAACCGCCGTAGCCGGGGCCGGCGTGCAGGAATTTGGAGCCGATCCGCTTGTCCAGGCCGATGCCGCGCGCGACCTGCTGCACGTCGGCGCCGACGGCTTCGCACAGGTCGGCCATCTCGTTGATGAAGGTGATCTTCATCGCCAGAAAGGCGTTGGCGGCGTATTTGATCAGCTCCGAGGTGCGTCGGCCGACGAACAGCAGCGGGCTCTCGTTCAGGTTCAGCGGACGATAGAGCTCGCTCATCACCTTCTGGGCGCGCGCGCCGGTGTCGCCTGCTATGTCGTCGATGCCGATGACGACGCGGTCGGGGCGTTTGAAGTCGCCGATGGCGGCGCCCTCACGCAGGAACTCTGGGTTGGAGACGACGGCGAAGTCGGCGCTCGGATTGGTCTTTCTGATGATGGCCTCGACCTCGTCGCCCGTGCCGACCGGGACGGTGGACTTGGTGACGATGACGGTGAAGCCCTCGATCAGGCCGGCGATCTCCTCGGCGGCGGCGTGGACATAGGAGAGGTCGGCGTGGCCGTCGCCGCGACGCGTCGGCGTGCCCACGGCGATGAAGACGGCGTCCGCTTTACGGATGGCATCGGCGCCGTCCAGGGTGAAGAACAGCCTCCCCTCTCGCACGTTGGCGGCGACCAGATCGTCCAGCCCCGGCTCGTAGATCGGGATCTCGCCCCGCTCCAGCCGTTCGATCTTGGACGGGTCCTTGTCGATGCAGGTGACGACATGGCCGAAGTCGGCGAAACAGGCGCCGGACACCAGGCCCACATAACCCGTCCCAATCATCGCTACGCGCATCGAAATCCCTCATCAGCGGCGAGCCGACCTTTAGCGGGGCGGTGCGCTTGGGGACAATGGCTTTTGGTTTCCAGGTGCAACGGGCCTGTGGCCGGCGCCTCGCGTCGCCGGCCACAGGCGCAGCGGCTCAGAGGACGCCGATCATCGAGGCGACCAGCGGGTGGCGGACGATGTCGCGCTCGGCCAGGCGGACCACGGCGATGTCCGGCACGGCCTCCAGGCGGGCGGACACGTCGGACAGGCCCGAGATGCCGGGCAACAGGTCGGACTGCTGTGGGTCGCCCGTGACCACCATGGTCGAATGCCAGCCCAGACGAGTCAGCAGCATCTTAAGCTGGACGTAGGTGCAGTTCTGCGCCTCGTCCACGACGATGAAGGCGTTGTTCAGTGTGCGGCCGCGCATATAGCCGATGGGGGCGATCTCGATCAGACCCTCGGCCATCAGAGCCTTGACCCGCTTCATCGACAGACGATCCGACAAGGCGTCGTAGAGCGGCCGCAGATAGGGGGCCAGCTTGTCCTCCATATCGCCCGGCAGGAAGCCGATCGATTCGCCGGCCTCGACGGCGGGGCGGCTGAGGACGATGCGGCCGACCTTGCCGGCCTCCAGCGCCTCGACGGCCTTGGCGACGGCGAGATAGGTCTTGCCGGTGCCTGCGGGGCCGAGCGCCATGACCAGGTTGTGGGCGTCGATGGCCTCCATCATTTCGATCTGGCCTTCCGACTTCGGCTTCAGGGTCTTGAGGTAGCCCTGTTCCCGGTCGTCGTTGGACGGGCTGGGCGACCAGCCCCCTGAACCTTCGCGATGGCGTTCATTATGCGGGGCATGAAGCCGGCGAACTTTCGACTCCTCCATGAAGTCACGCGAATCCAGGATTCCGTGTTCACGCGTTTGACGCTTGGTTGCAGCACGCTTGGTCATGGACGCCTCCAGGGCATGAAAAAAGGCGGACCCGAATGGGCGCCGCCTTGGATGGTCTTGGGGAGGAAAGGGTCACGGCCTGCGCAGCAGGCGCCCGGATCGACAGCAGGGCCGTCTGCAACGGGACAGGCCCGCCGCCGAACAACCGAACCAGGATCCCAACGCGCCACGCGAAAGCCCCGACAATGACCGGATCGGGCTTGATCCGGTTTCGGATCCGGGGCCGAAATGGCGACCCACGAATCGCATCAACAGAATGATGCTATCGTGGTTAGCGATCCGTTAAAGCCCTCATTTTTCAAAGATTAGGCAGTGTTCTGATGACCATTTACGCATTGGGCGACAGCAAACCTCAGCTTCCGCCTGAGGGCGAATACTGGGTGGCTCCAAGTGCGTCGGTGATAGGGAATGTGATTCTGCATCCCAACGCCAGCGTCTGGTTCGGCGCCGTGCTGCGCGGGGACAACGATCCCATCACAGTGGGTCCTGACAGCAACATCCAGGACGGCAGCGTCCTGCATACCGACATGGGATCGCCCCTGACGCTGGGGCGCGGCGTGACAGTGGGGCACAAGGCCATGCTGCACGGCTGCGAGGTCGGCGACTACAGCCTGATCGGCATCGGGGCGGTGGTGTTGAACGGGGTGAAAATCGGCAAGAACTGCATCATCGGCGCGAACGCCCTGATCACCGAGGGCAAGGTCATTCCCGACAACAGTCTGGTGGTGGGACAACCCGGCAAGGTGGTGCGTGAACGCGATCCGTCGCACATCGCCGTGCTGCAAATGTCGGCCGAACACTATGTGCAGAACTGGAAGCGGTTTGCGGCGGAGCTTCGGCCTCTATGATCGGCTGAGGACGGCCCGCGCCGCCGCCGCATCCGCGTCGATCTGGGCCTTCAGGGCTTCGAGGCCGTCGAAGGTTTCCTCGCCTCGCAGCCAGGCGACCAGTTCGGTGTCCAGCGTCTGGCCATAGAGGTCGCCGTCGAAGTCGAACAGCCAGACCTCCAGCAGCGGGGTCTCCAGCGCATACATGGGGCGCAAACCGAGGCTGGCGACGCCGTTTATGATGCGTCCGTCCGGCAGGCGGCTGCGGGTCGCATAGACGCCGTAGGCGGGGCGCATGTAGTCGTTCAAGGGTATGTTGGCGGTCGGCACGCCGATGGTGCGGCCGCGCTTGTCGCCGTGGATCACCTCGCCGCGAATGGCGAAGGGGCGGCCCAGGATGGCGGCGGCGCGGGCCATGTCGCCGGCCTTCAGGGCCTCTCGCACGGCGCTGGACGACAGTTTCAGGCCGTCGGCGTCGTCCAGGCGTTCGGCGACCGAGACGGTGAAGCCCAGCTGTTCGCCATAGGTACGCAAACCCTCGGGCGAGCCGGAGCGGCCCTTGCCGAAGGTGAAGTCGAAACCGACGGCGGCGTGGCGGATGCCCAGGCCTTCCGACAGCACCCGCTCGGCGAAGGCAGCGTCGGTCATGCCGGCCATCTCGGCGTCGAAGGGCAGAAGATACAGGATGTCCACGCCCAGCGGCGCCAGAGCCTCGGCCATCTGGTCGGCGGTCATCAGGCGAAAGGACGCGGCCTCGGGCTGAAACCAGCGGCGCGGATGGGGATCGAAGCTGACGACGCCCAGGGGCGCGCCCAGCCTTTCAGCGGCGTCACGCGCGCCGGCGATGACGGCCTGGTGGCCGCGATGCACGCCGTCGAAGGCGCCGACGGCGACCGCCGCGCCCTTCAAGGCCTCGGACAGGCCGCGCCAGTCGCGGACGATCTGCATCAACGCTGGGAGGGTTTGCGCCGGCGGGGAACGCGGACGACGGCGACGCCGTCCATGATCATGGTCTCGCCGACGAAGCCTTCGCAGCTGAGCTTGACCCGCGCGCTCTCGGGCTCGACCTCGATCACGGTGATCAGGATGCGAACGACGTCGTCGATGCGCACCGGCTGATGGAAGGCCAGGGTCTGGGAGATGTAGATCGACCCCGCGCCCGGCAGCATGGTGCCGACCACGGCAGAGCCGAACGAGGCGCTGAGCAGGCCGTGAGCGATCCGGCCGCGATAGGCGGTCTTGGCCGCGAAGGCCTCGTCCAGGTGGACGGGATTGAAGTCGTCGGACGCCTCGGCGAACAGCCGGATGCGGTCCTCCGTCGCGACCACGATTTTCTCGGCGGCCATGCCGACGTGAAGTTCGTCCAGGATGTAACCACCGGACGGATGCTGTTGAACCAATTCGACCATGGATGAGGCTTTAGCGGCGGTGCGACAAAATGGCGAGCCTTACCAGGCGAGTTCGAGCGCGGCGTATCGCGCATAGGTCGTTTCCGCCTTCAGCAGGACGGCGGCGCGGGCGGGATCCAGGGTTCCGTCCTCGCCCTTGGCCTGGTCGCCGTGGATCCCCTGGGCGATGAACAGGCAGTCCAGCGCCTGGGCGTTGGCGCCCATGACGTCGGTGACGACGCCGTCGCCGATGCACAGGACGCGTGAGCGATCGACGGCGCGGCCCAGCAGGGTTTGCGCCTCATGAAGGGCCAGGTCGTAGATCGGGGCGAAGGGCTTGCCCGCCATGACGACGCGACCGCCCAGGGATTCATAGAGATCGGCCAGCGATCCGCCGCAGTAGATCAACTGGTCGCCACGCTGAACCACGCGGTCGGGGTTGGCGCAGATCAGTTCGATGTCACGCGCCGCGCCGACGGCGAACCGATCGCGATAGTCCTCGGGCGTATCGACCGTGTCGTCGAAGGGGCCGGTGACGGAGATGAAGGCGGCGTCTTCAGCGCTGGCGGCGCGTTCCAGGTCCAGGCCGGCGTAGAGGGGGGCGTCGCGTTCGGGACCGACAATCCAGGCCGGGCCGGGCGCGCGCTTGGCCAGTTCGGCTCGGGTCGCGTCGCCGGAAGTGACGAAGGCCTTCCACGCCTCGCGCGGCACGCCCAGGCCGTCGATCTGGGCGATCACGTCCGAGGCCGGGCGGGGCGAGTTGGAGATCAGCACGACATGGCCGCCCTCGCGGTTGAACCGCGTCAGCGCCTCGCACGGCGCCGCCCAGCTTTCGCGCCCGTTATGGATCACGCCCCAAACGTCGCAGAGCAGGATGTCGTAGTCGCCGGCGACGGCGCCGAGGTGGGGCAGGGCGTGGGGGAGGGTCATGAGGTGTTGGTAGCGGTTTGGGCCTCAACGCGAAAGTCTCCTCCCCACTTGTGGGGAGGGGGACCACGAAGTGGTGGAGGGGCTTTTGAAGTCCCACTGACGCCTGTGATGCGTCGCAGAACCCCTCCGTCACGGCGCGAAGGCGCGCCGCGCCACCTCCCCGCGAAGCGGGGAGGTGACAGTTAGAAGGGTCAGCTAATACCGACGGCGCTGTTCGGCGCTGCGCAGGGTGGAGCGCAGGAACTCGGCCGGGGGGTCGGTTTCGGCCAGGACCTGTTCCTTGATGGCGCGGGGTTCGCCGAACAGGTGGCCCTGGCCCATGGCGACGTCCAGTTCGAGGATGTCGACGACCTGGCGTTCGTTCTCGACCTTTTCGGCGATGACCTCGACGCCGTAGCGACGGGTCAGGGCGGCGAAGTCGGCGGCCTGGATGTCGGGCATGGAGCGCAGGGGCGCGCCGCCGTCCAGGTCCAGCAGTTGTTCGATCATCAGGTCGGCAGAGACCTTGATGAACTTGACGTCCGAACGCTGAAGGTCGGCGAAATCGAGATCAAGCGTCTGGACCTTGTCCAGCGAGAAGCGGAAGCCGAGGTCGGCCAGCTTGGCCATGTTGCGGGCCTCGATGGCGCCGCGGGCGTCGAAGGTGGCCTGGCCCAGTTCGAAGATCAGGGCCTGGTTCAGGTCGCGGTTCTCGGACAGGAAATCCAGGAACTGCGGGAAGAAGGTGTCGTCGCCCAGCGAGGTCAGGGCCACGTTGCAGAAGACGCCGACCTTGCGGTCCTGGCGCGCCAGCCGTCGCACGATCTGGGCGCAGCGGAACAGCAGCAGATTGTCGATGGCCGGCACCAGGCCCTCGCCCTCGGCCATGGACAGGTATTCCGCCGGCATCATGACGCGGTCGGTCGAGTCCCGCAGGCGGGTGAAGCTCTCGTAGAAGATGGTCCGGCGCTGGGGCAGGGAGACGACCGGCTGGAGATACAGGTCGACGCGGCCCTCGCTGAGCGCCTCGTGGATCGTGCGCAGCAGGACGTTGGACTGGGCCATGCGACGGCCCTCGAAGGTTTCGACGCCGATGTGGGGCGCGGCCGACAGGCGTTCGTCGATGCTCTCGCTCATCTGCTGGACCAGGGATTCCAGCATGCGGACCTCGCCGGTCAGGGCATCGGTGTCGGACAGGACGCCGCTTTCGATGGCATGGGCCAGTTCGGTCAGGGCGCCTTGCGTCGACTCCATCGCATCGGCCAGCAGCCGGTGGGCCTCTCGAACCTGACCGATTTCCTTTTTCAGGACGCGGCGCTCGGCGATGCCGGTGACGATGCCGTGAAAGGCGCCCAGCAGACCCAGCGCGCCCAGCGTTCCGGCCACGCCTGCCCCGATCCCCAGACCGGCGCGCCACAGGAAGGCGCCCACGGTCATGCCGAGGAACAGATAGGCGAAATACAGAAAGCCCGTTGTTACGTTGCGCATCGGCTGGCGGCGGCCACTCCCGGATGGAATCGCCCGAGTATCAGGCTATCAATGTCATTCGGCTAGAGCGGGACGATAAATATCCCCGCCAGAATCACGGGAAACGCAATGGAACTGTTCGATCTGACCGGCAAGGTCGCAATCATCACCGGATCGTCGCGCGGAATTGGCAAGGCCATCGCCGAACGGCTGGCCGAACACGGCGCCAAGGTCGTCATCTCGTCGCGCAAGGCCGGGCCGTGCGACGAGGTCGCCGCAGAGATCAACGGCAAGTACGGCGAGGGGCGGGCCATCGCGGTTCCGGCCAACATCGCTTCCAAAGAGGATTTGCAGCGTCTGGTGGACGAGACCAACGCCGCCTTCGGCAAGGTCGATATCCTGGTCTGCAACGCCGCGACCAATCCCTATGCCGGGCCGATGGCAGGCATCGCCGACGATCAGTTCGAGAAGATCCTGCAGAATAACGTCATCTCGAACCATTGGCTGATCCAGATGGTCGCGCCGCAGATGGTGGAGCGCAAGGACGGGGCGATCCTGGTCATCTCGTCCATCGGCGGCCTGCGCGGCAATGCGCTGATCGGCGCCTACAATATTTCCAAGGCGGCGGACATGCAGCTGGTGCGGAACCTGGCGGTGGAGTGGGGGCCGTCGAACGTGCGGGTCAACTGCATCGCGCCGGGCCTGGTTCAGACGGACTTCGCCAAATATCTGTGGGAGAATCCCGAGCTGCTGAAGACGGTCACCGAGCCCGCGCCGCTGAAAAGGATTGGCCAGCCGGATGAAATCGCGGGCACGGCGGTCTATCTGTGCAGCCCTGCCTCGGCCTATGTGACCGGACAGACCCTTGTGGTGGACGGTGGATTGACGATTGCCTGGTGAGCGCAACGACTGGAAGCAGGATCTAGTTTGGCGCCTGGAGGCCTTCGGCTTCGAGGCGTTGTTCGGGTTTCTGCGCCTGCTGGGCGTCGAGCGGGCGTCGGGGCTGGGCGGCTGGCTGCTGCGCACCCTGGGGCCGTTGACCGGCACGCAGAAGACGGTGATGCGCAATCTGCGGATCGCGTTTCCCGACATGGACGCCACTGAGCGCGAGGCGCTCGCGCTGGCTCAGTGGGACCAGACGGGCCGGACCTTCGCCGAACTGGCGGTCATGGACCATCTGACGCCCGAGGGCGGACGTGTCGAGGTGGTCGGGATGGAGCGGCTGCACGCCCTGCGCGACAGCGGCCGGCCGGCAGTGCTGATCTCGGGCCATCTGGCCAACTTCGAGGTGATGGCGGCGGTGATCATGGCCTCGGGCGTGCCGTGCCAGGTGACCTACCGCGCCGCGAACAATCCGTATGTGGACGCCCTGATCCGCCAGAGCCGCGAGCGATACGGCATCCGCCTGTTCGCACCCAAGGGCGACGGGACGCGCGAGCTGATGGCGGGGATGAAGCGCGGCGATTCCATCGCCCTGCTGGTCGATCAGAAATACAATCAGGGGCCGGAGGTCGAGTTCTTCGGTCAGCCGGTAAACGCCTCGCCGGGGGCGGCGCGGCTGGCGCTGAAGTTTGACACGGTCATGCTGCCACTATCGGTGGTGCGGCTGCCGGGCGTCCGGTTCCGGGTGACGGCGCATGAGCCGATCGTCGTCAGCCAAAGCGAGGACAAGGCGGCCGATACCCTGGCGGGAATTCAGGCCGCCAATCGCTTCGTCGAGGAGCGGGTGAGGGAGCATCCCGTGGACTGGTTCTGGGTCCACAAGCGTTGGCCGGACAAGGTCTATGCAGCGTTGGAGCGTCCAGCCTCGGACGAGCGGCGGAAGGGACCGGCGTAGTCCGGCGCCTGGCGACGTCGGCGGCAGGGACCGTTGTAGTCGTCGGCCTTGATGAAGGCGCGGGGCCGCATGATGACGGCGTTGATCCGGTCCAGCACGGCCTTGGCTGTGATGGGTTTGACGATGAACTCGGTCACCCCGGCGTCGCGGGCCTCGTAGACGCGGCTGCGCTCGGAATGGCCGGTCATCATGATAATCGGCAGAAAGGTGTTGGGGCTGTCGGGGCTGGTGCGGACCAGGCGGGTGAACTCGACGCCGTCCAGCGGGAACATGTTGAAATCGACGATGGCCAGGTCGATGGCGTGGCGACGCAGCAGATCGAAGGCGGTCGCGCCCTCGGCCGCCTCATGGACGTTGCGGATATCGGCCGAGTGCAGCACGGCGGCGGCGATGGCGCGCATGTTCTGATTGTCGTCCACGAGCAGGACGTTCAGCGACTTGAGAGAAAACATCGGACCCCGGCAGGTAGATCGCCGAAGCTAAGGGGATGTGCGTAGTCCCGCAAGCGGAGCCATTGATCAGGCGAGCGTTTCCGGCGCGCGGGCGCCGACCATCAGCGATGGGTCCAGATTGCGGTCGCGCCATTTCATGCGCCAGCACAGGTGCGGACCGGTGGCGCGGCCGGTCATGCCGACGCGGCCCAGCGGATCGCCGCGCCGTACGCGCTGGCCTTGTTCCACATCCAGCCGCGACTGGTGCAGGTAGCAGGTGATCAGGCCCTGACCGTGGTCGATCAGGGTCAGGCCGCCCTCGAAATGCATGTCGGGTCGCACGAAGGCGATGCGGCCGTCGGCGGGGGCGCGGATCACGCTGCCCTGGGGTGCGGCGAGATCGATGCCGTAGTGGGGCCGGGCGGGCGTGCCGTTCAGGATGCGCTGGGCGCCCCAGGCGCTGGAGACGCGGTAGCTCTCCAGCGGCCAGATGAAGCCGGACTTGAATTCGTCGGCGTCGATGCGGCTGGCGAACCCTTCGGTCTTCAGCGCGATCTCCTGCTGGATGCGGGCCAGCAGGGCAGAGTCGCTGGGTTCGACGGTCGAGGGCGGCAGGCCGTTCACGCTGGTCGAGGGGAAGGCGTAGGGGGCGATGTCGAGGGTGCGTCGGGCCGAGCGATCGCCGGCGCGGGCCTCGATCTGGACGCTGGCGGCGGCGTCGCGGTCGAAGCCGATCACGAAGAGGCCGGCGGCCGAGGCGGTGGCCAGGGCCTCGCCATCGACGAAGATCAGGGCGCGCGGCGCGGTGCGACCGAAGGCGTAGCCGCCCTGACGCCAGGCGCCGTTCAGAGCCAGCGGCAGGGCGTTGTGGTCCTGTTCCCGAAGGTTTTGGGCCGCGAGCGGCGTGGCGATCAGGCTGGCGCCTGCGCCGGTCAGCAGGGCGCGGCGCGACGGGATCATGTCGCGGCTTGCTGGGCCGCGATGAATTCGGCGGGCCCGAAATAGGGCTGCTGGCGGGTCGGGCTCCAGTAGCGGAGGATTTCCAGCGGGATCGCCTTGTCCGTCACGGCGCAGCGCACGAAGCGGCCGGGCTTCAGCACCGCGAACTCGCCGTCGCCATAGTGAAGAACGGCCTGGTCTGCTGCGGTCATATCCATGATCGATAGATAGCGGGCGTCCGACGGGGCGAAAAGGGGGTCAGGCTGACGCTACCGCATCCGTGATCGGTCCGTCGGCGGCGGCTGGACCAGTCGCGCCGGCCAGGGGCGGCTTGGGCTTGCCGCCCATCCGGTCGGTGAACAGGAAGACGAACGGGTTCAACGAGATCGACAGCAGGGCGGCGGCCAGAATCAGGTCGTGGGTCTCGCGGCTCATGGCGCCCAGGGACACGCCCAGGGCGGCCAGGATGAAGGAGAATTCGCCGATCTGGGCGAGGGACGCCGCGACGGTGAAGCCGGTGGGGCGGTCCAGCTTGAAGGTCTTGGTGATGACCAGGGCCGCGACCGACTTGCCGACGATGACGATGCCCAGCACGCCCAGGACCGCCCAGGGCTGGCGCACCACGATCATCGGGTCGAACAGCATGCCGACGGAAACGAAGAACAGCACGGCGAAGGCGTCGCGCAGCGGCAGCGACCGCTCGGCCGCATTGTGACCCAGGGGCGAGGCGTTCATCACCAGACCGGCCAGGAAGGCGCCCAGGGCGAACGAGTGGAACAGGAAATAGGCCAGCCAGGCGATGCCCAGGGCGATGGCCAGAACGCCCAGGGTGAAGAGCTCGCGCGACTTGGTGTGGGCGATGCGGATCAGCAGCCAGGGAATGACCTTGCCGCCGACGACCAGCATGCCGACGACGAAGAGGACCACCTTGAGCAGGGTCAGGCCCACATTGGTTCCAAGCACGGCGAGGTCCGTCTGGGTTCCGGCCGGGCCCAGGATCATCGGCAGCATCACCAGGGCGATGACGATGACCAGATCCTCCACGATCAGCCAGCCGACGGCGATGCGCCCGATCTCGCCCTTGACCTGTTTGCGTTCCTCCAGCGCCCGCAGCAGGACGACGGTGGAGGCGACCGACAGGGCGAAACCCATCAGCAGGGCCTCGACATCGCCCTGGCCCAGGACGAACCGGCCGAGACCCCAACCCAGCACGGTGGCGACGGCGATCTGGACCAGGGCGCCGGGGATGGCGACCTTGCGGACCTGCATCAGGTCCTTGGGCGAGAAGTGCAGGCCGACGCCGAACATCAGCAGGATGACGCCGATCTCGGCCAGTTGCGGCGCCAGTTCTGTGTCGGCGACGAAGCCGCCCGTATAGGGACCGACGACGACGCCCGCGACCAGGTAGCCGACCAGGGGCGACAGTTTCAGCCGATGCGCCAGCATGCCGAACACGAAGGCGAGGACGAAGCCCCCGACCAGGGTGAGGATCAGGCTGTCGGCATGCGGCATCAGGGCTCCTGTCGCGGGCGAGGGTGTGATTTTGGCTAGGCTTTGCAGTTGGGGCGCGAAGGGCGGTTTGACAAGATGACGCAGTGTCGCGC
The DNA here is from genome assembly GCF_041648115.1 of Brevundimonas sp. Taxonomy (GTDB): domain Bacteria; phylum Pseudomonadota; class Alphaproteobacteria; order Caulobacterales; family Caulobacteraceae; genus Brevundimonas. Next base: position 25,846 of record NZ_JBAZPR010000020.1, read on the forward strand.
GGGACGGAAAACGGCTTTGTCTTCGCGCTTTCGCTGCGAAGTTATTGGAGGGCTGGGCGGAGCGCCGGGCCTTCGCCCGGAGTTCTGTTGTGTTGTTACCGTTTCGACGAAGGGTGTGACGCTCCGCGCGGTTGGTTGGCCTTCAAGCTCGGGGCGTCGAGCGGTGGCGGTCTTATCGCCTAACCCCATAAGCCTGCGACGGGTCGGCGGGGTCTGCGAAACCCCGTCCCGAGTGCGATCGAGTATCCCCCTCGACCCTCCGACGGCGCACCATGTGTCGCCACCGGCGCGAGCCGTTTCAGACCCGCTCCCATTCCATCCGCTCCCGCCGCCGCAAGGTCGCAGGCCAAGCGAGCCCTCCATGCGACGGGACGGGTGTATTATGGGGCGGTTTGACCCCGTGGGCAGGAGATCGGGGACATAAATCGGCAAGCGGTTGGATTCGCTAGGAATGAACCAGCGGCATTGTGATGGCTGGGGCGCGTTTCTCCCTCCCCTTCATGGGGAGGGGCGACGTAGCGCAGCGCAGCCGGGGTGGGGTCGTGTGAGGCGTAGCGCCCGTCCTTACGGCCCCACCCGGATCGCTGCGCGATCGTCCCTCCCCATGAAGGGGAGGGAGAGGCGCCCGTGGGACTTCAAGAGCTCCTCCACCGCTACGCGGTCCCCCTCCCCACAAGTGGGGAAGAGACGATGATGCGCGTCCATCTCCCCTCGGGGAGAAGGCGGGGCCGGAGGCCTTGGATGAGTGGTTTCTCTCCGCCTCGGGACGGTGAGGGTGAGACTGCGGACACAGCCCCCTCATCCGTCTCGCTGCGCGAGCCACCTTCTCCCCCGAGGGGAGAAGGGTTCGTTACGCGTGGGTTTCGTCCCAGTATTTGACCGCTTCGGCGTCGCGGGCCGAGAGGTCGGGATAGGCGGGGTCGGAGCCGACATCGGGGACGCGGCGCCAAGAGCGGGCGCATTTGGGTTGGTCGAGGAGCGGAACGATACGAACGTGGGCAATCGAGGAGTGGTGGTCGTGGATCAAGCCGCGAGCATGTTCATCAGTGCGTTGCTGAAGTTGCTCATCAGTTTCGACCGGGATGTCCAGACTTGAGACTGCCGCTTCGCGCTCGAACTTGGCCAAGCTGGTTCGAAACACTTCCGCCGCATCGAGGCCTTTGAAAGCTTCACGATGGTCGTCAGAGGTGGTGACTTCAACGGAGGCGTCGAGCGCACCTCCAATCTCCCGATTGGTTCGGGCGCTTTCCAGCGCTGTATTAACGCAGTCGATGACCTCAAAGACTTTCGCCCACCGCGCGGCCTCGGCCGGGTTGTTCCATTCCGCCGGCGTCTCCGGGATCACCCGCGCGCAGTTGGTGCCTGCATCCGGGAACCGCGTCGTCCAGGCCTCTTCCATCGTGAAGGGGGTCAGGGGGGCCAGCCAGGCGGTCAGGCGGGAGAAGACCTCGTCCATCACGGTGCGGGCGGCGCGACGGCGCAGGCTGTCGGGACGGTCGCAGTAGAGGGCGTCCTTCCTGATGTCGAAATAGAGGGCCGACAGGTCGTTGGAGCAGAACTCCAGCACCGGGCGGACGACGTCCTGGAAGCGGTATTCGGTGTAGGCGGTGCGGACCTGGGCGTCGAGTTCGTGCAGGCGGTGCAGGATGAAGCGCTCCAGCGGCGGCATCTGGTCCAGCGGCAGGCGTTCGGCCTCGTCGAAATCGGCCAGGGCGCCCAGCAGATAGCGGACGGTGTTCCGAAGCTTGCGATAGGCGTCGACCGTGGTCTGGAGGATCTGTTTGCCGATCCGCTGGTCCTCGGAATAGTCGACCAGCGACACCCACAGACGCAGGATGTCGGCGCCGCTTTCCTTGATGATGGTCAGGGGATCGGTGGTGTTGCCCTTGGACTTGGACATCTTCTCCCCCTTCTCATCGAGGGTGAAGCCGTGCGTCAGAACCGCCTTGAACGGGGCGCGGCCGCGGGTGCCGCAGCCTTCCAGCAGGGAGGACTGGAACCAGCCGCGGTGCTGGTCGGAGCCTTCCAGATAGAGGTCGGCGGGCCAGTGGGCCGGCCGGTCGCCGGCGTAGCCGTGCTCGGGCGTGCGCGGGTCGAGGGTGAAGGCGTGGGTCGAGCCGGAATCGAACCAGACGTCCAGGATGTCCTCGACCTTTTCGTAGCGGGCCGGGTCGTGAGCGCCTAGGAAGTCGGCGTCGGGCGCGGTGAACCAGATGTCGGCGCCGTGCTCGGCGACGGCCGACACGATGCGGGCGTCGACCTCGGCGTCATGCAGAGGCTGGCCGGTCTGTTTGTCGATGAACATGGCCAGCGGCGTGCCCCAGGCGCGCTGGCGGCTGACCAGCCAGTCGGGGCGGCCCTCGACCATCGATCGGATGCGGTTCTTGCCGGCGGCGGGGTGGAAGGCGGTGTCGTCGATGGCCTTCAACCCCGTCTCGCGCAGGGTGTCGCCGGACTGCTGACCTTCAGTCTTCAGGGGCTCGTCCATGCGGATGAACCACTGGGGGGTGTTGCGGAAGATGATCGGGGCCTTGGAGCGCCACGAGTGGGGATAGGAGTGCTCCATCCGGCCGCGCGCCAGCAGGTTGCCGGCCTCGATCAGCTTTTCCATCACCGCGCCGTTGGCGGGGCCGAACTTGCCGGTCTTCTTGCCTTCGGTCTCCAGCACCTTGAGGCCCGCGAACAGGGGGACGCCAGGGTAGTAGGCGCCGTCGGGATCGACGGTGTCCGGCACCTCGTGATGACCGTGGGCCTTCCAGACCTCGAAGTCGTCGGCGCCGTGGCCCGGCGCGGTGTGGACGAAGCCCGTGCCCGCGTCGTCGGTGACGTGGTCGCCGGCCAGCAGCGGCACGGAGAAGCCGTAGCCGCTGTCGAGGGCCGCCAGCGGGTGGGCGGTCTCCAGGCCAGACGGATTGATGTCGTAGACGCGGGTCCAGGCGGCGATCTTGGCGGCCCTGAACACGTCCTCGGCCAGCTTGTCGGCCAGGATCAGGCGGTCGCCCGGCTTGGCCCAGGGCGCGAACTCAAGACCCTCTTCCATGGCCGTGACCTCATAGAGGCCATAGGCGATCTCGGGGCCGTAAGAGATGGCGCGGTTGGCCGGGATGGTCCAGGGCGTGGTGGTCCAGATGACGATGGACGGGGTGCTGGAGCGGAAGGCCAGGAGGTCGTCAGGATGGTCGTCGGACATGGCCGTGACCGGGAACTTGACCCAGATCGTCGGGCTGACGTGGTCGTGGTATTCGATCTCGGCGTCGGCCAGGGCGGTGCGCTCGACCGGCGACCACATGACGGGTTTGGACCCGCGATACAGTTGGCCCGTGTTCTTGAACTTGTGGAATTCGGCGACGATGGCCGCCTCGGACGTGAAATCCATGGTGGCGTAGCGGTTGGCGAAGTCGCCGGTGATGCCCAGGCGTTTGAACTGGTCGCGTTGCAGGTCAATGTATTTGCCGGCGTATTCGCGGCAGGCGGCGCGGAACTCGTCCTTGGAGACCTCGTCCTTGCGGCGGCCCTTGGCGCGGAACTGTTCCTCGATCTTCCACTCGATCGGCAGGCCGTGGCAGTCCCAGCCGGGGACGTAGTCGACGTCATAGCCCAGCAGGAAGCGGCTGCGGACGACGAAATCCTTCAGCGTCTTGTTCAGCGCGTGGCCGATGTGGATGTCGCCGTTGGCGTAGGGCGGGCCGTCGTGCAGGACATAGAGGGGGGCGTTCTGCTTCTGCCGCTCGGCGCGCAGGGTTCCGTACAGGTCGCCCCACTGTTCCAGGATGATCGGCTCCTTCTGGGGCAGGCCGCCGCGCATGGGGAAGGGCGTCTCGGGCAGGAAGACGGTGTCGCGATAGTCGCGGGCGGTGGATTCAGTGGTGTTTTCGGGGGCGTCGGCCATGGGTCGTCTCGGAGTCTTTTAGAGTTACGTTCGCTGTTCTTCGCCCTATCGCGCTTCGCGCTGCTTGAGGGCTGTCGATCCCGGCGTGCACGGGGCCAGAAGGCCCAGAGTTGCTACGCCGGGCGGCTAATCGAAATCAGGCGAATGGAGACGCGGACGGTCATTATGCGGGCGGTCTAGCAGACGGATGCGGCATTGCGCCATCCCGAAGGATGCGGCGCATCAACGGAAACGAAAGGCTTTTGTCGTTTTGGTGAATGCAGGATCGGCCGGCGTCTTGTCTGGTCGACACGAAATCTACGTTTGGGAGTTCCCGCCGATGCGGCTGCGGATCACGAAATGGATGCTGGGCCTGGCGGCCGGCCTCGCCGTCTCGGCGGGCGCCGGCGCGGCCCTGGCGCAATGCACGTCCGGCTGCGAGCCGCCGCCCTGCACATCGTGCGAGCCGCCGCCTCCGCCCGAGCCGCCGCCCTGCAACGGCGGTGGAAACTGCGGTCCTGGCGGCGGCGGTGGCGGCGGAAACTGGAACGGCAACATCAATACCAACGTCAATGTGAACGTGAACCTGGGCGCAAACGCCAATGCGAACGCGGGCGCCAACGCCAACTCGGGCGCGCGGTCGTTTCTGAACGCGCGGGCCGGCGGCTTCTCGGGCAGCTATGGCAGGGGCGGCGGCGCGGCCTATGTCAGCGTCGATCAGCCCTATCCGACCACGATCCAGGGCCTGGCCGTCGAGGGCATGGTCGCCCAGACCATCCGCACCCCCTACAGCGCCTTCCGCAGCATGATGAAGCGGGTCGTCATCCAGGCCGTCTGCATCGACGACCGCCAGGTGCCGCACCCGGCATCCCAGGTGCGGCCGGATCGCGAGATCGCGGACGGGTTCGACGGCGAGCTTTATCGCTGCCTGTCGGGCACCTGGCTGCAGGCGACCATCGCGGACTATAACGGCGACATCAGCTTCGATCACGGCACGACCCTGACCTGCCGCAAGCACGAGGCGCTATGGTACGGGCCGGAGGGCAGGCTGGAATGCCGTCCCGAGAAGCCCGAGCGCGACTGCAACGAGCGGTCGCTGCTGCGTCGCTACGGCGCCGGGGTGAAGATCCTGACGATGTATCGCGAAGAAGAGTACACCGAATACCGCGAGGAACAGGTCGAGAGCGCGACCGTGCTGACCGGGGTGATCACCCTGGACGGCGGCGTCGGCGGCCGGGTGTTCTGAACGGGAGCCGAACAGGTCCATTCAGCCGCCGATCAGGCGGGACGTGAGATAACAAGACCGTCGGCTCTCCGTCGACGATCCTGATGACTGGCCCCGGTTCGCAAGAACCGGGGCCTTTTTCTTGGGCGCTTACTGAGCCGGAGCTTGGGCAGTGACGGTGGCGCGCCAGGCGGCGTCGGGCTTCAGATACTGGCGGGCCAGGGCCTGAAGATCGGCGGCGGTGACGGCTTCCAGCGTGGCGACCTGATTGCGCGTCTGGTCCAGCGTGGCCGGGTTGGATTGGGCCTCGGCCAGCTGGGTCATCCAGTAGCCGTTGTCGGCCATGCTGCGGCGCAGACGTTCGACGGCCGGGCGGCGGGCGCGGTTCAGTTCGTCGTCGCTGACCGGGTTGTCACGCAGATCGGCGGCGATGGCGTCCACTGTCTCGAACAGTTTCGGCAGGGCGGCCAGCGGGGTTTCCGCCGTCACCGAGATGAAGCCGTAGCCGGGATAGACGTCCGAGGCGCTGGAGCCGGCGCTGGGCGAATAGGCCAGGCCCTGTTTCTCGCGAATCTCGTCGTTCAGGCGCAGTTGCAGCACGTCCGACAGGATCGACAGCTGACGCGCGGTCTTGCGATCGGCGATCTGGTCGGTCGTCGGCCAGGCCACGAAGCCCAGCGCCTGTTCGGTCGGGCCTGTATGATGCAACTGGACTGGCGTGGCGACGGGTGCGGGGAACTTGCGCTCGGTCGAGCCGGCAGGCGGGGTCGGTTCGGCGCCGCGCGAGGGCAGGGCGCCGAAGGTCGAGCCGACGGCGGCGATCACGGCGTCGATGTCCACGTCGCCGACGACGGTGATCTCGACCGGACCCTGGGCCAGGGCCGAGCGGACGCCGTTTCGCACGTCGTCGATCTGGATCGCGGCGATCTGTTCCGCCGTCGGGGTCATCTCGCGCGCATCGCCGTCAGCCAGAAGGCCCGAGGCGTCACGCTGGAACACGCCGCGGGGCGTGGCGCCCAGCTGGGCCAGAATCTGCGGGAACATGGCCTTGGTCTGTTCGAACGGCGCGGCGCGAAGGCCGGGATCGGTCAGGTAGGCGGCCAGAACCTGAAGCTCCAACTGCAGATCGGCAGGCTTGGTCGCGCCCGAGAAGACATAGGCGTCTCCGGCCTGGTTGACCGAGGCGCTGTAGGTGCGGCCGCTGAGGACGCGGTTGATCTCGTCCAGGCTGAGCTTGCCCAGGCCGCCGGGCGTCAGGACTGTGCTGGCCATCGACAAGGGCGACAGGGTGTCTGCAGGCAGACCCAGTTCGCCGATGCCGGTTCGGGCGCTGACCAGGATCTGTTCGGCGCGGAAGTCCGTCTTCTTGATGTTCAGCAGCGTGCCGTTCGGGAAGCGGACCAGGGTGGCGCCCAGGTCGGCGACCTCGGTGCGCGAGGCCGGGACCGCGGGAGCGCCGAAGTTGTCATAGGGCCATTTCAGCTCGGCCTCGACGGCGCGGGCTTGGATCAGGGTGTTGCGCGAGGCCTTCAGTGCGGCGGTGACGGCCGCTTCGCCGCCCTCGACCGGGACGGGTGAGCTGAACAGCACCAGCGGCCCCTGGCCTTCGAACACGGCCTTGGCCGCCTGGTTGACCTGATCGACGGTCAGACCTTCGACCGCCCTGTTGAAGAGGTCGAGATTGGTCTGGGGCGCGCTGAAGACCTGGTCGTCGTTGACGGCGCCCAGCAGGCCGGTGGCCAGGGCGGGGGTCGAACGGGTCGCGGCCGAGGCCACGGCGTTCTGAAGCGCGGTGCGGGTGTTGACGATCTCGCGCTGAAGCTCGGCGTCGGTCACGCCGTATTCGGCCAGACGACGGCTTTCCTGTTCGACGGTCTCAAGGGCGCGCTGCCAGCCGCCGGGATTGAAGGCGACCGACAGGGTGCCGGCGTCCAGGCTGTCGAACAGCGACTGATAGCCGGCGCCGGCGCCGATGAAGGGCGGGTTGTCGGCGCGGGCGATCTCGCCCAGGCGCCGGTTCAGCACGGACAGGCCCAGGCCGCGACGGATGTCGGCGGCGCGTTCGGCGGCGGTGTCGGGTTCCAGGTCGGGGTTCTTGATCCAGTTGATCTGGATCGAGGACTGGATGCCGGGCTCGACCAGGATGCTGGTCGTGGGCTCACGCGGGGCAACCGTTCCCAGGTCGGGCTCGGGACCGTCGGCAGCCGTGGGTTTCCAGTCGGCGAAGGCCGCACGGACCTTGGCCTCCATCGCGTCCACGTCGAAGTCGCCCACGGCGATGAAGGTGGCGCGCGACGGGCGATAATAGGCGTCGTAGAAGTCGACGAACCGTTGGCGCGGGGCATTGCGGATGATGTCGAGGTCGCCGATCGGCAAACGCTCGGACAGCCGCTGGCCGGGCGCCAGCAGACCCAGCTGGGTCTTCAGCACGCGCAGTTGCGGCGTGTCGCGGGTGCGTTCCTCGCCAACGATGACGCCGCGCTCGGAATCGATGGCGTCCGGCGCCATCAGGGCCGCCGACATCATCTCACGCAGGATGTGCAGACTGGGATCGACCGTCTCGTCCTTGGTGTTGGGCAGCTCCAGCATATAGGCGGTTTGGTCGAAGCTGGTGAAGGCGTTGGTGTCGGCGCCGAAGGCCAGGCCCAGGCGTTCGAGGATGCGCAGCATCTCGTTTTCCGGCACGTCCTTGGTGCCGTTGAAGGCCATGTGCTCCATGAAGTGCGCCAGACCCTTCTGGTCGTCACGCTCCATCAGCGAGCCGGCGTCGATGCGCAGGCGGAACGAGGCCTGGCCCGGAGGCGTCGCATTGTGCAGCAGGGCGTAGCGCATGCCGTTGGGCAGCAGGCCGTAACGGACGGCGGGATCGGCGGGAATGTCGCTGGCGGCCTGGGCCCAGGGGGCGGACGGCGCGACCTGGCCGGCCGAGGCGGCGGGAGCAGCAGTCTGGGCGAAAGCAGGAGCGGCGAAAGCCCCCGTGGTCAGGGCCAGTCCCGAGACGGCGACGAGCAGCAGATGACGCGCAGAACGCATAATATAACTCCGAAACCGCAACCCCCGATGGCGCGATCCCGGATGTGTAAAGTGAGCTTGCCTTTCCAGCAAGCTGGACCGACGAACCTTACCGACTTGTCATGTTTGGATTAGCCGCCTGGGCGGCTGACGTAGAAGGTGGCGGTGTTGCCGACGGCGTTGGCGCCGACGACGGCGGTGCGGCCGGAGGCGACGGTGGCGCTGGTGGTTGCGGTGACATTGCCGCTGTTGGTCTGGTTGTTGGTGATGTTGACGTCGCCGCCGCCGCACTGGGTACAGGCGTAGCCGGTCACCGCATTGCCGACCGCGTCGGCGCCGACATAGGCGTCGTAGCCGCTGACGCCGACATAGGTGGCGTTGGCCTCGACCCCGCCGGAGTTCAGCTGGGTGTTGTCCAGCTTCAGATAGATGTCGTTGTTGCCGGCGACAGTTTCGTTGGCGACGCTGCGGGCGGCCAGCACCGTCTGGCCCTGAAGATTGGTCTGGACGCGGGCGTCGGCGCGGACGCGACCGGCGTTGGTCTGGTCCGTCTCGATCAGCATCGAGCCGCCGGCATTGGCCGTGATGGCCTGGTTGGCGCCGGCGTTGGCGCCGACCGTCAGGTCCCAGGCGTTGTCCACATAGACGTCGGTGCGGGCCTCTGTCGTCGAGGCGGCGTTGGACTGGCGGATGGCCAGGTCCTGGTGCGAGGCGCCGGTCGTATTGGTCTGGACCGCATTGGCGACCGCCTGGGACGAGAAGGTCGCGGGCGCGGGGATGTATTGAACGTCGGCGACGGTCTCGGCGAAGACAGTGGTCTGGGCCGTCTGGTCGATCACACCGGTCAGCGAGGAGGAGGGGCCGCCCATGGCGACGGAGTTGGCGACGGCGGCGCTGGTCGCGAAGCCGCCCTGGAGCACGCGGCCGCCCGGCGCCTGGACATAGGTTCCGGCCCGCACCTGATCGCCGGTCGTGGACTGGGTCGCATCGACGGCGAAGGTCGCGCGGTCGGTGGTGACGCCCAGGTAGTTGCCGCGCGCGGTGGTCTGGACGCTGAGTTGGCCGTCGGCCTCCCCGTTCACGACGACGTTGCTGCGCGCGACGGTCGCGCCGGTCATGGTCTGGCGCGAGACCAGGCCGGCGGACGCAGCCGTCACCCCGCCCGCGAGCGCATTGCCCTGGGCGCTGTTGCTGACGGTCACCTGATCGACGGACAGGTTGATGTTGACCTGTCCGGTGATGTCGCCGGTCTGGATTTGGGTGCTGGAACAGGCTTCGCCGGCTTGCGGATCGCAGGCCGGCGTCTGCTGCGCGCTCGCTTCAGTGGCGAGTGCGGCGAACGTCGCCGTCGCGGCTATCATTCCAGCGAGACGGATCGGCGCGGGTCTGGCCATTGTTCGTGTCCTGAGTGGGATAGGCCGGATAATAACCGCCGGTCGGACCGACGGTGGAATCGCCGAGCGGATCGTTGGCGGCGTTGAGGCAGATTTCGGGGCCGGGCGCGCCATAGAGGTTGGCCATGAACTCGACCGTGGCCCGTTCGACCAGGGCGCGGACGGCCAACTGCGTCGGCTCCATCCCGCCCGTGCCGGCCGAGATGTCGAAGACGTTGCCGTTCAGGAAGTCGAACACGCCGGCCGAGATCTCGCGGCCGATGATCTGCTTCTGATAGGAGACGACATCGACGACCTCAAGCGTGGTCGTCTGGACCAGGCGCAGGTCCATGGCGATGTTCATCACATAGACACGGTGGTTCAGCATGGTCGAACCGGGGCGGGCGGAGTTGATCTCGCCCTGGCCGATGTCGAAGCCGCCGGAGCGGATGTTGTAATTCACCTCGGTGATGCCGCCGACGACATAGAAGTCCGAACCGGGCACCTGACCGGCCAGGATGCGGCGATACTGGGTGTCCTCAGGGCCCTGGGCGTCAGGAGCCTGGTCGCCGATCAGCTTGTTGTTGGCGTAGCGCAGCTCAAGCTCGGACACCGAGGTGTCGTAGCGTTCGACGATCCGCGCGCCGGCCTTGGCCAGGGCCGAGTTGGCCATCAGGGAGGCGCCGCCGGTGATCTGGCGGCCGCCATCCGAAGAGACCGTGCCGGTGTAGTCGCTGATCCGGCCCACGGCCATGCGCGGCGAGGGCAGGTTGTAGCGACGGGCGTAGTCGGCCAGGCAATAGAGCGCGGCGGAATAGGGGGTCGGGTTTGCGGTCACCGGCGCATTGCCGATCGGGGTCGCATATTGACCCGACGGACCCGCGACCGGGCTGACGCAGCCGGCGAGCAGCAGGGCGACGGCCGAAACGGCGGCTCCCCCTTTGATGAGATGGCGGCGGCTCATGGCAGGTTGATGTTCCCGTTCAGGGCCGTGCCGGCGTTGATCGCGCCGGTGTTGGTCTGGGTCGAGTTGACGATGACGGTGTTGCGGTTGCCCTGGACCACCACGTTCAGCTGGTTGCCGATGGCGGTTGAGCCGCCGATGGTCGTGCCGCCGTTGCTGGACGAGCCAGCGCCCGCATAGGCCGAGGCGACGCCGCCCGACTGGCTGGAATAGGATGAGGCGCCCGACTGGATGATGCCGTTGACGATCAGGCGGTTGCCGTTGGCGTCGCGGGTATAGCCGGTGGTCGCGGTGTTGGCGGCCGTGCGCGCGCCGCCGTAACCCTGCTGGAAGCGCGATGCGCCGCCCGAACCCGTCGATTGCGCGGCGGCTGGCAGGCTCGCTGCGGCCACGACGGCCACGACGGCGGTGGATAGAAACAGCCTCTTGGCGGGCATTACGATGGTTCCTCGCGCACAAACGAACGCCGGACCCCGAACGCGATCCGCACCCCAACCTGCATTAAGGATGTTAAGAAGCGCTTGATGTCGCAGGAGGCCTTGCGCATTTGTGCCCCATGTCAGACGCACACGGTCGATTCGACGGAACTCCCGAAGGCAAGCCGCCCAGAGAGAAGGCGTTCAACGTCCCGCTGGTCGTGCTGCTGATCGCCGTGTCGATGCCGGTGCTGTTCTATTTCCAGCGGCAGTTGCCCGACATGGGGATGAGCATGGCCTTTGCGCCTGCCGATCTGGAGCAGGGACGCTGGGGCGGACTGCTGACGGCCATGCTGCTGCACGGCGGCTGGACCCACGCCATCATGAATGCGGTCGCGGCGATCGCATTCGGCTCGCCGGTCGCGCGGCTGTTCGGCGGCAAGATGGGGCCGACGGTCTTCCTGCTCTTCTATGTGGCGTGCGGGGTGCTGGCGGCGCTGGGCTATGGGCTGATCCATTGGGGTTCCACAGAGCCGATGGTCGAGGCGTCGGGCGCCGTGTTCGGCCTGATCGGGGCGGCGACGCGGTTGATGGGCGGACAGGGCAGGGTGCTGGCCCTGACCGACCGCCACGTGATCGGCGCAGCCATCGCCTGGATGGCCGTCAATGCGGTGACCGGCCTGATCGGCTATGCGCCAGGCGCCGAGGGCGCGCGCATCGCCTGGGAAGCGCATGCCGTCGGCTTCGTGGTCGGGTTGCTGGCGATCGGGCCGCTGGCGCGTGTGTTCGGCAAGGGCGTTGTGGTCAACGACTGATCAGGGAGGTTTGCTTCCTGACGCCGGCTGAGCGATCATCGGTTCCCGAGCGGCCCTGTCGCCATTCCGGCCCTGCGGTCGTCTCTTATAGAGAGAAGGAGCCGCGATGTTCGTCGCCGAGATCCTCAAGACCAAGGGAAATGCCGTCTTCTCCATCGCGCCCGACCTGACGGTGACGCAGGCGTGCGGTGAGCTGGAGCAGAAACGGGTTGGGGCGCTGGTCGTCTGTGACGGCGACCATGTTGTCGGGGTGTTTTCCGAGCGGGACGTGGTCAAGGCCCTGGCCGCCGATGGCGCCGGGGCGCTGGATCTCCCGGTCGCCGACTATATGACGGCCAAGGTGATCTTCGCCGAACCGGGCGAGGAGATGTCGGCCCTGATGACCCGCATGACCGATCGCCGCATCCGACATCTGCCGGTGATGCAGGCCAAGCGTCTGGTCGGCGTCATCTCCATAGGCGACGTAGTGAAATGCCAGATCGCCGAGCACGCCCAGGAGGCTGCGAGTTTGCGGACTTACATTGCGGGCTGACGGCTGCTGCCGTTGCTCGCTGATCGTGAGTCTTTGAGAAACTTTCCCCTTGGCGTCAGAATCCGCTTGCTGACAAATCGGGGTCTACGTATAGAGCCGCCTCGCTCGGAAACGGGCTGGCCGACGGGGCTGCGGGGGTTCAAATCTCCAACGTCCCACGGAAGGAGGAGTTGAAAAACTTCTTGCTTTCATCGGTTAGTTTCACTAGGTTCCGCGCTCCAATCGAATCGCCGACGGGTTTTAAGAGGTAAGCCTCGC
>NZ_JBAZPR010000021.1:0-33078 GCF_041648115.1 Brevundimonas sp.
AAAATCGGCCGGTCCGCTGCGCTGGTTGAAGGCTGCGCTGACCGGCCTCTTGCCAACCCCACCAACCCCAGTTCAGATCACCAAAGGACTCTCGTTATGGCTGGATGAGAAACGGGGGTCACGTCAGCGTATTTGCTGATCAGTTTGTCGGGATCGATAACTGCGACATGCGCTGCTCCAGCAGTACTGTCCTCAGGATAGACGACTAGGTTTGAACCGGAGGGGTTCGCTTGGGACGGAAACAGGATCCCGGACCCGTTTAAGGCCAGGACCTCGCGACAGCACTCCCAAGACGGGCAGGTGCTTGATAGACCCAACGCGGCGTCTTTCCAGTCGTCTCGCCAGCTGTTGAAAGGAGACGGAAGTGTCGCCGGGCCCCGCAAATCGACGACGGCCTTGATGTCGACCTTGAAGCCAACGATCGCGACAGGCAGAGGTTCGGGGTTGCCCTGCTGGTATTCCAGAAAGGCCGTCTCAGGTTCCAGACCAAAATAATTGGCCGAGATATCTTTCGGATTAAAACGCCCCGCGACAAGGCGTGATCCCTTGGCGCTCTGAACCCAGCGCAGGTACTGTAGGGACACGGCGCGATAGACGATGGGGGGCCCGAAATCTTCCAGCTTCACCCGTTAGATCCGAAGCGCAGCGCATCCAGACGCAACAGGATCCGGCCTAGCCCCTGTGAGGTGGCTACGTCTCGTGCGGTTTTGCCGCCGTCGATGACGGCCTCGTCAAGGTAACGTCGCGCAGCCACCTGGCTACCGAACACATCCACCGCATCCTTAGCGATCCGATCGAAAACCTTGCTGACTTCGGAGGACGGTACTGGCTTTCCCAGCTCCTGACCGAATCTGGAAACGGCCAGCGAGAAATCACTGATCGGCTCGCGCCCAGCCCTGACCGACCGAGTTCCAGCGATCGTCGCGTCGCGCGTTTTCTTCTCGCCGGTTAAATTTGCAATCACTTTGGCCCGTTCGTCGGCGCGCGCCGCCGCGCGATCAGCCGACCGCTTGGTCTGGTAGGTAGTGGCCACGAGCTTGCCGGCCTTAGCCTTGCCAAATGTCCCGAAGCGTTTCCGGATCGGGTTGCGCGTGCGCGAGGTGCCGGGCTGTGATGTGCGTGGAGCGGACATCCATTGATAATGAGTGGGGTCGGTTGAAAGTTCAATAAGACGCGAGCGGTGATGCCTCGCCAACATGGATCCTGAAGTCGGCAAGGCGCCCTATCTGAAGCTGCTCGGTCGATGTCACGGCAACTGCGTTTTGCACCTTGAGCTCGTAGCCGCGCGCCCAAGTGCCGGTCGCAAGGGTTTTCAAAATGCTCATAGGCACCCCTAAGGGCCGGCAGCGGTATCGTTTCACCAGAGGTCAACATCCTGTTGTCGTCGATCGGCCCATGTCCGCCTGTGGCGCGTTTCTGACCTACGCGGCCCATCCGACGGCGGCTGAATAGTTCTCAGGATCATCCACGGCGGCGCGCCATTTTCCCAATCAGTTAGACAGATGTTTCTTCTGCGGCTCTAGCCGGTAGGTGCCGTCTGCAAAAAATCTTGAAGCGACGGTATCCAACTCTCTGATTATTCATCGCCGCTCGGCGCGATGGTGTCTGGGGTTTTGGGCGCGGCTCACGGCTAGGCGTCATGCTGTGAGCATCTGACCCGAGGGGAGGCTTATACCTTCCTGGCTCCTCGATCCGCCCTCTTTGTCTGACCTCCAAGGCGCTCTCTGAATCAACGCCACCGTCAGTTTCGATCGGGCTTCAAGACTTGCAAACCGGTCTCAATCGCGACACAGGGTGCGGCTCGTTCAGTCCGTCTCCACGTCGAGTAGTCCATGTCCCGCAAGGTTCTTCTGTCGTCCGCCCTGGCGCCGTTCGGGGCCGCCGCCGTCCTCCTCGCTCCTGTCGCAGCCCTGGCGCAGACGGCGACAGGCCCCACGCCCTCGGCCGATACCAACCTGGGCGAGATCGTGGTGACGGCGCGACGCTCGCCCCAGGGGCTGGTCGCCTCTAGCCATCCGATCACCCGACTGGATCGCGAGACGGTCCAGGCCGGGCGTGCGGTGTCGGACACCCTGTCGGGGGTTCTGGCCAAGGCCGTTCCGGGGTTGGCGGATTCCAGCCGCACGATCACGGACTTTGGCCAGACGCTGCGCGGACGCGGCGCGCTCGTGCTGGTGGATGGCGTACCGTACAACACGAACCGGGACAGTGCGCGCAACCTGATCAGCGTCGATCCGGCCAACATCCAGCAGATCGAGGTCCTGCGCGGCGGCAGCGCCCTTTACGGCAGCGGCGCCACGGGGGGCATCATCTCGATCAACACCCGCCCAGCCGGCGGCCCCTTGCGGGCCGAGACCATGGTCACCGGCATCACGTCGCTGTCCCATCCTTCGTCAGATGGATTAAGCGGCCGGGTGCAGCAGTTTGTGTCCGGCGCCGCCAGCGGCTTCGACTTCGCGGCGAACGCGGGCTGGCAGCACATCGGCGCCGGGTTCGACGCCAACGGCGACCGCCGGGCGCCCGAGCCGAGCCAGGGCGACCTGTTCGACAGCACGGTCTGGAGCCTGGGCGGCAAGGTCGGTCGCCGTGTGGGGGACGACGGTTATCTGCTGGGGTCTTTGAGCTGGTATCAGGCGCATCAGGACACGGACTATGCGGCGGATCCCGCCCCCGGCCGGCTGCCGGCGGGCACGGCCATCGCCCGCCCGCTGAAGGGGCTGAGGCTGGCCGAACAGAACCAGGTGGAAAGCAAGGTCGCCACCCTGGCCTACCGCGACCGCGATGTATTCGGCAGCGACGTCAGCCTGCTGGGTTACTACCGCGACCTGTTCACGCGTTTCACGCCGTTCGATGCGCGTGGCGTCGCGACGCGGGGCCGCAACGTCGATCAGGTGTTCCAGAACAGCGCGGTGGCCGGCGCGCGGCTGACGATCGAGACGCCTTTGGGTGAGCGCACCGCCCTGACCTGGGGCGGCGACCTGAACCGCGAGGTCAGCGACATGCCGCTGGATGTGTTCGATCCGGCCGCCTACGACGCCAGCGGCGGGTTGGTGTTCAACCGCTTGCGCACCCTGACCTACATGCCCGAGCTGACCACCCGAACCGAGGGCGTCTTCGCACAGGTTCAGCACCGGCTGACGGACCGGATCGGCGTCGAGGCCGGCGTCCGCTATGACCGGGCCAAGGCGTCGTTCGACAGCTTCACCCCCCTGTCGCAGTCACAGTCGGCGACGCCCTTCGTGGTCCAGGGCGGCACGATTGACTTCGACGCCTGGACCTTCAACGCCGGCGCGACCTGGGAGCCGGTGGACGGCCACGAACTGTACGCCAGCTTCTCACAGGGCTTCCAACTGCCCGACATCGGCCTGCAACTGCGCAACGCCGGCGCCGGGTTCAGCATCGACAACTCCGATCTCGAACCCGTGAAGATCGACAGCTACGAGGCGGGTTGGCGCGGTCGGTTCGACCAACTGTCCGCGTCGTTCGCCGCCTTCCGCACCACGTCGGATTTCGGCGACGTGCAGAGCTTCAACAATGGTCTGATCCTGCTGCGGACCGCCGAGCGCATCAACGGCGTCGAGGCGGCCGTGGATTACGGGACGTCGCAGGATGTCTGGCGCTTTGGGGGCACGGCGACCTATCTGAGCGGTCACGAGAAGGCGGCGACCGCCGTCCGGTCCCAGGACATGACCGGCTATCGCATTCCGCCGCTGAAGCTGACGGCCTATGTGGTCTATGCGCCGAACGCGGTCTGGGACGTGCGCCTCCAGGGGCTGCACTCTGCGGGTCACGACTATCGTCTGAACGGCGTCGCCACCTTCGGGCGGCGCGAGGTCAAGGACTACACCGTCTTCGACCTGATCGGCCGCTACCGCCTGTCTGATCGAGACCAGGTGACGGTCGGCGTCGAGAACCTGCTGAACACCCAGTACCTGCCGGTCTACAGCCAGCTTCTGCGTGGCAACACCAACACCAGCCGCGTGCCCGCCAATGGCGCGACGCTGAGCGTGTCGCTGAAGCGCGTCTGGTGAGCAGGGCGAAGGGTCGCTCAGGCTGGGCGAGGCGTTTCGATGTCATGACCCTGCTGGACGGCCTGCATCGCTGGACCGGCGGGCTGATCGGCCTGCTGCTGGTGGTGATCGGTCTCAGCGGACTGATGCTGGTCCACAAGGACGCCTGGCTGCGCGCGACCCTTCCCCATGCCGCCGATGTTCAGATGCAAGACACGGGTCGCATCGGCTCCGCCATGACGGCGATCTTCTCGGACCCGCGCGCGACCAGCGTCACTCTGGCGAGCCGGACCCTGGGCGTACACCGGGTCACCTATGGCGACCGCGACCACGGCGCCTATGTCGATCAGACGGGTCAGACGGTGACGCGCTGGGACAGCAAATGGGCGCGACCCGAGGTCTGGCTGTTCGACCTGCATCACTATCTGCTGGTCGGAGATACCGGCAAGACCGTCACGGGGATCGCCGGGCTGGCGGGTCTCGGCTTCGTCATCACGGGCGTGATCCTGTGGTGGCGGACACGGCGTTCGTTCGAATGGCGTCTTTGGCCGCGCGCCTGGAACCGGTTCGGCATCCTGCGTCATCACCGGGATCTCGGCGTGCTGGCCGCGCCATTGCTGATCGTGACCTTCGCGACCGGAGTCATGATGACGTTGAAGCCGGTCGAGATCGCGGTCCTGTCGTTGCTGTCGTCCAAGGCGGACATGGCCGCAGCCGTTCGTGTTCCAGCCCTTCAAGGAGGAGCTTATGTTTCCTCCACGATTGACTGGCCAGGCATGTTGAGGATTGCGCAACAGCGCTTTCCCGGTGCAGAATTTCGGGTGGTCAATGCGCCCTCCAAGCCGGGCGGTTTGATCGCGGTGCGCGTCCGTCAAGTCGGGGAACCAACCCCCAACGGCCGGACCTTCCTGTGGTTCGACCCGGCCAACGGCGCACTGGTTGGCGTGCGTAACTCGCTGGCGCTGCCGGCGGGCGCCCGCGTGGCGGCGTACGAATATCCGATCCATTCTGGCAAGATCGGAGGCTGGATCTGGAGCGGCGCCGTCACCCTGTCCGGCCTGGCGCTCGTCGTGCTGGGCGGCTTTGGTCTCTACAGCTTCTGGCTCAATCGATTGCTTCCCAGGAAGCCCGGCAGAAAGCGAACTTAACTCGCTTTATCTGTTGTTTGCACGACCAGACGACGCCACCCTGGACCTTCTCCCTACGATCAACCGCGCCGCCTTCGGTTAGTCCGCCGATCTCCGATCGTCCGTGTTCAGAACGTCTTGCGAACGCGCAGCGAGTAGAAGGTCCGTGGGTCGATGGTGCGGGTTTCGACATAGGCGATCGGCCGGGTGGTGCGGTCGGCGTAAGCGATGCGGGTCTGCTGATAGTCGTCCCACAGGTTGATCTGGGCGCGGATCGCCAGCGTGGCGGTCGGCTTGTATTCGATCCAGCTCTCGAAGAAGTCGCGCCCTCGCCAGGAGAACTGCACGTCGGGATCGTAGCTGGTGCGGCCCAGCAGCGGAACCCAGGCGGCGCTCCACTGCAGTTTCCAGGACTGGATGTCCTGGGCGAGGATGATGACCGCGTGGGATTTGGGGACGTTGGAAATCGGGCGCGTCTTGCCCGTCGTGGGGTCCTCGACCTCGGTGTGGTTCCAGGTGTTGCGCGCGCTGATCCGCCCGCCGCTGAATCCGAACCGGTCAAGGGGCGCCTGGATGTTGACCGCCAGCCGGTCCAGCGACCCGTCGCCGATATTGCCGACGGCGGACAGGCCGTCCTCCAGCGGGATGACGTCTATGGCGTTGCCAATCTCGTCGTGGCGCAGGGTGATGTTGACGACGCCGTCGCCCCAGAACCGGCGTTCATAGGCCAGTTCGCTGATCCAGCGCTGTTCGGGCTCCAGGTCGATATTGCCGCCGAGGACATTCTCGTTCTGCAGTTCCGCCGAGGCGGCGAAGTCGGTGAAGTTCAGCTGCCCGACCTCGCGCTCGAAACGCAGGCGAAACTGATTTCCAGGCCTGGGGGTCCAGGTGGCCAACAGGCGCGGCTTGACGAAGGAGAAGGTCTTCTCCTCGTCCGCATCGCCCGACTGGCTGATGGTTGAAGTCTCCAGCCGCAGGCCGCTTTCGACGGAAAGGTCGTCGCCCACCCGCCAGGTGCTCTTGCCGAAGAGCTCGCCCCGCGTCTCCTCGACGGTCACCGAGGCCGACGGCAGGGGGACCGGCGCGCCGCCGATGCTGAAGGCCTGGTCGGTCTCCAGCATGTTGTAGGCCCCTTCGCCGCCGAACTCCCACGTCAGTCTGGGCGACTGTTCGAGGCGGACCAGGCTGCGCAGGATGGTCTCCGACGCCCTGCTGTCGGATGCGAAACGCTGCTCGGGGCTTTCAGCGCCCGACAGGGTGGTGCGATTGGTCGAGGCGCCGGTGGTGTCGCTGAACTCGTGGATGAGGCGCGTTTCGGAGGTCAGGCGGCTGTCGAGCGCGCGGGTGAAGACCGCCCCGATCTCGCCGTTCTCGCCGTCCTCCTGATATCGGGACTCGCGGCGCACGGCGGACGAGGTCTGCAGGATCAGGTTTTCAAAATCGTTGACCCCATAGAGGGCGGTCAGGTCGATCTGGCCGCCCAGGAAGGGGCTGGCGTAGTTCAGCCGCAGGGCGTTGCCGCCGCTTTTCTGGTCGCTGAAGAAGTCTTCGCTTCGCAGCAGATCGCCCGCGCCGCTGCGGCGGACGACGGGGCCGACGCCGTTGGAATCATTGACCACGAAACCGTCGGAGAGGGTGAAGCCCCAGGTGCGTTCGCCGTTCTGGGCGGTGTACTGCCATGTGCCGCCATAGGTGTCGTTCCCACCCTCATACAACACGGCGTTGCCGGTGAAGATCATCTGGCTGCTGGACTGATCGCGCGTGATGACGTTGGCGACGACGGAAAAGCCCTGCATGTCGATCCCGGCCGCGCCGCCGCTGATCAGTTCGATGCGCTCGACCTGGGCGACCAGGGTGCGAGACAGCACGCCGGAGCCCGTGTCGGTCTTCGACGCTGGCCGTGCGCCATTGATCAGGATGTTGCCGACCGAGCCCTGGAAGCCGCGACCACCGTCGCCGTCGACGACGCTGAATCCCGGAACCCGACTGACCATGTCCAGAGCCGTGACCGGCCTCTGATTGGCGAAAAAGTCCGGCGTGAAGACCAGCACGCCCTGTTGGTCGACTTCGCTCTGTGGCGCGGACTGGACCGCCTGGGGCTCAGGCGACGGCGGGGTCTGCGCCAGCGCCGGGGCGGCGAGCGACAGGGACAGGGGAGTCAGCAGGATCAGGCGGGCGTCGAAAGAGCGCATGGCGGGTTCCATCAGGGTTGCGGGCAGGGTTACGGCCAAGGTGGCTGGTAATGTCCGCAGCGATAGAAGAGACTGGCGTTCTGGGAGCGAGGGCGGGGGCCCGATCTTGAGCCGATGATTTTCCGATGAACGACCTGTCAGCTCTGCTTCTCAGGCCGATCGAACTGGTGTCAGAGCCGTCGTTCGCGCTTGGGACGGGCATGGTCCACCCGGCCTCCCTGGAGGTGATCTGGCCCGATGCAGGCTGCAAGCTGGAACCCCGCGTGATGCAGGTTCTGGTGGCGCTGAACCGCAGGCGGGGCGATCCGATCAGTCGTGAAGAACTGTCGCGGCTGTGCTGGGACGGACGCGTCGTCGGCGACGACGCCCTGGTCAGATGCATCGTCAAGCTCAGAAAGATCTTCCAGCGCGATCCGGCTGTCGAGATCGGCAGCATCCCCAAGATCGGATACCGCCTGCGCCTTGTCGCCATCGCACCGGCGACGGCCAAGGCCCCGGCTTCGCCGCCTCGTCCCGCCCGGCGATGGCCGCGTCTGATGCTGGCCGGCGGCGTCGCCTCGATCGCGGCCCTGGGCCTCGGCGCCTTTGTCCTGATGCAGCCCCCCGGCGCGCTGGCGACCGAGGCCGTGCGTCCCTTGACCTCGGATACCGGCGTGGAGACCCATCCGGCGCTTTCGCCGGACGGCCGCATGGTCGCCTATGCCGGCGGCGCCGGGTTCGGCGCCCAGAGAGACATCTTCCTGCGGGGCGTCGGGGACGGCACACCGATCCGTTTGACGGATACGCCAGAGGACGAAATGGCGCCGGCCTGGTCGCCCGATGGGCGTCGCCTGGCCTTCGTGCGCCGTATTTCCGGCGCCCCGTGCCAGATCCTGGTCGCGCCCGTGCCCCAGGGTGAGCCGCGCGTGGTCGGCCATTGCTCGGTGGAATCGATGACGCGTCTGGCCTGGACGCGCGACGGCGAAATCCTGTTGTCCGACCGCCCCACGCGCGAGGCCGTGCGTCGCATCCGGGCCCTGAACCCCGATACCGGA
This sequence comes from Brevundimonas sp., assembly GCF_041648115.1. GTDB lineage: Bacteria > Pseudomonadota > Alphaproteobacteria > Caulobacterales > Caulobacteraceae > Brevundimonas. The sequence goes on from NZ_JBAZPR010000021.1 coordinate 8,364, forward strand.
CGACTGCGCGAGGTGACCTCGCCGCCCGCCACCAGCCTGGGCGACCTGGATCCGGTCGTCACCCACAGGGGGGATCAGCTGGTCTTCAGGCGCGCCTTCTCCTACGGCGTGGCCGATCTCTACGCCGTCCAAGTGTCCGGCGCCGGACAGCGGCGGCTGACCAGCGATGGCTGGAAGGCCGTCGGCTACGCCTTCGCTGCGGATGATCGAACCGTCGTCTTCTCCAGCAATCGCGGCGGTGACTACGGCCTGTGGTCGGTGGACTTCAAACGGCCGGGGGCGCCCGTTCGCCTGAGCCTGGGCCTGCTGCAGTTCGGCCGCCTGTCCACTGATCGCAGCGGCCTGCTGGCGGTCGAGGCCGGCGACTATCGTTCCAACCTGTTCGCCTGGCGCGCCGGCGCCGCGCCCGTGGCCCTGACGGACGGCAACGCCAGCGACTGGGATCCCGATCTTTCCCCGACAGGCCAACTGACCTTCGTCTCGGATCAGAACGGCGGGTCCGAAGTCTGGGTCAAACGCAGCAGCGGCGCCGAGCCGACGCGCCTGACCGACCTGAAGGCCAGCAATGTCTTCTCGCCCCGGTGGTCGCCTGACGGTCGCAGCATCGCCTTCGTCGCGGCGCGCGACAGTCGCACGGACGTCTATCTGATCAATGCGGACGGCTCCGGCCTGAGGGCGGTCACGTCGGACGGCGCGGCGCGTGACGAGTTGGCGTGGGACCACAACGGCGACCTTGTCGTTCCCACGCTCAGGACGGGCGGCTGGCGGATCGAAAGGATCGATGCCCAGGGGCGGGTTACGGTCGTTCCGAACACCGCCGATGTCCTGACGGTCAAGAGCGCCGGCGCCGGCGGGCTCTATGCGGTCAAGAAGGACGACGGCCGGCTGTGGCGTCTGGAGGCCACGGGTGCGGTTCTGTCCTCTCCCCTGATCCGCATCGACCCGGAGACGGCCTGGACCCCTACGGCCGCCGGCGTCTACCACCTGTCGGGAAACCGTGGCGGTGAGGCTATCCTGCGCCTGACCTCATGGACCGGCGCAAGTCGCGACGTGCAGTCTCTGGGCGCGTTCGGCCTGCAGCACAGTCTGGCGGTTTCCCAAACGCAGGACATCGTCGCCGCCAGGATGGTCCGCGACGAAGCGGACCTGTTGGCTATCCGTCTGGTGCGCCGATAGGCGCGCGGCGTGACGCGCTCTGGGCATTCATCGCTGGTCGCAACTGCCGGACCGGCTCATAGAGCAGTCCAGCGCACTATGGATGATCGCGAACCTTCAAGGATGCCCTCGACTTGATCGAAAACTATGGATGGTCGGCGTCTCTGGCGGGGGTGTTCGAACCCCACGCGCGCGCAGGTCATGCGCCGGGACGCGTCATTCTCCAGCAGCGGGACGGCTATCTGGTCGCCACCGACGACGGCGAGCTGCGCGCCAAGGTTTCAGGTCGCCTGCGTCACGAGGCCAGGGAGATCGGCCTTCCCGCCGTCGGGGACTGGGTCGCCCTGTCGGTGAGCCCGTCGGACCGCAAGGCCGTCATCCACGCCATGCTTCCGCGCCGCACGGCCTTCGTCCGCAGGGCGGCGGACAGCATGCAGCGGCTGCAGATCCTCGCCGCAAACGTCGATGTCGCCTTCGTCGTCACATCGATGAACGCCGATCTCAATCTTCGCCGGATCCAGCGTTATCTGGCCGCCGCCTGGGAGAGCGGGGCGCGGCCCGTCGTGGTGCTGACCAAATCGGATCTGTGCGACGATCCGCAAGAGCAGGCCGCCCAGATCGCGGCGCTGGGGACGGACTGTCCCATCCTGATGGTCTCGGCGCGCCAGGGTCTGGGCCTCGACGCCATGCTCGACCAGATGAAAGCCGGCGAGACCGGCGTGCTGATCGGCTCGTCGGGGGTCGGAAAGTCCACGCTGGTCAACGCCTTTCTGAACGAGGACCGCATGGCGACCCAGGCCATCCGCGAGTCCGATGATCAGGGGCGCCACACCACCAGCCACCGCCAGCTCGTTCTGCTGCCCGGCGGCGGTTTGCTGCTGGACACGCCGGGCATTCGCGAAGTCGGCCTCATCGACGCCGAAGCGGGCGTGAGCGCCGTGTTCGAAGACATCGAGCGCCTGCCCCAGGACTGCCGCTTCACCGACTGCACCCATACCAACGAACCCGGCTGCGCCGTGCAGGCCGCGCTGAAGAGCGGCGCTCTGGATCCCGACCGGTGGGCGCATTTCCAGCAGCTGACGCTCGAACTGGCGGAGGCGGAAGACAAGCAGGCGCGGGCCGCCAAGGCCGCCGAACGCCGTCGCCTCGGCGTGCTTCAGAAGGTTTATCGCGCGACGAAGCGGAACGACCGGGGCGGCGCCGACTGATCGGACATCGCAGGATGCCTTTGTGCAGAATTTTGGCCTGCCCTGCGCGCAAACAGGCTAGTTGGTGACTTCAAATCCGAGAGAGTTCACCATGCCTGCATTCACAATCGTCACCACCAGCGCGACCCAAGGCAGCGAGTCCGCCGAGGTCAACACCCTCACCGACGACTTCTCCAACGAGAGTGAAGCGATCGGCTATGCGCGTCGCATGGCGGACGAGATGATCGACATGGCCTCCCAACTGCTGCTGGACTTCGATTACAGCAATGTCGGCGTCTTCGACGGCGATCTGATCGACGAGGACATCACCCCCGACCACGCGGCGCTGATCGGCGTCTGGGTGCTGGATGACGAAGGCTCCGCCTTCGTGCCGGCCGACGAATTCCGCGAGGGCTCAGTCGAGGTCGAACCCGCCTGATTTTTGGGCGTCTTGCGGCGTCCGTCAGCGCCTCAGGAAGAATTCGACCGGCGTGACAAGTTCCAGCGTCGCGCCCGGCACCTCGTCGGGCGGTGCAGGCAGGGGCTGGGCGCGCTGGAGCATGGCCAGGGCCTCGCGGTCCAGCAGGGCGCGGCCCGAGCCGCGTTCGATGCGCGAGGTCAGCACCCGCCCCGACCGATCCATCGTGAAGCGGATCAGGACGACCCCCTCCTGGCGCAGGCGCTGGGCGGCGGTCGGATAGCGTTTCCTGCTGTCCAGATGCGCCAGGACGCGGGTCTTCCAGTCCTGGGGCGCGGTCGAGGCGCTGGGCGCGGGCGGGGCCTGCCGCGAGACCGGGGCTGTGGTGGCGGGCGCCGGCGTCTGGCGTTCGGCGGCGCGCGGGCCCGGCGGCGAGACGGGGATGTTCACGGCCTCGGGCGCCTCGGCCTGGACCCGCATCTGGACCGGCGGACGCGGGATGGGGCGGCTGGCGACGGCCTGGACCTGTTTGGGACCGTCGATCTGTTCGGACGGCGGTCGGGGCGGGGCGGCGTTGCTGCGCACCAGTTCCACAACGATGGCAGGCGGTTCCTCGATCGGGACAGGCGCCGGCACGACGAGATTGATCAGCAGCAGCAGGGGCGCGGCGTGAAGCGCCAGGGCGGCGCCCAAGGCGAGCGCCCGACGCGCACGCACCCTGGGACGCCGGGGCGCGATGGCCCCAGCGTCGTTCAGGATCGTGGTGCGCGGCACGGCCGTCATGCGGCGTCGGCGGTTCCGTGCCGGAAGCCCGCGTCCACCAGACCGCGCACGCGGGTGAAGGCGGCCGAGGCGCCCTTCATGACGCGGGCCTCTTCTTCATCGGTCATGTCCGGGGCGTCGAGCACGGTGGTGAAGCTGCGCCAGTGGTTGGCGCGCCCCTCGGGCGAGGCGGACAGGTGACGGGCGCCGAACTCGGCCGACAGGCCCAGGGCGGACGCGGCCTTGATCAGGAAGGCGGCGCCCAGGTTCGAACCTTCGGCCACATAGAGCCAGCCCAGGGCCGTCGGCAGGTCCAGCGCCTGACCCGCGACGAAGCGCGGTGCGCCGGTCTCGGCAGCCGGGACGGCGCCTAAATCGGCGAGATCGGCCTTCACCTGTTCGTAGCGGCGGCGTTCGGCCAGGTCGGGGAACAGAGCCGCCAGTTCCGGCGCGTCGTAGAGCGCGGCGATGTCGCGGTGGAACATCTGCTGGATCCGCAGAAACTCCGCATAGGCCTCGCGGCTGCTAAACGGTCTGGCGGCCATGATGGCGTTGTCCAGCCCTTCGTGGACGCCGTGGCTGGCGGCCTTCAGTCGCTTGGCGCGGCTTGTTTCGACTTGGGTCATGGCGGGCCTCAGTAGCGGTAGGTCAGGGCGAGACGAACGGTGCGACCGGGCGCGGGCATGATTCCCAGCGCCAGCGGGTCGAGGTAGTATTCGTCCATTACATTGTCGATGTTGAGGTCCAGCGCCGTCTGGTCCGTGACCTTCAGGCTGGCGAAGGCGTCATAGACGGTGGTCTCCAGATACAGCTGCTGGATCGCCGACAGGCCGACGTTCCAGGCCTTGTCCAGCTTGCTGATCGGGCCCGAGTTGTGGACTGCGCGGCCGCCGATGGTCAGGCGATCGTCGAACAGGTGCGCACCCAGCGTCAGGTTCAGATTGAAGCGCGGCGGGTTCTGGGTGTTGGTGTAGGCCCCGACGAAGCCGCCGTCGACGCAGTCGGGCGTGGCCATCAGTTCGGCGTTGTTGCGGCCGGCGCCATAGGCGCGGCGTTCGGCGGCGATGTCCGGGGCGCAGGTCTTGGCCTCGAAATAATAGTGGGCCGACAGGTCGCCGAAGACGACGCCGTCGTCATAGGTTGACTGGAACTCGACGCCCGACACCTTGAATTCGTCGATGTTGCGGATCAGGCCCGCCGACAGGGTGCGATAGTCGCGGGTGATCAGGTCGTCGATCACGGTGTTGAAATAGGCCAGCTTGAAGGCCGCGCGGTCGCCGCCCGTGATCAGGTCGCGACGGATGGTGCTGGCGCCGACTTCCCAGGTGCGGGAGCGCTCGGGCTTCATCTCGGCCGTCGGCCGGGCGGCGGTGAACAGGCCCAGGGTCGATTCGAACAGGCTCGGCAGTTTCACGCCCTCGGCGTATTTCACATAGACGAGGGTGTCCTCGTCGAAGCGGTAGGTGGCGCTGCCGGTCGGCATGAAGGCGTCGTCGGTGCGGCGGATCGGCTGGGACCAGGTCCAGGAGACGGGCACCCTGAGGTTTTGCGGTGCGCCGGCGCTGAAGAAGTTCCAGCCGCCGATGTCGCCCACCGTTCCGCGTTCATAGGGCGAGGCCAGCAGCGAGGCCTGGGTGAACTGGCCATTGGCGTCGGGATACCAGTTCAGCAGCGCGATCCGTTTCGCCAGATAGGACGGTCGGCCGGGGTCGCCGTTCAGCAGTTCGGTGTAGCGATACTGGCCGATGACCTCATAGGTCGCGGGCGTGGCCAGGCGATTGCGGTCCTGGACCTCGACCCGGTTGAAACGCCCGCCCGCCATCAGCTCCCAGTGCGCGTCCGGCTCCCATTTGACCGAGGCGACGGCGCTGTATTCCTGGCGCTCCGCATTGCGCAGGAAGCGGTTGTTGACGAGGTCGTCCATCATGATCGGCGAGTTCGGGCCGGGACCGATGTCCTCGTCGCTGAAGGACAGGCCGTAGTTCAGCGTGAACTTGCCGGCGCGGGTGAGCAGGATCGAGGTGTTGGTGATGTCGCCGCCGAACCGCTCCTGGCTCAGTTCGTTGCGATAGGCGTCCTTGTAACCGGGATCTGTGTTGAAGGTCGGGCCGTCATACCATTCGGTGCGGCGATCGAAATACCAGGGGGTGATGCCGGTCAGGCCATTGTACATCAGGCTGTCGGCGTGGGTGTACCAGGCGTTGATCTTCAGATCGATCAGGTCGCCCAAGTCGCCTTGGGGCTTGTAGCGGTAGCGCAGATTATAGGCGTCCATGTCGACGGTCCCCAGGTCCCATTGCGGAACCTGGTCGCGGTCAACGCGGATGATCTGCGACGCCATGATCTCGCCCTGCTCGCCCTCGTAGCGGCGATAGCCGGCCTCCAGCGTCTGCGCGTCGGTGATGCGCCACGTGCCCTTCAGCAGCAGGGATTGCGACTGGGACGAGGTGTTGAAGACCTCGGCATTGGTGGGGTTCAGGCTGGCCAGGACGCGGCGGCCTTGTGGGAAGTCGTTGTAGTTTCGGTGGCCAGAGAAATAGTTTCCGGTGTCGCGCCACGCATAGGCGGCGACCAGGTCGAACCGGTCCCAGCGGCCCGCACCGGCGATGTTGAAGAACTGACCGCCCGGACGGGTCAGGTCGCCCCGGTCCGTGCGCGACCGGTCGCCATAGGCCGGCAGGCTGCGGGCGCTGGCGTCGGACACGCCGGTGCGGACGCGCAGGCCAAGGGCGCGCCCCGCGGTCAGGACGTCATCGACCTTCAGCGTCTCCATCACCACCACGCCGCCGATGCCGCCGGACGCGTTGGCCTCCAGGCTCGGGCCCTTGTTGATCGTCACGCTGGAGATCAGGTCGGGGTCCAGATAGGTGCGCTGCGACTGGCCGGCATAGCCCCGATAGGTGTCCATGGTGGACTGGCCGCCGTCGATGATGACGGGCACGCGGCTCTGGCCCTGGATGCCGCGGATATTGACATCCAGGGCGTTGGCGACGCGCGGATCGCCGGCGGTCACACCCGCCACGCCCTTGACGATGTCGGCGGTCGAGGCGCCGCGAAATCGTTCGATGGTGTCACGCGCGACATAGGCGCTGGAGCCCGAGGCGCGGTACGGCGCCTCGACCGGATCGCCGGCCTCGCCCGATCCGTCGGCGCTGAGACGCCCGGCCGCGCCGTCCGTCGCCCCCTGCACCCGCACGGGACCCAGGGCGATGGTTCCGTCGGCCATGACCGGCGCAGGCGACAGGGTCACGGTGCGACCCGACAGGCGATACGTCACGCCCGAGCCAGCCAGCAGCCGCGACAGGCCGTCGGACACGCTGTGGCGACCCTGCAGGCCGCGCGTGGCGGCGCCCCGCGTCAGGGCGGCGTCATAGGCCAGTTCGACATCGGCCTGTTGCGCGAAACGGACCAGGGCGGGCGACAGGGGACCGGCGGGAATGTCGAAACTGGGCGCCGCGGTCTGCGCCTGGGCGGCGGGCGCCAGGATCGCGGCCGGCACGACCGCCGTGGTCGCCATCAGGAACAGGCGCATGGCCCCCAGATCGTGTCTTGCCTTGGTCAAGTTCGCCTCACATGGCGCGCCCCGCGCCGTCCTGTATGGTCCGCATTCATGCGAATGAGAATGGTTCTCTTTTAATAGACGCCTTGGGCGCACGAACCGGGACTGTCAGGATCGAAAAAAGTTCGGACCCGCAGGTCAGTCGTGGATCAGCACCACGCCGCCGATCAGACGCGTGGTGCGCACGCCCAGCGTCTGTTCCAGCCGCGCCACGGTCAGGTCGGGCTGATCGATGCGGAAGGCGCCGCTGACGCGACGGGCGCGCACCGACCGGCCGACCACGTTGATCGGCGAAGACGAGTATCGCGCGATTTCCTCGACCACCTGCGACAGGGGCTGATCCTCGAACACCAGCCAGCCGTCGGTCCAGGCATCGACGCCGACGAGCGACGGCGTCGGGGCGGTCGGGGCCTGGTGCGGGCCATAGGTCGAGGTCTGGTTCTCGCCCACCACGACCGACCCCGGCCGCGACGCCGCCCGCACCGCGTGTTCGGTGACCGAGACCCGGGTCATGGGGCCGCGCCGCCTCACGACGAACCGGGTGCCCAGCGCCGTCGTCGATCCGCCCCCGGCCTCGACCGCAAAGGGACGTTCCGCGTTCGGGGCGACGGTGAAGGCGGCCTCGCCGCGCAGCAGTCTCACGGTGCGGCGACCGGGTTCGTAGGCGACCGCGACGGCGCTGTCGGTGTTCAACTGGATGATCGAGCCGTCGTCCAGCGTCAGGGTGCGCTGCTCGCCCGGCCGGGTGATGGCGTCGGCCTGGATTCGGGTCGGGATGTCCAGCCCCATGAAGGCCAGGACCAGGGCGGCGGCCATGCCGGTCGCGGCCATGGGCGCCCAGCGCCGCGTCCTGCCGGCATCCCTGGCGTAGTCGCGCCTGTGTCGCCGCGGCGGCACGGCCGGCGCAGCGTAAGATGGGGCGGAATGGCGGACCGCCTCGCCCATGTCGCGCCAAAGGGCCTGGGCGCGCGCAAAGGCCTGGGCGTTGGAAGGATTCTTCAGCCACGCCTCAAGCTGCGCCTCGCCGGCGGCGTCCAACGCGCCCCCTTCCTGATCGGCGACCCAGCGTGCGGCCTCGCGATCCGCGCGGGAGACCGGCGGGGTCTTGGATCGGGAATGAGTGAACGTCATTACGCCGCCTCTCCCTCAGCCAGCCGCGTTTGGCAATGGCTGATGGCGTGACGGACATGTTTGGCCACGGTGTTCGGCGCGATCCCGAGCCGATCCGCCACCTGGGCCGGCGTCAGACCTTCGACGCGGCGCAGGATGAAGACCTCGCGGCAGCGCGGCGGCAGTTCGTCGATGGCGGCGGCCAGCATGTCCAGCCGCTGGCGATGGATGATCAGCGTCTCGGTCGTGGGCGCAGCATCGGCCATACGCGCATCGTCCGCCGGACCGTCGAACAGCACGGCGCCGCGCTTGCGGCTACGCACCTGATCCGAGGTCAGGTTCAGCACCAGACGATACAGATAGGCCCGCTTGTCCTTGATCGCAGCCGGGTCGGAGATGCGCTGAATCCGCAGCCAAAGGGTCTGGGTGATGTCTTCGGCCAGACCGGCGTCGCCCAGAATACGGCGCGCAAGCCTCAGCAGCGAGGGCCGTTCGATCACCAGCAATTGCGAAAACGTCGGCGTCGGCTGTGTATCTGACTGGGCCATGTAACCGGCGTGATACAGGCGTTGAGAACTATTCGCAACGAACTGTTCGTGGGTCGCTCTGACTCGAACCGAGCCCCCGCATCTGCACGCGCATGTTGGAGATCGAATGCGCAGCGTCAACGAGCCAGCCCAACTCGGCATTTTAAGGAACGGTCAAGTCATCGTGCAAACAGCAGTAGATCAGGCGCGCAGGATCGAGCCTCTTGCATGAAGGAAGGGGTTCGCGACGATGCCAAAACTATGGCTGACGGCATCGCGCCATCGAACTGGAGTTGTTCGGTCATCGGAACTGGAGGTCCCCGGCAGGTGCTGGAGGCCCACACTGATCGTTGCCGTTTTCCTTCTGGCGTTCATTCGAGCGAGAGCGACCGAGCGACAGAGCTCTTTAACCAAGCGCCGTCGCTCGGTCGCGGACCCGCGCCGCATCTCCTCGGATTTCGCAACTTATGAGCGCTTCAGCGCATCGGCCAGATTGACGGCCGCCCGTTGATGAAACGGTGTTCTGGCTTGTCCGGGGGGATTCATGCGCAAGGTGGCAGTGGTCGTCGGTCTGTTGGGGTGGGCCTCCGTCGCCCAGGCCCAGCAGGCGGAAACCTATTTCTATGATGTCCACGGGCGGCTGACGGCGACGACCAGGGCGCCGTCGAACGGCGGCTATCGTACGCTGTATGGTCTGGACCCTGCGGACAACCGAAGCGCGCGCAATGCGGAGCCGGCCAGCGCCCGCACGGCGGGCGATATGCTTCAGGCGGGTCAGGATCTGCTGCCGAACCAGAGGCTGGTGTCAGGAGACGGGCGCTTCGCCTTCATCTTGCAGGCCGGCGACAGCAACGCCGTCGTCTATGGCCCATCGGGCGCGCTGTGGTCGTCGGGCACTTCGAACGGTCAGGGGACGGTCCTGAGAATGCAGACGGACGGCAATCTCGTTCTGATCGGCGCTGCCGGCGAGCCGGTGTGGAACAGCGGCACGGGGGGAAATCCCGGCGCGCGGCTCGTTATGCAGAACGACGGCAATCTCGTCATCTATTCAGGCTGGACGGCTGTCTGGCACACCGGCACCTGCTGCTACTGATCTCGGGGGAGATTATGAAAAACACGCTTAAAGCCGCCCTGCTGGTCAGCAGCGCTCTGATCGCCGCACCGGCGCTGGCGCAGACGCCGTTGAAGGCGCCGCCGCCCCAGTTCTATTCGACGGACGCGAATGGCGTCGATCTGGTCAACGGCGCGTTTCGCTGGAGTATCACGCCTGTTCAGATCGGCGATGCGAACGGCGGGCTGGCGTATAGCCGGACCTATTTCAACTCCAGCTATCGCGACAACGTCACCGGAACGCTGACCTTCACCGGCGGCGTCTACTATATCAGCATCGGCGGATCGACCGACAGCTTCACCCGGTCTGGCTCGACCTTCACGCCTGTGCGCAATGTCGGCCAGACGCTGGTCCAGAGCGAAACCGATCTCACCTATACGACCGCTGACGGCACGACCGCGATCTTCAGCACGAATTTGGCGGACCAGTCTCTGCCTTTGCCGCAGACCGACGGCAATATCGCCCGTATCACCTCGATCCGCCAGCCCAACGGCGAGGTTCAGCGGTTCACCTACGAAGTCGTTTATAAGGAAATACAGACCGACCCCAACTTCTGGGCAGCCCGTATCCGCCGCGTCGAGAACAACTACGGCTATGCGCTGCAGTTTACCTATATCGATGATTTTGAAAACGCCAGCTACTCCCAGATCGACAACTGGCGAAAGCTACAGAAGGTCACGGCCTTCAACCTGGCGGAATGTCCGGACCTTTCGAGCTGCTCGACCGGAACCGTCTGGCCCAGCGCGACCTTCTCGGGCGCCGACATCACCGATCAGAGCGGACAACCGTCTTCTACGGCGCGACCGGGGTCGGAGTCCTGGCGGTTCGCTATCCGGCCAACCCCACGGTCGATGCGCCTCTGGTCACCTTTAGTTCCGGCTCCGCACGTGTCAGCTCCGTCGCCAACGCCGGCGGAACCTGGACCTACGCCTTCGCCGACAGCGGTGGCGCACGCACGACGACGGTCACGGATCCCGACTCCGGGGCTTCCGTCGCGACCTCCAGCCTGGGCACGGGCCTGCTGACCAGTCTGAAGGACCCGCTCGATCGGACGACCTCGTTCACCTACGACACGAACCGCCGGCTGACCAAGACGACCCTGCCGCAGGGCAATTCGGTCGCCTACGTCTACGACGCGCGCGGCAACGTCACCCAGACGACAGCGGCGCCGCCGTCCGGTTCAACCGAGCCGAACATCGTCACCTCGGCCGCCTATCCCGTGACCTGCGCCAATGTGGTGGTCTGCAACGCCCCGATCAGTACGACCGACGCACGCGGCGCTGTCACCGACTACAGCTACGACAGCGTCCACGGCGGGATCACGGCGATCACGGCGCCCGCGCCTGCGACTGGCGGCGAGCGCCCGCAGACGCGCGTGACCTACGCCGCCCAGACGGCCTGGATCAGCAACGGCGCCGGCGGGTTCGTCGCCGATCCTGATCCCATCGTCCTGCCGGTCTCGGTGTCGTCGTGCGCGGCGGGAACGGCCCCGGCCTGTGTCGGCACGGCGGCAGAAGTGCGTCAGACGGTCCAGTATGGCGTCTCGGGCGCGGCCAACAATCTGGCGCCGACCGTCGTGACCCAGCGCGACGGAACCGGGACGCTGAACGCCTCGGTCGCCACCACCTATACGACGACCGGCGAGACGGCGTCGGTAGACGGCCCGCTGCCGGGAACGGAGGACACCACCTACTACCGCTATGATACGGCTCGTCGCCCGGTCGGTGTGATCGGTCCGGATCCCGATGGCGGCGGCAGCCTGATGCGTCGGGCCCAACGTGTCACCTATGACGCTGGCAGCCGTCCGACGCAGGTGGACGTGGGGGCGGTCAACGGCATCAGCGACGGGGACTGGAACGGCTTCCAGAGTTTCCAACAGCAGTTGACGGCCTATGACGGCTTTGGCCGGCCGGTGATCACCGCCCAACACGGCGGGGGCCAGGCCCATTCGGTAACCCAAGTCAGTTATGACGCTGCGGGGCGTCAGGCGTGCCTGGCGCAACGGATGAACCCCGCCGCCTTCAACAGCCTGCCGGGCTCGGCCTGCGAGTTGGGCGCCCAGGGCGCTTATGGCCCGGACCGGATCACGCGATACGGCTACGACGCCGCCGGTCAGCTCACCGCCTCGACCGCCGGTTACGGCACGGCTTCGCCGATTACGGAACAGGCGACCTATACCGCCAATGGCAAGCCCCTGACCCTGAAGGACGGGGCCGGCAATGTCTCGACCATGGTCTACGACGGCTTCGATCGCGTGTTGCATCTGCGCTATCCCGATGCGGCGACCGGCAGCGGGACATCATCAACCAGCGACTACGAGCAATACTGGTATGACGCCAACTCCAACGTCACCAGCTTCCGCAATCGGGCGGGCGAGGTCGTCGGCACGACCTATGATGCCCTGGGCCGGCCCACACTGGTCGATGCGCCGGCCGGCACGAACGACATCGCCTTCATCTATGACCTGCTGGGTCGCACCCTGACGACGACGGCGGGCGGCCAGACCCTGGGCGACACCTGGGACGCCCTGAGCCGCCAGACCTCGGCCTCGGGGCCGTTGGGCACGGTCGGTTACGGCTATGACCTAGCGGGACGGCGCACGTCGATGTCGTGGCCGGACGGCTTCTGGGTCGCCTACGACTACAACCTCGCCAACGAACTGACGGCGATCCGTGAGAACGGAGCGCCCGATTGGAACCTGACGTCCTGGGCCTACGACAATCTGGGCCGCCCAATCGCACAGAGTCGCGCTAATGGCGCTTGGACGACCTGGGGCTATGACGGCGCCAGCCGCCTGACCAGCCTGAGCCATGACTTGGCCGGGTCGGCCAACGATCTGACGCTGACCTACAGCTACAATCCGGCCGGTCAGATCATCACCCGGACAATGTCGAACCCGGCCTATGCCTATACGCCGGGGACGGGCGCCACCGCCTACGCCAACAACGGCAAAAACCAGGTCACCAGCGTCAATGGCAATGCTGTCGGTTACGACAGCCGGGGTAATATTGTTCAGATTGGCGGAACCAATACGCAAACTTACAATGGGCTGAACGAGCTGACGGCGGCAAACACGACTTCGGGCTGGTTGGGAATGTCGTACGATCCCTCAGGCCGCCTCTACCAGACAACGGATGGCGGTGGAGCTGCGATACGCTTCCTGTACGACGGTCAGCAGGCGATCGGCGAATACGACCAATCGGGCATGCTGCTGAAGCGCTACGTGCCGGGGCTGGGGCTGGACAATGTGGTTACGGCTTACGAAGGCGCGGGTTACGACCGGCGCTGGCTCTTGCAAGATGAGCGGCGCTCCGTTGTCTCGATCACGGATGGCGCGGCCAACGCCATCGCCACGAACACCTACGACGAATACGGCCAGCCGGGCTCAGGCAACGCCGGCCGGTTCCAGTACACCGGCCAGATGTGGTTGCCCCAGGCCCAGCTCTACCACTATCGCGCCAGAGCCTATGCGCCGGGGCTGGGACGGTTCATGCAAGCCGATCCGATCGGGTATGAGGCGGGGGCGAATATTTATGCCTACGTTGGAGCCGATCCGGTGAACTGGACGGATCCTTTGGGGCTGCAGCAAGTCTGCGTCGAGAGAAGTTCGCGAGGTAACTGCACGAGATACGTAGATGAGGTTGACCAAGTGGAAGTCACGGGCTTACGCCGTCCACCACCATCTCAAGGAGGCAGAGGTGGCGGAAGTGGGGGCAGTCAAGTATGCGTTCTCGCGGCACAAAATGTGGCGGAGTTTTAGGACTCCGTACCTCAAACCGTCAGGAAATCATCGAGATGGAATGATTTGGAAGACTTGTATTTTCTAGCTGCGCACGCCAGAGCGACGCTACATACTGCGGATACATTAAACGGACAAAATCCGCCTGCATTAGCAACCCTTTCTGGAGGGCTTATATCTTTCGGCGCTTCTAAGACGCCATCACTTGCGCCATTGCTTAGGGGAGCTGGAGCTTTGGCTGCCCCAGTTTTACTACCTTTGACGGGCTGGCTTGCGGTTATGGACAAGGAGGAGGAGGTACAGAAAGATCGCATGATTGCTTATCAATGGAGGATAGTCCAAATTGAGCAGTGTTCCACTATGATTGGCGTGGGTAGTTAATATGGATGATGATAAGAAATCGGTTATTATATGGGCATCAGTTGTAATAGTCTTGGCAATAATTGCTTTGGCGAACTACATTGATGGGGGTATTGCAGAACTTTACCAAACCTTTGCATCGTACTTGATGGGGGTATTTATATTTTGCGCCGTAGCTGCTGCGGCATACTTGATTGTAAATGTCAGAAATCGACGGAAATAATCCGTCGCCATGACCATGCCGCCTTCAGTCGCGCGTTTCCGCAGTTGGAGGCATAATTGACCCAGGCTATTGGGCGGTCGAGCGCGAAACCGACCAACGGAAGCCAAGCCCATTGGCCCAATGAAGCGGATCGGCAGGCCCGAAGATCGGATTAGGTCGAGGCGTTATTATTCCCGCAGCATACAATGGAAAAGATCGCTCTTCTGGACACCCCAGTTAGATGAGTCGGCGGCGTCACGATCAAGTACGACGCCCGTCAGAACATCGAAGAGACGCCGGCGGGGCAGTATGGCTACGACGCCTTTAATCGACTGACCTCGACGGGCGTCGGGGACGTGCTGACCCATTTTCAGTATGACCCGGCGGGCCGGCTGTATCAGGCGGGGACCAGCAGCCGCTTTCTCTACGACGGCGTTCAAGCGATCGGAGAGTACCACGCCTCGGGCCAAGTGCGGAAACGCTACGTCCCCGGTCTGGGAGTGGACGCCGTGCTGACGGCGTAAGAGGGGGCGACGACCGCCGACCGGCGCTGACTTCTGCCCGACGAGCGGGGCTCGGTTGTGGCAATCACAGGCGACGCCGCCCAGGTGCTGGCGACCAACACCTACGACGAATACGGCCAGCCGGGCTCAGCCGACGCCGGCCGGTTCCAGTATACCGGCCAGATGTGGCTGCCGCAGGCCAAGCTCTACCTCCACCGCGCCAGAGCCTTGGCGAAGCTCAAGTGGCCGCCTGCACGGTAGAACTGCATCCTTGGCATGAAAAAGTTCCGGATGGCCGCCACCCCTAAGGATGACGGCCTCGATTTCGGAACAGTCGCTCGACGCCTGGCGACCGAGTTCACGACCGAATGTCAGTTACTGGGATTGCAGGGAAGGCGCGTGCCTTCGCAGCCGCTCCAAGTAGGGAGCCCAGGTATCACAGAGCCTCCTGCGCCCGTGCCGCCGCCGCCACTGCTGCCGCTGCCGCTGCCGCCGCCCCCAGTCTGCTCGAAATAGAACTGCACTGCGGCCGTGTAGCACGCCTCGTAGGTCGGATACTGCAACTCCTCCCACCCGCCGTTGCCGCATTGTTCAACAGCATAGTCAGACGGGCCTGACGCTTTTGCTGTGGTGGGCGCAACAAGGGAGCCAGCGCCAGCAAAAGCGGCGACGCTGACGATAGCCATCATTTTCTTGATCACGACAATCCTACGAGGGAGCCAGTCTCCCGTGAGGATTGCGCCACACGATCTTTTATCTGGCAATGGAAAGCGTAGCTAACGGCCTGCGACACTTCGGCCGGAGTCCACTCGCCCCCGCCGCGGCTCTACGGCGTGCGGCCGACGACACTCGTCCAACGCCGCCGACTTCACACCGTCGAGCGCGATTCGCTGGATTCGACCGGAGGCCCCGCGATTGCTTATGACCGCCGTCAGAACATCGCAGAGACGGCGGCAGGTTCCGTCAAGACTTAAGGCGGCAGTGATCTTCTAGGGTAATGAAGGTCGTCGAAGCCCAGCGATCGCCTCGGCCGCTTCGAGCTTTGCGCGGAACGCCTTTTCGGCGTTCAGGATGAGCAGGGGCGTGTTCAATGCCCAGATGGCGCTGACAACAGGTTCGGCGATGTAGCCGTAGCCGATCGCAACTGCGACAGACCACCCGCTGAGGGTCAGAAAGCATCGCATCGCCTTGGTCTGATCTTGGATCCTGTAAATGGCGCCAGCCACTGTTAAGGCGCTGGTGCGCCGGACACGTTGATTGTCCTGCCGGCGTTCAAGCGCCTTGCGTATGCTCAGGCGCGTGATGACCGACACCGCCCAGTCGGTTCGCCGATTGATCAGATCGTAGTGTTCGGCCTTGTCCCGATTCGGCATCACGCAGCCAACCTCACCAGCGCGCCGACAGATTTGGCGTCGGCCTCGCCACCTCGGCGCAAATGATCGACTACAGCCTCGTAGAGTGCCCGCCGTTTGGCGCCGGGTAGGTCCATGCCGGTTTCCGCCAGCGTTTGTTCCACCGCGTCCACGGCGATCCGCCAGAGGTCGGCCTCCATGCCTCTGTGCCGCACAGCCGGTCCCAGCCCCTCGCCCCGATACAGCCAGATCGGATCCAGATCATACCGTTCGAAGATGGTGAAATAGATCTGGCCCGGTAGGTCGCGCAGGCCCTGCTCGTAGTTGCGATAGGCGCGCAGCGACAGGTCCAGGCTCTCGGCCATTTCGGCTTGGCTGAGTCTCAGGTGCTCGCGCAGTTCCAGCAACCGCGCGGCGATCTGTGGGCGTTCAGGGGGCTTGCGGAATCTTCCCGTGACGGATGCTATCTCAAACGTGCTTGTCAGGGAAGGCCATGATCGACGACCGCAATCATTAATGGGTGCGAACCGCGTTGAAGAAGCGCGGCCTGTCCATGACCGACATCGCCCGTAGCCTGGCTGTCACCCCGACCACGGTATGCATGGTCAGCCGGGGCGCCGGCCGATCCCGCCGGATCGAGCAGGCCATCGGCGACGCCATCGGATTCAGACCGGCCGAGATCTGGCCGGACCGCTATCAAACCGTGGAGGTGTCCATGCCTCCGACCTGATCCTTACATCTCGATCCGGGCGGAAAGGGAAAAGGCCCGTGCTCGCCAAAGCACAGGCCTTTTCGGAAGATTGAAGTCGTTGATCGCGACCCGTTCAATCTCCCCGAAAATCGCATCGCCGTCAAGCAACTCGCGCCCGTCAAGGGCGACGAGCGCGGCTCTGCGCATCCGATCCGGTCCCCTCCGCTTTTTCATTCCATCCTTCGGGGAGACCCACATGTTCGACATCCGGGGCTTGGTGCGCCTCATGCTCACTACAGCGCACTCCAATCATCAGATCGGCCGCCTGACGGGCCGGTCGGCCACCACGGTGGCGCGTTATCGTCAACTCATTCTCGACCAGGACTTCGACACGGCGCTGCTGGACCAATCCAGTGACGTCGACCTTGTCCGGCGGTTCCGCGCCGGACAATCCACCCAGGCGCCCAACAAGGTTCAGCCCGACTGGCATGGCGTCGCGTTGAAGGTGAAGGCGGGGCACCATCTCATCGACCTACATGGAATTTACGAGGCTGATGTCGGAGCGGATAGGGCTATGTCCTACCGTGCCTTCTGTCGTAGCCATCTCGCCCACGCCGCCGTCAGCCACCCGATCATGATCCAGCGCTACCATCCCGGCGGTGCGATGATGACGGACTACGCCGGCTATCGTCCGAGGGGCGACGACGGGACGGGCAGTGAGGCTGTGTTCGAACTGTTCGTCGCCGTGCTGCCGGCGTCAGATTACACGTTCGCCTGTGTCGTGCGCTCGCAGAAGACCGCTGATTGGCTGGAGGCCAATGAGCGCGCTCTTCGCTTCTTCGGCGGCGTGCCGGAAACCATCGTCTCCGACAATCTGAAAGCGGCGGTGTCGCGCCCGAAAGGTCGCGCAGGCCCAGCGGTGATCAACCCCGCGTTCGAGGCCTTCTGTGATCATCACGGAACCTTGGCCAAGCCGGCCGCCGTCTATAGCCCGACGCACAAGGCCAAAGTCGAGATCGGGGTCAAGCTGGTCCAACGTGTGCTGCGCCTGGCATTGAACGATCGACCCCGGCTGCGATTGGCGGCCATGAATGCGCTGCTCGCCGAACTGGTCGAACGGCTGAATCATAAACCGTTGCGTCGTGCGAAGGGCGAAACCCGGCACAGTCTCTACCGGGCGCTCGATCTGCCTGCGCTGCGGCCGTTGCGTCAGGACGCGTTTGCCTTCCACGAGGTGCGGCGACGGCTGATGCTTGGGGCTGACTACCACCTCGTCCACGACCAATGCCGCTACTCGGCGCCTCACACCCTGATCGGCCGAAAGCTCGACCTGCGGGCCAACACCGACGCCGTCGAGATTTGGCATGACGGCCGGGCCGTGGCGCTCCACGCGCGGCTGTTCCAACCAGGCGGCCTATCCACTGATCCCGCCCACATGCCGCCCGCCCATCTGGCACGGCGCGCGGCCGTTGAGGAAGACTTCCTGCTATGGGCGCAGCTTCAGGGGACGGGCGTCCAGACTGTCGCCCAAGCCGAGGCGGATCGGCCATTCTACGGCGCCGCCAAGACCGGGCTCTATCGCGCCTTCCGAGAGTTGCATGGGCGTGTCGGCGCTCGGCGGCTTGAGGCAGCCTGCGACCGAGCGGTCCGCAGCGGCCGGCCGCGCATGGATCACGTTCGTAATATCCTCAATCGCGGGCTGGAGTTTACCGATCCTGCCGACTTCGTGACCCCCGACATCATCGCCGAAACCAACGAGAACGTCCGCGGTGCGGACTATTTCACCGGAGCCTGACGAATGACTGCGACCCAACTCATCGACCGTATGCGCGACCTCGGTCTGGACGGCATGGCCGGCGCCGTCGAGCATCACGCCGCTGCGACCGCCTACGCTGATCTGCAGTTCAACGACCGCCTGATGCATCTCCTCCACGCCGAAGGCGCCTGGCGCGCTGAACGCCGGCTGAAGCGCATCCTGAAAGCTGCGCGGCTGAAGATCCCCGCTGCTGTCGAGGACATCGAATATCGACCGGCGCGCGGGCTGGATCGTAGCCAGGTCGCTGAACTGATGACCTGCGCCTGGGTATCTGCGCATGAGCATCTGATCCTGACCGGCGCCACCGGCACTGGAAAGACCCATCTGGCCTGCGCGTTCGGCGGCCAGGCCGCGCGTCATGGCCTCACGGTGCGATACGCGCGCACTAATCAGTTGCTGGAAGACCTCGCCATCGCGCATCAGGACGGCACGGTCGTCAAGGCCCGCACGGCCTTGGCCCGCTTCGACCTCCTCATCCTTGACGACTTCGGCCTCGCCCCGATGACCGAACGCGGCAAGCAAGATCTCCTCGACATCATCGACGCGCGCACCCGGACTTCATCGGTCCTCCTGGCTGGGCAACTGCCGTTCAAGGAATGGCGCGCCTACATCGACAACCCCATGGTCGCCGACGCCATCCTCGACCGGGTCGCCAACAGCTCGCACCGCATCCAGCTCAGCGGGGAGTCCATGCGGCGGATGACAGTGGCTCGGAAGTAATCGTGCGTTGGGAGTTCGCGTAGGCATCCAGCGTCTGGCGCGAACCCTCCACTTCGTCTGGCCAGCGGCATCCAGTGCCGTTGGCCGAAGACCTCCAGTTTGGTGGCTGCGTGTAGGCTGACGGCCGATTATGGTTTAATGCGTGTTAGGCGTGTTCGCTCGCGCGGCCTTAACAGGGGCCGCTCTAATGTTCCTCTGCAATGTGCAGATCGGAACGGTCCATGACCCAAGGTATCCTTCGCGTTCTCGCCGCCGCCATGCTCGGCCTCGGCCTGGTCGCTACGGCCGTGCCAGCCCTGGCCGGTCCCACGGCTGGCGGCACCTATCGCCTGCGCGCCACCGTGCCGGTGGCCTGCTGGGTCAAGCCGACCTCGACGGTCATGGCGGAAAGTGGTCGCTCGGGCGAGGTGGTCGAGGCGTGCAATAGTCCCGGCGGCTTCACCGTCTCGGCCCAGTATCGTCCGCTGTCGCCGACAGAAAAGGCGACGATGTTCTACGGCGACCGTATGTTCGACCTAGACAAGTCTGGCGGTCAGATCCTGCGGCGTTCCAGTATCGCCACGATCCGTTCGGTGTCCTATCGCTTCAACGAGGTCGAGCTGGAAAAGCCGCTCATCCTGGCGCTGACGATCCAGCCGATCTGATCCACGGCGACATTATTGGAATCCTTCGAGGCGGGGGACGCATGGCGTCCCCCGCCTCGATCCGTTTGCGGCGACCTCAGAGGGCGGCGACGGTGAAGGTCAGGATGTCGGAATAGTCCCCGGCCCGTTTTCCGACCGTGCTGCCGACATTGATCGTCAGCGGGTAGTCGTCCAGACGCGCGCGTCGCGACACCACGTCCACCCGCCCGCCGCGCGACAGATCCATGTCGCGATCGCCCAGCGCCAGGCCATAGGGCACATACCATTCGCTGGTTCCCTGACGCAGTCGCCCGCGGTTCTGCGACGCCACGGAAACGCTGTATCCGGCCGTGCTCAGCACATACAGGGTGGTGCGCAGTTGGCGCACGCCCCGGGTCAGTTCGCCCAGGTCGATCGTGGGCATGCCGCCGCTACGACGAAACTCGCCTTTCAGACCCATGACGGCGGCCGATGGCACCTGCAGGCTCAGCGTGACAGGTTTTTCGGCCAGCGGCTGGCCGTCGGTGGTTTCGAGATTGATGAAGGCGCTCTGAGAATACAGGCCCGCCGACAGGGCTTCTGATGGCGCTGCGGTGAAGGAGAACCGCATCAGCCCGCGCTCCCCAGGCGCCAGATTCAGAGGCCGCACGCCGACGCGACGCGCGCTCTGGCCCGCGCGAGGCGTCACATCCGTGCCGCCGCGCTCGTCGACGAGGGCGTAGGGCATCCGCTGGGCGCCGGCCTCGTTGGCCAGTCCGAACGGTTCGCCCCGCAACTCGACCCGGCTGACGGCGGCGCAAGGGCCATCGCCCTGGTTCACGACGGCGACATCGAATTCCTGAAGCGCGACGTCCTGATCGAACGGCTCGTAGCGCATCATCCATTGGTCGGCGCCGGATTCGATTACTAGGCGGCAACCGCTGGTCTGAGCCTGGCTGGGCGCAGCCGCTATCAGCGTCGCGGTCGCAGCGGCGGCGGCCGCCAAGAGCAGAGCGGGTGTACGATTATGGGACATTTCAGCCTCCTCGGCTTCAATCTCTGGGGCTTCAGGCTTCTGGAATATCGAGCGGCACGGTGATGATCTGCAAGTCGAGCAGACCCTCGTTGTCTTCAGGTACGGTGAACTCGAAGCCCAGTGCGGGCGAGGAGAACAGTTCAACGCGATAGCGCTTGCCCGGCTCCAGATTCTGGATGGCGAACCGTCCGACCGAGTTGGTGAAGAACAGTTCGGGCTCGGCGTTCGGATCATCTACCGGACGGACGCGACCGGAGATCAGGGCGACGGGACGGTTGGCGTTTCCGATCAGGCGACCCAGGGCGCTGACGAACTTGGCGCTGCCGACCTGAATGGCGTATCCGCTCTTGTAGGTCGGGCGGACGCGCGCGATGCCGTCGCCGATGTTGTAGCCCAGCGGCGCATCCAGAACGTCATAACGCACCGACTGATTGACGTAGGCGCTCAGGTTGTTGGCGACGGCCCCGCCCAGCAGACCGCTGCGGCCGGTATAGTGACCGCCCTCGAAGCTGTCGCCGACGATGACCGGATGGTCGTCGATGCTCTTGTGCGGATAGACGATGGCGAAGCTGTCGTAGATGTTGCGACCCACGGCGACCTTGCCGCCGGTGGTCGAAATCGAAGAGCCAAACCTCAGGTTCGTGACCTGCTCCTGGGTGATGTTGGAGAAGTCCTGGCCAAAGGCGGTATGACTCAGGCTGGCGTCGAAGCGATTGCCGACATAGTCGACCTGGCCCGAAAGAGTCGCCGGTCCGTCGTCATAGGTCGAGGCCAGCGAATAGCCGTAGGATCCCACGCGGTTTTCGCTCGACTGCTGCGCTCGCACGCTGCCGCTGTTGCGGGCCGAGTTGTAGCGCCCTTCGACACGACGGTCGTAACGAGGCTGCCAGATCAGGGCGAAGGTCGCGCCGAATCCGCCGGACTGGAAGCCGCCGAAGCTGGCTCCGAAGTCGGAATATTCCACTCCGACCTGTGCGCTCCATTCCGGGGCGAAACGATAGGTGGTGGTGGCGTTGACCGAATAGGAATCGTCGATCAGATCGCTACGGCTCATCCGATAGGAGGCGCTGACGTTGGCTAGCCAGTCCTGCGAAAACTGATGGGAATAGCCGCCGGAGAAGACCCATGACGTGGGGTTCTGGCCAGTCGGATTGCCGATGGAGGCGAAGTCTTCCGAGGTGAAGTCCGCGACCACGGTCCAGCTGTCGAAGGTCTCGCCCAAGTCGACGACGTGGTCGTAACCCAGGGCGAATGCATAGCCGGCGCCGGGATCGCCGTTACTGGCGGCGGCGTCCAGACGCACCCGCGCGCCGTTGCGCAGGATGATCTGGCTCTGGCCAGACAGTGTCTGGGCGTCTTCCGACGCCTGGAAGCCGATACCGACGGCCGGGCGGTTTTCGAACGCCTTGCGCCAATAGCCGGTGAAGGCGAGACGGCCCTCGGAGTAGTCGGGCGACCCGAACACGCCGTCGTTGATCGCGCCGAAATAGGCACCGTATTCGTAGTCGCCCGGCTCCAGTTCGATGGCGTCCAGATAGGCGCTATAGGCGACCGTCTCGGCGCGCCCGGAATCGTTCTGAATCTCAAGCTGGATATCGTTCGAACCCGTTTCCAGCGGCAGGTTGGTCAGGTCGTACTGGCCCGGATCGAGACGGAACTCGCGCACGAAGACACCATTCCTCAGCACGCGGATCGTCGAGGATTCCTGCAACACCAGCTGACGACCACCCGCCAGGACATTGTTGCGGAAAGAGTCGAAGCGCATGCGCTGGCGCGCCACGCCGACGCCGCCCAGCTGCGAGAAGCCCTGACGGCCGCGAATTTCGGGCTCCAGATCACCCAGATACCAGCGGCGGAAATCTTCCGGCTGGTCGAAGACGAAGCGAGCATAGCGCCGCTGGACATTATAATCGCCGGTGAACAGATCCTCCCGACCCTGGACGTCGGCTTCGAACACCAGCCTCTTGTATCGCACCGCGCCGTTTAGGAAGACGCTGGGCGCACTGATGTCGCCCGTCGATTCACGGCGCTGGATCGAGAGGTTGCTGTTCAGATAGGCGCTGAACGCTTCAGGCGCCTGGCCCGGCTGCTCAGGCTTGCCGCCGCGAAACAGCGATTCCACCGTGCGCTTTGTCGGATCGATCCGCAGCACCAGCACGGCCAGTTGTTCTGGATCGTAGTCGAGCTGAATTCCGGTATCGTTGATCTCTTCGGGCGCGAAGGAGGTGATGCCTTGCAGCCGCGTAGCGAGCTCTGTCTGGGCCTCAGGCGTCAGCAGCGGATCGATCAGGGTCTTGAAGCCCGCCGTATCCACGATGAAACGGTCATCGCGCGTCAGAACGACCGGCAGTTCGCCCAGCACGCGGCTGTTGAAGTTCAGCGGCACCGTCATGGGGATGTCGCGGTCGTAGGGATTGATGTCACGGCGCTCGCGCGGCGCGGGCGGCGTCACGACAGGTGTGGCCGATTGCGTGGGCGCGCCGGGCTCCGGCGTCGGAGCCGGCGTTTGGACCGCTTCCTGCCCCGCCTGCATGGCCGACACGGCGGCCTCGACAGCCATCAAGCTTGCCTGGTTGAGCGCCGCCGTCGTGGCTTGAGCGCTCTCGGCAGCCTGGACATAGGCCGCGTTTGCGGCGCGTGCGGCGGCCGCTGCCGTCGATTCCGGTACGCAGGCCAGCCCCCAGGCCAATGCGAAAACCGAGACGCCCCCCAGCGCTCTCATCGTCCGAACCGCAACGTCACGGGTTTGGCGGGATCCAGGGCAGTGCCAGTCGGAAGTTTGAACGTCCGCTTGCCGCCGCCGGGCGCCAGATAGCCAACGCCGACAGTCTTGGAGATTTCGCCGCCTTCATATTCACGACGGAAGGGCTGGCCGGCGGTGTCGGTGCCCTCAACGATCCAGGTGGCGCCGCTCATCAGGGCGTAGCGTTTGCCGGTGTTGGAGACGACGACCTCGATGCCTGGCTCCGCAGGAGGCGGAGCGATGGTCTGGCCATTCGCCAGGCTGGGATCGATTTCGGGCGCCGGCGGGCTGACCATGGCGGGCGTGACGGACACGACCTCGATCTTGGGCTCGGCGCCGGGGGGCGCGACCACGATCAACGCCTTCATGGTGTAAAGGACCTGTACCGAAACGGCGCCGCCGCTTTCGGGCGTGGCGGTCGGATCGGTGGCGATGGGAAGCTGGCGAACCCACAGATAGTAGGCGTGCGAGGTTTCGATCTTTGGATCGCCGATCCACTGAACCCGCACCACCTGACGACCGTTGACCGGCACCAGGCCTTGCGGCGGGAAGACCAGGAAATCCTCGTCCGCGTCGGTTTCGGTCACATTGCCGTCGGCGTCGATGTCCATCCGCGTGATGCGGGTCTCGAACGGCAGCGCCGCAGAGCCGACGTTGCCGACCTCGATCCGGGCGGCCGAACCGGCGCCCGTCGTGGTCAGTTCGGACACCATGGGCGACACCCGCATGGCCCATGCCGCCCCAGCGACAGCCATGAGAAGGACCACAGCGACCAGCGTAAAGATCGCCATGGCGATCGGCCGGCCCATGCGGACGCTGAGCGATGAAAACATGCTTGTACTTCCCCCAAAACCGATCTGGCGTCGGCTTGAGAATCCCGTCGCGAGCCATCGCGCCAAGATCACTGCAAGCGCTGCGCCAGCTTGACTTAAGAATGGCGTAACAATGGTGACTGAAACGCAAACAGGGGGGCGCGAAGGCCCCCCTGTCGCATTTCTCAAGTCGTTCTGAAGATCAGAAGGCTTGGATGTTGACGGTCAGTTGGCCTTCATAGGCGCCGGCGAGCAGCGACTTCGACGGAACGGGGATGTTCACGTTCAGGGCCATGGCCGACTTCCAGGC
>NZ_JBAZPR010000022.1:0-28098 GCF_041648115.1 Brevundimonas sp.
AAACGACGCCCCTCGCCGGGGCGCACAGCCGCTTCGGCCGGGAAACGCGGGTGTAGCTCAGTTGGTTAGAGTGCCGGCCTGTCACGCCGGAGGTCGCGGGTTCGAGCCCCGTCACTCGCGCCACTCTCTCTAGAAATAGAAGAGTGGCGCACACCGCCTTCCCAAAAAGCTTTCGAAACAGCTCAAAAGTTTCGACCTGATACGCGGGTGTAGCTCAGTTGGTTAGAGTGCCGGCCTGTCACGCCGGAGGTCGCGGGTTCGAGCCCCGTCACTCGCGCCACTTCTTTTCCAGACATAGATAAAAGAAGTGGCGCGCCCCCGTTCTTCGGAAACGCGCCCCATTCAATCGCTGATCGCCGTGCATCTGCACGACCCCATCAATGCAGCGGCAACGCGGTATCCGGGTTCACGAAGGCCGCCTCGCCCGTCAGTTCGCCATAGACCATGCACAGGTCCTCGAACACGCGGTTCCAGGCGAACTGGCTGACCGCCTTCTCGCGCGCCGCCCGACCGATAGCCTCGATGTCGCGTGCGAACAGGGCCTCGACCGCTTGGGCGTAGTCGTCGGCGTCCGCGCTGGCGGCCAACTGCCCCACGGTCTCGTCCACTGTCTCGGCGACGCCGCCGGCGTTGACCCCCACCACGGGGCGACCGCAGGCCATGGCTTCCAGCACGATCAGACCAAACGGCTCCTTGTCGTTGGCGTGCACGAAGGCGTCGCAGCTGGCGATGATCTTGGCGACGGCCTTGGGGTCGCTTTCATAGGGCATGGAGATGACGCGATCTTCCTCGGGCATCCCCGCGCCCGCGCCGACCAGCACCAGATGATAGGGTGCGCCCAGCTTCTGGACCGCCTCGATCAGCACATCGACGTTCTTCTCCTTCGCCGGCCGTCCGGCGAAACATAGCAACCGCGCGTCATCGCCCAGGCCCAGCTTGTTCAGCAGCCATTGGCGATCCCGTCGTTCCGGCCGGAAAGTGTCAATCTCAACGCCTAGCGGTCGGATGACGATATTATCGACGCCGGCCTCCTCAAGACGCCGCGCGATGAACCGGCTCGGCGAAACCACCCGATCGAACTGGGAAAATAGTTTGGCCCAACGTTTCTCGACCGGCTTCTTGGCCCATTCGCCAAAATGCAGCGCGGCAAGCCCCGCAGGATCGGAGTGGCAGAAGCCGACGACCGGGCATCCGACCCGCTGGCCCGCCTCCAGCGCCCCCTGCCCCGGCGTGTAAGGATCGCCGGCCTCGATGATCGACGGCTTCATCGCCGCGACCCAGGCGCTCCATCGTTTCACCGAACTGGGCCAGCGATAGCCGTCGCCGAACGGTAGCTTGGTCGCCCGCAACTGCACGATCCCGTCGGCACGCGCCTTGTGCCGCGCGCCCGGCACGATCAGCGAATGGCTGACGCCCGGTCGGTTGGATTCGATCCAGGCCTTCTTGGACAGGATGTAACGTTTTACCCCGCCCGAGCGCGGCGCGTACAGCATGGTGGTGTCCACCAGACGCGGCCGCTCGTCCATCGCCGCCGCCTTCAAGGCCCGCAAGGTATCCGCGACTTCCACGTCCAGCCCAGGAATCAGTCGGAGTTCGCTTTCCTGAACGTCGAGGTCTGTCATGCTCATGGGGTGTTCTCGCCTGGTCTGGGCTGTCGAACGCCGAAGGGGTTCGTTGGATGCGTCGCCGGGACGCGGCCTTTAGACCTTGCGACGGCCGTAAACCCCGTCGCGGCAAAGCTCAAGAGCGACGCGCCGCAAAACCTTCCGTATCCACCGCAACGCTCGAAAACCACAGAACACGGGTCCGTTTACAGGCAGGGTCGCAAACTGCTGCGGCCTTGTATTCGCCTCAAATTCGATAAACTTGGAAGGCTGGCGCGGACCCTGCTAAGGGATCGGCTGTACCGTGATGCGTGACCACCAGGGGTTTCTACCGAATGCGTATTCTGCTCGCGACCGCCGTAGCGATCGCTCCCTTGCTGGCCGCCGCCGGGGCCCAGGCCGAGATCGTAATCTCGACCGCCCGCACGACGCCGATCCAGACTTCCAACGCAACCGGCACGGCCGCTGAAAACATCCGCATCGCCAGCGGCGGCAGCGTCGCCGTCGCCACGGGCGCCGCCGTCACGCTGGATTCGAACAACACTGTCGATCTGGACGGCGGCAGTTTGATCACCATGGACAAGTCGGCCGACGGCTCGACCGGCATTCTGGTCAACGGCGGCAACACCGGCTCTGTCATCGTCGGCGGATCGATCACAGTCAACGACACCCTCGAAACGGCTGACATCAAGGATACCGACGGCGACGGCGACCTTGACGGTCCCTTCGCCACCGGGACCAACCGCTATGGTGTGCGGGTCACGGGCGCCTCGCCCTTCACCGGCAATATCCTGGTCGAAGGCACAGGAGCGATCGCCGTCGAAGGCAATAACTCCTACGGCCTGTCGGTCGAATCGGCTGTGAATGGCAGGCTTCAAAGCTTGGGCACGGTGCGCGTGACCGGCGAAAACAGCACGGCGATCCGCACGACCGGCCCAATCTCCGGCAACATTGATCTCGCTGGATCCATCTCGGCGATCGGCGCCGGCGCTACTGGCGTATCCGTCGAAGGCAATGTCGGCGGCGCGCTGAAGATTCACTCCACCGTCGTCGCCACAGGTTACCGTTATACGACCCCGCCCCCTGT
The DNA here is from genome assembly GCF_041648115.1 of Brevundimonas sp. Lineage (GTDB taxonomy): Bacteria > Pseudomonadota > Alphaproteobacteria > Caulobacterales > Caulobacteraceae > Brevundimonas. The sequence continues at coordinate 2,692 of NZ_JBAZPR010000022.1, forward strand.
TCGGCCGGCGACGGGAACTTTCAACAACGCCACGACCCTTTTCCTGGACGAACTGGATTCGGACGATCTGCTGCAGGGCGGCCCGGCCGTGCGGGTGGGCGCAACCGTCGCCGGCGGCGTGCTGCTGGACAAGGCCCTGGCCTATTCCGCCGCTGGCATCGAAGGCGACGACGACGGCGACAGCATCAAGAACGGCGATGAGGACGACGACGGCGACGGCGTGAAGAACCGCGACGATACGGACCGTGACGGCGACGGCATCCCGGACGCCAGTGAAACGGCCGCGTCCATTACCTCTCTCGGCGGCGCGCCGGCCCTTCTGATCGGCTCCGCCACCAACACCGTGACCCTGGGCGCTGTAGGCACGGGCGACGCGGCCTATGGCCTGATCAACCGGGGTGCCATCATCGGCTCCGGCCTCTATTCCGGCGTCGAATCCCGCGCGGTTCAGCTGGGCGTCACAGGAGGGCAAGCCGTCAACGTGGTCGGCGGCGTTCGCAACGAAGGCGGCATCGCCTCGACCGCCGTCGACGCCAACGCCACCGGCGTATGGATCGGATCGGGCGTCACCGCCCCCACGATCAACAACTCGGGCAATATCCAGGCCGTCGCGTCGGGCGTCGGAACCCAGACCGCAACCGGCATTCTGATCGGCGCCGGCGCGAATGTCGGCTCCCTGACCAACACCGGCAACCTCGTGGCCTCGTTCGGCGGCAACCACGGTTCGGCCACAGTCATCCGCGACCAGTCGGGCTCGCTGACCCAGCTCAACAACGCCGGCTCGATCATCGGCTCGCTGACGCCCAGCACGACCGACACCACGCCGGTGAACGGAACCGTCACGGCGATCGATCTGTCGGCCAACACGACCGGCGTCACCCTGCGCCAGTACGGCATCACCGCCGCTTCGGGCAGCACTGCGGTCGATACCGACAAGGACGGCGTGCCGGACGCGAGCGAACCAGCCATCATCGGCGCAATCAAGCTCGGCTCGGGCGCCGACACGCTCAACATCGAAAATGGCGTCGTCAACGGCGACATAGACTTCGGCGCGGGCGCCGACCGTTTGAACATCAGCGGCGGCGCTATCGTGTCCGGCGCGATCGGGAACGGCGACGGCCTTTTGGACATCAACGTCTCCAAGGGCACGTTGGCCGCCACCCAGACCGGCGCCACGGCGATCTCCAACCTGAATATCGGCGCCGAAGGCACGCTGCTGGTCAACATCGATCCGACCAACAACCGCGCCGGCGGCTTCAACGTCAGCGGCAATGCGACGCTGGCGACCGGTTCGACCCTGGGCGTCCGTTTCACGTCGCTCCTGACCGCGCCGCAACGGTTCAACATCATCACCGCGGGCACGCTGAGCACAGGCCAGATCAACCAGACCCTGCTGTCAGGCAACTCGCCCTACCTCTACGTCGTCGAAGGCGGCGTGAGCCAGGCGACGAACACCGTCTATGTGGACGCACGTCGTCGCACGGCGTCGGAAGCCAACCTGATCCCGGTCGAAGCGTCCGCCTTCGACGCCGTTTACACGGCCCTGGGTTCCAACGAGACCATCCGCAATCTGCTGCTGTCGCAGACGACGCGAGACGGCTTCATCGACGCTTATGAGCAGCTGCTGCCCGACCACTCCGGCGGCCCGCTGATGTCGCTGTCGGCCGGCGTCGATGCCGTGACGCGCGCCCTGACCGGCCGCAATGCGGCCGCCGCGCCCGGCGAAACCAGCGCCTGGGTGCAGGAGATCAACTTCTACGCCGACAAGAACAAGACCGATTCCTACGGCTTCCGCTCGGAAGGCTTCGGCATCGCGGGCGGCGTGGAAAAAGGCACCGGCCTGGGCGCGATCGGCATCTCGGCGGCCTTCACCTCCTCCGATATCAAGGATCCCGAGGCCGAGGCCGAAGAGGTGCTGTCCGCCAATCTGCTGGAACTGGGTCTCTACTGGCGTGCCCAAGGCCAGTATTGGACGACCTGGGCCCGTGCGGCCGGCGGCTACGCCTCATTCACGGCCAAACGCTCTCTGGTCGCAAGCGGCGTCTATCTGAACAACAAGTCCGACTGGAACGGCTGGACGGCGGCGGTCGCCGGCGGCGCCTCCTATGAGCGCAACTTCGGCCACCTGAACATCCGTCCAGAAATCTATAGTGAATTCTTCAGGTTGTCCGAAGGCGCTCGCAGCGAGAGCGGCGGCGGCAACGGCTTCGATCTCGATATCGATTCACGCGACAGCCACATCTTCTCGGCTGTGGCGGCGATGAACATCGGCTACGGCTTCGGGCGTAACGGCTGGGTCCGTCCAGAACTGCGCATCGGCTATCGCCAGAACATCTCGGTGGACGCCGGCGACACCATCGCCCGCTTCGCCAACGGCGGCCCTGGCTTCACACTGTCGCCGGACGCCATCAAAGGCGGCGGGCCGATTCTGGGCTTCCGCCTGAACCTGGGCAACGAACTGGGCATGCTGTCGCTGACCGGCGACGCAGAACTGCTGGAAGACTATGTCCGCTACTCGCTGCTGCTGCGGGCCAGCTTCCGCTTCTGATCGAAGTGAAAGCAAGAAACACGAAAGGCCGCAGGATCGCTCCGGCGGCCTTTTTGTTTGGTAGGCGGCGACGGGTTCGAACCGCCGACCCTCTCGGTGTAAACGAGATGCTCTGACCAGCTGAGCTAGCCGCCCCCAATGCAGAGCCGAGCTTATGCCCTTTGGGCTTCAGCCGTTCAAGGCGCTTTTCAAACCTTCCCCAGCACGAAAGCGCGCGGTGCGGGATGCGGGGCGGGCCACGGCGGCTCCTGTCTGAGGATTGCGGGCGACGCCGGCCTTGCGATCGACGGCGACGAAACTGCCAAACCCGATCAGCTTGACGTCTCGACCATCCGAAAGCGCTTCGGCCACGCCGTCGGTGAAGGCTTCCAGCGCCGATTTCGCCTGGTCGCGGCTGATGTTCGCCGCGCTGGCCATTCGGCCGATCAGTTCCGCTTTTGTCATCTGTCCCCCAAGCGAATCACTAAAGGGCAGATCGACGGTTGCGTCAAAAACGAAAACGCCGCCGGTATGCTCACCGGCGGCGTTCCCTACTCAACTTGACGTTAGTGGCTGACGGCGACCGCCGGCCCGTCGAGGGATGGAACCGGCGCCGGTAGCGGCTCCGACGCCTCATCCCATTCCACCGGCGTCAGGGCGCCGACCAACGCCCACTTCAAGGCTTCGTCCGCCGTGGAGATCGGCACGATCTCCAGCGCCGACTTCACATTGTCCGGCACCTCGGCGAGATCCTTCTCGTTCTCCTGCGGGATCAGCACGGTCTTGACGCCGGAGCGCAGGGCCGCGAGCAGCTTCTCCTTCAGGCCGCCGATGGCGGTAACCCGGCCGCGCAGGGTGATCTCGCCGGTCATGGCGATATCCTTGCGGATCGGCACGCCCGTCAGGACCGAGACCATGGCCACGGTCATGGCGACACCGGCGGACGGACCGTCCTTGGGCGTGGCGCCGTCAGGCACGTGGACGTGGATGTCGGTCTTCTCGAACACCGGCGGCTTAACGCCGAAATCGAGCGCCCGCGACCGAACGTAGGAGGCGGCGGCTGAGATCGATTCCTTCATCACCTCCTTCAGATTGCCGGTCACGGTCATGCGACCCCGGCCGGGCATCTTGATCGCCTCGATGGTCAGGATGTCGCCGCCGAACTCGGTCCAGGCCAGACCGGTGACGATGCCGACCTGATCTTCCTCGTCCGTCTCGCCGTAACGGAACTTCTTCACGCCCGCATATTCCGCCAGCTTGGCGTCATCAACGGTGATCGACTTGGCGCCCGTCTTGGCCATCTCGCGCACAGCCTTACGCGCCAGACCGCCCAGGGCGCGTTCCAGCGACCGCACGCCAGCTTCGCGGGTGTAGTAGCGGATCAGGTCGCGGATCGTGTTTTCCGGCATGATCAGCTCGTCGGCCTTCAGACCATGGTCCGTCAGCTGTTTCGGCAGGACGTGACGCTTTGCGATCTCGACCTTCTCGTCCTCGGTGTAGCCCGACACCCGGATGATCTCCATCCGGTCCATCAGCGGCTGCGGCATGTTCAGGCTGTTCGCAGTCGTCACGAACATCACCTGGGACAGGTCGTAATCCACCTCCAGATAATGGTCGCCGAAGGTCGAGTTCTGGGCCGGGTCCAGCACCTCCAGCAGGGCCGAGGAGGGATCGCCGCGCCAGTCGGACCCCAGTTTGTCGATCTCGTCCAGCAGGACGAAGGCGTTGGTGGTCTTGGCCTTCTTCATCGACTGGATGATCTTGCCGGGCATGGAGCCGATATAGGTCCGGCGGTGACCGCGGATCTCGCTTTCGTCGCGCACGCCGCCCAGCGACATGCGGACGTATTCACGCCCGGTCGCCTTGGCGATGGACTTGGCCAACGAGGTCTTGCCGACGCCGGGAGGTCCGACAAGGCACAGGATCGGCCCTTTCAGGCTGCCGGTGCGGGCCTGGACAGCCAGATACTCGACGATCCGCTCCTTGACCTTCTCCAGGCCAAAGTGGTCCTCCTCAAGGATCTCCTCGGCCTTGGCCAAGTCGATCGGCTTCTGCTTGGCCTTGCCCCACGGCACGGACAGCAGCCAGTCGAGGTAGTTGCGCACCACGGTCGACTCGGCCGACATCGGGCTCATGTTGCGCAGTTTCTTGACCTCGGCCTCGGCCTTGGTCCGCGCCTCCTTGGACAGGCGCGTCTTACGGATGCGCTTCTCCAGATCCATGATCTCGTCGCGCGCGTCGTCGGTCTCGCCCAGTTCGCGCTGGATCGCCTTCATCTGCTCGTTCAGATAATACTCGCGCTGGGTCTTCTCCATCTGGCGCTTCACGCGCGAGCGGATCTTCTTCTCGACCTGCAGGACGCTGATTTCACCCTCCATCAGGCCATAGACCTTCTCCAGCCGCTTGGGCACGTCGAAGGTTTCCAGAAGGCCCTGCTTGTCGGCGATCTTCACCGACAGGTGTGCAGCGACCGAGTCCGCCAGCTTGGAGGCGTCGGTGATCTGGGGGATGGAACTGAGGGCCTCGGGCGGCACCTTCTTGTTCAGCTTCACATAGTTCTCGAACTGCTCGACCACGGCGCGCAGCATGGCTTCGGCCTGCGAGGCGTCGCCTGGCTCGTCCTCGATCTCGACGGCCTCGGCCTCGAAATATTCCTCGCGGTCGGTGAAGCGGGTCAGGCGCGCACGGCCCTTGCCCTCGACCAGCACCTTGACGGTGCCGTCGGGCAGTTTCAGCAGTTGCAGCACCGTGGCCAGCACGCCGATGGGATAGATGGCGTCGGGCGAAGGATCGTCATCGACGCTGTTCTTCTGGGTCGCCAGCAGGATTTGCTTTTCGCCCTTCATGATTTCGTCCAGCGCCTTCACGGACTTCTCGCGGCCCACGAAGAGCGGCACGACCATATGCGGGAAGACGACGATGTCTCTCAGCGGCAGGACGGGCAGGATCTTTGGTTCAGTCATGATGCGTGCTCCTGGGCCATTGATCATCTCCGGCCCGCCGCCAGGGTCCGCCGGGCAAGAGGCCCGACCGGCGCATGACGGCCCGTCGATTCCGACGGCGTTCGGATGAGTATGTGGTTTGAAAGACCTGCGGTTCAAGCGTGACTGCGGAACCACCCACATCTGCGTGGGCCCATGACACGCTTCACGCGCCCTTTACGCCCGCATTATGCGGCGCCGCGCTTTCGACATGGCGGCTTTACGGCCTTCGGGCGTCTTCTGCGGGTCCAAGGAGATGACCCATGAGCCGTTCACACCTGCTGGCGGAATCGCTGAACCGCCCAGCGCCAAAGCCGACCTCCGTGCAGATGGCGATGACCTTCATCGGCGCCCTGTTCGGCGCGCCGATTCACCGGGGGCCGTCGCGATGATGCAGGGCCATGTCGAGGGCGGGGCCGCAGCCCCCGTCCCTCCCCGACGATACAGGGTCGTGCCGCGCGCGAGCGGATGGGCCGTGGCGGTCAACAAGGCCACAACCCGCCCCTTGTCCGACCGTGCGTCTGCCGAACGCCTGGCCGCACGGTTGCAGGCCGAAGGTGACCGGCTGAACCGCGACCAGCACAGGCGCACCCAATGATCCCCGCCCTGCCCTCGCCGCCCGCCGTCGAGACCCTGACGATCCAGCCCTTCGGCGCCCGCTGGCGCGTCACCTCAAGCGACGGTCTGTTCGAAGGCGTCTTTACCAACGCCAAGAGCGCCGTCCAATGCGCCAGGGCCGAGGCCGAGGCCCATCCCGGTCACGTCTTGGTGCTGGCCGAGACCCGCCCGGCGACTTGAAACAAAGAAAAAAGGCCGGAGCGATCTTGCTCCGGCCTTCATCATTCTCGCTATCGGCGACCGGATCAGGCGGCGCCGTCGGCCTTCTTCTTGGACGCTTCCGAATAGATCAGCAGGGGCTGGGCCTTGCCGTCGATGACCTCGGCATTGACCACGACCTCTTCGACGCCTTCGAAGGTCGGCAGTTCGAACATGGTCTCCAGCAGAATGCCTTCCAGGATCGAACGCAGGCCGCGTGCGCCGGTCTTGCGCGTGATAGCCTTCTTGGCGACGGCGATCAGAGCGTCGTCGGTGAAGCTTAGTTCGACATTCTCCATCTCGAACAGGCGCTTGTACTGCTTGACCAGAGCGTTCTTCGGCTCGGTCAGGATGGTGACCAGGGCCGTTTCGTCCAGGTCTTCCAGCGTCGCCAGAACGGGCAGACGGCCGATGAACTCGGGGATCAGGCCGAAACGCATCAAATCGTCCGGCTCGACGCCCTTCAGGATGTCGCCGGTGCGACGCTCGTCGATTTCCTTGACCTTGGCGCCGAAACCGATCGAGGCGCCGGCTCCGCGCGCCGCGATCACCTTCTCCAGGCCCGCGAACGCGCCGCCGACGATGAAGAGGATGTTGGCGGTGTCGACCTGCAGGAACTCCTGCTGCGGATGCTTGCGACCGCCCTGCGGGGGCACGGAGGCGACGGTGCCTTCCATGATCTTCAGCAGGGCCTGCTGCACGCCTTCGCCCGACACGTCGCGGGTGATCGAGGGGTTGTCCGACTTGCGCGAAATCTTGTCGATTTCATCGATGTAGACGATGCCGCGCTGGGCCCGTTCGACATTGTAGTCGGAGGCCTGGAGCAGCTTCAGGATGATGTTCTCGACGTCTTCACCGACATAACCGGCTTCGGTCAGGGTGGTCGCGTCGGCCATGGTGAAAGGCACGTCGATGATGCGCGCCAGAGTTTGGGCCAGCAGCGTCTTGCCCGAGCCGGTCGGCCCGATCAGCATGATGTTCGACTTGGCCAGTTCGACGTCGTTGTTCTTCGTCGCGTGGTTCAGACGCTTGTAATGGTTGTGAACGGCGACCGAGAGCACCTTCTTGGCGTGCGACTGGCCGATGACGTAGTCGTCCAGCACGTCGCGGATTTCCTTGGGCGTTGGAACGCCGTCGGTCGTCTTCTTGAACCCGATCTTGTGCTCTTCACGGATGATGTCCATGCACAGTTCGACGCATTCATCGCAGATGAAGACGGTCGGGCCCGCGATGAGTTTGCGGACCTCGTGCTGGCTCTTTCCGCAGAACGAGCAGTACAGGGTGCTTTTGGCGTCTGAGCCGGCTGCTTTGGTCATAGACCCTTATCTCACTCCCGCGGGGCGGACCGAAATGGCCCGAAACGCGCTTCCCTCACATTGATTCCAGTACTCTGGCTGCGAAGGTCTTCAAAAAATGACAATCACCCATCCCACGTGCGACGACAACCCCGAAGGCGGCAAGGGATTGTTGCAGTGCGTGGATGGATCAGTGTCGGCGGGGATCAAGGCTAATGTCTGACATGGGGATCGTGCAGGATTTGCGCCAGTCCGAGGCCTCGGGGCGGCCTATCGTCGCGTTCGATTTCGACGGCACGCTGACGATTCGCGACAGTTTCACCGAATTCCTGCGATGGCGCGCCGGACCGGGGGCCTGGGCGCTGGGTTTGGTCAAGCTGTCGCCCGCCGTGGCGGCCTATGCGCACGACCGTGATCGAGGACGGATCAAGGCGGCGTCGGTGAAAGAATTCCTGAAAGGCGTCAAGCGCCAGACCCTGGAATCCGAGGCCGAACGCTTCGCCCAGGAGATTTGGCCCCGCTTCATGCGCCCCGATGCGCTCAAGGTCTGGAACGACTGGGGCGAACGCGGCGCCCATCGCGTCATAGTGACCGCCTCTCCCACCACCACGGTGGCGCCGTTCGCCCGCAAGCTGGGCGCGGAGACCCTGTTGGGCACAGAATTCGTCTTCGATGCCGACGACCGAATCACCGGCGATTTCGTCGGCCCCAACTGCCGGGGTGAAGAAAAGGTGCGCCGATTGAAGACCGCCTATGGCGACGACATGACGCTGACCGCCGCCTATGGCGACACCTCGGGCGACACCGAAATGCTGGCGATGGCGCAGGAGCCAGGCTTCAGGGTGTTCCGCCAGAAGCCCTGAGGCTCAGTTGCCGTCGGCGTCCACGTCGAAAACCACGGCCTTGCCACGCGAGGCCGGATCCCAGCCCGCCTCGATAGCCGAGGCGATGGCGGTTCGAACGGCATCGACGTTGACACGCTGTTTCTCGACATCCGGCCGGCCATTGGGCCGCAGCGGCGGCGGGAACTGCACGATGGCCTCGCGCTTGAAATCGACATGTCGCAGGGACACGGCCATGCCTTCCCAGACATTGCCGCCCTTGGGCTGGGGCTGACGACGAAGCTCCCACTCATAGGTTTCGCCGTCAACTTCGACCGTGCCGCCTGGATCTCGTGTGAACTGCATGGCGGCCTGATAGCACAAAAGAAAAAAGGCGCACCGGCATCGGTGCGCCTTTTCCGTTCGATCTTGAATCAGATCTTAGTTGCCGGGCGTCTTCACGCCGTCGGCGTCGGCCTGTTCGCGGCGATCATAGACGTGGTCCACGATGCCCCAGGCCTTGGCTTCCTCGGCTGACATGAAGTGGTCGCGGTCCAGCGTCTTCTCGACCTCTTCGTAGGTCCGGCCGGTGTGGTGGACGTAGATCTCGTTCAGCCGCTTCTTGGTATAGCGGATGTCAGCGGCGTGCAGTTCGATGTCAGACGCCTGGCCCCGGAACCCGCCCGACGGCTGGTGCACCATGATCCGCGCGTTCGGCAGGGCGATGCGCTGGCCCGCGGCGCCGGCCGTCAGGATCAGCGAACCGGCCGAGGCGGCCATGCCCATGACCACGGTCGAGACCGGGCTCTTGATGTATTGCATGGTGTCGTAGATCGCGAGCGCCGAGGACACCTGTCCGCCGGGGCTGTTGATATACATGCTGATTTCCTTCTTCGGGTTTTCCGATTCCAGGAATAGCAGCTGGGCGCAGATCAGCGACGCCATGCCGTCCTCGAACGGCCCTGTCAGGAAGATGATCCGCTCGCGCAGCAGGCGCGAGAAAATGTCGAAGGAGCGCTCGCCACGGCTGGATTGCTCCACCACCATCGGCACCAGGTTCATGTTCATCAGTTCGATCGGATCGCGCATATGGCCTTCTCGGATGCAATGGGCGCGATTCAGACCGCGCCCTTCGCTTTAGCATATCGCGTTCACCGGCCCTTCACGCAAGGCAGGCCCGACGATCTCAATCGAAATCCTACTCCCCCGTTTCAAGCTCGGCCGGAGCGGGATCCAAACCTTCTCGAACACGCCGCTGCTGAATGAGCGTGCGAGCGACCGCATTGTCCTGACGCCTGCCATCGGCACGATTGGACGGTGCAGCATACAGAGCGGAGAGATAGTCTCTGTCCCATTGGCTGAGACCATCCACCCCGGCGGGTTCCTTGAACAGGTTCATCACGGTCGATTGATCGCCAAGGTCTGCAGAGGCGTCAATCTGAGCAAGCGAGACCATCGAGGCATAGTCTGCCAGCGCGCCAAGAGGCACGCCGCCGGTCCGGCTCATATCGATGATGACGATGGTCCAGGCCATGTCGTAGCGAATATTGGCGCGCATACGTGATGCGTCGCGTACCCTTACGGCCTTCAACGTCTCGCCGTCCTCACCCAGGATTGTGTCGCCGCGAAGCGCGATCGCTACCGCGCCATTGTCGATGGAGACCGGCATGACGACGTTCCACCACCGAACAGGCGCGTCGGAATTTTGGAAATCGGCCAAGGCGTCGCGATTGAGATTGGTGTGGTTGATCGCAGGACGGAATCCCAGCCCTGCCTCTGCGACGAGTTTCTTGGCCAGCGTCGGACCATCGGTCGTCGCCAGGATGATGACGTTAGGCCTGCAACCTTGGCCCCCGACATCTGCCCCGGCGGCGAAGGCGTTTGTAGCGATCCTATCGATTACGAATTGAGCAAATTGAGGCTGCATGTTCGTCATGCTGACGCATACAGGACGGTTCCAACGTGCAAGTGAGGTGCCCCGAGGCGGATCGCCAACCTCGCGGATATAGGCCCGAGCTTCCTCTTCGACTCTTCGCCCTTCGACGATGATCGACTCAAGATCTGTCGGGGCGACATCTCCCGTCGCAGGCTGCTGCGCCGTTTGAGGAGCTGCAGACAGCAGGGCAGCGGTAGCCAAGGCTATGACAAGGCTCATGACGCAGAAACTCCGGCAACCTCTAGATGCAAAAAGGGCCCGCAAAGCGGGCCCTTTCAACTATCAGCAATTGCCGAGCGTTAGCTAGTGTCCCCACCGTAGCTTAGCCCTCGTCTTCGTCTTCCTTCAGCAGCTCTTCCTTCGTGATCGGCGTGTCGGTCACGTCGGCGACGCCCACGATCAGGTCGACGACCTTCTCTTCGTAGATGGGGGCGCGCATCTGGGCGGCGGCGTTGGGGTTCTGGCGGTAGAAGTTCAGGACGGCCTGCTCCTGGCCCGGATAGTTGCGGGCTTCCTGCAGGATGGCGGCGTTCAGTTCCTGGTCGGTGACCTGGACGTTGTTGGCGCGTCCGATCTCGGCCAGCACCAGGCCCAGGCGGACGCGGCGCTCGGCGATCTTGCGGTATTCGGCCTTCAGGTCCTCGTCCGACTTGGCGGCGTCTTCTTCAGGCAGGCGGCCGGCGGTCTTGTCGGCCTCGACCTGTTGCCAGATGCCGTCGAACTCGGCATCCACCATCTTCGGCGGCAGCGGGAAGTCGTGGGCTTCGTCCAGTTGGTCCAGCAGGGCGCGCTTCAGCTTGAAGCGGGCGGCGCCGGCATACTGCTGGTTCAGGTTCTGGCTCAGCAGTTCCTTCAGCTTGTCCAGCGATTCCAGACCGATGCGGGTGGCGAACTCTTCGTCGATCTTGGCTTCGGCCTCGGCCTTGATGGCCTTCACCTTGACGTCGAACGTGGCCAGCTTGCCGGCCAGATGCGCGGCCTGATAGTCGGCGGGGAAGGTGACCTCGATGGTCTTTTCTTCACCGACCTTGGCGCCCGTCAGCTGCTCTTCGAAGCCGGGGATGAAGCGGCCCGAGCCGATCACCAGGTCCGCATCTTCGGCGGCGCCGCCTTCGAAGGGCTCGTCGTCCAGCTTGCCCAGGAAGTCGATCGTCAGTTGGTCGCCTTCGGCGGCCTTGACGGTCTTGCCCTTCTTGTCTTCGTAGGTCTTGGCCTGACCGGCCAGCTCCGTCAGGGCTTCGTCCAGATCGGCGTCCGACGCTTCATAGGTCGGGCGGTCCAGCTTCAGGGTCTTGGGATCGACCGGCGTGAAGTCCGGCATGATTTCCAGGGCCATTTCGTAGGACAGGTCTTCCTGACCGGCGATGACCTTGTCCATGTCGGACGTCAGCTTCATCTCGGCAGGCGCAGCCGGACGGACCTTGGCCTCGTCCAGAGCCTTCTGGCTGGATTCGTTCAGCTCGGCGTTGATGATCTCGCCCATGAACTCACGGCCGAAGGTCTTCTTGACGTGGGCGACCGGCACCTTGCCCGGACGGAAGCCCTTCAGCTTCACCTGCGGGGCGACTTCCTTGACGCGGGCTTCGAGCTTCTCGTTCAGCTCCGCGACGGGAATGGTGACCGCGATCACGCGGCTGAGGCCTTCGTTCGACTTTTCGACGACTTGCATGGCGGAGATTCTGACGCTCTGTGGCGCATGGGCCTTTAGGACGGCCGGCGCGGAATGGATAAAGCAAGAAGGCCGCCCCGTTGGGAGCGGCGCCTCGAAGCCCGCCCTTATGTCGAGAAGGGCCCCAAAGGTCAACGCGGGCGTGGTCGCGACCGGTGGTTTCGCGGCTCAGGGATAGTTATGTTGACGATATGAGCCAACCCGCCTCCCCCATCGGCGTCGTCGTCACGCCTGTCACGCCGCTCCAGCAGAACTGCACGACCGTCTGGTGCACCGCCACCAACAAGGCCGCTGTGATCGATCCGGGCGGTTCCGTCGATGCGATTCTGGGAGAAGTTTCGCGGCGTGGCCTGACCCTGGACCAGATCTGGATCACCCACGGCCATCTGGACCATGCGGGCGGCGCGGCCGAGATGCAGGAGAAGACTGGTGTCCAGATCACCGGCCCACAGAAGGCCGACCAGTTCTGGATCGACCGGATCGTCGAGAGCGGAAGAATGTACGGCCTGCCCGACGCTCGCCCCTTCACGCCCGACCGCTGGCTTGAGGACGGCGACACGGTGTCGCTGGGCGAAACGACCTGGGAGGTACGCCACTGCCCCGGCCACACGCCCGGCCACGTCATCTTCTTCAATAGAGAGGCGAGATTCGCTCAGGTCGGCGACGTGCTGTTCAAGGGATCGGTCGGCCGCACCGACTTCCCCATGAGCGATCCGCCGGCCCTGATCCGCTCGGTGCTCGAAAAGCTGTGGCCGCTAGGGGACGACGTGACCTTCGTGCCGGGTCATGGGCCGATCTCTACCTTCGGTGAGGAACGGCGCACCAATCCGTTCGTCTCGGACGCCGCAATGCGACAGGCCCCGATCCGGCGTGAGCCGACGGGGCCTGCCTGAAGATTTCGCCTGGATCAGCGGCGCAAGATCATGCCGATGATCACGCCAATGCCCAAGGCATACAGGGTCGCCTTCATCGGGTTGTCCTGAATGTCTTCCTGAACACGATGCACTCGCCCCGAAATCTTTTCGCGAACCAAGCCAACGTCTTCGCGCACGGCCTGGCGGATGGAGGCGGTTTCGCCGAACGTCCGGCGTTCGCCACCGGCAAGAATGGCGTCGGCTTCGCGGTCCAGACGCTGTGTCAGATCGTCATCGTCCAGAACGATGTCATCGGATGAAGGCGAAGTAATGGGGGTGTTGGTCATATCGATCTCCGGGTTCGCACAACAAACCGACCTGACGACCGGTGGTTCCTTTGAACGTCCATGGCGGGGTCGCGTTGGGTCGGGGCAAGGAGAGAGCATCATGACCTATATCGAACCCACGCCCACCACGCCCCAGCCGGAAATTCAGCCCGAGACCACGCCTCAACCGGAAATCCAGCCGTCCGACACGCCCGACGAAGTTCCGCCCATGGAACCCGGCGGCGGCGATGAAGGTGATTCCCGTCCTTACGACGCGGCTTGAAGTCAAACCACGAAGACGTTCAGGGGTGTGACAGTAAAACAGGGTTCCGAACGGAACCGTCACCGAGTCACAGGGTTCACTTCAGCAAGCGCAACGGCAGCACTGAAAGGACCCCGATGGACAGCCAGCCCACACGACCCTCCGGCGTTTCCAAGCGAGGTTTCGCCTCCATGGACCCCGAACGTCAGCGCGAAATCGCGCGCAAAGGGGGCGCCAGCGTCCCCAGCGAAAAGCGAAGCTTCTCTCAGGATCGCAGCCTCGCCGCACAGGCCGGCCGTAAGGGTGGAGAAGCCTCGCACGGCACCAAGAAAGACGCGGACACGCCTGACGGCGAATAATCCGCTGATGCGATACAAAATAAGGGCGGCCCGTAATCGACGCGCCGCCCTTTTTCTTTGCGTTGTCGGGGCGTCGCGCGATGCGACGCCCCGAGCTGGCTCAGGCTCGAAGCAGAGCCAGGGCGACGCTGGGTTCTGGCGACACGTCGATACGTATCAGCGACCAGCCGGACGCCTTCGCCATGGCCTCGACGGTATCGGGCGTGAACTTGCGCGAGCTCTCGGTGTGGATCGTCTCGCCGCTCATGAAGCGGAACGTCTGATCACCGATATGGGCCGTCGTCGGCGTAACGGCTTGCAGATGCATTTCCATCCGTGACGCCTCGGGATTCCACACCGCGCGGTGCGTGAAGGCGTCCAGATCGAAATCGGCGTCCAGCTCGGCATTGGCTCGAACCAGCAGATTGCGATTGAAGGCGGCGGTCACGCCCTGGCTGTCGTCATAGGCGGCGACCAGGATAGCTGGATCCTTGACCAGATCGACGCCAAGGATGAACAGCGCCCCCTCCTCCAGCATCCGTCGCGCCGCCGCCAGGAAGCGCTCGGCCTCGGCAGGATGCAGATTGCCGATGGTCGAACCGGGGAAGAACCCGATGCGCCGTCCGCGCGGTAAGTCGTCCGGTAAGGGCGCCAGATGTTCGAAATCGCCCAAGACCGGCTGAACCTTCAGGCCCGGATAGTCCGCGCGGATACGGGTCGCGGCGTCCAGCAGCGCCGTCTCGCTGATATCCAGCGGCACATAGGCGCCCAGGTTGGGCACGGCGTCCAGCAGGATACGGGTCTTCTCGCTAGCCCCGGACCCAAACTCCACCAGCACAGCGTCCGGCCCGAAATCGGCGGTCAGGGCCGCAGCGCTTTCACGCAACAGCGCCGTCTCCTGCCGCGTCGGATAGTATTCCGGCAGGGCTGTTATCTCTTCGAACAGGCGCGACCCTTCGGCGTCATAGAACCATTTGGGCGGGACGGCCTTTTGGTCGCGCGACAGGCCCTCGACCATGTCGCGGCGGAATCCTGCGGTCTGCGCATCCTCCTTCGGCGCGACGGCCCTTTGCGGGGCGTCTTCGGCTAGTCTCAGACCCATGAAGGCCCACCTCTGTTGGGTGTAGTAGAAGTTCCGATACGTCACGCGGGCATGGTCGGACGGCGTAGCGAAGGCGCCGCCGCGCAGCACCATCTGATTGGCCATGAACTTGCCGTTGTATTCGGCGGCCGTGCCGGGCGTCGGCTGAAAGCCGGGGTAAGCCGCATAGGCGCTGGACGTCCACTGCCAGACCTCGCCCGACAGGTTCGAAAACTCCTCGGGCGCGATCGTCGCCGCATGTTCCCACTCCGCCTCGGACGGCAACCGTTTGCCGGCCCAGCGCGCATAGGCGTCGGCCTCATAGAAGCTGACATGGCGCACGGGCGCTGCGCTATCGACGGGGTTGCGCCCCGTCAGGCTCATAACCGTCCAGTCGCCGCCGTCGCAACGCCAGTACAACGGCGCGGTCCAGCCCTCGGTCTTCACCGTCGCCCAGCCGTCCGACAGCCACAGGTCAGGCCGGCTGTAGCCCGCGTCCTTGATGAACCTGATCCAGTCGCCGTTCGTAACCAGATCTGCGGCCAGGGCGAACGGCTCCAGCCAGACGCGGTGCGACGGCCCCTCATTGTCGAAGGCGAAGCCTGCTCGGCCATGGCCGATCGACACCAGGCCGGCCTCGAACGTGACCACGCCGCCTCGCGTCGCCTGAACGGGCGCGCCGCGCGGCTCGACCTCATAGGCTACCGGGTCCAGCGGCGAGCGCGACATCAGGTTCAGCATATCCATCAGGAACAGCTCCTGATGCTGCTGGTCGTGATGCAGGCCCAGTTCGAACAGATACCGCTGCTGCCCGCTCGACGGCCCCTGCGCCAACCAGGCGGCCATGCGCCGGTCGATCTCGCGGCGGTAGGCCAGCACCTCGTCCACCGACGGCCGGGTCATCAGGCCGCGCTTGTCGCGCGGCACCCGCTCGCCCAAGGCCTCATAGTAGGAGTTGAACAACTGCTGGAAACGCGGATCGACGGGCCGGTATTCCGGGTCCGCCGACAGGATCATCGCCTCGAAGAACCAGCTGGTGTGACCCAGGTGCCATTTGCCAGGGCTGCAATCGACCATCGACTGGGCCGACAAGTCTTCGGCAGACAGGCCCTTTGCCAGTTCGGCCATGACCGCCCGCACGGCCCTGAACCGCGCCACATCGGACGCCGCCCGCGTATCGGGCTCGAAGCGAGCATTCATGTCAGCCGTTCCGTCGCCCCACGACCCTGACCGCGCGTTTGGTCGTTCATGAAGACCGAACGTCGGCCGAAGGTCAGGGTTCCCAAGGGTTTGGGCTTATAAACCGGCCGTATTCAGCGCACCGGACGCCCGCCGTGTCTTGCATATTCCAACCGCGCAATGGTGCGATTGTGAACCTCGTCCGGGCCGTCGGCGATGCGCAACGTCCGCACCCCGGCATAAAGCTCGGCCAAGGGCGTATCGCCGGACACGCCGGCCCCGCCGAACGCCTGGATGGCGTCGTCGATGATCTGCAGCGCCATCTTCGGCGCGGCGACCTTGATCTGGGCGATCTCTGACCGAGCGTTCTTGGCCCCCGCCTGATCCATCATCCAGGCGGCCTTCAGCACCAGCAGACGGCACATCTCGATATTGGTGCGGGCCTCGGCGACCCGCTGTTCCCATATCGAATGTTCGGCCAGCTGCTTCTTGAACGCCGTCCGGTTCAGCAACCGCACGACCATCAGCTCCAGCGCCCGTTCCGCCGCGCCGATCACCCGCATGCAATGGTGGATGCGGCCCGGACCGAGCCGCCCCTGCGCGATCTCGAACCCCCGGCCCTCGCCGGCGATCAGGTTCTCGACCGGCACGCGAACGTTCTCCAGCACCACCTCGGCATGACCGATGGGCTTTTCGTCATAGCCGAACACCGACAGCATCCGCTCGATGTGGAAGCCGGGCGTGTCGACGGGCACGATCACCTGCGACTGCTGGGCGTGGGCGGCGGCGTCAAAGTCGGTCTTGCCCATGACGATGGTCATGGCGACGTTCGGATGGCCCATGTTGGTGGACCACCATTTGCGCCCGTTGATGACATAGTGGTCACCATCGCGCTCGATCCGGGTCTGGATATTGGTCGCGTCGGACGAGGCGACCTCGGGCTCCGTCATCAGGAAGGCCGAGCGGATCTCGCCCGCCATCAGCGGCGTCAGCCAGCGGTCCTGCTGGGCCGCGTCGCCGTACATGTGCAGGACTTCCATATTCCCGGTGTCGGGGGCGTTGCAGTTGAACACCTCCGCCGACCACAGGTGGGCGCCCATCATCTCAGCCAGCGGCGCATAGTCGAGGTTGGTCAGGCGCGCGCCGTGCTCCCCCGGCAGGAACATGTTCCACAGCCCAGCCTCGCGTGCTGCGGCCTTCATCGCTTCCATGACCGGTGGTTGCCGCGTCGAATCCTCGCGCACCTGGGCGAAATACTCGGCCTCGCGCGGGATGACCTGTTCGTCCAGAAAGCGGCGCACGCGGGCGTGCCAGTCCAGGGCGCGGTCGGAATGTCTGAAGTCCATGGCGTTATCCTCTTCCCGTTCGCGCCTCTGCCGGGCGCTCGATACGAAAACGGCGCGGCCCCTGATCGGGAGCCGCGCCGCCATAACTGGTCGTTCAGACCGGCATCAGCGCTTCAGCAGCGGAGCCAGCTTCTGGGCGATCATCATGTCGCCGGCGATCTTCAGCTTGCCCTGCATGAAGGCCATCATCGGGTCCAACTTGCCTTCCGACAGGGCCATGAAGTCATCCCACTTCATGGAGACGGTGGCGTCGGCGGGCTTGTCTTCGTTCGTCACCGTGTTCGGCACCGAGGCGCCATCGATGAAGATCTTGCCCTGGTCGCCCAGGTCGAGCTTGACGGTTTTGCCGAGGCCGGAGTTGTCGCCGACGGCGCCGCGGATGTGTTCGGTGACTTGTGCGAGATCGGGCATTGGGGCGTCTCCCTATAGGACGTTGTGAACTACGGGTTAGCCCGCATCGGCGAGGGCGCCAAGATCACGTCGGGTAAAGCTCGCGTCACTTCTTCGGATCGCCATCCCGAAACCGCCGTTTCCTCGCCCGCTCAGCGTCCAACGACCGGCGGAGGCCGGCGTGCCTGCGTCGCCTGTTCGAAGGCGTAACCCAGCGACAGGATGCGTGCGTCGTCCCATTTCCCGCCCAGGAAGCTCAAGCCCACCGGCATCCCCCGATCAAAGCCCATCGGCACAGTCAGATGCGGATAGCTGGCGACGGCGGCCAACTGGCTGGCCGAGCCCTCCATGTCGTCCTCATCCTTGGGATCATTGGTCCAGGCGCGCGAAGTCGTCGGGGCGATCAGGGCGACCAGGGCGACCAGGGCGACCAGGGCGACCAGGGCATTATCGCGCATCAGCCGGTCGATACCCTCGGATCCCGCCAGCCGCAGTGATGTCGCGCGCCTCCAGGTAATCAGCCGCCGTCAGATCGCCCATCGCCTGAGCGCGCTCGAAAGTGTCCTGACCAAACAACGCCGTCTCGCGCGGCTCGGCGGCGTTGAAAGCGATCACGTCGGCCAGAGTGCGGGTACGGACCTGCTCCGGGTCGGTCGAGGCCAGATAGGCGTTCAGGTCGTGCTTCAGTTCGTACAGCAGCACCTTGAACTCTGCCGCTCCGATCACCCGACCGTCCGGTCCCTCCGGCAGATCGACCAGCACGGCGCCTGCATCGCGCAGGGCCTGAAGATTCTGTTCGAACACCGCTTGGGTCTGCGGCGAATAGCCCTTCAGGAACCGCATCACCCCGACCCGCGCGCCACGAAGCGAACCGGCGTCCAAACCGGCCGCATAGTCCACCTTTCGCGCGTCGGCCTCGACCGTGGCGGGGTCGGCCGGATCGGACCCGGCGATGACCGTCAGCACTCTCGCGGCATCCCGGACCGTCGTCGCCATCGGTCCGGCGGTATCCTGGGAATGGCTGATCGGCACGATATGGGTCCGCGACACCAGGCCGACCGTCGGCTTGAACCCGACCACGCCGTTCACCGATGCCGGGCAGGTGATCGACCCGTCCGTCTCCGTGCCGATGGCGACCGGCGTCAGGCCCAGCGCCACCGCCGCCCCGCTGCCTGACGATGATCCGCACGGCGTGCGCGCGGGGTCATAGGGGTTCAGCGTCTGCCCGCCGACGGCGCTCCAGCCGCTGATCGAGTCCGACGCCCGAATATTGGCCCATTCCGACAGATTGGTCTTGCCGACGATCACCGCCCTGGCGGCCCTCAAACGGGCGACGAGAGGCGCGTCGCGACCCGGCGCATTGTCCGCCAAGGCCAGCGACCCGGCCGTGGTCGGCATGTCCGCCGTCTCGATATTGTCCTTCAGCAGGATCGGCATGCCGGAAATCGCCGACGCGCCCCGGCTGGGCGAGTTGTCCGTCCAGCGCAGCACCGCATGCGCGGTGTCGTTCGACCGCGCCGCCGCAACCACGGCGGACGCGGACGGATAGCCGCCCTGCCCGGTCGCGCAACCCGCAAGGGCCAGCGCAACCGCAGCCGCCAGAATCAGTCGGCCTTGGGCTCGGCCCGCTTGCCGATGGTCCGGTCCAGGAAGTCGAGATAGGTGCGCCATTGCTGCAGTTGCCTCGGTTCGCCGCGGACGCCGTGCCGCTGGCCGGGATAGAGCATCATCTCGAAGGGCACGCTCTTGGCCTGCAGCGCATCAATGACACGGGTCGCATTGCCGAAGATGACATTGTCGTCGGCCATGCCGTGCAGGATCAGCAGCCGCCCGGTCAGATCGTCGAGCCGCGGCAGGACGTCAGTGGCGGCATAGCCTTCCGGATTGGCCTGCGGCGTGGACATGTACCGTTCGGTGTAATGGGTGTCGTACAGGCTCCACTCGGTCGGCGCCGCGCCCGCCAGGGCCGAGGCCAAGCCGGCGTCCTTGTCCGTCAAGGTCAGCAGGCTGAGGAAACCGCCGAAGCTCCAGCCCATGACTGCTATATGGTCGGGATCGACGTACGGCAGGGTCTTCAGCCACTGCGCGGCCTGGGCCTGATCCTCGACGGCTGGAATGCCCAGGCGGCGATAGATGCTGGTCTCGAACGCCTGGGACCGGTCGCCCTCGCCGCGATTGTCCACGCGGAAGACGATGTAGCCTGCCTCGGTCAGCAACTGGTTGGTCAGGGGCTGCCAGCTCTTTTGGACGCCCGCCCCGGTGCCCGGCCCGCCATAGACCTGCATCACCACCGGATATGTCTTGGCCGGATCGAAGTCGGGCGGCGTGGTCATGCGCCACACCAGGGTCTGGCCGTGGCTCTGCATCGTGCCAAACTCGGGCGCACGCAGCCGCGAGACGTAGGGCGCGAACGGATGGCTGGCGTCCAGCCTGTTCTCCTCGATCCAGCGCACGCGCGTGCCGTCGATCCGGTACAGGGCCGATTGGGTCGGCGTCGCCGGATCGGAATAGTTGCCGACATAGGCCGTCGCCGGCCCGTTGACCGACACACTCCACCAGCCGCCGCCCGGCGTCACCGCCACCGGATCGACCGTGCGGTTCAGATTGGCCCGGAACATCTGCTGCTCGATGGGCAGTTCCTTGCCGTCGCGCATCGAGGCGGTGAAATAGACCTCGCCCGTCTGCTCGTTGACCCCGTCCAGATGTTTGACCGGATAATCGCCGCGCGTAATGGCCCGCAGCCGGCGCCCATTGCGGTCGTACAGATACAGGTGCCGCCAGCCGCTGTCCTCGTTGGACCAGATGAACCGCCCGTCCGACAGCACGCGGAAATCGTCGTTCAGGTCGACCCAGGCCGACGCCTTCTGGCTCAGGATCACCCGCGACGCGCCGGTGGTCGGATCGACGCTCAGCAGATCCAGCGTCTTCTGATCGCGCGACTGACGCTGGACGTACAGGGTCTTGCCGTCGCCGGACCAATTCACCCGCGCCAGATAGATGTCGGTGTTGGCGCCCAGGTCCACCTTGACCCGTCCCCCGCCCTGCAGGTCGCGCACATACAGTTCGACCACCGCATTGGGCCGGCCCGCGCGAGGATAGCGCTGCTCGACCATGGTCGCGCCGCCGCCGCTGATCTCGAAGCGCGGCACGATGTCCACCGGGCTTTCGTCCACCCGCGTCATGGCGATGTAGCGTTCATCCGGGCTCCACCAGTATCCGGTGTCGCGATCCATCTCTTCCTGGGCGATGAACTCGGCCGTGGCCCAGGTGATCAGGCCTGCGCCGTCGTCGGTGATCGGCGTCTCGCGGCCGCTCGCCAGATCATAGACGACCAGGTTCTGATCGCGGACATAGGAGACGTAGCTTCCCTTGGGCGACACCTTGGCGTCGATCTCGTCGGCGGGCGTCTCGGTCAGGCGGCGCACCTTGCCGTCGGCCCGATTGGCCAGGAAGATGTCGCCTTCCAGCGGCGCCAGAATGTAGCGACCCTGCTGATCCCACGAATATTCGACCACGCCGCGCGCGCTGATCCGCATCCGCTCGCGCCGCGCCTTCTCGGCCTCCGACAACTCGCCTGCGTCGGGAACCAGCGCCCGCGCGTCGATCAGCTTGTAGGGTTCGCCCTCGCCGGTGGGCGCCGCCCACAGATCCTGAACGTCCACATTATCCTCTCGCGAGCGCAGGAAAGCGACCAGATGCCCGTCGGGCGACAGGCTGACCCCCTTGGCCACCGGCCCGTTCAGGCTGGGGCTCGAAAACACCCGTTCGGGCGTCAGGATGTTGGAGGGCGTCTCCTGGGCGAGTGCGGAACCGGCCGACAGAAGGATGGTCGAGGCGAGAAGGACTGTGCGCATGGCCCGGGACGCTAGCCGCGCTTCTGCAAGCCGTCACGAGGAAAAGTGGTCGCCGCACGAAAGGCTTTTCCTTCCCTGCGAGGGGTTCTCAGATTAGAGAGACCGCACGATGACAGACGCCGCCCTCTCCCCCGCTCCCGTCAAGGCCAGCCCGTTCAACGAACTTGAGGTTCTGTGGGTCCGCCACTGGACCGACAGCCTGTTCAGCTTCGGCGTGAAACGGCCCGACGATTTTCGCTTCCGCTCAGGCGAGTTCGTGATGATCGGCCTCCCGGGTGCCGACGGCGGCAAACCCGTCCTGCGCGCCTATTCCATCGCCAGCCCCAACTGGGCCGAGGAGCTGGAGTTCTTCTCCATCAAGGTCGCCGACGGCCCCCTGACCTCGCGCCTGCAGAAGATTGTCGCCGGCGACACCGTCCTGATGGGCAAGAAGCCGACCGGCACCCTGGTCCTGGACGCCCTGACTGGCGGCGAGCGCCTGTTCCTGATCGGCACCGGCACGGGGTTGGCGCCGTGGCTCAGCGTCGCGCGCGACCCGGACACCTATTCCCGCTTCGGCCATGTCTATGTGATCCACACGGTCCGCAGCGTCGCCGACCTGGCCTATCGCGACTTCTTCACCCGCGAGATCCACGACGACCCTCTGATCGGTGAAGAGGCGCAGGCCCAGCTGACCTACTACCCCACCGTGACCCGCGAGGATTTCGAGACTCCCAGTCTTCTGAAAAAGGGCCGCATCACCGACCGCATCAAGTCCGGCGACTTCTTCCGCGACCTTGGCCTGCCCGACGGTTTCGATCCCGCCCGCGACCGCGCCATGCTGTGCGGCTCCATGGCCATGATCAAGGAAGCCGGCGAGCTGCTGGAGACCTATGGCCTCAAGGAGGGCTCGAACGCCGAACCCGCCGACTATGTCCTGGAACGCGCATTCGTCGGTTGAGACAGTCTGACGGCTTGGCTTGCGCGGCCTGACCCGCTAACCCCACCGCCATGTCGAAGCCCGCTCTTGTCGCCGTCGATCCCCGCATCGATCCCGCCGAATGCCAGTCGATGGCTGATGTCCGCCAGGGCGTCGACGCCCTTGACCGCGCCCTGGTCGCCCTGCTGGCCGAGCGTCAGCGCTACATGGACGCCGCCGCCCGCATCAAGCCCGACCGCGACGCCGTCTTCGACCAGGCCCGCATCGACGACGTTGTCGCCAAAGTCCTGATCTCCGCCGAAGCCCACAACCTCTCGCCCGACATCGCCGAACCCGTCTGGCGCCTGCTCATCGACCGCTGCATCGCCCACGAGTTCGCGACCTACGACCGGACGCGCAGCTAGGCTGCGCTAACGCCAGCCATCCTATCGGCGAGAGAAGTTCGGCCTCATTTCAAGCGCTTGAGTCGCAACAGCGTCAATCGACCTGACGCCTCTTCGGAAGCCCCTATAATGCGAGCCAGTCTTTGACATCGCTGCGCGCCGCCTGCCGAAATTGCACTTTCTTGCACTTTGCACGCGTTTTCGGAGTGCAGTGCAATTTCGGGCGGCGGCCGAAGTTGGACTCACTTGGACACTTGGACTGTTTTTCCGAGTCCAACTTTCGCCTCGACAGCCTCAGGCCCTGAGGCCTCGCAGCATCAGTTCGTGGCGATAGGCCGCGACATCGGCCAGCGCCGCCTCCAGCGCATCGCGTACCCGCTCCACCGCCGGCGCGGCCAGCGTCTGGTCCGCCGCTTCCGCCTCGGCGCAGATCGCCGCCAGGTCTCGCGCGCCGATGCCCGCCGCCGCGCCCCGGATCGTATGGACCCCGTCGCGCCAGCCCTCGGCCTTGGGGTCCAGCATGACCGACCACAGGCCGGCCTGGTTCACGAACAGGCCGAGCACTTCCTCGTTAATGGCGTCGTCCCCGCCCGTCATGCCGTTCAGCACGGCGAAATCGACCGCGCCCGTCAGATCGCGCAACGCCATCAGGCCGCCGTCTCCTCGCCCTTGGCCAGGCGCGAGTTCTTGGACGACCACAGCAGATAGATCGCCACACCAATCACGTTCCAGATCAGGAACCCGATCTGCGTCACCGGCTTCAGGCTCAGGAAGAAGATGATGCAGCCGATCACGCTGACCGCGCCGACCAACGGCCACAACGGCGCCTTGAACACCCGTTTGCGGCCCGGCTCGCGGATGCGCAGCACGATCAGGCACACCCCAACCGAGCAGAACGCCGCCAGCGTCCCGGCGTTCGCCAGCGACGCCAGCTCGTCCAGCGGCAACAGCCCAGCAAGGATCGCCACCACCACGGCGGTGAACACCGTCACCACCGCCGGCACGCCCCGGCTCGACACCTTGGCAAGACGACGCGGCAACAGGCCGTCGCGCGCCATGCCCAGGAAGATGCGGCTCTGGCCGAACAAAAAGGCCAGCAGCACGGTCGGAAGCGCGATCACCGCCGCCGCCGCGATCCACTGGGCCGCCGTCCCCTGCCCCATCTGGCGCAGAATCAGGGCCAGGGGCTCAGGGCTGTCGGCGAAGCTCGCCACCGGTCGCGCGCCGATGGCGGCGGCCGCCACGACCAGATACAGCGCCGTGCAGATCAGCATGGAGCCGACGATGCCGATGGCCAGGTCGCGCTCGGGCATCTTGGTCTCCTCCGCCGCCGTCGAAATGGCGTCGAACCCATAGAAGGCGAAGAAGATGATCGCCGCCGCGGCCATCACGCCCGTCTGAACGAAAGGCGCGCCGAAGCCGTTGGGCATGAAGGGCGTGAAATGCTCGGGCTTGAAGGCCGGCAGGGCGATGGCCACGAACACCACCAGCGCCGCGATCTTGATCAGCACCAACACGGCGTTCAGCGTCGCGCTTTCCTTGGTGCCCAGCAGCAGCAGGCCTGTCACCACGCCGATGATGGCCACCGCCGGCAGGTTGATGATCCCCCCCGCATGCGGCCCGGCGACCAGAGCCAGCGGCAGGTCGATCCCCAGCCCGCTCAGAAAGCCGACCGCATAGCCGGACCAGCCCACGGCCACGGCCGAGACCACCAGCGAATATTCCAGGATCAGGCTCCACCCCACGACCCAGGCGATCATCTCGCCCAGCACGGCATAGGAATAGGTATAGGCGCTGCCTGCCGTCGGCATCATGGTCGACAGCTCGGCATAGGCTAGGGCCGCACAGGCGCACACAATACCCGCTAGACCGAAGCTGATCAGCACCGCCGGACCCGCCAGACCCGCCCCCACGCCGATCAGCGTCAGGATGCCGGTGCCGACGATGGCCCCGACACCCAGAGCCAGCAGATGCGGCCAGCTCAACGTCGGCTTCAGCCGCGGTCCGTCGTGCGGCGCCATCATGACATCGATCGATCGACGCCGGTTCCAGAAGGCCATGATGCTCGCTCCCCGCCGCTTGCCGCGGCTGATTCCACGGGGACCATACCCCGCCGAAGAAAGTTTGCGAAAGCGCTTGCCAACCCCCGAACCGCTGGGTAGTAGGAGCGCCCTTCGGCAAGGCCACTGGCCCCCGAAGACGCAGACGATCGGTCGGGTGATTAGCTCAGTTGGTAGAGCAGCTGACTCTTAATCAGCGGGTCGTAGGTTCGAACCCTACATCACCCACCATCGTCTTTCCTCGTTTCCCAATAGCTTGAACCTCTTGGATTTCGCGCAGCGCGGCTTAAATGCCGATGCCCTCTGCTGAACGGAATCCACCCATGGCCGACTACGACTACGACCTCTTCGTCATCGGCGCCGGTTCGGG
>NZ_JBAZPR010000023.1:0-22927 GCF_041648115.1 Brevundimonas sp.
AAAAATCGGCCGGTCCGCTGCGCTGGTTGAAGGCTGCGCTGACCGGCCTCTTGCCAACCCCACCAACCCCAGTTCAGATCACCAAAGGACTCTCGTTATGGCTGGATGAGAAACGGGGGTCACGTCAAGGGCGACGACTGGCGCCACCTGCGCTTGAGCCAGCTCTCCTTCAATCTGGCTCCTTCGCTCTTCCAGCGCGTCCAGACGATCCTTAATTGCGGCTCCGCTCAGGACGCCGTCGGGGATCTGGTCTACCAAGCGCTCGGCGCGGCGCTTCACTTCCGCAAGCTCACTCTCCAGTTTTGATCGAGCCTGGGTAATCGTACGCGCGTCATGCTGCGCTCCGAGTCTCGCCTCCTCGACGGCCAGCGCCACGCGTTCCGGCGCAAGAAGACGCGTCTTGATCGCAGCCAGAACCCGCGCCTCGATCTCGGCGCTGTTGATCCCACGGCCGTTCGTGCACGCCAGTTTTCCGCGTTCTCGCCGCCATGAGCACATGAAGCGTTGGTCGGGCCGCTTCGGATCATCGGGCCGCCACAAAGCCCGCAAGTCAGTTTTCCGCTTAGTAAGTGGCGGCAATTCATTCGAGCCGCAACGCTTTGGCGCGAGGCGGATTACGCCCGTATGCGCGGTGAACTGAAGACCTATCAGGCCAAGCGGCGGTTCGGCGAAACGCCCGAGCCGAAGGGCACCAAGGGCGGCCGTGCCAAGAGCGGCTTTCGCTATCTGATCCAGCGTCATGCGGCGACGCGGCTGCATTACGATTTCCGCATCGAGGCGGACGGGGTGCTGAAATCCTGGGCCGTGACCAAGGCGCCGTCGCGCGACACGGCGGTCAAGCGGCTGGCGGTCGAGGTCGAAGACCATCCGCTGGATTACGGGTCGTTTGAGGGCACGATTCCCGACGGCAACTATGGCGCCGGCACGGTTCAGATGTGGGACGTCGGGACCTGGGAGCCGCAGGAGCCGGACCTGGAGGCGGCCTGGGCCAAGGGCCAGATCAAGATGATCCTTCACGGCGAGCGGCTAAAGGGCAAATGGGCGCTGATCCGGTTGAAGAGCGACCGGGGCAAGCCGTCAAAGCGCAACAACTGGCTGTTGCTGAAGGAGAAGGACGACTTCGCGGTGGCGGGCGAGGGAGATGCGCTGGCCGAGATCGACGCCTCGGTGACAACGGGACGGTCGCTGGCCGAGATCGCGGATGGGACCAAGGCATGGACGGCGTCCAAGCCGACGGGGCGCAAAGGGCCGGCCAAGCCCAAGCCGTCCAAGGCCGCCGAGAAGGCGAAGAAACCGCCGGCCTTCGTTCCTATCCAGCTGTGCAAGGTGACCGACCATCCGCCGGGCGGCACCGGGTGGGCGCACGAGATCAAGTTCGACGGATACCGCATCCAGATCGGCGTGGGCGGCGGTCGGGCGGTCTTGCGGACGCGCAAGGGTCTGGACTGGAGCGACCGGTTCCCCGACCTGGCGGCGGACGCCGCGACCTGGCCCGATGCGGTGATCGACGGGGAGCTGTGCGCGCTGGACGACGATCACATGCCGGACTTCGGGGCGTTGCAGGCCGCGATCTCGGATGAGAAGACGGGGGGGCTGGTCTATTTCGCCTTCGACCTGCTGTTCGAGGGGGCGGAGGATCTGCGCAAGCTGGCGCTGTCGCATCGCAAGGCGCGGCTGCAGGCCTATGTGGACCGGATCGGAAAGGCGGGTGCCGGGCGGCTGCGCTACGTCGAGCATTTCGCCTCGACCGGCCAGGCAGTGCTGGAGAGCGCCTGTCGGATGGATTTGGAAGGGGTGATCTCCAAGAAGCTGGACGCCCCCTACCATGCCGGGCGCTCGTCGACCTGGCTGAAGTCCAAATGCCGGGGGCGCGACGAGGTGGTGATCGGCGGCTGGTCGTCCGAGGGCGGCACGCGGTTTCGATCTCTG
The DNA here is from genome assembly GCF_041648115.1 of Brevundimonas sp. GTDB lineage: Bacteria > Pseudomonadota > Alphaproteobacteria > Caulobacterales > Caulobacteraceae > Brevundimonas. Next base: position 1,930 of record NZ_JBAZPR010000023.1, read on the forward strand.
TTGGTCGGCGTGAAGGAAAAGGGCGGCCTGCGCTATCTCGGGCGGGTCGGGACCGGCTATGGCGAGGCGGTGACGAAGACGCTGGTCCCGGCGCTGAAGGGCGTGGCGGCGGACAAGTCGCCCTTTGTCGGGGCGGGCGCGCCCAAGGCGGCCAAGGATATCCACTGGGTCAAGCCGGTGCTGGTCGCCGAGGTTGAGCATGGCGGATATACCGAGGCGGGCTCGCTGAGGCAGGCGGCCTTCAAGGGGTTGCGCGAGGACAAGACGGCCGCCGAGGTGACGCAGGCGCCGCAACCGCCGACGGAGATGGGCGAAGCCGACACGAAGGCGACCACGACGGTGCGGGCGGCCGGAAAGCCCGGCAAGGTGGTCGTGGCGGGCGTGACTATCTCCAGTCCCGACAAGGTGCTATGGCCCGCCGTCGGCGACCGGCCGGCGATCACCAAGGCGGATCTGGCGCGCTATTACGAGGCGGCGGCCGAGCGGATCCTGCCCCATGTGGCGGACCGGCCGACCTCGATCATTCGCGCGCCCGAGGGGGTCGGCGGCGAGACCTTCTTCCAGCGGCACGCCATGGCGGGGTCGAACCCGCGGCTGAAGCTGATCGACGTCAAGGCGCGCACCCCTTACGTCGCCGCCGTCGATGCGGGCGGCCTGGTCGCCATCGCCCAGTCGGGCGGGCTGGAGCTGCACCCGTGGGGCTGCGCGCCAGGCCAGCCGGAAATACCCGATCAGATCACCTTCGACCTTGATCCAGACGAGGGGCTGAACTTTGCAGATGTCATCGCCGCGTCCAAGGTGGTCAAGGCCCGGTTGGAGACGCTGGGCCTTTTGGCCTTCGTCAAGACGACCGGGGGCAAGGGGCTGCATGTCGTCGTCCCCATCAAGACGGACGCCCGATCGCGCGTGACCTGGGATCAGAACAAGGCCTTCGCCAAGGCGGCAGCCGAAGCCATCCGCGCCGAGGCGCCGGACCGGTTCACCACGACCCTGGCCAAGAAGGCGCGGGGCGGCAAGATCTTCATCGACTATCTGCGCAACGGGCGAATGGCGACGGCGGTCGCGCCCTGGTCGCCGCGCGCGCGGCCGGGGGCGGGGATAGCGTATCCGCTGTCCTGGGGGCAGGTGAGGGCGGGGCTGGACCCGGCGGCGTTCAGTCTGTGGACCTATGAGGCGCTGCTCAAGAAGCCCGATCCCTGGGCCGATTTCCGCGCATCGGCGGTCAGTTTAAAACCGGCGTTGAAAGCGATGGGGGTCAGTTCGAAATAGTCAGGCGGCGGCCTTCTTCTTCGCCGCCGGCTTCTTCGATGCAGCCTTCTTCGCCGGCGCCTTCTTGGCGGCCGGTTTCTTCGCGCCCGTCGCCGAACCCTTCAGGCTGTTTCGCAACGCGGCCATCAGGTCGATGACGTTGGTGTCGTCCGGTTCGGCGACATCGACCACGCCCTTGCCGCCCTTGGACTTGGTCTTGATCATGGCGCGCAGGGCGTCGTCGTAGCCGTCCTTGAAGTCGGAGGGGTCAAAGTCCGCCTCCTTCTGGCCGATGATACGGGCGGCGATCTCGACCATGTCGGGGTCGGCCTTCACGGTCGGGATATCGTCGAAATAGTCGTCGGAGTCGCGGACCTCGTCATGGGCGCGCAGGGTGTAGGCGATCAGGCCCTTGCCGCGTACCTCCAGCGCCAGCTGACGTTCCTTGCCGCGCAGGACCAGTTGGCCCAGGGCGACCTTGCCCTGTTTAGCCATGGCGTCTCGGATGACGGCGAAGGCCTCGACGCCCGCGCCCTTTTCCGGGACTACGAAGAAGGGATCGTCCCAGTACAGACGGTCGATGTCCGCCTCGTCGACGAACTTGTCGATGGAGATGGTCTTGGTGCTTTCCAGCTTCACCTTGTCGAAATCGGCGTCGTCGAACAGGACGTATTCGTCCTTGGACACCTCATAGCCGCGCACCAGGTCGCTCCGCTCGACCGGGCCGGTGTCGGGATCGGTCGGCACCATGCGGATGCGGTTGTTGGTGTCGGGATTGATCAGATGAAACCGCACGTCGTTCGTGCTGGTCGTCGCGGTGTAGAGGGCCACCGGACAGGTGACCAGCGACAGCTTCAGATGTCCTTGCCAGATCGGGCGAGCGGCCATGATGTTTCTCCCTTGCCGAAGAAATGCGTCAAGGCCGTTTGCGTTCGCCGGTAAGGCGACGGTGATCCTCGCGGCCCCATGGGAGCGCTTGAAGCGGGCATTCACACGCTGGCGCTACGTCAACAATGGACAGCTATCTCTTGATAGCCGAAGGACGGTAAGTGACTGAGGCTGTGGGTATGAAAACGCCCTCCGCTCAATCAAATCAGGTCTACCGCACTGCTCGTAGCACGCAATGCGATAAGCGAAGGCGGCAACGTGGCGTTGAGTTTGGCTCCGGGATCGACTGATTCATAAGCCGTAGGGCGCGCCAACCTCAGCGTCGAATCGTCGGCGCTGCGAGGATTTCCGGCGCGCGCGATCGTTCCACAAGGGCGGATAACGATTCGACACCGCCGCCGCCGGCATCGACGATCCAACCTCGGTCAGGGCAAACTTCGCCCTTTTGCGTGAGGCAAATCGGATGTCGCAAGTGAGTGCGAACTCAAACCCTTGAGAACCTTGGCGATGCTGAAACCGGACGACTGGTTACGTACCTCACGAACCTAGGCCAGTTGCCCGAGAAGCGCATCGCGCCAGCCCGACCCTCACTTTGAGACCCGCATGTTCGCGATGTTCTCTAGGACCAAAAATAAGGGTGGCCGTAAAACAGTGTGCCTCCCAACAGAATCTAAAATGGAGGAGGAGGAGGAGGACGGAAGACGTTAGATTGCATCAACCCGTTCGTCGATCACTGTCCGTTCATTCTTGTTGAGTGGTCACACTTTCGCTGTCGCCGACGTCAGAACTCCTCCCAGCCGTCGCTGTTCGATCCGACCGCGATGTCTCGGCCGCCGGCGACCTTGATCACGCGCTGCTCGGCACGGGGCGCGGGGCGCGAGGCGGGGCGGGCGGGGGTTGGAGCCGGCGCCTTGCGCGCGGCGCCGCGTCCGGCCGAGACTTGGAAGAAGGCGACTTCGGACGACAGTTCGGCGGTTTCCTGACGCAGGGCGGTGCTGGCGGCCGTGGCCTGTTCGACCATGGCGGCGTTCTGCTGGGTCACCTGATCCATCTGGTTCACGGCGACGTTGATTTCCTGAAGGCCGGTTGCCTGTTCCTTGGCGGAAGCGGCGATCTCGACGACCAGGGCGCTGATGTCGTCGACCTGCGAGGCGATGGCCTGCAGGGCCGAACCGGCCTGGCTGACGAGGCGCACGCCGTTCTCGACTTCCGATCCGGACTTGGAAATCAGGGTCTTGATCTCCTTGGCCGCCTCGGCCGAACGCTGGGCCAGGGCGCGCACTTCGGAGGCCACGACGGCGAAGCCGCGACCGGATTCACCGGCCCGCGCCGCCTCGACGCCGGCGTTCAGGGCCAACAGATTGGTCTGGAAGGCGATCTCGTCGATGACGCCGACGATCTGGCTGATCTGGCGCGAACCGCCCTCGATCTTCTGCATGGCGTCGACGGCGTTCATGACGACTTCGCCCGAGGCCTCGGCGCTCTTGCGGGCGCCGCTGGTGACGTTGGCGGCCTGGTTTGCGGCCTCGGCGGTCTTCTTCACCGTGACGGTGATCTGGTCGAGCGCGGCGGCGGTTTCTTCCAGCGCGGCGGCCTGCTGTTCGGTGCGACGCGATAGATCTTCCGACGCCTGGCTGATCTCGCCGGCGCCGGAATCGATGCCGTGCACCGAACCCAGGACGCCCGTGACGGTTTCTTCCAGACGGGAGATGGAGCGGTTGAAGTCGGCCTTCAGGATTTCGCTGCGGTCCGGGAAGGGCGCGTCGATGCGATAGATCAAGTCGCCTTCGGCCAGGGCCGACAGACCCTTGCCCAGACTTTCGATGACGACGGCGTTCTCGGCGGCTTCCTGTTGAGCCATGGCTTCACGGCGGCGGCGTTCGACTTCGGACTGGTCGCGCATCGATTCCGTTTCGACCTCCAGCGCCTTGGCGCGCAGGCCGTTGTCGCGGAAGACCTGCATGGCCTGGGCCATGGCGCCGACTTCGTCCTTGCGGTCGGTGTCGGGGATGGCGACGTCCAGCTTGCCGCCGGCCATGATCGACATGGCGCCGGTCATGCGCCGCACCGGCGCGACCATCAGGATCGAGAGTTGCACGCCCAGGAAGACGGCCGCGGCGACCAGGATCAGGCCGCCAACGGCCAAGGCGATGAAGGAGGCGGTGATGGCCGACGCCTGCTGGGCGTCACGCAGGTTCATGCGCTCCATTTCCAGGTCGCGAACCTGAGTGATCGACTTGGTGATGTGGGTGACGCGCACCTTGTCGCCTGAATCGATCACCAGCCGGCGGGCGGCGTCGATGCGGGCGGGATCAAGCGCCGCCTGGGTCAGCGGTGTGCCGAACTCGGTGCGCCAGGCGGCGGCGTCGTCCTGGGCCTTCTTGACCAGGGCACGCTCTTCCGTGGACAGATCGGCGGCGTTCAGAGCGGTGACCGACTGTTCGAACTGTTCCCAGCCCGTCTTGTAGACGTCCAGATAGTCGGGATTGGCGGTCAGAAGCACGCCCCGCATCTGTGAGTTCAGGCGGATCACGCCCTTCTCGGCCACATGGGTGTGGTCGATGATGACCTTGCTTTCGGCGTTGAGCTGCGCCGCCGTCTTCATCGCGGACAGTTGGAAGAAGACCGCGCCGATCATGGCGGCGGCGACCGCCAGCAGAAGGGCGAACGCGATCGCCAACTTGCGCTGCATCGGGATGTTCTTGGGGTTCATGTGATCCTCTTGGCACCGCTCGGGGAGTGCCGGTTGGGGAGCATGGAACGGCGAGCCGTTCCGTTGGGGAGACGTCAGAAAGCGGTCTGCATGCGGAGGTTGGCGGTGTTGCCGCTGTCGTCGCCGGTGAAGGCGCCGGTGCGGTTGTCGATCGACCACGCGGTCCAGTGGGCGGAAACGCGGGTGTTGTTCGTCGGATACCAGTTGACGCCCAGTAGCCAGGTGTCGCCCTCGCCGCCGGTCAGGCTGTCGCTGAAATCGGCGGTGTCGTAGCGGCCGACGACTTCAAGAGCACCGTAACCGTCGGCGCCGAGCGGGTTCAGAACCTTGGGACGCGTCCAGGTGCCGGTGCGGGCGGACAGAGGCGGCGTTTCGCCGGTGATGAAGAAGCCGGCGGAAAGGCTGTAGGCGTCCTGGTCGAAGTCGCGAGCTGCGGTCTCGACGACGCGCTTGCCGCCCTCGGCCATGGCCCAGAACGACCGATGCACGCCGCCAAACTCAAGACCGAAACCGCTGCTGGCCTTGGGATTGGCGTAGGTTCCGGACGACAGACGCAGATTGTCGTTGGCGCGAGACGAGACGACCAGATTGCGCGACGGCAGGGTCGTGACGGGCGTCAGATCTTCCACAAAGCCCCACCCGCCGAGATGCAGGAAGCCGGCCTCGGTCTTGAGCGGCGACCAGTGGGTGCGGCCCATCAGGGCGACCGTATCGTTGGTCGTGCCGTCGCTGATAGCGTCGCCGGTCACCGACAGCGAGGCGTGCCAGACGCTTCCCGTCAGCTTGCCGGCCACCCCGACGCCATAGGCGCCGCGTTCGGGGCCCAAGGTGGAGGCCATGAGGCTGCGTTCCAGGAAGGGCGTCTGATCTTCGGCGGTGCCGCCTTCGACGCCGCGATCATTCAGCCGTTGACCGGCCGAAATCTCCAGGTCGCGGCCACCCAGCTTGCGGCTATAGGCGATGAAGGCGTTGGCGACGCTGACCGAGTTGTCGGCGATGTCGCCTTCGATCCAGTAGCTGAACCCGCCGGCGATCCTGCCCTGACCGCCGAGGCGCAGGCCCCGCAGTTCGGTCGTGGTCAGGTCACGATTGGCGAACTCCGAGCCGAAGGTCGTGGACAGGTCGGCCGTGACGCGAATGCGCGGCTTGAAGGTGAAGGCGCCGTCGGGGCTGCGCCATTCAGGCAGACCCGTGGCCCAATCGACCGGCGCCGGGGCGGTCGTCGCGGCGGCGGTCTGGACCGGGCGCGGCGCGGGCGCGGCGATCGCGGCCGGGGTTCCGGCGACGACGGGCGAAGCCTGAGCGGCATTGCGCGACTGGGCCTCAAGCTGTTCGAGACGGGCGGACAGGGCCTGCACCTGGGCGCGCAGGATGGCGATTTCTTCTGCGGACGGCGCCGATTGGGCGAGGGCCGAAGTGGCGAGCGCGGCGAGGCCGACGCCCGCTGCGAGGGAGCGAAGCAAGGTCATGAACGATGTCTCTAAACGGTGATTGTTAAGGAGCGCCCAAGCTTGGCTACGGAAAACTGCGTATGCTTGGCGGGGCCATCCAGATGCAGGACAGGCGCCGTGCTGACAGCAACGGCGCCTGTTTGGAGAGCTATCAGTCGGCGGCGACCACTTCCTTGTCGCCGGGACCGGCGGCCGGGTCCGGCAGGGCCGCGACGGGGCGCGACGGACCGTCCAGCGCCGCCTTCAGCGCGTCGCGATCCAGCTCGCCTTCCCAGCGGGCGACGACGATGGTGGCCACCGCATTGCCGATGAAGTTGGTCAGGGCGCGGCACTCACTCATGAAGCGGTCGATGCCGAGGATCAGCGCCATGCCCGCGACCGGCACGGCAGGCACGACCGACAGGGTGGCGGCCAGGGTGATGAAGCCGGCGCCGGTGATGCCGGCCGCGCCCTTGGAGCTGAGCATGGCGACCAGCAGCAGGATGATCTGGTCCTGCAGGCTGAGGTCGATGTTCAACGCCTGGGCGATGAACAGGGCGGCCATCGTCATATAGATGTTGGTGCCGTCCAGATTGAACGAATAACCCGTGGGAACGACCAAGCCGACCACAGACTTGGACGCGCCTGCACGCTCCATCTTCTGCAGCAGGCTGGGCAGGGCGGCCTCGGACGAGGAGGTGCCCAGGACCAGCAGCAGTTCTTCCTTCAGATAGCGGATCAGCTTCAGAATATTGAAGCCGTTGGCCCAACCGACCAGGCCCAGAACCCCGACCACGAAGATGGCGGCGGTCGCATAGAAGGTGGCGACCAGGGCGGCCAGATTGGCGATGGAGCCGATGCCGTATTTGCCGATGGTGAAGGCGAAGGCCCCGAAGGCGCCGATGGGCGCGGCCTTCATCAGGATGGCGACCAGTTTGAAGAAGGCCGTGCTGATCGATTCCAGGAAGTTCAGGACGGGCTTGCCCGTGTCGCCGATCATGGCCAGGGCCAGGCCGAACAGGACCGAGATGAACAGCACCTGAAGGATATTGCCCTCTGAGAAGGCGCTGACGAAGGTGTCGGGGATGATGCCGGTCAGGAAGCCGACGATGGTCGTCTCATGCGCCTGGTCGGAATATTTGGTGACCGCGCTCGCATCCAGGCTGGCGGGGTCGATGTTCAGACCGTGACCCGGCTGGACCAGATTGGCCACGATCATGCCGATGATCAGGGCCAGGGTGGAGAAGGTCAGGAAGTAGGCGAAGGCCTTTGCGGCGACGCGACCGACGCGGCCGATGTCGCGCATCCCGGCGATGCCGGTGACGATGGTCAGGAAGATCACCGGGGCGATGATCATCTTCACCAGTTTGATGAAGGCGTCGCCCAGCGGCTTAAGGCTTTCGCCGAAGGCCGGCCAGAAATGCCCGATCAGGCCGCCAGCGAGGATCGCCAGCAGAACCTGGAAATAGAGATGCCGGTAGAAGGGCTTGCGCTTGGCGGAGCCGTCGTCGGCGATCGTCGGTGAAATAATCATGGTGACCTCCCAATCGTCCTCTCGGGGACGTTCAGCGATCAGGATGCGGTGACGGCGCCGAAGGCCAAAACGCAATTTTGCCTGGCGGCGTGACAAGGAAATCTGTTTCAGCACAAACACTTGCTTTGTACGCGAAGGTTCGGCTTGTGCTGAAAACGAAACCGGCTCAGGTTGAGTTGTGTCGAAATCAGCACAAAATCAGGCTGGGTCGAAAGCCGCTCCGGGACGTGACCTCGTCGGCGTCGCGGGCATCGGCGTCTTCGTCGTCGCCGGCCTGCTGATCCTGATCGCCATCATCGTCGCCGGCGATGCGGCGCGACGGAATGCGGCGCAGGACATCGTCCGTCAGGCCGAGGCGACCCTGATGCTGGATCAGGCCCTGCTGGCCAGCGAGCTGGATCGCCATCGCGCGACGCCCGTCGTGCTCGCCAGCGAAGACCTCATCTTGCAGGCGCTGAAAAGTCCCGATCAGGCCACGCTGGACAGGGTCAACGCTCGACTGGACATGCTGGCCGTCCAGACCGGCGCCGCCGCCATCTATCTGCTGGACCGCCAGGGCAAGGCCATCGCCGCCAACAACTACCGCACGCCGGTCAGCTTCGTGGGCGCCGACTATGCCTATCGCCCCTATTTCAGGGCCGCGATGCAGGCGGGGTCGGACGAGTATTTCGCCCTGGGCTCCAGAAGCGGAAGGCCCGGCCTCTATCTATCGCGGCGGATCGGCCCTAACCGCGACAGCGCAGGGGTGATCGTGGTCAAGGTCGAGTTCGATCGGGTCGAGGCGGCCTGGCGTCGGCAGGCCGAACAGGCCCTGGTCGCGAACCGCGACGGGGTGATCCTGCTGGCGTCGGATCCCGCGCGGCGTTTTCGGACCCTGGCGCCGCTGGAGCCGGGCAGGGCGAAGGCGCTGCACGACAGCCGTCAGTTCGGCGACGCCCCGCTGATCCCGCTCGATCCCCCGATCGTGGCGGCGGCCGACGGTCGAATCCAGATGGGGGGACAGGTCTTCGTCCCGCTGAGGCGCGCCTTGCCGATGGAGGACTGGACGATGCTGCTTCTGATCCCCATCGCCGACGCCGACCGTGCGGCGGGGCCTGTGCGCTGGACGGCGGGTCTGGCCGGCTCGCTTGCGATGGTCGTCTTGGCGTGGATTTGGCGGGCCCATCTGCGCCGGCTTGACGGGGAGCGCCAGGAGGCCGAGGTGCGCCGGGAGCTGGAGCATCGCGTCGAGGAACGCACGACCGCGCTGACGTCGGCCAATGTGCAGTTGAGAAACCAGATCGAAGACCGCAAACGCACCGAGGCCCGCCTCAGAACGCTGCAGGCCGATCTTGTCAGGCCAACCGGCTGGCCCATCTGGGCCAGATCGTCGCCGGGGTGGCGCATGAGATCAATCAGCCGGTGGCGGCGATCCGGGCCAATGCCGACAACGCCCTGACCCTGTTGTCGCGCGAGCAGCCGGACGAGGCGCAGGCCAAGCTGACGCGTATTCAGGGGCTGACGGAACGGATCGGCTCGATCGTCGAAGACTTAAGGGGGTTCGCGCGCAAGACGCCGCCGCGCACGACGACCATCGTCGTCGACGAAGCCGTCGAGGGCGCACTCCTGCTGGTCAGCAGCCGCATGCGCGACGAAGGCGTGGCGGTCGAACGGACGGGCCAGGCCCAGGTGTCGGCCCAGGGAGATCGCATTCGATTGGAGCAGGTGCTCGTCAATCTGCTGCAGAACGCCTTCGAGGCCTTGGGAGATCAGGCCGACGCACGGATCGGCCTGGATGTCTCGACGACCGACGATCTGGTCATCATCGCCGTGACGGACAATGGGCCCGGCCTGTCCAAGACGACGCTGCGCACCCTGTTCACGCCCTTTTCGACCACCAAGCCGAACGGTCTGGGGCTGGGCTTGGTGATCTCGCGCGATATCGTCGAGGCGTTCGGCGGCAGTCTGGTGGTGGCGTCGCCCGGACGGCGGGGCGCGCGCTTCGAGGTTCGGCTCAAGAGGAACCCCGCATGACCCCGGATGGCGTTCTGGTTCTGGTCGTCGATGACGACGACGATCTGCGCGAGGCCCAGGTCGAGACGCTGGTGCTCGCGGGATACGCCGCCACGGGCGTGAGTTCCGCCGACGAGGCGCTGACACGGCTGGAGACGGCGTCGCCGCACGTCGTCCTGTCCGACATCCGAATGCCGGGGTTGGACGGACTGGAGTTTCACAAAAGGGTTGCGGCCATCGATCCCGAGCTGCCGTTCATTCTGATGACGGGGCACGGGGACATCGACATGGCGGTCGCGGCCCTGCATCGCGGGGTGTTCGATTTCCTGCCCAAGCCCTTCGGCGCCGACCGCCTGCTGCCCGCCGTTCAGCGCGCGGCGCGTCAGAGGATGCTGGTGGTGGAGAACCGCCGTCTGACCGACCTGGTGGAGCTGGCCGACGCGGAGGAGGGGCGCAGCGGTCTGATCGGCCAGACGCCCAGCATCGTGCGCCTGCGCGAGACCGTCACCCAGGTCGCCCGCGCAGGGGTGGATGTTCTGATCCAGGGCGAGAACGGTGTCGGCAAGGAGACGGTCGCGCGGGGACTGCATCGGTTGAGCGCCCGACGCGCCCGTCCCTTCGTCGTCGTGAACTGCGCGGCCCTGCCCGAGGGTGTGCTGGACGCCGAACTGTTCGGTCGATCGCCGACCTCCGGCTATGGCCGCAGGATCGGGGGGCGCGTGCGCGAGGCCGACGGCGGCACCCTGTTGCTGGAAGAGGTCGAGGCCCTGTCGCCGGCGCTGCAGATCAAGCTGTTGAAGCTGATGGAAACCGGGCAAATCTCCGGCGAGGACGATCAGGTTTTCCGCCTGAGGTTCCTGACGACGACGCGGATCGATCTGGACGGCGCCGCGACGCGCGGCGCGTTCCGATCCGACCTCTACTACCGGCTCAGCGTCGTGACCCTGAACATTCCCAGCCTGCGCGACAGGCGCGAGGATATTCCGCTGCTGTTCCGCCACCTGGTTTCCCAGGCGGCGGGGCGACAGAAGAAGGTCGCGCCACAGGTCGACGATGCGATGGACGCCCATCTGATGATGCGAGAATGGCCCGGCAACGTCCGCGAGCTGGCCCAGGCCGCCGAACGTTTCGTCATCGGGCTGGACGGCCAGGACGCCGCGTCGGTCGCGACCAGCGGAAGTCTGAGCGAGCGGGTCGAGGCGTTCGAGGCGCGCGTCCTGGACGAGGCGCTGAAAACCGCCAAAGGCGACGTCAGGGCCGTCATGGCCCGGCTCGATCTCCCCCGAAAGACCTTTTACGCCAAGGTGAAGCGTCACGGGATACAGCTGGACGATTACCGCCGGCTTGCGAACTGAGCGATGCGTCTCCCGCTCGGGTTTTACTTCTCTACGAAGGCGACCGGCGCGACAGCCGCCACCAGGGTTCCCACGGTGTGAGGTGATGCTCGTGGTGGCGGCCGAAGTGGAAGCAGGTCAGCAGGGACAGGAGGGGGCCGAACGGGCTGCTGCGGGCGTTGTGGTGGTCGGCGAAGCCGTCGTCGGTCTGGCGGTGCGGGAGCCAGGTGCCGAAGGTGAAGAGCTGGAGCGCCGAGAGCAGGGCGGGGGCGGCCCAGAAGACCAGCAGGTTCGGGACATGGGCGCCGAGGACGAAGACGGCGATAAGAACGAGCACGGTCAGGACGGCCATCTCGCGCCAGCCGAAATAGGTGCGAAAGAAGCCGTGGAACCACGGCAAAAAAGTGCGAGGGGCGGCGGCGTGAAAGTCGGGATCGTCTGCGGTGCCGGGCGCGGCGTGATGGGCGTGGTGGGCGGTCTTCAGCGGCGTGAACCGGAAACCGGCGTAGAGGCCCAGAGCCAGGCTGCCGAGCGCGACGTTCAGCCGGGGCCGGCCCGGCGCCAGCGAGCCATGCATGGCGTCGTGCGCGACGATGAACAGGCCGACGGACAGCCAGGTCTGGATCGCGACGATCGGCGGCGCGATCAACAGGCTCCACGCGGTCCAGCGGTGGAAATAGACGCCGTAGATATGAAGGGTCAGCCAAGCCGTAACGATCATCCCGGCGAGCGTCAGACCGATCAGGGTCTGGTTCGGGGCGATCCGGGACGCGGGGGAGACGGCGGACATGGCGCGACACTAGCGCACTGTTCGCCCGTAAGCATCCTGTTCGCTTGCCGCCTGCGTCGCCGCGTGTCACCTGTCGGGAATGCAGGCCGACGCCTTTGACACTTCTGGCCCGGACCTCCTCCTGATCGGCGGCGGCCTCGCCAACGGTCTGTTGGCGCTGCGCCTGTCGCAGCTTCGGCCCGACCTTGACGTCCGCATCGTCGAGGCGGCCGATAGGCTGGGCGGCGTCCACACCTGGTCCTTTTTCGACAGTGACCTGACGGCGGCGCAGCAGGCCTGGATCGACTCCTTGGTGGTGCATCGCTGGCCCGGCTATGCGGTTCGGTTTCCGCAGTTCGAGCGCAACCTCTCCACCGGCTATCGCAGCGTGACGGCCGAACGTTTCGCGGCGGTGGTCGGCGCGGCCTTGCCCGGCCGCATCATGCTGGGGGCGCCGGTTGTGTCGGTGTCCCAGACCGAGGCGGTCCTGGCCGACGGACGACGGCTGAAGGCCAAGGCGGTCATCGATGGGCGAGGGCCGGTCGCCACGCCGGACCTGGCGCTGGGGTTCCAGAAATTCGTCGGGCTGGAGGTTCGGCTGGCGGCGCCGCACGGCCTGACGGCGCCCATCGTCATGGACGCCCGCGTCGATCAGGCGGGAGGCTATCGCTTCGTCTACACCCTGCCGTTCGATGACCGGACCCTGTTGATCGAAGACACCCGCTATACCGACGGCGCCGAGCTGGATCGCGACGTGTTCCGCAAGGGCGTGCTGGACTATGCGGCCCAGCAGGGGTGGGTCATCGACGAGGTGCTGAGGGAGGAGGACGGCGTCCTGCCCGTGGCGCTGGACGGCGACATCGCCGCCCATCTGACGCGGATGGGGCCGACGGCGTTGAGCGGCCTTCGCGCCGGCCTGTTTCACCCCACCACCGGCTATTCCCTGCCCGACGCCGTGCGTCTGGCCGATCGTCTGGCGGGCGATTTTCAGGGCGCGAGCCTAGCCGCCGACATCCGCCGCCATGCGGGCGACGTATGGGCCGGACGAGGCTTTTATCGGTTGCTGAATCGCATGTTGTTTCGCGCGGCGCGCCCCGAAGAACGATACAGGGTGCTGGAGCGTTTCTATCGTCTGCCCCAGCCGTTGATCGAACGCTTCTACGCCGCCGGATCCACCCTCGCCGACAAGGCGAGGATTCTCAGCGGAAAACCCCCGGTGCCGATCGGCGCCGCACTGACCTGTCTGGTCGAAAAAGGACGTGCGTGATGCGGGCTGCAGTGATCGGATCGGGTTTCGGGGGGCTGTCGCTGGCCATACGGCTGCAGTCGGCGGGCATCCAGACCACGGTTTTCGAGGCGCGCGATCTGGCGGGCGGCCGGGCCTATGTGTTCAAGGACAAGGGCTACACCTTCGACGCCGGTCCGACCGTCATCACCGATCCGTCGGCGCTGGAGGAGCTGTTCGAGGCCAGCGGGCGCAAGCTGTCGGACTATGTCGAACTGCTGCCGGTCGCGCCCTTCTATCGGCTGTGCTGGGAAGACGGCGACGTATTCGACTACGTCAACGATCAGGACGAGCTGGACCGCCAGATCGTGGCGCGCAATCCGGCCGACAAGGAGGGCTATCGCAAGTTCCTGGCCTATTCCGAGGACCTGCTGAAGGAAGGCTATCTGAAGCTGGGGGCCGTGCCGTTCCTGGACTTCGCCAGCATGATCAAGGCGGCGCCCGAACTGATGCGGCTTCAGGCTTGGCGGTCGGTCTATGACAAGGTCGCCAGTTTCATTCAGGACGAGCACCTGCGCCAGGCGTTCAGCTTCCACTCCCTGCTGGTCGGCGGCAATCCGTTCGCGACCTCGTCGATCTATGCGCTGATCCATGCACTGGAGCGGCGCTGGGGCGTGTGGTTCCCGCGGGGCGGCACCGGCGCCTTGATCCAGGCCATGGTGCGCCTGCTTCAGGACCTGGGCGGCGAAGTCAGGCTGAACAGTCCGGTCGAACGGATCACCATGGCTGGCGGTCGTGCGACCGGGGTTGTGGTAGGCGGTGAGGAACTGGCCTTCGACATGGTCGCCTCGAACGCCGACGTGGTTCACACCTATCAGCGCCTGCTGTGCCAGGAACCGCGTGGCCAGAAGGAGGGCGCCAAGCTGGCGTCGCGGCGCCACTCCATGTCGCTGTTCGTCATCTATTTCGGCCTGAAGCGGGTTCACCCGGAGGTGCGCCACCACACGGTGCTGTTCGGCCCACGCTATCGCGAGCTGATCGCCGAAATCTTCAAGGGGCCGGACCTGCCCGACGACTTCTCGCTGTATCTGCACGCGCCGACGCGGACCGATCCGTCGCTGGCGCCCGAAGGTTGCGACGCCTTCTATGTCTTGGCGCCCGTGCCGCACCTCGCCTCGGCCGACATTGATTGGGACGTCGAGGGGCCGCGTTATCGCGACCGGATTCTGGCCTATCTGGAAGAACGCTACATCCCCGGCCTGACGGCGGACCTGGACACCTGCCGCATCTTCACGCCCGTCGATTTCCGCGACCAGTTGAACGCGCACCAGGGCTCGGCCTTCTCGCTGGAGCCGATCCTGACCCAGAGCGCCTGGTTCCGGGTGCATAATCGCGACGACCAGATTCCGAACCTGTATTTCGTGGGCGCCGGCACCCATCCCGGCGCGGGCGTGCCCGGCGTGGTCGGTTCGGCCAAGGCCACGGCCGCCCTGATGATCGAAGACGCGAGGCAGCCGGCATGACCGACGCCGTCCTGGACCACAGCCGACAGTCGATGGAGCAGGGCTCCAAGAGCTTCGCCGCCGCCGCGCGCCTGTTTCCGGCGGCGATCCGCGACGACGCCTGGATGCTGTATTCCTGGTGCCGGCATTGCGACGACGAGATCGACGGTCAGGTGCTGGGCCACGGCGCGGTCGGCATCGATCCGGTGCTGGCGGGCGAAAAGCTGGTCGAATTGCGCGCCCGCACGGCGGCGGCCCTGGCCGGAGAGCCGCAAACCGACCCGGTCTTCACCGCCTTCCAGCGCGTTGCGGATCGGCATTCCATCCCGGCCGAAGAGGCCATGGACCTGTTGCGCGGATTTGAGATGGACGTGGTTGCACGGCGTTACGACACGCTGGAGGACACCTTGGACTATGCCTATCACGTGGCGGGCGTGGTCGGAGTGATGATGGCCCGGATCATGGGGGTCGAGGACGCGCCCACCCTGCGCCGCGCCCAGGACCTGGGGTTGGCGTTCCAGCTGACCAACATCGCGCGCGACGTGGTCGAGGATGCGCGGGGCGGGCGGGTCTATCTGCCCGGCGCCTGGCTGGACGAGGCGGGGGTGCCGCGCGATCAGGTGGATCAGCCTCAGCACCGCGCCGCCGTGGCGAAGACAGCGCAGCGGCTGGTGGCGGCGGCCGAGCCCTTCTACGCCTCCGCGCGTTGGGGTCTGCGGGATCTCAATCCGCGTTCGGCCTGGGCCATCGCCACGGCGCGCGGCGTTTATCGGTCGATCGGCCGTCATGTGTCGCGCGCCGGGCCGGCGGCCTGGGATGGACGGGCCTCTGTCGACAAGACGGGTAAGCTGATGCTGCTGGGTCGCGGGGGCCTGATCGCCCTGTGGTGCAAGACGCTGGACAGCTGGCGTGAACCGCCGCCGCGCCCCGCCCTGTGGACCCACGTCTGAAGGGTCAGCGCGCCGCGCGCCGCCGTTCGAGAACCAAAGCGACCCCCAGGCCCGCCGCGCCGAGGCCCGCCAGAACCGCCCAGCCGGCGACGACGCCCGGCGTGAATTCGGCTCGCCAGATC
Source organism: Brevundimonas sp. (assembly GCF_041648115.1). Classification (GTDB taxonomy): domain Bacteria; phylum Pseudomonadota; class Alphaproteobacteria; order Caulobacterales; family Caulobacteraceae; genus Brevundimonas. The sequence goes on from NZ_JBAZPR010000023.1 coordinate 17,637, forward strand.
ACGGCCTGATAGGCCTCGATGGCCCAGGCGTGCGGCGTGATCCAGCCCAGGGCGCGAAAGGCCTCGGGCATCAGGAAGCGCGGCGCCATCGACCCGCCCAGCGCCGCCAGCAGCAGAACGACGAAGGTGGTCAACGGCTGGGCCTGCTCGCGCGATCGACACGCCGCCGTCAGCGCCAGGGCCAGGCCCGCTGCCGAGAACCCGACCAACAGCGCCGTCACTGCGGCCGCCGCCGCCTGCCATGGCGCGAGGTCGGGCAGTTTCGTCCAGGCCGCGACGAAGACGGCGGCTGACTGCATCACCCCCACGACCGTCAGCCACGCCGCACGCCCGGCCAGGATCGGCGCCAGGCCGCCCCTCGCCAGGGCCAGCCGCGCTTGCAGGCCCGAACGCCGCTCGTCCAGTCCGCCCATGGCCCCGTGCATGGCGGCGAAGAAGACGAACATGACGCTGACTGCACCGGCGTAATAGGCGGCCTGGACATCGCCGGTCGGGCCGACCTGCACCGTCGCCACGCGCGCGGTGGGCGGCGCGACCTGGCCGGACAGGGTCGCCGCCATCGGTTCCAGCCGCGCCTGAAGCGCCGCCGCCGCCACGTCGCGACCGGCGGCGGACAGGACCACGATCTGGGGCGGGCGTCCGGTCGAGGGCCGGATCAGAATGCCGGCGTCCGCGCGCCCGTCGATCACCGCGCGTTCCAGCTCGCCCTCATCCTCGACCGTGCGCAGCCGGGCGCCCATGTCGCGCGCCAGTGCGTCGTGCATCGCCACAGTCGCCGGGGTGCGGGCCGCATCTTGCATGACTACCGAGGTGTCGATCTCGCCCCGCGCGCCCGCGCCGAAGATGGCCGCGAACAGCAGATAGACCAGCGGCGGCAGCAGCAGCGTCAGCACCACCCCGGCCCGGTCGCGCCAGAACCCCCTGGCCCAGGCGCCCGCCACGGCCATCATGACGACGCACCCGACAGATGCGCGACCAGATCGTCCAGCCCCGGCCGCCGCACGGCGACTTCACCGCCCTCGCCATCGACCACGGCGGCCAGCATCTGGGCCACGGCGAGCGCGTCGTCGCAGAGGCGACTCCACTCCAGCCCGTCGTCTGTCGGGGTCAGCCCGGCCTGGGTGAACCATTGCATGGCGGCGTCGGAGGTTGGCCGCGTCAGGCGGACGCTGAGCAGCCGCGCCGCGCCGAAGGCCTGGTGCAACAGGGCGTTCGGCGCGCCCTCCGCCAACAGCCGACCTTGGGCCAGCACGCCGATCCGGTCGGCCGTATCGGACACGAAGACCGCGTCGTGGCTGATCAACAGGCAGCCGGCGCCCGCCTTCACCGTCTCGCGCAGGGCGGCGGACAGGACGCCGCGCGTGGCCGCATCCACCCCTTCCGTCGGCTCGTCCGCGATCAGCAGTCGGGGCTGTCCGACCAGGGCGGCGCTCAGGTTCGCGCGTCGTCGCCATCCGCCGGATAGGGTGCGCACCGGCTGATCCGCGCGGGGGCCGCAGCCGGTCAGATCGAGAGCACGATCCACCGCCGTGCGACGTTCTTCGCGCGCCACCCCGCAAAGCCGCGCCGTCACCTCGACATTCTCGCGCGGCGACAGGGCCGGAAACAGGGCGCTGTCCTGGGGCGCCAGGCCGATGCGGGCGCGCGCCTGGGTTCCGTCGCCCACCGCCACACGTCCCCGACGCACGGGCAGCAGGCCGCAAGCCACGCGCGCCACCGTGGACTTGCCCGCGCCGTTCGCGCCCAGCAGGGCATAGACCTCGCCCGCGTTCAGGGTCAGGCTGAAATCCCGCAGCACCGGCCGGCCGTCATAGCCGGCCTCTATTCCGTCCAGGACCAGCGCCGGCGCGACGCTAGATGCCAAGATCGGCCTGCCGGAAGAGATCGAGGACATACAGGGACAGGGGGCTGTCATGGCCGACCGCCTCGGCCGCCCTGGACAGGGACTGGCGCACCGCCGCGCGGACGCGCCCTTCGCCCCACAGATCGACGAAGGTGGTCGTGTCCTGATCCTGGCCCACGTCCTTGCCGACGGCGCTGGTGGTCGAACAGGCGTCGAGCAGATCGTCATAAAGCTGGAAGGCGAAACCGACCGCCTCGCCGAAGGCCGACAACCGGGCCAGGTCGTCGGCGTCGCCGCCGCCCAGCAGACCGCCGCCGCGCACCGTCGCCACGAACAGGGCGCCGGTCTTCAGGTCGTTGATCTGACGCAGGGCCACGGCGTCCCGCTCTCGCGCGTCGTCGCGCAGGTCGCGCATCTGCCCCTCGGCCAGACCGTCGAAACCGACGGCCTGCGTCAAAAGGTCCAGGGTGGCCACACGCGTTTCGGACGGCAGTCGGCTTTGAAGGATCAGGCGGGTGGACTGGTTCAGCAGGGCCACCGCCGCCAGCACGGCTGCATCCTCGCCGTGGCGACGATGCAGCGTCGGCTGACCCCGCCGCAGGACCGCATCGTCCATACAGGGCATATCATCCAGCACCAGCGACGCTGCATGGACCATCTCCAGGGCACAGCCGTAATCCAGCGCATCGTCGGGACGCCCGCCCACATGGGCTGCGGCGAGCATGGCCAGCACTGGCCGAACCCGTTTTCCCTGTCCCAGCAAGGCCTCGCGCGCCGCCAGGGACAGCAGACTGTCGGGCGACGGCGCCAGTTCGGTCAGGCGCGACTGGACCCGCAGGCGCAGTTCGTCGGGCGCGCAAGGATCGCATGCCAGAGGCGGCTGGGGCCTTGCGCCGACGATCGCCATACAGGTCTCCTGGTGTCGCCTGACCGTCGCGTTGCGACGGCGATCCGAACCTCTATGATCTCATCAGGCATCACGACCGCGTCGGATGCAACCCGCCAGGAGCCGTTTCCGATGCCCACCGCCGCCGACGCCCTGATCCGGCGCAAGGACGAGCACATCGACCATGTTCGGGCCGGGCGCGGCGTCAGCCAGACGACGTCGGGGCTGGAGGCGGTGCGGTTCGTCCACGACGCCCTGCCGGATCTGGATCACGACGCCATTGACCTTTCGGCCCGGTTCCTGGTGCGGGACGTGGCGCTGCCCTTCCTGATCAGTTCGATGACCGGCGGTCCTTCGCGGGCCGAGGCGGTCAATGCGCGGCTCGCCGAGGCGGCCCAGGCCATGGGCGTCGTCCTGGCCGTCGGGTCGCAACGGGTGGCGTTGGAGACGGACGGCGGCGCCGGCCTGGGGCTGGACCTGCGCCGCCGGGCGCCCGATGCGATGATCCTGGCCAATCTGGGCGCCGTGCAGTTCGCCCTGGGCTATGGCGTCGACGAGGCGCGCCGCGCCATGGAGATGATCGGCGCCGACGCGCTGATCCTTCACCTGAACCCGTTGCAGGAAGGCGTCCAGCCCGAGGGCGACCGCGACTGGCGCGGCGTCGCGAGCGGCGTGGAACAGATCGCCGCCGCCTTTCCCGGCCGGGTAATCGTCAAGGAGACCGGGGCCGGCTTGTCGGGCGTGGTGGCGCGTCGCCTGGCGGACATGGGCGTCGCGGCGCTCGACGTGGCGGGGGCGGGCGGGACCAACTGGGGCCTGATCGAGGGCGCGCGGGCGACGGGCGGCCGGGCCGAGGCCCTGGCCGCGCCCTTCGCCGGTTGGGGCGTACCGACGGCCCGCAGCCTGAGGGACTGCGCCCAGACCGTGCCAGAGCTGGATCTGATCGGGTCGGGCGGGATCCGCGACGGGCTGGATGCGGCGCGCGCCATTCGGCTGGGCGCTTGCCTGGTAGGTCAGGCGGCCGGGGTGCTGGAGGCGGCGCTGACCTCGACCGAGGCGGTGGTCGACCATCTGGATCTGATGGCGGCCCAACTGCGGCTGGCCTGTTTTTGCACCGGATCGGCGGACCTCGCCGCCCTGGCTCAGGCGCCGTTGCTGGAAGAGCCGCGCTTGTGAGACAGTTCGGCCTTCAGCGCCCGCGCCGAACGCACCCACAGAAAGCCGAACGAGACGCAGCCTTCTTTCGTCCGAACGGCATGGTGCAGGCGGTGCGCCTGGATGCGCCGCGTCCAGAAGCCTGAGCGCCCGTCGATCCCTGTCGGGAATCGCCGATGCACCAGTCCGTCGTGGAAGAAGAAATAGACCATCCCATAGGCCGTGACGCCCAGGCCGATCGGCAAGGCCCAGGCCCAGACGTGCAGGCCCAGCGCGATCAGGACGATCGCCGGCGCGGCGAACACCACGGCGAACAGGTCGTTCTTTTCCAGGACGTCGTCGTGCGGTTCATGGTGGCTGCGGTGCCACGTCCACAGCAGGCCGTGCATGACATAGCGATGCATGCCCCAGGCGAACGCCTCCATCCCCAGGAAGGCGGCCAGGAAAAGCAGGATCATAACCAACGGAGACATGCGCTCATCATAGGCGGTTTGAACGGCGCCCGCCACGACTTGACCCGACCGTCTGTTTGGCCGTCTGTGCGCCCATGCTGATGGACCTGCTCGTCACCACACTCGCGCTCAGCCTGATCATCGGCGTGCGCTACCTGCTGGTCGGCGTTCTGACCCACTGGCTGCTGTGGGCGGGGTCGGGGCGGGGGCGTCAGCTGAACCACAAGGCGCCGTCCGCGAAACGCATCCGCGCCGAAGTTATCGCCTCGCTGATCTCCTGCCCGATCTACGCCTTGCCGGCCGCCCTGGTGCTGGAGCTTTGGAAGCGGGGCGGGACGGCGATCTATGGCGATGTTCACGCCTTGCCGCTGTGGTGGCTGCCGGTCAGCTTCGTCGTCTATATGCTGGCGCACGACGCCTTTTATTATTGGGTCCACCGGGGGCTGCATCACCCGCGCATCTTCCCGTGGGCCCATGCCGAACATCATCGGTCGCGCGACCCCAGCGCCTTCGCCTCCTTCGCTTTCGACCCGGCCGAGGCCGTCGCCACCGCCTGGTTCATGCCTGCCCTGGCGCTGTTCGTGCCGATCCATTGGGGCATGGCCTTGGCGCTGCTGACCCTGATGACCGCCACGGCCGTGTTGAACCACGCCGGCCGCGAGGTCTGGCCCGCGTCCTGGCTGAGGCGCGCGCCGCTAAGCTGGCTGATCACCGCGACCCACCACGACGCCCATCACAAGCGATTCAACGGCAATTACGGCCTCTATTTCCAGATGTGGGACCGCTGGGCCTCGACCGAGGTGTCGACCAAGCCGGGCCGTCGAGAACGCGCCTAGGCCCAATCGACATTCAGTGATTCCCGAGCGTCCTGATGCGTGATTCATAGGTCTCCGTGTTGGCGGAGGTCTTTGATGGGTGTGAAGCGTTACGAACTCGACGATGCGCAGTGGGATCG
>NZ_JBAZPR010000024.1:0-22036 GCF_041648115.1 Brevundimonas sp.
ATGACGCCCCAGACGGTGAACGCCTACTACAACCCGCCGCGCAACGAGATCGTCTTCCCGGCCGCCATCCTGCAGGCGCCCTTCTTCGATCCGAACGCGGACCCGGCCGTCAACTACGGCGGCATCGGCGCGGTCATCGGCCACGAGATCACCCACGGCTTCGACGACCAGGGGCGCAAGTCCGACGGCGACGGCGTGCTGCGCGACTGGTGGACGGCCGAGGACGCCGCCCGCTTCGAGGCGCGCGCCAAGGTGCTGGGCGACATCTATGACGGCCTGGAGCCCCTGCCTGGCGTTCACGTCAACGGCGACCTGACCATGGGCGAGAACATCGCCGACCTGGGCGGGCTGTTGCTGGCGCTGGATGCCTATCACAAGTCACTGAACGGCCAGCCGGCCCCGGTGATCGACGGCCTGTCTGGCGATCAGCGCGTCTTCCTGGGCTGGGCGCAGGTCTGGCGCGAGAAGTCGCGCGAGGCGGCGCTGAAGGAGCAGCTGACCACCGATCCGCACTCGCCCGGTTCGGTGCGCGCCGCCACCTCGCCGCGCAACATCGACGCCTGGTATGCGGCCTTCGGCGTCTCGCCGGACCAGAAGGAATATATCGCCCCCGAGGCCCGCGCCCGCATCTGGTAAGCGCCGGATCTCAGACGCAGAAAAGGCCCGGAGCGTACGCTCCGGGCCTTTTCCTTATCCAGGTTTAAGCTGGATTTAGCGGGGCGTGGTCGCCGCGCCGCCGACAGCGCCGATGGCGGCGCCGGCCACGGTCGAACCCGTGTTGCCGCCCAGAACCTGACCGGCGACAGCGCCGCCCAAGGCGCCGGTAGCGGCGCGCTGTTCCATCGTATTGCCGCAGGCGGCCAGCAGGGCGACGACGCCGATGACGGGGGCCAGTTTGATCATGGTCTTCATGGGTCTTCTCCGGGAGGGGGATGAATCGATGAAGATCAAACGACAGGGCCCGCGTCCGGTTCCGGACGCGGGCCTATATAGCCACGCTATGCGAAGGATAAGTCCCTCGCGACTTGAGCGTTTAGCCGACGATCTGGTCGTCGGTGAAGAACTGGGCGATCTCGATCTTGGCGTTGTCCTGGCTGTCCGAGCCGTGGACCGAGTTTTCACCGATCGACAGGGCGAACTGCTTGCGGATCGTGCCGTCGGCGGCGTCCTTGGGGTTGGTGGCGCCCATGACTTCACGATAGGCGGCGACGGCATTGTCGCCTTCCAGCACCTGAACCACGACCGGCTCGGCGGTCATCTGCTCGACCAGTTCGCCGTAGAAGGGACGCTCGGCGTGGACTTCATAGAACTTCTGGGCTTGTTCGGTCGTCAGCTTGACGCGGCGCTGGGCGACGATGCGCAGGCCGGCGCCTTCGATCACGGCGTTGATCGCGCCGGTCAGGTTGCGGCGCGTGGCGTCGGGCTTGATGATCGAGAAGGTGCGTTCGGTCATGGAAAGTGACTTCTTGTTAGGGGGAATGAAGGTCGCGGGCTTATAGCGACGCCCCGCCCCCGCGCCAAGCCCGTCTTATCAGCAGGCGATGGCGCGGACGTGCCCAGCGGCGGCGTAGTCGAGGATGGCGCGGTCGCGGGTGATCAGCGGCACATCCAGTTCACGAGCGATGGCGATCATCAAACGATCCGCTGGATCGCCATGTATCGGGTCCGGCAGATTCCATGCCGCAAATGCGATCTGGTGGCTCATCGGGGCCATCCGAACCCCCGGCGCCCGCATGACATTGTCGAACCACGTCTCGGCGTCGGGTTGAAAAAGTCGCCCTGTCGGACTTTGCCGGTTGCGAGCCAGCAAACCAATCTCCCGTGCGGAGACGACCGACACCAATATTCCATTCTCGCGCTGCGCGGCATTTATCGCCTCGCGAGCCTCAGCCCCAAAGTCGCGATCCAGTTGCGACCGGATGATGGCGTTGGTGTCCAAAAGGACCGACGCCTTTGTCCGCCCGCCATTCGACAGAGCCGTCAGCCCTCGACCGATGGCCCCTCTCGGCCTCAGGCTCAACGGAGGCCGCTCATCGGGTCACAAACCCCATCGAATTCGGGGTCGTAGATCGGGCCGTCGATATCCAGATCGTCCGGTAGAATGACGCTCCCGGCCTGCCAGCCGATGAAGTCGCCCGTCTCTTCATGAGCAGCGGCGCCGGCCATGACTGCCACCTCCTTGCCGCGTTTAGTGATGTGAACCCTGCGGATCTCGCCCGAGTTCACGCGATCCAGCAGGTCCAGGCACTTGGCCTTGAACTCCGTCGCCGTTATGACGACCTCGCCGCTTACAAGATCATACGTCATGACTGGTCATATAGAGATGACCGGTCAGAAAGTCCATTGCGCCTCCCATGCTCCAGATCACCGACCTGACCTTCAACGCCTGGGGCCGCAAATTCCTCGTGGACGCCTCCGTCAGCCTGCCGCCCGGCGCCAAGGTGGGGCTAGTCGGCCGCAACGGCATTGGCAAGTCCACCCTGTTCAAACTGATCCTGGGCGAGCTTCACGCCGCCGGCGACGAGATCAGCCTGCCCAAGACCGCCCGCATCGGCTCGGTCGATCAGGAACACCCCGCGACGCCGGTCAGCGTCATCGACACCATTCTGGAAGCCGATGTCGAACGCCACACCCTGCTGGGCCGGCTGGAGACGGCGCCCCCCGAAGAGATGGGCGAGATCTGGGCTCGCCTAATCGAGATCGACGCCGACGCCGCCCCTGCGCGCGCCGCCGAAATCCTGGTCGGCCTGGGCTTCGACCAGGAGAACCAGGCCCGGCCGATGTCCGAGTTCTCGGGCGGCTGGCGCATGCGCGTCGCCCTTGCGGCGGCCCTGTTCGCCGAGCCGGACATGCTGCTGCTCGATGAACCGACCAACTACCTCGACCTGGAAGGCGCCCTGTGGCTTGAGGCGCGGCTGAAGAAATACCCGCACACCGCCCTGATCATCTCCCACGACCGCGAGATGCTGAACGAGGTCTGCACCCATATCCTGCACCTCGCGAACCACACCCTGACACTCTACACCGGCAACTACGACGCCTTCGAAAAGGCCCGCGCCGAAAAGGCCCGGCTGCAGTTGTCGGCCAAGGCCAAGCAGGACGCCGAACGCGCCCACCTTCAGTCCTTCGTGGACCGGTTCAAGGCCAAGGCCTCCAAGGCCGCCCAGGCCCAGTCGCGCATGAAGCGGCTGGAGAAGATGCAGCCCGTGGCCACCACCATCGAGGAGCGGGTCGCCCCCTTCACCCTGCCCTCGCCGCCCCGCCCCCTGGCGCCGCCGCTGATCCGGCTGGAGCGAGCCAATGTCGGCTATGATGTCGGCAAGCCGATCCTGCGCAATCTGAACCTGCGCATGGACCTGGACGACCGGATCGGCCTGCTGGGGGTCAACGGCGCGGGCAAGTCCACCTTCGCCAAGATGATCGCCGGCGCCCTGAACGTCTCCGAGGGCGAACTGCACCGCGACAAGAAGATGCGCGTGGGCTGGTTCCACCAGCACCAGATCGAGGCGATGGACCCGACCGACACGCCGCTGGAAATCATCCGCCGCGCCATGCCGGACGCGCCCGAAAGCGCCCGCCGCTCCAAACTGGCCCAGTTCGGCCTGGGCTACGAGAAGCAGGAAACCACCGTCGACAGCCTGTCGGGCGGCGAGCGCGCGCGCCTGCTGCTGAACATGGTGGCGATGGACGCGCCCCACGTCCTGATCCTCGACGAACCGACCAACCACCTGGACATCGACAGCCGCCGGGCCCTTCTCGACGCGCTGAACGACTACACCGGCGCCGTCATCCTGATCACCCACGACCGTTCGCTGATGGAGATGGTGGCCGACCGGCTGTGGCTGGCCGCCGACGGCACGGTGAAGCCCTACGACGGCGACATGGAGGACTACGCCAAATTCGTCCTCGACCGCGCCAAGGCCGCCGTATCCAAGCCCAGCCAGATCAAGAAGGAAGAGGCGGCCGCCGCCCCTGCCCAGAACAACAAGGGCAAGAAGAACGACAAGAAATCAGGCCCCTCGCCCTCGACCCTGCGTCACGCGGTCAAGAAGGCCGAGGAAAACATGACCCGCCTGACGGCCGAGATTTCCCGCATCGACGACGACATGGCCACCGCCTCGGTCAACAATCCGAAAGCCCTGGAAGGCCTGACCCGCGCCCGCGCCAAGACCGAAGCCGACCTCGCGACGGCCGAAGCCGCCTGGGTCGCAGCGGAGGAAGCCCTGGCCGAGGTTTCCTGATGAAGCCGATTGAATTCTCCAAGGAGGAACGCGCCGCCGCGACCGGCAAGCTGCGCGACTATTTCGCCCGCGAACTGGATCAGGAGCTGGGCCAGCTTCCCGCCGAGATGCTGCTGGACTTCATCGGCAAGGAGATCGGCGGCGCCTTCTACAACCGCGGGGTCCGCGACGCTCAGCAACTGGTCCAGCAGAAGGCCGAAGACATCGTCGAGGCCCTCTACGGCCTGGAGCGGCTCGGGTAACGATCACACCGTTGGTGATGCGAGCGGGGCGACATGCGCCCCGCTCGCGCCCCCGTCAGTTGCTGGCGGCCTGCATATAGGTTTCCTCATAGGGCTGGACCACGACCCACCCCTCGCCGGCGAACTTCATCTGGATGCTCTCGCCCGAGCCACGGCCCACCAGGGTCTTGAACGAGATGTCGGTGGCGATCTCCGGCGACAGGCTTCCCGACCAGGCCACGGTGGCGTTCGGATCGGTGAAGACCGGGCCGGTCGCGGCGCTGACCTTGAGGATCAGCGGATCATAGTGGGAGGTGATGGCGACGATCCCGCTGCCGCTCAGCTTCACATTGAACAGGCCGCCGGACATCATGCCCGCAACGCGCTTCATCATGGTGATCTGGTTGCTGACGCCGTTTTCCAGCGCCAGAACATCGTTGCCGTTGACGAAGATGGTCTCGTTATCGAGCCGCAGCAGGGTGATCTTCTTGCCCGTGTCGGCCAGATAGACGCGCCCCTGCCCCTCCACCTTCATCAGCACCATGCCCTCGCCGCTGACGGCCTTCTTCAGCAGGTTGCCGAGGCCCTGTTCCATCAGGCCCTGACGGGTGAACTTCACCTGCCCCGTCCGCGCTACCATGGCCCCGGACTTGGCCCAGACCGAACCGTTCAGCCGCACCTCCAGCAGATACTGGTTCTCCAGTTCGAAGGCTTCGGCGCTGACATCCTTCTCTTTGTAGGCGGCGACGAACTCGGCGACGGTTTTTACGGGCATGGAGACCTCAAACAGTGATTTCTGGAAAGCTTAGCGTGGGCGATCAACCCTCGGTCGCGCAAGTCCATAATATCGCAAACGCCTCGCAATCTTACGGGCTGGGGCGCGGCCAAGCCGAGGTTGCCGATCCTTAAGGTGACGCTTGGCGACCGTTGCGGCAGATAGCGCTCTCCTTCTGTCACGGCGTGGCGGACCCGCCGTGGAGATCGAGAATGTTCAAGCCCCTCAGCCGCTCTGGCGCGCCTTTCGCGCTTGCGAGCCTGATCGCCCTCGTCGCCATCGCCGGCCCGGTTCAGGCTCAAGACGCCGCGCGCATGGATCGGCTCGTGCAGACATCCGCTGACGCGGACGCATTCTCGGGGTCGGTTCTGGTCGCGCGCGACGGCGAGATCCTGCTGGATCGGGGCTATGGCCTAGCCAATCGGGAGTGGCGGATCCCCAACGACGGCGACACCAAATTCCGCCTGGGATCGCTCACCAAGCAGTTCACGGCCGTCGCCATCATGATTCTGAACGAACGCGGCCTGGTCGATCTGGACGCGCCGGTGAAGACCTGGGTGCCGGACGCGCCGCCTTCTTGGGACCAGGTGACGGTGCGACGCCTGCTCGCCCACACCGCCGGCGTCCCGAACTTCACCAGCTTCGATGATTTTCAATCACAGAAGACCCTGCCCGTCACGGTGGACGGCCTGATCGCGCGCTTCCGCGATCACCCCCTGGATTTCCAGCCCGGCGAAGGGCGGAAGTATTCGAACTCGGGCTATGTCCTGCTGACCGCCGTCATCGAGAAGGCCAGCGGCAAATCCTACGCAGAATTCCTCAGCGAGGCTCTCTTCACCCCGCTGGGCATGAGCGACAGCGGCTACGACAGCAATGCCTCCGTCTTGCCGCGCCGCGCCTCTGGCTATGCGCCGTCGGCCAAGGCAGTGGTCAATGCCGACTATTGGGACATGAGCATTCCGCAGGGCGCCGGCGGTCTCTATTCCACCACCCACGACCTGCTGAAATGGGAACAGGGGCTGTTCGGCGGTCGGCTGCTGAGCCCCGCTTCGCTCGCGCTGCTGACGACGCCCGTGCGCGATCAATATGCTTTCGGCGTCTTCGTGGCCAAGGCGCAAGGTCAGACGACCATCGCCCACTCGGGCGGGCTCGACGGCTTCAACACCTATATGGCCTATGACCCGGATCGCCGCATGACGGTGGTCGTCTTGGGCAATCTGAACGGTTCGGCCCCGGACCTGCTGGGCGCATCCCTTCTGGCTTTCGCCCGTGATGAAGCGGACACGAGCGGAATCACCGTCCCGGCGCCCGACACCCTGCAGGACTATTCCGGCGTCTACGCCCTGACGCCGATGTCTTCGATCACCGTGTCGGTAGAGGACGGCAAGCTGACGAGCCAGGCGACAGGCCGGGACGCCATCGCGTTGATCCCGCAATCCGCCGACGTCTTCCGCCCGTCCGAAGCGGGGGCCGAGACGACCTTCCTGCGCAGCGCCTCCGGTGCGGTCACGGGCCTGATCCTCAGCCGCGACGGTCGCGACAGCATCGCTCAAAAGGAGTAGCCGCCGAACAGGTCTGTTTGCAAACGCTTCGCAATATTATAGACAACCGCGACGACCCAACGGAGCGCGGCCATGACCAGAACCACCATCCACGCCGGCCTGCTGGCCAGCCTGCTCGCGGTTTGGAGCGCCGGCGCGGCCCAGGCCCACTCGCCCTATCTGCGGCCCAATGTCTTCGACGCCACCAACCGCGACCATGTGACGGTCGAGGCCGCCTTCACCGAGGACGTGTTCAACGCCGAGGTGGTCATGCGCTCCGACCATTTCCACATCGTCGGGCCCAACGGCGACACGCCGATCACCGCCGTCACCTATCTGCGCGATCTGGCGGTGTTCGAGGCCCCGACGCCGGTGGACGGCCTCTATCGCCTGTCGTCGGGCGCACGCGAGGGCCGCGCGGCCAAGATGTACGAAACCCCGTCCGGCTGGAAGATGGTCGGCGAGGAGGACGAGGCGCCCCCGCCCGGCGCCGAACTGGTCGATGTCCAGAGCATCACCACGGCCGACGTCTATGTCGTGCGTGGCGATCCGGACGATGCGGCCCTGAAACCCTCGGGCCAAGGGCTTGAGCTTCAGCCCCTGATCCAGCCCAACGACATCGTCGCGGGCGAGGACGCGCCCTTCCGCCTATTGTTCGACGGTCAGCCGGTCGCCAACGCCGCCGTCACCGTCTTCCGCGAGGCTGGGCAGTATGACGGCAAGAAGATCGAGGCCGAACTGAAGACGGACCCCTCTGGCCTGCTGACGCTGAAGGTCGGCGATCCCGGCGCCTATATGACCCAGGTCCGCCACCGCGTGGCCTCGCCCGCCGGCGCCCCGACGCCCTACCGCAGCTATACCCACACCCTGACCTTCATCGCCCACGCGGGCTAGGCACGGCGAGCAAACGACCGTCGCCATAGGCCCCGTCCAGGCGCCCGATCTTCGCCCAGTCCAGCACCGCCTGGTAATAGCCGGGCGCATAGCCGATCGACGTGCGCTTGCCGTCCGCCGCCGTCTCGAACCGGACGATGCCGTGGTCGGTGTCGGGGTATTCCAGCAGGGTGACCGGCCGGCCCTGTCCCGCCAGATCGATCAGCCGCTGGCGCGTGGCCTCGGGCGGCGCTCCCAGGTCGTCCTCGGCCTGAATCCACAGCATCGGCGTGTCCAGCCCGCTCAGCACCGGCAGTGGGTCGTAGTCCCACGGGGTTCCGATATCGAGCACGGGGGCCATGGCGATGATCTGCGCGTTCGGCGTGGTCAGCAGAAAGCCGGTGAACTCGCCCTTGATGTCGGCGAACCAGGGCTGGGCGCGATACTTGGCCCGCACGGCCTCCAGACCCGCAAACCCGACCTCGCCGTGCGAGGCGATGAAGGCGCCGGTCACGTCGGTGATCTCGCGCGCCTGTTCCAGCACGTCCGCGTCCCAACCCTTGCCCTTCAGGTCCAGCATCACCTGATCGCTGTCCTCCGCCAGCGCCCCATAGGCCAAACCAAAGCCGACGATGACGAAGTCCACAGGCGTCCGGCTGGCGGCCAGCGGCGCGACCCAGCCGCCCTGGCTGCCGCCATGCAGGCCCACCCGGCCCGCCCGATCTCCCGCCAGCCGACGGGCCTCCACCACGGCGGCGGCGGCGTCCTCGGCCAGGATATAGAAGTCTTGGGTGTATTGCCCTTCCGATCCGCCCGAACCCCGCTTGGCGTAGACGAACACGCCGACATCCTCGGCCGGGGCGAACCGCTGGAAGGCGTTGAAGTCCAGCGCATTGGCGCCCTCCGACCCATGCACCTCGATCATGATCGGGACCGGTCCATCCCCCGGCGGCAGGATCAGCCGCCCGTTCAGGTGCGTCCCGCCCTGACCGACGAAGGTCGTGTCGCGCACGTCCTGGGTCAGGCGGCGGCCGCTTTGTTCCCCGAAGACCATCCGGCCTTCGTCGCAGGATCCCAGTTGCGGCTGCGGACCTTCGACGCGCGTAGTGGATCCCAGGGTGCTGACCCAATGCCCCTGGGCGTCCAACATCATCCTGGCCGTGGATCCGTCCAGCCGCCGCCACCGCAGGCCCTTGTTCGCCAGTGGCGCAACATCCACCCAACTGCCGTCATCCAGCCGATATACGCCCACATGACAGACCACGGCCGGATCGGGTCGCTCATCCACGTCACCCCCCGGCGCCTGGGCTGTCGCTGGATGCGCGATGATGGAAATGATGAGGGTCAGGGCGGCGACGAGCCAGGATTGCGACACGGGTTTTCCGATCCGGTTTGCGAGTTCTCGCCAAACGCCATTGCCGGTCGCGCGGCGGCTCGCTAGGCCCGACTTCGCGAACGGCACCGTGGGTGCGTGAACGGGACGGCATGGGTCACAAGACGAAGACCATCATCGGGGCGACGACCGCGCGGCGCTGGGCCGTCGACGCCGTCATGCTCGCTGTCATGGGCCTGTTGCTCGGGTTTCTCGGCCCGTTCGATTCTGACAATGCGCCCCTCGTAAGTCGCTACACCTATTGGACGATCTGCATGCTGGGCGGGGGCCTGATCGCGGTCGCCGTGGACGAAAGCCTGGGCCGTCGCCTACCAATCCTGTGGAGACGCGTTGCCGTGACCTCGGCGCTCGCCACGCCGCTTGTGACCCTGTTCGTCGTCGTGACCCAGCACCTGATGTTCGCAGAGCATCGCTGGTCGATCTATCTGCCGCTGCTGTGGCAGGTCGGGCCCATCATGCTGGCGGCCATGGCGGTCAGGGCCCTGGTCTGGCGGCGTCTGCCCACGCGAGTGGAGACCCGCACTCTCGTCGTCCCGCCCCTGCCCGAGGCCGAGGCGGCGTTCAGGCAGCGGCTGTCAGCCAAACGACGTAGCGCCCGCCTGATCGCCATCGAGGCGCACGACCATTATCTGAGGGTCCATACCGATGCGGGCGCGGAGCTGATCACCCTGCGGTTCGCCGATGCGCTGGACGAGTTGGCGCGGGCTCACGGATGGCGGGTCCATCGCTCGTGGTGGGTGGCGGCCGATGCGGTGGAAGAGGTGCGCTGGCGGCGCGGAACGGGCGAGATACGCCTCGTCGGCGGCCTGACGGCGCCGGTCAGCCGGACCCATGGCCCTGTGCTGAAAGAAGCGGGCTGGCTCTAGAGGCGCCACCCGCCGGTCGTGCCGTGATCGCCCCGCGTCGGTCGAGGCCGGGCGATCACGTCTTGGGACGAATCTGGGGACGAAAGCCTATTCCGGCAGGTCTTCGGCCAGGATCGCCATTTCGAACATGAAGGAACCTTCCTCGTCCTCGTCCTCGAAGACGATGCCGATGAACTCGTCGCCGACATAGACTTCGGCCGAGTCGTTCTGCTTGGGGCGGGCCTTCAGGATGATGCCGCCGGTGTTGAAGGTGCGCTTGAGGTGGGCCTCGATGCGCTTCAGGTCGGTGTCTTTCACGGGGGGCCTCATGGTCTGAACGTTGGCGGCGGACCCTAGAGACATCGGCGGTTCAGGGAAACCGGCGATGCGCATTTTCCCTGACCGCCCCGATCTTAGAGATACTTCATCCACCACTGCGAACTGTTGCGCTTAACACCAGCGAACCAGCGACAGGCGAACCAGCACGGCACGGCGACCAGCGCCGCCAGCAACCACAGCCAGCCCACGCTGGAGACGCTGAAGCCGTCGCCCTGATTGGCGCCGAACAGGGCCAGGGCCGCCAGGTTCAGCAGATGCAGCCCGTAGAGGTGGATCAGATAGAAGAACAACGGCGCCCCGCCGAACACCGCCAGCAGGCCCACCAGCCGATCCGGCGCCTTCTCCAGCCCCGCCAGGATCAGCGCCCCGACGCCCAGCGTCAGCAGCAGGAAGTCGGCCGACGGCGGATATTTGGTCAGGTTCAGCACGCTCATCACCGTCTGGATCGGCGTCGCCTGCACCGCCCACGGCGTCGGATCGCCATAGATGTTGATCGCCCGCAACACGACGAACAGGGCCAGGGCGCTGAAGCCAAGCAGCACCAGCCGCCGCAACCGTGTCCTCTGCTCGCCCACGAACCACGGCCCGACGGCGTAACCCAGCGCCGCCACGCCGATCCACGGCAACAGCGGATAGGAGGTCCGCACTTGTCCGCCCCACGGCATGTCCATCAGGCTGCGATCATGCAGAATGGCCCACAGCAGATGGCCCGGCTGGCCGGCCGCGACGCTGATCGGGTCCAACAGATTGTGACCCAGCACGAGGATCAGACCGACCGCGATCAGCGCCCATCTGGGAAGATGCACCAGGGCGGCCAGCGCGATCATCGACAGGCCGATGACCCAGATCACCTGCAGGTAGATGATCTCGGGCGTGAACGACAAGCTCCAGGCGAAGCTGACCACCGTCAACTCCAGCACCACCAGAAACAGGCCGCGCTTGAACAGGAAACCGGACGCGGCCCTGGCTCCATTCTCCCCCGCCGCCTGCTTGTTCCCATAAAGCCAAGCGCCGAGTCCGGTCAGGGCGACGAAGATCGGCGCGCAAAAATGCGCCGACAACCGGGTGAAGAACAGGTCGGGCGACGTCTCCGCAACGTTCATCGGGTCCGGGACCTGCGCGTGGAAGAAGAAGAACTCCCGCGCGTGATCGACCAGCATCAGCAGGATTACCAGCCCGCGCAGGGCGTCGATGGATCGGATCCGACCCACCGCCCGGATCGGGGCGGCTGTCAGAGCGGCGGAGGCGGGAACAAGCGTTGCAATGGTTGACATCGTCATGTCGGAACGGATAGCCGATATAGTATAACGTTACAAACGGGGTCTGCCTTGTCCCTCCTCCTGAGCTGCGCCGGCGCGTGCCTGCTGGTCGCCGCCAACGCCCCTGCCCCCGTCGATGCGCCAGTCGCTGTCGAGGCCGTCGAACCCCAGACGGTGGGCGAGATCGTGGTCCTGGGCCGTCGTCAGGCGCCGCGCGACCTGACCCTGGGCGCCGGGCCGATCACCGAGACGATGTCGCCGTCCAGCCGCTCGATCGAGAACGACCTGATCAAGGCGGTCGGCGCGACGCGTCTGGCCGACGCGCTGGAGCTGGTCAGCGGCGTCAGCCAGCAGAACAACCGCGGCGGCGTCATGGACAACTTCGCTATCCGCGGCTTCCTGGGCACGCCTGACGGAGGCGCCGAATATTACGTCGACGGCTTCCTGGCCAACCGGGGCATGGCCCCGCCCCGCGACCCGGCCACGGCCGAGCGGATCGAGGTGTTGAAGGGGCCGCCCGGCGCCCTGTTCGGCGACATCGACCCGGCGGGACGGATCAATATCGTGTCCAAGACGCCGCGCTTTGCGACCGGCGCCGTCTTCACCGCCACGGTCGGCTCGTTCGGCCTGAGGCGCGGCGAGCTGGACCTGACCGGCCCGATCTCGGAAACCCTGGCCGGGCGGTTGGTGGTCGCAGGCGAGACCTCAAGCGGCTGGCGCAACCATGTCGGCCTGGACCGCACGGTGATCGCCCCGTCCCTGACCTGGCGGCCCAACGCTGACCTGCGCCTGACCTATGTGGGCGAGTTCACGACCTTCACCACCCTGTTCGACCGGGGGATGCCGGCGATCAACGGCGACGCCCTGGCCCTGCCCGAATCCAACTACTATGGCGAGCCCGGCGACGGCGTGACCCGCTTCCGCAACGAGCGGCACCAGATCACCGGCGAATACCGCATCAAGGACGGCTGGAGGCTGAACGGCGGCGTCGCCTGGCGCGGCGGCTCGCTGAAAGGCCTGTCCAGCGACCACTCTCGCCTGGTCGGCGACACCCTGTGGCGCCAGCGCCGGGGCCGCGACTTCACCGTCGAGGACTTGTCGGCCCGGCTGGAGCTGAACGGCGTCATCCCGACCGGCCTGGGCGTCCACAACATCGGCATAGGCGTGAAGGGGTATCAGCTGACCTATGGCGAGAAGTGGCTGCGCATCAATCCGACCGCCGCCAATCCCTATCCGATCAACATCTTCAACCCCGTCTATGGCGCGATGACGCCGCCGACGCCCCTGCCCTTCACCGACAATCTGGAAACCCGCGAGGTCGTCACCCTCTACGCCCAAGACCTGTGGGAGGTGAACGACCGCCTCAGCCTGCTGGCCGGGCTGCGGTTCGATGACTACGATCAGACCATCCGCAACAACCGGAACGGCGCCGTCGGCGAGACCAGCGACACGCCGCTGAAATACCGGTTCGCGGCCCGCTACCGACTGACCGACAACCTGACCGCCCACGCCAGCTATGGTCAGTCCTTCGTCCTGAACTCAGGCACGGGTCGCGACGGTTCGGGCTTCGCGCCCGAAGACGGCAAGGGTTACGAGATCGGCCTGGCCGGCGCCTGGGACGCGCTGGATCTGGCGGCCACCGTCTTCGACATCGAGAAGTCTAACATCCTGACCACCGATCCCGTGGACTCCAACTTCCTGGCCCCGGTCGGCAAGCTGAAGACGCGCGGGATCGAGCTGGACGGGTCCCTGCGGATCGACGACGCCTGGCAGGTGGTGGCCAACTACAGCTGGACCGACGCCAAGGCCGACGACAGCGCCTTCGCCACCGACGCCGTGCTGAACGTGCCCGAGCACTCAGGCTCGCTGTTCGCCATCGGCCGGTTCGCCACTGCGCACGGCACAAACTGGTCGCTGATGGCCGGCGGCGCCTACGTCGGGGACCGGGCCGGAGCCCTGACGCTGAACCCGGTGCGCCTGCCGGCCTACTGGAAGGCCAAGGCCGCGCTGGAATACAGCCTGACGCCCCAGGTCACCGCTCGCATCGAGGTCGATAACCTGTTCGACGAACGCTACGCCGCCAGCTCTTACAGCGCCCTGTGGATCTTCCCCGGCGCGCCCCGCAGCGTGCGCGCCTCGCTCAGGATCGCGCTGTGAGGCTCGATCAGATGACGAAGTCGTACACCACCTCGGCCAAGGTGTGATCCATGGTGCGCGCCGGTTCGGCCTCGGTCGGGCAGTTGACCAGCCGGGCAGGCACCCCCGCCACGGTGCAGCCGGACGGCACGGCCTTCAGCACCACCGAGCCGGAGGCGACCTTGGCGTAGTCGCCGACGTGGATATTGCCCAGCACCTTGGCCCCAGCGCCCAGCAGAACGCCCTTACCGATCTTGGGGTGGCGGTCGCCGCGCTCGGCGCCCGTCCCGCCCAGGGTGACGTTGTGCAACATGGACACGTCGTCCCCCACCACCGCCGTCTCGCCGATGACGATGCCGGTGCCGTGGTCGAGGAACAGCCCCTTGCCCAGTTGCGCGCCCGGATGGATGTCCAGCTGGAACAGCTCGGAGATGCGGCTCTGGAAGTGGAAGGCCAGGGTCTCGCGCCCCTGTCCCCACAGCCAGTGCGCCACGCGCCAGCCCTGAAGCGCCTGGAAGCCTTTGAAATACAGGAACGGCTGCAACAGGTTGCGGATCGCCGGATCGCGCTCGGCCACGGCCTGAAGGTCCGCTTCGGCCGCCTCGACCATCGACGGATCGGCCTTGAATGCGGACAAACAGACCTCGCGCACCGACATGGCGCTCATCTCGCCGTCCGCCAGCTTGCGCGCGATCTGGAAGCTGAGCGCGCCGGCCAGATCGTCGTGCGACAGGATCACCGCATTCATCTGCGAGCCCAGTTGCGGTTCCTCGCGCGAGGCGGCCTCGGCCGAGGCGCGCAGCTGGCGCCACACGCTGTCGGTTTGGGCTTCCGCGACGATTTCAAGCTTGGTCATGACCGGTTCCTTCGCGCCCATCATACGCGCCCTAGCAAGGCGCGCGCCAGCGCCTCAGGCAGTTCGCCGTTCATCGCCATATGATAGGCCTTGTAGGCCGTCGCCACCGTCAGACTGTCGCGCACCGTCCCGCGCCCGATCTCGTCCAGCAGATCCAGGAACGGCACGCGCACTACGGCGATGATCTCGGTCGGATCGGGCGCGGTCGCCGCAGGGCTCAGGCCCCAGGCGATCCAGGTCATGCCGATCTCGTCGGTGACGGAGTTCGACATCTCCACCTTCAGCGCCGGCAGCCAGTGTTCGGCCTCCAGCCCCGCCTCCTCGGCCAGCTCGCGCCGAATTCCGTCGAACGGATCCTCGTCCAGAGGCGCGCCGCCTTCCGGCATTTCCCACGAATAGTTGGCCAGGGCGAACCGCTGCTGGCCCACCAGGGTCACCGTGCCGTCGTCATGTACGGGAAGGGCGCCAGTCCCGACATTCTTGAACCGCACCACGGCATAGTCGGCCGCATGCCCCGTCGGCGCTGTCGCCGGATGTCGGGTCAGGGCCAGCCACGGGCTGTCGAACACGGTCTCGGTCCCCTCGCTGCGCCACGCCGGCGGCTTGGACAAGCCTTTCGCCCATTTCGGTTCGTCGGAAATCTTCATGATTCACCTATGGCGAAGCCGGTAGCGAAAACCTAGCTAGACGGCATGACCGCGCTCAACGAACCGCTGCCCCTGCCCGTTCCGTCACAGGCCTTTCTCGACCGGCTGGCGACGCGCCGTTCGGCCCCGGCCCAGGCCCTGGTCGCGCCCGGCCCGTCCGAGGCGGAGCTGGAGCAGATCCTGACCCTGGGCGCCCGCACGCCGGATCACGGCAAGCTGTTCCCCTGGCGGTTCGTGGTCATGGGGCCGCAATCGCGCGCCGAGATCGCCGAGCGGCTGGCGGTGCTGGCCGAACTGAATAACCGACCGGCCAAGGATCAGGCGGTCCTGGCGAAGCTGACGGCCGCCCCCCTCACCATCCTGGTCGTCTCGACCCCGATCCCCGACGCCAAGCCGATCTGGGAGCAGCAGCTCTCGGCCGGCGCCGTCTGCATGAACCTGGAACACGCCGCCTCCGGCTTCGGCTATTCCTCCAGCTGGATCACAGACTGGTACAGCTATGACGCCCAGGCCACGCCCCTGTTCGGACTGACCGAAGGCGAGACCGTCGCTGGCTTCATCCACATCGGAACCCTGAACGAGCCGCCGCTGGAACGCCCCCGCCCGGATATCGCCGCCAAGGTCACACGCCTGCCGTAAGCCGGTGACATAAGGTCGCCCTGCGTCGGTTAGACCTCGACCGACCCCGCCTTTCTCCCCCAAGGCCTACGTATGGATTCCCTGTTGCAAGCCGTGGGCGACTTCATCGCCCGCAACCATATGTGGGCCGGCGTCATGCTGGGCCTGGTCGTGTTCGTCGAGTCGCTGGCCGTCATCGGCGCCTTCGTGCCCGCCACCGGCCTGCTGGTCGCAGCGGGCGGGCTGATCGCGGCGGGCGTGCTGGATCCGGTCAACGTCATCGTCGGCTGCGTCGTCGGCGCAGTGATCGGCGACGCCGTCTCCTACTGGGCGGGGCGCCGTCTGGGCTTCCGCTTCCTGCAGCGCCCGATGTTCAAGCCGCACCGTCGTCGCATCGCCTGGACGCGCCTGTACTGCCGTCGCTACGGCATCCTGTCGATCTTCGTCGGCCGCTTCTTCGGCCCCTTGCGCGCCTTCGTGCCGCTGACGCTGGGGATGCTCAGGATGCGCCAGCGCGCCTTCCAGTTCGGCAACGTCACGTCCGGCATCGTCTGGGTGCTGGCCATGCTGGCGCCCGGCTATCTGGCGGCTCAGGGCCTGGCCAAGATGGAAGTCCTCAGCGAGGCCCACGGCCCCACCCTGCTGATCGGCGCCATCGCCCTGGCCATTCTGGTCGTCGCCGTCGTCTATCGCCTGGTCAAGGCCCGCATGAGCCGCAAGTCCGCCATCATGCGCGGGGCGCTGGAGAGCCGCTGATCTCGTCCTCCGGCCGGTGGACGATGGACACCAGCACGACCGAGATGATCATCAGCAGGAACCAGCTGCCCAGCTTGGCCAGGGACACCATCTCCCACCCCGCCTCCTGCCCAGGATAGACCCACGCCCGCCCCAGCGTGCCCAGGTTCTCGGCGAACCAGATGAACGTCGCCACCAGCCCGTATCCCAGCAGCAGCGGCATCGACCGCCTGCGCCTATCCGCCGTGAAATAGAACCACCCCCGCCCGAACAGCAGCACGGTCGCCGCGAACAGCGCGATCCGAACGTCCGGCAGCCAGTGATGGGCGAAGAAGTTCACATAGATGGCCGCCGCCAGCGCCCAGGTCGTCCACAGCGGCGGATACCCCCGCACCCGGATGTGAAAGATCCGCTGCACCCGCGCGATATAGCTGCCCACCGCCGCATACATGAAGCCCGAGAACAGCGGCACCGCCCCGATGCGCAGCAGACTGTCCTCGGGATAGATCCACGACCCGTGCGCGGTCTTGAACAGCTCCATGATCGTCCCCGCCAGATGGAACAGGAAGATCACCCGCGCCTCCTCCCAGCTCTCCAGCCGGAACGCCAGCATCGCCGCCTGGATCAGCACCGCCCCGACCGCCAGGAAGTCGTAGCGCGACACCGGCGCCCCCTCCGGCCAGAACAGGAAGGTCGCCAGGATCAAGCCCAGCATCAGCCCGCCAAACAGACACGCCCACCCCTGCTTCAGCCCGAACCACAGAAACTCGTAGGCATAGCGGCGCGGCCGGGATCGATCAGCCCAAGCCTTGGCCCGGGTGAGGAGACGTCGGCCCCAGGCTTCGAGGGGAAGGCGCTGTTTCATTCCTTCTCCCCTTGCGGGAGAAGGACGCAAGCCCTCACCCCCGCCCGCGATACGTCGGCACGCCCTGATCCGGCAGCCACAATCCCTCCGGCGGCGCGCCGGTCTGCCAGAAGACGTCGATCGGGATGCCGCCGCGCGGGTACCAATACCCCCCGATCCTCAGCCACTTCGGTTCCAGCAGGTCCGCCAGGCGCCGGCCGATGGCGACGGTGCAGTCCTCGTGGAAGGCGCCGTGGTTGCGGAAACTGGTCAGGTACAGTTTCAGGCTCTTGGACTCGACCAGCCACTCGCCCGGCGCATAGTCGATGACGATGTGGGCGAAGTCGGGCTGGCCCGTCACCGGGCACAGGCTGGTGAACTCGGGCGCCGTGAACCGGGCCAGATAGAGCGTATCCGCATGCGGATTCGGCACCCGCTCCAGCACCGCCGTCTCGGGACTGGTCGGGGCGGCGGTCTGGGCGCCGAGCTGGCTGAGGTTGTCGGTATAGTGGGTCATGCGGGGCATTTAGGCGCTTGCGACCGGCTTGAAAATCCTCCCCGCTCCGACTTCCCTCTCCCATTGGGAGAGGGCTTGAGCGCACGGCGGCGATAGCCGTCGTCCTTGCGCGAAAGGGTGAGGGTCGAATTGTGCGACCTGGCCCACCGGCCGACCCTCATCCGGCCCTCCGGGCCACCTTCTCCCATAGGGAGAAAGATAGGCATCGTTCGCCGATATAATTATCTGAAAGATAAAAAGAATTTTTCGGTGCAAAGTACCGTGTAGAGTTCGTGTAGATAATTCTTTACGCGGACAACAAAAGGTGGCTGGAGTCGGCGACGGCGTCCAATGATTTGGGCCGCCTGTCTGTATTAGCGGTAGGGCTTCACAAGGCGTCAGTCGAAGGCCGCCGTAGCCCACTCTGCGCCGAAGACGCGCAAAGCCACGCCGGCTCAAGGGCTGACGGTAATGGCGAACGTCCGCGCGAACCGTAATCATCCCACCCGCCTAGAACAGCGAAAGCTGCCTATTCGCCTGATCGAATGCCGTCCATTCCGGCGAACGCGATGCTTGATCGAGCCACGTTTCCACGAAGGCCCCCGCACTGTCGTAACCGTCCATCGCCGCTTTGGGGGTGAAGTGCGATCTGTAGCCTGTCTCGGTGATCGGCAATGGCGCTCGCTCGGGTGAAACACTCACCACTTCCAGATGGGCCATATGGGTTCTGTCGTCATAGACCAGATAGTCGGCGTTCCACCTGATTTCGATCTCGATTCCGTTCCAGTGTGTCCGTGTGATTGAATAGTCCTTTTTCATATCCGCCTCTGGGGTTTGGGTTCGTACTGAACCCTTGCCCGTCGGCGAGACTGGGGGAGCAAACGGAGCGGGAGACTTCGCGGGGACCCGGCTGCAACGAGCACCGCGAGAGAAGCTGGGCGGAAGCCTCTCCGAAGTGCGCCAGGGGCAACGCCCCGAGCTCTTCGCGATAGGGATTGCAACCCGGATGGGCTGAGATCACCGGCGCAGCCGGAAGCTCAGGGCGAAGCCTAAAGCCCGCCGCGCCTCGACGCGGATCGCCCTGCGGCTATGACTCGCTTTTCCAATCGCGTTAGTTGTAGGGTATCCTTAACGAGCGGGGGAATTATGTGGCGCGACAGTGAAACAGATCAGGATTTCCTAAATTTCACAGAGTTGGCCGAGCAAGTAGCCACTCTCGCCACTAACCCCAAGTTGTTGCCTATATCGATTGGGGTCTTCGGTACTTGGGGCACCGGAAAATCGACAGTTCTCAGTTTGGTAGAAAAGCGGCTGAAGGACTCCGATCCGAGTCCGATCATCATAAAATTTGACGCGTGGCTCTACCAAGGCTTCGACGACGCGAAAGCGGCGTTGATGGAGGTCGTGGCCGAGCGCCTCCTGGAGGAAGCAAAATCGGATCAGACTCTCTTGGACAAAGCCAAGAGTTTTGCTGGCCGGGTGAACTATTTCCGCGCACTCGGAATGGCGGCTGATTTCGGAATCGGGATGGCCTTCGGCGTGCCGCCTGGACTTCTAACGAAAGCCGGCGGCGCTATTGGCTCGCTCATCGCCGGCCAAGGTGAGGCCGATGATGCCGCCACTATTCGGGAGGGTGGGAAAACTGCGGCAGAGACTTGGTCGAAGCTGATCAAGCCCGAAAAAGCCCGGACTCCTCCCAAAGAGATCGCGGCGTTCCGTGAGGAATTTGGTGAGATTGTCCTTGGCCTCAACAGGCCTCTAGTCCTGTTCATCGACAATCTCGACCGATGCTTACCAGACGTCGCCATTGGGACATTGGAGGCCATCCGGCTGTTCCTGTTTATCGAGGGGACCGCGTTCGTCATCGCGGCCGACGAGGACATGATCCGTCATTCGGTCACGAAGCATTTCGGAGACATCAATTCCCGGCACGTTCACGACTACTTGGATAAAGTCATCCAAGTGCCGATGCACGTCCCGCAAGTCAGCATCGAAGATGTTCGGGCTTACATGTACTCATTGTTTGTAGGTCTCTTGGCCCCAAACAAATTACAGTCCGTGCAAGCCCACTTGATGCATGCCCTTCAGACAAGTTGGTCGGGAAGCACGTTCGACCGGAAAACCATCAATGATCTCGCAGGGCAGCCAAAAGATCTCCTCGACGCGCTGGCTGTCTGCGACCGGCTGGCCCCGATTCTAGCAACCGCGCCCAATATCAACGGCAATCCGCGCATCGTGAAGCGGCTGCTGAACGCGATCACGTTGCGGCAGACCCTCGCTGCTTCTCGCAAGATGAACGTTGATTTGGCGACACTCGCCAAGCTCGCGATCTTTGAACGCGGCACCGATGCCAAGGCTTCTCAGAAACTCTACGGCCTGGTCATGGAAGAGAAGGACGCCGAGCTTCTCCTCAACGCGAAGGGCAAGATCAAAGGGAA
This sequence comes from Brevundimonas sp., assembly GCF_041648115.1. Lineage (GTDB taxonomy): Bacteria > Pseudomonadota > Alphaproteobacteria > Caulobacterales > Caulobacteraceae > Brevundimonas. Next base: position 20,258 of record NZ_JBAZPR010000024.1, read on the forward strand.
GCGGCCTGAGTTTCCTGCCGAGTGGAAGGGTTACGAGAGTTTCATCGAGAACTGGCGGGAAATGGAGCCGCATTTCGAAAATGCAGCGACCTGGCGACCGGCTGTTTTCCTCAGCCGCGATGTGATGGCCACGTCCATCAATCGTGGGGGCTTGAAGGAAGCGGCAGCGAACGCGCTGGAAGCACTTCTCGCCGCAACGAGTGTGAACTCGCCGGCGGGCGAAAAAATCGCCGGAGATCTCTCGCCCTCTGACCAGCGCGCGGTCATGGGCGAGATTATAGCGCACCTGCGGGAGCAGGATTGGACCAAAGCCCCGGAAGGCGTCCACGGCGCCATCATCCTGGCCAAACAGTCGGCCGACGCCGCAGAAGAGCTTACTGCCTTCGTCGCCACCTTGCAGGCCGACACAATGCACAAAGCAACAGGCTTCCTGCTCAGGACCGCCAAGTTGCTGCCGAAGGGGAATTAATGGGTACTTCGCAATCGAAGCCGTCGGCTCGGGGTGGTTCGCCGCTCGTACCGTCTTGGGCAAACCAGGATCCAGTCCCAGGTAATGGGGACGGCGACGGGCCAGGCCCCGCTGCACCAAATGACGGTGCTGACGAAGTCCTGGAGCCGCGACGCAGCTCAGGAATGCGGCGATCGATGAAGCGGTTTCTTACGACTGGAGATCGTGCTGACGCTCGCAGAGCTTTGGGCCATTACTCTCGTGGTTCGGCCGGCGGGGGCGCCCCCGGAGCCCACCGCCTCGGGCGCGCTGCTCGCGTGGGCGGTGGCGTTCTCTCAGCCCTGTCCCAAGCGGTGGCTGGCCAACCTGTTGCGCCGAATGGGTTCGACCTTCGTTCTCTTACTGGAGGCGAAGTCGGAGACGCCATCAACGCCATCGTGGATGCATTCTGCCCACCGGGTATCGTCGACGAAGATACTATAAGAGCGGCTATCGGCGAAGCATTAACCGAGGCGCTTGCGGGACTGGATCAGTTCGATCCTGCGGCCATCGATGACTATACCGTCTTGATCGCGACGCGCTCGTTCATTGCGGAACTCGTGTTCGGCTCTGTCGTCACAGAGCAAGGCCAGTCGGCCGAAAACGTACCCCCCCAACTTGCTATCTCTCGTGAGAACGATCTGCGAGCCCTTGTTCGCGAGGTGACCGACGCAATTGCGACTCCAGCCATTCAAGCGGCGGGAACGAACCTCAGCCAAGATCACGTCGCTGAGCTGGTCACGACGATAACGACGGCGGTCTACGGGGAAATGTCAGAATGGTAGCCACTCGCGTTGTCGCCACACCCATAGTCGCTGACGCGGTAGCCGCGCATCTCTCAAATGACACGATCGGGGTCGCGCTCTATCACGCAGGTTCATATGCCCAGCCGGGCTTAGGCGGACACCTCCACGAATCCGCCAGGAAATACCTCCCCGGCCCACCGTCGCAGACGGCCTGGGACTTCCTCTCTATCGCGATCGCCGCATTTGCGGCTGATCGCTTTGTTCTAAGGAGCGAGTCCGAGGACGGATGGACAAGAGTCATCGCTTTGGATGTTGCCGTAGCAGACGCCAACCTCTGGGAAGGTCAGCGGGCTCGGTTAGAAGGAGCGCTTCGTTTTCTGACCGGTGACATCTGGCAAATCGCGTTTCGGAGCGGTGGGTTGTGGATCGGCGTGGAAAAGGGACCCCGTTAGCGGTGTGATCGGCGTCGAATAAGGACCCCTCATTCCTGAGGTCTAACGGTGGCGGCTTGGCGGATGTCAGGCGGCGAGTTCGGGATGTTGGTGT
>NZ_JBAZPR010000025.1:0-21473 GCF_041648115.1 Brevundimonas sp.
CGATGCCGCCGTAGTTGACGGCCGGGTCCGCGTTCGGATCGAAGAAGGGCGCCTGCAGGATGGCGGCCGGGAAGACGATCTCGTTGCGCGGCGGGTTGTAGTAGGCGTTCACCGTCTGGGGCGTCATGCCCCATTCCAGCGGATCGACCGGCTGGCCGATCTTGCCGCGCTTGTAGGCCCACTCGAAGGCCGAGGACCGCTCGACGTTGCCGTACAGGTCGTCCGCCGTCAGCTCCAGCCCGTCATAGGACCGCCACTTGTCGGGATAGCCGATCTTCACCCCGAACTTGGACATCTTGTAGAGGGCCTGCTCGCGCGTGGGCTCGCTCATCCAGTCCAGGGTCTTCAGCCGCTCGGTCATGGCCGCGCGAATGTTGCCGACCAGGGTCTCCATCTGGGCCTTGGACGAGGCAGGGAAGTGCAGGCGGACATATTCCTGGGCCAGAACCTCGCCCAGTTGGCCGTCGACCAGGGCCACGCCCCGGTTCCAGCGCGGCCGGTTCTCGGGCTGGCCGCGCAGGGTCTTGCCGCGGAAGTCGAAGCGGGCGTCCAGAAAGGCCTTGGACAGATAGGGGCTGGCCTGATCGACCACGTTGAACGCCTGCCAGGCCTTCAGCGTCTCGATGGGGGTATCGGCGAACACCTGGGCGATGCCGGGAATGGCGGTGTTTTCCATCAGCACCAGGGTGTCGACGTCCGACACCTGGGCGCCGGCCAGGAAGCCGGACCAGTCGAAGCCAGGGGCCAGGGCGGCCAGGTCCGCGACCTTGGTGGGGTTGTAGAGCTTGTCGATTTGGCGACGCTCGACCGTGGTCCACTGCTTGTCCGCCACCTTGGTCTCGAAGGCCAGGATGTCGGCGGCGGTCTTCGCCGGATCGGCCCAGCCGATGGCGGTCAGGGTTGTGGTCAGATAGGCGAGGTAGGCCTCGCGCTGGGCGGCGAAGTCAGGCTTCAGATAATAGTCGCGATCCGGCAGGCCCAGCGATCCCTGACCCAGATAGGCCGAGTTCACGTCGGGCTTCTGCAGGTCCTCGAACACGTCGATGCCGAACAGAGAGGCGCCGAAGCCGGAGTGGCTTTCGCCCATCAGGCGGGCCATGCCGGCGTGGTCGCTGACGGCCTTGACGGCGGCGAGGTCGGCGGCCAGCGGTGTGGCGCCGAGTTTTTCGATGCGGGCCTCGTCCATGAAGCTGGCGTAGAGGGCGCCGACCTTCTGGGCGTTGGCGTTGGTCGGATTGGCGGCGCTGGTCTCGATGATCGATTTCAGCTGGGCCTGGGCGTTCTCATACAGGACATCGAACGGGCCGAAGCGGGCCTTGTCGGCCGGGATCTCGGTCGTGCGCAGATAGGCGCCGTTGGCGTATTCGTTGAAGTCGTCGCCCGGCTTGACCGCCGTATCGCGGCCCGCGAGGTCGAAGCCCCAGGGCGCAACGCCAGGCGCGCCGTGTGAATGACCTTGGGGCGAATGGTCCTGGGCCGAGGCCGCGCCGCCGGTCAGGGCGACGACGATACAGGCCGAGCAGGCGGCCATCAGACGAATGCGGTTCATGGAAGACTGGGTCCCGATTTTGATCGGCGGCACCATCGCGCCGGTGCGGCGGTCTGTCGCATGACGTTTTTGTAATCTTCGGGGCCGTCAGCCCTGTTCCAAGCCTCGGCAGAAGGCGCTCAGCATCTGCGGATAGAGCGTGTGCTCCGCCGTCTTTACCCGTTCGGCCAAGGCTTCCGGCGTGTCCCCCGTAACGATCGGCACGCGGGCCTGACCCAGGATCGGGCCTTCGTCCACGCCCTCGGTGACCAGATGCACGGTGCAGCCGGCCTCGGCGTCGCCGGCGGCGATGGCGCGGGCGTGAGTGTCCAGACCGGGATAGAGGGGCAGCAGGCTGGGGTGGATGTTCAGCATCCGCTCACTCCAGCCGCCGACCAGCCAAGGCGTCAACACGCGCATATAGCCGGCCAGGGCCACGACCTGCACCCCTGCGGCGCGCAGGGCCTCGTCCACGACCCGCTCGTGCGCCTCGCGATCCTTGCCGAAGGGCTTGTGCGGGATGGCGACGGTCGCGGCGCCCTTGGCCGCCGCGATGGCCAGACCGCCCGCGCCCTCGACGTTCGACAGGACCAGCGCGACCTCATAGCCGCTGTCGGCGCCCTGACCGGCGTCGATCAGGGCCGCCATATTGGAGCCGGCCCCGGAGATCAGGACGGCGACGCGCGTCTTCACGAGATCAGGCCGCTTCCAGCTGTCCGCAGACGAAGGCGACTTCGCCGGCGTTGAGCAGGGCGGCGAGGACCGGCTCGGCGTTCTCGGGCGAGACGATCAGCATGAAGCCGACGCCGCAGTTGAAGGTGCGGCGCATCTCGTGGTCGCTGATGCCGCCGGTTTCGGCCAGCCATTGGAAGACGGCGGGCATGGGCCAGGCGTTCCAGTCGAAGCTCGCTTGCAGACCCTCGGCGATGCAGCGGGGCGGGTTCTCGATCAGGCCGCCGCCGGTGATGTGGGCCGCGCCCTGGACCAGGCCCGCCTTCATGAGCGGCAGGACCGGCTTCACATAGATGCGGGTCGGCTCCATCAGGGCCTGGGCCAGCGAACGGTCCTTGGCGAAGGGGGCGTCGTCGCCCCAGGCCAGGCCGGACTTCTCGACCACCTTGCGCACCAGCGAATAGCCGTTGGAGTGGGGGCCGCTGGAGGCCAGGCCGATGATGATGTCGCCGGCCGCCTGGCGATCCAGATAGGGCAGGGCATGGCCGCGCTCGACGGCGCCCAGGCTGAAGCCCGCCAGGTCATAGTCGCCGTCGGTGTACATGCCCGGCATTTCGGCGGTCTCGCCGCCGACCAGGGCGCAACCGGCCTGGCGACAGCCCTCGGCGATGCCGGCGACGACGCGGCGGGCGGCGTCGATCTCCAGACGTCCCGTGGCGTAATAGTCGAGGAACAGCAGGGGCTCGGCGCCCTGGGCCAGCAGGTCGTTGACGCACATGGCGACCAGGTCGACGCCGACGCCGTCATGACGGCCTGTCTCGATGGCGATCTTCAGCTTGGTGCCGACGCCGTCGGTGGTGGTGACGATCAGCGGATCCTCGAAACCGGCGGCCTTAAGGTCGAACAGGGCGCCGAAACCGCCCAGCGAGGGCTCCGATCCGGGGCGGGCCGTGGACCTGGCCAGGGGCTTGATATGTTCGACCAGCAGTTCGCCAGCGTCGATGTCCACGCCCGCATCGGCGTAGGTCAGGCCGTTTTCGAGAGGCTTTTGGGTGTCGCTCATGGGATCTCGGGCCTGAATCGGGGCGGAAATGCAGCGCGGCTCTTGCCACAGGTAGGATGCGGGGGGCTATAGCATCGGAATGACGCCGATCACCACCACCGAGGCGCTGGCCGAATTCTGCGCCCGCGTAGCCACAGCACCCTTCATCACGGTCGATACCGAATTCATGCGGGAAACGACCTACTGGCCCAGGCTGTGCCTGATCCAGGCGGCCTCGGCCGAACACGCCGCCATCATCGATCCGATGGCGGAAGGTCTGGATCTGGAGCCTTTCCTGGACCTGTTGCGCGACGAGAAGATCGTCAAGGTCTTCCACGCCTGTCGCCAGGATGTGGAAATCTTCGTGCGTCTGGGGGCCATGCCCAAGCCGATGTTCGACACCCAGGTCGCCGCCATGGCGGCAGGCTTCGGCGAACAGGTCGCCTATGATTCGCTGGTGCGACAGACGCTGCGCATCGAGGTGGACAAGGGCAGCCGCTTCACCGACTGGGCGCGCCGGCCGTTGTCGGACAGCCAGCTGGTCTACGCCTTGGGCGACGTGACCCACCTGGCGGCCCTGTATCCCAAGCTGCGTGATCGACTGGAGAAGGAAGGGCGTCTGGACTGGGTGATGTCCGAGATGGCGGCCCTGACCGATCCGGCCATCTATGACACCAATCCCGAGAACGCCTGGAAGCGGCTGAAACCCAAGAAGTTCTCGGCCAAATACCTGGCCGCCTTCAAGGCCGTCGCCGTCTGGCGCGAACGGGCGGCGCAGGAGCGCGACCAGCCGCGCGGCCGCATCCTGAAGGACGAGGGCATCGACGAGATCGCCCAGCAGACCCCCACGGACGTGGAGGCGTTCAACCGTCTGCGTTCGGTGCCCAAGGGCTTTGGCGGCTCGCGACTGGGCCTGGAACTGGCCGACGAGCTGAAGCGGGTTCTGGCCGATCCCGAATCGCACGCCCCCGAGATGGAACGCCCCGCCCACCGCCAGCCGGCCCCGCCGTCGGTGGTGGAACTGCTGAAGGTGCTGCTGAAGGCCAAGAGCGACAACGCCGGCGTGGCCTCCAAACTGATCGCCACCGTGTCCGACCTGGAAAAGATCGCCATCAGCGACGACGCGGATATCGACGCCCTGAAGGGCTGGCGCCGGCAACTGTTTGGCGAGGACGCGCTGAAGCTGAAACGCGGCGAGATCGCTCTGGTGCTGAACGGCGCGCGGGTCGAGGTGGTCGAGATCGAGTAGGGGGATCGTCTCCTCCCTGCAAAGCTGGGAGGAGACCGGTTTGGTCGCCTAGCGCCTGCGTGGCGTCAGGATGTCGCCGAGGCGGTCGGGGGTTCCGGGGATGCGTTCCAGGCGGGGGTAGCGCAGGCCGTCGTGGTAGTCGAAAGCAACCGTGCGGTACTGGTCGTCGTCCTTGACGATCAGGGTGATGGGCGTCGCGGGGTCCTTGGCGGCGGTGACGGCTTCGGCGAGGCGGTCGGGGGTGGCGGCCTGGCCGTTGACGGCGACGATCTCCATGCCCGCGGCGAGGCCCGACTTGAAGGCCAGGCTGTTCCACTGGACGCTGCGGATCTTGTTGGCCTCGCCGGTCTGGAAGCCCAGGGAATAGGTGAAGTCGTTGCGCTTCAGTTCGGCATACAGGGTCTTCATATAGTCGGTGGGCTTGTCCGTGAAGGCGAGACGCCAGCCGCCGCACGCCAGGCCGTCCAGCGGGGCGCGGGCGTCGGGGCCGTCGGCGTCCAGGCGGGTGCGCAGGAAGGTCGCCCAGTCGTTGGCGACGACGCCGTTCAGGGCCGCGACCACATCCTCGAACGTGTAGGGGGCGGGGGCGTAATCGCCGTCGCGGACGCCGTAGAAGGCGCGGGCGAAGTCGTCGAGCGACTTGCGGCCGCCGGTCTTCTCGCGGATCGTGGTGTCCACGTCGAGCCAGATCAGCTGGCCCTCGGAATAGTAGTCCTCGTCGCGTTGCCACGACAGCCAGCCCTTGGGCTGGCGCTGGCTGATGATCGGGTCGTTGGTGGTGTCCTGAAGGGCGCGCCATTCGCGGCCGACGCGGGTGTCAAAGGTGGCGGCGGTCATGGCCAGGGAGTCCATCGCCTGCTGTTTGGTCAGCAGGCCCGAACGGGCGGCGACGACCTGGCCATAGTACTGCGTCTGGCCCTCATAGACCCACAGCAGGCTGTTCTGCAGGGGCGAGTTAAAGTTGGGCACATACTGGTCGGCGGGGCGGCGCCATTTGCCGTCCCAGAGTGGTTCATCTTGTGGCTGAGCAGGTCGCGGTCGGACAGATGCGTATCCCAGCCGGTGAAGAAGGCGGGATCGACCGAGTTCTCCGAACTGCGGTGATGTTCCAGCCCGATGCCGCCCAGCTTGCCGGTCATGGCGATCAGGAAGTCGTAGTGGTCGAAGTGGCGCGCGCCATAAAGGCGGTCCATCTGGTCGACCAGATTGCGCAGGATCTGGATCTGCGCGTCGGTGGCGTTCAGGCTGTCGGCCTTGTCGGCCACGAAGTTGGCGCGAACGGGCGAGCGGCCGCCGGGATCGAGGTCGATCTGGCGGTAATGCAGGCCGGCGAAAACCGGGCTGTCGATCAGGATTTCCAGATTGACGGGCTTGAAGGTCTGGACGTCGCCGGTCTTGGTTTCGGGCTCCAGGGCCGTGCCGAACTGCCAGCCGGTCGGGAATTTGACCGTGGGCTGGACCGTGATGTTCCGCGACCAATGGCCGGCGGGATAGAGCAGCATCTTCTCCCACTGAATGTTCAGCATCTCGGGCGTCATCGTGATGCGGCCCTGGTTCGATGCGGTCGGCGAGAGGTGCTGCATCGTGATGTTCAGCGCGGTCGCGCCGGCTGGGACGACGACGTGGTAGGCGAAGGGATGCAGGGTGTCGCGGACCCACTCGACCCGCTGGCCGTTGGCGGTGATCTTGATGCCGGCGAGCTGGGCGACAGGGCCGACGGGGCCGTGGTTGCCGGGCAGCCATTCGGGGAAGAACAGGGTCATCGGACCCGCCCGGGCGACAGGGATGGTCTCGGTCACCGCGAAGATGTGCTGGGCCAGGTTGGTGGCGTCGATGTCGAGGGTGATGACGCCGGGATAGGCGATGTCCTGGGCGTCGGGGATCGTCGGCAGGGTCGCGGGCAGGGCGGGCGGATAGGTCGAGGCCTGCTGCGCCAGGGCGGCGGGGGCGGTCGAGGCCAGCAGGAGGGCGAGGCCAAGGGGGCGGCGCGCAGGCAGGGACGGATCATCGGGGGACTCTTGCAGACTGGATCGGGGCGCTGCGACAGTCCGCCGCAGGGCATGGGGCGTCAAGCGTCGGCGGCGCCCCGAAGTTGCACTGCAACGCAAAAAACAGTGCAAGGTGCAAGAAAGTGCAACTTCGATCAGTCCTCCTCGACTGGTCGCAACGGCGTCGGCGTCGCTTTGAGGGCGGCGCCTTGATCTCTTTCCGCTTTCAGTCTGGCGAAGTGCAGGCGCTCCGCGTCTTGTCTCGCCATTTCGACAAGATCGGCGTGAAGTCGCGACCAGCCGCGCGCTTCGATCAGCTTGCCGTCGCGCATTGCGCGAGATGCGTTCGACCAAGCCAGCCGCGCCATGTCGGCGGCGTTGCAGGGCAGGCTGCTGTCGATCAGCTCCATCTCATAGCTGTCCAGCGGCTCGAAGACCGCGCCATGCGGTTGGTCAGAGCGCCGCCATCCCTCTGTGCGGGCGCGCCACCGAAAGGTCGATTGGCTGAGGCCATGACGCTCGCACACCTCGGCGGCGGAACCGCCGGCCAGGTAGTCGGCGCGCGCGGCGGCCCAGGTTTCGGCGGAACGTCGCGTCTGGGGCGGCGGGGAATCGGAGAGGTATTGGCTGTCATCGGTCATGCCGACCATGATGCGGGCGGCGCCACCTATGGCCGGAAGAATGCCGCTGCGGGCGGTCAAGGCCTTGAATGCGTTGGCGCTCGTTAGTGGAAATAGGATGGAGAGCGGGCGCTAGCCGTCCTATTCGAGCCTCAGCCCGCCGGCTTGACCTCAAGCAGTTCGACCGAGAAGCGCAGGGTCGAGTTGGGCGGCAGTTCGTCGCCGCCGACCCAGCGCGAGCCGTAGCCCAGCGAGGCAGGGATGACGAACTCATAGATCTCGCCCACCCGCATCAGGGCGACGCCCTCGGTCCAGCCCTTGATGACGCGGTTGAGGGGGAATTCGGCGGGTTCGTTGCGGGCGTATGAGCTGTCGAACTCGCGTCCGTCGATAAAGGTGCCGCGATAATGGACCTTGACCGTGTCGGAGCCGGAGGGCTGGGCGCCCTCGGGGTGGGCCTTGCCGACGCGGCGATATTGCAGGCCGCTCTCGGTGGTCGTCCAGCCGCGACGGGCGCCGTTCCAGGTCAGATAGGCGGTGTTGCCGGCGTCCCAGGCCTGCTGCGGGGTTTGACCGCCCTGGCCGGCGACAGCGGCGGCCGCATGGGCGGCGGCCGAGGCGGTCTCGGCGTAGGTGACGGGCTCGCCGCGCGTGGCGCAGGCGGACAGGGCGAGAAGGGCGAGCAGGGGCAGGGCGATGCGTGTCATATGGCGACGCTAGATGACGCAGATGTCGGCGGCAACGGGATTGGGCTGCGGGAATGAAAAGGTTCCTCTGAGGCCTTTATTTCGTCGCGAATGCGCGTATATGTGCGCGTTCCCGCAACACTCCATATGAGTCTGCGCGCAAGCGCCGAGGCCCGGTCCGTCGCCCTCCGACCGTGCGAAGGCGCGGCTCCTTCCCCAGGGAGCCGGTACATTTCAGGCGTCCTGGCCCGGCAGCGGGCCGAGGGTGGATGCCGAAACCCTGGCTGCGGACGCGGAAACGCGCGCCGTGGCTGCTGCATTTCACGCGCGGTTTTCCCGGATCGCGCGTCATGGGAAACACTGAATGACTGACGTCGCCCACGATCTCGCCATCAACGGTCAGATCGCTTCCGCCACCTCGTTCACCGGCAAGAAGCGCATCCGCAAATCCTTCGGGCGTATCCCCGAAGCGGTGGCGATGCCCAACCTGATCGAGGTCCAGCGCGCTTCCTACGAACAGTTCCTGCAGCGTGAGGTCCGTCCGGGCGTCCGCAAGGAGCAGGGCATCGAGGCGGTCTTCAAGTCGGTGTTCCCGATCAAGGACTTCAACGAACGCGCCATCCTGGAATACGTCTCGTACGAGTTCGAAGAGCCGAAGTACGACGTCGAGGAGTGCATCCAGCGCGACATGACCTATGCCGCGCCGCTGAAGGTCAAGCTGCGCCTGATCGTGTTCGAGACCGACGAGGAAACGGGAGCCCGTTCGGTCAAGGACATCAAGGAGCAGGACGTCTACATGGGCGACATCCCGCTCATGACGGACAAGGGCACCTTCATCGTCAACGGCACCGAGCGCGTGATCGTCTCGCAGATGCACCGTTCGCCGGGCGTCTTCTTCGACCACGACAAGGGCAAGACGCACAGCTCGGGCAAGCTGCTGTTCGCCGCCCGCGTGATCCCGTACCGCGGTTCGTGGCTCGACTTCGAGTTCGACGCCAAGGACGTGGTCTATGTCCGCATCGACCGCCGCCGCAAGCTGCCGGCCACGACCTTCCTGATGGGTCTGGGCATGGACGGCGAAGAAATCCTGAAGACCTTCTACGAGACCGTGCCTTATGAGAAGCGCGGCGAGGGCTGGGTCACGCCGTACAAGGCCGAACGCTGGCACGGTGTGAAGCCGGAGTTCGACCTGGTCGACGCCGACACCGGCGAAGTGATCGCCCAGGCCGGCCAGAAGATCAGCGCGCGCGCCGCCAAGAAGCTGGGCGACACCACGACGTCGCTGTCGCTGGCCGCCGACGCCCTGGTCACCAAGTACCTGGCCAATGACGCCGTGAACTTCGAGACCGGCGAGATCTTCGCCGAGGCCGGCGACGAGCTGGACGCCCCAACCATCGAAGTGCTGGAGCAAAACGGCTTCACCACCATCGACGTGCTGGACATCGACCACGTCACGGTCGGCGCCTACATGCGCAACACCCTGCGGGTGGACAAGAACGACAACCGCGAGGACGCCCTGTTCGACGTCTATCGCGTGATGCGTCCGGGCGAGCCGCCCACCCCCGAAGCCGCCGAGAACATGTTCAACTCGCTGTTCTTCGACAGCGAACGCTATGACCTGTCGGCCGTCGGCCGGGTCAAGATGAACATGCGCCTGGAGACCCCCGAGGTTTCCGACGAGATCCGCGTCCTGCGCAAGGACGACGTGCTGAAGGTGCTGCAGATCCTGGTCGGCCTGAAGGACGGCCGCGGCGAGATCGACGACATCGACAACCTGGGCAACCGCCGGGTCCGTTCGGTCGGCGAGCTGCTGGAAAACCAGTACCGCGTCGGCCTGCTGCGGATGGAGCGCGCCATCAAGGAGCGCATGTCCTCGGTCGATATCGACACGGTTATGCCGCACGACCTGATCAACGCCAAGCCGGCCGCCGCTGCGGTTCGCGAGTTCTTCGGTTCGTCGCAGCTGTCGCAGTTCATGGACCAGACGAACCCGCTTTCGGAAATCACCCACAAGCGTCGCCTTTCGGCGCTTGGCCCGGGCGGTCTGACGCGTGAGCGCGCGGGCTTCGAAGTCCGCGACGTCCACCCGACCCACTACGGCCGCATCTGCCCGATCGAAACGCCGGAAGGCCCGAACATCGGCCTGATCAACTCGCTGGCCACCCACGCGCGCGTCAACAAGTACGGCTTCATCGAGAGCCCGTACCGTCGCGTGAAGGACGGCGTGGCCCAGAACGAGGTGGTCTACATCTCGGCCATGGAAGAGTCGAAATACACGATCGCCCAGGCCAACATCGAACTGAAGAACGGCAGCATCGTCGAGGACCTGGTCCCCGGCCGGATCAACGGCGAATCCCAGCTGCTGAACCGCGACGCCGTGGACATGATGGACGTGTCGCCGAAACAGGTCGTTTCGGTCGCCGCCGCCCTGATCCCGTTCCTGGAAAACGATGACGCCAACCGCGCGCTGATGGGCGCGAACATGCAACGTCAGGCCGTGCCTCTGGTGCAGTCGGACGCGCCGCTGGTCGGCACCGGCATGGAAGCGGTCGTGGCCGTGGACTCCGGCGCCGTCGTCGTCGCCCGTCGTGAAGGCGTCGTCGAACAGATCGACGGCACCCGGATCGTCGTGCGCGCCACCGGCGACGTGGACGCCGCCCGTTCAGGCGTCGACATCTATCGCTTGTCGAAGTTCCAGCGTTCCAACCAGTCGACCTGCATCAACCAGCGCCCGATCGTGCGCGTGGGCGACCAGGTCAAGGCCGGCGACGTCATCGCCGACGGCCCGTCGACGGACCTGGGCGAACTGGCCCTGGGCCGCAACGCCCTCGTCGCCTTCATGCCCTGGAACGGCTACAACTTCGAAGACTCCATCCTGATCTCCGAGCGTATCGTGCGCGACGACGTCTTCACCTCCATCCACCTCGAAGAGTTCGAAGTGATGGCGCGTGACACGAAATTGGGCCCGGAAGAAATCACTCGCGACATCCCCAACGTCGGCGAGGAAGCCCTGCGCAACCTCGACGAAGCGGGCATCGTGGCCATCGGCGCCGAAGTCCAGCCGGGCGACATCCTGGTCGGCAAGGTGACGCCGAAGGGCGAAAGCCCGATGACCCCGGAAGAGAAGCTGCTGCGCGCCATCTTCGGCGAGAAGGCTTCGGACGTGCGCGACACCTCCCTGCGCCTGCCGCCCGGCGTCGCCGGCACGATCGTGGACGTTCGCGTCTTCAACCGTCACGGCGTCGACAAGGACGAGCGCGCCATGGCGATCGAACGCGCCGAGATCGAGCGCCTGGGCAAGGACCGCGACGATGAGCTCAAGATCCTTGAGCGCAACGTTTATGGCCGCCTGAAGCCGCTGATCATCGGCAAGAACGCCGTGTCGGGACCCAAGGGTATCGGCCGCGGCGAGCTGACCGACGAGAAGCTGGCCGAGGTCAGCCGTGGTCTTTGGTGGCAGATCGCCCTGGACGACGAGAAGGCCATGGGCGAGCTGGAGGCGATGAAGCGCCAGTTCGAAGACGCTCGCAAGCAACTGGACCGTCGTTTCGAAGACAAGGTCGAGAAGCTGCAACGCGGCGACGAACTGCCCCCCGGCGTGATGAAGATGGTCAAGGTCTTCGTGGCCGTGAAGCGCAAGCTTCAGCCCGGCGACAAGATGGCCGGCCGTCACGGCAACAAGGGCGTCATCTCCAAGATCCTGCCGATCGAGGACATGCCGCACCTGGAAGACGGCACCCACGTGGACGTCGTTCTGAACCCGCTGGGCGTGCCTTCGCGCATGAACATCGGCCAGATCTTCGAAACCCACCTGGGTTGGGCCGCAGCCGGCCTGGGCAAGCAGATCTCCGGTCTGCTGGAAGCCTGGCAGGGTGGTGGTCAGAAGCAGGCGCTGATCGATCGTCTAACGCATATCTACGGCCCGGAAACCCCGTTGCCGCAGGATGAGGACGAGCTGATCGAACTGGCGAAAAACCTGTCCAAGGGCGTGCCCTTCGCGACCCCGGTCTTCGACGGTGCGCACATCGGCGACATCGAACGCCTGCTGGAAGAAGCGGGGCTGAACAAGTCGGCCCAGTCGATCCTGTACGACGGTCAAACGGGTGAGCAGTTCAAGCGTCCGGTCACGGTCGGCTACATCTACATGCTGAAGCTGCACCACCTGGTCGACGACAAGATCCACGCCCGCTCCATCGGTCCGTACTCGCTCGTCACCCAGCAACCGCTGGGCGGCAAGGCGCAGTTCGGCGGTCAGCGCTTCGGGGAAATGGAGGTCTGGGCTCTGGAAGCCTACGGCGCCGCCTACACCCTGCAGGAGATGCTGACGGTTAAGTCCGACGACGTGGCCGGACGGACCAAGGTCTACGAGGCCATCGTCCGCGGCGACGACAGCTTCGAGGCCGGCATTCCCGAGAGCTTCAACGTTCTCATCAAGGAAATGCGTTCGCTGGGTCTGAACGTGGAGCTGGGGAACAGCTGAGGCGTGATGGGTGAATCGTGAATCGTGACTGGGTTCAGCCCTCACGATTCACGGCTCACGATTCACGGTTCCGCTCTCCCCCTCTGAATAATTTTCGCGGCCCACGCCGCAGAAGGAAAACAAGATGAACCAGGAAGTCCTGAACATCTTCAACCCGGTCCCGGTCACCCCGACCTTCGACCAGATCAAGATCGCCCTGGCCTCGCCGGAGAAGATCCGGTCGTGGTCGTTCGGCGAGATCAAGAAGCCGGAAACCATCAACTACCGCACGTTCAAGCCTGAGCGTGACGGCCTGTTCTGCGCGCGTATCTTTGGCCCGACCAAGGACTACGAATGCCTGTGCGGCAAGTACAAGCGCATGAAGTACAAGGGCATCATCTGCGAGAAGTGCGGCGTCGAAGTCACGCTGGCCCGCGTTCGCCGCGAGCGCATGGGTCACATCGACCTGGCCGCCCCGGTCGCCCACATCTGGTTCCTGAAGTCGCTGCCGTCGCGCATCTCGCTGATGCTGGACATGGCGCTGAAGGACGTGGAACGCGTCCTGTACTTCGAGAACTACATCGTTACCGAGCCGGGCCTGACCCCTCTGAAGCAGAACCAACTGCTGACGGAAGACGAGTTCTATCGCTATCAGGAAGAGTTCGGCGATGACGGCTTCACCGCCGAGATCGGCGCCGAGGCCGTCCGCAACCTGCTGATGGGCATCGACCTGCACGCCGAGGCTGAAAAGCACCGTGGCGAGCTGGCGGACAGCCCGTCGGAAATGAAGGCCAAGAAGGCGTCCAAGCGCCTGAAGCTGATCGAGGCCTTCCTGGAATCGGGCAACAAGCCCGAGTGGATGATCCTGACCATCGTGCCGGTCATCCCGCCGGAACTGCGTCCGCTGGTGCCGCTGGACGGCGGTCGTTTCGCGACCTCCGACCTGAACGACCTGTATCGCCGCGTCATCAACCGGAACAATCGCCTGAAGCGCCTGATGGAGCTGCGGGCGCCGGACATCATCATCCGCAACGAAAAGCGGATGCTGCAGGAATCCGTCGACGCCCTGTTCGACAACGGCCGTCGCGGCCGGGTGATCACGGGCGCCAACAAGCGTCCGCTGAAGTCGCTGGCCGACATGCTGAAGGGCAAGCAGGGCCGCTTCCGTCAGAACCTTCTGGGCAAGCGCGTCGACTATTCGGGCCGTTCGGTCATCACCGTGGGACCGGAACTGAAGCTGCACGAGTGCGGCCTGCCCAAGAAGATGGCGCTGGAGCTGTTCAAGCCGTTCATCTATGCGCGCCTTGACGCCAAGGGCCTGTCGGGCACCGTCAAGCAATCCAAGCGCATGGTCGAGCGCGAGCAGCCCGCCGTCTGGGACATTCTGGACGAGGTCATCCGCGAGCACCCGGTCCTTCTGAACCGTGCGCCGACACTTCACCGTCTGGGCATCCAGGCGTTCGAACCCAAGCTGATCGAGGGCAAGGCCATCCGCCTTCACCCGCTGGTCTGCACCGCCTTCAACGCCGACTTCGACGGCGACCAGATGGCCGTTCACGTCCCGCTGAGCCTTGAGGCCCAGCTGGAAGCGCGCGTCCTGATGATGTCGACGAACAACATCCTGTCGCCCGCCAACGGCAAGCCGATCATCGTGCCGTCGCAGGACATCGTCCTGGGCCTGTACTATCTGTCGCTGGTCAAGGACGGCGAGCCGGGTGAAGGCAAGCTGTTCGCCAATATCGGCGAGATCGACGCCGCGCTGGACGCCAAGGTCGTCACCCTGCACACGCGCATCAAGGCGCGCTGGACGGAACAGGACGCCGAAGGCAAGGAGATCACCAAGGTGATCGACACCACGCCGGGCCGGATGAAGCTGGCAGCCCTGCTGCCGCGGAACCCGAACGTCGGCTATCGCCTGCTCGAAAAGAACCTGACCAAGAAGGAAATCGGCAATCTGATCGACGTGGTCTATCGCCACTGCGGTCAGAAGGCGACGGTGATCTTCGCCGACCAGATGATGGGCCTGGGCTTCCGCGAAGCCGCCAAGGCCGGCATCTCGTTCGGCAAGGACGACATCGTGATCCCGGCCAAGAAGGTCGAGCTGGTCGCCGAGACCCGCACCCAGGTCGAGGAGTACGAACAACAGTACGCCGACGGTCTGATCACGCGCGGCGAGAAGTACAACAAGGTGGTCGACGCCTGGTCCAAGGCTACGGACCGGATCGCCGACGCCATGATGGCCGAGATCGCGCAACCGCGCGTGCTGATCGAGGGTGAAAACCCCGACATCAACTCGGTGTTCATGATGGCCAACTCCGGCGCCCGGGGTTCGCAGGCGCAGATGAAGCAGCTGGGCGGCATGCGCGGCCTGATGGCCAAGCCTTCCGGCGAGATCATCGAGACGCCGATCACCTCGAACTTCAAGGAAGGTCTGACCGTCCTTGAATACTTCAACTCCACCCACGGCGCCCGTAAGGGTCTGGCCGACACCGCGCTGAAGACCGCCAACTCGGGTTACCTGACCCGCCGTCTGGTGGACGTGGCGCAGGACAGCATCGTCACCGAGATCGACTGTGGCTCGACGCGCGGCATCACGCTGCGGGCGGTCATGGAAGGCGGTGACGTGCTGGTCTCGCTGGGCGCGCGCATCCTGGGTCGCTATGCGGCCGAGGACATCAAGGAGCCGGGCACCGATAACGTCCTGTTCCCCGCCGACACCTATCTGGTGGAAGAAGTCGCCGAGGCCGTCGAGGTCGCGGGCGTTCAGTCGGTCAAGGTCCGTTCGGGCCTGACCTGCGAAGCCGAAGCCGGCATCTGCGCCCACTGCTACGGGCGTGACCTGGCGCGCGGCACCAACGTCAACATCGGCGAAGCGGTCGGCGTCATCGCCGCCCAGTCGATCGGCGAGCCGGGCACCCAGCTGACCATGCGTACCTTCCACATCGGCGGTACGGCGCAGGTTGCGGAAACCTCCTTCATGGAGGCGACCAACGCCGGCGTGGCCAAGATCACCGGTCCGACCGTCATCGCCGCCCACGGCGATCTGGTCTCCATGAGCCGCAACGTCATCGTGACCGTGGTCGTGGACGGCAAGGATCGCGAGACGCACAAGGCTCCTTACGGCGCCCGCATCCGCGTCAAGGAAGGCAGCGAGGTCAAGAAGAACCAACGTCTGGCGGAGTGGGACCCCTACACCACCCCGATCCTGACGGAAGTCGGCGGTATCATCCGCTTCGAGGATCTGGTCGAAGGCCTGTCGGTCAAGGAAGAAACCGACGAAGCGACGGGCATCGCCCAGCGCGTCGTCAGCGACTGGCGCGCCAGCCCGCGTGGTTCGGACCTGCGTCCGGCCATGGGCGTCACCCTGGGTGACGGCTACGCCAAGCTGGCCTCGGGCTCAGACGCCCGTTACCTGCTGCCCGTGGGCGCGGTTCTGTCCGTGTCGAACGGCGACGAGGTCAAGCCGGGCGAGATCATCGCCCGCGTCCCGACCGAAGGCGCGAAGACCCGTGACATCACCGGCGGTCTGCCGCGCGTCGCCGAACTGTTCGAAGCTCGCCGTCCCAAGGACTGCGCGGTCATCGCCGAGATGGATGGTCGCGTCGAATTCGGTCGCGACTACAAGAACAAGCGCCGCATCAAGATCACGCCGGAAGTCAATGCCGACGGCGTGCAGGGCGAGCCGGTCGAGTTCCTGATCCCGAAGGGCAAGTATATCTCCGTTCAGGACGGCGATCTGATCCAGAAGGGCGACTACATCATCGACGGCAACCCGGATCCGCACGACCTGCTGCGCATCCAGGGCGTCGAGGCGCTGGCCGAGTATCTGGTGAACGAAGTGCAGGAGGTCTATCGACTGCAAGGCGTGCCGATCAACGACAAGCACATCGAAGTCATCGTGCGTCAGATGCTGCAGAAGGTCGAAGTCCTGGATTCGGGTGAAACCACCCTGATCCGCGGCGACACCGTCGAAGTCGCCGAAGCCGTTCTGGAAAACCAGAAGGTCGAGAAGCGTGGCGGCCGTCTGGCCACCACCCAGCCCGTCCTGCTGGGCATCACCAAGGCGTCGCTGCAAACCCGCAGCTTCATCTCGGCGGCGTCGTTCCAGGAGACCACCCGCGTCCTCACCGACGCCTCGGTCCACGGCAAGAAGGACATGCTGGAAGGCCTGAAGGAAAACGTCATCGTCGGCCGACTGATCCCGGCCGGTACGGGCGCCTACCTGCGCGCCCTGCAGAAGATCGCCAACGATCGCGACGCAGAGCTGACCTCGGCCCGCGAGGATGCGATCGAGCCGTTGCCGGCCGATCTGCAACTGGAGCTGGAGAACAGCGAAAGCTGATCTTCCGGTTCGGAAGCGAAGACATGAAGAGGGCGGCGCCGGCGACGGCGCCGCCCTTTTTCTATGGCTGACGGCGGCGTTCGCCTCGGTTGATCGTCGTCTCGGCGCCCTGGCGCATGTCCACGCCGGGGACGCTGGGCAGCTGGGCGCCCGCGCAGCCCGTACCGAAGTTCGAGCCGACGCAGTCCGCCGGGCCGACTACGCCCACGCCGCCGGACAATGGGCGGCGGCGTTGTTCCCATTCCGCCAGACGACGCGCGCCCTCGCGGGCGAAGGCTGCGTCGCGTTCTGGATTGCCTGTGCCGGTGATGGGGGCGGCGTTGCGGCCGCGCCGCTCCGCCTCTTCGCGGCAGTTGGCGCGCTCGGCCGTGGTCAGTTGCTGGGGCGCGGAGCAGCCGATCAGGCCCTGACGCAGGGTGCGCGCCATGGCGTTCGAGCGATCGTTCGGATTGACCGTCCAGGCGTCGGGCGGGGCGGGAACGCCCTGGGGCGAGGGCGCGGCGATCCGGGGACGAAGGGGGGCGGGGCGAACGTCCTGAGGCGTCTCCTGACGCGCAGAGGGGGCGGCGATGACCTCGCGGGCGTCGCGAGGCGTCGTCGTGGCGTCGCTGGCGGGCGGAGTCTGAACCGGGATACGCGGCTGCTCGTCGGGCAGGAGAGGGCGCGGTGTGATCTCGACATAGATCGGCGGCGGCTCCGCGACGACGGCGGGTCTCTTGATGCCAGGAGCCGTGAACGACAGGAAGGCGATCAGGGCCGTGTTGATGGCGACCGAGGCCGTCGCCAGCCCAGCCTTGCGCCAGTCGGGCCGTCTGGGGCGGGGCAGGGGCAGGGCGGTCATTCGCGGCGCTTTCTGAGATTGGGCAGGAAGCCGTCCCGCGAGGAGAATAGCTCGACTTGCACATTCACGCCTTCACAACCGGCGACCGGATTGGGGCGTTCGCACGGCGGATCGCCTCGGGTCGGCATCGCGCGCTGCGCCTCCCACGCGGCAAGACGGCGCGCGCCGTGACGGGCGAAGGTCGCATCGCGTTCCGCACTCCCTGTCCCGAGGATGGCGCGCGCGTTCTCGCGCCCGGCCCAGCGTTCGTCGCAACGGCGTCGTGCGTCTGACGACAGCAGGTGAGGGGTGTCACACGACAGGACCCTACCGCCCAAAGCCGGAACGACCCGGCCGACCCGCCATCGCGGGTCGATGGCGTCATCCTGGGGATCGCTGGACGAGGGCGAGACGGACGCCGTCGCGGGGATGCGCGGCCTGACCGAATCGTTTGGCGCCAAGGGTGTCGTTGCGCGATCTACGAAGGCGGACGGTTCTCGCTCGGCGTCGGCAATCGTTTGCGGCGGGCGCGCCAGCCGTGGCCAGGCCTCGTCGAGATAGACGATCATCGGTTCGCTTCGCAGCGGCCGATTGCGCGGACCGAGGTCGGTCAGGGACAGCAAGGCGATCGCGCCGGCGTTGAGGCCCACAGCGGTCGCCGCAAGCCCGGCTTTGCGCCAGTCCAGCCGTACCTGTCCCGTTCGACTGATCGCAGTCGCGGTCATCGCCACTCGCCCCTCCGTTCGGATCAAGCTGGACGCGAAGCGTGGCAGGTTTCAGGCAACTTGCGGTTCTATTGGCGATGGCCGAGCGCAAAGGGCGGACTTGCCAACGGCGAGGTGTTAACGCCGCCTTCTTGACCTTGGCCCCTATCGCGCGTAGAAGCCGCCCACTTTCGAGGCGTGGCCGGTTCGCCGGTTGCTGAGATCGTGACAACTTAACGGACGGCCTGTGCGCCGCCGGAACGCCCAAAGCGCGCGTTCCGGTTTTTCTGTTTGTCGTTACGGCATCAGTCTCGATGACACCCGGGCGAGGGGATGGTCCCCCGTTCACAAGAAGGCGAGAGGCGCTTCGGTCGAAAGACACACGCCTCCATCAGAAGTCGAGATAAGTTTCGAATGCCTACGATCAACCAACTGATCCGCAAGCCGCGCAAGCCCAAGCCCACCCGTAACAAGGTGCCGGCTCTGGAGGGTTCGCCCCAGCGTCGCGGCGTCTGCACCCGCGTTTATACGACGACCCCGAAGAAGCCGAACTCGGCTCTGCGTAAGGTCGCCAAGGTCCGTCTGGCCAAGAACGGCTATGAAGCCGTTTGCTACATCCCCGGTGAAGGCCACAACCTTCAGGAACACTCGGTTGTTCTGATCCGCGGCGGCCGCGTGAAGGACCTTCCCGGCGTTCGCTACCACATCCTGCGCGGCGTGCTCGACACGCAAGGCGTCAAGGACCGCAAGCAGCGTCGTTCGCACTACGGCGCCAAGCGTCCGAAGTAAGCCATTCCTCTCCGGGCCGTCGCGCCCGGAGACCTTTTCGAGATCTTCCCGGCGTGCGCCGGGCACTGCAAGGAATAACCTATGTCGCGTCGTCACCGCGCCCAGAAGCGTGAAGTTCTGCCGGATCCCAAGTTCGGGGACCTGATCGTCACCAAGTTCATGAACTACGTCATGTACGAAGGTAAGAAGGCCGTCGCCGAAAACATCGTTTACGGCGCCTTCGACATCCTGGCCGACAAGAAGAAAGACCAGGAGCCGGTCGCGACCTTCCACGCCGCTCTGGACAACGTCGCACCGTCGGTCGAAGTCCGTTCGCGTCGCGTCGGCGGCGCCACCTATCAGGTGCCCGTCGAAGTTCGTCCCGAGCGCCGTCGCGCCCTGGCGATCCGCTGGCTGGTCAATGCTGCGCGCAAGCGTGGCGAGAACACCATGACGGAAAAGCTGGCCGCCGAGCTGCTGGACGCCTCGAACAACCGCGGCACCGCGGTCAAGAAGCGCGAAGACACCCACAAGATGGCCGAAGCCAACCGCGCCTTCAGCCACTATCGCTGGTAAGCGTCTTAAAAGCGCCAACTGCGGTCACTATCTAAGACTATCCGGCGCGGGCGGTTTGAGCTAAATCGCCCGCGCTCGCTTATCCGCACAGACAGACTTCCTGAGGGCGCCGTCCGCGTCCTGAAAACATTCCCAAAGGGCGCCGGCGGCGCCCGAAATTCTTGGCAAGGCACGCTTTCATGGCACGTACGCACGCGCTCAAGGACTACCGCAACTTCGGCATCATGGCCCACATCGACGCGGGCAAGACGACGACGACCGAGCGGATCCTGTATTACACCGGCAAGAACCATAAGATCGGCGAAGTCCACGACGGCGCCGCGACCATGGACTGGATGGACCAGGAGCAGGAGCGCGGCATCACGATCACGTCCGCCGCGACGACCGCTTTCTGGAAAGAAAAGCGCCTCAACATCATCGATACTCCCGGCCACGTGGACTTCACCATTGAAGTCGAACGTTCGCTGCGCGTGCTCGACGGCGCCGTGACGGTGCTGGACGGCAACGCCGGCGTCGAGCCGCAGACCGAAACCGTCTGGCGCCAGGCCGACAAATATTCGGTGCCGCGCATCGTCTTCGTCAACAAGATGGACAAGATCGGCGCCGATTTCGACGCCTCGGTCCAGTCGATCCGCGACCGCCTGGGCGCCAAGGCCGTGCCGATCCAGTTCCCGATCGGCTCCGAGTCCTCGCTGACCGGCCTGGTCGACATCGTCGAAATGCGTTCGGTCGTCTGGGACAACGACGCCCTGGGCGCCAACTTCACCGTCGGCGAAATCCCGGCTGATCTGGTCGACAAGGCCAACGAAGCCCGCCAGTACCTGATCGACAACGCCGTCGAGCTGGACGACGAGGCGATGGAAGCCTACCTCGAAGGCACCGAGCCTTCGGTCGAAGTGCTGAAGAAGTGCATCCGCAAGGCCGTGCTGACCGGCGCCTTCTATCCGATCCTGTGCGGCTCGGCCTTCAAGAACAAGGGCGTGCAGACGCTGCTGGACGCCGTCGTCGACTATCTGCCGTCGCCGCTGGACATCCCGCCGACGCCTGGCATCGACTTCAAGACGGAAGAGCCGGTCGTCCGCAAGGCGTCGGACGACGAGCCCCTGTCGGTCCTGGCCTTCAAGATCATGGACGACCCCTTCGTCGGCTCGCTGACCTTCTGCCGCCTGTACTCGGGCAAGATGGAAACGGGCATGAGCCTGCTGAACTCCAGCCGCGACAAGAAAGAGCGCGTCGGCCGAATGCTGCAGATGCACTCCAACAACCGTGAGGACGTCAAGGAAGCCTACGCCGGCGACATCGTCGCCTTGGCCGGCCTCAAGGACACCCGCACCGGGGACACCCTGTGCGATCCGCTGAAGTCGCCCGTCATCCTGGAGAAGATGGAGTTCCCGGCCCCGGTCATCGAGATCTCGGTCGAGCCCAAGACCAAGGCCGACCAGGAGAAACTGGGCGTCGCCCTGGCCAAGCTGGCTTCGGAAGATCCGTCCTTCACCGTCTCGACCGACCACGAGTCGGGCCAGACGATCCTGAAGGGCATGGGCGAGCTTCACCTGGACATCAAGATCGACATTCTGAAGCGCACCTACAAGGTCGAGGCCACCATCGGCGCGCCGCAAGTCGCCTATCGTGAATCGTTGGGCCGCAAGGTCGACATCGACTACACGCACAAGAAGCAAACCGGCGGTACGGGCCAGTTCGCCCGCGTCATGCTGACCTTCGAACCCGGCGAGCCGGGCTCGGGCTTCGTGTTCGAGAACTCGATCGTCGGCGGCGCCGTGCCCAAGGAATACATTCCCGGCGTCGAAAAGGGCCTGAACTCCATCAAGGACTCGGGTCTGCTGGCGGGCTTCCCGTTGATCGACTTCAAGGCGACCCTGACGGACGGCAAATACCACGACGTCGACTCCAGCGTGCTGGCGTTCGAAATCGCGGCCCGCGCCGCCTTCCGCGAACTGAAGGAAAAGGGCGCGCCGAAGCTGCTCGAGCCGATCATGGCGGTCGAGGTCGTGACCCCCG
>NZ_JBAZPR010000026.1:0-15259 GCF_041648115.1 Brevundimonas sp.
ACGCCGGTGGCGACGATGGAGCGGGGCGACAGGCGGGCCAGGCCGCAGACGCCGTGGCCGCTGGTGCAGCCCGAGCCCCAGCGGGTGCCGAAGCCGACGATCAGGCCGCCGAGCACCAGCAGCCAGATGTCCGAGGTGATCTGCACCTCGGGCCTGCGGATCAGCGCCGAGGCCAAGGCCGCGCCGCCCAGCAGGCCGGCGATGAAAAGCAGGGCCAGGGTACGCGGCGCGCCTTTCGACAGGCCGGTCGCCGCAGCGGTCAGGCCGGAGATTCCGGCCACGCGCCCGTTCAGCAACAGGTAGAGACCGGCGGACAGGCCGACCAGCAGGCCGCCGGCCAGGTGCCAGACGAAGGGGAGGGGCTCAAGCATTAGGGTCTCGCCTCACAGCGCGTTCAGCGGGACCTTGAGGTAGCGCACCCCGTTGTCCTCGGGCTCGGGCGGGCGGCCGCCGTTCATGTTCACCTGGACCGACGGCAGGATCAGCTTGGGCATCGGCAGGGTCGCGTCGCGCTGGGTGCGCATGGCGACGAACTCGTCCTCGCTGACGCCGTCGCGAATATGGATGTTGCCAGTGCGCTGGGCGCCGATGGTGGTCTCCCAGGCGAACTCGGTCCGGCCCGGCGGCGCCTTGTAGTCGTGGCACAGGAAGACCCGCGCCTCGTCCGGCAGGGAGGTCAGGCGATGGATCGAGCGGTACAGGGTCCCGGCGTCGCCGCCGGGGAAGTCGCAGCGCGCCGTGCCGTAGTCGGGCATGAACATGGTGTCGCCGGGAAAGACAGCGTCGCCGATGACATAGGCCAGACAGGCAGGGGTATGGCCGGGCACATGCAGCACCGTGGCCTTCAGCCCGCCGATCTCGAACCCGTCGCCGTCGTTGAACAGATGGTCGAACTGGCTGCCGTCGCGGCGGAAGTCGGTCCCTTCGTTGAAGATCTTGCCGAACACCGCCTGGACGGTGAGGATCTCATGGCCGATGGCTAGCTGCCCTCCGAGCTTTTCCTGGAGATAGGGGGCCGCCGACAGGTGATCGGCGTGGGCGTGGGTCTCCAACAGCCACTGGACCGTGAGACCTTCGGATTTCACGTAATCAATGAGGGCGTCGGCCGAGTCGTGCGCGGTGCGGCCGGACGCTGGATCGTAGTCCAGCACACTGTCGATGATGGCGCAGACGTCGGAGCCGGGATCGCGCACGACATGGCTGACGGTGAAGGTGGCCTCGTCGAAGAATGACCTGACGACAGGGCGTTGGCGAGGATTGCCCAGCGCGGCGCGCACGATGTCGGCGGCGTGGTCGCGGGCGGGATCGGGGATGGGCGAGGACATGGCGTGTCTCCGTTTCGGTGACTCAACACATATACCCATTCATGGTTCGTGCAAGTATGTATTTTAATGTAGCGGAAACGGTGGGAAGCGCTTAGCTTGCGGCTATGGAAACGATCGACACCGGGCCAGCCGCCTATCCCCCCGCAATGCGCGCCCTGCGCATCAACGACACGGCGCCGGACTTCAGCGCGCGCACGACGCAGGGCGAAAAGCGCCTGAGCGACTATCGCGGCCGCTGGCTGGTGCTGTTCTCGCATCCGGCGGACTTCACGCCGGTCTGCACCAGCGAGTTCGTGGCCCTGGCCCGGCAGTCGGACGCCTTCGCGGCGATCGATTGCGATTTGATGGCCCTGTCGGTCGACAGTCTGTATTCGCACCTGGCCTGGCTGAAGGACATTTATCGCCGCTTCGGCGTGAAGGTGCCGTTCCCGATCATCGAGGATCCCTCCATGGCCATCGGCCACGCCTTCGGCATGGTGGACGCCGGCTCGAGCGACAGCGCGACGGTGCGCGCCACCTTCGTGATCGATCCCGAAGGCGTGGTGCGCGCCATCAGCTGGTACCCGATGAACATCGGCCGCTCGGTTGATGAACTGCTACGTCTCGTCACCGCCCTGCAGACCTCGGACCGCGAGGCGGCCTCCACGCCGGCGGGCTGGATGCCCGGCGACGCTCTGCTGGAGCCGGCCGCCACCACCCTGGACGCCGCCATCGCCGACGGTGAAGGCGATGCGCCCTGGTACTATCGCGAGCGCCGCGCATGACCGACGATCAAGCGGCCGCCATGGAGCGGTTGAAGGAAAAGGCGCCGGAGGCCGCAGAGCTGTTGCGCCAGCTGGCCAACGCCAACCGGCTGCTGATCCTGTGCCATATCGCCGAGGAGGAACGTTCGGTGGGGCAGCTCGAGGCGGACCTGGGCATCAAACAGCCGGCTCTGTCCCAGCAGCTGGCTGAGCTGCGCCAGTACGGTCTGGTCAAGACGCGTCGTCAGTCGCGCTCGATCTTCTATTCGATCGCCGACGAGCGGGCCCAGGCGGTGATGGGCATGCTGTACGAAATCTTCTGCGGCGATGCGAAGGCGGTCGGCGCCCGCGTCGCCGCCCCGGCGCCCCGCCCATCGACGCCGGCGCGCGGCGACACGGCTCAGTTCGCGCGCATCACCGCCGTCGCACGTCGCTGACGGCCAACCCGCACAGGAGACTCTCGTGAAGGGCTTCATCGACAATATCGAACGTCTGACGGAAGAGAACACAGACTTTCGCCGCGTTCTCTACACCGGCCACAATCTGCAGCTCGTCCTCATGGCCATTCCGCCCGGTCAGGAGATCGGCGAAGAGGTCCACGACGACCGCGACCAGTTCTTCCGCATCGAGGCGGGCGAGGGCGAAATCTGGATCGACGGCGTTCGTCACGCCGTGAAGGCGGACGACGGGGTCATCGTCCCTCAGGGCGCCCGGCACAATGTGGTCAGCACGGGGTCCGAGCCGCTTCGGCTCTACACCCTCTATGGCCCGCCGGAGCATCTCGACGGGACGGTTCACGCGACGGTGGAAGAGGCCTCCGCCGACCACGAGCACTTCGACGGCCGCACGACCGAATAGCCGTCAGGGGCCGACGTCGTCCGCATCGGCGCGCCGGTCGTCGGGCCGCGGCAGGTGCAGGGCGATGCCCAACGCCTCCGCCAGACGGGTGTCGCGACGATAGATGTCATCGCGAAAGGCGACGCGGCCCTGGCCGTCCAGGAACGCGGTCCAGTACAGTAGGCGCACGTCGATCGGCCGACCGGTCGCCACACGGACGGTCTGGCCGCTGTCCAGCGCGGCGTCGAAGCGGGCGAGCCTCTCGGGGTCGGGCGCCAGGAGAAGGCGGGCGAAGCCGACGGCGTCCTGCACCCGCACGCAGCCGTGACTGAGATGGCGGAAGCTGTGGTCGAACGCGCCCCGAGACGGGGTGTCGTGCAGGAAGATGGCGTAGCTGTCCTGAAGCTCGAACTTGACCTGGCCCAGGGCGGCATTCGGACCCGCGCGCTGAACCACCATGCCGTTCTGGATCGTCATGTTGTTCGCCCGCATATAGCCGGCGCCACGCGGCAGGATCTCGCGCTGGGCGATGGAGGTCGGCACCGTCCAGGGCGGATTAGCGACGACCGAGGCGAAGGGCCGTTCGAGGCTGGGCGTCGCATTGTCGGCGTCACCCGTCACGACCCGCATCGAATGCACGGGCCGACCGTCCTTCCAGTAGACCATGATGGAGGCGGCGGTGTTCACCTCGATCCGTTCCGGGGCCACGTCCCGCTTCAGCCAACGGCGGCGTTCCAGATTGAGCGCGATCTGGCGGGCACGGGCCTCGGCCGAAATCGACAGCGCCCGCTGGGTCGCCGGGCCGATGCGGGCGTCTGCCTCCAGACCGTGGCGCACCTGAAACGCCCGAACGGCTTCTTGCAGCACCGACCCGTAGTCACCGCCAGACGGGCCGATCATCGCGGCGGCGGCGTCGCTCAGATCGCCTTCCACCCGAAGGCGCGGCAGGAGGGCGGGAAGACGGGGGTCGGACGCAAACGGTTCGATCGTCGCGCCCAGGGCGAAGGGCGGCCAGCCGCCGCGGTCGGCGATGGCGCGATAGCGGAGGAAGCCGTCGCACAAGCCCTGATAGCCGCGGTCCTGGGGCGCGAGGCCCGCCATCGTCTCGGCCAACGTTCCGTCGTCGACCGCCGTCGCCAGCAGCGGCGGCGTATCGACCTGGTTGCGACCCATCTCCCAAAGCGTCTCCACCGATGCCGGGTCGACCCGGCCATGGGCGAGCGCCTCGGCCAGGGTCAGGACGGCCTGGGTCAGTTCGGCTTCACTTAGGGCCAGACCGTCGGGCGCGGATAGACCGTGGCGGTCCGCCAGGGCCAAGGCGTCCATGGCTTGCCGGCGCGCTGGCCCCGCCCAGGCAGGGCGTCCGCCGCGGGCGGCGTAGAAGGCTGCGGTCAGGGCGGTGATGTTCAACGCGGCGGGCGCCGATACGGCTCGCGCGGTCGTCGAGAGCCAGAGCGGCGCTGCGGCCGCCGCGAGCAGGTGTCGGCGGTTCAAGGTACAGGAGCGACGGTTGGCCATGCCGCCGACACCGCGGGGTTCACCTTAAGGCAGGCTTAAGGTTGGCCGGTCCGCCAGCCCCAACGCGCGAAGATGGCGGCCCCCTCGTCGGACTTCAAAAATTCGAGGAACGGCTGGGCGTCGGCGTCCTGGCGGCCGGTCTCGGTCACAACGGCGCCGGCGTCGCGGTAGATGCGATAGGGCTCTTCGACCTCGACCACATCAGCGAGGTCCGGATTGGCGACCTGCCAGATGCCCCAGATGATCCAGGCGTCCAGCGTCGGGTCGTCGATCCAGGCTTGTCGGGCCTCGGCGCTGTTGCGGGCGTAGACGACGATGTTGCGACGCAGCGCGCGCACCTTGGCGATGTCGCCGGTGCGACCGGCCATGTCCTCCCACAGGCCGTTCTGGCCCGCGCCGTTGACGACCAGGACTCGGCGACCCGGCTGGAAGAGATCTTCCAGGCCGCCGATGCCGTTCGGATTTCCCGGGCGAACGAGAATGGAGGCGGTGCGCAGATAGAGCGGCTCGACCGCCTCGGCGCGGATGCGGCCCTCCAGAGCGCTGACGAAGTCGGTCATCATCGTCTCGGAGCCGGAGAAGATCAGGTCGCCGTCCGCCTTGGCCTGGTCCAGCCATTGGGGCGTGGGTCCGGCGACGACGGCCACGGCGCGACCGGTGCGCGCTTCATAGGCCTTCGCCGCTTCGCGCATGGCGGGGGCGGGGCCGCCCGGACCGTAGACATGAAGAGGATCGGCGGGCGTCTGGGCGTGGGCGGCCAGGGCCGTCGTGCTCAAAAGGGCGGCCAGGGCCAGGGTGGAAGGACGCATCAAGAGTTCTCCTGGGGCGGGGCGAAGTGATTGGCGGGGATCTTGAAATAGATGCGGCCGTCCTCGGCGGGTGGCGGCAGCACCCCGCCGCGGATGTTCACCTGAAGCGCGTAGAGCATCAGGTTCGGCAGGGGAAGGGTGGCATCCCGGCCGTCGCGAAGCCGCACGAAATCCGCCTCTCCGCGTCCGCCGCCGACATGGATGTTGTCCGCCTTCTGCTCTCTCACGGTGCTGAAGCAGGCGGGCTCGCGGCCATCGGGACCGTAGTCGTGGCCGACGAAGACGCCGGTCTCCTCGGGCAGGGCCAGGATGTCCTGGATGCTTCGGTAGAGGACCTTGGAGTCGCCGCCCGGAAAGTCGGCGCGCGAGGTGCCGGCATAGGGCATCATCAGGGTGTCGTGGACGAAGGCGTTGCCGCCGATCACATAGGTAATGGACGCCAGGGTGTGGCCTGGGGAGAAGATGACCCGCCCCGTCAGGTCGCCGACAGCAAACGTATCACCGGCCTGGAAGAGACGGTCCCACTGGCGACCGTCGGTCGGGAATTCGTCGTCCAGGCCGTAAATGTCCTTCCACAACCTCTGGACGCCGATGACCTTCTCGCCGATGGCGGTTGGAGCCTCCAGCTTCTCGTTGAGATAGGGCGCGGCCGAAAAGTGATCGGCGTGTGGATGGGTGTCCAGCAGCCATTCGACCGTCAGGCCTTCCGCCTTGACGTAGTCCAGGATGGCGTCGGCGTTGCGGGTCGAGGTCGCCGCCGCCTTCTCGTCGAAATCCCAGACCGGATCGATGATCGCGCATTTGCGGCTGACCGGGTCGGAGACGACATATTGCCAACTGCCGGTCTTCTTGTCGTGGAGCGCCGCGATGCGCGCTCCGCCGTGGTCGATGATCTGCATGATGGCTCCGTTTGGTTTGCGAAGAAAAGGGCCGGACCGCTTGCGCGGTCCGGCCAGCGTCCGATCAGGCGGCTTTCGGGGCGTCGGGGAGGTCGCGCGTCGAGAAATACCAGTCGGTGTAGACGTAACCCTCGGAAGCGCGAGCCTCGGCCGCCTCGGCGGTCTTGGGCGGAGGGACGATAGCCGGTTGGCCAGGGCGCCAGTTCTCAGGCGTCGCGACCCCGTTGGCGTCGGACGCCTGGAGCGCGGTGAGCAGCCGAACGAACTCTTCGATGCTGCGGCCATTGCTCATGGGATAGTAGACCATGGCGCGCAGCTTGCCTTCCGGATCGATCAGGAAGGTGGCGCGAACAGCCGAGGTGTCGGCCGCCCCGGGGTGGATCATCCCGTAGGCCTGGGCCACCTCCATCTTCAGATCCTCGATGATGGGGAAAGGGATTTGGACGCCGAACTTCTCCTTGATGTTCCGGGTCCAGGCCAGGTGCGAGAAGATGCTGTCGATGGAGAGCCCCAGGAGCTCGCAGTTCATGGCGGCGAACTCATCCGCGTGCTTGGCGAAGCCGATGAACTCGGTCGTGCAGACCGGGGTGAAGTCCGACGGATGGGAGAAGAGGATCAGCCATCTGCCGCGGTAATCGGCCAGGCTGCGATCCCCGTGCGTGGTGCGGGCGTGAAAGTCGGGGGCGGGTTCGTTGAGGCGGGGCAGTCCGGTCATGTCGATGTCTCCTTCAGACGCCCCATTGAACACTTACATACACACTTACACAAAATAATAGTTCTTATGGCCAGGGAAGGTTCCGTCTATGCCGAGCCGTCAGTTCACAACCAGGGCATATCCAGCCTGCTGGTGGTGGATGACCGTCATCAGGGCGGCGAGATCGACGCTCACGCCCGGTTCGAGGTCGGCTTGCGCGATGCCGTTCCCCGCCATGGCCTGGCCGCACAGCCGAACCTGGACGCCGGCGGCGATGAGGCTGCGGATCAGGGCGCTGTTGGGATTGGCGTCGCCCTTGCCTCGCGCGGCCCAGGCGGCGTCGGACAGGACCGCAGGGGTGGCTGCGCCGTGTAACACGACGACGATCTGACGCTGGTCGGCGTCCACGCCGCCCGCCGCCAGCATATTCGCCAGCCGCGCAACGCGATCCAGCCCCTTCAGCGGCCTGTCGTCCGGACCGCCCTGGGAGACGTCGAAGATGACCCGATAGACGCGCGACGGATCCGCCTGTTCGCCGGCCTCGGGCAGGGGCTTGAAGCCGCCGAAGCCAGAGACAGCCTGGGCGAAGCTTGGGGAGGCCGCCAGGGAGGCGGCCAGGGACAGGGCGAGGAGGAGGGTTTTCATGGCGGGTTCCGGTGTGCGGGCGCTGGGGGTCAGGGACGGCGGGCGACGAGATCGATCAGGGCGGACCGGCCGCTATGGCCGGCGCCTTCGGAGACGTCGCTGTCGTGGCTATTCAGATGCAGGATGTCGAAGTCGGCGAAGGCGTCGCGGAGCAGCGCCTCGGTGTAGAGGTTCTCGACCTGCCCCGGGCCGCCCGTTCCATAGGCGATCTGTTCCGGCCGATAGCCCTGCAGCAGGATCAGGCCGCCAGGCTTCACGGCCGCCTTCATACGCTCGAAAATTCGGTCGCGCAGGGGAGGCGGGGCGAACTGAATGAAGACGGCGACCACGACGTCGAAGGCGTCCTGCGGCCAGGCCCAGGTCTCGAGGTCCGCCACCTGAGCGTCCAGTGTGACCCCGCGTCGCTCGGCCAGGGCGAGGGCCTTCTCGATCGCGCGTGGGGCGATATCCGTGGTGGTGACGGCCAGACCCTGTTCGGCGAGCCACACGCCGTTTCGCCCCTCGCCATCGGCGACCGCCAGAGCGGTCATGCCGGGCTGGAGCCGCGCGATCTGAGCGGCCAGAAAGGCGTTGGGCGTCTCGCCGAACAGATAGTCCTGGCGGTCATAGCGGCTGTTCCAGAAGTCGCGGGCGGCGACGGAGTCCATAAGGTGTTCCTTCATATGATGAGGACGCTCGCAGGCAGATCGGTCTCGCCGGGCGTATGGTCGGCGAACCAGGATTCAAGCGCGCCCACAGTGTCGATGTCGAGCGTCCGGCGGTCTCGCCCGTAACGTTCGGGCACCCCCTGGGCGGTGACGAAGGCCACCGGATAGTCCGCCTCCGGCTCGACAGGGCGGTCCCCGACCAGCAGGCGATCAAGGCGCTGCCCCTTGGGATTCTCCAGCTTCACAAAGGCCGTGAGGCCCCGGCAGCGTTTGATGTAGCCGCCCATCTGCGCGTAGGGGTCGGCGGCGAAGGTGCGCTCAAGATTCTCTTCCAGCATCGCCTTCAACTCGGCTCCGGTCAGCGTCGTGCGCGAGATGGGCGGGTTCATCGGCGCCATATTGTAGAGGTCGCCCAGAGTGACCGGGCCCGGTGCGACGGGCGCGCCGTATCGCCAGCCGTTCGAGAAGGCGATGTCCACGCCCGCCGCCTGCGCCGCAGCCGCCAGCAGGACGTCGTCCATCGGCGCGCTGGCCATGGCGTAGCGGTGAAGGGGGATGGCCGTGCGGGCGATGACGCGCGCCAGACGTTCCCGCTCGGGAGCCAGGGCCGTCTCCACCAAGCCGGCGACTTGATCGTCTTGGGGGCCAGCGTCCACGGCTATGAGCCGATGGCGGCGCAGGGACACGCGGCCGTCTGCGATCTCCAGGTCCAGCCGGCCGATATAGGCGCCGTGGCAGCCGGACTGAATGATCAGGGTGTCGCCGACGCGGGCCGGCTCGTGCAGGCGGTTATGGGTGTGGCCGCTCAGGATCACGTCGACGCCCGGCGTCTCGGCGGCCAGCTTGAGATCCTGCGGAAAGCCCAGGTGGGACAGCAGGACGACCAGATCGACCTTCTCCTCGCGGAGCTGGTGCAGTTGCTCCCGGGCTTCGGCCACACCCATTTCAAACCGCACGCCTTCAGAGAAGGCGGGGGGCATGGTTTTGTCGACGATAGGGCAGGCCAGGCCGATCACGCCGATCCTCAGACCGCCGCGCTCGAACACCCATCGCCCGTCGAACACCGGCGCGCCGTCATCTTTGCGAAAGACATTGGCGGCCAGGACGGGATACTCCAGTCGCGCCGCCAAAGCCTTGAACCCCGCCGGGCCATAGGCGAACTCCCAGTGCGCCGTCATGGCGTCGATCTTCAGGGCGTTCATGATCGGAACCAGCGCCTCGCCCCGGCTCGCGACGGCGACCCGCGTGCCATGGAAGGTGTCGCCGTTATCCAGGGTCAGGCACGGACCTTCGGCGCGCGCCTCTTCGAAGAGACGGGCGATGCGGGCGACCCCGCCCAGCCGTTCGACCCGCCAGCCGCCTTCGGTGCGCACCAGTTCGGGATGCGGCTCGAGATAGCCGTGCAGGTCGTTCAGCTGGAGCAGGGTCAGGGTGGTCATGGTCAGTCTCAGCGCAGCGGTTGTCCGGAGCGGATACGACCGATCACGGCTTCGAGTTGCGCCTGGGGCATGCCGCCGGGGATCAGATTGCCGTTGATGATAAAGGCGGGCGTGCCCTGCAGGGCCAGGGCCGCCGCTTCTCGGCCGTTTCGGTCGAGCACCGCGTCGATGTCTGCGCGGTGATCGGCCAGGTCCTGATTCAGGCGCGCCATGTCCACGCCGGCCGACTGGACCAGACGCGTGATGTCCGCCTGGTCGCCGATGCGCGACGGCGACAGCATGAAGGCGTTATGGACGGCCTCGTATTTGCCCTGATAACCGGCGGCGAGGGCGGTCCGGGCGGCGGTCTCCGAGACGTCGCCGAAGATCGGCCAGTCCTTGTACAGGACGCGCACCTTGGGGTCCGCCTTCAGCAGGCCGTCGATCTCCGGCTGCATCTTCTTGCAGTAGGGGCAGTTGTAATCGACGAAGCCGATGATGGTTACATCGGCGTTTTCGGCGCCGATGAAGGGCGCTGCTGGGTCGCGCAGCAGATCGTTGAATCCGACCTGAGCGATGGCCGGCATGTCCTGTCCAGAGGCTGCGGAAGGATTGGCGGGCGCCGCGCCGTTGTCGGCGTCGGCGGGGCCGCAGGCGGCGAGCGCCAGAACGGCGGCGAGGGCAGGGGCGAAGGTGCGGTTCATGGAAGCTCCGTGAGGCGAAGGGTCAGTGCAGACGCGCGATTTCGGTCGCGATCTGTTCGGGGGCGATTTCCCCCATGTGGGCCTTGGCCAGACGGCCGTCGGCGTGGAGGAACAGGGTCACCGGAATGCCGGCCGTGCCGTAGTGGCGCGGCACCGCCATGGCCTCGTCGAACAGCACATGGTCGAGGGCCAGCCCCTGGCTCTGAAGAAAGGCCCGAACGCCGGCTTCGCCCTCGCCCTGGTTGACGAAGAGGAAGCGCACATTCGGATGGGCTTTCTCGGCCTGGGCCAAAGCCGGCATCTCTCGTCGGCACGGCGGGCACCATGTGGCCCAGAGATTGATCACCGTGGGCCGGTCGCCCGGAGCGGAGAGGTCAATTGGCGGGGCGTCCATCGCGGCCAGGGTCAGGGCGGGCGGCGCCATGGGCTGCGTCGCCGAGGCCAACTGATGGGCGGTGGTCCAAACCAGGGCGCTGGCCAGCACAGGCGCAATGGCCCAGGCACGTTCGCGCGTCGTGCGCAGCAGCAGGATCGTGGCCAGGATCACGACCGGCGCGATCCAGATCCAGCTGAACCCGCCCTGCCAGATCGCGAGCGCTCGCCACGGGTCGGCCCCGAAATACTCCCAGTGCGTCGCCACGTGACCGAGGCGGGCGGCGGCCAGACCGCCGAAGACCAGAACCGTGCTCCACAGATTGAAGCGCGGGCTGACCCGGCTGGCCAGCAGTCCGGCGCCGATCATGAAGACGAACACGCCCGCGATGATGGCGAACCGCTCGCCGGACAGTACGACCGGGCCCAGGGTGATGGCGTTCATGCGGCGGCTCCGGCGCTCTGCAAGGCGGATGCGACATCTTGGGCCGACATCTCTCCGATCAGTCGGCTGCCCGGCGCTTCGGTCGCCGAGGGCGAAAGGAAGATCATAGTCGGCGGCCCGACCGCCCCGTGCCGCTCAAGAAGCGCGCGCGCCTCGGGCGTGCTGCGCGTGACGTCGACCTTGATGAGGTCGGTGTTCGAAAGGCCGGCGATGACGGCGGGGTCCTCGAACACCGTCCGCTCGATCACCTTGCAGCTGACGCACCAGTCAGCGGTGAAATAGACCAGGGCGGGACGTTCGCGCGCGCCGGCATCGGCGACGGCGCGGTCCAGCGCCGTCTGATCCAGCACGACCGCTGCGGTTTCGACCGGCGCGGCGGCTGCTAGTCCAGCGGGACGCGCCAGGGGCTCAAGCGGACGCCAAGGGTCGTCCGCCCCGAGGCTGAGGCCGACCAGCAGCAACAGGCCCCAGGTCGCGGCCGCCAGGCCGGCGACACGGGCGACGCCGTTTCTCAGGTTCGGGCTGAGCGGCTGGAACAGGCCGAGAGCCGCCGCCAGACCGAGCGCCAGCGCCGCGCCGAGAGCGAGCGTCGCCGTCGGCGGCAGGATGCGGCTGGCCAGCCACCAGGCCATGCCCAGGAAGATGAAGCCGAACAGCATCTTCACCCGGTCCATCCACGGCCCGGCCTTGGGCAGGAAGCGCGCGCCGACCGTGCCGAACACGATCAAGGGCACCCCCTTGCCCAGGCCCAGGAAGAACAGGGCCGCCGCGCCCAGCCCAACGTCGCCGGTCTGGGCGATGTAGAGCAGGGCGCCCGCCAGGGGCGCGGTGACGCACGGGCCCACGATAAGGGCGGAGACGAAGCCCAGACCTGCGGCTGAGGGCAGGGACCGCCGGCCGTCGCCGCCGTCGCGGGACAGGCGGCTGGTCCAGGCCGAGGGCAGTTGCAACTCGAAGCCGCCGAACATGGAGGCGGCGAGAACGACGAAGACGACAGCCAGAGCGCCGACGGCCCAAACCGACTGGAGCGCCATCTGCAGGTTCTGTCCGGACCAGGCGGCCGCGACGCCCAGGAGGGCGAAGGCGATGGAAAGGCCCAGCACATAGGCGACCGAGAGCATCAGGCCTCGGCGCGTACCGCGCCCGTCCACGCCGCGTCCGATGACGCCGGCCAGGATCGGATACATGGGAAAGACGCAGGGCGTGAAGGCCAGCAGCACGCCGAAACCGAAGAAGGCGAGCAGGACCCAGGTCGCCCCGCCCTGCAGCGCCAGGCGATCGACGAAGCCCGGGTTGGCGTCCAGCGTGACCGCCGGCGATGACGCGACCGGCGAAGGCGCCGCCGCTCCCTCGTCGTTCTCGGGCGCGGGTGCAGCGCCCGGCGCCTGGATCGCCAGCATGGCCGCGGCCTGTGCGGTCTGCGCATCGGCCTCCCGCGCGGCCACGTCGGACTGCGGCCGGGTCGGCACGTCGATGGTGCGCGTCATCGGCGGGTAGCAGATCGAGTCTTCGAGGCAGCCCTGATAGGTGATGTTGACCGACGTCGGCTCGCCGGCCTGCGTCAACGTCTGCGCCGACAGGGTCGCGCGACCCGCGTCGTGCCAGACGTCGACGACGCCGAAGCCCGGGTCGTCCTTGGTTTCGCCGGCGGCCAGTTCCAGCGGCAGAGACTCCTTCCCGCCCGGCGTGCTGGCGACGGTGTGGTCACGATAGAGATAATGGCCAGGCGCAATGTCCCAGGCGAAGGCCAGATCGCCGTCAGCCTCACGCGTCACCGTCAGGGCGAAGGCCTTGTCAGGCGAAAGCGGAGCCTGACCCAAGGCCGAACCCGGCAGGGCGAAGGACAGGACGGCGAGAGCGGTGGGCAGTAGTCGGCGGAAAAACCTCATGGCCATCTCGTCGGCAAGCGAGCTTAAGTCAGGCTTAAGCCGGAGCTTGCACGTCACACCGCATGAGATTGCTCGCCATAGAAGACGATCCCGTTCTCGCTGACGGCCTCCAGGTCGGGCTCAGCGCCTTTGGCTGGACGGTCGAGGTCGTTGGGCGGGTCGAGGACGCCCTCGCGGCGCTGGAAAGCTCGGCGTTTGATGCGGTCGTGCTGGATCTGGGCCTGCCCGACGGCGACGGACTCTCGGTGCTGCGCTTCGTTCGCGAGCGCGACATGGATGTCGGCGTGGTGGTCTTGTCGGCGCGCGATGACAGTCGGGACCGCATAGTGGGTCTGGACGCCGGCGCGGACGATTATGTCGGCAAACCGTTCGATCTCGACGAGCTGGCCGCGCGATTGCGCGCGGTGCGGCGTCGCCTGCTCGGACGTTCGACCCCCGCCTTGCGCCACGGCGGGGTGACCATCGATCCCAAGTCGCGTCTGGCTTGGCGTGAAGAGGGGGACCTGCCCCTTTCGAGACGTGAGTTCGCTATCCTGGAGGCCCTGATGGAACGGCCCGCACAGGTCCTCTCGCGCAGTCAGCTGGAAGAACGCCTGTACGGCTGGCAGGAGGAGATCGGCTCCAACGCCGTGGAAGTGCACATCCACTATCTGCGGGCCAAGTTGGGAGCCGGCTTCATCCGCACCGTCCGCGGCGTGGGATACACCCTGCAATGAGCTCGATCCGCCTGCGTCTGTTCGTCACTCTCGCGCTCGTGACCGCCCTGGTCTGGGGCGGCGCGGTCGTCTGGGTCGAAATCCAGACCCGGGCCGAAGTGCAACGGGTGCTGGACCGGCGCCTGATGGAGTCGGCCCGCATGGTTTCGTCCTTGATGCAGGCCGGCAGCGTGCGCCCGGCGATCCAGGCTCCGGACACCGGGGCCGCCGATGTCTATGACCGTCAGCTCTCCTGCCAGATCTGGTCACTGGAAGGCGATCTGATTGGTCGGTCCCAAAGCGCGCCTGCGGAGCGATTGTCGGAAGGGGGCGACGGATTTTCTGAGCGCACGATCCGGGGCGAGCGCTGGCGCGTCTATACGGTGCATGATCGTGACGCCGGTTTTCGGGTGATGGTTGGGGACAATCTGGCCGTTCGCGAACACCTGGTCGGCAATGTCGTCACCGCCTTGATCGGTCCGGCGGTCCTCGGTCTGCTGGCGCTGGGCGTGCTGATCTGGTGGTCGGTTGGGCGGGGGCTGGCCCCTATTCGACAAATGACCCGCAGCCTTGCGGTACGGGATGCGGAAGACCTGACGGCGTTGGACGTATCGCCGGACGCCCGCGAACTCCGTCCCTTCGCCCTGGCGCTGAACGATCTGATGTCTCGCCTTGGCGCAGCGCGGCGTCGCGAGGCCGAGTTCACGGCCGCCGCCGCGCACGAGTTGCGTACCCCTCTGGCGGGCCTGCGTGTCCAGGCGCAGATTGCGGCGTCGTCTTCGGACCCTGCCGTTCGAAGCCGCGCGTTGGAGCAGATTCAGACCTCTGTCGATCGCACCGCCCGCCTCGTCACGGGGCTTCTCGCCCTGGCGCGCGAGGACGAGATGCCGGTTAGCGACGAAGATCGCCGCTGGGTGACGCTCCGATCGCTGTTTGCGGGAGCGGAAGGCGATTCCCGGGTGTCGATCGTCGAAGGTGACGCCCTGCTGAATGTGGATCCGGATCGCTTCGGGGCAGCGGCCGCCAATCTGCTCGCCAACGCACAGGCGCACGCAAAGTCTTCAATCCTGATCAGTTACGACCCGACTTCCGGCCACTTGATCGTCGAGGACGACGGAGCGGGCGTGGCCTTCTCGGATCTACATCGTTTGGGACGGCGTTTTTTCCGCGCGTCGAATGCCCCTTCCGGAGGGAGCGGTCTGGGCCTCTCTATCGTCCTCGCCACTGTGAAGGCCCATGGGGGACAGGTGCAGTTCTTGCGCTCACCAGGAGGCGGTCTTCGTGTTGAGGTGACAATTCCGGAGCAGGCGTCGGAGTCTTTGAACAACTCGACCAAGCGAGACTGACGGTATCAACCGGCTTCAGTGGCGTCTGTTGTCGGTTTGATGATACGGTATAGTCCAACTACCTATTCGCTTGTCATAGCGGTGCTGGTTGGTCTTGAAGCAGAGTTGCCTGCCGATAGATGGCGACATCACTAGAATTTTATTACGTCGAATTTCACCAATGAATTCAAAAGCGCTGTCCAAGTGACGGTAGCTCGCGCGGTATGGTGCGCGGATGAGAGAAAAGGCGCTGATAAATCAGCGCCTTCTGGTCTATTGAAGGATCGAGTGGGA
>NZ_JBAZPR010000027.1:0-12876 GCF_041648115.1 Brevundimonas sp.
GCGGTAAGCGCGAGCACGACCGTGATCGCCATCGGATGGAAGGTTTTGCCTTCGACGCCCTCGAGCGCGAAGATGGGCAGATAAACGGCGGTGATGATGATGATGCCGAAGATGCTCGGCTTGATCACCTCGGCACTGGCCGAGGCGACGAGGCCGAAGCGTTCGTCGCGATCGAGCAGGCGCCCGAGCCGATGTTGCGCCTCGCCAAGCCTGCGGAGACAATTTTCGACGATGATGACGGCCCCGTCGACGATGAGGCCGAAGTCGAGCGCCCCGAGGCTCATCAGGTTCGCCGATGTCCGCGTCTGGAGCATGCCCGTCAGCGTCATCAGCATCGCGACCGGAATGACCGCCGCCGTGATCAGCGCCGCCCGGAAATTGCCGAGAAGAAGGAACAGGATCACAATAACGAGAAGCGCGCCCTCGGCGAGGTTCTTCTGCACGGTCGAAATAGTCCGTTCGACGAGCGCGGTGCGATCGTATAGCGGCTTCGCAACGACGCCCTTCGGCAAGGCACGCGAGGCTTCGACGAGGCGTTCGGCCGAGGCTTGCGCGACGACCCTCGGATTCTCGCCGATCAGCATGGAGACCGTTGCAAGAACGACTTCCTTGCCATTTTCGGTCGCCGCGCCCGTGCGAAGGCCCGAACCGATCGCGACATCGGCGACGTCGGCGATCCGGATAGGAACGCCGCCGCGGGTGGTGACGATGATCTGCGACAGATCGCGCTCATTATTTGCCTGACCCGGCACGCGGATCAGTATCTGTTCGCCGCTGCGCTCGACATAACCGGCGCCGCGGTTGGCATTATTGGCCTCCAGCGCGGTGACGACATCATTGAGCGAGAGGTTGAGCGATGCGAGCGAGGCCGGGTTCGGCGTCACATGATACTGGCGGGCATAGCCGCCGATCGTGTTGATCTCGGCGACCCCCGGGATCGTGCGCATCTGCGGCCGGATGACCCAGTCGGACATCGTTCGGAGGTCTTCCGCCGTGTAGGGCGTGCCATCCGGCTTTCGTGCGCCCGGTTCGGCTTCGATCGAGAACATGAAGATCTCGCCGAGGCCGGTGGAAATCGGCCCCATTTCGGGCGCCATACCGGGCGGCAGCTGCCCCTTTGCGGCCTGGAGCCGCTCGTTGACCTGCTGGCGCGCGAAATAGATATCGGTTCCGTCCTCGAAGACGACGGTGACCTGGCTCAGGCCGTAGCGCGAGATCGACCTGGTGTAGCTGAGGCTCGGAATACCCGCGATCGCGGTCTCGATCGGATAGGTGATGCGTTGCTCGGACTCGAGCGGCGAATAACCTTCGGCCTTGGTGTTGATCTGGACCTGGACGTTGGTGATGTCGGGAACGGCATCGATGGGCAATTTGGTCGCGCTCCACGCGCCGATCGCGCACAGGAGCGCGGCCACCGCGAGGACGAGCCATCGCTGCCGGATCGAAAAGCCTATGGTTCTGGCTAGCATATTATCCTGCTCCCCGATCAATGGTCGTGGCTCGCGCCGGACTTTTCGATGTCGGCGCGAACGAGGAAACTGCCCTTGGTGACATAGGTGGTGCCGGGCTTGATGCCCGACAGGACCTCGGTCCATTCGGGTGACGTGCGGCCGAGCTTCAGCATCCGGACCTCATAGTCCTGTCCGAAATTGGCATAGACCACCTTGAAGTCGCGGAAGGGTTGGATTGCCTCGGTCCGTACCGCGAGCGGCACCGTGACGGGATTGACCATCACGCGGCCCCGCAGCGCCATGCCGGGCCGCAGGGTCCCCGAACGGTTCGGGATCGTCGCGCGGATCAGCGCAGTGCCGGCCTCGGCGTTGCCGTCGGGCAGGAACTGTCCGAGCGGTGCGGTCGCGATCTCGGCGCCGTCCTGCGTCTCCACGGTCACTCGCATGCCCGGACGAATAATCGCGAGGTCGCGGGGGAAGATATTGAAGACGACGGTGGTCTGCGCCGGATCGGTCACCACATAGAGCGCGCGCCCGTCGGTGACGTCGCCGGGATTGGCGTTGCGCTCGGCAACGACCCCGCCGACCGTCGCATGCACCGGATAGACCTGGAGGCTTTCGCTCGATTCAATGCGTGCGAGAAGTTCGCCGCGGCGAACCGTGTCGCCCACCGCCTTTGTGACCGAGACGACGCGGCCGGGGAATTGACCGCGAATTTCGGAACGGGCCGTTGGCGACAATTGGACAGTGCCATAGAGTTCGCGCCTCTCGCCGACCGTCGCCGGTCCGACGACGGCGGTCTCGATGCCGCCGGCCTTGGCGGCGTCGGCCGCGATCCGCGTGCGGCCCTCAGGGTTGGCATATTTCCAGACGTGGCGTTTGCCGCCAGTCACCGCGACGACTTCGACATCGAAGCTGTGCGGTTCGGTAACGACGCCTTGCCCTGCCAGGAACTTGCCCTGCGGGCGGAAGGTGAAGCGATCGACGTCGCCGCCAAGCCGCGTGAGCGTGATCGCGAGCTGGACTTCCTTGGGATCGACCGGCTTCCCGTCCCGGGTCGCAAAAACTCGGAACTGCGGCTCGGTGCCATTCTCGAAAATCGTGATTTCGACAGCGAAATCGCCATTTTTGAGCAATTTGCCGCCATTCGGGCCCTCGGCGTCTTCTTCGCCTTCGCCCTCGGCGTGGCTCTCACCTTCTGCATGTTTGTCTTCGCCTTCGGCTCCGCCGCCGCAGGCAGCGAGCGGGACGGCAAGGAACAGCGCCGCTGCAGCGGCGGGAAATGGAAACTTCTTCATGGAATATTCTCCGCAAGGGGAGCCGCATCGAAGCGGCCGGTCAGGCGATCGATTTCCGCGAGCAAATCGCGGTAGCGCGTCATGGCCTCGGCCCACTGACCCTGGATCTGGATGATGACGTCGGCGGCATCCTGCACATCGGCGAACAGGAAGCCGCCGCGGGCATAGCCTTCGCGCACCTGACCGAGCGTCTTCACCGCCTTGGGATAGACGTCGTTCATGATGCCCTCGGCCCGCACCCGTGCGGCGTCGGCATCGGCGCGCAGCGACGCGAGGCGCCGCAGTCGTTCGAGGCGGCTCGCCTCGGACTGGAATTCGAGCTGCCGCCGTTCGGCCTGCGCCCGGGCGATATTGCCCTGGTTGCGGTCGAAGCGTCCGAGCGGGATCGAGATTCCGCCGAGAACGGCGACATCATTGGTCTCGCGAAGGAAGCGAGTGCCGCCCGACACCGTATAGTCCTGGTGCGCGCGGCTTTGCTCGACGACAACCTGTGCCCGGGCGCGATTGACGGCGGCGTCGAACACCGCGGCATCGGCTTCGGCCAGCGGCGGATCGCGCGGATCGGGCTTCTCGATACCCTCGGCGATAACGAGGCTGTCGGGAGCGCCGCCCCAGAAGGATACGAGCAATGCTCTTGCGGACTGCCGTTTGGCTTGGGCTTCCTTCAGTGCCAGCTCGGCTTCGAGAATGCGGGCATCGGCGCGGGTCTCGACGAAGAGCGGATCCTTGTAGCCGCGCATGCGCCGGATCGCTTCGGTGCGCATCTCCTTTTCGAGTTTGACGCGATCCTCTGCGATCCAGACCATCTGCTCGGCGATCTGGACGTCGATATAGGCGCGCTGCACTTCCTGGGCGATATCGAGCCGGACGAGCCGCCACTGCGCCTCGGCGAGAACGACCCCGCGTTCGGCAAGCGCCATCCGCGCCTCCCGCTTTCCGCCGCGTTCGAGCGGCTGCGAATAGGTGACGGTGAGTTCCGATTGCCGGAACAGGCCGTAGCCGCCCGTCCCGACTCCATTTTCCATGTCGACCGACACGGTCGGATTGGGTCGGACGCGAGCTTGCAGTTGGCCGGCGCGCGCGGCGTCGACCCCCGCTTCACCCGCTCTAAGCTCGGGCGATGCGGCAATGGCCCGCTCGACCGCCTGGTCGAGCGTTAGCGGCTGGGCCCACACGGACCCCGCCAGCAGCGCAGCCCCGGCCAACAGGGCGGCGCGCATATGGATATGCATAAATGATCACTCCTGAACGGTTCGACTGAGCGCAGGCCGGGAAGGGCCGCGCGGCAGGCGTCGTTCAGGCGAGGGGAGGGTTCAGGGGAGGCGCGAGGGCGCGCGAAGCGAGGCGCATCGCGGGCAGCGCGAAGTGCAGGCCGCCGGAAAAACAGGACAGATCGTCATGACCCGAAAGGGCCTGATCGGATGCGACCGGGCAATTATGGTGGCTGCCGTGGAGGTCCGCGTCCTGCTGACCTTTTTGCGTGTCCTTGTCCGACGCATGGCCCGGCTCGACATGGTGCGAAAGATGGGAATCCGTTGCATGGTGCGTCATGCCCGCCATGGCCGGTGCAGCATTGTGGAGCCCGCTGAGCAGCAGGATCAACACTAGCAACAGGCGAAGGGGAGCACCGGACATGGTCGGGCCCCTAACAGCGAATGGCTTGTTCCGGAAGTGCAAATCCGGATCAGTCCGTTCGGCCATCGCGTTCGGCCGACAACCGCGCCGTCTCGATCAACGCTTCGAGGCTCGTCGGCATCGGCATGGGATTGAAGGCGCTCACCCGCGCGCGTCCATTGTTCCCCGCAGGAAGGCGGCCGGTCAGCGAGCCGAGTGGGACAAGCAGAAGCCGCATCGCCTGTCCGGCGGCTTCACGGCTATCGCCGAGTTCAATCGCATAACGGAACATGTGCCAGTGGGAGGCAAGATGCGCGCCCATATAGGGCTGGCTCAATATATGTTCCCATTCCAGCGCCTGCCACGCCGCGGCTTCATTTCCGATTCGGCGTGCTTGGCAAAACAGGCGATATTGATCGCGCAGTAACGGCTCGACGACGGCCTTGCTCACGGGCTTTGCTGTCGGTGGCATGATGCTCTCTTTCCCCTTTTTCCCACGGCAGACTTTTGCACCCTGTAGTAGATAAAGGGTCAAGCCCTCATGTTGTAGCCCGACGCCTTGCCGAGCGATTCCCGATCTACCGCCTTGCGTCGAGGGAAGGACGTCGCTCGAACGCCGATTGTCACAAACGAAGCAGAAGCGAATAGCGATTACGCTAAAATAAGACTGAATGAAAATCTGAAATATATTGTAATTAATGCGATATTGTTCGGGCCGATATCTTGCTCTACTGGCTGTCATTGTAAGTATAGGTAGCCTGGTTTCACTGTTCGCTTATAGGAATGTGATAACATTACGGGGTCGGTTCGGGCGATCAGGGCGTGCCGCCGAAGTTGATTGAAAATCTTCTACTTTCCACCGCGCCGGTTCGATGCTAGGGGCCGGTTTCAATGCGACGGGTGATCCTCTTCCTCCTGACCCTTCTCCTTGCATCCGGAACGGTTGCGGGGTCGCTCGCACATGCGACCGAGGATCGGGCCGGGGCGAGCCTTTTCGTGGCGGCGATCGAGGCGGGCTGCGTTTCCGCACCGGCGATCGAAAGCGCCGAGGTCGACAAGAAAAAATCCTCTCCCGGCGAAAAGCGGCAGATCCCTGCCGCTGCTCATGGTTGCCATGGCCACCACTCTGGCGTCCCGGCGGAGGCGCTGTCCGCAGCGACCGAAACCCCTGCTCCCGAGGCGCATACGCGCATCCTGACGGCCGCCTTGCCACCCGTCGCCTATATCAGGACGTTCCGCCCTCCAATCGCCTGACGCTCTAGGTCCGCGCGCGCCCTTCGCGTACGCTTCTCCCTGGAAACGTCAGGAGTCTCTTTTTCATGAAATCCATAGTTGTCGCCGCGGGTCTCGCGGCGCTCGTTGCAGGCGCAAATTCCGCGCCCGCCGCTGCCCAGTCGGCAGCGACGGAGCTGGTGGGGCCGCCGTCTTCCGCACGCGAAGCCGTACGTACCGGCCCGCTTCCAGCTCGATTGTCCCTCGCCCAGGCGATGGAGGAAGCCGACGCGCGTTCGCCGCGCGTGGTTGCCGCCGAAGCCGAAGTGGAGGCCGCTCGCGGTCGCCAGCGTCAGGCGGGCTATCGCTTCAACCCCATCCTCAACGTCGGTGTAGAGAATTTTGCGGGCACCGGACCCTATTCGGGCCTGAACGGTCTCGAAACGACCGTTTCGGTAAACCAGCGCCTCGATATCGGCGGCCGGCGCCGTGCGCGCATGACGCTCGCCGACGCCGAGTTTCTGTCCGCGCAATATCGGCTCGAAATTGCCCGTGCGGATCTCGCGCTAGAGGTTCGCAACCAGTTCGCGACCGCGCTTGCGGCCCGCGACGGCCTGGCGCTAGCGCGCGAGAATGAAACGCGCGCGCGCGAACTCGTCCGCGTCGCGCAGGCAATGGTCGACACCGGCAATGAGCCGCCGCTACGTGCCTTCCGTGCCAATGCGGCGTTGGTCCAAGCTACCGCCGAACTTCGCACCGCCGAGGCTGAAGAGCGAACGGCGCGCCGTTCGCTGGCAGCGCTCCTTGGTGGTTCGGTTGCGCCAGCCGAACTGGTCGAAGGGGACCTCTGGGTGATGCCTGCCTCGGTGGACT
This sequence comes from Brevundimonas sp., assembly GCF_041648115.1. Lineage (GTDB taxonomy): Bacteria > Pseudomonadota > Alphaproteobacteria > Caulobacterales > Caulobacteraceae > Brevundimonas. Next base: position 6,449 of record NZ_JBAZPR010000027.1, read on the forward strand.
CGCTGGCTACGCTCGACGTGCGGCTTGCCGAGACTGACCGCCTCATCGCCGAAGCTCGCCTCCGAGGGCAGCGCGCCGACGGTCGCCTCGACCCGTCTGTTGGCTTCGGAGTGCGGCAACTTCGCGACACGGGCGATCGTGCCCTCATTGCGAATGTCTCGGTGCCGCTGCCGATCTTCGATCGCAATCGCGGCAACATCTCGGCGGCCAAGTCCGACGTCGCTGCCGCCATCGCGCGGCGGGAAAATGCGGTCGTCAACGCCGAGGCAGAGATTGCCAATGCGCAGGCCGAACTCGAAGCCGCCGAGGCCCGCCTCGCGGCGCTCGAGGGCAGCGGGATCGAGCAGGCGCGCGAAGGCGTCCGGCTCGCCGAGCTCAGCTACCGCGCCGGCAAGTCCTCGCTCGTCGAATATATCGACGCGCAGCAGGCATATGCGGCGACGCAGGCGGAGTTGATTGCGGCACGCCAGGATCGCGCCGAAGCCCGCGCCATCTTGTCCCGTCAGGCGGCCGCCGATGGCGATGCGGATCATCAGCCATGAGCGCGCCGGCCCTTTCAGTGGGCGGGGGCGTCTTCGCCGCCGTCTTTCCAAGTCAACAGGGGTGCGCCGCCAGCCGGCGTGCGAACCGCATCAACAGCGGAGATAGAATATGATCACCAAGGACAAGCGCCTCCTCGGCACGGTCGCGGGCGGGATGCTACTCGCCGCCGTTACTGGCTTCGGCGTTGCACGCTGCACCGCCGATCCGGCACCCGCGCCGACAGCCGAAGGCGAAACGGAAGCGGCGAGCGAAGCTCTTCCGAGCACCCTCGCCATCTCGCCGGACGCGATCAAGGCTGCTGAAATCGGCGTCGAGACGATCGGTGCTGGCGGGCTCGGCTCGGAAATCATCTCGCAGGCGACCGTTACCGCCGCGCCGAGCGGCGAGGCGATCGTCACCGCCCGCGCGGGCGGCGCGGTCACCCGCCTCTTCAAGCGGCTCGGCGATCCGGTTAGCGCCGGTGAGACGATCGCGATCGTGCAAAGCCGCGACGCCGCCCAAATTGCGGCCGAACGGATTGCCGCCGATGCGCGCTCGACGCTCGCGCAGAAGAATCTCCACCGCGAGAAGACCTTGTTCGACCAGAAAGTGTCGGCGCGCGTCGATTATGAGCAGGCGCAAGCCGAAGCCGCGGCCGCCGCCGCCGAAGCGCAACGCGCGCGTGCGGCAGCGAGCGCCGCGCAAGTGACGCGCGATGGCAGCAGCGTCATCGTGGCAAGCCCGATCTCGGGACGGATCACGGCCGAGAACGCCAGCCTTGGCGCCTTCGTCCAACCCGAAACCGAATTGTTCCGCGTTGCCGATCCCAGCAAGGTGCAGATCGAGGCCGCAGTCGGCCCGGCCGATGCACAGCGACTCTCGCCCGGAGACCGTGCGATCATCGAGCTCCCCGATGGCCGGACGATCGATGCCCGTGTGCGGGCTGTGACCCCCGGCCTGTCCGGCGACACGCGCTCGGCAACCGCCGTGCTCGACGTGCCCGGGGCGTTGCAGCCGGGGCTTGCGGTCAGGGTGCGTCTGCTTCCGAGCGGTGGCGCCGCGACCACTGGCCCCGCAACGATCGTGATCGCCGACGAGGCGCTCCAGACACTCGAAGGCCGCGAGGTGGTGTTCGTGCGCACGAAGCAGGGCTTCCGAGCGCAACGGGTCACCGTCGGCCAGCGCAGCGCCGGCCGTGTCGAGATCCTCTCCGGCCTCAAGTCAGGCCAGATCGTCGCGACCAAGAACGCATTCCTGCTCAAGGCCGAACTCGGCAAGGGCGCGGGCGAGGAGGAATAGACCGTGATCGCGAAACTGATGGCGCTATCCGTCCGCGCGCGCTGGGCGGTACTCTTTCTCTTCCTCGTGATAGCCGGGCTCGGCGTCTGGCAGCTCACCAAGCTGCCGATCGACGCCGTCCCCGACATCACCAACAAGCAGGTGCAAATCAACACGATCGACCCGCGTCTTTCGCCGGTCGAAATCGAGAAGCTCGTAACCTACCCGATCGAAATCTCGCTGGCGGGCATTCCGGGGCTCGAGACGACACGCTCGATCTCGCGCAACGGCTTCAGCCAGGTGACGGCGATCTTCACCGATGAAACCGACCTCTATTTCGCGCGCCAGCAGGTGGGCGAGCGGCTTCTCCAGGCGGGCGAAAATCTTCCCGACGGGGCGCAGCCGCAGATCGGTCCCGTGACCACGGGTCTCGGCGAGGTCGTCATGTACACCGTCGGCTACAAAAATCCCGACGGGAAGGGCGCCAAGAAGGTCGCGGACCAACCCGGCTGGCAACCCGACGGCAGCTACCTGACCCCCGAGGGCGATATCCTCACCGACGAGATTGCCAAATCGGGTTATCTTCGCACCGTCCAGGACTGGATCGTCAGCCCGCAGCTCAAGTCGGTCGGCGGCGTCGCCGGCGTCGATTCGATCGGCGGCTATGCCAAGACCTTCGTGGTCGAGCCCGATCCGACGCGGCTCACCAGCTACGGCATTTCCTACAGCGAGCTCGGCGAAGCACTCGAACGCGCCAATCTCGCGGTCGGGGCCAACTATTATAACCGGGCGGGCGAGGCCTATCTCGTGCGCGTCGATGCGCGCGTCCGTTCGGTCGATGAAATCCGCAACGCCGTCGTCGCGACGCGCGGCGGCGTGCCCGTCACGGTCGGACAGCTCGCCAATGTGAAAATCGGCGGCGACCTCAGAACCGGTGCGGGCAGCATGAACGGCAAAGAGGCGGTGATCGGCACCGTGCTGATGCTGATCGGCCAGAACAGCCGGACTGTCGCCGAAGACGTCTCGGCTAAGATTGCGCAGGTGTCTAAAACCCTGCCGCCCGGCGTCGAAGTGAAGGTGGTGCTCGACCGCGCTAAGCTGGTCAATGCAACGGTCGGCACGGTCGAAAAGAACCTCACCGAAGGCGCGGTGCTCGTGGCGGCCGCGCTCTTCTTCCTGCTCGGCAACTGGCGCGCGGCGATCATCGCGGTGCTGGTCATTCCCTTCTCCTTCCTGATGATGGCGATGGGCATGAACGCGTTCCGCGTGCCCGGTAACCTGATGAGTCTCGGCGCGCTCGACTTCGGTCTGATCGTCGACGGCGCGGTTATCATCATCGAAAACTGCCTCGCCAGATTGGCGCACCGGCAAGAGCATGAAGGGCGTTTGCTCAATCTTCGCGAACGTCTCGAGGAGACGATGCGCGCCAGCCAGGAGATGATCAAACCGACCGTCTTTGGGCAGGCGATAATCCTGCTCGCCTTCGCGCCGCTGCTGATGTTCACGGGCGTCGAGGGCAAGACCTTCTCGCCGATGGCCATCACCATCATGCTCGCGCTCGTTGCCGCCTTCATTCTCGCTATCACGCTGGTTCCGGCGCTTGTCGCGCTGATGATCCGCGGCAAGGTTGCCGAGAAGGAAGTCTGGGCAATCCGCAACTTGAAGGAGCGCTATCTGCCGCTGCTCGACAAGGCGATTGCCAAGCCCTGGCCTTTCATCGCCGGCGGCTTTGCTTTCTTCCTCCTCGCCATCCCGGCGTTCGGCCTGCTTGGCTCGGAATTCATTCCGCAGCTCGATGAGAAGAATATGGCGCTCGCCTCGACGCGCGTGCCGTCGGTCAGCCTCGAACAGTCGCTTGCGATGCAGCGCAACGTCGAGACAGCCATCTCTAAATTGCCCGAGGTCGAGCTGATGTTCTCGAAGACCGGTACAGCCGAGGTCGCGACTGATCCGATGCCGCCGAACATCTCGGACGGTTTCATCATTCTGAAACCGCAAGACCAATGGCCCGTCGGGGTCGATTCCAAGGCCGACGTCGTCGAGCGCATCGAGAAGGCCGCTGGCGGCCAGCTCGGTCAGCTCTACGAGGTCAGTCAGCCGATCGAGCTTCGCTTCAACGAACTGATTGCGGGTGTCCGCGGCGACGTCGCGATCAAGCTCTATGGCGACGACCTCGACAAGATGTCGCTCGCCGCGAACGAGATGGTGAAGGTGCTCCAGGGCATTCCGGGAGCGGGCAGCGTCAAGGCCGACCAGGTCGGCGGGGCTCCGATGCTCGACGTAACGCTCGATCGCAACGCGATTGCGAGGTACGGCCTGTCGGTCCAGGAAGTCGCCGACACCGTGTCGGCAGCGCTCGGCGGGCGCGAATCGGGCCTGCTCTATGAGGGCGACCGGCGCTTCGACATCACCGTGCGCGTTCCAGACGCAACGCGCGTGAATCTCGACGATATTCGCGCGCTTCCTGTCCTCCTTCCTTCGGAAGGCGGCAATCGCGGGCAGATACCGCTCGCGCAAGTGGCGCAGATCCGGCTGACCGAAGGACTCAACCAGATCAGCCGCGAGAATGGCAAGCGGCGCGTCGTCGTGCAGGTGAACCTCGAAGGCCGCGATGCGGGGTCCTTCGTGACGGAAGCGCAGGCGAAGATTGCCAATGTGAAGCTCCCGGCGGGCTATTATCTCGAATGGGGCGGGCAGTTCGAAAGCCTGCAGGCTGCATCGAAGCGGCTTTCCATCGTGGTTCCGCTCTGCTTCGCGGGCATTTTCATCCTGCTCTACATGGCGCTCGGCACCTTCGGACGCGCGACCGCCGTGTTCCTCGCGGTGCCGCTGGGCCTCGCGGGCGGGGTGTTCACCCTCGCGCTTACCGGGATCAACTTTTCGGTGTCTGCGGCGGTGGGCTTCATCTGCCTTGCCGGCGTCGCGGTGCTCAACGGTCTCGTCGTCATGACGGCGATCCGCGAGCGGCTCGAGAATGATGTCCCGCTCACGGAGGCAATCCGCGAGGGTATGACCGAGAAGATGCGTGCGGTGATCATGACCGGTTTCGTGCCCGCGATCGGCTTCGTGCCGATGGCGATCGCGACCGGAACCGGCGCCGAAGTGCAGAAGCCGCTCGCGACTACCGTCATCGGCGGCCTCATCGCGGCGACCATCCTGACGCTTCTCGTCCTGCCCGCGATCGCCAAGGTCGTACTCGGAGCCGACTGGCAGCCGAAGTTCCTCAAGCGGAAAGCGGAGCCGGCCACCCAGCCGGCTACGGAATAGGGAGATAATGTCATGACAAAAGCATCCAAGCTCTTGCGCATCTACACTGACGAATCCGCATTCTTCGGCGACCGGCGAGCCTTCGAATTCATCGCGGAACTTGCGCGGCAGCAGAAGCTCGCGGGCGTAACTGTCCTTGAGGCGGTGCTCGGCTTCGGTCGCTCGGCGCATCTCCATCGCCGCCACGCGCTGGAGAATGACCGGGCGGTCGTGATCGAGATCATCGACGAAGAGCAGCGGCTCCGCGATTTCGCGGCGCAACTGGGGGAGATACCCGATATCGGACTCATCACCCTCGAAGCTGTCGACATCCTCGGCGGCAAATCCGCTGCGGAGCCTCCCGATGTTCAGAGCTGACCGGCAACTTGCCGGTTTCCACCGCGGCGCAGGCCCCCGGCCTGCGTCGCGGACCAGCTTGCGCGAGCGAGGAGGTCTCCGATGTTCTCGGTAGGCACCTCGCTCCGCTTGCCAGTTCCGATCGGTCGCGTCTGGCGTCTTCTCGTCGATATCGACCGATATGGCGACTGGCACCCGACGCTGCGGTTCACCGACCGCTCGGGCGACGACGAGCGACTGGGCTATGTCTATTCACCGCGCGGCAAGCGGGGTCCGGAATTTGCCTCCGAGGGGCGCATCACCGCTCTCGACTGGCTGACCGGTTTCTCGTGGCGGACAGGTACGCGCGGGCTGCTCGTCATTGAGGAAAGCTACCGGCTCGAAAAGCTTGGGCAGGGGGTGGAGGTTACGCATCGTATCGAATGCGCGGGTCTCTTTTCGTGGCTCGGATACCCCGTTCTTCGACGGGTTTGCAGCGTTTTTCTCAAGCGCTCTAACACGGCGCTTGAACAGCAACTCCGTCGCACGACGGTTCAGTCCCGATACGCCCGGCCTCGCGGGCGGCGCGCTTGAGGGACAATGAGATCTTGGCCGCCGGGAGCCCTTGGCTCCTTGCCCCCGCCACCCGGTCGAGGGTCACTGGCGGTCAAGGAGGTGCGGGAGTGGGTCGCGTCCCACCAAGACTCCCGCACCTCATCCTTCCGGGAGGGCCGGACATTGCCTGACCCTCCCGGATCAGATGGAAAAAAGGATTGCATCATGAGTGATCAGCTGCGGCTCGATATTCCGCTTCTTCTCCCCGAGGTCGCCGATACTGCCGACCGCTGCGTCGCGCGCCTTACGAGTGAGCTCGAAGGACGCGAGGGGGTCGACAAGGTCCATGTGATCCGCACCAGCGACGGCTCGCCACCGCAGCTCTGCATTCATTATCGGCCGGATATCCTTCCGCTCGAACGGGTGCGGCAGCTGGCGCGTAGCGCCGGCGCCGAGCTCACCGGCCAATATCAGCATCTCTTCTGGGACGA
>NZ_JBAZPR010000028.1:0-12026 GCF_041648115.1 Brevundimonas sp.
TCCGCATCGACGCGGAACTCGGTCACATAGGCTTTCGGTTCGACTTCCGCCTTGGCGAAGGTCTCGCGTTGAGCCTTGTTGGTGTTCTTAGCCTTCTTCGTGCCAGCGCCCAGCTGGAGAGCGACGTAGCCGTCACGCTCCTGGGTACGTTGGCCGACGACCTGGCAGCCGTCGAGCTGAAGCACAGTGACCGGTACGTGCGCGCCGTCATCGGCGAACACGCGGGTCATGCCCAGCTTCTTGGCGATCACGCCCGTGCGCATCGGATCCCGCCTCTTTCTACTTTAAATCTTGATCTCGACGTCCACACCGGCGGACAGGTCGAGCTTCATGAGCGCGTCCACGGTCTGCGGGGTGGGGTCGATGATGTCGAGCACGCGTTTGTGCGTGCGGATTTCAAACTGCTCACGCGACTTCTTATCGACGTGCGGCGAGCGGTTCACGGTGAACTTCTCGATCAGGGTCGGCAGCGGAATCGGACCGCGAACGGTCGCGCCGGTGCGCTTGGCGGTATTAACGATCTCGCGCGTCGAGAAATCGAGGACGCGGTGATCAAAGGCCTTGAGCCTGATGCGGATGCTTTGATCCATATCGGTGCTTACTTCCAATGCGGTCGGAGGACCGCGTCCCTGTGAACCATTTCAAAGACCGAAGGCCTTCGGGCAAAAAGCCCTCAGGGAACGCAAATCCGCAAAAACGATCGGCCCACGCAGTTACCCGCGAAGGCCGCTGAAGTCCCAAGAAGCTGCAAAGAACAGTGACTTAGGTCGTTCCTGCGGACCGCGTTTGCACCGAAGTGCACAGCCGGTCCAACAAGAGTGGTGGCTTATGCCTACCGATTCTGATTTCGTCAAGCGCGCAAACCCGTGCTGACACAGGATTTCGTCAGTCCGCCTCCAGCACCGACACCGGCCGGGAAATCGTCCTCGGCCGACCCGCTTCGTCCACCGCCACCATGACGAACTCGGCCGCCGCAGACCGCCGCCGCTTCCCCGTAAGCAATCCCTCGGCCCACAGTTCGACCTCTATGGTCACCGAGGTTCGACCGATCTTTGTCGCGCGGGACGCCAGTTCGATCATGTCGCCTTCTCTTATAGGGGACGAGAAGTCGATGCGGTTCGACGCGGCCATGACCATGACCGCCCTGGCCTTGCGCGTCGCACAGATGAAGGCCGCCTTGCCCATCAGCTTCAGGGCATCGCCGCCGTAAAGCGTGCCGTAGTGGTTGGTCCAGGTCGGAAAGACCATCTCCACCGCCCTCAGCCAGCCGTCGTCCTGGGGTATGTCTTCCAGCAGAGGCGGCAGGTCGCCCTGCCCCGCCTCTCGCGGCGCCACCATGTTGAAGACGCCCCGAGTGCACAGCCGTCGCTCGCCGCTGACCAGCGCCTCGGCCCATAGCTCGACCTCCACGCCCATCGACGTGCGGCCGACGCGCACGACCTTGCCCGTCGCCTCGACCATTTCGCCGATCCGGGCGGGCGCGGCGAAGTCGATCCGCTCGCATCCGGCCGTCACGGTCGGCCGCCGCGCGTGACGCGCAGCGGCCAGGAAGGCGACCTTGTCCAGGTGCGCCAGACCGACGCCCCCGAACAATGTCCCGTGGTGATTGGCGTCCCCAGGGAACACCATGTCGATCAGCGTGACGCTCAAGCTCGTGCAGCCTTCGCGGCCGACACCATGTTCGTCAGCGCCGCCTCGGTCTCGGGCCAACCCCGCGTCTTCAGCCCGCAGTCCGGGTTCACCCATAGCCGATCCGCCGGCAGCTTGCCCGCCGCCGCGGTCAGCAGGGCCGCCATCTCCTCCACCGACGGCACGCGGGGTGAATGGATGTCATAGACGCCCGGCCCGATCTCGGCCGGATAGCGATAGTCGGAGAAGGCGTCGAGCAGCTCCATCCTGGACCGCGAGGTCTCGATGGAGATGACGTCCGCATCCATGGCCCCGATGGACTGGATGATGTCGTTGAACTCGGAATAGCACATGTGGGTATGGATCTGGGTCTCGTCCCGCACGCCTGACGCCGTGATGCGGAAGCTTTCCACCGCCCACTCCAAATACCCCGCCCAGTCCGCACGACGCAGCGGCAGGCCCTCACGCAGGGCCGCCTCGTCGATCTGGATCACGGCAGCGCCCGCCGTCTCCAGGTCCGTCACCTCGTCGCGAATGGCGAAGGCGATCTGGCGGCAGGTCGTGCTGCGCGGCTGGTCGTCACGCACGAAGGACCAGTTCAGGATCGTCACCGGCCCGGTCAGCATTCCCTTCATCGGCCGATCGGTCAGGGATTGGGCATAACGCCACCATTCCACCGTCATCGGCCTGGGCCGCGACACGTCGCCAAAGATGATCGGTGGCCGCACGCAGCGCGAGCCATAGGACTGCACCCACGCCGCCTTGGTGAAAGCAAAGCCCGACAGCTGCTCGCCGAAATACTGGACCATGTCGTTACGTTCGAACTCGCCGTGGACCAGCACGTCCAGCCCTAGGTCCTCCTGCCACTTCACCGTCCGCGCGGTCTCTTCACGCAGGAACCGGGCATAGGCCGCGTCGTCGATGACGCCCTTGCCGTGGTCGGCCCGCGCCTTGCGGACCTCTGAGGTCTGCGGGAACGAGCCGATGGTGGTGGTCGGATAGGCCGGCAGGTTCAACCGCCGCTGCTGCACCCCGCGCCGGATCTCGAAGCTGGAGCTGCGGTTCGCCAGCGCCGGATCGGCATCGGCCGCCCGCGCCTGAACCCTGGGATCATTGATGCGCGGCGAGGTGCGGCGCGACGCGACCGAGGCGGTCGAGGCGTCCAGCTCGGTCTTCACCGCCGCCCGGCCTTCGTTCAGCGCCCGCGCCAAGGTCGCCAGCTCGCCAACCTTCTGTACCGCGAACGCCAGCCAGTCCTTGATCTCCGCATCCAGCGCCGTCTCCCGCTCCAGATCGATGGGCGTGTGCAGCAGGGAGCAGGACGGCGCGATCACCACCTGACGCCCGGCGGCCACCAACGGCTCGACCCGGTCCAGCACGGCGTTCAGATCGGCCTTCCAAACATTGCGCCCGTCGATGACGCCCAGCGACAGCACCTGATCGGCTCGCGCCGCCGACGCCACCTGCGACAACTGTTCCGGCGCGCGCACCAGATCGATGTGCAGTCCCTGCACCGGCAGCTTCAACGCCGTCTCCAGATTGTCGCCCAACGCCCCGAAATAGGTTGTCAGCATCACCTTGATCGGCGGCGTCACGTCCGTCAGCACGCGATAGGCGTGGTCATAGGCCGCCTTGGCCTCGTCACTCAGGTCGGTGACCAGGCAGGGCTCGTCCAACTGCACCCAGGTCGCCCCCGCTCGCGCCAGCGAGCGCAGCACCTCGGCATAGACCGGCAACAGGCGCGGCAGCAGGCTCAGCACATCGAAGGCCTCGCCCCGCGTCTTGCCCAGCAGCAGATACGACACCGGCCCCAGCAGCACCGGCCGGGTCTCGATCCCCTGCGCCCTGGCTTCCAGATATTCGTCCAGCGCCTTGGTCGACCCCAGGCGGAATGTCTGGTCCGCCGTGAACTCGGGCGCCAGATAATGGTAGTTGGTGTCGAACCACTTGGTCATCTCCATGGCGGGCACGCCTTCGCCGCCGCCATGAACGTGACCGTGCTCGCAGACCTGGGCGTCGCCGCGCGACCCACGGGCCATGGCGAAATAGGTCGCCAGATCGACGCGCTCTTCGTTCCAGCCATAGGCCGCAGGCACGGCCCCGACCATGGCCGTCAGATCCAGCACCTGGTCATACAGAGAGAAGTCGTTGGACGGCACGATGTCGGCCCCCAGGTCGCGTTGCCGCGCCCAGGTCAGGCCGCGCAGCTCGGCGGCGGTGGAGAGCAGCGTCTCCGCATCGATCTTTCCCGCCCAATGCGCCTCAAGCGCAGTCTTCAGCTCCCTCTTGGGGCCAATGCGGGGAAAGCCGAGGGTGGCGACCTGTACGGTGTGGCGGGTCATGACATTCGAAACCTGTGTTGTGGCCAGGTTTCGGACAGGGTCGCGCGGACGCCGACGCGGACGCAATGGGTCCGGCGGCGCGCATGCGGCCTGACCGGGCACCCCGCCGGAGGACGTTATCTGTCGGGGCAGGTCTCCTGGCTCACGGGTCGACGCCTCGGGCCCGGCCTTCCCGGCGCGAACGCCAGTGACACGAGATGGACCCTCGACTCGCCGCTTACAGTTGCGGGGGCAGCGCCGGTTTCACACCGGCTTCCCTCTTAGCTCCACGCACCCCGAGGAGCGCATGCAGACCACGACGAATGCAGATGATCACAAGGGGTGCCCCACGTCAATAGACATAAGGATATGCTTATATCTTTATATTCTATCTCCACGTTAACCGTTCGCCCCAGGACCTCCCCCTTGGTGACACATTCCCGCCGCAACGCGTGACAGTCGTGCAACATCTTCGCAACAGGAGAATATCGAACGGCGGTTTATTGCTCAGCTTCGTCCGCACCCTGATAGCAGGCGCCCTTCCTGGACCCCCATCCGGGCACAGACTGCTAAGGACAAAAGAAAATGAAGACGATCCTCCTCGCCTCGGCCGCCGCCGCCGCTCTGTTCGCCGCTCCGGCCTTCGCTCAAGACGCCATCGGTTCGGTCGGCGTCGCCTACAACCATTCCAAGATCGAAGTCCCCGGCGCTGACACCGACCTTGACGGCGCCACCGTCGCCGGCACCGTCGCCACTTCCGCTTTCGGCGACTGGACCGCGACCTTCAACGCCGCCGGAACCTATTCGGACAACGACTTCGGCGACGAGACCACCCTGTCGGGCGCCGTCCACCTGACCAAGGCCATCCAAGACATGCGTTTCGGCGGTTTCGTCGGCGCTGAAGAAATCGCCGGTGGCGACACGCTGATGACCTTCGGCGCCGAAGGCCAGAAGTACTTCCAGCAAGCCACGCTGACCGGCGTCGTGTCGTACGGCACCGTCGATGACGCGGACCTGTGGACCGTTGGTGGTGAAGCCGCCTTCTACGCCACGCCCGCCCTGCGTCTGGCCGCTCGCGCCTCCTATTCGGACGTGGACTTCGCTGGCGTCAGCACCGACGGCTGGTCGGCGGGCGTCGGCGCCGAATACGCCTTCGCTGCAACGCCCTACAGCGTCTTCGCCGGCTATGACCGCGCTGAACTGGAAGACGCAGACCTGACGATCGACTCCTTCGAAGTCGGCGTTCGCTACAACTTCGGCGGCGATCTGCAATCGCGCGACCGCGCCGGCGCCACCCTGGGCCGCAACCTGGGCAGCGTCACCAAGCTGTTCGGCCTGCGTTGATCCTCGACGCCTGAGACAAGATGAAGAGCCCCGGCGGAGCGATCCGCCGGGGCTTTTTCTTGGCTTACGCCACGCACGAAAAAGACCCCCGGGGTTCCACGACCGGGGGCCTTTCCTCTCGCGGCGGAGAAACGGGTCTTAGCGCCCGATCTGCAGGGTTCCCGATCCGACGACCGAACGGGACACTGATCCTGTGGCCGAGGCGACGCGGACGCTACCCGATCCTGCGATGGCGACATCCAGATCACGTGTCGCGCCGCCGTAGCGGACATCGCCCGAGCCGCCGATGGCGACCGACAGCTTGTCCATCCGGCCCTGACGCACGTTCACCCCGCCCGAGCCGCCGATCGACAGCTCGCCCCGGCCGTTGACGCTGGCCACGTCCACATTGCCCGATCCGCCCACAGCCGCCTTCAGGCTGCCGGTCGATCCAGCGGCGATGGAGCCTGAGCCGCCGACGCTGGCATCCAGCGAACGCGACGTGCCCGCGCGGATCGACCCCGACCCGCCAAGGCCCAGTTCCAGATCGCCGTCCACATTGGCGACGTTCCAGTTGCCGCATCCGCCGTTGTCCAGTTCGACCGACCGCGCACCACGTCCGACCGAGCCGAACACGGCGCCGCTGGCGCTGACATCGACGGTGCGGGGCGTGCGCACCACGATCAGCGGCGCGTCTTCCAGACGGATCCGTCCCAGGTCGCGCACCTCGACCGTCGCCCCCTGCCCCGGCTGAGCGGCGTCGGACCGTCCCGAGTTGCAGCTGCGGATGCCGTCGCTGCTTCCGAACATACCATTGCGACGAAGGCCGCCGTCGATCTTCACGTCGCGGCCTTCGCGGCGCACCTGGATCGCCGGTAGACGCGTCTGGCCCTGCGTGACCTCCACGCCGATGTCCTGGCGGTCCTCTACGATGACGACGACGCGCGCGACGGCGTTGCGGATTTCGACCTCGGCGGCCGAGGCGGGCGCGGCGACCAGTCCCGCCAGTGTGGCGACAGCGGCGGCGGCGATCAGTGCGGTCTTCATGTGCGGCTTCCCTTTCCCGAATGTGAGGGGAAGGTGCGCGCCGCCCGCGCCCAAGTCATTTTAACTCGGGGTCATGAACTCGAATTAACGCGCGGCGCCAATGACGCCCGCCCCATCGGCCGCCCCGACCTCGGGTTCGAAATCGCGTTCGAAGTTGGCGATCTTGCTCTTCATCGCCCCCGCCCGCTTCAGCGCCAGTGACGCGGCCCAGCGTGCGGCCAGCTCCGGCGTCGTCATGCCGTCGGTGAAGCGCGGCCGGCCGCCCCGGCTGCGGATCACCGCATTGGTGAACAGCGCCCCGTTCCTGAACCGCGACGGCCAGGTCTGGAAATCCATCGACAGGCTGACGCAGAACCGGTCCAGATTCTCCACCCGATGCGGCGCATACAGCGGCCAGGTCAGCGCCCGCCCCGGCTCCAGATCCATGACCTGCGCATCGTTCTCGAACGCCAGCCTATAGGGCAGTTCCTCGGTCGTCTGGCGCGCCACGACCTGTTCCATATCGCGTTCGGGCAGATGCGCCTCGTCGCCCGGATAGACGAACAGCCGTTTGCGCCCGCGCAGGTGGAACAGCACCACCCCCGCCGCGTCGAAATGATAGGGCACCCGCGCCTTGGGCGACGACAGGATCAACTGTCCCGCATTCCGCACCGCCCGCATCCCCGGATAGGTCGCCTGGATCGCGGCGAAATCCTTCATCGCCGCCGTCCACAGCTCGGGCCAGCCCGTCTCGACCCCACGCAGATTGACCCACAGCCGACCCTGTTTGATCGCCTCCAGCAGTTCCTCGCCCGACAACCGCCCGCGTGCGCCAGTGCGCAAGCTGACCTGCCCCTCGTCGTCGTAGTCGTACAGGTTGATGTCGAACAGTTCGGCCGGATAGCGATCCAGCACCGCCGCCAGCGCCGCATCCTCGGCGAATCCCTGATCGATCAGCGTATGGGCGTGGGTCTTCGCCTCGGCGATGGGACCGGGATAGCGGGTGCGGCGTTCGGTCATGCTCATGTCCTCAAGCGTGGGCGACGCGCGCGGGCGTCTTCTTCCTCGCGGCGGCCTTCTGGACAGCGGATCGGGCTGCGACCGCCGCCCCCCTCAACCGCCCGACCGGGGTCGCCTCGCAGGCTTCGATGGTGGCCCAGCGCCGGCGCAGCGAGGCCCTGACCGCTTCGCCCCGTCCGCCCGCGCGATTCAGCGCCGCCACCGTCATGTCGCCCAGCACCTGGGTCACGCCGGGCCGCATCACCACGGCCTCGCGCACCGTCTGGCGGGCGTTGACGAAATACTTCTTGTAGGTCTCGCCCTCGAACCCGAAGTCGAACACCCGGAATCCTTCGGCCGCCGCTAGCCGCATCGTGTCCATGCTCAGCAGGATGCCCGGCGAACAGCGCGCCAGCGCCGGCTCATAGACCGGGAACCAGAAATGGTAATGCCGCCCGGCGTGCAGCGAGAACTCGATCGCCACCAGCTTGTCGCCCGCATGCATCGACGCCATCGAGGCCCCGAAGTCCGCGCGCGGCTCGCTCATCAGCGCGTGCAGCAAATCCCGCGTCCAGCCGCAGGCGAAGATGTCGTGCAGACCCGACCGTCGATACTGCGCCGCCTTCAACGCAATCAGATGGTCCAGCAGCGCCGGATCCCGCAGCCCGCGCTCCACCCGGATCGGCCCCAGTTCGGCCTCCAGGCTGCGGCGCGCCCGTTCCTTGTCCTTGAAATATTTGCCGAAGGTCGTGCGCCGCTCGGCGTACCAGGCGTCGTATCCCGGCTCGGGCATGACGACCTGCACCGTCTCGCGCGCCTGCCCCGTCTCGCCCGCGCCGATCCAGCCGGGCACGTTCAGCCGCTTGGCTTTCAACAGCCGCGCCACATCCTCCAGCGTGATCGTCTCGCCCGCAGGCGCGATGACCCCATGATAGTCGTTCATCGGCGCGCCCAACGGCTGCACCGCCCCGCCCCGCCGCTGATGCGGGAAAAAGCCGACGATCTCGCCGTCTCGCTTGAACACCGCGATCGCCGCACCGGGACAGACCCGCGACGCGATCTCGGCATAGTCCCAGCGGAAATAGGGGCTGGCCAGGTCAGGATTGCCGTCCGTCCACGCACGCCACAGGGCGACGGCGGCGGCGTCCAGCGCCCCCGCGTCCATGATCTCGACCTGCAGCATTCCGGCCATACGCATCCTCATCGAACCCCGTGCAGCAAGGTCCATTCCAAACCCCACCCTGCCCCATGCGCGTTTCATCAGGGTTCACCGGCATGGTGAACGCGCGTTGACGGAGCCGCCCCGCCCCCTGCGCGTTGCCTTGATCCAAAGGGAGACGACCATGACCGATCCACGCCCCGACAGCAAAAGCGTCGAAAACGAAAACCTGCGCCCGGACGAAGACGGCGAACCGCCGCGCCCCGCCACCGAACCCAAGGGCTCGGAAGGCTCGTCCAACTCCGGCGAGACCGAGACCGATCCCGCCACCGGCGAACAGAACTGATCTCGCCCGCCTGTCCTGCCCGCCTGCCCGAAAGTCCGCAATGAACCGATCCGCCGCCCTCGCCGCCCTCGCGGTCCTGTCCCTGTCCGCCTGCTCGCCCAGAGAGGAAGACGCCGCCAAGACCCCGGCGGTCGAGGCGGGCGCGACCGGCCCCCTCTCGCGCGACGCCATCGAGAACTCCGCCTATACGCCGCCCGCCCAGCCGGCGCCCCAGGCCGGACAGTCGCCTCAGCCCGACGCCGCCCAGGCTCAGGCTCAACCCGCCCTGATCCGCGCACAGGTTCTGCTCGAACGCGCCCGCTTCTCGCCCGGCGCCATCGACGGTCTGGCCGGCTCCAACATGCGTCAGGCCATCTCCGCCTTCCAGGAGGCGAACGCCATGACCGTGACCGGCGAGCTCGACGCCGAGGTGATGGGCCGACTGCGCGCCGCCGCCGGTCCGGGCGCAATCACCACCACCTACGCCATCACCCAGCAGGACATGGCCGGTCCCTATCTCGGCGTCGTTCCCACGGATCTGGAGGCCCAGGGCCAGGCCGCTCACATGGGTTACGCCAATATCGTCGAGGCCCCGGCCGAACGCTTCCACGTCACCGAGGCGCTGCTGCGCGCCATGAACCCCGGCGCCGACTTCAACCGCGTCGGCCAGGCGCTGCTGGTCCCAGCTATCAACACCACGCCCCTGCCCGCCGAGGTGGATCATATCGACGTCGACAAGAGCGAAGGCTCGGTCAAGGCCTTCGACGCCGACGGCAAGCTGATCGCCTATTTCCCCGCCACCATCGGCAGCGGCGACAACCCGACCCCGACCGGCACGGTCAAGGTCAACGGCGTCGCCCGAAACCCCGACTACACCTACGACCCATCGAAGCTCAGCTACGGCTACGGCTACGGCGACGGCAAGGAAAAGGTCATCGTTAAACCCGGCCCGAACAATCCGGTCGGCGTGGTCTGGATCGATCTGAACAAGCCCAGCTACGGCATCCACGGCACGCCCGACCCGCATCTGGTCGGCAAGACCGCCTCGCACGGCTGCGTCCGCCTGACCAACTGGGACGCCTGGGCCTTGGCCGACAAGGTCAAGCCCGGCGTCACGGTTCGCTTCATTTAGGGATCAGTGAACCGCGCCGAACGGCGTCCCGTCCCAGAAGTCGCAGTGGTGGCGCGCGAAGAAGTCGTCGTCCATCGTATCGCCCTCGGGCTTGAACACCCGCACCGGCCCCGCACCCTCGACGCGGGGCCATTCGGCGGCGAAGTCCGCCGTACCAAATCCGGCCCATAGCCGTTGCATCCGATCCGACAGCGCCTTCTGCTCCGGCGTGAACTTTTTGACGTCCGCGAACACCCAACTGGTCCCGAACACATAGGCCAGTTCGCTGGCGTGATAGGCCCCCAGGTCAAGACCGACGATCCAGTCCGGCAGCACGAACGGCGCCCCGCGATCCGCGAACTCATAGCCCCGGGTCGGCACATACCGAGAAAGCTGCCGCCGCAAAGCCTGTGACGGGCAAGCGAACCTCTGATCGGTGAAGTTCGCAGCGATGGCGTAGGCCGGCCCGTCCTCGCCGACCGGATAGCGCGCCAGCACACGCTCACCCTGGTCGCCGTACATCCAGATCGTTTCCTTCTGATAGCGATCCATGTCGTGAACCTCGTTGGCGAACAGCCGCCCTTCGTCCAGGTTCGTGCCCACGATCACCGGCACGCGCGTGAACCGTCCCTCGCGGACCGCTGCCGCCGGGTTTTCCGGCACGGTCGCATCCGTATGCACCGGCCCCCACGACCCTGGCCCGTTGATGCCCGGCCTCAGCGAGGCCGCCCGCGACAGCCGCCACGCCGGCAAGGCCTTCAGGCAGGCGACCTGGTTCTCGCCCGTGCAGCCCAGCCGCTCGGCGAACATCGGCCCCGACTGGGCCGCATCCTTCGCACTGACCAACGACGACGGCTCCAGGCACCCGCCACTCTGCATGATGACCCGCTGATACAGCCCTTCGGACTGCGGCGAGGTCATCAGGTAACAGGCCGTCCACGCCCCCGCGCTCTCGGCGAACAGGGTCACATTGCCCGGATCGCCGCCGAAGGCCGCGATGTTACGATGCACCCACTGCAGCGCCGCCTGCTGATCCATCAAACCAAAGTTGCCACCGAAGCCTTCGCCCGTCGCTTGGAACTGCGGATGGGCCAACCAGCCCAGCGCGCCCAGCCGATAGTTCATCGTCACCACCACTCGCCCCTGGTCGCGCGCCAGTTTTGACGGGTCATAGTTGGCCCCCGACCCCACGGTGAAGGCCCCGCCCGGAACATAGACCATCACCGGAAGGATCTCTGCCTGCTCGCCGCCGGGCGCATAGATGTTCAGATAAAGACAGTCCTCGGACCCCACCACGATCCCGCCGCCCCCGCCCAGGATCGAGCGCCGCCCGATGGCCTGGGTGCAGTCCCTGGCGATCCGCGTCGCATCCCGAACTCCGCTCCACGCCTCCACCGGCTGCGGCGCCCGCCAGCGCCGATCCCCAACCGGCGGCGCAGCGAACGGCACGCCCAGAAACACCCGCGTCCCCGCCCCGTCCAAGCCGCGCACCGCCCCATCCTCCGTCGTCGCCAGCACCGTCTTCGCATCACTAGCGAACCGGACATGATCGACCTTGCCGGGATGGGTCGCGCAGGCCGACAAGGCCACAAGGCACGCAAGCAACGAGATTAGACGCATCGTGAACCTTGGCTGTTCGGCAGAAGACCCTAACGCCTGAACGCAGGCGACGTTTCCTGCCTCACCTCCGTCATCCTCGGGCTCGACCCGAGGATCGGATGTTGATCGGGCTGTGCGCCACCGTTGAAGCAATACGGCGGACCGCTCGGTCCTCGGGTCAAGCCCGAGGATGACGGGGATGAACAGGACACACCAAAACGGCCCCCGGATTTCTCCGAGGGCCGCTCTGTTACGCTTACTGTGTCTCTCGGCCTCAAGCAGCGCGTGAGCGCGTCAGGCCAAAAGGATCCGTCGACTACTCGACGATCTTGGCGACGACGCCGGCGCCGACGGTGCGGCCGCCTTCACGGATGGCGAAGCGCAGGCCCTGGTCCATGGCGATCGGCGTGATCAGTTCGACGTTCAGCTCGGCGTTGTCGCCGGGCATGATCATTTCGACGCCTTCCTTCAGGTGAACGATGCCGGTCACGTCCGTCGTGCGGAAGTAGAACTGCGGGCGATAGTTCGTGAAGA
>NZ_JBAZPR010000029.1:0-11501 GCF_041648115.1 Brevundimonas sp.
GGGGGAGGATTGGGAGGCTCTCGATCACTTCCGCTTGCCCTTGCGGACGCCTTTCAAACCGCCGGCGGGCCGTCCGCCGTTGCGAGGCTTGGGGCCGCCGGGGCGGTTCTTGCCGCGCATGGGAGGGCCGTCGCCGCCGCGTCCTCGCACGCCATAGCGCGGGGCGGGGGCGTTGGGATCGCGGGCTTCGGGTTCGCTGAGCATTTCGAACACCAGGCCGCCGGTGACGGGCGTGGCCTCCATCAGCTTGACCTCGACCATCCGGCCCAGCGTGAACCGCTTGCCGGTGCGTTCACCGACCAGGGCATGGGCGCGGTCGTCGTGGGTGAAATATTCGCTGCCCAGGGTCGAGACGGGCACCAGGCCGTCGGCGCCCGTTTCGTCCAGCCGGATGAACAGGCCGAACCGGGTCACGCCTGTGATGCGGCCGGTGAAGGTCGCGCCGACATGCTCCTCCAGATAGGCGGCGATGTAACGGTCCATTGCGTCGCGTTCGGCCGCCATCGACCGGCGCTCGGTCATGGTGACGCCCTCGGCGATGGCGGGCAGTTCGGCGATCTCGCGGTCGGTCAGCCCGTCCTTGCCCAGCCCCAGCGCCCGGATCAGGCCGCGGTGGACGATCAGGTCGGAGTAGCGCCGGATCGGCGAGGTGAAGTGGGCGTAGCGGTCCAGGTTCAGGCCGAAGTGGCCGATGTTCTCAGGGCTGTAGATCGCCTGCATCTGGCTGCGCAGGACAACCTCATTGACCACGTCGGCGTGTTCGGTGTCGCGCGTCTCGTCCAGCAACTTGTTGAACCGTTTGGTCGTGCCCGGCTCGCCCTTGTTCCACGGCTTGCCGATGGTGGACAGGAAGTCAGCCAGGTTGAAGATCTTCTCTTGGCTGGGCGTGTCGTGGATGCGGTAAATGAGCGGCGTCTTCTTCTGCTCCAGCGTTTCGGCGGCGCAGACATTGGCCTGGATCATCATCTCCTCGATCAGCCGGTGCGCCTCCAGCGAGGCGCGCTTCTCAATGGAGGCGATGCCGCCATCCGGGGCCATGCGGATGCGGCGTTCGGCCGATTCGATCTGCAGGGGGCTGCGCTTCAGACGACCCTTCAGCATCGTGTGGTAGGCGTTCCACAGCGGATAGAGAATGGCCTCCATGATCGGGCCGGTGTCGTCGTCCGTTTGCCCGTCGATGGCGGCCTGGGCCTGTTCGTAGCTGAGCTTGGCGTGGGACCGCATCAGGCCGCGCACGAACTTGTGGTCGGTCTTTCGGCCGTCCTTGTCGAAGACCATCCGCACGGCCAGGCAGGCGCGGTTCTCGCCCTCCTTCAGGCTGCACAGGCCGTTCGACAGCACTTCCGGCAGCATCGGTTCGACGCGGTCGGGGAAATAGGTCGAGTTGCCCTTGTCACGCGCCTCGCGGTCCAGATGGGTTCCGGGACGGACATAGGCGGCGACATCGGCGATGGCGACCCAGACGATCCAGCCGCCTTCGTTCTTCGGATCCTCGTCGCGCGCCGCATAGACGGCGTCGTCGTGGTCGCGCGCATCGGCGGGGTCGATGGTGATGAAGGGCACCTCGCGCAGGTCCTCGCGCCCCTTCAGCGTCGGCAGGGCCTGATCCTCGGCCTCGCGTTCGACCGCCTCTGAGAAGCCGGTCGGGACGCCGTGGGCGTGGATGGCGATCAGGGAGGCGGCGCGCGGGTCGTCCTCCTTGCCGATATGTTCCAGGATCTTGCCGCGCTTGGGCCCATAGCGCTGCTCGCCCTTTTCGATGGCGGCCAGGACCAGGTCGCCGTCGCGCAGGTCGCCGGACTGGGCCTGGGGTACCAGCAGCACGTCCTTGGAGCGGCGGTCGACCGGCTCGACGCGGGTCTCGCGCGCCGACTTGCGGATGACGCCCAGGACGCGGTTGGACCCGACGTCCAGCTTCTTGATCAGCCGGGCTTCCCAACCCTCGTCGCCGCGCTGGAACTTGACCAGCACACGGTCGCCCAGGCCGGGGGCGGTACCGGGCTTGGACTTGTCGGGCATCAGCAGGGCGCGCGGGGCGTCGGCGCTGGCCTCGACCAGGCGGACGTACAGTTCGCCGTCGCCGTCGCGTTCGATCACGTCGGCCACGCCGACGGGGGGCAGGGCGCCGGCCTCGGAAAAGCCCTTGCGGCCGCGCTTGCCCAGCCGGCCTTCTTCTTCAAGCTCGCGGATCATTTCGCGCAAGGCCCGGCGGTCGCTGCCCTTCAGCCCGAAGTGGCGCGCGATATCGGTCTTCTCGGCTGATCCGGCCTCGCGCAGGAAGGCGAGGAGGGTGTCTTTGTCGGGGAGACCGGCGGGCGGCCTCTGGGTGGGTTTGGTCAAATCAGTCTTTCATTTCGCCGGCGGTGTCGGCGGGATTGATGCAGTCCAGGTTCAGCAGGCTTGCCGCCTGCGCCATGGGATGATCCAGCGTGATGAGGCGTGCATTCAGCCGTCTGGCTGCGGCGATGTGGATCGCGTCGGGGGTTCGAAGTTTCAGGTCAAGACGACGCACGAGACCGCAGGCGTCTTCGACGTCGGTATCCAGAATCGCGACACGGTCGCCGAATATGTCGATCCAGTCGTCCAGACGCTGGAGCAGGGTCGTCACCTCGGCTTCAGAACGGCGTCCCATTCGCACCAGACCGGAAATTGCGGCCGAACATTCCGCGAGGCACAGGGTGCTGACGCTGATCGTCTGATCATGGCGACGCATGAAGCGCTCGACGTACTCGGCAGACGGTTCGTTGAGTAGAAGCGCCAGCAGGGCGCTAGCGTCAAAATAGAAGCTCATACGCCTTCGTCACGCATCTGACGGATCAGATCGGCAGCCGAAATGTCGAGCGGAGGCAGCGCCTGGCGGCGTTTCGTGAAATCGTCGATTAAAGCCAGTCTTTGTTCGCGAGACATAGGCGTGCGCTCGGCGGGCAGGGAACGGATTTCCGCGACGGGCTTGCCGTGACGGGTGATGATCACCTTCTCGCCCTCGATGGCCCTGTCGAGCAGGCGGGGCAGGGTGTTTTTGGCTTCGGCGACGCTGTAGGCAGCCATGAAGTCTCTCCGAATATAGCCATAACTATAGCTATTCTTGGCTGCGTTCGCCAGATGCGGCCCCATGAGTGCGTTTGAACCTTCGGTCCCGGTCAAATCTTGCTTAAGTTGACCGAGTGAATGCGGGGCTTCAGCTTCCGCCGTCCCCGAATGGAGTCTTCGATGTCCCTGCATGCCCCCGCCCTGAGCGCGACCGTGAAGTCGCCGCTGGATCTGATCGGCAAGACGCCGATGGTGGAGGTGACGAAGATCGACACCGGCAAGTGCCGCCTGCTGCTCAAGCTGGAGTCCCAGAACCCCGGCGGTTCGATCAAGGACCGGATCGCCGTCGAGATGCTGGATGCGGCCGAGAAGGAAGGCTGGCTGAAGGCGGGCGGCGCCATCGTCGAGGCGACAGCTGGCAACACGGGCCTGGCGCTGACGCTGGTCGGCCGGGCGCGGGGTTATAAGGTGCTGCTGGTCATCCCGGACAAGATGTCCAAGGAAAAGATACAGCATCTGCGGGCCATGGGCGCCGATGTTCGCCTGACACGTTCGGACGTGCCGCACGGACACCCCGAATATTACACCGACATGGCCGAGCGGCTGGCCCAGGCCATTCCCGGCGCCTATTACGTCAACCAGTTCGCCAACGCCGCCAACGCCGAGGCCCATGTGAAGACGACGGGGCCGGAAATCTGGGCGCAGACGGGCGGCGACATCGACGCCTTCGTCGCCGGCATCGGCTCGGGCGGCACCATCACCGGGACGGCGCGCTTCCTCAAGAGCGTGGGCTCCAAGGCGCAGATCATCCTGGCCGATCCGGTCGGTTCGACCCTGGCCGGCATCGTCAACAACGGCGTGCCGGGACCGGAAGGCGGCTATACCGTCGAGGGCATCGGCCAGAACTTCGTGCCCGATACGGCGGACATGAGCCTGATCGACAAGGCCTATTCCATCCCCGATGCAGAGGCGATCGCCACCGCGCGCGAGCTGCTGCTGAAGGAAGGCATCCTGGCCGGCTCGTCGTCGGGCACCCTGATCGCCTCGGCCCTGCGCTGGTGCCGCGAGCAGACGGAAGCCAAGACTTGCGTCACCTTCGTCTGCGACACCGGGGCCAAGTATCTGTCGAAGGTCTATAACGACGCCTGGCTGGCCGATCAGGGGTTGGGCGAGCGCGAGCTGCATGGCGACCTGTCGGACCTGATCAACCGCAAATACGAAAAGGGCGACGTGGTCGTCGCCGGGCCGGACGACACTCTGGACACCGCCTTCAAGCGGATGAAGGGCGCCGACGTGTCCCAACTGCCGATCATCGAGGACGGCCGGCTGGTCGGCATCCTGGACGAGAGCGACCTGATCCGCATCATGAACACCGACGAGATCACGCGTAAGGAACGGTTCGCCAAGCCGGTGGCCTCGGCCATGACGCGCGATCTGGACACGGTTCAGGTCAAGGAGCCGCTGGACGCCCTGATCCCCGTGTTCGACCGCGACCGCGTCGCCATCGTGCTGGATGGCGAGAAGTTCGTCGGCCTGATCACCCGCACCGACCTGATCAACCACCTCAGCCTGAACCGGTAAGAACCATGGCCGACAAGAAAAACAGCCAAGGGTTTTCCACCCGCGCCATCCATGCCGGACAGCACCCCGACCCGACCACGGGTGCGGTGATGACGCCGATCTACGCCACCTCGACCTATGCCCAGGAAAGCCCGGGCGTGAACAAGGGATACGAGTATGCGCGGGGCAAGAACCCGACGCGGGAGGCGTTCGAGGCCTGTATCGCCGATCTGGAGGGCGGCACGCACGGGTTCGGCTTCGGCTCGGGCATGGCGGCGACCTCTACGGCGCTGGAGCTGCTGGACGCGGGCGATCATGTCGTCACCGGCGACGACCTGTACGGCGGCTCGTGGCGGCTGTTCGAGCGGGTGCGTCGGCGCACCATGGGGCTGGACTTCGCCTATGTGGACCTGAGCGACATCGCTGCGGTCGAGGCGGCGATCACGCCCAGGACGAAGATGCTGTGGGTCGAGACGCCCACCAACCCGCTGATGAAGCTGGCCGACATCGCCGCCCTGTCCAAGGTGGCCAAGGCGCACGGCCTGCTGCTGATCGTCGACAACACCTTCGCCACCCCCTTCTGCCAGCAGCCGCTTAGCCTGGGCGCGGACGTGGTCATGCATTCGGCGACCAAATATTTGAACGGCCATTCGGACATCATCGGCGGGGTTCTGGTGACGGCCGATCCCGATCTGGCGACACGGATCAAGTTCCTGCAGAACTCGGTCGGGGCGATCATGGGGCCGTTCGACGCCTTCCTGGCCAACCGGGGACTGAAGACCCTGGCGCTGCGGATGAAGGCGCACTGCGAGAACGCCCTGACCGTCGCGCGCTGGTTGGAGACGCGCGAGGGCGTGGCCCGAGTCGTCTATCCCGGCCTGGTCGCCCACCCTCAGCACGAGTTGGCTGCGCGCCAGATGAGCGGCGGTTACGGCGGGATGGTGACGGTGATCCTGGAAGGCGACCTGGAGCGTACGAAGCGCGTGCTGGAGCAGGTCGAGGTCTTCACCCTGGCGGAGTCGCTGGGCGGGGTCGAGAGCCTGGTGAACCACCCTGCGATCATGACCCACGCGAGCGTGCCCAAGGAGGTGCGCGAGGCGGGCGGCGTGACCGACAACCTGATCCGGCTATCGGTCGGGGTCGAGAACGTCGAGGACCTGATCGCTGATCTGGATCAGGCCCTGGGCTGACCCTCGTCGTCCATTTTCAGGGCGACGAAACTGCCTTCGAACCGGCCCGCGGCCTGACCGTTTTCGGTCAGGGTGGCCGCGATCGTGATGCGCGCCTTGCCGCGACGCTGAAACATGGCGACGAAGCGGGGCCAGTCGTCGGGTGAGGCCAGCACGGCGGTTGACTGGAACGCGCCTGCGATGGGCTGATCGTAGTGGACGGTGTTCGACTGGATCACCAGCCGCGCCTTCAGTCCCTCGTATGTGAGTTTGGTGTGAACCAGCGACCAGGCCGAGAGGATGGCGAGGGCCGAGGCGCTGCCGCCGAAGACGGTATCGCGATGATTGATGTTGGGCGCCAGCGGCGCCTGAAGCGTGAGGGCGTCAGCCGTCATGGCCGTTACGCTGACCTGCATCGCGCGAGACAGCGGGATATGATCGTGGAGATAGGACTGGAGGGCGTCAGCGGTCATGACGCCTTCTAGCAACCCTGTAGGCTATGCGGCCAGCCGGGAGTCGATTCGCCTTAGCTGGAAGGTAGGGCGGTCTGGTGGCCGGTGACGGGCGGCAGCTTCTTCTTGGGAGCGGCGCGCTTCACCGGCGCCTTGGCGGCCTTGGGCAGGGCGGCGCGGCGGGCGATCTCGGTGTCGATCACAGGCAGGATATCAGCGGCGGCCATCACTTGCGTCGAGGCGCCGGTTTCGGCCAGGCGCGTGGCGTTGGCGCGCAGGCTGTTGAGGTCGGCGTCGGTCATCGTCGGGATTTTTTCGGCGAGGGTCGTCATGGGTCACGTCCTGATGGAACGGGCTTCAGGGCCGGCGCGCGAGGCGCCAGCCCTTTAGCTGATTGAAGGCGATCTCGACCACGACGCGGTCGCCCAGCAGGGATAGGCCTTTAGGCGAACCGAGCGAGGGCAGGACCGAGACGACGTGGCCGTTGTCCAGGCGGACCTTGCGGCCGCCAAGAGGCAGGTGCTTCGTCACGACACCATCAAAGGCGATGGCATGCGTGTTGAGAAGCGTGTCCTACTCTGCCGCCGTAAGGCGACCGGCGGATTCCTTGCCGGAGCGCGAGTCGCGTTCGATTTCGTAGGAAATCTTCTGGCCTTCGTTCAGCGAACCAACGCTCGACGTTTCGACGGCCGAGGCGTGGACGAAGACATCCTTGCCGCCGTCATCGGGAGCGATGAAGCCGTAACCTTTGGTGGGGTTGTACCATTTTACAGTGCCGGTAGCCATTTGGAGACCTCCGTCTGGCGTTGACCGCAGGGAGGGATCCCTGGTCGGCCTGTCGGGTCTGAATGGGATCGGCTTTTGGACCTCGGTGCGTGATGCAAAGGGAGCAGCGGCGTTACGCAGAGAGATCGACGCGCTTAACATGGGGAGCCGACGGCCGTTGCGCAAGGGGCGGCTTGTCAGAAGGCGTAGGCGACCTGGGCGACCAGGGCGTCTTCATATTGTTCGCCGAAGGTATGGGCGTCGGTGTCGTAGTATCGGACATCCACGTCGATGGCGTCTGTGAGGGCGTAGGTCAGGCCAGCGTTCCAGCCGGTGTAGTCAGGTGCGCCGTTCTGCTCGCGGCGACCGAAGGCGGCCGTGCCCTCCAGGCGGTTGGTGAAGTCCCAGCCGATGCGGCCCTCGACCCAGGTGAAGCTGTCGGTCGAACCGGGAGCGTCGGGCGAATACTGGACCTGGAGCCGCGCGCTCGCCGGACCGATGGAGCGGCTGACGTTGCCGGTCAGCTCCACGCCGACCTCATCATAGCCCGCCTGGGCGCCGACGCGCTGCTTGTAGACCGCGTTGAAGTCGAAACGGTAGCCGAAGGCCTCGGGTTGGTAGCCGACCACGAACTCGGCTTCGATGTTGGAGCCGCCCGCCTGGATCGTTTCGAAGCCGGGGCCGGCGTAGAACAGGCCGTTCTCGCTTTTCCAGGTCGCCGAACCGAAGGCGTAGCCGTCGTTACCGGACTTGGACGCATTCTTGGAGCGGTTGTCCGTTCCGGCGCCCAATTCGAACGACCAGGCGTCCCTCGCGGATTGACCTGAGGCGGATTGGGCGACCGCAGGGTTGACCAGAGCGACGGCGGCGAGGGCGGCGAGGGCGGTGGTGCGGATCATGCGGGCTCCAACGCGCGAGATGCGGTTCGGCGCCGCCCTTTAGCGTGCTCCGGCCTTGATGGCGAATTCGGCCGTGGCCTGATCGAACTCCTGTCGCAGGCGCGTCACCAGTTCGGCGGTCGGCAGGACGTCGTGGATCGCGCCCGCGCCTTGCCCTGCGGACCAGACGGTCTTCCAGGCCTTGGCCTCGTCGCCCATGTCCAGCTTGTGCTCGGGCAGGTGTTTCGGATCGATCCCGTTGTCGATCAACGACTTGCTCATGAAGTTGGCCGGGATGCCCGAGACCGCCGGGGTGTGGACGATGTCGGTCGAGCCGCTGTCGATCACCATCTGCTTGTAGGCAGGCGGGGCCATGGCCTCGGTCGTGTTGATGAAGCGGGTGCCCATATAGGCGAAGTCGGCGCCCAGCATCATCGCGGCCGCCACGTCCTGACCCGTGGACAGGGCGCCCGACAGGATGATGGTTCCGGTAAAGAAGCTGCGGACCTCGTTGACCAGGGCGAACGGGTTGATGATGCCCGCGTGGCCGCCCGCGCCGTTGGCGACCAGGATCAAACCATCGACGCCCGCCTCGGCCGCCTTGCGTGCATGGCGGATGTTGGCGATGTCGTGGAAGACCTGACCGCCATAGCCGTGAACCGCATCGACCACGTCGCGCACGGCGCCCAGCGAGGTGATGATCAGCGGCACCTTCTCCTCGACCGACACCATCATGTCGGCCATCAGACGGGGATTGGTCGGGTGGACGATGTGGTTGACGCCGAAGGCCGCGGCCTCAGGCTTCAGCCGGCCCTTGATCTCGTGAATCCAGTCGCGATAGCCCTCGGTCGTGCGCTGGTTCAGCGACGGGAAGGTGCCGATCACCCCCGCATTACAGGCCTCGACCACCAGGTCCGGGCCTGAGACCAGGAACATGGGCGCCGAAATGATCGGCAGGATCAGACCTTTTTGCAGCGAAGCGGGAATGGCCACGGGCGTCTCCTGGAGTTTTCTTTCGCTACGCTTAGCGGGCTGTCGCCGGGGAAGGCAATCGTCAGCGCGGCGGTGCGTTGAAAGGCACGCCGACCGTGAACGTCCTGTCTTCGTCGCTCGGGCCGAGCGACGCCGGATTCAGACGACCGCGTCGCACGACTCGGATGCCAGCCTGCCCGAAGCCGAGGTTCGGCGGCGTTTCCTCGACGACGCTGCAAGAGGTCGGAACCCCGGCCGTCGTCGCAGTGCAACGAACGTCCACCCTACCGCTGATGCGCTTGCGCAGAGCTTCGGGAGGAAAGTCGGCGGGCATTGGCCGGGGTTGAACGGACCAGTGCATAGTCTGCGCGGCTTCGGCTTGTGGAGGTGCAGCGGGCGAGGTCTGCGATGGTAGGACGACCATAAGAGCGGCGAGGATGGAAAGGGTCATTGCTGGATCCAGGCAAGATTTCAGACTCGGCAGCGAAAAACAGAGTCTCAATCGTCTCAAATCGGGGGTGACATTGCACTTGTACGAGGAAATGGAGTGCAAAATGCAATGAAGTGCAATTGGGCGGCGGTGTTGGTCTCCGAAAAACAGTTCAGGTCAGTCCAAGGTTTTCGGCCTTCTAGTTGAAACCGCCCATCATACGGGCGCTTGCGGGGACGGTAGGTTGATTGACGCTGCTGGTCATCAGGGCTTTGAAATAGCGAAGGAAATTTTCTGGAAATGGGATGGGGCGCAAGATGTCGTTCCTTCTCCCAGTGGGAGAGGGCTAAAACACTAAACCACTGGAAATACACAGCATTTTCTGCTACAGCATTCCTACACGATGTATGAACGTCACGGCAGATCAATGACTTAGCGCCGCGATGTGCACGAAATCTGCACGACGATGGAGGCTGTCATGGCGTTTGTCACGGACAAGGAAGAACTAAAACCCGGCCTGGTCATCTTCCGGCGGGGCGATTTGCAAAGCCGGGATTGGTACTGCCGCGTTCGCCTGCCGAAGGCGACCCGCTACAAGACCATCGCTTTGAAGACGCCGGACATCACTACGGCGCGCACCTTGGCCTACGATCACGAAAGCGAAGTCCGCTTTGCGCTGAAGCGTAATCTGCCGGTGTTCAACCGCCCGTTCTCCGCCGTGGCGAAGGACTATATCGCGGAGCAGAGACTACGCGCGCAGCGTGGCGAGATCACAATGGGCCGCGTGAAGCTCATCGAATCTGTCGTGAAGAACCAGCTCAACCCCTATGTCGGCAAGACCCAGATCGATCTGATTGCTCTGGATCGTTGGCAGAACTATCCGTCCTGGCGGCGGTCGCTCAGCCCTGGCCGTATGACCCGCCACGGCAACGTGCGTCCGATGACGGGTGCCGAACGCGATGCTGCCAAGGCCCTCGCCGATGACAAGGCGAAGCAGAAAGGGGGCGCGATCGGCAAGCAAACTGCGGAGACCCAGGAGTCCGAAAACACGGACTGGATCATCGTCAGTGACGCCACCATCCGGTTCGAGATGAAGATCTACCGCGCCATCATCAATGACGCCGTTTCCAAACAGGAGGCCCCACCTCATCACCGTATCGAGGGGATGCCAGCGCTTGAGAAGCAGCGCCGGGATGCGTTCTCGCTGGAGGAATACCGCCGCCTCCATACCCACGCCCGCACCAAGTGGGTCGATGCCGCAAAGACCGAAACCGCCCTCTGGTATCGGGCCATGGTTTATCAATTCGTCCTGATCATGTGCAACACGGGCATGCGGCCGTCCGAGGCCCGCAACCTGCGTTGGCGCGACGTGATGGAGGCGACAGACAAGAACGGCCAGCCGGTCACCGTGTTATCCGTGCGTGGCAAGGGCAAGTCGCGCCAGCTTGTCGCGCCGAGCAGCAATGTCGGAAAATATCTGGACCGCATCCGCGCCATCGCGGTGAGTACCGCGCCAGAGGCCCCGGTGTTCAGCAGTGCGACCGGCACGACCGAGCGCACCCTCTATAAGGCCTTCATCGCTGACCTTCTCAAAGACGCCAATCTGCGCGTCGGACCTTCCGGCATTCTGCGCTCGACCTATTCGTTCCGGCACACCTACGCCACCATCCGCCTGACCGAGGGTGTCAGCGAACTGCTGCTAGCCGAGCAGATGGGAACGTCGGTGCAGATGATCCAGGAGCATTACGGCCACGTGGACACGATCAAACACGCCGATCTAGTGTTGCAGGGCATGAGCGACTGGGAGCCGCAGGAGTTGGCGGCCCCGACAGACGCAAAGCAAACCGTCCAGATCAAACGGAACGCGCGGGCGAAGATCAACACCGAGCCGCGCAAACCTCATTGATGTCCCGCCCGTCGCCGCCGAGGATCACGCGCCGAGTTCGGTGCGCCGCTGGTGGCGAAGGGCTGGTCTGTGCCTCTGCCATACGTCCGATGCGCAGCCTGCGCCCTTGATCGGCCGTATGGCGAAGCAGGCCGGTGGAACAAGCCGCGTCGAGTTCGATGCGGCCCGCCGGCCTGCGTCTTCCGCCGCTTCCCCCCGCGCGCCGTGGCGCTTGTCAATCGGCGTCTAAAAGGGACCCCCTATCGGCGTGCAATAGGGACCCCCTTTTGGGGTTCGTGATGGACGTCACGAGCGCACCGCTTGCGAGGGTTGGGGCGTAGGGAGGGCGTAGCCCGACCG
>NZ_JBAZPR010000030.1:0-9841 GCF_041648115.1 Brevundimonas sp.
GATAGGGCGCCGCCGACAGGTGATCGGCGTGGGCGTGGGTCTCCAACAGCCACTGGACCGTGAGACCTTCGGATTTCACGTAATCAATGAGGGCGTCCGCCGAGGCGTGGGCGGTGCGGCCGGACGCTGGATCGTAGTCCAGCACGCTGTCGATGATGGCGCAGACGTCGGAGTCGGGATCGCGCACGACATGGCTGACGGTGAAGGTGGCCTCGTCGAAGAATGACTTGACGACAGGGCGCTGGCGAGGATCGCCCAGCGCGGCGCGCACGATGTCGGTGGCGTGGTCGCGGGCGGGATCGGGGGTGGGCGAGGACATGGCGTGTCTCCGTTTCGGTGACTCAACACATATACCCATTCATAGTTCGTGCAAGTATGTATTTTAATGTAGCGGAAACGGTGGGAAGCGCTTAGCTTGCGGCTATGGAAACGATCGACACCGGGCCAGCCGTCTATCCCCCCGCAATGCGCGCCCTGCGCATCAACGACACGGCGCCGGACTTCAGCGCGCGCACGACGCAGGGCGAAAAGCGCCTGAGCGACTATCGCGGACGCTGGCTGGTGCTGTTCTCGCATCCGGCGGACTTCACGCCGGTCTGCACCAGCGAGTTCGTGGCCCTGGCCCGGCAGGCCGACGCCTTCGCGGCGATCGACTGCGATCTGATGGCCCTGTCGGTGGACAGTCTGTATTCGCACCTGGCCTGGCTGAAGGACATTTACCGCCGCTTCGGCGTGAAGGTGCCGTTCCCAATCATCGAGGATCCCTCCATGGCCATCGGCCACGCCTTCGGCATGGTGGACGCCGGCTCGAGCGACAGCGCGACGGTGCGCGCCACCTTCGTGATCGATCCCGAAGGCGTGGTGCGCGCCATCAGCTGGTACCCGATGAACATCGGCCGCTCGGTTGATGAACTGCTACGTCTCGTCACCGCCCTGCAGACCTCGGACCGCGAGGCGGCCTCCACGCCGGCGGGCTGGATGCCCGGCGACGCTCTGCTGGAGCCGGCCGCCACCACCCTGGACGCCGCCATCGCCGACGGTGAAGGCGATGCGCCCTGGTACTATCGCGAGCGCCGCGCATGACCGACGATCAAGCGGCCGCCATGGAGCGGTTGAAGGAAAAGGCGCCGGAGGCCGCAGAGCTGTTGCGCCAGCTGGCCAACGCCAACCGGCTGCTGATCCTGTGCCATATCGCCGAGGAGGAACGTTCGGTGGGGCAGCTCGAGGCGGACCTGGGCATCAAACAGCCGGCTCTGTCCCAGCAGCTGGCTGAGCTGCGCCAGTACGGTCTGGTCAAGACGCGTCGTCAGTCGCGCTCGATCTTCTATTCGATCGCCGACGAGCGGGCCCAGGCGGTGATGGGCATGCTGTACGAAATCTTCTGCGGCGATGCGAAGGCGGTCGGCGCCCGCGTCGCCGCCCCGGCGCCCCGCCCATCGACGCCGGCGCGCGGCGACACGGCTCAGTTCGCGCGCATCACCGCCGTCGCACGTCGCTGACGGCCAACCCGCACAGGAGACTCTCGTGAAGGGCTTCATCGACAATATCGAACGTCTGACGGAAGAGAACACAGACTTTCGCCGCGTTCTCTACACCGGCCACAATCTGCAGCTCGTCCTCATGGCCATTCCGCCCGGTCAGGAGATCGGCGAAGAGGTCCACGACGACCGCGACCAGTTCTTCCGCATCGAGGCGGGCGAGGGCGAAATCTGGATCGACGGCGTTCGTCACGCCGTGAAGGCGGACGACGGGGTCATCGTCCCTCAGGGCGCCCGGCACAATGTGGTCAGCACGGGGTCCGAGCCGCTTCGGCTCTACACCCTCTATGGCCCGCCGGAGCATCTCGACGGGACGGTTCACGCCACGGTGGAAGAGGCCTCCGCCGACCACGAGCATTTCGACGGCCGCACGACCGAATAACCGTCAGGGGCCGACGTCGTCAGCATCGGCGCGCCGGTCGTCGGGCCGCGGCAGGTGCAGGGCGATACCCAACGCCTCCGCCAGACGGGTGTCGCGACGATAGATGTCATCGCGAAAGGCGACGCGGCCCTGGCCGTCCAGGAAGGCGGTCCAATACAGCAGACGTACGTCGATCGGCCGACCGGTCGCCACACGGACGGTCTGGCCGCTGTCCAGCGCGGCATCGAAGCGGGCGAGCCTCTCGGGGTCGGGCGCCAGCAGAAGGCGGGCGAAGCCGACGGCGTCCTGCACCCGCACGCAGCCGTGACTGAGATGGCGGAAGCTCTGGTCGAACGCACCCCGCGACGGGGTGTCGTGCAGGAAGATGGCGTAGCTGTCCTGAAGTTCGAACTTGACCTGGCCCAGGGCGGCGTTCGGGCCGGCGCGCTGAACCACCATGCCGTTCTGGATCGTCATGTTGTTCGCCCGCATATAGGCGGCGCCGCGCGGCAGGATCTCGCGCTGGGCGATGGAGGTCGGGACCGTCCAGGGCGGATTGGCGACGACCGAGGCGAAGGGCCGTTCGAGGCTGGGCGTCGCATTGTCGGCGTCACCTGTCACGACCCGCATCGAATGCACGGGCCGACCATCCTTCCAGTAGACCATGATGGAGGCGGCGGTGTTCACCTCGATCCGCTCCGGGGCGACGTCTCTCTTTAGCCAACGGCGGCGTTCCAGATTGAGCGCGATCTGGCGAGCACGGGCCTCGGCCGAAATCGACAGCGCCCGCTGGGTCGCCGGGCCGATGCGGGCGTCCGCCTCCAGACCGTGGCGCACCTGGAACACCCGAACGGCCTCTTGCAGCACCGACCCGTAGTCACCGCCAGACGGGCCGACCATCGCGGCGGCGGCGTCGGTGAGATCGCCTTCCACCCGAAGGCGCGGCAGGAGGGCGGGAAGGCGGGGGTCGGACGCAAACGGTTCGATCGTCGCGCCCAGGGCAAAGGGCGGCCAACCGCCGCGGTCGGCGATGGCGCGATAGCGAAGGAAGCCGTCGCACAAGCCCTGATAGCCGCGGTCCTGGGGAGCGAGGCCCGCCATCGTCTCGGCCAACGTTCCGTCGTCGACCGCCGTCGCCAGCAGCGGCGGCGTATCGACCTGGTTGCGACCCATCTCCCAAAGGGTCTCGACGGATGCCGGGTCGACCCGGCCATGGGCGAGCGCCTCGGCCAGGGTCAGGACGGCCTGGGTCAGTTCGGCTTCACTTAGGGCCAGACCGTCGGGCGCTGATAGACCGTGGCGGTCCGCCAGGGCCAGGGCGTCCATGGCTTGCCGGCGCGCTGGCCCCGCCCAGGCCGGGCGTCCGCCGCGGGCGGCGTAGAAGGCTGCGGTCAGGGCGCTGATGTTCAAGGCGGCGGGCGCCGATGCGGCTCGCGCGGTTGTCGAGAGCCAGAGCGGCGCCGCGGCCGCCGCGAGCAGGTGTCGGCGGTTCAGGGTGAAGGAGCGACGGTTGGCCATGCCGCCGACACCGCGGGGTTCACCTTAAGGCAGGCTTAAGGTTGGCCGGTCCGCCAGCCCCAGCGCGCGAAGATGGCGGCTCCCTCGTCGGACTTCAAAAATTCAAGGAACGGCTGGGCGTCGGCGTCCTGGCGGCCGGTCTCGGTCACAACGGCGCCGGCGTCGCGGTAGATGCGATAGGGCTCTTCGACCTCGACCACATCAGCGAGGTCCGGATTGGCGACCTGCCAGATGCCCCAGATGATCCAGGCGTCCAGCGTCGGGTCGTCGATCCAGGCTTGTCGGGCCTCGGCGCTGTTGCGGGCGTAGACGACGATGTTGCGACGCAGCGCGCGCACCTTGGCGATGTCGCCGGTGCGACCGGCCATGTCCTCCCACAGGCCGTTCTGGCCCGCGCCGTTGACGACCAGGACTCGGCGACCCGGCTGGAAGAGATCTTCCAGGCCGCCGATGCCGTTCGGATTTCCCGGGCGAACGAGAATGGAGGCGGTGCGCAGATAGAGCGGCTCGACCGCCTCGGCGCGGATGCGGCCCTCCAGAGCGCTGACGAAGTCGGTCATCATCGTCTCGGAGCCGGAGAAGATCAGGTCGCCGTCCGCCTTGGCCTGGTCCAGCCATTGGGGCGTGGGTCCGGCGACGACGGCCACGGCGCGACCGGTGCGCGCTTCATAGGCCTTCGCCGCTTCGCGCATGGCGGGGGCGGGGCCGCCCGGACCGTAGACATGAAGAGGATCGGCGGGCGTCTGGGCGTGGGCGGCCAGGGCCGTCGTGCTCAAAAGGGCGGCCAGGGCCAGGGTGGAAGGACGCATCAAGAGTTCTCCTGGGGCGGGGCGAAGTGATTGGCGGGGATCTTGAAATAGATGCGGCCGTCCTCGGCGGGTGGCGGCAGCACCCCGCCGCGGATGTTCACCTGAAGCGCGTAGAGCATCAGGTTCGGCAGGGGAAGGGTGGCATCCCGGCCGTCGCGAAGCCGCACGAAATCCGCCTCTCCGCGTCCGCCGCCGACATGGATGTTGTCCGCCTTCTGCTCTCTCACGGTGCTGAAGCAGGCGGGCTCGCGGCCATCGGGACCGTAGTCGTGGCCGACGAAGACGCCGGTCTCCTCGGGCAGGGCCAGGATGTCCTGGATGCTTCGGTAGAGGACCTTGGAGTCGCCGCCCGGAAAGTCGGCGCGCGAGGTGCCGGCATAGGGCATCATCAGGGTGTCGTGGACGAAGGCGTTGCCGCCGATCACATAGGTAATGGACGCCAGGGTGTGGCCTGGGGAGAAGATGACCCGCCCCGTCAGGTCGCCGACAGCAAACGTATCACCGGCCTGGAAGAGACGGTCCCACTGGCGACCGTCGGTCGGGAATTCGTCGTCCAGGCCGTAAATGTCCTTCCACAACCTCTGGACGCCGATGACCTTCTCGCCGATGGCGGTTGGAGCCTCCAGCTTCTCGTTGAGATAGGGCGCGGCCGAAAAGTGATCGGCGTGTGGATGGGTGTCCAGCAGCCATTCGACCGTCAGGCCTTCCGCCTTGACGTAGTCCAGGATGGCGTCGGCGTTGCGGGTCGAGGTCGCCGCCGCCTTCTCGTCGAAATCCCAGACCGGATCGATGATCGCGCATTTGCGGCTGACCGGGTCGGAGACGACATATTGCCAACTGCCGGTCTTCTTGTCGTGGAGCGCCGCGATGCGCGCTCCGCCGTGGTCGATGATCTGCATGATGGCTCCGTTTGGTTTGCGAAGAAAAGGGCCGGACCGCTTGCGCGGTCCGGCCAGCGTCCGATCAGGCGGCTTTCGGGGCGTCGGGGAGGTCGCGCGTCGAGAAATACCAGTCGGTGTAGACGTAACCCTCGGAAGCGCGAGCCTCGGCCGCCTCGGCGGTCTTGGGCGGAGGGACGATAGCCGGTTGGCCAGGGCGCCAGTTCTCAGGCGTCGCGACCCCGTTGGCGTCGGACGCCTGGAGCGCGGTGAGCAGCCGAACGAACTCTTCGATGCTGCGGCCATTGCTCATGGGATAGTAGACCATGGCGCGCAGCTTGCCTTCCGGATCGATCAGGAAGGTGGCGCGAACAGCCGAGGTGTCGGCCGCCCCGGGGTGGATCATCCCGTAGGCCTGGGCCAC
The DNA here is from genome assembly GCF_041648115.1 of Brevundimonas sp. GTDB lineage: Bacteria > Pseudomonadota > Alphaproteobacteria > Caulobacterales > Caulobacteraceae > Brevundimonas. Next base: position 5,529 of record NZ_JBAZPR010000030.1, read on the forward strand.
CTCCATCTTCAGATCCTCGATGATGGGGAAAGGGATTTGGACGCCGAACTTCTCCTTGATGTTCCGGGTCCAGGCCAGGTGCGAGAAGATGCTGTCGATGGAGAGCCCCAGGAGCTCGCAGTTCATGGCGGCGAACTCATCCGCGTGCTTGGCGAAGCCGATGAACTCGGTCGTGCAGACCGGGGTGAAGTCCGACGGATGGGAGAAGAGGATCAGCCATCTGCCGCGGTAATCGGCCAGGCTGCGATCCCCGTGCGTGGTGCGGGCGTGAAAGTCGGGGGCGGGTTCGTTGAGGCGGGGCAGTCCGGTCATGTCGATGTCTCCTTCAGACGCCCCATTGAACACTTACATACACACTTACCCAAACTAATAGTTCTTATGGCCAGTGAAGGTTCCGCCTATGCCGAGACGTCAGTTCACAACCAGGGCATATCCGGCCTGTTGAAGGTGGATGACCGTCATCAGGGCGGCGAGATCAACGCTCACGCCCGGTTCGAGGTCGGCTTGCGCGATGCCGTTCCCGGCCATGGCCTGGCCGCACAGCCGAACCTGGACGCCGGCGGCGATGAGGCTGCGGATCAGGGCGCTGTTGGGGTTGGCGTCGCCCTTGCCGCGCGCGGCCCAGGCGGCGTCGGAGAGGACCGCAGGGGTGGCGGCGCCGTGTAGCACAACGACGATCTGACGATGGTCGGCGTCCACGCCGCCCGCCGCCAGCATATTCGCCAGCCGCGCAACGCGATCCAGTCCCTTCAGCGGCCTGTCGTCCGGACCGCCCTGGGACACGTCGAAGATGACCCGATAGACGCGCGACGGATCCGGCTGTTCGCCGGCCTCGGGCAGGGGCTTGAAGCCGCCGAAGCCTGAAACAGCTTGAGCGAAGCTCGGGGAGGCCGCCAGGGAGGCGGCCAGGGACAGGGCGAGGAGGAGGGTTTTCATGGCCGGTTCCGGTGTGCGGGCGCTGGGGGTCAGGGACGGCGGGCGACGAGATCGATCAGGGCGGACCGGCCGCTGTGGCCGGCGCCTTCGGAGACGTCGCTGTCGTGGCTTTTCAGATGCAGGATGTCGAAGTCGGCGAAGGCGTCGCGGAGCAGCGCCTCGGTGTAGAGGTTCTCGACCTGGCCCGGACCGCCCGTTCCATAGGCGATCTGTTCCGGCCGATAGCCCTGCAGCAGGAACAGGCCGCCAGGCTTCACGGCCGCCTTCATACGCTCGAAAAGTCGGTCGCGCAGGGGAGGCGGGGCGAACTGAATGAAGACGGCGACCACGACGTCGAACGCATCCTGCGGCCAGGCCCAGGTCTCGAGGTCCGCCACCTGGGCGTCCAGTGTGACCCTGCGTCGCTCGGCCAGGGCGAGGGCCTTCTCGATCGCGCGCGGGGCGATGTCCGTGGTCGTGACGGTCAGGCCCTGTTCGGCGAGCCAAACGCCGTTTCGTCCCTCGCCGTCGGCGACCGCCAGAGCGGTCATGCCGGGCTGGAGCCGCGCGATCTGAGCGGCCAGGAAGGCGTTGGGCGTCTTGCCGAACAGATAGTCCTGGCGGTCATAGCGGCTATTCCAGAAGTCGCGGGCGGCGACGGAGTCCATAAGGTGTTCCTTCATATGATGAGGACGCTGGCGGGCAGATCGGTCTCGCCGGGCGTATGGTCGGCGAACCAGGATTCAAGCGCGCCCACAGTGTCGATGTCGAGCGTCCGGCGGTCCCGCCCGTAATGTTCGGGCACGCCCTGGGCGGTGACGAAGGCCACCGGATAGTCCGCCTCCGGCTCGAAAGGTCGGTCCCCGACCAGCAGGCGATCAAGGCGCTGCCCCTTGGGATTCTCCAGCTTCACAAAGGCCGTGAGGCCCCGGCAGCGTTTGATGTAGCCGCCCATCTGCTCATACGGGTCGGCGGCGAAGGTGCGCTCAAGATTCTCTTCCAGCATCGCCTTCAACTCGGCTCCGGTCAGCGTCGTGCGCGAGATGGGCGGGTTCATCGGCGCGATATTGTAGAGGTCGCCCAGAGTGACCGGACCCGGCGCGACGGGCGCGCCATACCGCCAGCCGTTCGAGAAGGCGATGTCCACGCCCGCTGCCTGCGCCGCCGCCGCCAGCAGGACGTCGTCCATCGGCGCGCTCGCCATGGCGTAGCGGTGAAGGGGAATGGCCGTGCGGCCGACGACGCGCGCCAGACGCTCCCGCTCGGGCGCCAGGGCCGTCTCCACCAAGCCGGCGACTTGATCGTCTTGGGGGCCAGCGTCCACGGCTATGAGCCGATGGCGGCGCAGGGACACGCGGCCCTCTGCAATCTCGAGGTCCAGCCGGCCGATATAGGCGCCGTGGCAGCCGGACTGGATGATCAGGGTGTCGCCGACGCGGGCCGGCTCGTGCAGGCGGTTATGGGTATGGCCGCTCAGGATCACGTCGATGCCCGGTGTTTCCGCGGCCAACTTCAGATCCTGCGGAAAGCCGAGGTGCGACAGCAGGACGACCAGATCGACCTTCTCCTCGCGGAGCTGGTGCAGTTGCTCGCGGGCTTCGGCCACACCCATTTCAAACCGCACGCCTTCGGAGAAGGCGGGGGGCATGGTCTTGTCGACGATGGGGCAGGCCAGGCCCATCACGCCGATCCTCAGACCGCCGCGCTCGAACACCCATCGCCCGTCGAACACCGGCGCGCCGTCATCCTTGCGAAAGACATTGGCGGCCAGGACGGGATAATCCAGTCGCGCCGCCAACGCCTTGAACCCCGCGGGGCCATAGGCGAACTCCCAGTGCGCCGTCATGGCGTCGATCTTCAGGGCGTTCATGATCGGGACCAAGGCCTCGCCCCGGCTGGCGACGGCGACCCGCGTGCCATGGAAGGTGTCGCCATTGTCCAGGGTCAGGCACGGACCTTCGGCGCGCGCCTCTTCAAAGATGCGGGCGATGCGGGCGACCCCGCCCAGCCGTTCGAACCGCCAGCCGCCTTCGGTGCGCACCAGTTCGGGATGCGGCTCGAGATAGCCGTGCAGGTCGTTCAGCTGGAGCAGGGTCAAGGTGGTCATGGCCGGTCTCAGCGCAGCGGTTGTCCGGAGCGGATACGACCGATCACCGCTTCGAGTTGCGCCTGGGGCATGCCGCCGGGGATCAGATTGCCGTTGATGATAAAGGCGGGCGTGCCCTGCAGGGCCAGGGCCGCCGCTTCTCGGCCGTTTCGGTCGAGCACCGCGTCGATGTCTGCGCGGTGATCGGCCAGGTCCTGATTCAGGCGCGCCATGTCCACGCCGGCCGACTGGACCAGACGCGTGATGTCCGCCTGGTCGCCGATGCGCGACGGCGACAGCATGAAGGCGTTATGGACGGCCTCGTATTTGCCCTGATAACCGGCGGCGAGGGCGGTCCGGGCGGCGGTCTCCGAGACGTCGCCGAAGATCGGCCAGTCCTTGTACAGGACGCGCACCTTGGGGTCCGCCTTCAGCAGGCCGTCGATCTCCGGCTGCATCTTCTTGCAGTAGGGGCAGTTGTAATCGACGAAGCCGATGATGGTTACATCGGCGTTTTCGGCGCCGATGAAGGGCGCTGCTGGGTCGCGCAGCAGATCGTTGAATCCGACCTGAGCGATGGCCGGCATGTCCTGTCCAGAGGCTGCGGAAGGATTGGCGGGCGCCGCGCCGTTGTCGGCGTCGGCGGGGCCGCAGGCGGCGAGCGCCAGAACGGCGGCGAGGGCAGGGGCGAAGGTGCGGTTCATGGAAGCTCCGTGAGGCGAAGGGTCAGTGCAGACGCGCGATTTCGGTCGCGATCTGTTCGGGGGCGATTTCCCCCATGTGGGCCTTGGCCAGACGGCCGTCGGCGTGGAGGAACAGGGTCACCGGAATGCCGGCCGTGCCGTAGTGGCGCGGCACCGCCATGGCCTCGTCGAACAGCACATGGTCGAGGGCCAGCCCCTGGCTCTGAAGAAAGGCCCGAACGCCGGCTTCGCCCTCGCCCTGGTTGACGAAGAGGAAGCGCACATTCGGATGGGCTTTTTCGGCCTGGGCCAAAGCCGGCATCTCGCGCCGGCAGGGCGGCACCAGGTGGCCCAGAGATTGATCACCGTGGGCCGGTCGCCCGAAGCGGAGAGGTTGATGGGCGGGGCGTCCATCGCGGCCAGCGTCAGGGCGGGCGGCGCCATGGGCTGCGTCGCCGAGGCCAACTGATGGGCGATGGTCCAAACCAGGGCGCTGGCCAGGACAGGCGCAATGGCCCAAGCGCGTTCGCGCGGGGTGCGCAGCAGCAGGAAGGTGGCCAGGATCACGACCGGCGCGACCCAGATCCAGCTGAACCCGCCCTGCCAGACCGCGAACGCCCGCCACGGGT
>NZ_JBAZPR010000031.1:0-8525 GCF_041648115.1 Brevundimonas sp.
GAAAGCCATTCCGCATCAACGGTTTCATATCCATCACATGCTGCGATCTGGCGCTCTGGGGCGCGAACGACGAAGAAATGAGTGTCGAAGCGCTTTTGCATAAAGCTGGGCGTGATCCACCGCGCGAACTCGCTCAGGCGATCAAGGCGCAGTTGCACATCGGCCTCGCGCACAATGTCGAAAAATTCGCGCTCGCCTCGCTCGACGGCTTTGCGGCTTTCAAGATCGCAAATATCCTCGAACTCGCTACCGTCGCGATGATCGGCCAGCAGGATGCCTGCTTCCTCAAAGGCTTCACGAATCGCGGCAATCCGAAGGGTGCGCTGCGTAGGATCTAGCGTTTTCCAGCCCCTGCAATAATCGGCCCATTCAGGCGCTTCATCGGCAGCAGAAGGCTTTCCACCGGGAAAGACCAGCGCGCCGGATGCAAAATCGATCTGGTGATGCCGCTTGACCATCAGCACCTGGAACTCCGGCTCGTCGCGAAGCAACAGCATGGTGGCTGCGGGGACCGGATCGACTGGCTTCTGCAGTGTCATCATAAACTCCAGTTCTCAGTTGGCCTGATATTGGACGCTGGCCCGTTCAAGCTGAGCAACGATCTTATCGCCATTTGCGCAGAAGAACCAACCCGGCAAGAGCCACTGCAACACTTGCAAGCACCCAGGATTGATTCGCAAGCAGCGCCGCGGAGACGATAAGTGCGGCCGCCACAGGACCTTTGACAGGCTGGCTCGCGCGGCGAATGGCTGCGAGCTTCTCAAAACTTGCCGGATCAATCTGGACAGGCACATGCCCGGACTTGGCTATAGCGGCGGCGTTATCGAGAAGGTCAGGCATGATCGCCGCTAGGGCGAGGAGTTGTCGGCGAACTTTTTTTAAATTGGCGCGATTCCTGCCAAGGGAGAATCTTTCTGCGAACAGCTCCAACATGATGGGGCGTGTTTCCTCCCCGATATTATAGTCAGGCGCAAAGGAACGCGCAAACCCTTCCGCCGTGAGCAATGTTCGAAGAAGGATCGCCAGATCAGGCGGAAGTGCGAGCTGATAGTCTCGCAGGAGATCGAACACGCGGCTGAAAATATGCGAGAACTCAATCCCCGAAAGGACCGTTCCCCTGAACTCACCGATCAGCTGGTCCAAATTCTGGGTGAGCCCATCACGGTCAACTTTCGGATCTCCAGCCCATTCGAGCAACACGTTCGCGACGTCTGCTGTGTCTTCGTCGGCTATAGCCATGACAAGTCGTACCAGTTCCTCGCGCCTCGCCTTTGTGAGAGTGCCGACCGATCCGAAGTCGATAAAGCCCACATCCTGTTCCCCGATAAGGAAAACATTGCCTGGATGCGGATCGCCATGAAATTCGCCATTCAGAATGATCATGCGCAGGACTGCATTCGCATATTGTCTCGCGAACGCCGCCACGCGTGGGTCGGTCGATTCGGCCTCGATCGCAGACGCGGGCGTTCCATACAGCCGCTCCTGGACGTTGACCCGTATCCCCGTCAGTTCCCAATGAATTGTTGGAGTCTTGATCCCAAGCGTATCAAGATAGCCACCGATACGCTCGCATGCACGAGCTTCTGCTGCCAGATCCATTTCCCAGGCAAGATTTCTGCCGAAGGTTCGCAGGAACTCTACGGGGCGATAGCGGGCGATTTCAGGGGATCGATCCTCGGCAACGGCGGCGAGGCGCGTCAGGAGCCGCACATCGGCCTCCATTCGCGCGGCAGTGCCCGGACGCCGCACCTTTATGATAACGTCGGCGCCGTCGAGCAGCGAAGCAGAGTAGGTCTGCGCTACCGAAGCCGAAGCCAGTGGTTGTTCATCGAATTGGGTGAATTCCCCTCGCCAGTCAGCTCCCCAGCTTGCGGCAAGGATGGGCTCGATTTCTTCGAATGGCACCGGAGAAACCTGATCGTGGAGCGTCGCGAAGGCAGCAATCCAGGACCTGGAAAACAGATCGCTGCGCGTCGCCAGCAGCTGTCCAAGCTTTATTCCGACCGGACCAATGTCGCGCAGGAGTGCGACGACCGCCGCCGGCCGCAATTCACCTGGATCGATTGACTTGGCCGGATGCGGAATGACTCCGAGAGCGCCCGCCAGGCTTTTGGCGCCGTGCCGGACAAGAATCTGTCCTATCTCGGCGGCGCGTGCGATGTCTCCTATCGGTTTATCTCGGAACCCAGGCATATGTCCTATTCCGCATCGGTCCGGCTCTGATCGAGATTCGACGCAATCCGCACAAGAATGTCCAGCAACGTCCGTTTTTCGTCGCGCGTGGCGTTCCGCCATAGGACCCTATGCAGCCCGTCCGCGGATTCTCTCAGTTGGGGCAACAACCTGTCGAGCTCCTGGGTCAGGATGAGCTGCCATGCCCGGCCGTCCGTTTTGGCTCGTCGCCTTTCCATCAATCCTTTCCCACAAAGGCCAGCGACGGCTTGACCGATCGTGGCGGATTCCAACTCTAGTCGCTTGGCAATTCCGGCCTGCGTCAACGATGGTTCGCGGAGAAGTTGTCCGATGATGCGCCACTGCGTCTGATTGAGGCCAATCTTGGCAATCCGTGCGTCATAAGCGCGCCTCGCCCCCCGACTAATCTCGTCCATCAAATATAGCATACGGTCGTCGTCGGTGAGGGCGCCTTCGCGAAGCCGTGGCGGCATTGTGTCGAGATTTGCGTTCATACCGCTGCCTAGTCCGTTTCGTGGGAATGCCAAAACGCAAATTACTAAACGATTTTACTAACCGGATGGAACGGTCTACGCCACGCCATGAAGCGACTTAGCACATGTCCAAAATCCTTCGAAAGAGGCAGATGACCGACGAACCAAATGAGCGGGAACAGGATCGCGCGCCCGCATCCAGCCTGAAATCGCAACCCAAATTTCGCCTCATCCTCATCATAGCCATCACTGCTGCGCTGATTGCAGGTGGTTGGTGGTATTACAGGCATGTCACCTATGGGCAGTACATGCAGTCGACCGACAACGCCTATGTCGCGGCCGACAGCGTTGTGGTTTCATCAAAAGTGGCCGGATACGTGGACGCGGTGCTCGTCTCTGAGAACGGGCGGGTCAGTCCCGGCGAGGCGCTCGTGCAACTGGATGTGCGAGATTATAGAGCCCAGGCGCAACAGGCGCGTGCGCAAATTGCGGCGACGCTGGCCGGCGCCGACACAATCCGCTCGCAAGTAACCGAACAGGACTCAGCGATTCGGCAGGCGCGGGCCCAACTCGCCGCCAAGCGCGCGGCGCTCGACCTCGCCAATGAGCAGGTAGCGAGGTATCGCCCCCTCGCCGCGACCGGTGCGGAGCCGCGAGAAAAGCTTCAACAATATGAGACACAGGCGCAGCAAGCGCACGCCGACTTTGTTGCTGCCCAGGCAGCAGTCTCTGCCGCCAACGGTCGGAGGGCCACCTTGTTCAAACAGATCGACCAGACCGAAGCCCAAGCTGACGCGGCCCGCGCGCAGCTGGAAGCGGCCGACCTAGATGTCACATCGACTCTGCTGCGAGCCAGCAAGGGAGGTCGCGTTGGCGATCTAACAGTAAGGGTCGGCCAATTCGTTCAGCCCGGTCAGCGATTGATGACGGTGGTTCCGGTAAACGAAATCTACGTCATCGCTAATTTCAAGGAGACGCAGGTCGGCCTTTTGCGGGCGGGGCAACCGGTCAGGCTCGAGGTCGACGCACTTCCCGACTTTGAGATTGCCGGACGCGTTGAGAGCATCTCGCCCGGAACCGGAGCAGAATTTTCGATCCTGCCGCCCGAAAACGCCACAGGGAATTTCACCAAGATTGTTCAGCGGATAACGGTTCGTATCGCGATAATAGCCTCGCCCAAAGTGCGTCGTCTGCTCGTCCCGGGCATGTCGGTTGTGGCAGTTGTCGACACGCGAAACGCTGCCGGAGAGCTGAAAGAGATCTCGAGTACCGACAAATGACCGCCGAGTTGGCATCGAACAGCGCCTCTGGTACTCCGACTGCAGAAAGGCGGAATGCCGATATCACCGCGTGGATAGCGGTCGCAGCGGGTGCACTTGGCGCCATGCTCGCAACACTCGATATCTCTATCGTCAATTCCGCGCTTCCGGTGATCCAGGGCGAAATCGGAGCCAGCGGCACCGAGGGAACCTGGATTGCCACCGCATTTCTCGTAGCCGAAATCGTGGTAATTCCGCTTAGCGCCTGGCTTGAACGCCTTTTTGGACTGCGAAATCTGCTCATCATTGCGGTTTCCGCGTTCACCGGCTTTTCAATTCTTTGCGGTATGGCGACCGACCTCACGACCATGATCATCGGTCGCACGGGTCAGGGTTTCATGGGTGGTGCGCTGATACCGACTGCGATGACCATCGTGGCGAAAAGATTGCCGCCCCATCAACAGCCGATCGGCATGGCGCTGTTCGGCATGACAGTGATTCTGGGTCCGGTCATGGGGCCGCTGATCGGTGGCTGGCTGACCGAAAATTTGAGCTGGCACTATGCCTTCTTTGTCAATGTTCCAATCTGCGCCGTGCTGCTGCTGCTGCTATTCGTCGGGCTTCCTCACGAAGAGCCGAAGTGGGAGTATCTGACCGATGCTGATTGGGCGGGCATTGCCGGCCTGATTCTGGGGTTGGGCGCTTTGACTGTGTTGCTTGAGGAGGGGCATCGCGAGGAATGGTTTGAATCCGCTCTTATTCGCTGGCTGGCACTCATTGCCGTTATCGGTTTCGCTTCACTCATATACGGGCAGCTGAACGCGTCGAAGCCCGTCCTGAAACTCCGCCTCCTTCTCAATCGCCAATTCGGAAGCGTTGCGGTGATGGCTCTCGCCCTGGGAATGGTCATGTATGGTTCGACCTACGTCATTCCCCAATTTCTTGCGATCATATCGGATTATAACGCTTTTCAAACCGGGCTCGTTATATTTTGGATGGGTATTCCGGCATTTGTGCTTATGCCGATCCTGCCCTTCATGATCCGCAGGCTCCACATCCGCATTGCCGTCGGAGTCGGAATGCTTCTGATGGCGGCCAGCTGTTTCGTCAGCATAAGCCTCACCGCGGAATCTGGGGGCGCCGTATTTATCGAAAGCCAGCTTATTCGGGGTGTTGGTATGATTCTGTCCATGATGTTCCTGAACCAGGCTACCGTAGCCTCAGTGGCAAAGACAGATGCTGGCGATGCCTCCGGTATTTTTAACGCCGCTCGAAATCTCGGAGGATCTTTCGCTTTGGCCGGACTGGCTTCGTTTCAGGACCAGCGGATCTGGCACCATAGCCGGCGCATGGAAGAGACGCTGAATGCCAACAGTGTTTCGCTCCAGATTTATCTTGATGAACTCGCGAAAAGCTTCGGCGGGATGGAGGGTGCCATGTCGATGCTAGGCCGGACCATCCAGCGGGACGCGTTCGTAATGACCTACAATGATGTGTTCTTGGTGATGGGCGTCCTGACCTTGATGACCGTTCCTTTGGTCATCTTTTTGAAGCCGCTTCCCAAGAATGTTTCCCTTTCGATGCACTGAGCCTGACATGATAAGAAAATCTGTAATATCGCTTCTCGCCTCGTTTCTGCTGGCCGGTTGTGTTGCGGGCCCAGACTACGCCGGGCCTCCAGAAGTATTCTCGGCGAACCGAAATGACGGCTTTGTCCGTGCCGGCGGTAACATCATCGATACCGAGCCCGAGCTGGCAGAGTGGTGGCTCCTTTTGAACGATCCGGAATTGACCAGGCTTATCGAGGCTGCGTTATCGGACAATCCTTCGCTTCAGGCTGCGCAAGCGCGGATTGCGCAGGCGCGGGCATCCGTGAGACAGGAGAAGGCCGGAAGATTTCCGACGCTTGGAACCCAGGCGACGGCTATTCAGGGCCGCTTGCCGGGCCTTGATATTCAGAACAGTGCCCCGCCTTCGGCGAGCGCGCCTGTTAGTCCGCAGGGACAGGCGGATGATAGCCTCAGTGTCTACAATCTCGGGCTCAACGCTAACTGGGAGCTGGATTTCGCAGGAGGAACGCAGCGACGGATCGAGGCCGGCAACGCTCAGGCAGCGGCAGCGGTTGCCAATGTGGAGGATGCCAAGGTCCAGCTGACCGCCGAAGTCGCCAATGCCTATGTCAACCTGCGCGAGGCCCAGTTTCGAGCCAAAGCGTACCGAACCGAGTGCGAGTTGCAGCAGCAAACCCTCTCGCTAACCTATCAACGGTATCAGCAAGGCGTGTTGCCCCTGTTCCCTCTCGGCAATGCAAATGCCGAGCTCGAGCTGCTCAAGTCTCAGCTCGCCGAGGCCGAAGCTGACACGGCGGTATTGCTCGATGCGCTTGCCATTCTAGCTGGACAGATCCCAGGGACAACGGACGAAGCGCTGAAACAGATCTTCGATGTTCCCCTCCCGCCGGAACAGGTCGCCGTGGGCGACCCCTCCAACCTTGTCGCACGTCGGCCCGACATCCGCGCGGCCGAACGCAGCCTGGCGGCAGCAACGGCTCGGATCGGTGTTGCGGAGGCTGCACGATTTCCGAAGCTGTCATTCATGGGAATCTTGGGACTTGGCGGAACGTCGCCAGACGATCTCTTTGATGTGAGCAATCCGTCAATTCTCGCCATTCCACAGTTGCAGTGGAACTTCCTCGATTTCGGAAGGGTCGATGCCTCGGTCGATCAGGCGAGCGCCGTCCGTGCCGAGGCAGTTGCCAACTATCGAAAGACGGTGCTTTCTGCACTTCAGGACGCCGAGCGCGCGTTGTCGCGCTTTAGCCAGCAGCGCTCTGCCCTGGTGGCGTTCGCGCAGATCAAGTCCCAGGCAGATGGCGCAGCCGATCTTGATCGACAACGATTTGCCGGCGGAGTGATCTCGCGCGCCGACCTAAATCGCACGCTTCGCAAACAGCAGCAGGCGGCAACCGACCTCGTCCGGGGAAAGGCGGCGCTCACGCTGTCATGGATCGCCCTGCAAAAATCACTCGGCCTGGGATGGCAAGTGCAAGCAAAGATTTAATGTCACCTACGAGTGTCGTTAATATGAACTCCAAGGTGCGATATCGGTTCAGAAAGAATCTCATAGGGATTTCAACTGACAATTTTATCTAACCTTAGCAAGAGTATCCTGTGCTTATTCAAACGATCTGTCGGCCGATTTGTGCGCAGCATACTCCTTGCAAGCGACCTGATATAACGCTACGGTGACGTTTACATAATGTCATTGAGGCAAGGCGCGATGTGTGGATCGGCATGGTTAAATGTGTGGGGTCAGTGGTCCCGCTTGCTGGCATGATCCGCTCGATGACGGGTTATGGGAGAGGGAGTTGCCACGGGCGATCCGCTCTCCCGACACCGGTTGGAGACTTGCTGCGATGAATGCGCGCACAGCACCGAACATCTTCGTTCGCGAAGGAGATGGCATTTCAACGTTGGTCGTTGAAGGTGACTGGACAGCGATTTCGATCGCAGGCCTTTCCGGGCATGTTCTGAGTCCCTCGAACCTCTCCTTCTCAAGCGACTTCGGAAACCTGGGAAGGATAGACAGCGCAGGCGCGCTCGCCATCCTGACTCTCGCACCCAATGCGGCATTTACCGCAGACCTGCCCGCCAATCTTGCTGATCTGTTCGCGCTGGTGGGCTCGGCCATGGCCGACCGCGATGTCCCGCCTATCAAAACTCCCCCATTTCACGTGCGTCTTGGCCAAAAAGTTTATCGAGCTGTCCAGGAAATCGGCGCAAGCGCTCGATTTCTCGGGCAACTTGAGGTGGCGCTCATGAAATCTCTTGCACATCCCAAAAGGATGCGACTGATCGCACTGGCGTCGTCAATTCAGAAGGCCGGCTTCGATGCGCTGCCACTCATAGCGATCATGACATTCTTTATCGGCGCAGTAGTGGCTCTCATAGGAAGCGATCTGCTCAAGACATTGGGTGCATCGGAACTGGTCGTCGAACTGGTTGGCATATCCGTCCTCCGCGAGTTCGGCGTCCTCATTCCCGCGATACTACTTGCCGGTCGGTCCGCTTCCACTTTCGCGGCCCAGATCGGCGCAATGCGAATGAATCAAGAGACGCAGGCAATGAAGGTGATGGGCATCGACCTGTTCGACGCGCTGGTTGTGCCACGCGTATTGGCATTGCTTGTAATTATGCCCCTCCTGGCGATTGTTGCCATGCTGGCTGGTTTGGCAGGCGGGCTTGTCGTCAGCTGGGGCATACTCGACGTGAGCCCGACATATTTCGCCGAACGACTCTCGGCTGCGGTCGATATCCGACACTTCTGGGTTGGAATGGCAAAAGTACCGGTGCTGGCCATTGTGATTGCGCTTGCCGGATGTCGCCACGGCCTTTCGGTACGCGGAGATGTTGAGGATCTGGGCGGGCGGGTGACCGTCGCCGTTGTCCAAGCGCTATTCGCAATCATCCTTCTGGATGCCGCCTTTGCAATTCTCTTCAACGTGCTCGAAATATGATTTGCGATCCGGACATCGTTATTCGGGTGGAGAATCTTAAAACCCGATTTGGCGATCACATTATCCACCAGGATTTGAACCTAG
>NZ_JBAZPR010000032.1:0-7795 GCF_041648115.1 Brevundimonas sp.
GCGAGCCGGGCAGGAAGGCCGAGGCGCCGCCCAGGTCGACGGTGAAGCCGCCCTTGACGCGACCGACGATGGCGCCGTTGACCGGCTGGCCTTCGGCGAACACGACTTCCAGACGGGTCCAGGCTTCTTCGCGGCGAGCCTTGTCGCGGCTGATGACGGCTTCGCCCAGGGCGTTCTCGACGCGCTCAAGGTAAACTTCGACGTTGTCGCCGACCTTGGGCAGGGCGCCGTCGTCGCCTTGGCCGAACTCGCGCATGGCGATGCGGCCTTCGGTCTTCAGACCGACGTCGATGATGACGATGTCTTTTTCGATGCCGACGACGCGGCCGTGAACGACCTGGCCTTCGCCGAAGTCGCGACCCTGAAGTTGTTCGTCGAGCAGCGCCGAGAAGTCGTCGCGCGTGGGATTGAGAGTATCAGACATGAAGCTCTGGTGTTTCCGATAGGGCTGTGGCGCGCGACCGAACGGTTCCGCGCGAGGTGGACGCCCCTCACACAGCAAGGCGCTGCGCCGAGGCGAGAGGAAAAGATAGGCAGGTCGTCAGGATGCGAGGCCGTTCAGAACGATCAAAACGCCCGCGGAAGCCGAGGATGGGAGCGTTGGATTTGCGAGAGCGGTCTTTTTGTTTCCCTACCGCTTACGCTGCATGAGGGAATCTAGAGACCGTGTTTCGCGCGCGCCGCCTCGACGATACGGCGGGCCGCATCGAAGGCCGCCTCTATACCCATGTCGGTCGTATCCAGCAAGACCGCGTCGTCGGCCTGGACCATGGGGGCAGAACCCCGGCCGGCGTCCCGCTCGTCCCGGCGCTGGATATCGGCCAGCATGGCCTCGAAGGTGATGTCCGATCCGCGCGCCGACAGCTGCTTCCAGCGGCGGGTCGCACGCACCTCGGGCGTGGCGGTGACGAAAAGCTTGGCCTGGGCGTCCGGCGCGATCACCGTGCCGATGTCGCGCCCGTCCAGCACCGCCCCGCCTGCCTGGGCCGCGAACGCCTGCTGCAGCTCCAGCAGGGCCGCGCGCACGGCGGCGAAGCTGGCGACCCGGCTGGCCGCCTCGCCAGCCTCGCCCGTCGTCAGGCGCGAATCGTCCGACAGTCCGGCCGCGTCTAGCCCGCGCGCGGCCTCGGCAGCCGCCGCCTCGTCGTCCAGCGAGCCGCCGTCCTCCAGCAGCTTCAACCCTACCGCCCGGTACAGCAGCCCCGTGTCCAGATGCGGCAGTCCATAGGTCCGGGCCAGGCGCGCGGCGATCGTCCCCTTGCCAGAGGCGGCCGGTCCATCGACGGCGATGATCAGGGTCAAGCGGAGGTTCCGGGCGAATGTATTCAAGTCTGGTCAGGCTTTAGCGGTCGGCGCACGGCCTTGTCCAACGTCGGCCCCCTGTTGGCTCACGCCCAGTCGTTCCAGCGCGCCAGGACGAAGACCGCGAACGCCGCCAGACCCAGCCACAACAGACAGGCGACGCCGTTCAGCGTCACTGTCGAATAGAAGAAGAAGTCGCCCTCCGCCCTCAGATGGACGGCGCCGTGCTTGCCCCTGACGCTGCCGGTCATCATCCCCTGCCAGACGGTCCAGGCCGTCCAGCTGGCCCCACCCAGACAGGTCAAAAGCCCCAGGACCGCAACGCCGCGATAAAGGACGTCGCGCGTCGGCTTCAAGCGATCCGTCCGCCCAGCCCGTTCATCATCTCGACGAAGCCGGGGAAGCTGGTGGCGATCATGCCAGGTTCGTCGACCGAGACCGGCTGTTCGGCGGCGAGGCCCAGAACCAGGTGGCTCATGGCGATGCGGTGGTCGTGGGCGGTGTGGACGGTCGCGCCGCCGCGAACCCCTCCACCCATGACGATGAAGCCCTCCGGCTCCTCCTCGACCTGGACGCCGCAGGCGCGCAGGCCCTCGACCATCAGCGAGATCCGGTCGCTTTCCTTGACCCGCATCTCGCCCACGCCACGCATGACCGTGACGCCGTCGGCGAATGCTGCGGTCGCCGCCAGGATCGGATATTCGTCGATCATCGAGGCGGCGCGCCCCTCGGGCACCACCACGCCCTTCAGCGCGGAATGGCGGGCGGTGATGTCGCCGACATCCTCGCCGCCAGCCTTGCGCCGGTTCGAAATCGTCAGGTCGGCGCCCATCTCGATCCAGGTGTCGAACAGGCCGGTACGCAGGGGGTTCAGCATGACGCCTTCGACCGTCACCTCCGACCCCGGCACGATCAGCCCCGCCGCCAGGGGGAAGGCCGCCGAGGACGGATCGCCCGGCACGGCGACGAAGGTTCCGGTCAGCGGCTGACCGCCCTTCAGCGTCACCTTCCAGCCCTCGCCCATCTCTTCCACGCCGACCTCGGCGCCGAAGGCGCGCAGCATCCGCTCGGTGTGGTCGCGGCTCTTTTCCGGCTCGACCACCGAGGTGACGCCCTCGGCGTTCAGCCCCGCCAGCAGGATGGCCGACTTCACCTGGGCCGAGGCGACCGTCTGCACATAGTCGATGGCCTTCAGCGTTCCGCCCGTCAGCGTCACCGGCAGCCGATCCTCGGTCGCCTGCCAGTCGAACTCAGCACCCATATCGGCCAGCGGCCCGGTCACGCGCTTCATCGGCCGCTTCCTCAACGAGCCGTCGCCGTCGAAGGTCGCTGTCAGCGGATAGCCGGCCGCCGCCCCCATCAGCAGGCGAACCCCGGTCCCGGCGTTGCCGCAGTCGATCACCGACGGCGGCGCCTTGAACCCGCCCGCGCTTTCGATCCGCCATTGACCGTCGCCGGTCCGTTCGACCCTGGCGCCGAAGGCTTCGACCGCGCGGGCGGTGGCCAGGACGTCGTCGCCCTCCAACAAACCCTCGACCTCGGTCACGCCCGACGCCATGCCACCCAGGATCATCGACCGGTGCGACATCGACTTGTCGCCCGGCGCGCGCACCGTTCCAGACAAGGCGGACGACCGGCTGGCGGTCAGTTGGGCGGTCGGTTGGGAAAGCATATTCACCCGCTTCAGGCTGCATTGGCGAAGGAGCCGCGCGGGCGGCGCGAAAGATGGCTTTTGACAGCGGGTCAAAGGGGTGGCAAGGGACCGCCCCGAATTCAACCCGTTGAAAGTGTCCTCACGTGGCCAATCCCGAACTGGGCGCCAAGCAGGTCTGCCCCAACTGCCAGGCGAAGTTTTACGACCTGAACCGTCGCCCCGCCCACTGCCCCAAATGCGGCACGGACTTCGATCCGGAAGAAGCGCTGAAGCTGCGCAGCCGTCGCGCTCGCCCCGGCTATCCGGCCGACGACGAAGCCGAAGACCAGGTCAAGGACAAGAAGGTCGATGGCGACGAGGACGAGGAAGACGACGTCAAGACGCCCGAGATCGACGAGGAAGGCCATGAGCCGATCCTGACGCCGGACGACGAAGACGAGGACGCGCCCGCCGATGCTTCGGAAGAAGCGGGCATGGGTTCGACCGACGGCGACGACGATCTGACCGACGACGATGACGACTCCGTGCCGTTCATCGAAGACGACGACGATGACTCGATCGACGACGAAATCGCCAAGCCGTCGCGCGACGACGACTAATTTTGGGCCTATCGCGCGTCGCGCTACTTGAGGCCGGGTTTCCCGCCTCTGCTGCGCTTCTCACGACTGGGCTCAGATTCTTGTTGCACCCGCCGCATTTCCCGCTAGGGAAGCGCGGCGGGACAGCAGCCTTTTCCAGCCGCTTCGGTTTGAAAAATCTGCGTATTTTCACCTCTGGGAACGCGGTGAAAATAAATCTCGAAACGGGCTTGATCGCAGAAAAGCCCTGACATAGTTTCCGCCGCCTCGCCGGGGGCCATCGCAAGATGAACCGGGCGAACCAGACCGACAGGTCCGGGGCTTTAGCTCAGTTGGTAGAGCGCTTGCATGGCATGCAAGAGGTCAGCGGTTCGACTCCGCTAAGCTCCACCATCGGTCCCTTCAGACGCAGATTGCGTTTGAAGGGACCGGCCAACTTTCTCACCATTCCTGATCCAGTGCAGCCGTCACTCGTATGGCGCTCTGACATCGAAAATGGCTTGTATTCGGAAGCGTGAGGACCGTTGGCAATGCCAAGTCCGACGCCGGGGATTTGCACCCCGCTCAAAGACCTTCGCTCAACGGAAAGACGCCGAACGATGGGGCGCCTTGCAAGAGCGCGACCTCGACGAGCTAGAGAGCCGGGGCGAAAGCGCTCACGCCGTTCAATGCGATCTCGACCTAGCCGCTGCGTTGAACAGGCACGCCGCACTCGTGAAGGCAAAGTCGGGCGATCACTACCTACTCGTTGCAATGAAACGACGCCCTATAGCGAAGCGCCAACTCGACGGGCTGAACCGATCCCACTTCATTCGATATCGAGACGACCGTCTGAACGAAGTTGGTCCCCGTACGGTGGCGCGCGAGCTGTGGTTGATCCAAAGGACTTACGACCTCGCTCGGAAGGAGTGGGGCTTCCCTACTCTGGAGAACGCTGCTCGCGACGTGTCAAAACCTCGACAGCCTAGAGGAAGAGAGCGTCGTCTTGAGTCAGGCGAGGAAGCACGTCTGCTCGCAGTAGCCGCAACGATGAAGACGGCCAATCTGCAAGCGATCATCCGCTTCGCCATTGAGACCGCTATGCGCCAGGGCGAAATCCTTGCGCTGGATTGGCGTCACATTGATCTTGCCAATCGCACCGCGCTCCTTCCCAAAACAAAGAACGGTCGGGCGCGAACAGTCCCGCTAACACGCCGCGCAACGGACATTCTGACCGCGCTGCCCGCACGGTCCGGCAAAGCCTTCGCCACAACGCCGGACGCCCTGAAGCAGGCTTGGAATAGGCTCGTGGTGAAGGCTGGGTGCGTAGATCTTCGCTTCCACGATCTACGACATGAGGCCGTCTCTCGTCTTTTTGAGAAGGGGCTGGAAATGCCGGAAGCGATGATGGTTTCGGGACATACCGACCCCCGCATGCTGGTCCGCTATACCCATCTGAGTGCACGGAAGCTTATCGAAAAGCTAGATGCGAGCGACACCCCCTTGAACAACATGACTCCAGTTATTAAATAACCATTCCTGAAGTGATGGCCCTAGTCTATCATTTCAGTCATTCCCCTTGCAACGGCACGAAGGAATTTTAAAAAATAGGAATAAAAAATGATAATGCCTAAAGATTACTACAGCGCGCTATACAAAAAAGTTCCAGGAAAATGGGTGGTGCTCAGCGCCTTTGGTCCAGACTCCAATATACCGGTGAGAGTTGAAGACATAGCGCAAGCTATTGAACAGCGCGCCTCTGAGGTTGAACAATCGCTGTACGCGACATTCGCCGTATTCGACAAACCACCGTCAAAAGGACGCGGCAAGGCCGAAGACATTTCAGCTATCGGCGGTGTCTTTCTCGATATCGACTCCGCCGTGGACGGAAAATACGCGGAGGAAAAGAATCCTCCCATGACGCTCGACGAGGTTAAAGCCCTATTGCTCGGCTTTGGCTTGCCCGAACCGTCCGCGATTGTCAGCTCTGGAAGAGGTTATCACTTCGACTACTGGCTCCTGAACCCTTTCATAATAGAGAATGATGAAGACAGGGCTCGGGCAAAACGCTTCCTGAAATCCTTCAATGGCTACGCTATTCAGAAGGCGTCGGAGGTCGGCATCAAACTTGACAATATGGGTGATCTAGCGCGGGTGAAGCGCGGTGCGGGTTCAAAGAACTACCGTCCAAATGAGCCCGTTCGGCCAGCCGTGATTCTGGAGCTGCATCCAGACAGGGCCTACGATCTGGAGGCATTGGAGGCATTCAAGCCTAGCCCGGTTTCACGGCGCCGTGAAAAGGAGCTGGTCGCAAAGGATAGCGCTCCCCAATGGAAGTTGATTGCCGAGAACGAGCCTTTCATCATGTACTGCATCGCCAACGCGACAACGCTGCCGTACGGCCACTGGTTTGCTGCGCTTGGCATCGCCGCTCGGTGTGAGAATGGGAGGCAAGTCGCTCACGACTTCTCCCGGTTGGACTCCGTGCGTTACTCGGAAGCCGAAACCGACGAGAAAATTGATGAGGTGCTGAAAGCTGCTGGTGCGGTCACGTACACCCACATCATAAATGATCTTGGGTTCGTGGCGGCAGCTGAGCACCGTTTCGCAGCCCGTCTCCACTCCCCGCTGGATTTCGGCAGGCTCGATCCCGAGGTTTTGCATTTGGTCCAGGAGAACGTCTTCGACCTCGCCTCCGGTCGGTATTACGACAATGAGACCCTCACGCCGACACTACGGGACTCGTTCGAAATGAAGCACGGGCATCGGCTGGCCGATCCCCACAAGTCCTTTAAGCAGAGCGAGTTGGCTATCAAGGCTTCGAGAGCTGATTATCTTCCCGATGAAGAGCGGATCGTCGGAAAAGGTGATAACCCCGTGCTCAACCTTTATCAGGCTCCAAAAATAGAGCCTGTTGAAGGAAGTTGCGACACGATCCTGGCTCACTTTGATTACCTGATTCCGGATGCTGCCGATCGCGAGCATGTCTTGAACTACATCGCGCACATGCGTCAGCATCCTGGGATCAAAATCAAATCCGCGCTGCTTTTCGTGGGTCCGCAAGGGAACGGGAAAAGCCTGATTTTCGACATCCTCACCTCGATTCTAGGCTCGACCAACGTGAAGGTTCTGACGTCTGATGTAATCGAGAACCGCTTCAAAGCCGGTTGGACGAACCTAGTGCTCTTGGTGTTTGAAGAGCTGATGGGCGTGGACAAACGGGCATCCAACAGCCTTAAGCAGTGGATCACGTCGGACGAAATCGAGGTCGAAGAGAAGGGAACGAAGTTTTTCCTCGCGAGAGCCCCCAGAGGAACGATGTTCACATCCAACCACGTCGACGCGATCATCCTCGAGGACAAAGAGCGGCGTTTTGCGGCAATCCAGACCGCAGAGTTTGTGCAGAGTGACGCCTACTATCTCGCATTGGTTGACGCGTTGCCCAGAGAGCTCCCAGCCTTTGCGCATTGGCTAGATCAAAAGCCGATTACCGCGTTTAATCCCCAAGCTCACGCACCACAGACAGCGTTGAAGACTGAAATACAAAAACGGAGTCTCAGTCCGTTAGCGGCCGAGGTGAAGGAGGCCATGGATGACGGTGAGGGCGTATTCGCTCAAGCGGTCGGCACTGCCGAACAGGTTGTGGACTATATGGTCAATCACCGTGGATGGACGCGGACGCGTCCCACCGCAGGGACTATGGGCAATGTCCTATACGAGCTTGGAGCCCGTAACATCGGAGAGCGTCGCCTAAAGGGAATCGGCAAAAAGCGCCTCTGGGCATTCCGCGATGTTGAGCGCTGGAAACACGCCAGCGTAGAGGAACTCTCCGACGAGTATCGGCCGGGCAATCCGTTTGGGCTGGGCAACAACGTTGTAGCGCTCCGGAAAATCGCAGCATGATTGAGGCCCCGAATGGGGCCTCTCTTATGAGACGACCCCATTGGACCGCCCGCATCAACGTCTCAGTGTCTCACAGTCTCGGTAGGCTCACCGCCGCCTCCAGACTTTCGGTGACATGCTTTAAGTTGCAAACTGTCTAAATTTTTCTCTAGCGATTTTTAGGGTGAGACAGCGAGACAGCGAGACAGTTGTCTAGTCTGGGATGCCATTTCAATGCACGGCATCAGTGTGAAGGACGGGCTGCGCAAGAGGGCCTCCCATTTGTCCGGGAGCTCAAGAGAGACATTCCAGAGGTCTGCTATAGGTGCTTCCGGTCGCACCGATCCACGAGACGCCCCCACTCTTTCCTAGGTTGACCTTGCAAGTTGACTCTCATCGG
>NZ_JBAZPR010000033.1:0-7710 GCF_041648115.1 Brevundimonas sp.
AAATCGGCCGGTCCGCTGCGCTGGTTGAAGGCTGCGCTGACCGGCCTCTTGCCAACCCCACCAACCCCAGTTCAGATCACCAAAGGACTCTCGTTATGGCTGGATGAGAAACGGGGGTCACGTCACGCATCATACCAAGCGGCCTTGGGCCAACTTGGCCTGCGGCACCTGCATTCCCCTGGCCGACTGCGAGAAAACAATCGAGTGGAGAACTCCCACCTGCCGATACGCCGGCGGAAGCGACAGCAGCAACTTTTCAAATCTCAGGCTTCAGCCCAGCGCTTTCTCACAACCCACGCCGCGATCTACAACACCTTCTACACGCAACGACATCTCATCAGCCGACCGAACCTCCGCCGTTTCCGCGCCGGGGCGAATGCGGCATGGGCCGTCGCTGTCGCCTGAGATTTCGTCGGGTTGCGCAAGTTGCAGTGCTCCTCGATTAACCTGACAGCACTGTCCCATCAAAGCTTGGCTTTGCAATAAAGCCCTGCAAAATCGCCAAGCTGGCGATTGGCAGATCAACCGCCGCTCGATAACAACCATGGGGCAATCGAAGGGGAAGCGCGTGGGTCTGGGAACGGTCGTGAGGGCGCTGATCTTCGGCAAGGACGCCGACCGCAAGCGGCGGTCCGCCAAGGCCGCCCGCATCCGCAGCCTGCCGGACCGCCGCGTCATGGCCGACAGCTATGTCCCCGCCCTGGCGGTCGATGGGGGGCGCATACTGTGGGTCGGGTGCCGCGAATATACGTTGGACGACTATGCCGCGCTGGAAGCCCACGGCGGCGAGGTCTGGACGACCGACATCGACGCGGCGGCGGCACGCTGGGGGCGCGAGGGCCGGCACCGCACCGGCGACGTCTGCGAGGCGGATCGGTTCTTCTCCGACACGACCTTCGACGCCATCGTCTGCAACGGCGTGCTGGGCTATGGCGTCGATAGTCCCGAGCAACAGCGAATGGCGTTGAAAGCGCTGGCCGCCATCCTGCGTCCCGGCGGGCGGCTGCTGCTGGGCTGGAACACCGACAAGATCGACGATCCGGTCGCCGCCGGCCTGACCGAGGCCGACTTCGAGCCGACGCCGCTGGGCGACCAGCCGACACGCGTGCGGTTCGATGCGGTGACCCACGTTTACGACAGCCTCGTCCGTAAGGCTTAGGCGCCTATCCCTGAAGTCTGGGCTGCGACCCGTGTCGCGGCAGGAACCACGACCAGCGGGCCTTCGCCGCCGAACGGCTCGACAGCGACCGGTCGGCCAAGACCTCGCGCAGGGCGTCCAGTTCGGCGGCGCGGGCGCTGGGGGAATGCACCCGCTCCACGAAATCCTGTCCGCTGCGCGCCAGAGCCAGCCGTTCCGCCGGATTCTCGATCAGGCGGTTCATCGCCGCCGTCAGGGGCGCGGCGTCCTCGACCTCGACATAGACCGCGTGTTCGCCGCTCGCTTCGCGCAAACCGCCACGACCCGACGAGATCAGGGCCGCGCCCGCCGCATGGGCCTCCAGCGCCGCCAGTCCCAGGGCCTCGCGAACGCGTGACGGCGTCACGGCGATGGCCGCGCGACGCGTCACGTCTCTGACCTCGGCCAGGGACGCCGATTTGTGGATCTCGACCCGGTCGCCGAACCGATCCAGCGCCCTAACCAAAGGCTCGGCCCAGTCCTGATGCTTCTCCCAATCGCCCAGCATCAGCGCGCCACGCCAGTCGGGATGACGATCCAGCGTCTCGGCCAAGGCCGCGCAGAACAGGTCCAGCCCCTTGTCCCGCATAGCGCGGCCGGAGAACAGGATCAGGTTTTCGCGGACGTCCGGCGATGCACGCCAGGCCTCGACCTCGATCGGATTGCACACCGAAGACACCCGCCCGGCCAGACGCGGATAGTCCGTCGCGAACTCCTGTCCCGCCGCCTGGCTGACGAACACCAGCCGGTCGAACCGCGCCAGGCGGCGACCGTAGCGGAAGGCCTCGATGGGGTTCTTGGCCGGCTTGATGCGGGTGTGGCGATAGAGGACGTGGGTCGCGCCAGGGAATTGACGCGCCAGTTCGGACGCGGCCTTCAACTGCTGATGATATTCGACGATGTCGGGCGACAGCGCCTTGAGGATGGCCGCCACCGCTTCGTTGCGCGCCTTGCGGCCCAAACCGGCCGGCGCCGTCAGCATGTTCAGGTCCGCACGCGGCGTCGCACCCGCATCGCAGATCAGGGTGACCGAACGGTTCAGGCGGCTGTGCGCCGACAGGGTGCGCACCACCGTCTCCATCGAGTTGGCCTTGTCGGGACAGAAGCTGCAGCCACGGGGCAGAACGACGGCGATACGCATGGTCTAGCCTTCCTTGCGAACGGAAGCGGGCGAGAAAATCTGGGGATGAACGGCGGCGCCTGTCGCACGACGACCGCGCGGGCCGTTGAGACCTAACAGGCGACGCGCCTTGAACCCGGCCTTCAGCCAGGGTTCCGCCGGCGACTGTCGGATGCCCTTCACGTCGATGAAGGTGATGTCTCCATGGCCCGACAGGGTATGGAAGCCGTCGCCGAAGCCCTCGATCAGATCGCCCGCCTCGAACCGCTTCACCACCGAGGCCGAGAAAATCCCCGGTGTCAGGGCGTCGATCCGCAACAGATTGATCGCCGCGCCATAGGTTCCCGCGCAGTCCTGAACCGGCAGATGCAGAGCGCCGTCACGCAGGAAGGCCGACCCGCCGGGCCGCGAGGTCTGAAATCCGCTCATCACTGGATTGCCGGAATGCGCCGTCCAGGGCCCGGTCAGGCTGTCGGCCCAGGCGATATGAAGCTCGCGCATCGCCCGGTCGTCGGGTCCCGGCAGGGCGTGGAACATCCACCACCGACCGTCGTACTTCACCACCGTCGCATCAATGGCCGCCGCCTCGCCGACGCGCGCAACGGCCTCCCATTGGTCGGGGAAACGCATGCAACGATACAGGATCAGCCCGCCGCTCTTGTAGCCCTCGGGCAGCATGTAAAGTTCGCCGCCGTCCTCGATCAAGGTCGGATAGGACAGGTGCCAAGGCTCGGTCAGGGCGACGCCCTGGCCCACCAGCCGGTCGTCGGCGTCGTACTGGCGATAGTGAATCTCGCCCCGGCGCACGTGATAGTCGAACGCCTCGACGAAGACGGTCAGCACCCCGTTGCGCGTTATCCCGAACGGGTCCGCTACATAGGCATGCGGCCCGCAATCCGGCAGCCAGACCACCTCGTCGACGCGCGGCGCATGGTCAAGGAAACTGCTTAAGGGACGGCGGATGAAGCCCGAGCGCCAGATGTCGAACATGACGACGCCCTAGCCGACCAAATAGGCCGGAGCCGCAGTGCCGTCGTGTCCTGCAAACGCGCGCATCTGGATCCTGCTCGTCGGCGCTGCACGGCGCCTTCATGACAAGGACGCCGCCGACCGGCCCTTGCCTCAGGAAAATCGTCACGGCATTGAGGGTCACGACCCGCGACGGTCGCATGAGAGGATTTCGCCTGCTTGACCGCGCCCGCCGCGCATCCCCTGGTCGCCGCCTACCTGGAGCAGCGCGAAGACCTGGCGAGGTTCTGCCGGGCGCGGCTGGGCGGCGCATCCGGCGATGTCGATGACGTGCTGCAAGACATCTACCTCAAGGTCTCGGCGCTCGATCCCGATCCGCCGCCCGACAATCCGCGCGCCTTCCTTTTCCGGCTGACCTCCAATCTGCTGATGGACCGTTGGCGCTCCAGCCAGCGGGCGACCAACCGCGACACCCAGTGGCGCCAGATCAACCACGAGGTCGGCGCGGCGGAAGATTTGGACGCCGCCCCCTCCGCCGAGGCGGTCGTGGCGGGGCGCGAGCGGCTGGCCCGCCTGGTCGCCGCGCTGGAAACCCTGCCGCCCAAGACTCAGACAGTCTTTCGCCTGCACAAGTTCGACGGCGTCAGCTACCCCGACATCGCCGCCCAGTTGGGCGTTTCGCGCAGTTCCGTCGAGAAACACATGATGGACGCCCTTCGCGTTCTGGCCCGAAAGGTTCAGCCATGACGACGGCCTTTTTCACCCTTTTGGGGAATCAATCTGGAGGTGCGGCCTTCGCGGCGACGTCTGGTTATCAGGAAGTCCGTTGCACGGCGGAACTCCAGGCTGGGATCGGATGACCGCAGAGACCGACATCAAGGAAAAGGCGCTGCACTGGTTCGTCACCCTGCGTGACGACGATGCCCCAGAGTGTGCCTGGCTCGACTTCCAGTCTTGGCTGGGGGCGTCGCCCGCCCATGTCGCGGCCTATGACGCCGTCGAAAGCCTTTGGGTCGATCTCGATCACGCAACCCCGATGACGACGGCCGCGCCCGTCATCGACCTGGCTGTCGCCCGAAAGCGCCGCGCCCACAAACGCTCGCCCTGGCTTGGCGCTGCGTTGGGCATCGCCGCCAGCGTGACCCTGGCTGTCGGCCTGTTCCTCTGGATGACGCCGGGCGGCCAGACCTACGCCACCGCCGACGCGCCCCTTAAAGTCGCGCTGGAAGACGGCTCGCGCGTCTATCTGAATCGCCATTCCAAGCTGAACGTCCGCTTCGACGGCGACAAACGATCGGTGTCGCTCGCCGAAGGCGAGGCCGCTTTCGACATCGCCCACGACCCGGCCCATCCCTTCGTCGTCGCCGCCGGCGATCATCAGGTCCAGGTGCTGGGCACGGCCTTCAACGTCCTGAACCACGGCGACGACTTCGCCGTGGCGGTTCAGCGCGGCGTCGTCGCCGTGACCCCCGCCAGCGCGACCAAGCCTGTCCGGCTGGTCGCCGGTCAATCGCTGGAACAGCGCGGACGCAGCGCGCCTGCCGTGACCAGCATCTCGCCCGAACACGCCTCGGACTGGCGGCAGGGCGTACTCGTCTATCGCGACCGCCCTCTGGCCGATGTGGCCGACGATCTTTCGCGTTATCTCGACAAACCGGTTGTGCTATCGATATCGGCTCAGGCGCTGCGTTTTACGGGCGCACTGCGTATTGGCGACGAGGCCGTGATGTTGAGACAACTGCAGGATTTCGTTCCGGTTCGCGTGGACGCCTCGGCGCGCGAAGTTCGCGTAAACGCGCGTGAGGCCGGCTGAGGCCAAGCGGCCTGAATTCCCCGGCCTTTTCCGGTTACGCGCCGCCGCCTTCATTTCCAGCCTTGCCCTGCTGTTCACGACGGCCCTGACCCCGCCGGCGCAAGCCGCCGACGCGTCCACGTTCGACTTCTATGTCTCCCGCCAATCCGTCGATGGCGCGCTGCTCGACCTCGCACTTCAGGCGCGCGTGTCGCTGGGCGGCAGTCTGACGGCCTGTTCGGGAACCAGCGCCACGCTGAACGGCCGGATGTCTCTGGACGCCGCCCTGACGCGCATCCTCAGCGGAACCGGCTGTCGTCACGCCATCCGTCGCGACGGCGCGGTGATCATCAGCCGGATCCCGCGCGCGTCCCCGGCCCCAGCCGCGTCGCAACCCGCACCCCGCCCGCTCGCCCGTCAGCCGGCCGAAGAAGTGGCTCAGGTCAGCGAGGTGGTCGTCACCGCACTCCGCCGACCTGAACTGATCCAGGATTCGCCCTCGGCCATGACGGCTGTCGCTTCCGAGCGCATGGTCCGTTCCGGCGTCACCGGCATGCAGGGGCTGGACAGTCTGGTCTCCGGCATGACGGTGACCAACCTCGGTCCCGGCCGAAACAAGATCCTGCTGCGCGGCATATCCGATGGCGTCTTCACCGGCCTGACCCAGTCGACCGTGGGCCTGTATCTGGACCTGACACCCATCACCTACAGCGCGCCCGATCCCGATCTGAAGCTGATCGATATAGATCGGGTCGAGGTTTTGCGCGGCCCCCAGGGCACGCTCTATGGCACGGGCCCTATCGGCGGCGTCGTCCGCATCGTCACACGCGCGCCCGAGTTCGGGCAGGAAGACCTGTCGGTCGCCCTCACCCGCTCCCAGACCAGGAGCGGCGGCACGAACTCCGACTATTCTCTGATCGCCAACCTGCCGCTGGCAGGGGATCGCGCGGCGATCCGCGCGGCGGTCTATGGCGAAACCTACAGCGGATACATCAACGATGTCGAACTGAAGCTGCGGCGTGTCAACGACGGCACGCGGCGCGGCGGCCGCGTATCGGCGGCGCTGCAGATCGCGCCCGGCTGGACTGCGCGAGCGGGCGTCGTACACCAGTCGATCGTGACCGAAGACACCCACTATGTGTATCGCGGCCTAGGCCCGCTGCGACGCGCCAATCTGGTGCGCGAACCCCACCAGAACCGCTTCGATCAGGCCTCGCTGACGCTGGAAGGCCGGGGCGCCTGGGGGCATATGAATGCCTCGCTCGCCGTGGTCGAACATGGGTTCAAGAGCCGATACGACGCCTCCAGCGCCCTGCGTCGCTTTGGGTCGCCTTGGCGGATCGGCGCCCTGGACGAGAACAAAGACATTCATCTGATCGTCGGTGAAGCCAACTTCGCATCGCCCGACGTGGGCCGTTGGCGCTGGCTGGCTGGCGGCCTGGTGTCGTCCAGCACCACCCGCACCAACCCCGTCCTGTCCGCTCTGCGGCCGGCGCCGCTGACCGTCTATTCCGAGACGCGCCGCGACAGCCTGAACGAGGCCGCCGTCTATGGCGAGGCGTCGCTGCACCTGACGCCAAAACTGAGCCTGACCGCCGGCGCCCGCTATTACGCCCTCGACTACGAGACGACCTCCGAGGTGCGCCAGGGTTCGCGGCGGCGCGCCTTCGACGGGAGCGGCGCGTCCTCCGGCCTGACGCCCAAGATCGCCTTGGCCTGGCAGCCCAGCGAACGTCTGAACCTGTCGGCCCAGATCAGCCAGGGTCACCGCGCCGGGGGCTTCAACACCGCAGGCGTCATCGGACAGGACTTCAGCGGCCTGGCGGACTCACCGGCGCGCGAATACCAGCCGGACTCGCTGTGGAACCTGGAGTTCGGCGCCAAATACCGTTCGCCCGATGGACGCGCCCGAGTGCGTGCGGCCGTCTATGCGGCGCGCTGGCGCGATGTGCAGAGCGATCAGTTTCTGCCCAGCGGACTGGCCTATGTCGTCAACGTCGGCGACGGCGCCGATCTGGGGTTTGAGATCGAGGCGAACTGGAAACCGACCGAGACGCTTGAGCTGTTCGCCAACGGCCTGGTCGCCGATCCCCGCATCACCGATCCCAGCGATCAGTTCGATTCCCGACGCGACGCCGGTCTGCCCGGCGTGCCCAAGGCCTCGGCCAATCTGGGTTTCACCTGGCGTTGGCCGCTGGGGGATCGCCTTCAACTGCTCGCCGACGGAGGCCTGTCATACGTCGGTTCGTCCCGTCTGACCTTCGACGGCCGCCAGCAGAACCGCATGGGCGACTATGGCACGGGTCGGTTCGCGCTGGGTGTGGAGGCCTCGCTCTGGGTCGCGACCCTGTTCGTCGACAACCTGTTCGACACCGAGGCCAACACCTTCGCCTACAGCGACCCCTTCCGCCTGCCTGACGCCCAGGCCGTCACTCCCTTGCGCCCCCGCACTATCGGCGTCACGCTGAGGTGGACGCCTCAATAGCAGACCCTCACCCACGACGTTCCCTCATAGGAATTCGGTGGGTGCTGTCAGTCTAACGCTAACTTGTCTCCACTTCAGACCGCCTAATGGCCTGATCGGAGATCGCAATTCGTGAAGCCACTATCGTTCAAGCGCCATCGCTTCCCCGCCGCGATCATCCGCCAGGC
>NZ_JBAZPR010000034.1:0-6980 GCF_041648115.1 Brevundimonas sp.
TCCACACCGCGCGCGGCATCGTCGAGCGCAAGGACCTGGACGCCCTGTCGGTGGTCTGCAAGGCGGCCGACATGGACCGCGCCGTCTATCTGACCTACGCCGTCGCCGTCCTGGGCGCCGAGGACAATCCGATGGGCAAGGCCGCCGCCTACGGCCGCATGTACGGCGAACTGACCCGCGACGCCGCCCTTCGCACCCTGCGCTTCTGGCGCATGCGCCGCACAGCACAGGCGGCGTAAAGCAGCACAGACCTCTCCCTCCCCGTTCCGGGGAGGGTGGTCGCGCAGCGACCGGGTGGGGGCGGCCCAGCACGGACGCACTCAATCGAAGCTGGGTGTTGTCAGGACCGCACCGCACAACAGGCCGCGTTGCGAGATTTCGAAGTGATGGAGCATCGATCCTTTCTTTTGGAAGGAGAGACGGATGACCGTCATCAACGCACTCATCAACGCCTGGGCTGACTACGGTCCCGGCCTGATCGACAGCCTCATCAACCAGTTCGTCGCAACAGGTTTCCGGTGCTTCTTCAAGTGTTGGCGCCAGTGGTCTCGCACAGACGCGATAGGCCAACACTCAACGTCAAACGCACCACCGCCTCCTAAAAGACTGCGGTGAGGCGCCCATGACTATGCTGCTCTATCGACACCCCAGCATCTGCGGTGCATCGTCCTGCCGCCCCCACCCGGCTTCGGCTGCGCCTCAGCCACCCTCCCCCGCAGGGGGAGGGAGAAAGATCGGGCGCCGCCCCAAAGCAAAAACGCCCGCCTCCTTTCGGAAGCGGGCGTCCTCACACCGAAAAGATCCGGCTTATTTCTTGGCGCGCGCCGTCGTTGCGGCGCGGGCGGGCTTGCGGCCGCCCTGGCCCAGGCCCATCGACTTGGCCAGTTCCGAACGCGCCTTGGCGTAGTTCGGGGCGACCATGGGATAGTCTTTCGGCAGACCCCATTTGGCGCGGTAGTCTTCGGGGCTCATGTCGTATTTGGTTCGCAGGTGACGCTTCAACGACTTGAACTTGCGGCCGTCTTCCAGGCAAATCAGGAAGTCGGGCGCGATCGACTTGCGGATCGGCACCGCCGGCTCCTTGGGCTCAGGCTCGACCTCGACCGGACCATTGGAAACGCCCGACAAGGCGGCGTGAATATTGGCGATAAGCGCCGGCAGGGCCTCTGCCGAGACAGAGTTGTTGCCGACATAGGCCGACACGATGTCCGCAGTCATCTCTAGCAGTTCGGGCTTATCTTCCATTATCGATGTCGCTTTCATGATCCATGTGCGCTCGACTGATTCTCCAGTCGAGACATCCCTATATCCTCATAGGGTTGTTTTGGCCTGAAAGCAAACACGCGCCCAGGCGGTGCAATGCGCACGTTACCGAAAATACATGTAGTGGTTAGGATCAGCGGCCGAAGTCTTCGGCCAGCACCATCATCGCCGCGCGTTCGGGCGCCGAATATTCATCGACCATATCATCCTCGCCGTCGCGTATGGCGCGCAGCAAGGACGGCGTCAGGGCCGAGGATAGAGACCAGTTCCAGTAACGCAGGACCGTCTGCGCCCGGTCGACCGCCAGCATCTCATAGGTGATCTGCACCCGCTCCCAATCGGGATGGATCGTGCCGTCCGCCGCCGTCTCGGGCCGCCGCATCGAGCGCCACAGGTTCGTCAGGTCGGTGCGCGACATCCCCGTCGCCTTGCACAGGATCGCCAGCGGCTCGCCCCCCGGATCGCCCAGCAGCTTGGCCCCCGTCAGCGGCTTGACCCCGGCCAGGAAGGAGATCTCGGACGCCGTCTCGCGCGTCAGCCCGTCGCGCGCGGCGACCATGACGGCCTGTTCCAGACTGTCGAACGGGCTCTTGGCGATGGCGGCGCGATTGCGCTGGCGACGCTCGATGAACTGCAACGCCTTGCGCGCCACCGGATCGGCCCAGCCCTCTTCAGCGGCCATGGGGAAGACGTCCTCGGACGCCTCCTGCATGACTTCGCGCGACACGGCGAACCGCTGCAGGATGGTGCGGCGATCCTCGGCCGCGCACCACCAGAACATGACATAGGCGCCCGACGGCCTGAGTTCGGGCCGTTTCAGCAACAGGCCGCACAGGTTCGGCGACGGGCGGCTGAGGCCCACCACCGCCTCGATCCCGACCTGGGACAGGCGCGCGGTCTTGTTGCGCAGCACCGCCTCGATCACCTCCATCTCGCCGAAGGTGAACAGGGTCTCGGTCACGATCTCGGACAGTCCGCGCCGCGCCGCGATCAGCAGCCGGTGCTCGAAACTGGCGTCGCGCGCACAGCCGACGATGTCGGCGTCGCTGAGGGAGGCGCATTGTTCGATCAGCAGGCCCGCGATCTCGGCCTCGTCGCGCAGCAGCAGGCGCGCCACGCTGTTGGGCAGTTCGGCCAAAGGCGCCAGGCGCGAGGCGACCCGCCTGCGCTCCTCGCGCGAAGCCAGACGCAGCATCTCGACCAGCAGATCGCCGGTGACGGACCGCTCGAAGGCGTTGATCCGGCTGGCGGGAAGGGACACGACGTCGGCCAGCCGTTTCAGCAGCGCACGGCGTGCGCGCAGCGGCGGTTGCGGCGTCGCCTCTTCCCCCATCATGGCTGACAGTTCGCCCATTCGCCCACCTTAGGCGCCAGCGGTTAACCGGGCGTGAGCCTTCAGCTCTTGTTGACCACCACCACGATGGCCAGGATTACGAAGGCCACGACCGCCAGGACACGCGCGATCCACGGCGCAGCGACGAAGACGCCCAGCACGGTGAAGCCGCTCTTGACCGCCTCCGGCCGCGTCAGCGCCTGTTTGAACGTGCCGCCCGCACCGCCCCTCTCACCCGCGATCGGGTGACCGCAGTTGGGACAGGCGACGGCCGCCTCGGACACCTGGCGCGCGCAGGCGGGGCAAGAAATCAGGGCCATGTTCAGCCTCCCGGTTTCGGGGTGATGCGGATTTCGACGCGGCGGTTCTTCTGGCGCCCGTAGGGATCGTCCGAGCCGTCGGGCCTGGCGTTCGGAGCCACCGGCTGGCGCTCCCCGAACCCTTGCGCGCCCAGGGTGCGTCCGGCGGGGTCTTGCAGCCGGGCCGCCACCGCCCGCGCGCGTCTCAGCGACAGGCCCTCGTTATAGGCGTCGTCGCCCTTGGCGTCGGTATGGCCGCCGATACTGACCTGGGCGCCCGGATAGCTTTTCAGCAGTTCGCCCGCCCGCGTCAGGGCCGGCTCCGCATCGGCCCGGATCGTCGCCTTGTCGAAATCGAACAGCACGTCGGCCGGCAGGTCGATCACGATCACCCCGTCGCTGCGTCGCGCATTCAGCTCGGTCAGCAGGCTGCGCGTCGTCTCGACCCGTTCGGGCGACACCTCGGACGAGACGAAGACGCTCTCCAGTTCGCTGTCCGGCCCCGCCTTGGCGAAGGTGGACTGGGGCGCGGTCATGTCCTTCTCGAAGGTCGAGATCGTGCCGATGGCGCTGCCGCTCATCAGGCGCACCGTCATGGCCGAGACTACGCTCGGCGTCAGACCGGCGGCCAACAGCGCCGCCGCCAGGGCGGGCGCATGTCGTCTCGTCATCCGGCCGCTCCTGCCGCCGGCGTCGGATTCTGGGCCGCCTGGGCCGTCAACGGAATGGTCATGCGCAGGAACGGGCCGATGATGCTGTCCGACGTCGAGCCTTCGTTGAACACCACCGAAATCTGGTTCACCCCGGACGGCACCGCGCCCATGAAGACCAGCCGGCCGTTCATCGTGTCGCCCTTGACGATGTTCATGTTGGGATTGCCCTCGGGCGGCTTCAGGCGAAGCTTCTGGCCGTTGGGCAGTTCGATATAGGTGGCGTTGGTCGCCATCTGGACGTTGTTCGTCATGTCGCTGGCGAACGAGATGCTGACGTCCAGGATGGTGGCGTCCTCGGCCAGATCAACGTTCTTGACCCGCACCGTGGCCCCGACATCCGTCACGCCCTGCACGTCCACCGGCACATTGCGGATCTGGCGCACCTGGGCGGTGACGGGGGTGTTGGCGGCGGCGGCGGCCTGCTGCTCCGGCGACATCGACGGATCGACCGCCTGTTTGTCGTCGTTGTTGGAACAGGCGGCGAGCGCCAGGGCCGAGGCCCCTGCGACGGCGATCAGGCGAAGGGCGGCGACAGTCATGAAACGCTCCGGCGTTGTTGATACGCCGCGCGTCGCCCCACATCCCAAGCGGAGCCGCACGCGCGTCCGATATCGAACACGCGAGCGGCAGAAAGGCTCCGCTTACAAGCCCTCAAACAGCGCGGTCGACAGGTAGCGTTCGGCGAAGGACGGGATGATGACCACGATGGTCTTGCCCGCATTCTCATCCAGCGCCGCCAGGCGGAAGGCGGCGGTCAGGGCCGCGCCCGAGCTGATGCCGACGGGGATACCTTCGACGCGGGCGGCCTTGCGCGCCATGTCGAAACTGTCGTCGTTCGAGACCTGTTCGACGCCGTCCACGACCGACGGATCATAGATGGCCGGCGTAAAGCCCGCGCCGATGCCCTGGATCTTGTGCGGGCCGGGCGCGCCGCCCGACAGCACCGGCGAGGCTTCCGGCTCGACCGCGATCATCTTGACCGAGGCTTTCTTGGCTTTCAGCGCCTGGCCGACGCCCGAGATGGTGCCGCCGGTGCCGACGCCGGCGATGACGATGTCCACCGCCCCGTCCGTGTCGTTCCAGATTTCCTCGGCCGTCGTGACCCGGTGAATGACGGGATTGGCCAGGTTCTCGAACTGCGACGGGCTGACCGAGTTCGGCGTCGTCTCCAGCAGTTCCTGCGCCCGCGCAATGGCGCCCTTCATGCCCTTTTCAGCCGGGGTCAGCTCAAGCCGCGCGCCCAGCAGGGCCAGCATCTTGCGCCGTTCGATGGACATGCTTTCCGGCATGACCAGGATCAGCTTCAACCCCTTGGCCGCCGCCACGAAGGCCAGGGCGATGCCGGTGTTGCCGCTGGTCGGCTCGATCAGAACCGTGTCGGCGTTGATCTTGCCCGCCTCCTGCAACGCCTCGACCATGGCCACGCCGATCCGGTCCTTGACCGAGGCGATGGGGTTGAAGAACTCCAGCTTGGCCAGCACCGTGGCCTTGGCCCCGTATTCCGCCGACAGGCGCGGCAGGCGCACGATGGGCGTGTCGCCGATGGTGTCGACGATCGAGTCATACACCTTGCCCCGGCCCTTCTTCAGGTGGCGGGACGCGTCGTAGCTGAAGTCGGTCATGGGGAGGTCTCCGATGGGATCATGCAGTTGCGCTAACAGATAGGCGACGGCGGCGATCCGCAAGGGGGCGCGGGCGAGGATTTCTGACAAGACACCCCATCTCCGCTCCCGCCGATTTCCCCATCCCATTTCTCAGTCCCGTCATCCTCGGGCTCGACCCGAGGATCGGATGGTCCGCCGCTGGTGAGACAGGATCAGCACACAGCCCGATCCGCGCCCGATCCTCGGGTCGAGCCCGAGGATGACGGCAATGAGAAACCGCTACCGTTCCAGCACCACCCGCCCCGGATCGAAACCGACGACCTCGCGGATGACGATCATGCTCTTGAAGCCGCGCACACCCTTTTCGGGGATCAGTTCGCGGATGCCGAAGACCTCGTAGTCCTGCATCGAGCGGACGGCGACGGTCAGCAGATAGTCGGTCTCGCCCGTCACGTCCCAGGCGCCCTGCACCTCGGGACTGGCCTTCATGGCGCGCTGGAAAGCCTCCATCACCTTGCGGTCCTGGGTGTTCATCTCGACCTGGACATGCAGGACGATGCGCGGCTCGACCCTGGCCGGATCGATCACGGCGACATCGGCGGCGATGACCCCCTCGGCCCGCAGGCGACGCAGACGACGCAGCACGGCCGATTCCGACAGGCCCACCGCCTCGGCCGTCACCCGCGCGGGCTCCAGATTGTTGCGCCGGACCCGCGCCAGCAGGCGATGATCGAAATCGTCCAGGGTGACGAAATTCGTCATTATATGGCCTTTCGTGACGATTTCGGGCGCATTCAAGCCGAAAATCGCCGGGAAGTGCAAGCGGCATTATAGTAGTTTTACGCCATGACTTCCGTGGCCCTGAAACAGCACCTGACCTCGCCCCTGGCGATGCGCCTGATCCCCTATCTGGCGCTGTTCGCGGGCATGGTGACGCTGGCGGGCGGCACCTCCTTCGCCAAGACCCTGTTCCCGATCATCGGGGCGGAGGGGACCTCGGCCTATCGCGTTGGGATTTCGGCCGTTCTTCTGGTGGCGGTGTTCCGGCCGTGGCGCTTCCGACTGATCCGCGCCGACCTAGGCGCCATCGCGCTGTACGGCGTCGTGCTGGGGGCGATGAACCTCAGCTTCTACATGTCGCTGCGGACCATTCCGCTGGGCCTGGCCATCGCCATCGAGTTCATGGGACCGCTGACCCTGGCCCTGATCCATTCGAGGAAACCGATCCATTTCGTCTGCATCGGCTTTGCGGTGCTGGGCCTGGGCCTGCTGCTGCCGCTGAAGGCCGGCGCCGGCGCCCTGGACCCCGTCGGCATGGCCCTGGCCGCCTTCGCCGGCCTGTGCTGGGCGCTGTACATCGTGTTCGGCAAGCGGCTGTCGCACATCCATGCGGGCCAGTCGGTGGCGCTCGGCATGACGGTCGCGGCGTTCTTCGTCGTGCCGTTCGGCGTGGCCCATGCGGGCGCGGCGCTGTTGAACCCGGCCATCATCCTGGCCGGCGTGGCCGTCGCGATCTTCTCCAGCGCCCTGCCCTATTCGCTGGAGATGGTGGCCCTGCGCAGCATCCCCAAACGCACCTTCGGCGTAGTGCTCAGCGCCGAACCGGCGGTCGGCGCCCTGGCCGGCCTGCTGATTCTGCACGAACACCTGACCGGCCAGCAATGGCTCGCCATCGCCGCCATCGTCGCCGCCTCGGTCGGGGCCATCGCGATGACGCGAGCGGACCGGGTTCAGATCGAACCGGCCTGACCCTTATTCCGCTCATCCC
>NZ_JBAZPR010000035.1:0-3673 GCF_041648115.1 Brevundimonas sp.
GATACGAAAAAATCCCAATCCGAATTGATCGCCGCGAGCTTGCGCCTCGCCGATCAGACTCTCCGTCGCGTGATCGACGCGATCGAGCCTTACCTCAAGCAAGCGGACGAGCGCGGTCCCAGCGGCCAGCTCACGAAAGCGGCGAAAGACGCACGGCAGCGTCTGAAGAATCCGGAACTCAATATAACGGTCCCATCGGTTTCGTTGCAGAAGGCAATCCCAAATGCGCTGATGAAGGCGGCCGAGGAAGTCAACTCTAAGGAAGCGGCCGTCGCGAAGGCGATAGCAGATCTGGAAGTCGCATATTCAGCAGAAGAGTTTCAGAAGAAGCGTGCTGAACTCTACGAGAGCGCTGCGGGTGAATCACCGCCGCGGCGGAGGCAGACAGATCCTCAGAGGGTCGAGCCCGAGGAGATGACCTTCCTCCTCGAAATGCGGGAATTGGGTGTTCCGACATCGGTCATGGATCAGGGGAGTTTCTTCGAGCGTTGTCACATTGCTGCATTACTGAAAGAACTGGCCCACCCCATTGCCGAACGCAGCAAAGCGGGTCCGTGGGCTCGGGCTTTTGCGGGTGGTCAACTGAACGTCAGTGGCACGCACATGACGCCCGGCGAAGCTGAAGCCATCCGTCGCCTCGTGGGCCGCCACGACGAAGCAGCCGAAGCCGCAAAACGCATCATTCAGGAGAAATATGGAGAGACCTTCGACGTCTCCCCCGGCTTCGCCCTGATCCTGCTGAAGGTGGCGCTGGATGGCGGGGTTGAGGAATATGACAGTCTTTCTAAGAACGCTGATCGCGCCGCAGACCGCGTATCGCGCGGCGATGTCGACCTGATCCTTTCCGCGCTCGGTAACGGTGCCAATGCGCAGGAGGTGCGCAATCAGCTCCGCGAGGCCGCATTGCTTGCAGAGAGCAAGTCTTACACTGACTTGTCGCGTCACCAGCGGTTTGAACATCATGAGCTTGAACCCTCGACTATGACGAATGATGGAGACGGCTCGGAAGCGACAGATCTGCATACAGAATCTCCACCCCCTGTCGGCGAGGAGTATGACTGGGCGGCCGATGGTCTTGGCTTGCCCGGGTGGGTCACTGCCGAGGCAGCAGCCAGTTTCGATGCACTTGCGCGTCAAATGATGGAATATCCCGATTGGCCCCTGGATGTAGGCCTTTATTGGCGCGGTTGGACTGATACCTCCCGTTCTGGGGACGATATTCGCACGCGTATTGAAGGGTTGAGCGTGGCTACTACGGTTGCGAGGGAATATCTGAAAAGATTGAATGCCTTCGGTTTGGCGGCTGCCGACGACTTCTTAGTGGAATGGGGCACACGCTGGTTCACAAAGGATATAGCGACCAGTGAAGTGTATAAAAAAGATCGATTGAGATGGGGCTTTCCCCAGCCAGGCGATCGCTGACGCCGACTTTGCGACATGGGAAATTTTGAATTTCCATCGCTAGAAACGCTTTCTATTGACATATCCCGTCGATTGATTAGAAAGCGTCTCTATGAATGATTCCCTCCCCCTCGATGAGCTAGCGCTCGTGTTAAGCGGAGTCGCCACCGAGCGTCGCGGTGAAAACGCACGCGTGGTGATGGTGGGCGATTTGGATGGGACGGGGCGACTCCCTTCCCACCTGACGAAGGTGGGGCCGCCAAAGAACGGTCTGGATGCTCAACTTAAGCTTGGCGATGTCGTCATTTCGTTGCGGGGTAACTCGAACCATTGCGCCGTCGTCACCACCGCCGCGGGCGATAGCGAGCCGCTGTTCGCGACGCTCGACCTTGCTGTCATTCGGTTGCGCAAGGGAGTGCCAGTGGATCCAAGATATCTCGTCAGCTACATCAACCTGCCGTCGACACAGCAGGAACTGAGCGGTCATCGTTCCGGCACCGCAGCGTTGCGGCTTCCACTCGGACCTTTGAAAGAGCTCCGCATTCCTGTTCCGTCGGTCGAGCGACAGATGTCGATCGCAGCGCTGAACAGGTGCGCCATTGAGGAGCGCGAGCTCACCGAGCGCCTGTCCGCGCTCCGCACCGATCTAATTAATGAGCTTCTCCGCCAAGCGGCGGCAGAAGGGCCTGCCAAGGGAGCAAACCCAAAGCAGGCCTCAACCGGCCCGAACGGCTCTGGAACAGCCGGGCGGGCACCTTCTACCCAAGCAGAAAGGTAAATTAGATATGGCGAAATCCCCTTCAAGCAGCAAGGGCGGAACGACGCACGTCGTTCCCAACCCCTCTGGTGGCTGGAGCGTGAAGCGGGGCGGCAATCCTGCGCCCGTCAGCAATCATCGCACTAAGGCGACGGCGGAGGCGGCAGGACGGCGCGTCAGTCGCGCCGCCGAAAGTGAGTTGAAAATTCACAATCGCGACGGCCAGATCGCCCGTTCGGATAGTCACGGCAACGATCCGCGCGGCACCAAGGGCTGATGCAAATCCGGGTGAGGCGCTCGCGCGCCTCACCCACTCGACAAGGGAATCAAGATGACCGCCATCAAGCAAGAAGACGTGAACAAGGCTGCATGGAGCGCCTGCGATACGTTTCGCGGCACGATCGATGCCGCCAATTACAAAGATTACATCCTCGTCTTCCTGTTCTGGAAATATCTGAGCGATATCTGGGCCGACGAGCGCCGCGCTGCCGAAAAGCAGTATGACGGCGACGCCACCCGCGTTGAACGCCGCATGTCGCGCTTCCGCTTCCAGATCCCGGCGGGTGCCAGTTTCCACGACGTCTATCCCGAGCGGAACAGCACGAATATCGCCGAGCGCGTGAACATCGCGCTGGAAGCGATTGAGCAGGCCAACCTCGCCAAACTTGAGGGCACCCTCTCCCCGGTCGATTTCAACAGCCGCAACAATCTGGGCGAGACGGCCGATCGCAACCGGCGCATCAAAGCGCTGTTCGACAATTTCGCGCGCCCGACGCTCGATTTCTCGCCCTCACTCTTCGACGGCAAGGACAGCGCTGAGGACGTCATCG
Source organism: Brevundimonas sp. (assembly GCF_041648115.1). Classification (GTDB taxonomy): domain Bacteria; phylum Pseudomonadota; class Alphaproteobacteria; order Caulobacterales; family Caulobacteraceae; genus Brevundimonas. The sequence goes on from NZ_JBAZPR010000035.1 coordinate 2,989, forward strand.
GCGAAACCTATATCTATCTCATTTCGCGCTTTGCCAGCAACGCGGGCAAGACAGCCGGCGAATTCTTCACGCCGCGAAAAGTCTCCGAACTGCTGGTCCGCCTCGCCGATCCGCGTCCCGGAAACCGGATCCACGACCCGGCCTGCGGGTCCGGATCACTTCTGATCCGCGCGGCCGAGCATGTCGCCCATGCAGAGGGCAAGGAGCACGCAAGTCAGGCAAATGTGCAGCTGTTCGGCCAGGAGGCGACGAACCAGACGCAGGCGCTGGCCCGGATGAACATGTTCCTGCACGGTTTGGACGGCGCGCGGATCGAATGGGGCGACACCCTCACCAACCCGAAGTTCCTCGCTGACGACGCGCTGATGCGCTTTGACCGCGTCATCGCGAACCCGCCCTTCAGCCTGAAGCAGTGGGGACATGAAGCGGCCGAGCAGGATCGGCATAACCGCTTCCACCGCGGCCTGCCGCCCAAGTCCAAGGGCGACTATGCCTTCATCAGCCACATGGTCGAAAGCGCGCGGCCGCGCGAAGGCAAGGTCGCGCTGATCGCTCCGCATGGCGTCCTTTTTCGTGGTGGCGCCGAAGGTCGTATCCGCCAGCAGATGATCGACGAGAATCTGCTCGATGCGGTGATCGGCCTGCCCGCACAGCTCTTCCCCTCGACCGGCATCCCGGTGTGCAT
>NZ_JBAZPR010000036.1:0-3205 GCF_041648115.1 Brevundimonas sp.
TGGCTCAGGCGCCGGTCGTCAACCGGAACGGCCTGATCGTGCGGGTCGCCGATGTCGCCACGGTCGAGATCGGCCAGGCTCCGCGCCTGGGCGGCGCCAGCCGTGACGGCCACGAGGCCGTGCTCGGTACGGCGCTGATGATCGCGGGCGGCAACAGCCGCACCGTGGCCCAGGCGGCCGGGGAGCGTCTTGAGGAAGTTCGCAAGACGCTGCCCGCGGGGATCGAGGCGGTAACGGTTCTCGACCGTAGCGCCCTGGTCAACTCGACAATTTCGACGGTGGCGCGCAACCTCACCGAGGGCGCGCTTTTGGTCATCGTCGTTCTGTTCCTGCTGCTCGGCAACATTCGTGCGGCCAGCATCACAGCGCTGATGATCCCGATCAGCTTCCTGTTCGCCGTCATCGGCATGAACCGGTTCGGCATCAGTGGAAACCTGATGAGCCTGGGCGCGCTGGACTTCGGCCTTCTGGTCGATGGCGCGGTCATCGTCGTGGAAAGCACCCTCCTGATGCTATCGCAACGGCGGATCGATCTGGGACGGGCCCTGACCCGTCGGGAACGCCTTGATGTCGCCGTGGCCGCAGCTCGCAAGATGGTCAAGCCGGCCGCCTTCGGTCAGCTGATTATCCTGCTCGTCTTCACTCCCCTGCTGATGCTTGAGGGCGTCGAGGGCAAGACGTTCGTCCCCATGGGCGCGACGGTCATGCTGGCGCTCGTCGGCGCCTTCATCTTCTCCTTCACCTTCGTGCCGGCGATGACGGCCCTGCTGGTGCGGGATCCCAAGAAGGTCGAGACCGACGAACACGGCCAGGCCCACGAACACGAAACCTTCCTGCTCCGCCACGCGCGGCGTTGGATCCAGCCGGCCATCCGCGCCGCCGTCGATCGTCCGAAGATCGTTTTGATCTCGGCGCTCGGCGCGGTCGTTGTCGGTGGTCTGGCTTTCTCGTCCCTGGGGAGGGAGTTCATCCCCACCCTGGACGAAGGCGACATCGCCATGCAGGCGCTGCGGGTTCCCTCGGCGTCGCTGGAACAGTCCCTCGCCATGCAGATGGCGTTGGAACGGGTCATCACCGCCCAGCCGGAAGTCGAGACCATGTTCTCCAGGACCGGCACCGCCGAGGCGGCCGTCGACCCGATGCCGCCCAACATTTCGGACAGCGTCATCGTTCTGAAAGACCGCAAGGACTGGCCTGATTCCGGTCTCGAGAAGGAAGCCCTTCTCGAGCGCTTCGAAGATCTGGCCAATCAGCAGATCGGCAACAACTTCGAGTTTAGCCAACCCATCGAACTTCGCTTCAACGAACTGATCTCAGGCGTGCGGACCGACCTCGCGGTCATGGTCTATGGCGACGACTTCGACACCATGCAGCGGGTCGCGGATCAGGTGGCCGGCGCGCTGCGCCAGACCACGGGCTCCGCCGACGTTCGCGTCGAACAGGCGTCCGGCTTGCCCACCCTGACGGTCAGCGTCGATCGGTTCGCGGCGGCCAGCTACGGCCTGTCCGCAGCCGACGTCTCCGAAGCGGTCTCGGCCGCCATCGGCGGCGCGGAGGCCGGCCGGATCTTCGAGGGCGATCGTCGCTTCGACGTCGTCGTCCGCCTACCGGACGATGCACGCAACGATCCGGCGGCGCTCGCGGCCCTGCCCATCGTCTCTGCGACGGGCGTGACCGTGCCTCTGTCCTCGGTGGCTCGCATCCAGAGCGCCGAGGGGCCGAACCAGATCAGCCGCAACGACGGCAGCCGACGGATGGTGGTCCAGGCCAACGTCCGCGGCCGGGATCTGGGCGGCTTCGTCACCGACGCGCAAGCGAAGGTCGATCAGATCCAGCTCCCGCCAGGCGTCCGCCTGACCTGGGGCGGTCAGTTTGAGAACCTCAAACGCGCCGAACAACGCCTGGGCCTGGTTATTCCGATCGTCTTCGTTTTGATCGGGGTGCTGCTGTTCATGGCCCTGGGGTCGTTCTCCGAGGCTGGGCTGGTCTTCGCCTGCGTGCCCTTGGCCCTGATCGGTGGAGCCTTGGCGCTTCTCCTGCGAGGGATGCCGTTCTCGGTGTCTGCGGCCGTTGGCTTCATCGCCGTCTCGGGTGTGGCGACCCTGAATGGACTTGTTCTGATGCAGGCCATTCGCGAGCGATTGCAGGCGGGGCTCGCGCCCCGGGACGCGGCGATCGAAGGGGCGTCCAGCCGATTGCGTGCGGTGTTGACGACAGCCTTGGTCGCCATCGTCGGCTTCATCCCGATGGCCCTCGCCCACGGCGCGGGGGCCGAGGTGCAGAAGCCTCTGGCGACTGTCGTCATCGGCGGCCTCCTGACCGCGACAGCCCTGACCTTGCTGGTCCTGCCGACCTTCGCGGCCAAGGCGGTGCGTCACCGCAAGGACGAGGGGGTGGAGGATTGATTGCTCGCACTCAGGATGACCGTCAGCAGCGACGCACGTTGCTGACGGTTCTCGCGCTCAACGCGGGCCTGGCATTAGCTCTTGGGATCGGCGGCCTGTCCGCCGATTCCAGCGCTTTGCTGGCCAACGCGGTGGACAACGCCTCGGACGCTGCTGTCTATCTGATCAGCTTTCTCGCGATCGGTCGGCCCGTTTCGTGGAAGCGGGGGGCGGCGCGCCTTTCGGGCGTCATGCTCCTCATCTTCGGCGCTGGCGTCCTTCTCGACGCGGGTCGTCGGTTCCTCATCGGGACCGAACCGATCGGCCCGACCATGATGGGGCTCGCGGTCGTTGCGGCGATCATCAACCTGATCTGCCTGCAGTTGATCCGCCGCCAGCACAGCGCCGACGTCAACATGAAGGCTGCTGAGACGTTCAGCTTCAACGACTTCGCCTCCAACGGAGGCATCCTCGTCGCCGGGGCGTTGGTGCTCTGGCTCGGCCAGGCGTGGCCGGACCTCGTCGTCGGCGTCCTCGTGGCCGCCATCGCGTTGAAGGGCGGCGTGGACATCCTGCGCGATGCGGCTAAGGATCGTCCGGATGAGGGGGAGGCGCAATGATGCCGCTCGATCCCTCCGACGACGTCTCGAGCGTCTCCAAACCCGCAAGCCCTGCTTCGTCCGGCTCATCACTTCCTGATGACGCCTGTCGATCAGCGGTCGATATCCAATCCGTTCAACGATGGCGCAAGGCGGGCATTCTCGTCGGGGGCCTGCTTCTTGTCGTCTGCGCGGCGCTCGTCACATCCTGGCCCTTGCTCG
>NZ_JBAZPR010000037.1:0-2627 GCF_041648115.1 Brevundimonas sp.
TCGCATGACCGACGTTGCCGCGATGCTCCCTGCCTTGATGACCCGCGTTGTCGGCCCCGGCGTGTTGTCGAGCCTGACGCGATTGTCGGGGGGTGCGAACATGGAGAGTTTTGCGTTCGACTGGGCGGGGGAAGGTTATGTCCTGCGCCGCGCGCCGTCGGCGGACTATATGGCGGACCGGCCGTTCGGGCATGGTGACGAGGCGGCGCTGGTGATGGCGGCGTTTGATGCCGGGGTGATGGCGCCCGAGGTGGTGGGGGTGCTCGAGCCGGGCGACGGCATGGGCACGGGTTATGTGATGCGGCGCGTGATCGCCGAGGTGTCGCCAGCGAAGATCTTGGCCGATCCGCCGGCGTCCTTGCTCGGCGACCTCGGCCGCGAGCTGGCGTGCATCCACGGTATCCCGCTGGAGGCGATCCCGGCGGCGATCCCGCTGATGGACACGGCGGCGGCGCTGGCGGAGCTTCGGTCGCGCTTCGGGTCGTACGGCGGCGATCGTCCGGTGATCGCGCTCGCGATCAAATGGTGCGAAGAGCACCTGCCCGCGCCCGCCGACCCGGTGCTTGTCCACGGCGACTACCGCATGGGCAATATCATGGTGGATAGCGCGGGTCTGGCGGCGGTGCTCGACTGGGAGCTCGCGCATCGCGGCGACGCGCATGAGGATCTGGCGTTCGGCTGCATGACCGTGTGGCGCTTTGGCGCGCTCGATAGACCGGCGTTCGGGGTCGGCAGCCTCGACGAGTATTTTGCGGCCTATGAGGCGGCAGGCGGCGTGCCGGTCGACCGCGGCCGCTTCCGCTTCTGGCTGATCTACCGGACACTCTGGTGGGCGCTGGGGTGCCTGCAGATGGGGCAGATGTGGCGGAGCGGCGCCGACCCGACCGTCGAGCGCGTCGTCATCGGGCGGCGCACCGCCGAGCAGGAGCTCGATCTGGTGCGGCTGCTCGAAGACGAGGCGCCCGAGGATGAGCGGGCACGGGCGTTGCCGTCGTCGCCTCAAACAACCTCGGCCCCGACCGGCGAGCCGACCAATGCCGAGATCGTAGAGGCGGTGCGCGACTGGATCGAGGGGGCGATCAAGCCCGGGGCGCAAGGCCATGCCAAGTTCGAGGCGGTGGTCGCGATGAACGCGCTCGGCATCGTGCTGCGCGACCTCGATGCGGGGGGGCGCGCCGAGGATGCGGCGCTTTCCGAGGCATTGCTGACGGGTGAGCGGACCCTCGCCGAGCCGGGCCTGCTCGCGAGACTGCGCCGCGATGTGCTGGGTAAATGCGCGGTCGACAGCCCCAAATATGCCGCGCTCGCTGCGGCGCGCGCCGAGTGGCGCGGATAGCAGGACAAGGGAGAGAGACATGGACTTCGCGATGCCCGCCGCCTTGCAGGCGTATCTGGACGAGCTCGACGCGTTTATTGACGCCGAGATCAAACCGCTCGAGCTGGCGGACGACAATATCCGCTTCTTCGACCACCGGCGCGAACATGCGCGCACCGACTGGGACAATCAGGGGCTACCGCGCGAGGAGTGGGAGGCGTTGCTCCGCAAAGCCACCCGCAAGGCCGATGCCGCGGGCCACTGGCGCTTCTCGGCGCCGAAGAAATATGGCGGCAAGGACGGATCGAACCTCGCGATGGCGGTGATCCGCGAGCACTTCGCGGCGAAAGGGCTCGGCCTCCACAACGACCTTCAGAACGAGCACAGCATCGTCGGCAACTTCCCGTTCGTCGAGATGTTCGAGCAGTTTGCGACGAGCGAGGAACAGAAGCAGGAGTTCATCCTCGGCTCCTTCGAGGGCAAGCGGCGCACCGCGTTCGGGCTCACCGAGCCCGACCATGGATCGGACGCCACCCATATGGAGACGCGCGCGGTCAAAGAGACGCGGGGCGGCGTCGACGGCTGGCGGATCGACGGGCGCAAGATGTGGATCACCGGCATGCACAGCGCGACGCATTGCGCGACCTTCTGCCGCACCAGCGGGAATGACGGCGATGCGAAGGGCATCACCTGCCTGCTCGTGCCGACGGGGACGCCCGGCATGACGGTCGACGAGTATCTGTGGACGTTCAACATGCCGACCGACCATCCGCGCATGACGTTCACCGATGTGTGGGTGCCCGACGAGGCGCGGCTCGGGCCCGAGGGCGGCGGGCTCGCGATCGCGCAAAGCTTTGTCCACCAGAACCGCATCCGCCAGGCGGCAAGCTCGCTCGGCGCCGCGGTCTACTGCATCGAGGAAAGCGTGAAGTACGCAAGGCAGCGCAAGCCGTTCGGCGAGGCGCTGGCGAAGAACCAGGCGATCCAGTTCCCGCTGGTCGAGCTGGCGACGCAGGCCGAGATGCTGCGCCTGCTCATCCGCAAGACCGCGTGGGACATGGACAACACCCCCCACAAGGAGGTCGAGCGCACGCTCTCCGACAAGGTCAGCATGTGCAACTACTGGGCGAACCGCCTCGTCTGCGAAGCCGCCGACCGCGCGATGCAGGTCCACGGCGGCATCGGCTACTCGCGCCACAAACCGTTCGAGCATATCTATCGCCACCACCGACGATACCGCATCACCGAAGGCGCCGAAGAAATACAAATGCGCAAAGTCGCCGCGTATCTGTTCGGGTATATGGGGCCGCGG
>NZ_JBAZPR010000038.1:0-2622 GCF_041648115.1 Brevundimonas sp.
CGCGGCCCGAGATATCCGAACAGATATGCGGCGACCTTTCGCATTTGTATTTCTTCGGCGCCTTCGGTGATGCGGTATCGGCGGTGGTGGCGGTAGATATGTTCGAACGGTTTGTGGCGCGAGTATCCGATGCCGCCATGGACCTGCATCGCGCGGTCGGCGGCTTCGCAGACGAGGCGGTTCGCCCAGTAGTTGCACATGCTGACCTTGTCGGAGAGGGTGTGTTCGATTTCCTTGTGCGGGGTGTTGTCCATGTCCCATGCGGTCTTGCGGATGAGCAGGCGCAGCATTTCGGCCTGCGTGGCCAGCTCGACGAGCGGGAACTGGATCGCCTGGTTCTTCGCCAGCGCCTCGCCGAACGGCTTGCGCGCCCGCGCATATTTGACGCTCTCCTCGATGCAGAACACCGCCGCGCCCAGCGAGCTTGCCGCCTGGCGGATACGGTTCTGGTGGACGAAGCTCTGCGCGATCGCGAGCGCGCCGCCCTCGGGGCCGAGCCGCGCGCTGTCGGGCACCCACACATTGTCGAAGGTCATGCGCGGATGGTCGGTCGGCATGTTGAACGTCCACATATATTCATCGACCGTCATGCCGGGGGTGCCGGTGGGGACGAGCAGGCAGGTGATGCCCTTCGCATCGCCGTCGTCGCCGCTGGTGCGGCAGAAGGTCGCGCAGTGCGTCGCGACATGCATGCCGGTGATCCACATCTTGCGCCCGTCGATCCGCCAGCCATCGACGCCATCGCGCGTCTCGCGCACCCCGCGCGTTTCCATATGCGTCGCGTCCGACCCGTGATCGGGTTCGGTCAGGCCGAAGGCGGTGCGCCGCCTGCCCTCGAACCCGCCGAGGATAAATTCCTGCTTCTGCGCCTCGCTGGTGCCGAACTGCTCGAACATCTCGACGAACGGGAAGTTGCCGACGATGCTATGCTCATTCTGAAGGTCGTTGTGGAGGCCGAGGCCCTTCGCGGCAAAATGCTCGCGGATCACCGCCATCCACAGGTTCGAGCCGTCCTTGCCGCCATATTTTTTCGGCGCCGAGAAGCGCCAGTGCCCCGCAGCATCGGCCAGCCTCGTCGCCTGCTTCAAGAGCTGCTCCCACGCCTCGCGCGGCAGGCCCTGATTGTCCCAGTCGGTGCGCGCATGTTCGCGGCGGTGGTCGAAGAAGCGGATATTGTCGTCCGCCAGCTCGAGCGGCCTGATCTCGGCCTCGATAAATGTATCAAGCTCGTCCAGATACGCCGTGAGGTCGGCGGGCATCGCAAAGTCCATCTCTCTCTCTCCCTTTATCCTTATCCGCCCCACTGGGCGCGCGCCGCCGCCAGCGCGGCATATTTGGGGCTGTCGACCGCGCATTTATCCAGCACATCGCGCCGCAGCCGCGCGAGCAGGCCGGGTTCGGCGAGCGTCGTCGCCCCCGACAGCAACGCTTTGGCCAGCGCCGCATCCTCGGCGCGCACCCCCGCCTCCAGGTCGCGCAGCACGATGCCGAGCGCGTTCATCGCGACCACCGCCTCGAACTTCGCATGGCCCTCCGCCCCCGGCTTGATCGATGCCTCGATCCAGTCGCGCACCGCCTGTACGATCTCGCGGTTCGTCGGCTCGCCCGTCGGCGCGGATGCAGCGGCGGGTGATGGCGGCAGCGGCGCCGCGCGTTCGCCTTCGGGCGCCCCGTCTTCGAGCAGCAACAAAAGGTCGAGCTCCTGTTCGGCGGTGCGCCGCCCGATGACGACGCGCTCGACCGTCTTGTCGGCGCCGCTCCGCCACGCCTGCCCCATCTGCAAACAGCCCAGCGCCCACCACAAGGTCCGGTAGACCAGCCAGAAGCGGAAGCGCGCGGGGTCAACCTTCACGCCCCCCGCACCCTCATAGGCCGCGAAGTAATCGGCGAGGCTGCCCACCCCGAACGCCGGCTTGTCGAGCTGGCCAAAGCGCCACACCGTCATGCAGCCGAACGCCAGATCCTCATGCGCGTCGCCGCGATGCGCCAACTCCCAGTCGAGCACCGCCGCGAGGCCCCCGCCCTCCTTGCCCACATCGACCATCACATTGCCCATCCGGTAATCGCCATGCACCAGCACCGGCGAGACCGGCGCGGGCAGATGATCCTCGCACCATTTGATCGCCAGCGCGATCACCGGTCGGTCGCCGCCATACGACCCGAAGCGCGCCTTGAGCTCCGCCAGCGCCGTCGCCGTGTCCATCAGCGGGATCGCATCGGGCACGCTCTCCATCGGGATCGCATGGATGCGCGCCAGCTCGCGGCCCAAGTCCCCCAGCAGCGACGACGGCGGGTCGGCCAATATCTTCGCCGGCGACACCTCCGCCATCACCCGCCGCATCACATAGCCCGTGCCCAGGCCGTCGCCCGGCTCCAGCACGCCGACAACCTCGGGCGCCTTCACCCCCGCATCAAACGCCGCCATCACCAGCGCCGCCTCGTCACCATGGCCGAACGGACGGTCCGCCATATAATCCGCCGACGGCGCCCGGCGCAGAACATAGGCGCCCCCTCCCTCCGGCCCCGCCCAATCAAACGCAAAACTCTCCATGTTCGCGCCACCAGACAAACGCTCCAGACCCGACAAAACACCAGGGCCAGCAACGCGCGCCATCAACGCAG
>NZ_JBAZPR010000039.1:0-2523 GCF_041648115.1 Brevundimonas sp.
TGTGAAGGAAATCGGGCACCGGCAGGTGTACGATATCCTCCAAAGCAGGAAGCCGCGGGCCGCGGATGCTGGCCTATGGGGTTTTCGGTTTTCGCCCTGGTTTGAGGCGCGGGCAACAGCCGCCCGGGCGGGCATCTGTGGGCTGGGAGGATGTCGTCTGGCGCTGGGTTTGGCTTGGCTTATGGCTTTGACGAAGGCGTGAGGTGTGGGTCGGCACGCGGAGCGGCATCGTCAACGCGAGCGTCATCATGGCCGGAAGCGCACAGGTCGCGCGGCGGGATGAAGGCGAGCCATGCCGGGTCATGGGGCAGTGGTCCCGGTCGGGTTGGTGTCATCCGGCGGTGCGCGGGGCTGGCGCCATCGTTCGAAGGTTTCGATGACGACCATGCGTCCTCCGCAGCATGGGCATGGCGGGCGGGCGTCCTCGTGTTCGACCGGCGGGGCAGCCGGCACGGGCGGGGCGACACCGAGCAGTTGGCGGGCGTGTTCGAGGTGAGCCTTGCGGGTGGCGCCAGCGAGCAGGCCGTAATGACGGATGCGGTGGAAGCCCTTCGGGAGAACGTGGATCAGGAAACGGCGGATGAACTCGTCAGCGGCCAGCGTCATCACCTGCTGCCGGTCGGCGACATCGTTGCGATAATTCTTGTAGCGCAATGTCACTCCGGTCTCGTCGAAGCGGACGAGGCGGCTGTTCGAGATCGCCACGCGGTGGGTGTAGCGCGACAGATAGGCGAGCACCGCCTGCGGTCCCGCGAACGGCGGTTTAGCATAGACGACCCAGTTCTTTTTCCGGACCGGGGACAGGTGTCGCAGGAAGACGCGGCGGTCGGCGAGTGCCGCAAGACTGCCGAAGAAGCCGAGCCGTCCCGCGTCGTACAGCGCCATCAGCCGGGTCAGGAACAGGCGGCGGAACAGCTTGCCGAGTACGCGCACCGGCAGCAGGAACGCCGGGCGTGACGAGACCCAGCGGTTGCCGTCCGGGGACAGCCCGCCGCCCGGCACGATCATGTGGATGTGCGGGTGGTGGGTCATCGCCGACCCCCAGGTGTGAAGGACTGCGGTGATGCCGATGCGGGCGCCGAGATGCTTCGGGTCAGCGGCGATGGTCGTCATCGTCTCGGACGCTGCCTGGAACAGCAGGCCGTAGACCGCAGCTTTGTTCTGGTAGGCGATGTCGGCGACCTCGGCCGGCAGCGTGAAGACGACGTGGAAATAGCCGACCGGCAGCAGGTCGGCCTCGCGCTCGGCAAGCCATGTTCGCGCGGCCGCACCCTGGCACCGCGGGCAGTGCCGGTTGCGACAGCTGTTATAGGCCACCCGCCAGTGCCCGCAGTCGGTGCATCCCTCGGTGTGACCGCCGAGCGCAGCGGTGCGGCAATGTTCGACAGCCGACATGACCTTGAGCTGGTCGAGGCTAAGATGCCCGGCATGGGCGGTCCGGTACGCAGGACCGGCAGCGCGGAAGATGTCGGCGACCTCGAGTGAGGCGCGCACGCGGCGTCAACCGGGGGGTGGTTTGCCCTCCATCAGCGCCATCAACCGGTCGAGCGGCCCCGTCACCGCATGGATCGTGCGCGTGGCGACCTTGGTGTAGAGCGCGGTCGTCTCGAGCTTGCTGTGCCCGAGCAGGACCTGGATGACGCGGATGTCGACGTCCTGTTCGAGCAGGTGCGTCGCAAAACTATGCCGCAGCGTGTGCGGGCTGACCCGCTTGCGGATGCCCGCCGCTTCGGCCGCCTCACAGACGGCACGGTGGAGTTGCCGCGTCGAGATAGGATCGGTGTAGCTGCGCCCCGGAAACAGCCAGCCATGGGGCAACAGGACGCTGCGACGTTTTCCCTCGCGCCACCAAAGCCGCAGCAGTTCGAGCAACTGCGGCGACAGCATCGCGTTTCGGTCCTTGCGCCCCTTGCCCTCCTCGATGCGGATCAGCATGCGTTTGCTGTCGATGTCGTCGGCTCTGAGGTGCGCGACCTCGGACACCCGCAATCCGGCGCCGTACGCGACGCCCAGCGCCGCGCGGTACTTGATGCCCGGTGCCGCCTCGAGTAGCCGCGCTACCTCCTCGACGCTCAGCACGTTGGGCAGCTTGCGGGGACGTGACGCCAGGACCAGCTTGCGCGACAGGTCGGGCCGGTCGAGCGTCACGCCGAACAGGAAGCGCAGCGCTGACACGGTGGCGCCGATGACGGACTCCCCGACACCGTGCTCGCGCTGGTGAAGCTGGAAGCGCCGTACGTCCTCGGCGGTCGCGGTCTCCGGCGAGCGTCGCAGGAACGCCGCAAAGGCACGGACGTGGCGGACATAGTCGTGCTGGGTACGCGACCGCATCGAGCGCATCGCCATGTCGTCGAGCATGCGCTGACGCAGCGGCGTAACGGACTGTTCGGTGGGTAGAGTCGCCATGATGAAGTTCCTCTCGTTGAAGGAACTCCATCGTCTGCCGCCGCTGCCGCAGGGCAAAACCTCAGCGCAAGCGCGCTACCTCACCGCCACCACCACTGCCGCGCAGCGGCTTCGTGC